>JAXGQB010000001.1:0-3180 GCA_040766655.1 Anaerolineae bacterium
CGGCCATATTTTTCTGATTCTATCCTTTCTTCGAGAATCAATTGCCTTACCCTTGCAGGGGTGACCCCAAGGTATGTCGCAGCCGTTTCGGTTGTATAAAGCTTGCCCATGCGTAAGGGAAAGAATAGCCTATTGAGCTAAGAAAGAAACAAGAAAAATAGGCGAACAAACGGCTGCACCCCTACGGCGCACAAGGTGCGCCGAGGGTGAGCCGTGACGTTCGATGGAATAAATCATGAAGAAACTGATAATTGCAATGGCTGCGTTGCTTGTCTTGTCACTGGCCTTCAACGCGTGGGTGATCTACATCGGCGTACGCGACACAGACGAAATCAACAAATTCGCTTCGGTGAACTTCGCGTTGTCTAATCAACTCCTCTTCGACGGTCTTCAGCGCGACACGATCGACGTCTATGTCTGGCACACAAACACACCGCAGACATTCGATCGGAGCGGTTACACGATCCGAGTCATACCGCTGCCCGGTGATGACACCCGGCTGACCCTTGGCAACAGCAATTTTCTCTATCACAGCACTGGCCGCGCGTTCATGTATGCATGCCATGTATGGGACACCGACCGCGACCTCGCTATGTTCCTCCTTAACCTACTGTCAGGTGTTGAGTCGAGGGCGGCACACCTTATGGATGAGATCAATCCAGACGGTTCCCTAACCCCCGCGGGACAAAAGTTACTCGAGTCCGAGCAGTCGCAGTATGAATGGCGTCTCAAAGAGTACGGGCCGCTACAAACAACGAGCATCGAACAAAGTAGGGATTAGTAGCGTGCGAAGCCACGCTGCAATCCCGGGTTGAACAAGCCCGTCGGGGGCGCATGTATTTTGCTCTCGGGGCGGAAGCCCAGATGGGGCTAAAGGGATGGCCGGAGGTCGGCGACGAGAGCCTGGGGGCCGCTATCAGAGCGAAGGACCGGGGGACGCGGCGGGCGATCGGGGGCCAGACCAAGGCGTTTTTCGAGGGTGGGACAAGGCTCCGCCGCGCGGCGCGGGGCGTGTCGCTTGCCAAGATGAGTGGGAGGTGGCGTATTCATGATGCGGCAGGAGGGCCCCGGGCATAGGTCGGGGACAGGGTCACGATGTCGGGGAGGGGTCGCCAGGTGCGTTCGCGCCGCTCCATGGGGAGGTCGCAGTGCGGGCAGCGCGGCGGCGGCAGGGGTTCCTCGGGTTCGGGGGCTTCGGGCAGCGGTTCGCCGCGCAGCAGGCAGAGCATGGCGCGGACGAGTGAGAGGGTGCGTTTGCGCGAGGGATGGTGCAGGCCGTAGTGGCGGACTTTGACGAACCCGGAGGGCAGGACGTGCTGGAGGAAGCGGCGGATGAACTCCATCACGGGCAGCGCCATGCGGTGAACCTTTTTCGTTTGGGTGTCGCGGTAGCGGAACGCGACGGTGTCGCCGTCGTGCTCGCTGATGGCGGAGTCGGCGAGGGCGACGCGGTAGATGTAGCGCGCGAGGTAGCGCAGGGCGTTGCGGCCGTCGCCGACGGGTTGGGAATGCACGACCCAGTCGCGCGTCCAGGTCTGGGCGGGGACGGCGGCGAACGCCGCTGGCAGGCGCCGGCGCAGTCCGTCGCGGAAGCGCGCGCGGAAGACCGCCGAAAGCGCCCGCACCGGCACGAGAAATTGGGCGTGTGACTCGCGCCACGTGCCGTCGGGGGCGACGTAGTGGACGTGGGGGTGATAGACCAGCGCGCGGCCGTGGGTATGCAGCACGCCCGTCAGGCCCGGCCGGGTGCCGAGCCATTGGGGGTTGGCGCAGACGTCCAGCAGCGTCGAAGACGAGGCCTCGAACAGGAGCGCGAGGCCTTCGCGCGGATGCGAACGGATGGCGCGGCGCAGCTCCTTGGGCACGGTGAACGTGCACAGGTGGTGGCGCACCGGCAGGAGGAGGGCCTCCTGCCGGCGCAGCCATTCCCGCGCATCATCGCCGCCGCAGGCCGGGCAATGCCGGTTGCCGCACGAATGCAGCGCCCAGTGCGTCCGGGCGCACCGGGGGCATTGCCACCGCTGCCCGCCCAGCGCCGGCGTGCGGCACGTCTCGATCGCGCGCATGGCCCTCAACTGGTCCCAGGGCATGCGATCGGCGTAGCGCTCCCGGTAGGCCGGGCCATGACGGCGGAGAATCTCCGCCAAGGCACCCACGCTACGGCGCCATCATCAGTCCGTTGAGCCGGGCGACAGCCGCGGCGGCACCCTCGGCGGTCAGGTGCGTATAGACCGCGGTGGTCTTGGGCGAGTGGTGGCCCAGCCAGTCCTGAATCTGGCGCAGGTTCACGTCGGCTTCCAGCAGATGGGTCGCATAGCTGTGGCGCAGGGTGTGCACGTGAGCGTCCTTGCTCACGCCCGCCGCGCGCAGCGCCTTGCGAAACGCCTGCTGCACCGTCGAGATCGGCACGGGCTTGTCCGCGCTGGCTCCATGCGCGCCGCCGCGGCCCACGCAGGGGAACAGGAACGTGGGATTGCGGTGGCTCTTCCAGCACTCGCCCAGCAGCGCCAGGGTCTCCGGCGGCAGCGGCACATAGCGGTCTTTGTTCCCTTTGGCCGCGCGCACGTGGATGACACCGCGGTCGCGTTGGATCTCGCCCACCTGCAGGCGGCAGCCTTCGCCCAGACGCAGCCCGCAACTGTAGATCAGTGTCAGGCAGGCCCGGTGGCGCAGCTCGCGCACTTCGCCCAAAATGCGCCAAACCTCCTCACGCGACAGCACGACGGGCAGCTTGTGCTCCGCCCGGGGACGGGGAATGTCCATCGCCGTCCAGTCGCGCTTGAGCGCCTGCTCGAAGAAAAACTTGATCCCGCACAACGCGATCGTGGTCGTGGCCCGCGCCAGCCGCTTCTGGTTGCGCAGATACAAAAAGTAGCCGCGCAGCTCCTCGTCGCCCACCTCGCCGGGGCTCTTCCAGCACCAGCCCGCCAGCCGCCCCACCGCCCGCACATAGCTCTCCTGCGTGCGCTCCGAGTAGTTGCGCAACTGCATCTCTTCGATCATCCGCCGCCGCAAGTTCCCCGTCGGCTCCTTCATCATCGTCATTGTCGTCATGTCGGTTCTCCTGGATTGCGGACGGACTTGATTGTCCACCCGCCTCCTAGGTATGATGCCCCCCGTGAATCGGAACGACAGCCGCCTAATTACTCAACTGCCGCGTAGCGGCTTAGTTCAACAAGG
>JAXGQB010000010.1:0-310923 GCA_040766655.1 Anaerolineae bacterium
GACACACAGGTCCGCCCCTACAGGATCACGGGTCGGGCAGCGGACACACGGGTCCGCCCCTACGGCGTCGACGCCTACAGCCCGCGGAACGCGCTGCGGCCCGCGTAGATTGCGGTATCCCCCAGCTCATCCTCGATACGCATGAGCTGGTTGTACTTCTCCACGCGCTCGGAGCGTGCCGGCGCGCCGGTCTTGAGCTGGCCGGTCCCCATGGCCACGGTCAGGTCCGCGATGAAGGTGTCGCCGGTCTCGCCCGAACGATGCGACACCATGGCGGTCCAGCCGACGCGGCGGGCCATCTCGATCGCGGCGATGGTCTCGGTCAGCGAGCCGATCTGGTTCAGCTTGATGAGCACGGAATTGGCCGACTTCTCGGCGATGCCGCGGCCAATGCGCTCGACGTTGGTGACGAACAGGTCGTCGCCGACCAGCTGGATCTTGTCTCCCAGCCTCTCCGTGACGAGCCGCCAGCCTTCCCAGTCGTCCTGGGCCAGGCCATCCTCGAGGGAGATGATCGGGTATTGCGCTACCCAGGTGGCCCATAGGTCGACCAACTCCGCGGACGTGAGCTTCTTCCCGCCCTCGCGGCGCAGCAGGTACAGGCCATCCTCGTAGATTTCGCTGACCGCAGGATCGAGCGCGATGGCGATGTCCTCGCCCGGCTTGTACCCGGCCATCTCGATGGCCTTGAGGATCAGCTCGATGGCCTCGGAGTTGGCGCCCAGCTTCGGTGCGAAGCCACCCTCGTCGCCCACGCCGGTGGTGAATCCCTTGCTCTTCAGCACGGATTTCAGCGCCTGGTAGGTCTCGGAGCCCATGCGCACGGCTTCTTTAAAGGTTGGGGCGCCGATAGGCGCGACCATGAACTCCTGGAAGTCGGTGCTCTCGAAGCCCGCGTGCGCGCCGCCGTTCATGATGTTCATCATCGGCACGGGCAGGGTGCGCGCGCCTGCGCCGCCCAGGTAGCGGTAGAGCGGCAGGCCGCACGCCTCCGCAGCCGCGCGGGCCACGGCCATGCTGGCGCCCAGGATCGCGTTCGCGCCGAGCTTCGCCTTGTTGGGAGTGCCGTCGAGGTCGATCATCGCCTGATCGACGCCGGCCTGATCCAGCGCGTCCATGCCGAACAACACTTCGGCGATCTCGTTGTTCACATGCTCGACTGCCTTGCTGACGCCCTTGCCGCCGTAGCGACCCTTGTCGCCGTCGCGCAGCTCGAGTGCTTCGTGCACGCCCGTCGATGCGCCGGAGGGAACGGCCGCGCGTCCCATTTCGCCGTCTTCCAGCCAGACTTCCACCTCAACCGTGGGATTGCCGCGGGAATCAAGGATCTCACGCCCGTACACCTGGGTAATCATGGTCGACATCGTACTGCCTCCTGAATTGATGATGAATTGATAGAGATGCCAGAGCAAGGAGATTATAGCACAGGTGGGGGAGGGAACGAATTTGAAGGCAAAAAGTGCCGGGCACCTCGCAGGTGCCCGGCACTTGAGGGTCGTTACTTTTTTGGGCATAAGTGCCGGGCGCCTCACAGGTGCCCGGCATTTGGGGACTCTACTTCTTCACTTCGGGGCGCACCATCCCGGTCAGATCGACCTTGATGCCGCCCTTGCCCAAGTCCTCCAGGGTGTCGTAAAGGAGTTGGCCGGCGTACTTCGCGTTGTGCGCGAACATGCCCGGATCCTTCTGGACATACTGGTAGTTGTAGGCCGCCTTCAGCAGGCGCGGGGTCCAGGCAGCGTAGCCGGCCTCACCCTCGTCCACCTTGCCGTTGGCGTTCGCATCCGCGAAGAAGTACGGGTAGGCATGCGAATCGTAGAGGATGGGCGCCTTGAGGACGTCCTTCGCGTACAACTGCATGGCCGCGTACACCTTCTCGACCTGCGCATCGATCTCCGCCTTGATCGGCTCCTTCACGTCCTTGTCGCCGTCCAGGTCGGCCGCCAGGATGCGGATCTCGTCGGCCGACTTGATGCCGGCGTGGCAGGTCGTGCAGGTGTCGAGGCTCAGCTCGAGCGCATGCGGGTTGTGGCAGCCCGTGCAGGTGTCGAAGCCCGGCACGTGCGCGAACTTGCCGACGTATTCCTTCTCCGCGTACTCGTACGCGCCCTGGGCATCCGTGCCGAACAGGGACGCACCCGCGGCGAAGTAGTGCACGTTCTGGAAGCGCAGCGCCCGCTCAGGCGCCTTGTCCTCTTCGAGGCCCTTGATCGCCGCATTCACCGTCGCGGTGGACGCGCGGCCCTGGTGGCATTCGAGGCACAGGTTGGCTGCCGCAGGCTCATCCGCCTCGGTGCTGAAGGTGACGCTCTTGCCGCTCGGGAACGGCACGCTGGTGACCGCATACAGCGCCGGCCACTCGCCCTCGGGGTCGTGACAGGTGGTGCAGGCCAGACCGTTGGACGGCTCCGCAGCCACCACACCGGTGGTGCGCACGCTGCTGCCCGCGACCGCGACCGTGCCCGCGTTCTCGATGAACTGGGGCAGGCCCGCGGCCGAGTGGCACTTGGCGCAGTCAGCCGGCACAGTGCCGTCTTCGTCCCAGTGGCGGAACGCTTCGGAGGTGCCGTCGAAGTGGCCCACGTCGTTGCGGGCCGCAGCCTCGATGTCGACCGGCTTCGCGAGCGCGGTGTTGAGGTCCGCGATCGAGTCGTGCATCAGCTGGATGACGTACTTGGCGTTGTGCGCGAACGCACCCGGATCCTTAGCCGCCACCTGGTAGTTGTACGCGGCCTTCAGCAGGCGTGCGGTCCAGGTGCTGTAGCCCTTCTCGCCCTCGTCGGCCTTGCCGTTGGCATTGGCGTCCGCGAACCAGTAGGGATAGGCTGCGGGGTTGTAGGCGATGTCGGCCTTCGCGACTTCCTTGGCATAGGCCGCCAGGGCCTGGCTGAGCTTCTCCTGCAGGCCGGCATACTCCTGGCCGATGCCTTCCTCCGCGTCGCCGTCGCCGTCGTAGTCCATCAGGGAGCCGGCCTCGCGGATGTCCGCCAGGTCCTCAGCCGTCTTGACGTCCACGTGGCATGCCTGGCAATCCTCGAGCTTGAGCTCGAGCGAGTGCGAGTCGTGGCAGCCGTTGCAGGTGTTGAACGGCGCCGGATGCTCGAACTTGCCGTCGTAGCTCAGGCCGTCGTACTCGTAGCCGCCCTTGGCCAGCGTGCCGTACTGGGTGGCTGCGGCCGCGAAGTAGTGCACGTTGCGGAAGCCGAAGGTCGTGGTCACGGTCTTACCGTCCGTGGTCGTCACGAGCGGCTTGACCACCGTGTCCAGGTCCTTTTCGGTCAGCTTGAAGGTGTCGGTGATCTGCTTGTCGACGCTCACCTTGGACTCGCGGCCCTGGTGGCACTCCATGCAGCGGGACTCGTCGCCCAGGCCGGTCAGCTCGATGCCGGACGGGAAGACGACGCTGTCCTTGGCGATGGTGGCCGAGTTGTGGCAGGCCACGCAGTCGACCACGGTGTTCACCGGCGCGGCCTCGTCGACCATGCCGGCCTCGCTGCCGTCAGCGCCCAGGAAGTCCTGGTAGCCGGCGGAGCTGTGGCACTTGGCGCAGGATGCAGGTACTTCCTGCGGGTCTTCTTCATCCCAATGCCGGAACGACTCCGATTCGAAATCGGCATGGGGCGAGGCCATCCATTCTTCGAGCGCGGGGATGGTCGGGGCCTTGGTGTCCACGACCGGGGCATCTGTCTGCGTGGCCGGCTCGGCGTACGCGACGGCGAATACGCCGGCGAGCAACGCCACCACGGCCAGGACAGCAGCCAGTTTGGACCAGTGCTTCATGGTTCCTCCTTGATTGAAGCGTGCTAGGTTCGATCTGGTTGGTAGTGGTTATGCGTCTCTGTCGATTGCGTGCGTGTCACCTCCTCGTTCAAATGCATCGTTCGAACCGGGCGGGTCGAATCGCTCCGTGGGACAACGGGCGATCCGTATGCGTTGATGAAGATGATGCCTGGCAGCGCCCGATTTCGGCCGATGCGCCCGGACCTTCGTCGAAGTAATGCGTGGCGTGCATGGCCGGGATGGGATGGAATATTACCCTAACTGGCCTGTTTCGCCAAACCGCCGCAAGTGCCAAAAAGCACGGGCCGCGCGGGGTGCCTTTCATTTTTAGGTGCCGGGCACCCTCGAAGGTGCCCGGCACCTGTTTGCCCCGTGGCCGCGGGGTGGAGCAAGCCCTTTTGTCTTTAGGTGCCCGGCACTTCGAAGTGCCGGGCATCTGGACTGCCCGTGAGCCTTTCGCGAAAGGGCAGCTTGCGGGTACAATAAGCGCAGCTACACGAGGCGGAGGATTACGGTGCGAATCAAGGTCTATGCGACGTTGCGCGATCTGATGGGCGGCGCGGTCCACGATATGCCCGCGCCGGAGGGCGCGACGGTGGGCGACATGGTGCAGCGGCTGGTCGAGCTCCACCCGGCCCTGGGCGAGAAGCTGTGGGATGTCGAGGGGCGGCTCACCGGCTACATCACGGTCTTTCTCAACGGGCGCTCGGTCGAGTACCTGCAAGGGCTGGACACACCCGTCAGCGAGCGCGACGCGCTGAGCCTCTTCCCTCCGGTGGGCGGGGGTTGATTGCCTGCGCCAGGGGATCAGGCTCTGCTTTGAATGTGATTTGTGTCACAATAATTGAACCTTGACTGCGCGTTTGTGGCCATTGTTACTTGACATGCGCATGTCGAAATGCTATTCTGAGGCTATCTAGCGCCTTAGCAACGGCTAAGTGTCGGAGTTCCCCTTCCACATTCTTTCAGGAGGAGAAAATGTCGATGAAGAGGCTGTCGGTATTGCTGGGCGTCCTGGTGATCTTCAGCATGGTCTTGACTGCGTGCCCCGCGCCCGCCCCACAGGTCGTCGAGAAAGTCGTGACCCAGGTGGTGGAAGTGGAGAAGGAAGTCAAGGTCATCGAGACCCAGGTCGTCGAGACGGTCAAGGAAGTCGAGAAAGTCGTCGAAGTCGAAAAGATCGTCGAAGTCGAGAAGCCCGAAGAGCCGGTGGATCGCAGCGGCGCATGGCTCGACACCATCGTGATCGTCGAGGAACCCTCGTCCGATGCTGCGGTCAGCCGCCTGCAGACCGGGGACATCGACCTGTTTGCCTACACCGTGAGCAACAAGGAAGTCGCCGCGAAGGTTGATGCTGACCCGACCCTGGGCTCCTACAAATCCTACGGCTCCTACAACGAGCTCACCTTCAACCCCGCCGGCCCCGTCTTTAGCGGAACCGGCAAGCTGAACCCGTTTGGCGTGCCCGCGATTCGCGAGGCCATGAACTACCTGATCGACCGCACCTACATTGCGGAAGAGATCATGGGCGGCCTGGCCACGCCCCGCTGGCTGCCGTTCAACATCGCGTCCACCGACTACGTCCGCTCGGCAGACGTGGCCCGCCAACTCGAGCTGAAGTACGCGTACGATCTCGAGAAGGCCAGGGAACTCATCACCGCTGAGATGGAGAAGATCGGCGCAACCGTCGTCGACGGCAAGTTCCAGTTCGAGGGCGAACCGGTCGAGATCATCGTCCTGATCCGCACCGAGGATGAGCGCCGCCTGATCGGCGACTACGTCGCCAACCAGCTCGAAGCGATCGGTTTTGCGGCCACCCGCGACTACAAGGCGGCCGCGGACGCATCGCCCATTTGGCAGCGGACCGACCCGAACGAAGGCAAGTTCCACATCTACACCGGCGGCTGGATCACCACTGCCGTGCCGCGCACGCTGGTCGACAACTTCAGCTTCTTCTACACGGCCCGCGGCCTGGGCGTCCCGCTCTGGCAGGCTTACACGCCGTCGGAGGAATTCGACGCGCTGGCCGAGAAGCTCGAGAACAACGACTACACGAGCATGGAAGAGCGCAGCGAGCTGATGGCGAAGGCCCTGGAACTGGCCCTGCAGGACTCCGTCCGGCTCTGGCTGGTCGATCGCGCCAGCATCACGCCCAAGCGCGCCGAGGTCCAGACCGCGTACGACCTGTACGGCGCGGTTTACGGAACCCCGCTGTGGGCCCGCACCATCCGCCGCGAGGGCGAGGTGGGCGGCTCCATGAAGATCGCGATGCCCAGCATCCTGACCGAGCCGTGGAACCCGATCGGGGCCACCTCCTGGGTCTACGACGCGATGATCATCCGTGGCACCACCGATACGGGCGTCATCGCTGACCCATACACCGGCCTGCAGCTGCCGAACCGCATCGAGAAGGCCGAGGTCCTCGTCGAGGAAGGCGTGATGATGTCCAAGACCCTCGACTGGCTGACCCTCGACACCGCACCGTCCATCGAGGTTCCGGCCGATGCGTGGGCCGACTGGGACGCCGAGGCGCAGAAGTTCATCACCGCGGGCGAGAAGTACACCGAGACGATGACCGCCAAGGCGAAGGTCACGGTGCACTACCCGGCCGACTTCGGCGGCGTGAAGTGGCACGATGGCAGCCCATTCACGGCGGCCGATGTGATCTACCGGTTCATCACGCAGTTCGACCGCGCGAAGGAAGCCAGCCCGATCTACGACGTCTCGTTCGTGCCCGACTACGAGTCGTTCATGAGCACGTTCAAGGGCATGAAGGTCCTGTCGGCCAACCCGTTGGTCTTCGAATACTACACTGACAGCACCTACCTGGATGCTGAAGACACTGTCATCACCTGGTACCCCGCGTGGGACTACGGCGCGGGCGCATGGCACAACACCCACCTCGGCGCACTGGTCGAGGCGGCTGGCGGCGCGGCGTTCTCTGCTGCTAAGGCTGACGAGAAGCAGGTCGAATGGCTGAGCTACATCGCCGGTCCGACTCTGGATCTGATGAAGGCCCAGCTGCCGAACGCCACGATCACGGAGACGATGCCGTACTCGCCGACGCTGTCCGAGTTCATCACGGCGGACGAGGCTGCGGCCCGCTGGACGAATCTGACCGAGTTCAACCGCCGCTACGGCCACTTCTGGGTTGGCACCGGCCCGTTCTACCTGGAGCGCGCGTTCCCGGTCGAGGGCACCATCCTGCTCCAGCGCTTCGCGGATAATCCGGATGCGGCGGACCGCTGGGCCCGCTTCGGCCAGGCCGCGATCGCTGAGGTCGAGGTCGAAGGCGCCAGCCGCGTGACGATCAACCAGGAAGCCGCGTTCGACGTGCTGGTCACGTTCAACGAGGCGCCGTACGCACAGGCCGACATCGAGCAGGTGAAATACCTGGTCTTCGACGCGAACGGCGCGCTGGCTGCGACCGGCGAGGCTGCGGCGGTCGAGGACGGCAAGTGGCAGATCAAGCTGGCCCCGGATGTGACGGGCAAGCTGGAGGCCGGCTCGAACAAGCTCGAGGTCGTCGTCGTGTCCAAGCTGGTCGCGGTTCCGTCGTTTGCGTCTGCGCAATTCGTCACCGCACCCTGACAACAGGCTGACGGGTCACAGCCTGGCGATGCGTAGGATTCTTACGTAACCCAGGTCTGTGGCCTGGATTCTCTTGCACGCAACTAGAAGACAGGGGCGAGGCAACGCCTCGCCCCTGTCTGCACCCCGGATCGTTCACTTGCGAGGAAGCGATGACCGAAGCAAGCCTCCCCCCGTCTTCGAATGAAGCTACAGCTGCGGCGCTGCAGAGACGCGCCTGGATGGGCACGCTGAGCCGGCTGGCCAAGTACACGGCCGTGCGGGTGGTCGTCCTGTTTGTAACGGTGACGATCGCCATCTACCTGACCATCCTCATCGCGAATATGGGCGGCTACGTGGATGAGATCCGCAAGGGCGAGATCTTCGAGCGGATCTCCATCTCGGTCAGTCTGAACAAGACGTATGAGAACCTGACGGTCGCGCAGCGCAGGGAACTCATCGACCAGTTCGTCGCCCTCGAGGAGCATCGCCTGGGCCTCGACAGGCCCTTCATCGTGCGCAGCTTCGGCTTCCTCAAGGATGCCCTGACCCTCAACCTGGGGCGCGCCCAATACTTGACCAGCGACAGCGGCTCGAAGCAGGTGCGCCTGATCATTCTGGAACGCCTGCCGTCGACCCTGGTCCTGATGGGGACGTCGCAGATGCTGCTCTTCTTCCTGAGCATCTTCCTGGCGTTGGCGTTGTCGCGACGCTACGGGAGCGTCGTCGACAGGGCGGTCATCGCACTCGCGCCCACCGGCGCGGCGCCGGCATGGTTCTACGGCCTGTTCCTGCTTCTGCTCTTCGCTGCGTGGCTTGGCTCGCTGCCGTTCGGGGGCATGGTGGCCGCGCCGCCGCCCAAGGAGCCGCTGAACTACGCGCTCAGCCTCATGAAGCACCTGATCCTGCCCGTGACCGCGTGGCTGCTGAGCGCGGGCATCCTGACCATCTACAACTGGCGCACCTTCTTCCTGATCTACTCGAGCGAGGATTACGTGGACATGGCCAAGGCCAAGGGCCTGACGTCACGTGCCATTGAGCGCCGTTACATCCTGCGCCCCACGCTGCCGACCATCGTCACCAGCTTCGCACTGACCCTGATCGCCCTGTGGACCGGGGCCATCATCCTGGAGACGGTGTTCAACTGGCCCGGCATCGGCCGGCTCAATTTCCGGGCCATCGGCCTGTACGACACCCCCGTCATCGTGGGCATCTCGATCATCTATGCCTATCTGCTGGCGATCACGGTCTTCCTGCTCGATTTCGTCTATGCGCTCGTCGATCCCCGGGTCAAGGTGGGGGGCGGAGGCACGAAGGCATGAATGCTCTGCGAGAACTCAAGCAATACCCGTCGGTGGCAGCCGGCGTCCTGATCATCGGTGCACTCATCGCGCTGGCCATCTATACCCTGATCGCCATGCCGTACAGCGAGGCGGTGCGACTCTGGCGCGGCGGCGAGGAGGTCTGGCAGGACTATCCCAAGACCGCACGTCCGGAGTGGTTCAACCTCTTCGCGCGCGAGAAGATGCCCAAGACCATCGTGCTCAACAGCCAGGATGGCACCGCGGAGAAGACGGTCAAGCAGTCGCCGGGCGTCACCGACGTGTGGATCGACTTCACCTTCGATTTCACCGCCGACACCTTCCCGCAGGAGCTAAGTCTCTTCACCCGCTCGGCCTTCAAGCAGAAGCAGCCGTTCGTGGAGATGCTCTGGCTGACCCCAGACGGCCGCGAGATCAGGCTGGGCGATTTCAACTCGAAGGCGGTGGACGCGTATCGTTTCGAGACAGACGATCGACTGGTGCGACGGCTGAAGGGTGTGGCGCCGCAGCAAGCCCTCTTCGCCGACCCCGCTTCCGAGACCCCTAAGCCTCTGAAGGGTGAGTACACGTTGCGGGTGATGGGGTTGTTGTTCGAGGATGGCGCGGATTTTGACGCCAAGTTCGTCTCGTACGGCCAGGTCCACGGGATCGCGGGGACCGACCACCGGCGCCGCGATCTGACCGTGGCGTTGATGTGGGGCACGCCCATTGCCCTGGCGTTCGGCCTGCTGGCTGCGCTCGGCACCACGCTGACCACCATGTTCATCGCCGCGTTCGGCGTCTGGTTCGGCGGCGCAGTGGACGGCGTCATCCAGCGCATCACCGAGGTCAACCTGATCCTGCCGTTCCTGCCGATCCTGATCATGGTCGGCACGTTCTATTCGCGCAGCATCTGGACCATCCTCATGGTGGTGATCGCGCTGAGCATCTTCGGCTCTGGCATCAAGACCTATCGCGCGATCTTCCTGCAGGTCAAGGAATCGCCCTACATCGAGGCCGCGCGTGCCTATGGCGCGGGCAGTGGACGGATCATCACGCGCTACCTGGTGCCACGCATCATCCCGCTGCTCATCCCCGGCCTGGTCGTGACGATCCCCAGCTACGTCTTTCTGGAGGCCTCGCTGGCCGTCCTGGGGCTGGGCGATCCCATCCTCCCCACCTGGGGCAAGATCATCGACGACGCGAACAGCAACGGCGCGCTCTTCAACGGCTACTACTACTGGGTGCTCCAGCCGGCCGCGCTGCTCATGCTGACCGGCCTGGGCTTCTCGATGGTCGGTTTCGCGCTGGACCGCGTCTTCAATCCGCGACTGCGAGAAATCTGATGACGACAACGCCTCCCTCAGAGACACTGCTTCGCATCGAAAAACTGCTGCTGCACTTTCGCTCGAGAAGGGGCGTGGTGCAGGCGGTGGATGGTGTGGACCTCACGCTCGATTACAACGAAGCCATCGTGATCATCGGCGAGTCGGGGTGCGGCAAGACCTCCATGGCTAAGGCCATCCTGCGGCTGCTGCCCCGTAACGTGGAAGCCTATTCCGGGAAGGTGATCCTGACCGGGACCGACGTGATGCCCATGTCGGACGAGCAGTACCGGCAGGAAGTTCGCTGGGTCAGGATCGCGGCGGTGCCCCAGGCGGCCATGAACGCGCTCAACCCGGTTCTGCGCGTGGGCGACCAGGTGGCCGAGCCGGGCATGGTTCACCACGGGTTCAGCAAGGAAGATGCACTCAAGCAGGCGCGCAAGATGTTCCAGCTGGTGGGTGTGCCCGACGACTTCGTCAACCGCTACGCGTTCGAGCTGAGCGGCGGCATGCGGCAGCGCGTCGCGCTGGCCATGGCGCTGGTCACCTCGCCTGATGTCATCGTGCTGGACGAGCCCACCTCCGCGCTGGACGTGCTGACGCAGGCCAACATCATGAACCAGCTCAAGCGCATCAAGCAGTCGATGGGCATGAGCTTCATCCTGATCACGCACGACATTGCCACGTCGAGCGAACTGGCCGACCGGGTGGCCGTCATGTACGCGGGGCAGATCGTGGAGGTCGGTGATTCGCATCGGTTCTTCACCCAGCCGCTCCACCCCTATTCTCACATGCTGATGGCCAGCGTGCCGCGCTTGCGGGGCACATCGGCGCCGGAGTTCATCATCGGCCAGCCGCCCAGCCTCATCAACCCGCCCACGGGTTGCCGGTTCGCGGCGCGCTGCCCGAAACGCTTCGACCGTTGCGCGGAGGAGCCTCCGACTTTCAAGCCGGAGGGCCGTCCTGTGAAATGCTGGCTGTACGAATAAGGCGGGGGTGCGAACGATGGCTGTAATGACTGATCAACTGCCGGTAAGCGCAGAGGCGGGCAACGGCGAGAGACACCGCGGCGACACGTTGTTGTCCGTGCGCGATCTCCGGGTGTGGTTCGAGTTGCGGCGCTTCGGCTTCGGGCACGCGGGCTACGTGCATGCCGTGGACGGCGTGAATTTCGACCTGGGCTACGGCGAGGCGGTCGCGGTCGTGGGCGAGAGCGGTTGCGGCAAATCCAGCCTCATGAAGACGATCATGGGCCTCTATCGGCCGACCAAGGGCGAGGTCGTGTTCGATGGTTTGAAGCTCAACGACCTGTCGGGACGCGAGATGCGGGAGTATCGTTCGCACGTCGGCTACGTACAGCAGGACCCGTACGGCGCGCTGCCTTCCTTCATGAATGTGCGACAGATTCTCCAGGAGCCGATGATCATCAACGGCGTCAGGGACGAGAAGAAACGCATGGACCGCATCCGCCAGGTGTTGACTGAGGTCAAGATGAGCCCGGTGGATGAATTCCTGCCGAAGTACCCGCACATGTTGAGCGGCGGGCAGCAGCAGCGCATCGTCATCGCGCGCGCCATGATGATGGAACCCAAGCTCATGGTGGCCGACGAGCCGGTCTCCATGCTGGACGCCTCGGTGCGCGTGGAGATCCTGAGCCTGCTGCGCGGCCTGCAGGAGAAGCACCACCTCGCCGTGATCTACATCACGCATGACCTGTCCACCGTGCGCTACTTCTCCGAGCGGATCATGGTCATGTACGCGGGCCAGATCGTGGAGAAGGGCATGGTGGACGACCTGCTGGGCAGCCCGAAGCATCCCTACACCCAGGCGCTGATCGACGCCACGTCGGATCCGGACGCGCGCAACGCGGAGGTGTTCCGGGATGTGCCGCCGGGCGAGCCGCCGAGCCTGGTCCGGCCGCCCACCGGGTGCCGCTTCCATCCGCGCTGCCCGCACTTCATGCCCGACGTGTGCGACAAGGAAGTCCCGCCCGATTTCGAGACCGAGCCGCAGCACTACGCGGCCTGCTGGCTTTACAGATGAAACCGATCGACGGCCGCATCATCATCCTGGTGGCGTTCGTCCTCGTGCTGCTGGGCGCGGTGCTGCCGTTTCTGATGGTCATGCAGGTACTGAAGGCCAGCTTCCCGCTGGCCTTCATCTCCTACGCCGCTTCCACGGGCGGGTTGATCCTCGGCGTCGTCGGGGCGGCCATGTATGTCCGCGAGCGCCGCAGGTAACCCATGGCCGGCAGCAACCGCACCCTATCTTCATCGCCCGATGCTCCAGCGCCCCGGAGACGCGTCCTGGGCCTCGTCCTCTTCGTGCTCGGGTTCGTGGCCGCAGTTGCCCTGACCGCGCTGACCGTCTGGGGTGACCTGGAGGCCTCGCTGTTCGACACGTCCGTCAGCGCAGAGACCTCGCTCCAATCGCTCAGCTGCCCGGTCTTCATCGTCCGTGATGAGACGGGCCACATCTCCGCCAGCTTCACCAACACCGGCGAGCGAGCCGTCGAGCGCGCGATCCGCGTGCACATCAGCGACGGCCGCGTGAGCGTGATGCGCGAGGAGCGCGTCCAGGAGCCGCTGGAACCGGGCGTGACGGCTCGGCTGCGGTGGCCGGTGACGGTGGACGATGCCGCCTACGGCTACCTGATCCTGGCGCGGGTCAGCACGTTGCGGCAGTTCCCCATGCCATCAGAGAGCAGCTCGTGCGGCGTGCTTGTGCTTGGGCTGCCGTGGGGCAACGGCCTCATGGCGCTGGTGGCCTGGCTGGCGCTCAGCCTGGCCGGCATGATCGGCGGTGGATGGTTGTATCTTGCAGACAGGACGCTGCGCGTCAGGCGCCCGCGCACGACGGTTACCATCTTCGCACTGGGCATCGTGGCTGTCGCCGGCCTGGTGGCTGGGCTGCTCGGGGCCTGGACGGCCGGCGTGCTCGTGTTGGCGCTGACCTTCCTGCTCCTGATCGCGCTGTTTGCACAGACCATGCTGGCCGAATGACGCGTGGTCGCCCTGGCAAGGAGAATCAGATCCGTGAAGAAATCATCAGTGGTGCTGGCTGTTCTCGCTCTCGTGAGCATCTCTCTGACTGCCTGTCGCGCACCCGAACCCCAGATCGTCGAGAAGGTGGTGACTCAGGTCGTCACCCGTGAGGTTCCTGTCGTCGAGACCCAGGTGGTCGAGAAGGTGGTGACTCGGGAAGTGGAGAAGATCGTGGAGGTGGCGCCGGAGCCGTACACGACGCCACACCCCATCCTGAGCGACGTCCGGGTTCGCCAGGCGATCGCTTACTGCACGGATCGCGACGCGCTGATCGCCTCGGTGTTTCCCTGGCTGACCGCGGAACAACGGGCCGCACTGCGCGGGGATTCGTTCCTCCCGAAGGGGCACTGGGCCTACGGCGGCCCGTACGAGGCCTACGAGTATGACGCGGCGACGGGCCGCGCACTGCTGGAAGAAGCCGGCTGGACCGCGCCGATGGAGGGCGAGGTCCGCTACAACGCGTCGGGCGACGCCCTCGCCGTCAAGCTGATGACGACCGACACCCGTTTCCGCCAGAGCTGGGCCGCGGTGATGGAGCAGAACCTGGCCGAGTGCGGCATCCAGCTGGTCCGGTTTCACGTCCCTTCTGCGTGGTGGTATGGCGAGGCCACCGGGCTCGCGCGGCGGGATTTCGAGCTCGGCGCGTTCACCTGGCTGGGACAGCCCGACCCGGCCGGCCGCACGTTGTACGCGTGCGACCAGATCCCGCTGCCGGCCAATGGGTGGACCGGCCAGAACACGATGGGCTGGTGCAACGAGAAGGCCAGCGAGGCCATCATTGCCGCCAACAGCACCCTGATCCGTGCGGAGCGCATCGCGGCCTACGATGTCGTCCAGGGGGAGTTCGCGGCGGACATGGTGTCGCTGCCCCTGTTCCAGCACCCGGAAGGCGAGGCCTGGGCCACGGCCGTCACGGGCATCCGCCTGGATCCGACCGAGTATGGCACGGCGAGCGCGGCCGAGTGGGCGCGGTCGGACGACGGCGACACGATCGTCGTCGCGTTCGTGCAGGAGCCGGCGTCGCTCTTCCCCCTGGCCGACCGATCTCACGCGGCGATCCAGGCGGGTCACCTGGCGAAGGGCGTCTACTTCACGCGTTACGGCTATGACGTGCAGCCCGTCGTGCAGACGGAGCTGAGCACGCTGGAGTCGGGCCTCGCGGTGAATGAGACCGTGGAGGTGCGGGCCGGCGATGTGGTTTATGACGTCACCGGGCAGGCCGTTCCCCTGGTCGCGGACGTGATCGTCTTCGACGCGGACGGCCAGGCGGTGCGCTACGACGGCGCGGCCACGCTGAAGATGAAGCAGTTGTCCGTGACCTACCGGGTCAAGCCCTTCACCTGGAGCGACGGGGTCGCGGGATCGCAGGCGGACCTGAAGCTCGGCGCGGGCATCGAGTGTGACGACCGAACCGGCATCAAGCGTACCGGCTACTGCGAAGCCGTCCAGGAGATCACCTGGGGCGAGGGCCTGGCTTACACGGTCACCACCGTGCCCGGCTACCAGGATCCCGGCCACGCGGTGCTGCCGTTCGGCTTCTATCCCGCGCACCAGGCGCTGGCGGACGGCCGCGTGTTGGCCGACGTGCCCCCGGCGGAGTGGCAGACGCTGCCCGAAGTGGCCGAGCGGCCGCTCAGCTTAGGCCCCTTCGTGCTCGCGGAGTGGCAGCGCGGGGAGAGCCTGACCTTCGTGGCTAACCCCCATGCGGAGCCCCAGCCGGCCGTTCAGACGATCGTGATCCGGATCGTCGCGAGCACGGAGCAGGCGTTGGAGCAGCTCCTGGCCGGCGACCTGGACTACATCGAGAAGGGCGTGCTCGGCGTGGGCCTGCCGGCCGAGGCGGCCGCGAAGGCCGCGGCGGAGGGCACGATCCGGGCCGACTTCATCGCGAATCCCAACTGGGAGCACGTGGATTTCAATCTGTACGCGAAGTAGCGCGCGCAACGCATCCTGCGACTGCACGCCTTCCCTCTATGGTCTCAAGGTGCCCGGCACTTAACGATCCGAAGGATCGCAGGTGCCGGGCACCTGGGCCGCGCGACTCTCCGCCTGGTTCGGCCTCGAACGCGGAGCGAGCTTTATCTGCGGAATGTTTGACACTCCCCCCTCATTGTGCTAAGATTCCTATCGCTCCAGAGACTGACCCCTGGCTCGCCCGGAGGAGATGGATGGCTAGATTATTGGAGGTGAAGGGGCTCGAAACGCGCTTCTTCACCCAAGACGGCGTCGTGCACGCCGTGAACGGCATCACGTATCATCTTGATGAGAGTGAAACGCTGGCGATCGTCGGTGAGAGCGGTTGTGGCAAGAGCGTCGGTGTGATGTCCTTGTTGCGATTGATTCCCATGCCGCCGGGCAAGATCACGGCCGGGCAGGTGTGGTTCGGCACGGGCGATGATCGCAAAGACCTGTTGAAGATCTCGAACGACGAGCTGCGCCAGGTGCGCGGCAACCGCATCGCCATGATCTTCCAGGACCCGATGACCTCCCTCAATCCCGTTCTCACGATCGGCTTCCAGATCTCCGAGGCGCTGATACTGCACCTGGGCATGGACAAGGAGAAGGCGCGGCAGCGCTCGGTGGAGCTGCTCGAGCTGGTCGGCATCCCGAACGCGGCCGATCGGTTGGACGATTACCCCCACCAGTTCTCCGGGGGCATGCGCCAGCGCGTGATGATCGCCATGGGGCTGAGCTGCAATCCGCAGCTGCTGATCGCAGACGAGCCGACGACCGCGCTGGACGTCACGATCCAGGCGCAGATCGCAGACCTGGTCAAGCGGCTGCGCGACGAGATCGGGATGGCCATCATCTGGATCACGCACGACTTGGGCGTCGTGGCCGGGCTGGCCGACCGGGTGATGGTGATGTACGCCGGCTTCATCGTCGAAGAGGCGCTCGTCAAGGAACTCTACGCCAACCCGCGACATCCGTATACGCTGGGCCTGCTGGGATCGCTGCCGCGTCTCGATTTGGGCCGCGCGCATCGCCTCACGTCCATCGAGGGCCTGCCGCCTGACCTGATCGAATTGCCGAAGGGGTGCCCCTTCTACGCCCGCTGTCAGTATCGCCTCGATATCTGCGCCGAGAACAACCCGCGGCTCGAGCCGGTTGCCCCGGGCCACAAGGTGGCGTGTCACGTGGATGTGGCCAAGGTTGCGGCGGTACAAGCCGAAGGGGAGCGTGCAGCATGACGACACAGAACCAACGCGACGGCGTCAAGCCGCTGGTCAAGGTGCGCGATCTGAGGATGTGGTTCCCTATCCGGCGCGGCGTCCTGCAGCGCCATGTCGGCGATGTCAAGGCGGTGGACGGCCTGAACTTCGACATCTATCCGGGCGAGACGCTGGGCCTGGTCGGCGAGTCCGGTTGCGGCAAGTCGACCACGGGTCGCGCGATCCTGCAGCTCTACAAGCCCACCGCCGGCTCCGTCCAGTTCGGCGAGCATGACCTGGTGGCGATGAAGGGCGAGGAACTGCGCAAGATGCGGCGGCAGATGCAGATGATCTTCCAGGATCCGTATGCGTCGCTCAATCCCCGCATGACCGTGGGCAGCATCGTTTCCGAGCCGATGGAAGTGCACGGCATCGGCAATCGCAGCCAGCGCCTGGAGCGCGTGCGCGAGTTGCTGGCCGTGGTCGGGCTCAATCCCTACTTCATCAACCGCTACCCGCACGAGTTTTCCGGCGGCCAACGCCAACGCATCGGCGTAGCCCGTGCGCTGGCAGTGAACCCGGAGTTCATCGTCTGCGACGAGCCGATCTCTGCGCTGGACGTGTCGATCCAGGCCCAGGTCATCAACCTGCTGGAGGACCTCCAGGCGCAGTTCAACCTGACTTACCTGTTCATCGCCCACGACCTGTCGGTGGTGCGGCACATCTCTGACCGCATCGCGGTGATGTACCTGGGCAAGGTCATGGAGCTGGCGGATCGCGACGAACTGTATCGCAATCCCATGCATCCTTACACGCAGGCGCTGCTCTCGGCCGTGCCCATTCCGGACCCGGTGATCGAGGAGAAGCGCAAGCGCATCATCCTGGAGGGCGACGTGCCCTCGCCGGCCAACCCACCCAAGGGGTGCAACTTCTGCACGCGCTGCCCGAAGGTGATGGACGTGTGCAAGGAACAGGAACCTGCTTTCAAGGATTACGGAGACGGTCACTTCGCCGCCTGCTGGCTCTACCCCCAATCGTAGGGGTATGACATGGGGTGGTGGCCGCCCCGAATCATATCGTTGATGCATGCGCCAGACAGCCCGGCGCATACATGATGTTGTTGAGTATAAACAACACTATCGTAGGAGGAGACATGTCTCTCAAGAAGTGGTCCGTCTTGCTCGGCGTCCTGATCATCGCCAGCATGGTCCTCACGGCTTGCCCGGCCCCTGCGCCGCAGGTCGTCGAGAAAGTGGTGACTCAGGTCGTTGAGAAAGAAGTCAAGGTCGTCGAGACCCAGGTGGTCGAGACGGTCAAAGAGGTCGAGAAGATCGTTGAGGTCGTCGCGACCGCCGTGCCGGAAGTCGAAGCCAAGTCCCTGCACCTGAACATGGGCCCCGGCGACATTCCGACGATCGATCCCGCGCTGGCAACCGATACGTCCTCGGTCCAGATCATCTGGCTGACCTTCGGCGGCGTGACCTTCCAGCATGAAGTGACCAACGAGGTCCAGCCTGGCATCGCCACCGAGTGGTCGGCATCGGATGATGGCCTGACCTACACCTTCAAGCTGCGCGACGACGTGCCGTGGGTCAAGTGGGACGGCACGCAGGTCTCCAAGGTGCAGGACTGCGAAGGCAACGACCGCATGGTCAACGCCAACGATTTCGAGTACGGCATCCTGCGCACCCTGAAGCCGGACACCGCATCCGACTACGCGTACGTCCTGACGTTCGCGCTTGCGGGCGCGGGTGACTACAACACCGGCGTGGTCACCGACACTACGACCGTCGGCGTCAAGGCCGTCGATGCGACGACCCTCGAGCTGACCTTCAACGAGCCCGCGGCCTACAACCTGGCCATCGCGGGCATGTGGATCGCCAATGCCCAGCCGAGCTGGCTGATCGACGGCGACGACTGCACCGAGGCCCGCGGCGACAAGTGGACCGAGACCGGCTTCTTCCAGGGGTACGGCCCGTATACCCTGAAGGAATGGATCCACGACTCCCAGATCACCCTGGTGAAGAACCCGTTCTGGCCGGGCAGCGATGCGATCCCGCAGGCCAAGATCGAGGAGATCACCTGGTACATGCTCGACGAGGTCCCGGCCTTCTCCATGTACGAGGCAGGCGAGCTGGATGCGGCTGCCGTGCCGTCGGCCGACATCGACCGCGTGAAGGCCGATCCGACGCTCTCCTCGGAGCTGGTGATCGCCCCGAACTTCTGCACCTACTACTACGGCTTCAACAACAAGGCGCCGTTCGTGGATGACGCCCGCGTCCGCCGTGCGCTCTCGCAGTCGATCGACCGCCAGAGCCTGATCGACAACGTGCTCAAGGGCGGCCAGCAGCCGGCCCAGTGGTTCTCCCGGCCCGGCCTCGGCGCCGCGCCGACCATGGATTCGCATCCCGACCTGGGCATTAAGTACGATGTCGAGGCCGCGAAGGCCGATCTGCAGTCCTACCTGGACGAGAAGGGCCTGACCATCGATCAGCTCGACATCACCCTGATGTTCAATACCTCTTCCGGCCATCAGCAGATCGCCGAGGCGATCCAGCAGATGTGGAAGGACAACCTGGGCGTGGACATCAAGCTGGCCAACCAGGAATGGGCCGTCTATCTGGATACGATCAAGGACCCGGTTGCCACCCCGCAGATCTACCGCCTGGGCTGGTGCTCTGACTACCCGGATGCGAACAACTTCATCCGTGAGGTGTTCGCCAAGGGCGGCTCCGCGAACCCGGCCGAGGGCGGCGGCGTGAACTACGACAGCGCGGCCTTCGAAGAGATGGTCGTTGCGGCAGCCCGCGAGCAGGACCCGGCCAAGCGCCTCGAGATGTACGCCGAGGTCGAGGAACTCTTCGTGGACACCGATGCTGTGATCGCGCCGATCTACTGGTACACCCGCGTGACGGTGACCAAGCCGAACGTGGAACGCACCTTCGGCTCGGGCGGCCAGGAATCCATCAACAAGTGGGACATCAAGTAGCCAGCGCTGCGTGATGTATCGGGGTGGAGAAGGCCGATTAGCGCCTTCTCCACCGTCGCAAACAACCCTGGGCGCCTGAGCATGCTTCGTGCAGGCGCCCACTTTTCACTGAGGGAACGGTCATCCCGGCCGTCTGACCTGTCTGGGAGGTGGCAACAATGACCCAGTATATCATCCGCCGCATGTTCTGGAATGCGCTGGTGATCGTGGTGATTTCCATGATCACGTTTCTCCTGATGCACGCTGTTCCCGGCGGCCCGTTCGACAAAGAGAAGGCGCTGCCCCAGGAGATCATCGACAACCTGAACAAGCGCTATCACCTGGACGAGCCCCTCTACCAGCAGTATGCACGTTACGTGGGCGAGATTTTGGTGCCGAGCATCTCCACCGTAAAGCCGGGCACGTCGCTGTTGGACGACGCGCTGATCAACATCCCGGTCGGCGAGGGCAAGTGGCTCAAGTGGATGAACTTCGGCCCATCTTATAAATCGCGCAGCCGCACGGTCAACGATATCTTCCGCGATCAACTGCCCATCTCCGCGCAGCTGGGCCTGATGGCCCTGACGGTGGCGCTGCTCATCGGCATGCCGCTGGGCATCCTGGCCGCGTTGAAGCAGAACACGGTGTACGACTACCTGGCGATGAGCGTCGCGATCTTCGGCGTGTCAGTGCCGGTGATCGTGCTCGGCCCCATCCTGGTGTGGATTTTTGGGGTGGCCCTCCAGTGGCTGCCGCCCACCGGCTGGGGCGCGAAACCGCCGTACATCCTGGGCTTCCTGCCGCGGCCGCCGTACACGACGTTCTTCCAGCATGCCATCATGCCAGCGGTGGCCCTGGGGCTGGCCAGCTCGGCCATCATCGCCCGCCTGACCCGCGCCAGCCTGCTGCAGGTCACCCGCGAGGATTACATCCGGACCGCGCGCGCGAAGGGTCTGCAGGAGCGCACGGTCATCACGCGCCATGCGCTGCGCAACTCCCTGATCCCGGTCGTGACGATCCTGGGCCCCATGTTCGCCGGGCTGCTGACCGGCACCTTCGTGACCGAGATGATCTTCGGCATTCCGGGCATGGGCAAGTATTTCGTGACCAGCATCACCAACCGCGACTACCCGGTCATCATGGGCACCATCCTGCTCTACGCCCTCTTCCTGGTGCTTGCCAACCTGGTGGTCGACATCATGTACGCATTTCTTGACCCACGTATCCGGTATACGTGATGGTGGAGGAGAACATGGCTGCAGAAAGCCAGGCCAAGACAACGCCGATCATCGATGAGGACCCTGCTGCACGCAGGAGCAGGAGCCTGTGGCGCGACGCGGCGCGGCGCCTGTTCCGCAACAAGGCTGCCATCATGGGGCTGAGCATCATCGCTCTGCTTCTGTTGGCTGCGGTATTCGCGCCCGTGGTTGCGCCGCAGAATTTCGCGCAGCAGAAGCTCGTGGACAACAACAAGGTGCCGGAGTGGATGTTGTCGGTGTTCCCCTCCATGAAGCCCTACGCCAAGATCAGCACGGATTATCCGTTCGGCGCGGACTACGTGGGGCGTGACCTGCTCAGCCGCATCATCTACGGCGCGCGCGTCTCCCTGACGGTGGCGCTGATCGCACCTTTGTTGAGCCTGCTCATCGGCGTGGTCTTTGGGTCCATTTCCGGCTACGTGGGGGGCCGGGTCGACAATCTCATGATGCGAGTTGTCGATGTGCTCTATGGGTTCCCCAGCCTGCTGTTCATCATCCTGATGATGGCGTTCTTCCGCGGGACGACGACTAAGCTCGAGCCTGGGACTATATCGTACGCGTTAAGCCAGGCCGACGCGAAGCTGGGCGGCCTGCTCTTCATCTTCGTCGGCATCGGGCTGACCGCGTGGGAGACGATGGCGCGCCTGACGCGCGGGCAGGTGCTCTCGGTGCGCCAGAAGGAGTACATCGAGGCCGCGCGGACCATCGGCACCAAAGACCTCCGCATCATGTTCAAGCATATCCTGCCCAACATCTTGGGTCCGTTGGTCGTCGCGGAGACATTGGCTATTCCGGGGTACATCACGACCGAGGCGTTTCTGTCGTTCATCGGCCTGGGCGTGAACCCGCCGACGCCGTCGTGGGGGTCCATGATCTCGGACGGCTCGCGGGTGGTGCGCACTTATCCGAACCAGACCGTCCTGCCCGCGTTGGCGTTGGCGATCACCATGTTCGCCTTCAACTTCCTGGGCGACGGTCTGCGGGATGCACTCGATCCGAGGTTGGCCGGGACCGAATAGGCCCTACAGGGCCGCCCTGGCAGGACTGAATGTAGCCGGGAACGAGCATCCTGAGCGGAGCGACCGCAGGGAGCGCAGTCGAAGGATGCGGCCACCCACAAGGACCGGGGGTCACCCCCCGGTCCTTTGCGTTAATCGACTGCTGGCCGGCGCGCAGCACCAGGGGCGTGGCGCCGGTTTACCGCCCGGTAGTGCGCAGGAATCGCCGCAGGGAGTCCCACGGCTCGCCATCGGCCGCGAGCGCGCGATCGCCGTCATCACCATCGGGCGTGCCCGTTGGCTCGGGTGTCTCCGGCGGCTCGGGTGTCTCACCTGGCTGAGCCGTCGCCGAGGGCTGCGGCGTCACCGTCTCGGTGGAGGGTGCCTCGGGCGTCCCGGTCTCCGTGGGGACGGGGATGATCGTCGCGGGCGGCCGCGGCGGCGTGCCCGTCTTGGTCGCACCCGGCACAGGCGTGTTGGTCGGGCTGGGCACGGGCGTGGCCGTCGGGACTTCCGTGGCTGTCGGCGTGGCGGTATCGCGCGGCTCGGGCGGCCTGGGCTCATTCGTGGGCGGCAGCGTGGCCGTCGGTGTGATGGTGCTCGTCGGCGACGGAATTGCGGTTGGCGTGGACGTGCGGGTTCGTGTGGCGGTGGCAGTGGCTGGCCCACCCATCGGCGGCAGGCCGACCGATGTGGCCGTGCTGGTGCCGTGCGCGCCTTCGATCTTCTCCATCTCGATCTCCAGCGGCGGCTGCCCGGTCTCCCAGCCCGCGGTGGGCCGCACCGTGGCGGTCGGCGGAAGGGTCGCCGGTGATGTGGCCGGGGTGAGCGACGGCGCTGTTACAATCGAGGTCGCTGCCGGCCGGAGCGTCTGGATCGGCCCAGCGCCGGGCCACGCGAGCAGCGCTACCGCTGCCAGGAGCAGCAGGCCGAGCGCCGCGCCGAGCTGGCGCCACAGGGCCGGGAACGCGCGGCGCGGCGCCTGCCTCTCACGCAGCGCGGCATGCAAGCGTTCCCGGCCGCGCACCCGGCCCGACATGGAGAGGAGCGGCCACGGCTCGCCGCGCAGGCGAGCGGCCGTCTCCAGGAGCGGCGCCAGCTCAGGGGCGTACGCCTCATAACGATCCAGGATCGCAGGCAGATCGAGGCCTGCCTCAAGGTCCTCGAGAGCCCGGGCGAGAGCTTCGTCGAGATCGCGCGGTGGGTGGACAGGAGGCGTCATTGCGGGTTCTCTCCTGTCAGAATTCGCCGAAGGTTGGCGATGGCCCGATGCTGCAGTGCCTTGATCGCTCCTGTCGACTTCCCCATGATCGCCGCCACCTCAAGCACGCTGTACTCGTCCCCGAATCGGTATCGTAGGACCGCCTGCTGATCCTCGCCCAGTTTCTCCAACGCAGCCACCAGCTCTCCCCTGTTCTCTGCCATGGCCGTCTGGGCAAATGGCTCTGGCCGCTGGTCCGCCAGGTGTGGCTGGTCATCGATATCCTGGTGGTTGCGGTGCTTCTGTTTGCGATATTGATCCGTCAGCAGGTTGCCCGCCACGCGATAGATGAACGCTGAGAACGACGCGACCGGGCGTGCCCGGTTGACCTTGAAGCGCGGCAGGGTCTTCAGCAGCCGGACGAAGACGTCGGCCGTCAGGTCCTCCGCGAGTTCACGCTGTCCCAGGCGCGCGAACAGATAGCGGAACACCCTGTCTGCGTAAAGATTGTAGAGCCGATCGTAGGCTGCTGGCTCGCCTCGCCGCGCTGCATCGAGCAGGGCGACCATGTCAGCATCGCTGCAGACGTCTTGCATCGGTTCTCGCTTAAAAAACGTGCGGGGTTAACAAAAGATACGTTATTGGCCGCCCATTCCGCTCATGTAACGCTCGATCTCGGGCACGGCCTCCAGCCTCTCCTGGAAGAAGTTGTTGACGACGTTGATGACGCGCTGGCGTGCCGCATAGCACTCGCCGCTGATCGCCTGGCCGGTCTTCTGGCGCGCGATCTGGTCGCGCAGGACGAGCAACTGCTTGACGATCTCGCTCTCGGCCGCGCCTTCGGTGACGCTCACGACGTCCATGATCAGCCCGTCGGCCTGCGCCGACACCTGATCTACCGACATGGGCAGGTCGGGATCGCACGCCTCGTCGAGTGCACGCAGCAGGGACCAGACCTGGTAGAGCAGGGTCGTCGGCTCGTCGAACAACTCGCGCACGAACGCGGCCTCCGCGTGGCGTCCGGTCAGGCGGAAGACGTTGTACATCCGCTTGGCGGCCTTGCCGTAATTGAGGTCTTTGCCCAGGTACTTCTTGACCTCGCCCTCCATCAGCGCGACGTACTCCTCCAGGGAGTCGGCCGACACGTGGCGGACCACCTTGGAGAAGACGGGGATCGAGTCCGCGTCCAGATAGACCTCCTGAAAGTACGGGTCCAGGTAGCCGTCCAGCGGGATGACGTCCCCGTCCGGCGCCTCCCAGGTGGCGTCGATCACGTTCGAGGCCTTGGCCAGCTTCCCGCGCACCGGGTCCGCGACGAGCCAGTCCATCTTGAGCCAGCCCGGATCCGCCGCGACCTCGTCCCATGTCAGGGTCACGGGCGTGCCGTCGTCGCGCATCGCGTGGATCGCGCCGGCCTGGATGTCGGCGGGCGTCCACGCGATCGAGTCGCCCGCCTTGTAGTGCCAGCGCCGCGCGGTGACATCGTAGGGCACCGATCCGAAACGCACTTCGACGAGCTGGAAGTTCTGCCCCTTGAGCGTCTCCAGGGCCTTGGCGAGGATGACCCGGGCCAGGATCCGGCACGCCTCTTCGCGGGTGGCGGCCTTGATGTTCACGCGCTCGAAGTAGTCGCAATCGCCGGGATATGCCTGGATGCGGGACTGTGCGGACGAGCCGGACAGGGCCAGGGCGGTCTCGACCTGCCCCGGGATGTCCCTGATCTCGACCAGTCGGCCGATGTGGCGATAGTAGGTCAGCTCTTCCGGGCTGAAGTCGAGCATGACGAGCTTGTGGCCGAAGACGCCGGCCTCGTTGTCGATCTCGACATCGTCCTGCGCCTGCCAGACGGCCATCTGGGCCATCCACTGCAGCGCTTCTTCCTCGTCCAACTCGACGCCCAGGCGCCGGGCCGATTCGATGATGACCGCCAGTTGGGCCTCTGCGGAGGTGTCGGGCTCTTGACTCATGGTGCATCTCCGTTGCCCGGCGCGGGGGGATGGTTGAGCGCCGGGGGTTGCTCTGCGAGCAGGGCACGCATCAGCGCCGCCTGATCGACGGCATCGGCCAATGCGTTGTGGCTGAGCGCTGGCGCTCCGCCGTAACGAGCTACGATGTGTCTCAGCGACGTCTCGGACCACTGCGCGCCCGTCCGGCCCGCATAGAAGGCCTTGATGTCGAGTGCGCTGTGGCCGAAAGGATTGTAGCCAAGGTAGCGATGGAAGTAGTCGTTTGCGAACATCCAGTCGAACGCCGCGTTCATGCCTACGAAGACGGGTCGTGAGCCGGGGGGACAGGCGGACTGCACCCACTTTGCGAACTGCAGCATGGCTTCGGCCGGCGCGAGGCCGTGTGCGAGAAGCCCTTGCATCGACAGGCCGCTGATGGCGAGCGCGTGCGGGTCGACGTCCGGCGTCAGCGGTTGGAGCTCAGCGTAGAAGGTAATTGTGGGATCTGCCACGAGGCACGCGCCGATGGCGAGCATCGAGAAGCGACCGGGGTAGGGGCCGGCCGTCTCAACATCGACCGAGATGAGCAGGTCCGAGTTATCTTGCATTGTGTCCTTGCCTGGCTTCGCGCCAAGGGGGCATTATAACCCGCAATGCCGCGATCGGACAAGCGAGGAAAGTTGGGACGAGGGTTGAGTCCAGGTGCCCGGCACCTCCGAGGTGCCGGGCACCTAACCGCGCGGGCGTATCATGGTGGCCAGGCGCCGGGCACCTACATTCACGAGTGACTCGCGTCATCCAGGTGCCGGGCACTTGCGAAGTGCCCGGCACCTAAATCCCCGCGTGTATCGTGTCGTCCGGGCGGCCTGCACCTGAGAAGAGACTTACTTCAGTTTCTCCATCCCCTTGAACTCGCGGTAGGGCGAGAGGATGGCGAGGGTCTCGTTGTCGTCCGCGGTCAGCTGGCGCTGCACCATGCGCGCCAGCAGCTCGCCGAGGCCGGGGCCGAGCATGAAGCCCTGGCCGCACATGCCGACCGCGTGCAGGAAGCCCGGCACCTCGTTCGACCAGCCGATCAGGGGTGAGCCGTCCGGTGTCATGGGGTAGAGCCCGCGCCAGGTGCGGCGCACCCGGATGTTGGCCAGCCGCGGCATCAGGTCGATCATGCGCCGAGAGATCATGGGCAGGAACTCGCTGGTCTCGCGCTTGTCGTCCCCCCAGATGCTAGGGCTGGGCGTGATGCAGAAGATGATCTGGCCGGTGTAGTGCTGGTAGAAGTAGTAGTTCACCGAGCCGGGCGCGGGCCGGATATCGACGATCATGGGCGTGAGGAAGCGCGCGACCGGTTCGGTGATGGCCGCCTCGTGCGAATCCGGGCGCACGGGCACGCTCAGCCCGACGAGCTGCGCGACCTCGTCCGCCTCCGCGCCCGCCGCGTTGATCACCACATCCGCGCCGTAGCGGCCGTGTGGCGTGCGCACGCCCGCGATCCTGCCGCCCTCCAGGTCGATGCCGGTCAGCGGCTCATTGAACCGAAACTCGGCCCCGCGCGCCAGCGCGTGATCGTAGAACGCATGCAGGGTGAGCAGGGTGGAGCAGTGGCCGTCGTCGGGCGAGAAGGTGCCGCCGAGCAGGCCGTCGCGATTCAGGTCGGGCAGCATCTCGAGCATGGCCTGGCGATCGAGCCAGTCGATGTTCAACCCATACTTCTTCTGGACGATCAGCAACTCCTTGAGCGTCTGCTCCTCGCGCTCGCGATACGCGACGAAGACGTAGCCCCCGGTGTTCCATTCGATCTCGTCGCCGTACGTCTCGCGCCACGACTTGAGGATCTCGAGCGTGCGCAGGTTGAGGCGGATCTTGGCCGGGTCAGAGTGCGTGGCGCGCACGCCGCCGATCGCGGCCTTGTTGGACCCCTGTCCGGGGCTGGCGCGGCCATCCAGCACGAGCGTCTTGATGCCTGCGCCCGCAAGCGCAAAGGCCGCGGGAACTCCGATGCTGCCCGCGCCCGCGATGACGACGTCATAGTGTGGCACAGCGCTCATTGCTCACCTCCCGCGCCCGCGAAAGCCGCCAGCGGGACCTCCATGAACAGGGGACGTTTCGTGCCCTCGACCACCTCTGCATCGGGGATCCCCTCCTCCCGAAAGATCCGGCGGATCAGCGCCGCGCACGTCTTGGAGCCGCAGGAGCCCATGCCCGCGCGTGTCACGGTCTTGATCTCGTTCACATCGCGGTAGCCGCGGCGGATCAGGTCGCGGATCTCGCCCGCGGTGACGCGCTCGCAGCGGCAGACGACGACGTCGTCCGTCAGCCGCTCCACGTAGTGGTCCATCGGCTCGGCCACCCACTGCTCCTGCACGAGGATGCCGGCGATGCGCTTGGCGATCTCGCGCGGCGCGGCGACGTGGATGAGGATAGTCCGGTCGTTGGCCTTCGCAGCGCGCACCCGGGTGACCTCCACGTTGCCGAGCGGCTCGCCCTCCACGTCCAGCACGGTGACATGATCTCCCTGGTGGATCGTCTCGCGCGAGAACTCGTAGGGGATGGTGACCGTGGGCATCTCCGCGTTTTTGCGGTAGTCGACCAGCGTGATGGCGAGGCCGGGGCAGATGGTGACGCACTTCTCGCAGCCGATGCACCGCTTGCCGAGCTCCTTCGCGATGTACTGCGGCACGTCGCGGATGTCGTCCTGGTCGATGTAGATCATCCCCTGCGAGCAGACGGACGTGCAGGGATTGCAGGGGATCTCCTGGTGGCAGTGGAACACCGGGAAGACGTCCTGCTCCTCCTCGGGGATCGACTCGGCGACGATCTTGCCTGGCTTGGAGCGCAGGATCTCCGCGGTGCGGTACCAGTCGGTGGGGATCTCGCCTACGTCGTGGCCCATCGATTGGGCGATCTCCAGCCCCTTGATCTTGCCCGAGAACATGGCAGCCGAGGCCTCCGCGATCTCCTCCGCATCGCCCGCGGCAAACGCCTTCAGGCCGAACTCCTGCGCCTTGCTGAAGAACTCGTTCACCGGGTCCAGCCCGACCGCGATGAGCACGGTGTCGCAGGTAAACGACTTCTCCGTTCCCGGGACGGGCCGGAACTTGCCGTCGACCTGGGCCACCGTGACGGATTCGACGCCCTCCGTGCCGTTCGCGCTCAGGATGGTGTGCGAGGTATAGATGGGCACGCCCATGCGGTGCAGTTTGTCCTTGTGCACTTTGTAGCCGCCGCACTCGGGCAGGGCCTCCACCAGCCCGACGACCTGGATGCCGGCCTGCAGCGCGTGGTAGCCCGCAATGAGGCCGACGTTGCCGCCGCCGACGATGAAGAGGCGCTCGGCCGCGCGGACGAGGTCCCGGTTCACGAGGGTCTGGAACGCACCTGCGCCGTAGACGCCGGGCAGCGTGTTGCCCTTGAACGCGAGTGACTTCTCGCGTGCGCCCGCAGCCACGAGGAGCACCTCGGGCTCGATCAGCACGTAGCGGTCGCCTCCCTGGAGGATGCCGACCTTGCGGTCGCTGAACACCGCAAGCGCGGTGCTGTTCAGCCAGATCTCCACGTCCGGTTGTGCCCGGACCTGGTTTTCGAGCTTGGTGGCGATGTCGATGCCGCGCGTGCCTGCGTACACCGCGTTGATGGAGCCGAAGAAGCGGTGCGTCTGGAGCACGAGCTTGCCGCCCAGCCGGTCCTTGTCGTCGACGAGGAGGCACTTGATGCCGCGCTCGCCCAGCTGGATGGCCGCGGACATGCCGGCCGGCCCGCCGCCGATGATGAGCACGGGGACCTTGAGCACCTCGATCTCGGCCATGGGCGGCGGTACGTCGACCTTGGGCAGCTCGGGCAGCGCGTCGACGGGCTCGACCCGCAGGCCCGGCCGGACGGGCTCCATGCAGGATTTGACCGGCATGCCGTCCGCGAGCACCAGGCACTGGGCGCACTGGCCGTTGGCGCAGAAGATGCCCTGGGGCGAGCCGTCCTTGGGATGGTGTCCGAAGACGCGGACGCCGTTGGCGAACAGGGCGGAGGCGATGGTTTCGCCTTCGAGTGCCGTGATTTCTTGTCCCTGCCAGGAGAAAGTTACGTTCGGTCGCGCTTGGGCGCTGAGGATGGGATGTGAGGCAATACGATGCTCGGCCATTCGCTCTCCTTTGAACTAATAGGTTGCATAGTTCGGTATACCACTGCTGAGGTCAATCGTCTATGAGCTAACGCAGTTTCGCCGCGCGGATGGGTCGCGCGCGATTACATGTAGGGGCGATGGTTTGCCACCCGTGAATGTACGCGCGGCGCCGATCTTCGACTGCCGGCCAACTTTCGGCAAACCATCGCCCGTGCGCCGCGCGGCATGAGGGCGAGCACGAGGGCGAGTGCGCCGAGGGGAATTACGCGATGGCCCGGGGGCGCGTGGTTGCGATTCTCACGGGGCTGGCGCACTCGCCCCTACACGACGACGCGCCGCCGGTGTTTTCGGTGCGGCGCGCGGGCGTGCTATACTCGGCACCATGAAAATCGTGGCAGACCTCCACATCCACTCTCACTTTTCGCGCGCGACCAGCAAGAACCTGACTTTCGAGCATCTGGCGCGCTGGGCGCAGCTCAAGGGCATTCACGTGGTCGGAACCGGCGACGTCAGCCACCCCGGCTGGCTGGCGGAGATGCGCGAGAAGCTGGAGCCCGCGGACGGCAGCGGGCTGTATCGGCTCAGGGAGCCCTGGGCGAGCGACGTGCAGGGGCAGGTGCCCGCATCGTGCCACGCGCCGGTGCGATTCATCCTCGGCGGCGAGATCAGCAACATCTACAAGCGCGACGGGCAGACGCGCAAGGTGCACAACGTCATCTTCGCGCCCTCGCTGGACGCAGTCGGCCGGCTGCAGGCGCGGCTGGAGAAGATCGGCAACATCCGCTCTGACGGCCGGCCGATCCTCGGGCTCGACTCGCGCGATTTGCTCGAGACGGTTCTTGAGGTCGACCCTGCGTGCCGGCTCATCCCCGCGCACATCTGGACGCCCTGGTTCTCCATGCTGGGCTCGAAGTCGGGCTTCGACTCGGTGGAGGCGTGTTACGCGGACCTCACGCCGCACATCTTCGCGCTCGAGACGGGGCTCTCCTCGGACCCGCCGATGAACTGGCGCGTCTCGCAGCTGGATCGCTACACCCTGGTATCGTCCTCCGATGCGCACTCGCCCGAGAAGCTGGGACGGGAGGCGACCGTGTTCGACACGGAGCTCTCCTACGAGGCCCTTTTCGATGCACTTAGGACCGGGGACCCGGCCACATTCCGCGGCACGATCGAGTTCTTTCCCGAGGAGGGGAAGTACCACCTGGACGGCCATCGCAATTGCGGCGTGGTCTGGGAGCCCGCAATCACCCGCGAGCACGGCGGCATCTGCGCGGTCTGCGGCAAGCCGGTCACGATCGGCGTGATGCACCGCGTGGAGGAGCTGGCGGACCGGCCGGTGGGCGCGCGTCCGGCCTGCGCCCGGCCCTTCACCAGCCTGATCCCCCTGCCGGAGGTGATCGGCCAGACGTTCGGCGTGGGGCCGGGGTCTGGCCGGGTGGCGCAGGAGTATCAGAAGCTCCTTGGCCGGCTGGGGCCGGAGCTGGCCATCCTCCAGTCGATCGACCTGGGGGAGATCGCTGCGGCCTCGAGCGAGCGGCTGGCGGATGGGCTCGGCCGGATGCGCCGCGGCGAGGTCGATGCGCAGGCCGGCTACGACGGCGAGTACGGCGTGATTCGCCTGTTCACGGCGGCCACCGGACGCGCGGTCGCGATGGGCGGGCAGATCGGGCTGTTCGGGGAAGGCGAGGGCGGGTCGGCGCAGGGACGCGGGGAGGCGCCGGGTGGCGTGCGCGAAGAAACCGCGGCGTATCCGGCAGTCGCGGCGCAGGCCCCTCTGTTCGACCTGGACGCGGCGGACGAGGCGCCGTCAGCGGACGCTGGGAATGCCATGGACGGCGGAGGTGAGGACTGGCACTCGGGTGCCCAACCGGTAGGGGCGACCGGCCGGTCGCCCCTACGCGCGGCGAACGCGGGCCAACCGGGCGGGGATACCCCGCCCCTACAGACGGCGGGTGGCGGCCTGAACGACGCGCAGGCCGCGGCGGTGCGCTGCGTGGACCGGCCCCTGATCATCTCCGCAGGGCCAGGCACCGGCAAGACGCGCACCCTGACCCACCGCATCGCGCATCTGGTCACCACGCACGGCGTCTCGCCGTCGGCCATCCTGGCCATCACCTTCACGAACAAGGCCGCGCACGAGATGCGGGAGCGCCTCGACGCGCTCCTGGGCGCTAGGGCAGCCGCCATCATGGTCAGGACCTTTCATTCGTTTGCGGCCGGGCTTCTGCGTGAACACGCGACGCATCTCGGCCTCGATCCCCGGTTCGTCGTGGTCGGCGAGGACGCGCGCGCGGGCATGCTGTCCGCCGCCTGTCCGGCCCTGTCGAGCGGTGAGGTGCACGACGCGCTCCGCCGCATCAGCGACGCGAAGAACCGGCTGGTCACGCCCGAGGACGACGGCCTCGGGCGCACCTGGGCCGCGTACCAGGCCGCGCTGGCACAAGCCCACGCGCTCGACTTCGATGACCTGATCGGCGAGGCCGTGCGGCTGTTGTCGACCTGCGATGACGTGCGGGCGCAAGTCCAGGAGCGCTATCGGTACATTTCGGTCGACGAGTACCAGGACGTCAACGCAGCTCAGGTGGCGCTGCTGCGCCTGCTCGCGCCGCCGGACGGCCGCGCCAACCTGTGCGTCATCGGCGATCCGGACCAGGCCATCTATGGCTTCCGCGGCGCGGACCGTAGCTACTTCGGCCGGTTCACTGAGGACTATCCCGATGCGGTCGTCCTGCGCCTCAGCGACAACTATCGCTCGACGCAGGTGATCCTCGACGCCGCGCTGCAGGTGATCGCCTGCGAACCCGTAGAGGATGTCGCGCCTGCGGGGCCGGGTGTTTTCCGGTCGCCCCTGCGCGCGGTTGCCGCAGCGGCGTGGGCCGGTGGCATCCCGCCGCTGCTGGACGTGTATGCCGCGCCGACGGACCGCGCGGAGGCGGAGTATGTGGTGCACCAGGTCGAGCAACTGGTGGGCGGCGTGAGCCACTTCTCGCTGGACTCGGGCCGCGCGACGGGCGATGTGCCGGCGGCTGAGCGCTCCTTCGCGGAGTTCGCGGTGCTCTACCGGCTGGGCGCGCAGAGCCGCGGCTTGGTCGAGGCGTTCGATCGCTCCGGCATCCCCTACCAGACCGTGGGCCAGGCGCCCCTGGCGAGCTACGCGGACATCCGCGCGATCCTCGATGCGCTGTGGGGCATCCACAATCCCGAGGCGCGGCTGCACGCGGCGGCCGGTGCGCGGCGAAAGGGCAGTACGCGCACGACGGGGACCGGGCGGACACGCAGGTCATCGCTCATAAGTTAACAACTTCGTCCGTCTGTCAAGGGCGGATCCAAGGCTAGACTCACTTGGGTGAGGAGGCTGGGGCCGTTGGGCGGCTTTGTACGCTTCACGATGCCCAGGAGTTTAGCCTCTTCCGCCAGGAACTGGGCCGCCCGGCCGGTGTAGCCGCGGTTGCAGGCGCTGACATAGAAGTACAGGCTGCGCGAGACCATCTCGACCGAAATACGGTCGAGCGGTAACTGCAGCGCCTCGGCCACATCATCACAGAGGTCGATCAGGATGGCATAGTACAACCAGGTGGCCCAGACCTGCAGTTGCACACCGTTGAGACTGCCGACCCACAGGTACGCCAGATCCAGCAAGCGCTTGACCAGGGCGAAGGCGATTTCGATCTGCCAGCGGCGCTCGTACAAGGCCACCACCTCCAACACCGAGAGGCGTTGAGGGTCCAGCACGTTGGTTAAGTATTGCCGCCAGGCGCCATTGACGTACACCTCGATCAGGCGCACCGGGTACACCGAGGGATTGCTGCGGTATTTGCCGAGATGCACCACGCGATCCCGGACCTGGGGCCGCTCGACGAGGACCGCCTGCACGGTGTAGCTGGTCTTCTCGCGCAGGCGTGTGACGAACCAACTGCCCTGCCGGCTCAGGTCATCAAAGAAGGTGAAGGCGAAGTAGCCCAGATCAAAGACGAGCAGGCTGTCCTGGGGCAACCAGGCCAACAGTTGGGGCAGAAAACTCTTGTCATTCGCCTTGGGATGCTCGGCATACCACACCTTGACGGGCAGGTGGCTGACCAGGTCACAGACGGCCCCCAGATGCCCGGCCAACGGCGCTTCTGGGGTTTCCTGTAACGCTTCCAGTTTGCGAAACAGTGCTTCCAAGGTGGTCCCGTCGAGCGCATAACAGCCAGCGAAGCGTGCGGCTACCCGCGCCAACAGCGCGGGCACCGGCCGCGTGCGGCCCTGCTGACGAGCCGGCAGTTGGGCCAGCACGGCGTACAGCACGCGCTCGAACAACTCGGCCGGGAAGGTCAGGAAGCGCTGACTCAGGGCTGGCTGGCTCACCTGCGTCGGCTGCGTCCACAGGATGCGCTCGGCCGTCAGCAGGCGCTGCAGCGCACTGACACCCGGGATGTGCCGCCACAGCATGGCCAACACCAGCGCCACCATGACGGGTAAGTTCAGCACCCGGTTGCGCAGTCCGAGCTGGTGGTAATACGCCAACTCGGCGAACACGGCCGGCTTGACCAACTCGGTAAGCCGCTGTTCGATCTCACTATCGCTTGGCGCCGGCACGCCGCGCCGCCGGACATGGTCCGGATTGCCTGTCGCGGCCGCATAGCAGCCGCTCTCAAGACGAGGATTGCGTTTGTTGCCCATACGCCATATCCTAGCGGCCCGACGGCGCCGACGCAAACTACCTGTCTCTCGGCGACAGGCCGGACTTGACACACTGATGAAGTTGTTAACTTATGAGCAATGACACGCAGGTCCGCCCCTACAGCAACCGGGGAGGCCGTGGTCGAAATGGTGGTGCACGTGGCGGAGGCCTTGCGCCTCGGCCGCGACCCCGCGTCCGCCGCGCGGGTGGAGCAGCTGGCGCGGCTAACAGAGCCGTTCGGCGCGGAACTGGGCCCGTTCCTCGAAACGATGGCGCTGCACAAGGAGACCGATGCCTACGATCCACGCGCGGATCGCGTGACCCTGATGACCTTGCACGCATCGAAGGGGCTGGAGTTTCCGGTCGTGTTCATCGTGGGCTGCGAGGAGGGGCTGCTGCCCTACGTGCGCCAGGGCAGGGAGCCTGCCCCGGACGAGCATCTGGTCCATGACGGGAACCTCACCCCGGGTGAGGGCCCGACTGCTAGCGAAGGCGCCGGCGTCGATGAGGAGCGGCGGCTGTTCTACGTCGGCATGACGCGGGCGCGCGAGAAACTCGTGCTGTGCCACGCGCGGCGGCGGATGCTGTTCGGACAGCCGATGGAGAACCCGCCCTCGCGCTTCATCGGCGACATTCAGGCCGCGTTGAAGGTGCTCCAGGAGGCGCAGGCGCGGCGTCGCCCCAAGGTCGAGGATCCGCAGCTGTCGCTGTTTTGAATGAGCACGACATAGCGGGGCGCGCCGTGCGAAACCCCGGAGGGATGGATGAGACGTATGGAGGTGCGGCGCGGACTCTTCGCGCTGCTGGCAGTGTGTGCGTGGTTCGGCGTGATCGGGCAGGTGGCCATGGCGGTTCAATCGGCCGTTGCCACGGGCGGCAGCGTGCTCGGCGCCGCGCTGACGGTGATGAGCTACTGGACCCTCCTGTCGAACCTGTTCGTCGCGCTGGCGTGCACGGCGGCGCTCCTTGCGCCGGGATCGCGCGCCGGCCGCTTCTTCGGCCGGCCCATCGTGCGCCTGAGCATCGGCATCTACATCGCGACGACGGGGCTGATCTACTTCGGCCTGCTGCGCGGCATGTGGCAGCCCCAGGGCTTCCAGAAGGTGCTCGACACGGTGCTGCACTACGTGACGCCGCTGCTCGCCGTGGTGGCCTGCTTCGTGATCGATCCGCCGCGGCCGATCGCGTGGCGTGACCTGCCCAAAATCCTGGTCTTCCCCTTGGCGTACCTGGTGTACGCGCTCGTGCGCGGCGCCGTCATGGGCACCTACTTCTACCCGTTCCTCGACGCCGGCGCGCTCGGGCTCGGCCAGGTGCTGATCAACTCCGCGGTCCTGTCCGTCGCGTTCCTCGCCGCTGGTGCGGTCGTGGTGGCGCTTGGCCGGCGCCGGTCACAGGGTTGAGCAAGTTCTCCATCAGGCGTTGATTCAGATTCGTTATCGTCTTACTATCGTCTGTCTTGACTTACTATGTTATAATGCGTGTGCGATTCTGTTGGAGGTAAGACGATGCAAGCGGTAACAGCTTCGATCAGTTCTAAGCACCAGGTGGTGATTCCGAAGGCAGTGCGTGAGGCGCTTGGCATGGGGCCGGACGATCTGTTGTTGTTTGTGATCAACGGCGACACCGTGAGCGTGCGGGTCAAGCCTGCCAGCCTGACGAAGGCACTGCGCGGGCTGCATGCCGAGCTTTGGCCAGACCCGGATGCGTGGCTGGAGGAGGAGCGGTCGTCATGGGAGTAGACGACCTCACCCGGCTGTTGTCCACGCTGCGCCTGATTGCGTTGGACACGATGGTGTTCGTGTATCATCTCGCGGATCATCCCCGTTACTCGGCGCTGACCACCGCCGTCCTGGATGCGGTGGAGTCGGGCCGGCTTAACGCGGTGACGACGACCGTTACACTGACCGAAATCCTGACCGCGCCGGCCAAGGCCGGGGATCAGCAGGCACTCCAGGACTACGAGATCTTCCTGACGCGGTTTCCCAACCTGCATATTGCGCCGCTCGACGTGGAAATGGCCCGGGAAGCGGCCTTGGTGCGCGGTGAGGCTGGTCTGCGCACGCCGGACGCAATCCAGGTCGCAGCTGCCCGCCTTGCGGGCGCGGAAGCCATCCTCACTAACGATCGGCGCTGGGTCGGTCGGTTCGATCGGCCGGCGGTGGTGTTGTTGGATGATTACGCAGGATGAGCCAGCGGATCGGTTCCCCAGACGATGCGCCGTACCTCGCTGAGTCCCTGACTTTCTGAGATGACAAAAGGGGCGAGGTTGCCCCCGCCCCTTGGATCCCTTTCGTGTGCCGCCGGCTCAGCGCAGCGCCATCCCCAGCGTGCTGACGGCCTGGTTGAGCACGTCCATCCACGGGTACTGCCACAGCCCCAGCACGAGCGTCGCGGCCGCGGTCAGCACGACGGCGGTCCAGACGGCCCACCCCGTGCGCACCGGCTCCTCACCGGAGGCGTGCGGGTCGGCCATGAACATCGACACGGTGACGCGCAGGTAGTAGTAGGCGGCGATCCCGCTGTTGAGCACCGCGACGATGGCGAGCCAGGCCAGGTTGGCCTGCACCGCCGCGCCGAAGACGTACAACTTGCCGAAGAAGCCGGCGAGCGGCGGGATGCCGGTCAGGGCGAACATGAACACGGCCATCAGGATGGCCAGCCCGGGCCGGTGGTGCGCCAGACCCGCGATGCGCTCCGCCGTCACGTCGTTCTCGTCCCGCCGCTGCACGGCCAGCACCACCGCGAACGCGCCGAGGTTCATGAAGGTGTAGACGAGCAGATAGTAGAGCGCAGCCTGCGCGCCCTTCTGCGTGCCCGCGGCCAGGGCGACGAGCACGTAGCCCGCATGCGCGATGCTGGAATAGGCGAGCATGCGCTTCAGGCTGGCCTGGCGCAGCGCGGCCAGGTTGCCGATCGTCATGGTCAGGACGGCCAGCACGGCCAACGCGATCAGCCAGGGCCGCTCGTAGCTGACCAGCGCGGCCAGCACGCGGATCAGGGATGCGAACGCGGCGGTCTTCGTGGCCACCGACATGAACGCGGTCACCGAGGTGGGCGCGCCCTGGTAAACGTCGGGCGTCCACTGGTGGAAGGGCACGAGCGCGACCTTGAAGCCGTAGCCGACCAGCAGCAGGCCCACGCCCAGCGGCAGCAGCGGCGCGAAGGGCAGGTTCACCGACTGCAGCCCCATCCCCTGGCTGATCTTGACCAGGTCGGTCGTGCCGGTCGCGCCGTAGATCAACGCGATGCCGTAGAGGAAGAAGCCGCTGGCGAACGCACCCAGCAGGAAGTACTTCAGCGAGGCCTCGGAAGAGCGCACGTTGTGCCGCGCAAAACCGGTCAGGATGTACAGCGCCAGCGAGAAGATCTCCAGGCCCAGGAAGATGATGAGAAAATCGCTGCCCTGCGCCATCGCGATCATGCCCGCGGTGGCGAGCAGGATGAGCACGTAGTAGGGACCCGGCCGGCGGGTGAAGTCATCCGCGCGCTCCAGCGCCAGGAGGATGGCCAGGCCCGCGGCGATCAGGATGGCGACCGCGGCGATGAGGCCCAGCCCATCCGCGAGCGCCATATCCTGAAACTCGGGCGTGACCGGGCGGACGAAGATGGCGGCGGCCAGCGTTGCCACGATTGCCAGCAAGCTGAGCCAGCCCAGCACGCGCTTGTTCTTCACCACGAGGTCGACCATCAGGATCAGCAGCCCCGCGACCACCAGGATGACCTGCGGCAGGATGGCGAGATAGTTCAGCGTCGGTAGAGTTATCACGGCTTGCCTCGTCTGGGCCGGGGAAACCCCGCCCCTACTTGTCGACCGTCATGCTGACCGCGACTGACCGCCGGTTGACGGCGTCGGCCACTGCCTGGGCGGACGGGTTGATTTTGTCGAAGAACAGGTTCGGGAACAGGCCGATGACGAAGAACAGGATGATCAGCGGCGTCAGGGTGATCACCTCGCGTACGGTCAGATCGCGCAGCTGCTGGTTCTCCGGCCGGGTCAGCGGGCCGTGCAGCATCTGGCGGATGGCCCACAGCAGGTACCACGCGGCCAGGATGACGCCCAACGTGCCCAGCACGGCGAACAATCGATTCGCCTGGAACGCGCCCAGGAGGATGTTGAACTCCCCGACGAAGCCGTTCAGGCCCGGCAGGCCCGCGGATGACAGCGCGACGATCAGGAAGAGAAAACCGTAAACCGGGATCTGCTTCCACAGCCCGCCGAAGTCGGACAGCTGGCGGGTGTGGCGGCGGTTGTAGAGCATGCCGACCATGAGGAACAACGCGCCGGTGCTCAGCCCATGGTTGACCATCTGCAGCGTCGCGCCCGCGATACCCTGCGCGTTCAGGGCCATGATCCCCAACATGACGAACCCCAGGTGTGCCACGGAGGAGTAGGCCACGAGCGCCTTGACGTCCTTCTGCACCAGGGCGACCAGCGCACCATACAGGATGCCCACGATCGCGAGCCCCGCGATCCACGGCACGAAGGTGCGGGTGGCCTCGGGGAAGAGGGGCAGGCAGAAGCGTACGAAGCCGTACGTGCCCATCTTCAGGAGCACCGCGGCCAGGATCACGGAACCGCCGGTCGGCGCAGCCACGTGTGCGTCGGGCAGCCAGGTGTGGAAGGGGAAGATCGGCACCTTGATGGCGAAGGCCAGCGCGAAGGCCAGGAAGAGCCACGTCTGCAGGTTCGGCGCCAGGTTGAGCGCCTGCAGCTTCAGCACGTCGAACGTCCCGCCCTGGGCATACAGCACCAGGATGGCGACCAGCATCAGCGCGCTGCCGACGAACGTGTACAGGAAGAATTTGACGGCCGCATAGACGCGCCACGCCATGACCCGGCCCAGGAAGGTGTACGTGCCGTGAGGGTCGCCCCAGCCGCCGATGAGGAAGTACATCGGGATGAGGGTCAGCTCCCAGAAGATGTAGAAGAGCACCAGGTCGAGCGCAACGAAGACGCCCACCATCCCGGCCTCGAGCGCCAGCATGAGCGCCAGGTAGCCCTTCAGGTTCTTCTCCACCCCTTCCCAGGAGAAGAGCAGCACGAGCACCGTGATCAGCGTGGTCAGGAGCACCAGGAAGAGGCTCAGGCCGTCGACGCCCAGGAAGTACTGGATGTCGAACTGGGGCACCCAGGGCAGCTGTTCGACGAACTGCATGCCCGCCTCACCGGCCTTCCACCACACGAAGAGCAGGCAGGAGATGACGAAGGTGGCCAGGCTGACGCCGAGCGCCCACCATTTCTGCAGCCGTGCGCCGGGCAACACGAGCAGCACCAGCGCGCCCGCCAGCGGCAGGAAGGTGATGATGGATAGCAGAGGAAGATTTGGGTTCATAACCACTCCGAGGGCGGTCTTGCGAGAGCGCCCTGCCTATCTGATGGCAAACCAGGCCAACAACGCTACCGCACCGAACAACATGGCCAGTGCGTAAAGTCCCACCATGCCGCTCTGCAGGCGGCGCACCTGCGATCCCAGCCAGCCGGTGACGCCGGCCAGGCCGTTGACGGCCCCGTCGATCCCGCCCTGATCGAACGTCTGCGCCAGCCAGTCGCCCAGTCCCCGCAGCGGCTCGACGACGATCATGTTGTACAGCTCGTCCACGTAGTACTTGTTTTCCACCAGCCTGGTGACGAAGCCCAGGGATTCGCGCACCCGCTTGGGTATCTCGCGGTTCACGATGTACGCGCGATAGGCCAGGAAGGTGCCCGCCAGCGCGATCACCGCTGAGACTCCCAGCAGGATCATCTCCAGCGTGAAATTATGGGCCGCGCCCTCAGCCGCATGCTCGCCCGCCTTAAAGACCGGCTCCAGCCAGCCATCGATGGCCGAGATGGAGGGCAGCCCGACGTAGCCCGCCAGGACCGCACCCGCGGCCAGCAGGATCAGGGGGATGGTCATGACGCGCGGCGATTCGTGCGCGTGGTTGAACAGCTTCTTGTCCCGCTCTTCGCCCCAGAAGGCCATGAACACCATGCGGAACGAGTAGAAAGCGGTGATGAACGCGGTGATGATGCCGACCACCCACAGCGGGATCTGGTGCTCGAACGCGTAGAAGAGGATCGCGTCCTTGCTGAAGAAGCCCGACAGCAGCGGAATGCCCGCCAGCGCGGCCGCGCCCGCCACGAACGTCCAGTAAGTCACCGGCAGCTTCGTGCGCAGGTTGCCCATCTTGCGGATATCCAGCTCGCCGTGGAGCGCGTGCATTACGCTGCCCGCACTGAGGAACAACAGCGCCTTGAAGAAAGCGTGCGTCATCAGGTGGAAGATGCCGGCCGCGTACGCGCCGACGCCCACCGCCACGAACATGAAGCCGAGCTGCGAGACAGTCGAGTAGGCCAGGATGCGCTTGAGGTCCGTCTGCGTCAGGGCGATCGTGCCGGCCACAAATGCGGTGGCCACGCCGACCCACGCGACCCAGTTGCCCGTCGCAGGCGCCAGGTCGAAGAGCACGGCGGAGCGCGCGATCATGTACACGCCTGCGGTCACCATCGTCGCGGCATGGATCAGGGCAGAGACCGGGGTCGGGCCCTCCATCGCGTCGGGCAACCAGACGAAGAGGGGGATCTGGGCGCTCTTGCCGGTCGCGGCCAGGAGCATCAACATGGTGGCAGCCATCACGGCCGCGTGGCCTACGCCCCACACCTCCGGCGCCAGTGTGAACACCTCGCTGAACTGCAGCGAGCCCAGGCCGGTCCAGATGACCATGATCGCGAGCAGCAGGCCGAAGTCGCCGATGCGGTTGACGATGAACGCCTTCTTGCCGGCATCCGCGGCCGCGGGCTTCTCGAACCAGAAGCCGATCAGCAGGTAGGATGCCAGGCCCACGCCTTCCCAGCCCACGAACATGAGCAGGTAGTTGTTCGCCAGGATCAACGTCGTCATCATGAGGATGAAGAAGTTGAGGAAGGCGAAGAAGCGCGGATAGCGCGGATCGTCGTGCATGTAGCCGGCGGAATAGACATGGATCAGGAAGCCGACGCCGGTGACGACCAGCGCCATGGTGACCGAGAGCTGATCGATCAGCAGCGCGATGTCCACGCTGAAGTTCCCGACCGCCATCCACTGCCAGAGAGTGATTTCGTGGCTGCGCTCTTCCGCGGGTAGGCCGAGCATCTGGACGAACATGGCCACGGCGACCGCAAGGCTCAGGAACACCATAGCAGGCGCCAGGAAGCCCACGACGCGGCGGCCGAGACGCGTGCCGAAGAACGAGATGATGAGCACTCCCAGCGCAGGGAACAGGAGCATTAACCAGGCATAGTCAAGCATGCTGCACCTTTCAGGTGTTAGCCCTTCAGCAGGTTCATGTCTTCGATGTTCGTCGTGTCCTTATGCCGTACGACGGACATGACGATGGCGAGTCCGATCGCAACCTCGGCGGCCGCGACGACCATGACCATCAGGACGAAGACCTGGCCGTGGAGCTGGAGGAAATGATGGGCGAGCGCGGCGAAAGTCAGGTTGACCGCGTTCAGCATCATCTCCACGGACATGAAGATGATCAGGACGTTGCGCCTGACCAGCACGCCGAGCGCGCCGATGGCGAACAGCACGGCGCTCAGAACCAGGAAGTAGGATGTCGGGACCATCTGCGTTTCTCTCCCAACGTGGCGCGGCTCTCATGGCAGAGGCGTTGCAGCCAACGTCTCCGCGTCCGCGCGACGATGATTATTCGGGCTTGCGCGCCAGCACCACCGCGCCGATCATGCCAACCAGCAGCAACACCGAGGCCAGCTCGAACGGGAGCAGGTAGTCGGTGTAGAGCACCGAGCCGATGGCCTGCACGCCGCCCTGGCCGAACGCGGTCGCGTCGCCCTGGCCCGTAAACAACTGGCCCGAGACCAGGCCATATCCCAGCGCGGCCACCATCATGAGTGCCAGGACCAGGGCCGCGATCTTCGGCCAGCCGAAGCGCTGCCCAGGCTTCTGGTTCGGGTCGAGGATGCCGTTCAACTCTCCGCCGCCCAGCAGCATGACGACGAACAGGAACAGCACGACGATGGCGCCGGCATAGACGATGACCTGGACCGCAGCCAGGAACTGCGCCTGCAGCATGATGTACAGCGCGGCCAGTGACGCAAAGTTCAGCAACAGGAACAGCGCACTGTAGATCGGTCGCCGGCTGATGATCACCCCGACGGCTGCCACGATGGCAATCAGGGCGAAGACGATGAATAACAGCATAGACGCCTCTTCAGGACGGTTACACCCAAGTGCGATACGGATCAGCCACTACTCTGCGCGCACGACCACGTTCGGATTGGTCGGCACGAGCAACTCTTCTTTGGTCCACAGGAAGCCGTCGCGGGTGCGGGTCGCGGTCTCAAACTCATGTCCGAGCACGACCGCCTCGACCGGGCAGGCCGTCTCGCAATCTCCGCAGTAGACACAGCGCATCAGGTTCACTTCCCAGACACGCGCGTAGCGCTCGCCGGGGCTGACCGGATGCTCGGGGTCATTCTCTGCGGCTTCCACGTGGATCGCGCCCGTCGGGCAGGCCGCTTCGCACAGCATGCAGCCGATGCAGCGCTCCAGCCCGTTCGAGTACCGGCGCAGCTCGTGCCTGGCGCGGAAGCGCGGGTAGATCGGGGCCGGCTCCTCGGGATACTGCGACGTGATCGGACCACGGAACAGGTTGGTGAGCGTCACGCCGAAACCTTTGACGATCTCGACGACGCCCCTCACAGAATCACTTACGGCCATTACAACACCTCAAAGGTGGGGCGAGACGCAATGTTCGCCCGCTCACGGCATCTATGGCTGGCACTACACCAGGGTGACGATGACGGCGGTGATGGCCAGGTAGACCAACGCAACCGGGAACAGCCACGTCCAGCAGAACTTGAGCAGCTGGTCATACCGCGGCCGGGGCACGCTTGCGCTCGCCCAGATGAACAGGAACAGGAGCGCCAGGATCTTGCCCACAAAATAGACCAGGCCCAGGATCGGGAACTGCTCCACGAACGGGCCGCGCCAGCCCCCGAAGAAGACGGAGACCGCAACCGCACTCGCGCCCAACATGTGCAGGTACTCGGACATGTAGTACAAGGCGAACTTGATGCTGCCGTATTCGGTCGAGTAGCCGCAGACGAGCTCGTTCTCCGTCTCCGGGAAGTCGAACGGCTTGCGGCTGGTCTCCGCCAGCATCGTGATGAAGTAGAACGGGAACGCCAGCCAGATCCACAGCCAGAGCCACCAGGGGCGGTTCATGGTCACGATCTCGTTCAGGCGCAGCGTGCCGAAGCCATCCTGCGTGCCGAGCGTGGTCGTGAGCACCAGCGCGATGAGCAGGATGCCCATCGGCAGCTCATAGGACAGCGTCTGGGCGCTCGTGCGCAGCGCACCGAGCAGCGAGTACTTGTTGTTGCTCGCGAAGCCGCCCAGGATGATGCCGTACACGCCGATGCTGCTGACTGCCAGCACCCACAGGAACCCGATGTTCACGTCCGCGACCTGGAAGGGAACCCTCAGGCCGAACAGGTTCATCGTCGGCCCCACGGGCACGACTGCGAACGTGAGCAGCGCGGGCGCGAGGGCCAGGCCGGGCGCGATGACGTACAGCAGCTTGTCCGCGCGCGCGGGGATGATCTCCTCTTTGAAGATCATCTTGAGCGCGTCCGCGATCGGGTGGCCGAGGCCGAAGCGCCACGCCCGGTTCGGGCCGTACCGGAGCTGAAAACGCCCGATCAGCTTCCGCTCGAACAAGGTCAGGTAGGCAAACCCGGTCAGCAGCACCACCACCAGGATGAGCGCCTTGATCGCCGGGATCAGGATGAGGTTGATCCAATCCATGCCGCTACTCCAGCGAAGCGTGATCGAGCGCAATCGTCACGAGAACTGCTTCCCCCCGCCCCGCACCGAGCGTCTCCGCAGGTGCGCCGGTCAGGCCATAGGGAATCCAGGCCGTGCCGGGCAGAACCGACGGATCAGCACGCAGCGTCAGGGACACGCTGCCCCGGGACGAGGTCACGGTGACCTGGCAGCCCGCCTCCGGCTTATCGGGGCAGGGCATCAGCGAGATCGCCGCGACATCGGCCGGGTTGACCGCGATGAACGGCCGGGGCGCCAGGTTGCGAACCTCCTCGGCTGCATGCTGCATCAGGACGTCGCCGTCCCACAGCACGGGGCTGCTCACAAGGAGGAACTGGCCCTCGGCCGGCGCAGCCACGCCCTGGACGGCCACGGGCTCGAATCGCCGCGGCGAACGCACGACTGCGTTGGCAGGCCACTGCTGGCCCTGGTCGGTGAGGGTTTCCCAGCGCATGCCTGCGTACATCGGCACGGCCTTGCTGATCTCCTCCAGCACCGCCTGGCTGCTGCCGTACGTCCACGGCTTGGCCACGGGGCCGCTCTTCGCCGCGCGTGTGCGTTTCTTGCGCTTCCAGTCGGGCGTCGCGTCTGCCTGCTCGGCCTCCGGGGCCTGCTGCGCCTGCCAGCGCTGCGCCAGCAGCGTCATGATCTGCCAGCCGGGCAGTGCGCCGTCGATCGCCTGGATGCCCGAGGGCGCGCGCTGCACGCGGCGTTCGAGGTTCGTATAGGTCCCGTCCGCCTCTGCCCAACTCACCGCGGGCAGCACGACGTGCGCCATCTGCGCCGTCTCCGTGAGGAAGAGGTCCTGCACGACCAGGAACCCCACCTTGCGCAGGGCCTCGGCGATGGGCGGGGACGCGGCCGGGTTGGCCTCCATTACGTACAGCGCGGCCAGCTCGCCTTCCACCATGCGGCCGTACGGCATGCCCGGCTCGGCGGGGGGCGGCGCGCCCCACAGCTTGCCCAGCCGCTCGCGCACCGCGGGGTCGCCCACGGGCAGCTGGCCCGGCAGGCTGTCGGCCACCACGCCCATGTCCCGCAGGCCCTGGCCGTTGGCCGCGTGCCCCACGTACGCCAGCTTATCGCCGTGGCCCAGGGTCACGGCAACGTTGCTGAGCGCGGTCACCGCCAGGCGGCCCTGCTCGCCCCGCGCCACGTCCGGTCCGTAGATGAAGAGGGGCGCCCGCGCGCTCAGCAGCAGATCGACGGCCGCAGCGATCTCAGGTCGGGATGCGCGCGGTCCGGCCGGCGGGACGCCTGCACGCGAGGGCGGGGTGGCGGCGCGGGCGGGCGGGGTGACCCCGCCCCTACGAGCCTGCAGGAGGCCGGCCATCTCGTTGAGCGCCAGCGCTTCATCGCCCGGGCGGACCGCCACGAACGTGCCGCCCGTGGGCGTGCCGGTGTAGCGGGTGGCTTCGATCTGCCGCGCGTTGACGATCACCAACCGCGCGCCCTGCCGGCGCACGGCCCGCTTGAGGTGCAGGTCCAGCACCGGGGTCGCCTCGCTGGGATCGAACCCCACCAGGACGATGACGTCGCTCTTGGCGATGTCGGCGATGGCCGGGAGGCCCGCCGGCGTCGTGCGCACCCCTGCGCCTTCCGCGAAGTCGACGTTGTTCGTGCCCACGAGGGTGCGGAAGAACTTCTGGAACAGGTAGGCGGACTCGTTGGACACCGCGCCGCCGGCGATGCCGCCCAGCGCACGGGCGCCTTTCTCCTGGCTGATCGCCTCGAAGCGATCCGCGATCGCCGCGATCGCCTCGTCCCAGGTGGCGGGCCGCAGCGCACCGTTCTCGCGGATCATCGGCGTCTTGAGGCGCTCCGCGTGATCGACGTGCTGGTGCAGGAAGCGGCCCTTGTCGCAGATCCACTCGTCGTTGACCGCGAGGTTCTCGCGCGCCACGATGCGACGCAGCGTGTGCACGCGCTCGTCGAGCCGGATATTGCAGCCGACGGGACAGTGGGTGCAGATGCTCGGCGTCTTGCGCAGCTCCCAGGGACGATACTTGAAGCGTGCGACCCGGTTCGTCAGTGCGCCAACGGGGCAGATGTCGATGATGCTGCCCGAGGTCTTCGCGTCCACAGGCTTGCCCGGGAACACGTCGATGAGCGTCTCGCCCCCGCGCTCGAACAGGCCGATCTGCGGCTTATCTTCCCATTCCTCGAGGTAGCGGATGCAGCGCCAGCACAGGATGCAGCGCTCCTGGTCCAGCATGATCAGGTCGCTGATGGGGTAGTGCTTCTGCTTGCGGCGCTTGACCTCGACGAACTTGCTCGCGCCAGGACCGTACTCCATCGTGTTGTCCTGCAGCGGGCATTCGCCACCTTTGTCGCAGATGGGGCAATCGAGCGGGTGGTTGATCAGGATGAATCCCAGCACCGCCTCGCGTGCCTGGCGCACCGCTTCGGTGTCCGTCCGGACGACGAGGCCCTCGTTCACGCGCACCGTGCAGGCCGTGTCCAGACGACTGCCGCGCGGGCCGGGGAACTCGACCAGGCACATGCGACACGCGCCCAGCGGGTCCAGCTTCGGGTGCGAGCAGAAGATCGGGATATCGATGCCCGCAGCCGTCGCCGCGTCGATCACGAGCGTCCCCGCAGGAACCTGTACCTTGATGTCATCGATGGTCACATTGACCAGATCAGCCATACGTTTCCCCTGACATGTACGATTGAAGATTGCAGATTGAAGATTGAAGATTCAGGCCGGGTCCGGCAGGGTTCTCAGCCCTCCGGCCCCGCAATCTGCAATCTTCAATTTTCAATCTTCAATCCGTCCTCACCGCTTCACAGTCGGTGCGTTATATTGCTCTTCCAGCGGCAGCGCAGGCTCGGTCACGCCGGAGGGCGCGCCGGCATCAGGACGGTAGATCGGCCGGATCGGGATCACCGGCTGTTCGCTCGCGCGGGCGATGGCCTCTTCGAACTCCGGCCGGAACTTGGCCAGGTTGCTCTGCAGGCCCCACACCGCTGCGTAGGAGAAGGGGCAGAAGCTCTTGCCCGCGATCATGTCCGTGATGTAGAGCATGAGCGCGATGTCGTCCGTCCGGCCCTCGCCCCGCTCGACGCGCTCCAGGATGTCCTCGAGCCAGCCGGTGCCCTCGCGGCACGGGGTGCACTTGCCGCAGCTCTCCTCGCGGTAGAACGCGATCGTCCGCCGCGCCACTTCCACCATGCTCTGGTTCTTGCCGATCACGATGACTGCGGCCGCCCCCAGGCTGGAGCCCGCCTTGGCAAGGCTATCGAAGTCCATCGGGGTGTCGAGCTGGGCCTCGTCCAGCAGCTGCATGGAGAGCCCGCCCGGCACGATGGCCTTCAGCCCTTCCGCGTCCTCCGTCAGGCCACCCGCCCAATCGTAGATCAGCTCGCGCAGCGTGACGCCGTGCGGCAGCTCGTAGAGCCCCGGCTTTTGCACCTGGCCGCTGATGCCGTAGATGCGGAACCCCGTGCTGGTGGGCATGCCCCACTGCTTGTACCAGTCCGCGCCGTGCTTCAGAACGTGCGAGACGTTCGCAATCGTCTCCACGTTGTTGACGATGGTGGGCTTGCCGTAGAGGCCCGCGACGGCCGGGAACGGCGGCTTGAGCCGCGGATGACCGCGGTAGCCCTCCAGGGAGGAAAGCTGTGCGGTCTCTTCGCCGCACTCGTACGCGCCTGCGCCCCGATGCACCACCACCTTGAGCTTCTTGCCCGTGCCGAAGATGCTGTTGCCCAGCAGGCCGCGCGCCTCCGCCTCGGCCACGGCTGCCTCGAGGCGCTGCGCCGCGAAGTAGTACTCGCCGCGCACGTAGATGAACGCGTGCTCCGCCTCGATCGCGTAGCAGGTGATCAGGATCCCCTCGAGCAGTTGATGGGGATCGTATTCCATGATCATGCGGTCTTTGAAGGTGCCTGGCTCCGACTCGTCCGCGTTGACCACCAGGTAGCGCGGGTAGACGCCCTGCGGGATGAAGCTCCACTTCACGCCGGCCGAGAAGCCCGCGCCGCCGCGGCCCCGCACGTTGGCGGCCTTCATCTCGTCGATGATCTGGGCCGGCGTCTTGGCGCCGGTCAGGATCGAACGGGCCGTCTCGTAGCCGCCGTCCGCCAGGTAGGAAGCGACCGTGTGCGAGTCTGCCTTATCGACGCGTCCGAGCAGGAAGTTGGTGTCCGGGCGGCCACCGTGGCGGAAGGGGCCCAGGGGCCAGCGTTCCGTCGTGTCGAAGCCGTGGCCCGAGGCGATCAGTGCCAGCGCCTCATCGAGCCTTTCCGGCGCGTCCAACTCCTCGAAGTAGCGGATGCGTCCCGTACCCTTCTCGGTGCACATGAACATCGGCGCGGTCGCGCAGGCGCCCAGGCATTCGACGTGGCCGAGGGTGAACTTCCCGTCGGGGGTTGTCTGTCCGAAGGGCACGCCGAGCCGCTCCTCGAGCGCCTGCGTCAGCTTGCCCGACCCGCGCAGCATGCACGGCACGTTGTCGCAAACCTCGATGGTGTAGTCGCCCGGCTCGCGATGCACGTTGTACATATGGTAGAAGCTGGCGAACTCGCCCACCTCCGCCTCGTCCAGCCCGAAGAGGGCGCCCACCTCGGCCATCACGGCCGCGGGCAGCCAACCCACTTCCCGCTGGGCCACGTACAACGCGGGTCCGAGTGCGGAGCGAACCACCGGATAACGGGCCTGCAGTGCCCGGATTTCAGCAATAGCATTTTCGGAAAGCACAAGACCTCCAAACCATCGAAGACTGTAGATCTCAGATTGAAGATAATCTTCAATCTTCAATTCTCAGTCTTTAATCGTTAACGATCCACATCGCCCAACACGATGTCGATGGTGCCGATGTTGATGATCAAGTCCGCGAGGAGCCTGCCCTGCGACATGGGATGGAGCCCCTGCAGGTTATGGAACGACGGCGTGCGGTAGCGCAGGCGATACGGAATCCCGCTGCCGTCGCTCACCAGGTAGAAGCCTTCCTCCCCGCGCGGGCTCTCGACGCATTCGTAGATCTCGCCCTTGGCCGGCGTCATCCCCTCGGTGTTCAGCTTGAAGTGGTGGATCACCGCCTCCATGCTGGTGTCGAGCTCCTGGCGCGGCGGCAGGGCCATCTTGCGATCTGCGGTCCACACCGGGCCGTCCGGCAGGTTCTTCAAGCCCTGCTCCACGATGCGCAGGCTCTGGCGCATCTCCTCGACGCGCACCATGTAGCGCGCGTAGGTGTCGCCGTCCGTCGCGGTGGCCATCTTGAAGTCGAAGTTCTCGTACCCGCTGTAGGGGCGCAGCTTGCGGTAGTCGAGCGGAACGCCCGACGCGCGCGCCAGCGGGCCCGTCAGCGAGAGCGCGAGGCACTGGTCTGCCGAGAGCTTGCCCACGCCCACCGTGCGCGCCTTCCAGACCGGGTTCTCGGTCATGAAGCGCTCGTACTCGTCGAAGTGCGCCGGGAAGGTGCGCAACACATCCTGGACCCGCTCGGCGAAGCTGGGCGGCACGTCGTGCCAGATGCCGCCGGGCCGGATGTACGACGTGGTTAGCCGCGCGCCGCTGACCAGCTCGAAGATGTCGAGCAACTGCTCGCGCTCGCGGAACGCGTACATGAGCATGGCGTGGCTCATCCCGGCCGCATCCATGACGCTCGTGCCCAGCCACAGCAGGTGCGAGGCGATACGCTGCAACTCGGCCATCATGACGCGCAGCATTTGGGCACGCGGGGGAATCTCGACGCCCATCAGCTTCTCGACGGCCAGCGAATAGCCCAGGTTATTGCACATCGACGAGACGTAATCGGACCGGTCGGTGTAGGGCAGGAAATCCTTGTAGCGGATCGTCTCGCCCTGCTTCTCGAAGCCCGAGTGGAGGTACCCCAGGTCGGGGTAGGCCGCGACCACCGTTTCGCCGTCCAGCTCGACGATGACCCGCAGAACGCCGTGGGTCGCCGGGTGGTGCGGCCCCAGGTTCAGGATCATGTGCTTGTTCGAATCGCTCTGCTTCGGCGGGACCGTGGGCACGGATTTCGCCTCGATGATCTGCTGGCCGAAGCTTTCGAACTCCTCGTCCTCCCAGGTCATCGAGAAGGGCACCGTTTCGCCGCCGCGCGGAAGATCCTTGCGCAGCGGATGGTTCGGCCATGAATGCGGCATCAGGATGCGGCGGAGGTCCGGATGGCCCTCGAAGCGCACGCCCATCAGGTCATACACCTCGCGCTCCGGCCAGTTCGCGCCGGGCCACACGGCTGTGAGGCTGGGCACCGCCGGGCTGTCGCCGCCCGGTGCGGGCGTCTTCAGGCTCAGGCGGCGGCCCGTGAACGGCGAGAAGAGCTGGTAGACCGTCGTGAAGCGTTCCCGTCCGGCGTAGCCCGGGTACTTGCTCCAATCCACCGAGGTCACGTTGGACAGGTGGCGGAAGCTCAGCTCGGGGTCGTCATGCAGCAGACGGGCAACGCCGACCAGGTCCTGCGGCCGGATGGTGAGCGTGGTCTCCCCGCGGTGGGAGTAGGCGCCCAGGATTGCCTGAGGGAAGGCGGCGCGTATTTTCTGCGCAGCCAGTTCCGCGGCCGTTGCATCCGTCAGCGTGGCGCCCACCGATGGTGTGATATCGATCATGCGATGTCCCTGCCCTTTTCCCTATTTCTGCTGATACCGCCGGTCGCGGAACCGCTCCGTCGAAATCTTATCCTGCAGCATCGTCAACGCATAGAGCAGCGCCTCAGGTCTCGGGGGGCAGCCCGGCACGTAGACATCGACCGGGATGAGCTTGTCCACGCCCTGCACGATGGCGTAATTATTGAACGGCCCGCCTGCGCTCGCACAGATGCCCATGGCGATCACCCACTTCGGCTCGAGCATCTGGTCATAAATGCGCTTGATCACCGGCGCCATCTTCTGGCTGACGCGGCCGGACACGATCAACAGGTCTGCCTGGCGAGGCGAGGGGCGGAACACCTCGGAGCCGAACCGGGCGATATCGAAGCGGCTGCCGCCCGCGGCAATCTGCTCGATGGCGCAGCAGGCCAGTCCGAACGTCAGCGGATAGATGGACCACTTGCGGCCCCAGTTGACCGCTGCTTCCAGCGTGGTTGTGACAAAACCCTCGTCGGGCAGTTTCTCTTCGAGACCCATGCAACACTCCGTTACGGGTGTGAGATTGAAGTTCGTCCGTTGAGGCCCGAGTCAGTCGCCCCGGCGCGCATCGTCGATGTTCAATCCGTGATCGACCCTATTGCCATTTGAAGGCGTCGTTCTTCCACGCGTACACAAAGCCGACGAGCAGGATCGCGAGGAAGATGCCCATCTCGATCAGGCCGAAGAGGCCCAGCTTGCGCGCGGCGACCGCCCAGGGGTACATCAGGATGACTTCGACATCAAACAGGATGAAGAGAACCGCGACGAGATAGAACTGGACGGGGATGCGTCGTTTAGCGTCGCCGAAGGGAAGAATGCCGGCCTCATATGGCTCGTGCTTCGCCGAATTGTGCCGTCTGGGCCCCAGTGCGGCCGACACGCCGAGCGCGATGGCGGCAAACGCGAATGCGATGACGACCATCACGAGAATCGGAAGATAGCCTTCTGGCATGCGTCACTCCATAGACAGAGTCGTGATGTAGGTGGAGGCTAGTTCGCAGGCTGGCGGCCGCGCAAGCATGTTGGCGGCTTCGGCCACGTTGGCGCAGTCTATCACAAGCCAACGTGCATTGTCAAAAGAGCTTCCTTTGCGGGCGTTTTGCTTTCTGTTTGCGACCATGTTAGAATGGTGCCGTTCTTGAGCCGGGTGTCCCAGATCCTCTGCCCGGCAAGCCACATAGGAACGTCCTTCACCGCGCGTGCTTCCTGGATCAAGGGGGCGCGGCCAAAAGGAGGGTTGCCGTGCTTTCGCAGTACGCATTCATCGGCATTTTCGCCATCATCGCTTTCGCGCTGCCCGTCATCGGGTTGGTGCTGGCCTGGCTCATCCGGCCGAAGAAGCCCAATCCGGCGAAGAACAGCACTTACGAATGTGGCATGGAGACATTCGGCGACACGTGGGTGCAGTTCAAGGCGCAGTACTACCTTTACGCCCTGATCTTCGTCGTCTTCGACGTGGAGGCCATCTTCGTCTTCCCCTGGGCGGTCGCCTACAACAAGCTGGGTCTTTACGCCCTGGTCGAAATGGTCCTGTTCGTCTTCATCTTGCTGGGCGGGCTGCTGTACGCCTGGCAGAAGAAAGCGCTGGAGTGGCGTTGATATGGATTACATCCGCGATTTCTTCGTTAATATCGCCCGTTCCTGGACTGCGTGGATCAGCACCTTTCTGCCCGACTGGGGCGTGAGCCTGGTCAACTATATCGTGGTTGGCATCATCCTGGTGCTGATGCCCGTGCTCGCCACGCTCACCCTGACCTGGATGGAGCGCAAGGTGATCGGCCGCATCCAGAACCGCATCGGCCCGAACCGGGTCGGCCCCTGGGGCATCTTCCAGGCCATTGCGGACGCGGTCAAGATGCTGATCAAGGAAGACATCATTCCGGACCGCGCGGATCGGCCGGTGTTCAACCTCGCGCCGATCCTGATCGCGGGCGCCGCCGGGCTGCTCTGGGCCGTGATGCCCTTCGGAAGGCGCATGATCGGCGCGGACCTCAACGTCGGCGTGCTCTACATCGTCGCGGTCGGGTCGATCACCACCGTCGCGGTGATCATGGCGGGCTGGGCCTCCAACAACAAGTTTGCCTTGATCGGCGCGTTTCGCGTGGTGGCGCAGCTGCTCAGCTACGAGGTGCCGATGATCCTGTCGATCGCCACCGTCGTGCTGCTGGCCGGCACCATGCGCATGATGGGCATCGTCGAGGCGCAGGTCATCCCATTCATCTTCATCTTGCCCGTGGCCTTCATCGGCTACTTCCTGGCCGCGGCTGCCGAGGTGGGACGAGCGCCCTTCGACCTCCTCGAGGCTGATTCAGAGATCGTCGCAGGCTACTTCGTCGAATACAGCGGCCTGAAGTTCGGCTGGTTCTACATCGCAGAGTACGGCAATCTGTTCGCCGTGTCCGCCATCACCGCAACGCTCTTCCTCGGCGGCTGGCGGGGACCGTTCGCGAACGCCGTGCCCGCGCTGGGCCCCCTCTACTTCATCATCAAGACCGTCCTGGTCGTATTTCTGCTCATGTGGATCCGCGGCACGTGGCCGCGCTTCCGCATCGACCAGATGTTGGCGTTTGCCTGGAAGGTGCTGGTCCCGGCATCGCTGGCGAACCTGCTGTGGGTGGCCGTGGTATTGAAGCTGCCCTTGCCGGCGCCCGTGCAATGGATCCTAATGCTGGGCGGCAACCTGTTGATTCTTTTCGTCGCCGCGACCCTGTTGGGGCGAGCCGCCAAGCGCGACGCGGCAAAGCACAGCCTGACGCCGGCGGCGGTGTAGCCGTTCATCCGCCCTGCTTTGCACGAATGGGGATGTATTCATGCAACAAGTTATGTTCATCGTTCTGAGCCTTGTCACGCTCGCAGCGGCGTTGATGGTCGTGATCGCACGCAGCATGTTCCGCGCGGCCCTGTGGCTGGTGCTGACCTTCTTCGGCATCGCAGGCCTGTTCATCCTGCTGCATGCCGAGTTCATCGCCGTGGCCCAGGTGCTGATCTACGTCGGCGCGATCTCCACGCTGATCATCTTCGCCATCATGTTGAGCCGCGGCGTGATGGATCCCGATGCGCGGCGCTTCAACGATCAGTGGGGCGTCGTCGCCGGGTTCGGAGCCGTCCTGTTTGTGCTCCTGGCGGCCGTCGTGACGCGGACGCGCTGGCCGGTGGCACTCGCCGACGTGCCCGCAGATGCGATCCAGCGCCTCGGCGGCGATTTCGTGGGATCGTACGTGATCCCCTTCGAAGTGGCCTCCGTCCTGCTTGTTGTAGCCATGATCGGCGCGATCATCATCGCGCGTGAACAGGAGAGTTAGGCATGGTTCCACTCACCTGGTATCTGCTCGTAGCCGCCGCCCTGTTCTGCATCGGCGCGTTCGGCGCATTGGCCCGCCGCAACGCGGTCGGCGTGCTCATGGGGATCGAGTTGATGCTGAACGCGGTCAACATCAACTTGATCGCGTTCTGGCGTTACGTCGGCGTCACTCAAATGACGGGCCAGCTGTTCGCCATCTTCGTCATCACCGTGGCCGCGGCCGAGGCTGCGGTTGGGCTTGCGCTGATCATCTCGATTTATCGCCAGCGCAGCACGGTGAACGTCGAAGAGATCGACACGATGAAGGGATAGCGCCATGAGCGAACACGCAGCCCTGCCCGCCATTTTCAACCTGACGCCGATCATCCCGTTCCTGCCGCTCGCTGCGTTCGCGCTGATCGTGCTGTGGGCCCACCGCAGCAAGAAGCTCAGTGCGGGGCTGGCCATCGGCGGCATCGCCCTGGCGTGGGTCCTGAGCTGGGCCATCGCCTTCACGACCTTCGGTATCGAGCATTTCGGAGAGACCCCGTTCCGGGTGTTCCGCGACTGGCTGCCGACCGGACGCACCTGGCAGGCCTTCGGCTTTGCGGTCGACCCCCTGACCGGCGGGATGCTCATCATGGTGCCGTTCGTCTGCTTCCTGATCTTCGTTTACTCCGTCGGCTACATGGGGGTGGGCAAGCCGGAGAGCCACCACGATGAGCGCGGCAAGCCGGCTGAGCCGGGCCACGTCGATCGGCTGGCGAGCCGCTTCTTCGCCTACATCGCCCTCTTCGCCACCGGCATGCTCGGCTTCGTCCTGGCCGACAACCTGATCCTGGCGATGGTCTTCTGGGAGATCATGGGCCTCTGCTCCTACCTGCTGATCGGGTTCTGGTCGGCCCGTAAGTATGCCAACCCCAGGCAGATCACGCCCAAGGAGGCAGGGCTCAAGGCGTTCCTGACCACCCGCGTCGGCGACACCATCATGCTTGCCGGCTTCTTCCTGCTCTACGCGCAGACCGGTTCGCTCAGCTTTGTCGACATCTTCCAGCCCGCGATGCTGGAGAAGCTGGCAACTACCACGGTCAACCTGCCGATCGCAGGCGCGACGCCCTGGGCGACGCTGATCGCCATCCTGATCTTCTTCGGCGCCATCGGCAAGAGCGCCCAGTTCCCCCTGCACGTCTGGCTGCCCGATGCGATGGAGGGCCCGACGCCCGTCTCTGCCCTGATTCACGCCGCCACCATGGTGTCGGCCGGCGTCTACCTGGTCATCCGCACCTTCCCGCTGATGCAGGCGGTCGAGCACGGCGCGGCACTCAAGTTCATCGCATTCACCGGGTCGTTCACGGCCCTGTTCGCAGCGACCATCGCGCTGGCGCAGAACGACATCAAGAAGGTACTGGCCTACTCGACCATCTCCCAGCTCGGCTATATGTTCGCCGCGCTGGGCATGGGCGCTTACGTGGCGGCCACCTTCCACCTGCTGACCCATTCGTTCTTCAAGGCGCTCCTGTTCCTGGCCTCCGGCAGCGTGATCCACGGCGTGGAGCACGGGCACCATGAGACCGCACACGGCCACGGCCACCATGTTGCAGACGACGCTCACGCACACGATCACGCAAACCTTCAACCTGCCAACGTGCAACCTGTTTTTGATCCGCAGGACATGCGCAACATGGGCGGCCTGTTCCGCCGCATGCCGCGCACCGCGTGGACCTTCATCATCGGCGGCATGGCGCTGAGCGGCTTCCCGTTGATCACCGCCGGCTTCTGGAGCAAGGATGAAATCCTTGCGGATGCATGGGCGCACGAACACACCATCATCTTCGCCGTGCTGGCCATCTCCGCGCTGCTGACCGCCTTCTATACCGGCCGGCAGATCATGATGACCTTCTTCGGAAAGCCGCGCACGGAGGCTGCCGCACATGCATCGGAGCACGACAGCATCTTCGCCTGGATGACCATCCCGCTGATGGCGTTGGCGGTGTTTGCAGTCGCGGGGGGTTGGGTCGGCATCCCGACATCGTTCCCGGTCCTGGGTGCACTCTCCACCAACCCGTTCCATCATTACATCGGCAGCCTGGCCGAGGCGCTGCATATCAAAGCGGCTGAGCTGCCATTCAACGCGATTCCGCTGCTGACATCGCTCGTCGTGGCCTTGGGTGGCCTCTTCCTGGGCTGGCTCGTATACCGGGGATACGCCGGCAGGGGGGAGCGCGCGGCGCTGGATCCCTTGCAGCGGCCGTTGGGCAGGCTCTACCCTGTACTGCAGAACAAGTACTACTTCGACGAGCTGTACGATAGGCTGTTGATCAAGAGCTCGCAGCGGTTGGCAAGTTGGCTGTTCAAGTTCGACGATTCGTGGGTCATCGACCCGATCGTCGACGGCGTGGGCAAGCTGGGCCGCCGGTTGTCTGAGGTCGGCCATTGGATCGACGTGAACATCGTCGATCGCATCGTGAACGGCGTGGGCGCGGTTGCCGGTGCGTTGGGCAGCTCGCTTCGTGTGCTCCAGACCGGCAAGGCACAGAACTACCTGCTGGTCGGCCTGGTCGCGATATCGGTATTGTTGGGCGCATTTCTGTTGCTGCCCAAGTGATGGTTGTTGTGAAACCTCCTCTCATTCGCGTATTTCGCATTACCGGAGGGCTTGTTCATGAATAGTTGGCTCCTTACCGCTATCACCTTCGTGCCGCTGGTCGGCGCCATCCTGACGCTGCTGCCTTGGGGCAAATGGCTCAAGCTCGACAAGGCGGGCGAAGAGTCACTGATCAGGAAGGGCGCGATCGCCATCAGCACGCTGCCGTTGGGCCTTGCCATCATCCTGTGGTTCGCCTACAACCAGGCAACTGCCGGCATGCAGTTCGAGCTCAAGGTGCCGTGGATCAGCGCGCTCAACGTGAACTATCACATCGGCGTGGATGGCTTGAGCGTGCCGCTGGTGTTCCTGACCACGTTCCTGACCACGCTTGGGCTGTACTATTCCGCGCGGACCATCAAGCGGCGCGTGCGCGAGTTCTTCTTCCTGTTCCTGCTGCTCGAGATGGGCATGCTTGGCGTCTTCATGTCGCTGGACCTCGTGCTCTTCTACGTCTTCTGGGAGATCGGGCTGGTGCCGATGTACTTCCTGATCGGCATCTGGGGTCAGGCGAAGGACCGGCCGCAGTATTCGGCCATCAAGTTCTTCCTCTACACCATGGCAGGCTCCGTGTTCATGCTGCTGGCCATCCTTGGCATCTACTTCACCACGGGGAGCTTCGACATCCTCGAGGCGCAGGCGGCCAAGCCGTTCGCCGGCAATGTGCTCCTCTCCAGCCTGGCCTTCTTCGCCTTCTTCGTGGCGTTCGCCATCAAGGTGCCGAGCTGGCCCTTCCACACCTGGTTGCCTGACGCTCATACCGCCGCACCGACGGCCGGCTCCGTGATCCTGGCCGGCGTCCTGCTGAAGCTGGGCGCGTACGGCATCCTGCGCATTGCCCTCCCGGTCTTTCCCGAGGCGGCCCACCGCTACGCCCTTCTCATCGTGGCGCTGGGCGTCATCTCCATCATCTACGGCGCGTTCGTGTCCATGGCGCAGTGGGACCTGAAGCGCCTCATCGCCTACTCCTCCGTGAGCCACATGGGCTACGTGATGCTCGGCGTGGGCGCGGCAGCCTACGCCATCGGCAATCCGGACCTGATCGACGCGGCCGCCATGGCGCTGAACGGCGCGGCGCTGCAGATGTTCACCCACGGCCTCAGCACGGGCGCCTTATTCTTCCTGGTCGGCGTCATCTACGAGCGGGCACATGTGCGTGACCTGAAGATGTTCGGTGGACTGAGCGGCAAGACCCCCTATTACTACGGTCTCTTCGCGGTGGCCGCGTTCACGTCGCTGGGCCTGCCCGGCCTGGCCGGTTTCTGGAGCGAGTTCTTCGTCTTCCGCGGTGCGTTTGCCATTGTGAGCGTCTGGGCGGCCGTCGGTGTGATCGGCATCGTCCTGACCGCGGCCTACATCCTGTGGAAGATCGTGCAGTACACCTTCCTGGGCGAGTACGACCCGCACAAGATCGCGCACTGGACCGACGTCGAGACGGGAGCCGAGGTGCACGAGCCGAAGGACCTGGCGCTGTTCGAAAAGGTGACGCTCTGGCCGCTGACGATCTTCATGATCCTGTTCGGCCTATTCCCGGCGCTCATCCTGGTGTTCTTCAACAAGACGTTTGTCGACCTGATGACCGGTCTGGCTGGCAAGTGACGATCGAAGGACAGGAGGCGGTCTCTTGAAAGCAACCGACTTGACATATCTCCTGCCGGAGATCATTCTGCTGCTGGGCGCGGCACTGGTATTCGTGCTGGATATCGTGTGGCTCCGCCGCGCGGCGCCCGAGCGGCGCCTCCAGTGGCTGCCCGGCATCGCGATCGGCGTGCTGCTGCTGGCCGCGCTGGGCCTGATCCCCAGCCAGGGACAGACCGCGTCGGTCGCAACCATGCTGAGGGTGGATGGCTTCGCCATCTTCTTCAAGGCCCTGGCGTTGATGGGCGTCGCGCTGGTCATATCGATGGCCATCCCATATCTCAAGGGGCGCACGCCATTCACGGGTGAGTTCTATGCGCTGCTGCTGGTCACCGCACTGGCCATCAGTCTCGCTGTTTCAGCGACCAACCTGGTGATGATCTACCTCAGCATGGAGTTCCTGAGCATCACGAGCTACGTGCTGGCCGGCTATTTTCGCCACGACCGCAAGTCGGGCGAGGCCGCGCTGAAGTACTTCCTGTACGGCGCGACCGCGTCGGCAACCATGCTCTACGGCATGTCGCTGCTGTACGGTGCGACGGGCACGACGGACCTGGCGCAGCTCTCGGTCGTGCTCGGCGCCGGCGCGCGCGGCGACTTGCTCTGGCTCATCACGCCTGCGATCGTCCTGCTGATGGCGGGTTTCGGCTTCAAGGCCAGCCTCGTCCCGTTCCACCAGTGGGCGCCTGACACCTACGAAGGCGCGCCCACGCCCGTCACCGCGTTTCTGTCGACCGCTTCCAAGGCGACGGGTTTCGCCATCCTGATGCGCGTCTTCATCACGGCGCTGGGCCGCGGCGCCATTCCCGGGCAGTGGGTCCCCCTGTTGGTCGCCATCGCGGTGCTGACGATGACTTTGGGCAACCTGACCGCGCTGCGCCAGACCAACATCAAGCGCCTTCTGGCGTACTCATCCATCGCCCAGGCGGGCTACATCCTGATCGGCGTGGTGGCCATCGTGGCCGACGGCGGACGCACGTTCACCGGCATCAACGGCGTGCTGATCTACCTCCTCGCCTATCTCTTCACGAACCTGGGTGCGTTCGCAGTGGTCACCGCCATCGAGACCGTCACGGGCAAGGTCGAGATCAAGGACTACGCCGGCCTGGTGCGCAGGGCGCCGTGGCTCGCCGCGCTGCTGCTGATCTTCTTGTTGTCGCTGGCCGGCATCCCGCCCACCGGTGGCTTCCTCGGTAAGCTGTACGTGTTCGGTGCGGCGGTCCAGGTCCAGATGTGGGTGCTGCTCGCGATCGCGGCCGTCAACACGGTCGTGGCCGCGTTCTACTACCTGAACATCGTCCGCTACATGTTCTTCACGTCGGCTGAGGAAGGGGCCGAGCGGGTCGCGACGCCCCCTGCGTTCGGAGCGGTGTTGGGCATCACGGCCGTCGTCACGGTGCTGTTGGGCCTCATCCCAGGGCCGGTCATCGCCTGGGCGTCGGAGTCGGCGAGGTCGCTGCTGGCATTCTTGCGTTGAGCAGACTGGACTGAGCTTTGGAGGACGAAAAGTGGGTTCGCCGCCGGCGCGAGCCGCGAACAGGTAGGGCTCGCCAGTTCGCAAAGAAGTACCGCTTCGAACTGGTGTGGGCCGGACTGGTTCTGGTTGGCCTGTTCCTGTTGTTCGAGCCGTTCAGCCTGCGGGAGACGCTGTGGGTGTGGGCGCGCGAGACTGCACATCGCCTGCTGGCCCACCTCTCCCGCCTCGACCAGGTGATCGGCGACCTACTGGCGCGCACTTCCCCCTCCGACCTGCTCGGCTTTGCCCTGATTGTGGGGGCCGTCGTGGCGCTCGCCTTGCGCACGCGCCAGCGGCTGCTGACAGATGAGCGCTACACGGCGATCAAGTGCCCGAAGTGCGGCGGCGCCGTCCATCGCGTGCACCGTTCCGCGCTCGATCGCTGGATCAACGCCTGCGTGCCGGTGCGCCGGTATCGATGCGCCGACAGCCGTTGCGGCTGGCAGGGCCTGCGCACCGGCAAGGGTGGGCACTCCGCCGGTTCACTTGGCCATTCGCATTCTGCATCCGGGGGGGCCGCCTGAGCCATGCGCCTGGGACAACTGATTGAGACCCTGCCCGGCCTCAGGGCGGTGCAGGGTGACCTCGACGTCGAGATCTCTCTCATCACCGCCGATTCGCGCCAGGTCGTGCCTGGCGCTTTGTTTGTGGCCTACCGCGGGGTCGGGGTGGATGGCGCAAGGTACGTGCCCGATGCCCTCCGGCGGGGCGCGGTGGCGGTGGCCGGCGAGGTCGAGGCGGGCAATTGGCCCGTTCCCTACGTCCAGGTGGACAACGGCCGGGCCGCGCTTGCGTGGCTCCATGCGGCCTGGTACGGCCATCCCAGTCGCAGCATGACCATCGTCGGGATCACCGGCACCGACGGCAAGACCACGACCGCGAACGTCCTGTTCGGCATCCTGAAGACGGCCGGCCTCCGCGCGGCCATGATCAGCACCGTGAATGCGATCATCGGCGACCAGGGCTACGATACGGGGCTGCACACCACGACGCCTGACGCGGCCGACGTCCAGCGGCTGCTGGCGCAGATGCGCGACGCCGGAACCGAGATCGCAGTGTTGGAGACGACCTCTCACGGCCTGGCGCAGCACCGCGTGGGCGCGATCGACTTCGACATAGCCGTCGTCACGAACATCACGCACGAGCATCTCGACTTTCACGGCAGCTACGAGGCGTATCGCGACGCCAAGGCGATTCTGTTCCGCTCGCTGCTCGGGGCGCAAGGGGGCGCTGAGGACGCGCCCCGGCTCTCGGGCGGCGGACCGCACGCCGTGACGAAGACCGCGATCCTGAATGCGGACGATGGCTCGTTCCCCCATCTGGCCGCCATCCCTGCGGAGCGCTACATCGTCTACACGGCGGAGGTCGGCGACCGCGCCGCGGCGATCCGCCAACAATTCGGTGCGACCGCGCGGGTCACGGTACTGCAGGCGACCGGCGTGCGCCAGGCCCCGGCAGGAATGTCGTTCGAGGTGCGGCGCTATGAGGCGGGCATCTCCTTGCCGTCGATGGTGCTGACCACGCACCTGGTGGGCCGGTACAACGTCTCGAATATCCTCGCCGTAGCCGGCGCCGCGCTGGCCTTGGGCATCGACGCGGACGTGATTGCGGAAGGTATTGCCGCATTCGAGGGCCTCGTCGGGCGCATGGAGCGGATCGACCGCGGCCAGCCCTTCACGGCTGTGGTGGATTTCGCGCACACGCCCAACGCGCTCGCCGCAGTCATCTCGGCCGCACACCAGATCATCGAGCCCGAGGGCCGGGTCATCGTCGTGTTCGGCAGCGCAGGGCTGCGAGACCGCGAGAAACGCCGCCTGATGGGGCGGGTGTCCGCGCGGCTGGCGGATTACACCGTCATCACTGCGGAGGATCCGCGCACCGAGAATCTGGATGCGATCATTGCCGAGACCGCAGACGCGATGATCGCGGAGGGGCGTGTCGAGGGCGTCGATTTCGTGCGCGAAGGGGATCGCCAGTCTGCAATCCTGCACGCGGTGCGCAACGCCCGGCCCGGTGACATCGTATTAGTCTGCGGCAAGGGGCACGAGCAGTCGATGTGTTTCGGGACGGTGGAACACCCCTGGCGTGACCAGGACGCCCTCGCCTGGGCGCTGGAGCGACTGGGCGGAGCAGCCGATACGCCGCCGCCCTTTCCCCTGCCCACCTGGCTGGGCCTGCTGCCCATCTGACAGGTAGCCTCGCCTACCCGGTGGGGGCCGCAGGCCCACAGGCCGGAATCTGCCCGGTTTGATTTTGCTTTTGGACAGGCCGGGAGTACAATTACCCAGTACAGACAACTGCCATCATCGAAGCGTTGTGTCGAACTGGTAGGGAGAACTCGCTCCCAAGGATGCATTCACTAAGGTTATGGATACAGAAACAGCATCTGGAAGTACTAACGGGACTGACGGCGATAGTACCGCTGCCAGTCAGGAACCCAGCGGCCGGCCTGCTGCCGGCCACCCCGCTGTGACCCCAGCCGCGGCCTAGCCGCCCCGTCGGGCCACCGCGTACTGGTGGCCGCCAAGTTCAGACCCTCTCCGCTGCTCATTCGAATCGCACAATTACGGTCGTCGAGCCCTGGCGCGTCAGCGGCTCATCGCGCGTCCAACAAGAGCGATGAGCCGGACTTGCCTGTGCTCGCGGAAGGGGGCGCCCATGATCACGATCTACAAGACTGGGGAGCAGGGCCTGGAGGTTCTCGACGAGGTTGGCAAGGGCTGCTGGATCAACGTCATCGACCCGACACCCGAGGAACTGGTCCAGCTGCGTCGCTGGGAAGTGCCTTCCGAGTTCATCACCTATCCTCTGGACGTCGATGAGCGCCCGCGCGTCGAGCGGGAGGATGGGGAGACGATGATCCTGCTGCGCGTGCCGTACTACCAGGGTCCCAACGCAGACGTGCCCTTCTCGACGATCCCGTTGGGCATCATCATGGACGGGCAGTGGGTCATGACCGTGTGCCGCCACGATCACGATCTGCTGCGCGACATGGCTGCCGGGAAGATCCGCGGGCTATCCACAGGCAAGCGAAACCGCTTCATTTTGCAGGTGCTCCTGGCCACAGCGAGCAAGTTCCTGCTCTACCTGCGCGAGATCAATCGCACGGTGGACGTCCTGGAGGATCAGCTCCAGATGTCGATGCAGAATAGGGAACTGCTGGGGCTGCTGAAGTATCAGAAGAGCCTGGTCTACTTCACCACCGCTCTCAAGGCGAACGAGCTGATGATGGAGCGGCTCCATCGCTCTGGTTTCTTCCGCACCTATCCGGACGACGAGGACCTGCTGGAGGATGTCCTCACGGAGAATCAGCAGGCCATCGAAATGACCAACATCGCGAGCAACATCTTGAGCTCGATGATGGACTCGTTTGCGTCGATCATTTCCAATAATGTGAACGCAGTGATGAAGTTCCTCGCGGCCGCGACCATCGTCGTCGCACTGCCGACGTTGATCGCCAGCCTGTACGGCATGAACGTGCCGCTGCCGTTTCAGAGTCACCCCCTCGCGTTTGGGGGGATACTGATCGTGGCCATCGTCGTCGCGGCCGTGATCACGCGCTTGTTTGTGCGGCGGGGTTGGTTCTAGGTCTGCGATGACAAAGGAGAGCCTGGAGTGATCACCCACGCCATCGTCCGGCCGCCGGGCGCAAGTTTCGTGCGTGCCATAAGCAGCAGCAGCGCGGCCATTGACGTCGCGCTCGCGCAAGCCCAACACGCTGAATACCGCCAGGCACTGGCCGCAGCCGGCGTTCGGGTCGAAGCGCTGTTGCCCGACGAGCGCTACCCCGACAGCTGCTTCATGCAGGATCCCGCGCTGGTGATCGCCGGCACAGCGGTCATCGCACGGCCCGGCGCGGGCGGCCGGCTACCCCAAGACAGCAGCGATGTTGCGCAGCCACGGCTTCGAAGTGCTGCCCGTCCCAACCACTGAGTTCGCCAAGGCGGACGGCGGCGTAACCTGTTTGTCGTTGGTGTGGTAGAAACTGAGGGTTGAAGGTTGAAAGTTGAAGGTCCTCAGTCGTAACCTTCAACGTTCAACCTAACTCTCGCCCCGCACCATCCCCACCAACCGGCTCAGCACCCGTTCACCGTCGGCGCGCAGCGCGTTGTGCTCGTACTCGTTGGTGATCCAGGCTCGCACGTTCGGGATGAAGCTCGCGGTCTCCTGCGAGTACGCGCTTTCCACGTACATGTCGTCCAGGTAGACTGCCGCGGCCGTCGGGACGGTGTTGGCGCGCAGGGCGTCCAGGTCGTAGAGTCGGGGCCAGTCGGCCTTCTGCGCCAGGATCTCGGCGCACGCCTGCAGGGGGCGCAGCGCTTCGAACTCCTCGGCCATCCAGGGGTACACCATCTCGCCGGTGAAGCGCATCGGCCGGTCGGGCGCCAGGTCGAACTCCGGGAATTGCGCCCGCACCCGCTCCGCCGACCAGCCAGACGCCTCGCCCTGGCAGTACTCCGCTTCGTGCAACAGGAAGTAGATCGGGTTCGTGTCGAATGCGAAGCGTCCCTCGAAGGCCCTCAGGAAGGTGTAGTTCAGCTTGCGGCCGGCTGGCCCTGCCACAAACGCGTCTTCCAGCAGGTAGTGGACCGGCTCGAAGCCGTCGCTCATCCCGAATGCGATGCCGACTTGCTGGAATCGCCGCGGGGTGAGTCGCCCGCCGCCCGGCAGCCGGACTTCATGACTCGCGAGGTAGTCCACGATCTCCCGGGCCCGCGCATCGTCGTCGGGGTACCGCTCGAAGTAGAGGCGGTTCTTCGCCGACAGCCGGCGGTAGGTGGCCCGGTAGATGTCGTCAACAGGGCGATCCAGCGGCGGCAGTCCACCCGTGATGAACGCCTCCTGCAGGCCATCCGGCGCGGCCGACAGGTAGCGGGCGACGCAGAAGCCGCCGAAGCTTTGCCCCAGGGCGCTCCACTTGCCGTCCGGCCCCAGCAACTCACGGCGGATCACCTCGGCGTCGCGCACGACGTTGTCGGCGCGGAAGTGTGCCACGTACTCGGCCTGTGCCTGGGGCGCGCCGCGCCATGCTAACGTCTGGTGGGTGATGGGGGTGCTGCGGCCCGTGCCCCGTTCGTCCAGCAGCAGCACGCGATACTCCTGCAGCGCGCGCTTGAGCCAGCCGGAGCAGGCCTGGGGCCTGGGGGACGGGAAGCCCGGGCCGCCCGCGAAGAAGACCAGCCACGGCAGGCCGGCTTCTTCCTTCTCCGGCGCGACGACCTCGCGGGCGAAAACTACGATCTGCTCGCCGCCGGGCCGGCCGTAGTCGAGCGGGACGGTGAACTCGTGGCCGGTCAGGACCAGGCCAGGGAGACGGTGGGTGATGGTCTTCATGTTGTCGTCCTGGGGCAGCTCAGATATCGCCGCGTTGCGCGGCAATCGCACGGTCGAGCGTCTGGAGGCGCTGTGCCACAAGCCCGAGTCCCTCCTGTGCGGCCTGGCGGATCTCGGGGCGCGGATGGGTCAGGTGAGCGCGGTATGTCTCATCGGCGCGCTGGGTCATCTCCCGCCACGACTCGAGCACCTCGACGTCGGCGAGCTGCCAATCATCATCCGCCTGGAGGCTTGCGGCCAGTGAGGCCGTGAGCGCAGCCAGGCGCTCGCGCTGGACGATGGGGTCCAGCGCCGCGCCGGCGCGCACGCGCGGTGGCACGGTGAAGATCGCGCCATCTCTCGCGTGCGTGTACAGCACGGGCGCAGCCCAGCTGCGGTCGCCGGGGTGCAGCAGCGTCAACATGCTCCGCGCGTAGGCGACCGCCACGTCCACCTGTCCCGCGTCGTCTCCGACGCAGAGCCGCTTGTAGAATTCGCGCGCAAACGTGGCCGCGGCCTTGTCCGTGATCGGGAACTGCATGGCCACGACGGCCGGGATGCCGCTGCAGACCATCTGGGGCGCAAGCCCCGAGAACGCGCGGCCGTCATCCGCGTGGCCGCTCTCGCACGCGTTCAGGACCATCAGCTTGATGGAGCGGTAATTGCTCGCCAGGCGGGCCAGTGCCTCTCCGTCGAGCCAGTCCGGTCCCCCATCCGGCTCATTCAGCCCCAGGTACCCGTGCCCCTCGATGAACCCGCCGTGCCCTCCGAAATGGACCACCGTGTAGTCGCCCATCAGCAGCGCGTCGGCCAGGTCTGCGCGCGTGACCGTCGTGTCGAGGGTCCGCGCGCGCAGCGCGCCCTCCGTGGCCAGCGCGATCTGCTCGATGTTGCGCCGTTCCTGGCCCAGGTCAAGGTCGGGCGTGGCAGGCAGGACCAGCAACAGATTGATGGGCAGGTCGGTCGCCAGCTCACTCGCGCCGCCGAAACGGTCGGTCTGCTCGAAATAGCGGACGAGGGGCGTGGCGGCCGACGCGGCGAAGGTGTGGCCGCGTTCGTGGTCGTGGAGGAACTCCCACGGCAGGGACGCGATCTCCGGCGCATCGATGCTCAGGCGGAGGCGCAGCCCCGCGCCGTCGCGCTGCGCCCGATCCCACGACAGGCGCAGGTGGGTGCGAATGGGCGCGGGGAATGCCCAATCGAACAGGAGGGTGCCTGCCTTCGTGAGGCTCTCGGGCGATGCGGCCGGTGCAGTGGCGCGGGCGAGCGCAGCCGTGAGCGCGACGGGCGGCACGGGCAGGGTGGCCGAGGCGCGGCCGGTTCCGGCGCCGATCGCGCTCAGCGGATACCCTTTAGGCTGCCTCTCACCGATGATGAGATTCAGATCCGCGTACTGCACCTGGCCGGCTCCCCTTTCACCTTACGCTACCAACTCGTAGCCACCGTCCATCACGATGGTCTGGCCGACGATCATCTGCGCGTCGTCGGTGCAGAGCCAGGCGACCAACCTGGCGATCTCCTCGGGCGTGACGAATCTGCCGGCGGGGGTCCGGCGCACGCCCTCGGCCAGGATCGCATCCTTGCTCGGGAAGAAGTTCAGCGCCTCTGTCTCCACGACGCCGGGGCTGACCGTATTGCAGACGATGCCGTGCGGCGCGAGCTCGACCGCGAGATAGCGGATCAGGGCCTCGATGGCCGCCTTGCTGACCCCCACCACGCTGTACTCGGGCAGCACCCGCCGCGAGCCGAAGCTGGTGATGCCGATGATCCGTCCCCAGCCGCGCGCTGTCATGTAGGGCGCGGCGGCCTGCGCGCCGAACAGGATCGAGCGCGCGTTGATGTTGATGGTCCACTCCCAGCCCTTGGGCTGTTGCTCGACCACCGGCTTCAGGACGCCTGACGCGGCGTTGCCGACGAAGATATCGACCCCGCCGAACGCCTGCGCGGCGGTCTCGACCAACCGCTGGACCCCCTCCACCTCGCCGACGTGCGCCTTGACGACGATCGCGCGGGCGCCCGCGGCTTCGACCGCGGCCGCGGTCTCCTCCGCTTGCGCCTTGTGCCGGAAGTAGTTGACCGCCACATTGACGCCATGGTGTGCCAGCTCGAGCGCGATGGCGCGGCCGATGCCCCGGCCGCTGCCCGTGATGACCGCGCTCTTTCCCCGGAGGATGTCGTACGTCGCCATCAGCCGGCCGCGTCCTCTCCGCCGTCCACGAAGATCACTGAGCCGCTGACGAACTGCACGGCGGGGTGGCTCAGCGCGACGATGGTCGCAGCCACGTCCTCCGGCGCGGTCATGCGGCCCGCGGGATTGCGGCGCAGCGTCGTCTCGATCATCTTCTCGTTGCCCGGAATCTTGCGCAGTGCGGGTGTGTCCGTGACGCCCGCCTGGATGCAGTTGACCAGGATCCCGCGCGGGCCCAGCTCCATCGCGAGCTGCCGGGTGTGCGACTCCAGCGACGACTTGGCTGCCGAGACCGCACCGTAGTTGGGCACCACGCGGTGGCTGCCCTCGCTCGTCATGCTGAAGATGCGGCTGCCGCGCGCCAGCAGGCCGCGCGCCACCAGGTCTTGCGTCCACCAGACCAGGCTGTGGGCCATGACGTTGAGCGTCATGTCCATCTGAGCCGGATCGATCGCGTCTTCCCGTGCGCCGGGCGAGCCGTCTTCCCGCAGCGGCGGGATCAGCGGCTTCAGCGTGCCGAACGCGAGCGAGTGCATGAGGACGTGCACCGTCCCGCCCGGTCCCATCTGGGCCGCCAGTTCGTCCAGCACCCTGGTCCGCCGGTCGGGATCGGCCGCGTTCGTGTTGAAGAAACGGGCGGTGACGCCCTGCGCCTCGATCTCAGCGATGACGGCCTTGGCCTGGGGGAGCGTCGAGCGCAGGTCGAGGTGCACGCCTGCGATGTTCATTCCGGCCGCGGCCAGCGCCTTGCCCGTGGCCGCGCCGAATCCGCTGGAGGCGCCCAGGATGAGGGCCCAGCGGCCCTGGAGAGGTCGATCGGTCATCGTAGCTCCTTAGGAGGTGGTTCTTTGCACCGTGTTCGTGCTCAGCGTTTAACCCCCCGTGGCGGCGAAGGTCGCGTCCCCGAATACTCGATACTGGAAGCTGGATACCAGCTCCCGGCGACGCGATCGTCAGTCTCCCACCAGCGCGCGCAGGAAGAAGAACAGGTTCGCGGGCCTCTCCGCAAGCCGGCGCATGAAGTATGGGTACCAGTGCGTCCCATAGGGCACGTAGATGCGCATGACGTAGCCCTGCTTGACCAGGGCGCTTTGCAGCTCGCGCCGGATGCCGTAGAGCATCTGAAATTCGACCTCGCCGGGCGCGATGCCGTGCTGATAGGTGTAGGAGCGGGCGAAGTTGGTGACGTCCTCGTCGTGAGACGCGATCGCCATGAAAGCGCCCCTGGCGCGGCTCTCGGGCGTGAAGCTGGTGCGAATCAGTTCCTGCATGGCCTGCGTGACGCGCGGTCGCGCGCGATAGGCGATGGTCTCGGGCTCGTCGTATGCACCCTTGCATAGCCGGAAGTGGCCCATGCCGTCCGCGATCAGGCCCTCGACGTCGGACTGGGTGCGGTGCAGATAGGCCTGCACCACGACGCCGGTGTTGTCGAACTCGCCGCGCAGCCGGCGGTAGATAGCGAGGGTGCGGGCCGTGTAGTCCGACCCCTCCATGTCGATGCGCACGAAATTGCCCAGCTCGTGTGCGCGGTGAACGATGCGACGGACGTTGTCGTAACAGAAGTCGTCGCCCAGGTCCAGCCCCATCTGGGTCAGCTTGACCGAGACGTTGGACTTGACGCCCGATTCGTCGATCGCGTCCAGGAGGACCAGGTACTCGTCTGCTGCCGCCACCGCCTCGGCCTGGCTTGCGACGTTCTCGCCGAGGTGGTCGAGGGTGGCGATCATCCCTGCCCGGTTGAGCTCGCGCACGGCGTCGATTGCTTCATCGAGCGTCTCGCCCGACACGAAGCGTCGCGCCATCTTGCGCGATATGGGCACGCGGACGATGAGGTCTTGCAGGGCCTTGTTGCGGGAAAGAGCGATCAGGGCGGTGCGCATGACAGACATGGGGCGGTGCTCCTTTGCAGGTTCGGATTGCGTTCACCGCTATTGTGCCGCGCGGGGCGGCCGTTGTCAAGCGCCCGCTGATTCCCGCCGCCCAGCGCGCTGGATGAAGGGACGGCCTACATTGCCGCCCCGGATGCTGTGATAGAATGCTCCGCAATGTATCCGTATCTCAAGGAGTGAGTTTGATGACCATAACACGATGGGCTCCGCGCATGGTGGGGCTGATCCTGATCCTTGCCCTGACGGCCTGCGCACCGCTGCCCGCAGGCGTGCAGGCTCCCGCGGCCACCGCAGCACCAGCACAGGTTCCGACACAGGCGCCGACACTGGTCCCAACACCGGCACCGACGCCGACGCCAGCGGTGCCAGACCCGAAGACGGACCCGATGGCCGCGCTGCTCTACGTTGGGCAGCCTGGCTCATTTAAGTCGGCCGAGTTCGACTACCTCATGACGCTCGAGATGTCGCCGGCCGACGATGCCTCTGCCGCAGCGCTGGGCGATGAGGCAGAACTGCTGCGCGACGTTCGGATGACGATCACCGGGGACGGCGCGATGGAGGTCACGGACCCCGGCGCGCTCAAGTCGAAGATGCGCATGAATATGAACCTGAGCATGGCCGGCCAGCAGATGGACATGGAGCTGGTGATGATCGACCAGACCGCCTGGATTCGCGTGGGTCCCGATGGAGATTGGCAGAAGGTCGAGGGCGAGCAGGCCATGTCGGCCATCCCGGGCGGCATGGACCCTGAATCGATGCTGGAGACGTTCCAGAATGCAACCGACGTGGTTTGGATCGAGGACCTCGAGATCGACGGCGAGCCGGCGAGCCACCTGAGCTTCGCGATCGATCCCGCCAAGCTGGACCTGAAGTCCCTGACCGCAATGACGAACCAGGCGGAGCTGTCCGAGGAGGAGATGGAGCAGATCCTGCGCGATATGGAGCCGGTCATCGACGTCTGGGTCACCAGGGCCGATCTCGAGCTGCGCCGTCAGCGCATGGCATTCGACATGATCATGGCCTTTCCGGAGGAGCTGGGCATCAGCGATGCGCAGTTGCGGATGGCGATGGTCATGGACATGCAGTTAAGTAACGTCAACCAGCCGGTCACCATCGAGGCGCCGGCGGAATAGGTCCGATGCGTGGTGCGGCCGGCACGGCTGCACCACGCATCGGCGGGCATGCGGCGCGTGTCAAACGCGCCACGCACCGACCGGCGACGGCCGTCGCCGGTCGGTGCGTGGCGAAGTGATCAGACCTCGAGCACCAGTGGGTAGATCAGGGGGCGCCGGCCCGTCCGGTTGTAGCAGTACTTGCTCAGGGCGTCTTTGATCTTGTTGCGCGTGGACGACGCCGCGCCGTTCGGCCCGCGCAACACCTGCCACATGTGATCCTTCGCACCCTCGATCAGTTCATCTGACTCCGCGACATACACGAAGCCGCGGGTCAGGATCTCAGGATCGACCACCACCTCGCCGGTTGCCCGGTCGATGGCGACCATCGCCACGAGAAATCCATCGCGCGCCAGGTGCTGCCGATCGCGCAGCACTGCCTCGCCGATCTCTCCCACGCTCAGCCCGTCGACGAGGACATATCCTCCGCTCACCTGCTCGCCCAGCCGCATCGCGTCGGGGAACACTTCGATGACCTGGCCGCTCTCCACAACCAGGATGTTCTCCCCCGGGATGCCCACTGCTCGTCCCAGTCGTGAGTGCAACACCAGGTGGCGGTACTCGCCGTGCATGGGCACGAAGAATTTCGGGCGCACGAGCGACAGCATATACTTGAGGTCTTCCTGGCTGCCGTGGCCCGATACGTGCACGTCGCACAGGTCGGAGTAGATGACGTCCGCGCCGAGCCGGAACAGGTCGTCGATGATGTGGTTGACCAGCTCCTCGTTGCCGGGAATGGGGGTGGCGGAGAGGACCACGGTGTCGGTCGGCATGATCTGCAGTTGTTGGTGCTCGTTGCCGGCCAGGCGGGCCAGCACCGCGCTGGGCTCGCCCTGGCTGCCCGTGCACACGATCACGACGCGCTCGGGCGCCAGGTTGTTCATCTCGTGCGTGCTCAGCAGGTCGTCGGGCTTGACGCTCAGATAGCCCATGTTCATCGCCATCCGCACGTTGTTCACCATGCTGCGCCCGATGACGCCGACGCGGCGGCCGTGGTGCCTGGCGGCCTGCGTGACCTGTTCGATGCGCGAGATGTTGGAGGCAAAGGTGGCGATGATGATGCGGCCGGGCGCGGTCGACATGACCTGTTCGAGCGTCTCGTTCACGCTCTGTTCCGAGGGCGTGAACCCCGGCGAGTCTGCGTTCGTTGAGTCGGAGAGCAGGAGCAGCACACCTGCATCGCCCAGCCGGCGCAGCTTGTCGACGTCGGTCAGGCGTCCGTCGATGGGATGCTGGTCGAACTTGTAGTCCGTTGCGTGAACCACCGTGCCGATGGGGGTGTGTACCACGATGCCCACCGTGTCCGGGATGCTGTGACAGACGTGGAAGAACTCCACCCGGAAGCAACCGAGTTCGAGCACGCTGTCGGTATCTATGGTGTGGAGCTCGCTGTCGGCCAGCAATCCGGCCTCCTTGAGCTTCACCTCCGCGAGGCCGCGCGTCAGGGCCGCGGCGTACACGGGCACGTCGAGATACTTGAGCAGATAGGTCAGCGCGCCGATGTGATCTTCATGCCCGTGGGTCAGCACGATGGCCTGGACCCGATCCGCCCGCTCTGTCAGATAGGTAATCTCCGGATACACCAGGTCGATCCCGGGCATGTCGCCTTCCGGGAACATCAGCCCCGCATCGATCACCAGGATGTCGTTCTCGTACTCCAGCGCAAGCAGGTTCTTGCCGATCTCGCCGAAGCCGCCCAGCGGGACAACTCGCAATGGGGTAACACTCACAAACCGATCCTCCGTCATTCACCAGGGGGATCCACCCGATCCCCTGCCGATTCGTATGGTTGCACCGGGTTCTCACCGGCGCTAAAACAGCGTTCCATGCGCCGCAGCGCGTCCGTGCGCGCCGCGTCGAGGCGGGCCAGCATCTCCGGGCTGCCGAGCGGGGGCGTGGTCATGATGACCCCGTCCTCGCCGTCCCGATAGTACCGGCGGCGAACGCCGGCGACCGCGAAGCCTAGTTTGTCGTACAACGCGTGCGCCGCCGTGTTGCTGGTGCGCACCTCCAGCGTGGCCACCTGCGCCCCCCGTTCCAGCGCCCTGTCCAGCAATGCCACCAACAGCCACTGGCCCAGCCCGCATCCCCGATAGTCGGGATGGGAAGCGATGGTGGCAATGTGCGCCTCGTCGACCAGCAGCCAGAATCCGCCCCAGGCCAGGATGGGGGGCAGCGCGCTGCCCTCCGGGCTGCGGATCACCCGGTAGGTCGCCAGTGCGTTGTCGGTCAGGTCGCTCAGGTACATGCGCCGCGTCCACGGATCCGCGAACGCGTGTCGCTCCAGGGGCATGATCGCGTCCAGGTCGGCCGGCGCCATGGGCGAGACGTACGGGAGCATCACGCGGGGCGGCTCCCTGCCTGGGCAGTCGTCCCGTCCGGCTGCTGCAGGTAGATCGGGCTCAAGGTGGCCGGGTCGTCGATCCGTCCCAGGTCCAGCCGCACGGCTGCCAGCTCGGCCAGGTAGCCGGCGCGCCTGAGGCCGTGGGCCGAGGAGAGGAACAGCACGCGCTCCTTGCCCGCGAAACGAGTCAGCGTCTCGCGGTCCGCCTCCGAGAGCTCGCCCGCGAACGCGATCAGGCGCACCACGACGTTTGCCATCTCGCTGACCGTGGAGAGCGCATACGGCTGCTGGGGGCCCCACCCCCCGGGGCCGTGTGCGTAGGGCGCCCAGTAGACGCGCCCGCGGCCCGCCTGGGCCACCGCAATCACGGGAACCGGCTGTGACTGGTGCGGGTAGGCGGTCACGTCGAGGGTCGGCACGCCTACCAGCGACAGGCCGCGCGCCAGCGCGAGCCCCTTGGCCGCGGCCAGCCCGACGCGCAGCCCCGTGAAGGAGCCCGGCCCGATCGCGACGCCCACCGCAGTCAGGGCGTCGGGCGTCAATCCGGCCAGATGGAGCAGGGTTGAGATGGCCGGCATGAGTTCTTCGGTGTGGCGATTCGCGGAATGCCACGATTGCTCGCAGAGGAGCACGCGCTGCCCGGCATCGTAGAGCGCGATGCTCGCCTGGCGGGTTGAGGTATCGATCGCTAGCAACATGTGTTACGCCCGTTTCGTCGTGAAGGGGGCCAGGGCCTGGAGGAGGGCGGCGTAGCGCGCGCCGTGCGCGGTGAAGGTGAAGCGGCGGCCATCGCCATCAAGGTGCTCGATGGTGACATCGAGATACTCGTCGGGGAGCAGCCCCGGGATGCGGTCGGCCCATTCCACCACGACGACGTCGTCGCCCAGGAACAGGTCCGCCAGCCCGGCGTCCCACATCTCCAGCGGCGCATTCGCCAGGCGATAGCAGTCCGCATGCTGCAGCTGGCGGCCGTCCGCGCAGCGGTAGCGGTTGATCAGCACGAACGTCGGGCTGGTGATCGTGGCGCGCACGCCCAACCCCTGGCCCAGCCCCTGGACGAACGTCGTCTTGCCCGCGCCGAGGTCGCCGGCCAGCGCGATGATCGCGCCCCCTTGCAGGTGTTGCGCGACCGCGGCGCCGAGGGCCCGCGTCTCTTCCGGTGACCCGGTTTCGATGACGATTTTGATGATACCCATGATAATTCGCCATTATACCGTGGGTGAACAGCGCGACAAAACACTCTGGGCCCCTTGGTTGTGTATACCGTTCGGTTGAAATTCGAGCTCGCGAAGCGGTAGCTTCCCGGCAAGGTATGTGTATCCACCACCACCAACAGGGGTCGTCCAGTCAGCGACTAATCACGCCTTCCCCCCTTGTTCGAGCAGAACCATGAGGTCAAACCCCGAGGTGGCTTGCCGTTTCGCGTTCAAGACTCCGCCGAGCATCAAGGGAGCATCCTTGGGAAGCAGGCGGACAGGTTGCGCTGCCTGCCCCAGTTTCCCCTGGCTGGCGCTCGGGTTGCTCTCCAGCAGTTGCCCTATCCTCCAGCCAGGCAAAGATAGTTAAGAACTAGAGAGCCTGCTGCGGCAGAACGTTTCGCTCAAATCGCCGGTAGGCACCTCCAATTGCCAAACGCCTGCTCCGCGAACACGCGGCAGACCCGTTCTGTTACCAGCACGATATTGGGGTTTTTGTCCACATAGAAGAAATCCGAGCCGTCCCACCGATTCTCGTCAACCTCTAGATGGTCGGGATTTGGGAAAATCGTGCGCCGACACTCTGCACAAGCAGTAATGCTTACCAGGTCGGACCCTGTCCTCCAACCATGACCCTTGACCACGAGTTCATATAGGTGCGGCAACCCGACCCCTTCATGCTTTGCGCGTTTGCCCCATCTCAGCTCGACACCTACGACATGTACCCCCGAAAGCCCAGCCTTCTCGATAGCTTCGACTACCTCTTCTCCAACGATCACCTGCCCAGGAAATGGATGAAGCACGTCAGGAACTCGCGTCGCGGTCAATTCGCCTCTGGGCCGGCCGAGTTGGGCACCAGGGGTCACAGGTTGCCACGGAGGCACAGCTAATTCAGTTCGTATCCTTTCCGCCATTGAGAACCATTCGGCCAGGCCGAGGCTCTTGCCGGTTAAGTAGGGAAGCAGTGTGGATTGTTGGAGCACGGCGACGCGAACGCGATCGCTCGACGCCCATCCTCCCCCGGTCACTTCCGCACAGCTAGGGCAAATGATTCCAGGCACATAGAACTCCACGCTCATCCTGATCGGGTTCTCCGAGCTCTGCTTCTGGTCCGTCGCGTATTCTGGATGCGTAAACCGATAAAACTTCATCTTGAGCCCTCACTTTGGATATGCCACAATATCAAGCCCGCTGAGTCCAAACTCGTCCATAAGGCCACCTGCGAACTGATACACCTCTTTGGCAGTAGCATTCGGGTTTTTGCTGATGAACTCCTCCCATCTTGCGTTCCAGCGACCAGACAGCTCGATATCGTCTACTGCTACAAACCCACCCTTCCCATGGACTCCTGAAAGATGCGTCTTCTCACTGAGTTCAACGGTAAACTTGTCAATGTCGATGTTACGGCCAGGTGCACGGAACCAGTCTTTCCAGTGCTGTGGGAAAATATGGTGGTTTTGCAGTTTGGGTGCAGGCAGCAACCCTGCTATCTTGCGTGCCCCCTTTGCACCTGCTTCAGCCACCCCCTCAGCAGCTCGAACGGCATCCAGTGCCTCGTCTCCGTGCGACAGTAGCTTTACAGCATCTACTACATCATCCGCGTGACTGGCAACCTCGACCGCCGCCTTGCCGCCCCGGGCAAGCCATCCTGCACCGGATGGGACAAACGGCAGTATAGCAGCCCCAGCATCAACGATGAGTGCGCCGATGTTCAAGAACGATGGATCTTGCTTGACGGCGGCGATATCAAAACCAGTGCTGACAACATCGAAGGCCGTTTCTACCCAATGACCGGTTGGATCGCGGTACTTGACAGGGCTGCCCAAGCCGTACGCGTAGCGGTTCAAGCTCTGCGGGTTGCTCGGCTGGGACACCATCGTATCCGGCTGAATGAACGTGCCCAAACGGCTGTCATAGTAGCGCGCACCGTAGTACATGAGCCCGGTGCCAACATCGGACCGTTGCCCGGTGTACGTGAAACTCGTCGGCAGGCTGGCGATGCTGGGCTGGCGCTCGGCCCCGTAAGCATAATAGCGCGGCTGATTGCCGCCAAGCACAGTGCCATTGCTGTCGGTGGCGGCCAGCGTGCTACCCAGGTGATCGGCGTGCAGGCAGGTGAATGGCCCTTGCCCCTGACACATGGCAATCCGCTGCCCGCCGAAGCTGTAGTGCTTCGTCACCGTCATCGGGACACCGGCGCGCAGCCCGGTCACGCGGAGCGGGAACTGTGCGGTGAGGGTTGCACCGGCAGCCAGCGACGGAAGGCCACCGCTGACCGTGCGAGTATTGGGGTTGTAAGATAGCGGGGTGGGCACGTCCTGCGGACTGAGGGTGAAGCCTTGAGGGATGACGTAAGTAAGTTGAGTACCTTCCAGATTCGCCGGTCGGCAGTTGAGCACGGTCCACGAGAGTGCAGCTTCCTGGCCGGGTCGCGCTTCGGCGGCCGCAAAGCTCACTCGGAGCACTGCGTCATCAGATGCTTCGGCTGCGCAGTCCTGCGATTCTGCAGGAGGCTCGGCAGGCGGGGTTGGTGGAGGTTGGGGGAGTGGCGACTCGAAGGTGCCAGCGCTGCGGACCGCGGAACTGGGGCGCAGCACGGTAGGGAGGTGCGGGCTGCTTGCGATCGCCGGCTGACCGAAGACGAGGGTGCAGGTGATGAGCAGGTACATCAGCTGGCTGAAGCGACGTTTCATGTGCGGCCTTCCTCTGCTTCGCCGCTCCATTGCGGCGGTAAGGGTGCAACTGGCTCTGTGAAGACCGAGCGGGACCAGCACGAGGCGCGTAACCCGGCATGAAGGCTCACAAGAATCGCTGCGTTGCGAACGACAACGAACAACGCCACCTTAGCACCGGCGGCGACACGTGTCAAATTGCACTTGGCGGCGCGACGCAACGCGCGCTCGGCGAGTTGATTACCCGTGAATTGAAGTGTGAATGCCGATAACCGCTAGAGACTGACCGAAGGCTACCTGATAGCGCACGAGCAGGGTGACCGAGACCGTCATAACCGCCAGGATTTTGTCCAGATTCGCAGAGAGCAAGGAGCCGTGAGGTCAAGCGCGTGGAGCGTTCTAGCTTTAGCCGCCTCACGGCTGCCGTCAAACTGATCCGTGAGGTCTGCGTCGCCGATGATTCGATGGAAGGTGCAGACCGCACGGCTAGCGATAGCGCCTCCACGTGTGGTCGCAGGTGGCAAATGGGCGCTTAAACAGAGACCGCACGGATAGTCATTTCGACTACCCGTGCGGTGGGCAATCCCAGTGGATTGCACGATGGGCGAGCAGGGACTCGAACCCAGGACCTCACGGATGTGAACCACGAACCGGAGTTCGCCGGCTCCGCCTACACGTCTGAACCTTAGCAGCAAGTCGTGTGGTGCGACCTCGCGCCGGAACCTTGCGGCCAGCGGTAGCTTCTGCGATCAACCCGGAACCGTTAATGCAGTTCCGAGTATAGCCAGATTATACCATCGCGGCACGGAGCGTGCAAGCGCACATTGCATGTTCGCAGCTTCCATGCCCAGCGCATCAGAACGGCAGCCTGCCGCAACTTGGTAACGCTTAGCGAAACATCCTGCCGATTGGAGCGCAGCAACCGTAGGACTCCAACTCCGCCCATACTTTCGACCTGCAATTGGCTCTTGCCATTGCGCTTCACAAATGAGGCGGATCCGTCAGCGACTATTCGCACCATCTCCCCTTGCTCGGTGAGAACCGTGAGGTCAATCCTGTACATGGTCTGTCATTTCGCGTTCGAGATTGGCAAGGCATCAGGGGAACTGCCGTGGGAACCAAGCGGACAGATCCCGTTGCCAGCCTCCACCCCTCGGCTGACATGCTCGCACCAGCCCACCGGAGACAGTGAGAAAGGCGTAGATCACGATTCTCAAGGATGCTCAACCTCTCCCCCGATCCCGAGAAGGTCGCCTACAGCTTGTCTTAGTTTGCCTACCGGGTTGGCATAAACAACCTGCCGGGCGACGTAAGCGCGCCGGAGTACAAGCGTGACCAACTCGACCGCCTGGAGATCGGCCAAGAATTGACGCAGTACGCCTTTTATCCGGCTTTGGGCCGCGGCCACTCCATGCAACCAGTTTCCGTCAGTGCCATTTCGATCTTTCGCAGTTTCTCCGCGGCGGTCAACTGCTTCCAGTTCTCGTGAGTTACTGACGGCAATTCGACTTCGTCCACGACTGGAGACTCGCCCGGACCGTAGCGAACCACGTCGGAGGTTCCGCAAGCGGGGCAATGGACTGGCTGTGTCAGACTGTAGAGTTCACCCGAGGGCGCCGGATCGCAGGCCTGTCCGTACACTGCTTCGAAGCAGCGCCCGTACCAATTGCCTTTGCCTGCCGCTCTTGTCAAGCTTTTCACCATATCAGCGACCTCGGTGTGAATAGGGTCCTCTAGACCATCTACCAGCGCCATTTCCCCGGGTTTAGAAGTTCTCGCTAATCCCATCCCATACTCAAAGTCAGGGAATTGGTGTGCCATGAATTTGTGTCCGTTTCTGCATAATCCAGAAAAGCGCCAGAGCGCCACGACCGTTCGCTTCATTTATCGTCTCCCTGTTACGGCACAGGACTCACCATCTGTGGAATGAGCCACTGCTCGAAGTCGAATGGGTTCAGCGGATTGTCCAAGAAGGCGTAGTTGGCTCCTGCACCTCGATAGCTGTTGAACTTGATCGCGTTGTACCCTTGCTCGACGGCTCGGTCAGCGAGTGCCTGATGATCCAGGTATCCGTCCACATCATGTACATATCCCCAAGCCTTGGCTATCTTTGAATCCGTTAGATCGAGCACCTTCGCACGGCTCAGATCTAGCTGGAATCGTATCACCTTTTGTGCATCGCCGCCATGTGCTGCCACCTCTGCGACGCCGGTTGCACCTTCTTCTGCAACGTAGAATGCTCGGCCGAAGCGTCCAGGATTCTTTATCGCCGCCAAGTCAATCCCATTTAGTACGTTCTGAACCCATTTTGTTTGAGTTGCATGTCGCACGTCCTCAACTCGTGCGACAGCTTTTGCTGCATCCGCGACATCATCTGCATGACCAACTGCCTTGGCGGCCGCTTTGCCACCACGGGCCAACCATCCCGCTCCAGATGGGATGAAAGGCACAACCGCTGCACCGACATCTACAACTAGACGCTTGATGCATATTGACACACCCTTTCTGGCTCATACGATCAGAGTGGCGAAAGCCAGATCAGGGCGGTCGAAGTGCCGATTGACCAGGATGCCGACGTTGTAGGCGGCGATCTTGGCGCCGATACGGGTCAACAGACCCCAAGTGCTGTGCGCACGTGGGAACTGGAGCCCGAAGCTGTCGACCAGAGCCGCGAAGGCGGTTTCGACGGCCTGGCGGACACTTGAAAACCAGACCCGGGCGCTGTGGCGTTCCCAAACGGGCGGTGTCAACACCTCCGCGGCGTAGTCCTGCCAGTGCTGCTGCCAATCGGCGCCGGCATAACCGAGATCGGCCAGCACGGGACTATTGCGCCAGCGGCCACAGCTCTGCACCGGTCCGATCCAGTCGGCCGGTGGGTTGAGGTGTGACATGCCGGCGGCGGTGTGCGGTCCCGTCAGTTGTGGCCGCCCGACCCGGCTGCTGAGCAACAGCTCAGCTAACCACCGATCCTGAATGTTGCCGGCCGCGAGCGTCCAGCCCGTTGCGACGCCGCTCGCACTGACGACCAGCAACAGGTGCAGGCCGTAGAAGTAGCGGTCGTTGCCGCCCTTGCCGATGCGGGCGATATCGGCCAACCAGCCGGGGTGGAAGGAGCGTGCACCCCGGGCAATCGGTATGGGTGCACAGTCCATGACTTCGCAATCCTGCGCACACCACAACTGGTCGGCCACGGCTTGCTGGATCAGGATGAAAGCGCCCCACAGCCGGCGCAACCGCCGGTTGAAGGCGCTTTGACTCGTCATCTGCGGGAAGTACGAGCGCAAGTGTTTCGATGCATTGTCAAATCGCGGCTAAAATGGGCCACGCGTTCGCGGCCAAACTGGTCCAAGGAATCGGTGACGATAGGTTGCAGCTCCTGCGGTCTGGATGACGAGTATATGGCCTCCTGCGGCATTGTGTCGTAGCAGGAGGGGTGCGGGGAACCTGGGTTCCCCGCTTCTGATCAGTGACAATTCTTGGGACGAGCGATCAGTTCGCGCTGGTGGGGCCCTCCTTTCTGGGCCAGCGGCGGCCCTGGGCGCGGTAGCTCTCGCCGGTGATGAACAAGGTGTGGGCGTTGTGTAACAGGCGGTCGAGAGCCGCCGAGGCGAGCAGGGTGTCGTTGAAGAGCTCATACCATTCGGCCGGTGTGCGATTGCTGGAGAGCAGGATGCTGCCCCGCTCATAGCGCTCGTTGACAACGTCGTAGAGGTCCTCGGGGCCGGGCGGCAGGATCGGCTTGAGGCCAAAGTCGTCGAGGATCAGGAGCTCTGGCTTCAGGTACGCGTTCAGGCGGCGGGCGTAGGAGCCATCGGCGCGACCGCCGTTGAGATGCAGGAGCATCTTGTGTGCGCTGGTAAACAGCACATCGTAGCCGCGGCGGCAGGCTTCGTGCCCCAACGCCTGCGCGAGGTGTGACTTCCCGACGCCGGTTGGGCCGCAGATGAGCACGTTACGCTTCTGCTGGACATAGAGGCTGGTGGCCAGATCGAGAACCTGCTGGCGATTGATGGACGGATTGAAGGCGAAGTCGAAGCTTTCCAGGGTTTTGCCGGTGTTGACGGTGGCCCGGCGCAGGCGCAGCGTCAATTGCTTGTGGTCGCGGCGTTCGACTTCGTCCTCCGCCAGGCGGGTCAGGAACTCAACATAGGACCACTTCTCGGCGATGGCTTGCTGATTGCGGACCTCGAGCGTTTCGAGGATGCCGGACAGGCGCAGGCGTTTCAGGCGCGGGTGAGCTGGTGTTGCAGGTCCATCAGACGCCTCCGCGGCCAGGGCCGCGAACTCGGCCGCCGTGCGCGCAAAGGTGTGCGGCGTGGCTGGGGTCGGCCAGGGAACCGCCAGCGGCCGTTGGTCGAGCGCTTCTTCCAGGATGCGCTTGACCGTTACGTAGTCGCCGTCGCCATAGGCCTGTGCGCGGGCACAGGCGGTTTCGAGCCGCTCAGGCGTGAAGCGGTCGGCCAGACGCAGCAGGCGTCCGGCGGTGCGCAGACGATCCTCAGGTCGATGGGCCAGGAGTGCGGCGATCAGCGCTGACGTGGCCGGACCGATGGCGACAGCCTGCGCCTGACAGAGCGACCGGTTGAGCAGCAAACCCGGCACCTTGGTCGGCGGCAGGTGCTCGATGCAGGTCAGGCGTTGGCCTAGCGCAGTCGCCCGGTCGTGAATGGCGATCCGCTGGTAGGCTGCGTTGTACAACTCAACGGTGCGCGCCCCGGCGCGCAGCCAGAGGCTCTGACCGACCAGGGCGTAGGGCGCCGAGTAGAAGGCCTGCTCGAAGACGACATAGCAGTCACGGTGCAGCTTGACGTGCTTCCAGGTGCTTGGCTCGTAGGGCGTCGCCGGCAGCGGCTGCAAGGCCGCCTGCTCGACTTTGCGGAAACGCAGCAGCGGTTTCTGCTTGATGGTGCCGTGGAGGCGCTGCCCGGCCACCTGCTCACACCACTGCAACACGGCCTGGTTGGCATCCGCGAAGCGGTGGGCTGACGGCCGGCCAGAAAGTTGCGCTTGACGTAGTGCACGCCGCCCTGTTCGACCTTGCCCTTGTGCTCGGGGGTGCCAGGTCGGCACGGGGCGATGAGGAAGCCGTAGTGCTCGGCGCATTCCCGGTAGCTCCGTTGGATTTCCGGATCGTCCCAGGCGCGCACGATGGCAGCCTTAAGATTGTCGACCACGGCGCGTTCTGGCACGCCTGCAAAGTACTCGAAGGCGTGGCGGTGACAGAGCAGCCAGGTCGGGCTCTTTTGGTCGAAGACGAATTCGACGTACTGGTGCCGGCTGAAGGACAGCGTCATGACGAAGGCCCATGCCGTCCGCAGATTGCTGGTCTGCGGATCCGCAGCTGACCCGCGTAACCGAAGTCGACCTGGGCCTCTTCGCCGGGCTTGACCTCGATGCGCACGACCACGTTCGGCCGCGGAGGTTCCAGGGCGCTGACAAAGCGCCACACCGAGGAGTAACTGCCAACATAGTGATGGTCAGCCTGCAGCCGCTGGAAGATCGCGGCCACTTCAACACCTTGCGCGCGCAACTCCGTGATGATCGCGCGAAAGGGCGTCACAGACGAGATGTTCTGCGGCGGCAGGGCGCCCGGCCAGGTCTCAGCCAACCTGCGATGCAGTTCCTCTCGGCTGGGCAGGGCGCGAACGGCCAGCAGCCCTTGGCTCTCGGCCCAAGCGCGGTACTTACCGACTGTCTTGCGATTGATGCTCAGGGCACTGGCGATGGCGCGATCGCTCTTGTGCAACTGGATCAGGCGCAGCACTTCGTACACGTCCATGGTTTCCAATCTCCTGCGGGGCACGGCGCACCTCCCAGACCCTCTCTCGGATCTGGAGAGTATCGCCGCAAAGCAGGAGCTGCGTCCAACATCACGTCACCCGTGGCCCACTTTGGGTGAAAGCCCACTGGACCACTTTGGGTGAAAACCCGTGGCCCATGTGGGTGAGAACTCGTGGCCCATTATCGGCCGAAAGATGACAATGCATAGCGCACGAAGCCGCGTTCGGTCTTCCAGGGTACGCCGGAGCGCCAGTGGGCCGCCAGCCCAAGGCACAGCACCTCCGAGTCGCTGAGCTTGGGTGCTGGCCCGCCCGTCGCGGGTAGCTTGGGCAGGACGCTCGTTACGTACAAATCGTTCGTGATCACGTACAATGTCGTCAGGAAGGTTTCGAGGTCGAGTTCCATGGCATTCACCTTGTCAGGGTTTTTGCCTACTCTTACTCGAACCTTCCCTTTCTATCAATGATTAAACGCTTGATCCATGAATATGCATCAAGCGTCTAGAGCCCCAACGTTGAGAAGCGATGGATTCAGCTTGACTTCCGCAATGTCTAGGCCAATACTGACGATGTCAAAGGCCGTCTCGACCCAATGGCCGGTTGGGTCGCGGTACTTGACCGGGTTACCCAATCCGTACGCGTAGCGGTTCAAGCTCTGCGGGTTGCTCGGCTGGGGCACCATCGTATCAGGCTGGACAAACGTACCCAAACGGCTGTTATAGTAGCGCGCACCGTAGTACATAAGCCCGGTGCCAACATCGGAACGTTGCCCGGTGTACGTGAAACTCGTCGGCAGGCTGGCGATGCTCGGCCGGCGCTCTGTGCCGAAGGCATAATAGCGCGGCTGATTGCCGCCAAGCACAGTGCCATTGCTGTCGGTGGCGGCCAGCGTGCTACCCAGATGATCGGCGTGCAGGTAGGTGAACGGTCCCTGCCCCTCGCGCATGGCAATGCGCTGCCCACCGAAGCTGTAGTGCCTCGTCATCGTCATCGGGACACCGGCGCAGTGTCACCTCGCACTGGCCGCTGATGTACAGTGTTGTCTCAGTGTCAGTCACCCGCATCGCGGTGCCCGTCGGCATCGTAGGAGTAGGCTTCGATCGGTTTGTCCCAGCGCACCATCGGCAAAAAGGCGCGGTGTGCGCCTTCCGGTGGCGCGGACGGCCCGCCGCCACCAGCAGGCGGCGGGGCGAAAACGCCTGTCAGCCGATTCTCAGCATCCCAGGCCAACGTCTGCTGATCGCTGAGTCCCTTGTGGCGCACGACCATGTTGCCGTTCAGGTCGTAGTCGTAGCGGTCCTGGCCGGCCACTTTGTCGACTGCGTGTGGATGCTGACTACAGGTGTATACCCGCTGCCGGCAAAAAGCGTGAAGCGCCCGCTGCCTGACCGTGCCTAACCCGGCTTCTGTTAGACATGAAGGTTAGTAACACAGTGTATTGAATTCGATCCTCGATTCTCAGTAATGCGCCCATACTCTACGCAACTGGACTCCTAGTAGCTCACTAGCCATACGAAGCGTAGCATCACTAACGTCATGTTGTGGATTGCGGTATTCGACCATGAAACGGGCGAAGCCTGCGGGCTCGACATAGTGGAGTTCATTTAAGTTGATGTATCGCCCACAACACGGCACCTCCACAACTAGATCCGTGAAGCTGCTTTCGGCAGCCTGGTTCATCGCCTCTCCCCACCAACCAAAGTCCAGTTCTGCACTACAACCAGGGCAAGTGATGGACTCTAGATTGCTTCCAGGATCTACAAAACGTATATTAGTCTCAGCCACCACTCTGGACGGCCTGGCGTTAATCGCTCTTGATAGTATGTCAACCGCCTGGTCAATGCGTTCAGACGAAGGAGAGTATTCTGGCTCGATAGGAATCAACCGCAGATAATCGTCCGACAATGCCGCCTCCTAATGGATCTATCGAGTACGATCCAGTGTTCACGCCTCATTATACATCTACATACATCTGCCGCTGCTTCAAGGCATGACCTTCAGTTCGAGAGCAATGCCCTCAATTCCTTCCTTCTCGAAAAGCCTCTCGACAGCTGCCAATGTTTCCTGTTCATTGAAGTACCACTTGATTGGAGCACCTTGTGCAGCGTCAAGTTGGCGCTTTGCCTGGTCCACAAAATCCTTGGGATCCGCCCCACCAGGTGTGGAACTCTCCTGTAGATTTGCTCACGAATTGCCTATAGAAGCTCTTCGCGTCGATCAACATATCGCCCTTGAATGCGTCAAACGCTACATCACCTAATTGGAGGACTTTGTCGCTCCCGGTCACGAACTTCTGGTACTCCCGAGCGCGGGAACTCATAGACTCTACCCGGTCGACCCAGCGTCCCGCTTTCTGCACTCGCTGAATCGCACGGGCAATGTCGGCTCCTGTATCAATAACATTGGCAGCAGAGAATACTAACTTGGCACCCCTTCGGACCCAACCGCTCGATGGCACCACGGGTAACAGGCTAAGCGTGTCAAGAGCTAGCCATCCCGCATTTGCCCATGACGGATTTTGGATCAGATCCTTTGCGCTCCAGACCCAAAAACCAAAATCAACAATATCCCATGGCGTGTGTCCTGACGGATCGGTATATTTGACAGGATTGTTGCGCGAATAGGCGTACCGGTTGAGGTCCCCAGGCCGCAGTGGGTCGGGCACGATGGAGTCCGGCTGAATGAACGTGCCCAAACGACTGTCATAGTAGCGCGCGCCGTAATACATCAACCCGCTGCCGGCATCCCAGCGCTGCCCGGTGTACGTGAAACTCGTCGGCAGGCTGGCGATGCTCGGCCGGCGCTCTGTGCCGTAGGCATAATAGCGCGGCTGATTGCCGCCAAGCACAGTGCCGGTGCTGTCGGTCGCGGCCAACGTGCTACCCAGGTGATCGGCGTGCAGGTAGGTGAATGGTCCCTGTCCCTCGCGCATGGCAATGCGCTGCCCGCCGAAGCTGTAGTGCTTCGTCACCGTCATCGGGACACCGGCGCGCACCGTGACCTCGTACTGGCCGTTGACGTAGAGCGTTGTCTCGGTATCAGTTACGCGCATCCGCGCCGGCCGTCCGCGTCGTAGGAGTAGGCTTCGATCGGCGTATCGTGACTCACCGCCGGCAAATAGGCGCGGTGTGCGCCTGCCGGTGGCGGCTGGCCCGCCACCACCACTAGAAGGCGGTCGCGGGCGAAAACGCCTGTCAGCCGATTCTCGGCATCCCAGGCCAACGTCTGCTGATCGCTGAGTCCCTTGTGGCGCACGACCATGTTGCCGTTGGCGTCGTAATCGTAGCGGTCCTGGCCGGCCACTTTGTCGACGGCGTGCGGGTGCTGGCTATCAGGGTATAGACGCTGCCGGCGAATAGCGTGAAGCGCCCGAAGACGTCATAGTGGAAATCCTGGCCGTAGGCGTTCGTGAGCCGGTCCAGGTCGTCGTACTCGAATGCCGAGCGGGTCCCCGCGTCCGTCAGGCTCCGCACGTTGCCCACGGGGTCGTATTCGTAGGCCAGGCTCAGAACCGTCCCGCTGCCCGGCTGCGGCCCGACCAGGACTTCGTGCAAACGTCCGTTGCCGCTGGGGTCATTCCACGGGTAGAAGTTCTGGCGCCGCCAGAGGTTGCCCCCTGCCAGATGCACATCGCGCAGGCGGCCGGCTGCATCGTACGTCACCGAGTTGACCAGTTCCGTGGTGCCCGCCTGCAACGTGGCCGGCCGTCCGCCGGCGTCATAAGTGGTTGTGACCGTCTCCAGGTCTGGCAGCGTCGTCGTGGTCAGGCGGTCGGCCGCATCGTAGGCGTAGCCAGTGGTGTGGGTCTGGCCCACGGCGCTCAGGGTCTCGGCCGTCACGCGGCCACGGAGGTCATAGGTCCACCGCACGGTGTTGAGATCCGGGTCAGCCACTCGGCCGTGAGCTCATGGACCACCGAGCGCGTCCGGCGGCCCAAGCTCGCGCCGGCGCCGGATTCGTCGTAGAAGTACTCCGCGCGCAGGCGTCCGGTTGCGCTGCCCTCGCGCCTGGTCAGGAGCCGATTGAGACCGTCATAGCTGAACCACACCTGAACGCCGCGCGCATCGGTCTGGCTCTGCAGATTGCCGTTCGCGTCGTATGTGTAGCGCCACGTCCCGAGGTCCGGATCGGTGATGCTCAACTTATGCCCGCGCAGATCGTAGGCGATATTGGTCGGCGGCATGGGCGGCGGCCTCACCCACTGCAGCCGGTCGGCCGCATCATACTCGTACTGGGTCGTTGCGTAGAGCGCGTAGGGCTGCGTCCCGCCATTGCCCGTGTATTCATCCACCTGGGCCAGCCGGCCGAAGGCGTCCTGCGTCTGGACGCGCTGATGCGCGTTCTCGTCCAGATATGTCGCTGTCCGACCCGCATACGCCACGGTTGCCGCGTTGGTCGCGCCTGGCTGTCGCGCTTCTATGATGCGGCCCAACGTGTCATACCGTTGCAGGGCGAAAGCCTGGTTGGCGGGCAGCGGTGCGCGGGTCCAGAAAGCCGGGTCGCCCGCCGTGTAGGTAACGAAGAAGGGCGCGTAGGTCTTGTCAAGCAGGCCGAGCGCGTTGTGCTCGTACTGCGTCACTGTTTGCTGCGTGCCCTCTTGCGATTCCTGCTTCACCTGAATCTGTTGGCCCTGGCCGTCGTAGATCGAGACGACCGGCATACTTGCCGCTGTCCCACTGACGTCCCGGTAGCTCGTGATGACGCGCGATAAGGCGTCTCATCGTTGTACTGGTAGGTCGCCGTGGGATAGGCGTTCGAGTCGCCGGGCCGTACGACCGCAGTCACGCGACCCCAACTGTCGTAGCCGTAGCGCGTGGCTGCGGCATTCGGATCCACGGCCGCCTGTAGCTGGCCGAACCGACCCGCCAGGTGCGGGGCATCGTCGGCAAGTTGATTGATGCCATAGTAGTAGAACGCGGTCGTGAGGGTGCGGGTGAACTGCGTCGTCTCGTTGAGCACAAAGGCGTGGCGCTGATCGTCGTAGTTGCGGGTAATGGCCGTGCCGTTGGGCCAGGTTTCCCGCCAGCGGTTGCCGTTTTGGTAGTCATAAGCAGCACTGCGGATCCAGTTGGCGTCGCACTGGTTGCCGCTGTTGCCGGCTTCCCACAGATCCGTCAGTAAGCCCGCCTGGGGCGGGTTACTCCACAGCGCATAGCCGTTCGCTGGATGATCGGCTCGGTCGTACAGGTACACGCGCTGTCCGACACAGGTCCCGCTTCCCGGCGCGCCTTGCCACAGCTTTTCATGCGCCACCGCATGGACGACGTAGTAGCCGGCGGCGGTGTCGTCGCGCGGGCGATACCAGCGCTCGCTCGTGCGATAGAGGGTCGCGCCACCATCCGAGTATTCATAGATGCGCGTGGGGTTGCCATACTGGCGGGTCTGCCCGGCTTCCAGCGCATAGGCATACTGGGTGCGCTGCGTGGCGTAGCTGCTGCCATCCGTGTAGGACCGCCGATCTTCGTAGTCGAGTCGCACCAGGTTCGCGCCACCATAGACGTTGGTCGCGTCCGCCACCCAGTTGCGATACACTTCTTGCTGTCTGGCCCCGCGATCCGTGGCCCGCCACAGGCTCTCGCGCCCGCGCAAGCCGCGCAGGCTCTGATTGTCGCCGGGAAGGAACTCATGGTAGACGGTGCTGCCGGCGCCCAGGCTGAGTGGCAATGTTTCGGTCACTGCGGTGAAGGCGATCGGGTCGAGAAACCAACTGTCGCGGATTTCGCCGCTGTAGCTATAAGTCCAGACGTGACTCGTGTTGGTGACAGCGTCGTTAATGGCCTTGCGCGTGACGACCGCCGGGAAGGCTAACTCGTAGCCGTATACTACTTGTCCGCCGTAGCCGTTGTCGACCTGCGTCAGGCGGCCGTTCTGGTTGATCGTCTCACGGTCGTACGTCAACCGGGTTTGCGGCAGACAACTGATCAGGCTGCCGTTGGCGTCCTCAGCAGCGCACTCCGCAATCGTATCGAGCGTATAGCGCAAGCGGCGCGCACAATTGGGATCACCCCACGGATCGTCTTCGTAGCCCAGCCTGTAGCCCGCGACGAGATCGTACCCGGACCAGTCGGGGCGCAGCTGCCTGATCTTGATGCTGGTCAGCAAACGGTTGGTGTGAAAGTATTGCATTTTGTTGGCGTCGACGCGGCACTCATCGTTCGAGCTGCCCGGAAAATCCCTGCGCACTTCACTGGCATACACGAACTGAATCTGGGTGACATCGACGTCCGTGTCGTTCGCCGTGTTATAGGTGACCGTCTTGAGCGGATTCTGGAACAGATAGTGGACAAATCGCCCGTTCAGGTCATACGCGTGCCACAACGGCACGCCATTGTCCTGGAAGTTGTGGTACTCCGCTTCAAACACCTCTGGCTGTGGGAACGGGTCGTCGGGGCGCGTGTCCACTTCCTGAGCGTAGTCGTACCAGATGTGGTTGCCGCTCGTGTCGTGAACGGAGGTGAGCAACCACTTAGTCGTCGTAGAGGCCACTGTTCCATCATCGCGGCGCCAGAGATGATGGTATGCGCGCCGGAACTCATAGCGGCGACCGTCCGGACTGTAGGCCGCGGCCCGCGTGCTATCGCGGACAATGCGCCAGTCCGGGGCCTCCATCAAATAGTGTGTGCCGTTCGGATCGGCGCCTTCGGTGTAGCTGACCCCGTCGATCCGCCAGATGGTGGGCGCGCCATTGCCCCCGAAGAACCAGCTATCCGCAATCCAACTATCGACGGTGATGTTCCAGCCGGCGCCCAAGACCGAGCCGTGACCTGGATCATTCTGCTGACTCGCCGAGTTGTACTGCAAGGCCACCTTGGGTGCCAATCCGCCGGCGGCTGGAGGCAGCGGAATGTCGTAGTTGACGACGGCGGCTCCGGAGAAGAGATCGTGCTGTGCCCCGCGCAGCGTTGGCAAGATTGCGGGCATGATATCGGTCCCGTCCGCGACGATCGACAGGTGCGGGAGCGCCGCGCGCAAGGTGCGCGCCTTCGCGTCGCGCTGCGTCGGCAGGCGCTGCCACTGCCCATCGGCATCCTGCAGGTGGAGCGCATCTGGCAACAGCTCACCCGCCTCGTATTGCAGTGTCAGAATTGGACTGGCCGCGAACGTATGCCGCTCCCGTCCATCGGGATCCTGCACGACAAACTCATAGCCGCGGCCGATATAGGCCGGCGCATCTGCGGGATGACCAATTGGCTGGGCCAGCACCCGGCTGCGCGCCATGACCGCCTCGGGTGGGAACGCGAGGCGCGCGCGTCCGTTCTCCAGTTCGACCACGCCGCCTTGCGCGCCGATTTCGGTCGCGCTGGTCGCGGGCGGAACGATCCGTAACTCGGCGCTATGCTGGTCGATGATTGCGCCCGCTGCGTCTCTGACCTCGCCGACAACGGCCACAGTGTCTCCGGCGCGCAGCCCGGTCACGCGGAGCGGGAACTGTGCGGTGAGAATTGCCCCGGCAGCCAGCGACGGAAGGCCACCGCTGACCATGCGAGTATTGGGGTTGTAAGATAGCGGGGCGGGCACGTCCTGCGGACTGAGGGTGAAGCCTTGGGGAACGCCAAAGCCGAGTTGGATGCCTTCTACTGCCAGTGGGCGGCAATTAAACACGGTCCACGCCAGCCTGGCTTCCTCGCCGGGTCGCGCTTCGGCGGCCGCAAAGCTCACTCGGAGCACTGCGTCATCAGATGCTTCGGCTGCGCAGTCCTGCGATTCTGCCGGAGGCTCGGCAGGTGGAGTTGGTGACGGTTGGGGCAGCGGCGAATCGAAGACGCCGGCGGCCGGCGATGAGCTGCGGGCAGAAAACGCTCTTGTCGATCTGAAGCTGCCGGCAGCCGCGGGCTGACCGAAGACGAGCGCGCAAATGACAAGCAGATACAGCAGTTGAGCGTAGGGGCGGGATTTCAGGAAACACCTTCCTTGGTGTTGCTGCCGCAACAGCGCGGCCGGATGGGATGTGCGCGCAACCGGAACTGTGGAAACCAAGCCGGATGGAAGGTAAGCGAGTAACCCGAAGAGCAGGTCCACAAGAATCGCTGCGCTGCAAACGTCAACGAGCAGTGCCACCTTAGCACCGCCGGCGACACGTGTCAAACTGCACTTGCGGCAGTCGGCATCACAGACACCGGTTGCGGGATTACGCGTGAATTGAAGTGCGAATGCCGATAACCTCTGCAGGCACTGCCCGGCGGCTGGCGCATATCATTTCGATGGTGGGATCTTGGCCATGATCGCTCAGGTGACGGATGAGGCCTTCCTGCCCCGCCCACCCCGTGAACGAGTCTGTTATATGGCTCCAACCACATGAGATACACTGCCGGCCCATTTCTACGGCGCACCCGAAACGTGATATCATGCCCCGGCATCTATTCTGGGGGGTGAGCACCGCATGCGGGTCCTGATCCTGTCTGACATCCACGCGAATCTCACCGCGCTCGAGGCTGTCCTGGCGGATGCCCAGGGCGCCTATGACGCGGTCTGGTGCCTGGGCGACACCGTCGGCTACGGCCCGGAGCCGGACGAGTGCATCCGCCGCGTGCGCGACCTCGGCGCGGTCACCGTGGTGGGCAATCACGACTGGGCCACCCTGGGGCTCATGGATGTCGAGGAGTTCAACCCTGAGGCACGCCGCGCGGTGGTCTGGACGCGCACCCATCTCAGCCAGGACAGCCTGGCCTGGCTGGCCGCACTGCCGAATCAGCCCCTCGTCGTCGGGCAGTACACCCTGACGCACGGCAGCCCGCGCGACCCGATCTGGGAATACATCCTTCATCCATCGGTCGCGCTGGCGAACATGACCGCGTTCGACACGTCCTATTGCCTCGTCGGCCACACCCATGTGCCGGCAGTGCACGTGGCGGTGGACGGTGAGAACAAGGTGCGGGTGGTGCCCCCCCCCTTTGGTCAGCAGCTGGCGATCAAAGAGGAGTGGCGCGCCATCTTCAACCCGGGCAGTGTCGGGCAGCCGCGCGACAACGATCGTCGCGCTGCATACGCGATCCTCGACACGCACGCGCACACCTGGGAGGCGCGCCGCGTGGAGTACATGATCGAGGTGACACAGAATCGGATGCGCCAGGCCGGGTTGCCCGAGCGGCTGATCAACCGGCTGGCGTTCGGCTGGTAGGTCAGTGGAACGAGTCTGGCTGGGCGCCGCCCCCGCGCAGCTGGTGGTACACTGATAGCGCCTCGATGAGCTCCTGTCGCCGGTCCGCGTCGCGGCGCTTCTCGGCCCGGGCGCGATATTGGGCCAGCTTCTGGAACACGACCGACTGGACCACCCTGGGGTTGGCCACCATGCTGAAGGTGAACCCCTCATCCGCCGCCGCGGTGCTGATCACCACGTCTCCGTACCTGAGCACGGCGGCCCAGAAGCCGTTTTGCTGTGCGACCACGTTCTGGACCTTCTCGAGGCTGCCCTCCCGGCGCTTCGTGCTCAGCCCCAGGGGTTTCATCTCGATGTCGATGATGCGGTCATCCGTGATGATGTAGACATCGTTGTGATAGTCCTGGATTTCCCACCACAGCCAGCCGGCGGCGATCAAGAAGAGCACGGCCCAACCAAGCAGCACTGCCACCGCATCCAGTTCGTCGATGGTGACCGTGCCGGATAGCAGCAGGGCGCCCCCCGCGAGGACCAGAATCAGCACCACGAGGGGCGGGCCGGCTCGGCCGATCAGGTTCAGCCAGTGCTTGCGCCAGACGTGCATCCCCGGTTGCTCCATCGTCGCCTGGGGAGGAAGTTGGCCGAACAGCGTCCGGCGCCAGCTCTCCGGCAGCACCCCGAGGTGACCGGCCAGCCACGTGCTGAAGGTCATCGGGGTGGGCACGTTCGTGCGGCGCGCGCGGCGCCCGGATTGCCGCCTGAACCAGGTGCGCACGGCCGACGCGGTGGGCTCGGGGACATCTCCGAGCGCACGCTGCCGCGGCGGGATGGGCAGGGCCAGCTTGAGGTCCTTGATCAGGCCGCGGCGCAGGTCTTCCTTCTGGCGTCCCCGTTCCTCGGCCATCACCTCGGAGCGCGTCCCCTCCAGCTTGTCCTTCACCTCATAGGGCCTCGGCACGTTCAGTAGCCTGATCGGCTGGGCCTTGGACGCGGTGCGCACTGTGACATCACCGAAGTCGAACACGCGGCCCCAGAAACGAGTGTCGTAGGTGACGTCCTGGATCATCTCGATGGGCGCCTCGGAGCGCTCTTCGAAGATCAGGAGCTGCCGCACGCGGCGCGTCACCCGGCGGTTCGAGATGACATAAAAATCATCGAAGTAGTTGATCGCAGTGAGGATGGCGATGGGGACCAGGATCAGCGCGCTGATGAGCAGGGTCGAGAGCCCGCCCAGGACCCTGGATGAGGCAGGCAGAAGCGCCACCAGCAGGACCATCGCTAGGAAGGCGAGGAAGATGAGCAGGAGCGGCCAGGCCAGCCAGAAGGGATGCGGCCGGCCGCGCCACACGACGACTTCACCCTCGTCCAGCCAGTCGTACGTCGGCATGGCCTCCCGGGTGTCCCTCATCTGGTGCACGATGTCTGTATCGCGCCACAACTCCGGTCTCTCGGCGATGGCATGCTGCAGGTCGCGCCGATCCAGGGTCAGGATGTCGGCCCCAGGCAACGCAGGCCAGCCTCGCAGGCTCGGGCCGGGCACCGCGCGCACAGTTGCATCGCGGGTCTGCCCATGCAGCAGCGAGGTGGCGCCGTAGGACGAATCCATCTCCAGCTGGCTGCGCGGCCGTTCGCGCCCATAAGTGTCGAACGCCGTGATAAGCGCGCCGCCCTGGCGCAGGATCACGTAGCTGTGGCCGGGATTGCCTTGCGTGGTGATGTTGTGCGGCGCGGGCACGAATTCCCACGCACAGAACTGCGCCAGGTGCTGTTTGGTCTTGTCGGGTAGATCCTTGAACAGCGGCGTCCTGTTCAGGTGCAATACGATGTTGATCGGCTGCCTGACGAGCTCGCTGATATCCGGGAAGACATCGATCAGCCGGTCCGCGTGGATCGAGGGCAGGTAGAACAGGTGGGTGTCCACGTGCGCGGTGGCGGTGTCCGCCGCGCAGTTCTGGCCGAAGCGCATCGGCTGAAGGCCGTGTTCGACCAGCGCGGTGCGCCCCATCGCAACGAAGAAGTTGCCGGCCGTCAGGCGCCAATCGGGCTCTCCCTCGGCCGCGGCACTCGCCGGACCGGTGACTGCCACCTGGCCGCGGTCGATGATCCAGATGCCCGGCCTGGCGTTGACGGGCAGTGGCGCGCCCCCCACGAAATCGACCTCCTCGATGAGCTGGGCGAGCCAACGAACCTGCTTGTCGGTCAGGCGGCGGGTCAGGGGGATGCGGCGCAGGCGGCTGGCGCGCGTCTCATGCAGCAGGTCCTCGCGCAGGCCGGGCGCGCGCTCGAGTGCCACCCGCAGGTCGCTGGCGCTCATCAACAGCAGCGTGGCCGAACCGATCTCCTGCGGCACACGGGCCGTTGCCTCGTAGGCCTCATCGAACAGCGCCTGCTGGCCGAAGAACTGGCCCGGCGTCAGCGTCTGCTCGAACCAGGTGTCGCCGGCCTCCTGCAGCGTCACCGCCACCCGGCCGCGCAGGACGGCAAAGAGATGCAGCGGCGGATCGCCGGGCCGGAAGATCGGCGTACCGGACGTGACGTCCTGTATCGTCATTCCTGCCAGGGCTGAGCGGAGGCCCGGCCATCGCTGCGCGACAGGGGAGCGCTGCAGAAGGGTCCACACCTCTGCCTGTTGTGCCGTCGAGAGTGCCATGTTACAACCTCTCCCGGATCATCTGCGCGGCCTTCAGATTCATGCCCGGCGCGGCAGCGAGTTGCTCGACGGATGCCTCGCGGATGGCGTCGAGCGAACCGAAGTGCTTCAGCAGTGCCCGGCGTCGCGCCGGCCCGATGCCCGGGACCGCGTCCAGCTCGGAGGTCACCGAGACCTTGCTGCGCTGTTCCCGGTGCGCAGTGATGGCGAAGCGGTGCGCCTCGTCGCGGATGCGCTGGATCAGGAAGAGCCCCTGCGAGGCCGGCGGCAACATCACCGGATGGGAGCGGCCCGGCAGAAACAGCTCTTCGCGCTGCTTGGCCAGCCCGGCGACCGGCACGACCTCGGAGAGGCCGTACTCTGCCAGCACCTCCATCGCGACGCTGAGCTGGCCCTTGCCGCCGTCGACGATCAGCAGGTCCGGCAGGATCCGCCATGCGGCATCACTCGAGCGCGCCTTGCTGCCCGGATCGCTGACGGCTGCCTCGACCGCGCGGCGGAAGCGCCTGCGCAGCACCTCCCGCATGGATGCGTAGTCGTCCGGCTCACCCTGGCTACCGCGTCCCTTCACGTTGAAGCGGCGATAGTCCGACTTGAGGGGCGCGCCCTTGGCGAAGACGACCATGCTGCCGACCGTGTTGGTGCCCTGGAGCGTCGAGATGTCGAAGCACTCGATCCTGCCCGGCGGCGACTGGAGCCCCAGCGCCTCCTGGATCTGCGACAGGGCTTCCGTCTGCCGGTTCGTGTCGGCCTGCCACTGGGCCTGGAGCGATGCCAGCGTGGCCGAGGCATTCTCCGCGGCCAGCTTCATCAGCGCCTGCTTCGGCCCGCGCTTGGGCACCTTGAGCGTGACCTTGTGGCCCCCGCGCCGGCTGCGCAGCCACTGCTCGATGATGTTCCGTTCGTCGAGGTCCTTCTGCAGCATGATGCTGGGGGGCACGAAGGCCGCGTCGTCGTAGAACTGCTTGACGAACGCAGCCATGAGCTCGCCGTTCGCCTCAGGCTGCACGCCCTCCAGGACGAAGCTCTCCCGGCCGATCAGTTTGCCGTGGCGGATGAAGAAGACCTGCACGCAGGCCTCGCCCGTCCGTTCGTCCTGGGCAAAGGCAATGATGTCCTCGTCCTCCTGGCGGCCGCTGACGACCTTCTGGCGTTCGACGATCTGCTGCGCGGCGCGGATCTGATCCCGCAGCATGGCCGCGCGCTCGAACTGGAGCTGTTCTGCCGCAGACTGCATCCGCGATGCGAGTTGCTTCAGAACAGTGTCGCTGTCGCCTTCCAGGAACGCGCCCAGCCCGGCAATGATCGCCCGATACTCGTCCCGGCTGACCGCGCCGATGCAGGGGCCGGCGCAGCGCTTGATGTGGTAGTACAGGCATGGCTTGGGGTCGTTGCCCGTGATCACCCGGTTACAGTCGAGGTAGGGGAAGACGCGGCGCAGGACGTCCAGCGTCTGGCGCACCGCGTAGGCCGATGTGAAGGGACCGTAATAACGTGCGCCGTCGCGTTCCATGCGGCGGACGATGGACACCTTGGGGAAGTCATCGTGCCAATGCAGCTTGATGTACGGATAGGTCTTGTCGTCCTTGAGCCGGACGTTGTAGCGCGGGCGATAGCGCTTGATCAACTCGTTCTCGAGGATCAGCGCCTCCACCTCCGTATCGGTGACGATCCATTCGAGATTCGCGATCTCACTGACCAGGCGCCGCGTGCGCGGCTCGTGCCGGGCGGCCTCGTGGAAGTAGGAGCGCACCCGGTTCTTGAGCACGACGGCCTTGCCGACGTAGATCACCTTGCCGTCGGCCGAACGGTAGATGTAGACCCCCGGTCGATCCGGCAGCGTCTCCAGCTTCTGCGCGAGCTCGGGGGCGACGTGATGATTGTTCACAACGCCATTATACATCAAAGGAAAGAAGAAACAAGCGCCTTTTAGTAGGCGCCCTTGCCACCGATGACCGCGGGCAGCGTGCGCAGGAGGATCCCGAGATCCCGCACCACGGAGTAGCGATCGATGTAGTCCAGCTCCAGGCGCAGCCGTTCGTCGAACGACAGGTCCCCGCGGCCGTTCACCTGCATGGGACCGGTCATCCCTGGCTTCACGGCGAGCCGGCGTCGCTGATCGTCCGTGTAGCGCGCCACCACCGCAAGCTCTTCGGGCCGCGGGCCCACCAGGCTCATGTCGCCGGCCAGCACATTGAAGAACTGGGGCAACTCATCGAGGCTCCAGCGGCGCAGGAACCGGCCGACGCGCGTGACCCGCGGATCGTGCGGCAGCTTGAACGCGGGCGCGGCCAGCGCGTCCAGGTCGACCAGTTGCGGCAGCACGGCTTCCGCGTGGTCGATCATGGTGCGAAACTTGAAGATGCGAAACGGCTGGCCTTTCTGGCCGACGCGCACCTGGCGGAACAGGGCCGGACCGGGCGAGTCGAGCCGGATGAGGAGCGCGATGATCGCCATGGGCAGGGCCACCAGCGGCAGAGTCAGGAGCGAGACGCCCACGTCCAACACCCGTTTGACCGCGCGCTGGGTCACGGTCAGCGCCGGTCGCGGCTCGCCGGCCTGGCGGCGGAAACGCACCAGCCCTACGGCGAAGCCGGCGCCCAGCGCGAGCGCGCGGACCCACAGCAGGCCCAGCGCGGGCAGCAGCACGGGCGGGTCGCGCCGGGCGATCTTGGCGAGGAAGGGCAGGCCGGTGGCCGCGAACGCCGCGAACGCCGCGGCGAGCGCGATCAGCGCGGGCCACAGGAGTCTGCCGCCAGCGACGAAGGCGGCCACGGTGGCGGCGACGATAAGTCCGAGGGTGGCGGCAGCGAGCAGCAGCTGCGCCTTGAGCGCGCCGGGCGTGTGCGAATCCTGGACGACCTGCGTGGGGTGCTGGCGGGTAACGCGCACCTTCCACATGCCGATCTTGAACTTGCGCCGGATGTACTGGGCCAGCGTCCGGTTGTGCTGGTGGACCACCTGGGCCGCGGGCGCGAAGACGAGCTTGTAGCCCTTTTCCGCCAGGCGGAAGGCGAACTCCTGGTCCTCGTTGATGAGGAACCGGCTGTCGAACCCGTCGTTGGCCAGGAAGATGTCGCGGCGGTAGGCCGCGCTGTAGGTGTCGATGAAGTCGATGCGCTCTGAGCCGAGCATGCGGTCGTAGCGGTCTTCGTATTCGAGCTGGGTGAAGCGGGCCACGATGCTGCGCTGACGTGAGAGGTAGGTTCCCTTGGCGCCCGCGATCTCGGGGTCGCCGAACGGGGCCACGATGGTCTCGATCCATCCTTCGACCGGCGCACAGTCCGCATCGGTGAAGAGCAGCAGATCGCCCCTTGCCTCAGCTGCGCCCCGATTGCGCGCGGTCGCCGCGCCCGCGTGGGGCTGGACGATCGTCGTCACGCCCGCCGCGCGTGCAACGCTGGCGGTCTCGTCGGCCGAACCGTCGTCGACGACGATCACCTCGTACGCATCGGGTGCCACCGACTGCTTCGCGAGCGCGGCCAGGCACGCGGGCAGCGTCGCTGCCGCCTGGTACGCAGGCACGATGACGGAGTAGCGCGGCGTCTCAGCGGTCGCCAAGGCCGGCCTCCTGTTCCCCCGCCGCGGCAGCGCCGCCGTCCGCGCCCGCGCCGAGGCCCGCGGCGCGGCGCAGCGAGCGGAGCGTCAGTGTCTCGCCGAGCCGCCAGAGGCGGACGGTGAGGGCGATGCTGCCCAGGATCACGGGAGGCCCCACGAGCACGACGTTGAGGATCGTCCCCAGGGCGAGCGCGCGCGCCTGGTCCACCTCGAACGCGGCCAGCACCGCCACCGTGACCGCGCCGACGATGCCGATCATGGCGGGCGGGGTCGGCGCCCAGTTGCTCGAGGTCAGCGCTAGCATGAGCGCGAGCGCGGCGCCCCAGCCGAGCGCCAGGCCGGACGCCGCCAGCATGACCTGCATCGTGACGAGCGAAAGGAGCCAGACGCCCGCAGTCAGTGCGGCCACGCGGGCGAGCTGCGCCGCGGTCAGCGAGCCGAAGCTGCGGAGCACCGCCATCGCGCCGCGGCGCGCGCCCGTGACGAGGCGCCCGCCCTTCGCCGTGTCCATCCGCGCCAGCCGGCGCAGCAGCGGTGCGTGGTATCTTCCCAGCAGGAGCAGCCCGGCGAACACAGCCGCGCCGAGCAGCAGGCCGCCCGCGCCGCTCTCCCGGCGCAGCGAATCGGGCAGGAGTGCGAGGGGCACGGCCAGCAGGACGATCAGGCCGAGCGCCAGGAGATCCAGCGCTTTCTCGACGACGATGGTGCCGAAGGTGACGCCGAGCGGCCGCTCCTCCTGGCGCATGAGGCCCAGCCGGGCCAGCTCGCCGATCCTGATTGGAATGACGAGGTTGAGCATCTGCCCGATCATCAGGATGGCAAAGTGGGTGAGCCAGGGCCGCGGAGAGACGCCGGCGCCGTAGAGCCACTGCCACCGCAGCGCCTTGCCTGCGGCCACGAGGACCACGCACAGGACCGCCAGCGCGACCAGCGAGGGCGAGACGCGCAGCATCTGATCGCGCAGCGCGGCCAGGGGAACACCACGGAGTGATAGCCAGAGGCAGAGCAGGCCGATGAGAAGGGCAACTGCCACCCGGAGGGTCGAGTTACGCGCCAGTCTCATCGACATGGTCGGGCTAAGGGGTCATCTGCCGATTGCGCCAGCGTACGATGAGCCAGATGCCCAACATGAAGAGGGCGACGACCAGGAAGGCGGCCAGTGCAGGCACGACCACCGCGGTGATCGTCGTCACGCCCGACACGACATCCTCGGCCACGCTGACCACGGGATTGCCCAGCCCTGCGGTCGTCGCGGTGATGGCAGGCCGCACCGCAGTCTTCACCGAGTGGACCGCGCCCGCCACGAGCAGCCCGCAGATCATGGCGAGCACCGGGCTCATCTCGCTGATGACGTTGCCGCTGGCCGCGAACAGGATCGCGCCGGCCGTCGGCCGAATGATCGTGTTGATGGCGTCGTTGACGGTGTCGACCGCGGGGATCTTATCCGCCGTCATCTCGATCACCAGCAACACGCCCAACACGCCGAGCACCCACGGGTTCTCCAGCGTGTTCCAGGGTGAGCTCAGCGTGACCAGGTCGGTGAACCGTGCCAGCAGCCCGACGATCAGCAGCGGCAGGTAGGCATTGAGCCCGGTCGCGGCCGACAGGCCAAACGCCGCCAGGACTTCGATCATTCCTGTGAGTTACTCCTTAATAGATGGGCCGCTGACCTTTGCCAGCGGCCCTGACCGTTCATGTCAGTCGACGGGCGTGACGGTGAACCGGCCGATCTGCCCGAAGAGGTGCGCCTGGACGAGATACTGCCAGAGCATGGCAAAGGGCAGCGTGATCAGCACGCCGATGACGAGCGCCACGAAGCCCAGTCCCGCGACGATCGAGGCGATGAACCCAACGACGATCATCAGCAGCAGGGCCAGGATGATGTTGCCGATGTTGTCGCGCGTGAAGGCCCACATGGCGCCGAAGTTGAACGCCGAACTGAAGCGATCGGTCTCCGCGATGCGGACGTAGATCGCGGGTGAGATCAGCGTCACGAACAGACCCCACAGGATCATCAGGCACGTGCCGCAGAGGATGATCCCGATCCCCAGCGCCTCTGCGCCGCCCAGGTCTCCCGACCCGCCCTGGTCGGTCATCATGCCGCCGACGACAAGCGGGACCATCAACAGGAGGGCCGGCAGCGACCAGACGAACGTCGCCGCGGCCACCTTGAAGCCGCGCGCCAGGAATCCGCCCCAGTTGTCCCACTCCGGCAGGGGACGATCGCTGCCGTGCATCACGTTGCGCAGCACGTCGATCGTGTAGCCCATGACGACGAGGAGAGGAACGATGCCCACCAACACCGGTGAGAGCACGATGCCGAGTAACCCGATCAATGTCCCGATCCCGAGCTTCTTCAGCCAGTCCGGATCTTCGAACATGAAGGTGAATGCCTTGGCGAAATCCATAGCTGCCTCCTTGATTCATTCAGCGGTTGGAGACCGATGTCTCCCGCACCTTGAGGATATCATAGCCGCACTGCGCTGCATGTCAACCGATGGACGGCTCACTGACCGTTGGATGACACGCGGCCTGCCGCGACCGCCGGGACCTATCATACCACACACCGACGTGTCTCAGAACGGCCAGCCGAACCGCGCGACCAGGAGATCGCGCAGCGCGCCGATGGCGGCGATCTCGCCGAACGCCAAGGCCAGGCCGATGAGCAGCGGGCCGAGGAGCTGCCCTCCACGCGTCGCCGTGCCTTCCCGACGCCGGACCGCGACGTAGAGCATGGCGTTGAGTGCACCCAGCAGGGCCGGGATCGCCAGCCCGCTCAGCAGCGCGAGCGGATACAGCAGGGCGTCCCACTCGCTGGCTACGGCCGCGACGACGAGGCCCCCGCCTGCGAGCATGAAGGCGAGGTCGCGCCAGCCTGCGATGCTCGCCCGGTCCTCCGGCTGCTGCCAGAAGGCGAGGTTGAACGCGGGCAGCAGGATGCCGGCAATGGCGAGCCCCTGGAGCACGCCGGTCACCAGCCGGACCGTGTTGCCCGGGGGATAGAGATGCGGTCCGCCGAGCAGCGCCAGGAAGGAATTCGTTCCATCCGCGGCCCACGCCGCCATGAACCCCGCGAGCACGAGCAGCAGCGCGCGGCTGGGGAAGCGCCCGGCGCGGCCGCGGCCCCGGAGCGCCAGGACAGCCAGGCCCGCCAGCGTCCCGAGGTAGGTGCCGCTGCAGCGCGCACACAAGGGTAACTGGCGCCCGGCGATGGAGAAGGTGTGATCGGGGATGCGATGGCAGACCGCGTACGCGGCACGATCTGCCATGTCCAGCACGCCGTGCGGCGCCAGGAGGAGCAGCGCTGCCGCGGCCAGGATGGCGGCCAGGACGGCGGCTATCCTGCCCAGGACCGTGTCCGGCGGGTTGCTGTGGGGCGGTAGGGATGGTGACATGGCGCTATTATACCGGCTCACGCGTTGGGATGCGACTTTGCACCTTTTTGGGCAAACCGCGATTTGCGCACGTGGGACAAGGGTGCTAAACTGGCAGTGTCTGCCGCCAGTTGCCCGCGCGGCCAAACGCTGGCTCCCGGCGGAATCGTCTCCAGAGCACTGTTGCGAACCATTCGTACGGAGGCGCCGCACAACAACGACCACTCTCGAATCCACTCCATCACGCTATCCATAGTCATGGCGAAGCGGTTATGGCGCTAGCGCCCGAGTCGCTCGCACCGGCCCGGTATTGGCCATTGGTTGCACGGGGGCATGGCCCAGTCCTCCAATCGGGTACGCCGATCGCTCGACCGAACAGTTCTGTTCGCCCTGGCTGATTCAATAACTGCAAGAGCAGACTAATCTTCAAGAGGAGTAAATGCACCCATGGCCAGTGTAACCTATGAGGGCGTCTACAAGCGCTACGGCGATGTGATCGCCGTCAACAACCTCAGCCTCGAAATTGCAGACAAGGAATTCCTCGTCTTCGTCGGTCCCTCCGGCTGCGGCAAGACCACCAGCCTCCGCCTTCTCGCCGGCCTCGAAGAGATCTCCGAGGGGCGCATCCTGATCGGCGACCGCGTCGTCAACGACGTGCCGCCGAAGGACCGCGACATCGCGATGGTGTTCCAGAGCTACGCGCTTTACCCGCACATGAGCGTGTACGACAACATGGCGTTCGGCCTCAAGCTGCGCAAGACCCCGAAGGCCGAGATCGACAAGAAGGTCAAGGAAGCCGCAGAAATCCTGGGCATCGGTCAGTTCCTGGATCGCAAGCCCAAGCAGCTCTCCGGTGGCCAGCGCCAGCGTGTGGCGGTCGGCCGTGCGATCGTCCGCAACCCGAAGGTGTTCCTTTTCGACGAGCCGCTGTCCAACCTGGACGCGAAGCTGCGCGTTGAGACCCGAGCCGGCATCAGCAAGCTGCATCATCAGCTCGGCACCACTTTCATCTACGTCACCCACGACCAGGTGGAAGCGATGACCATGGCCTCCCGTATCGCGGTGATGAAGGATGGCCTGCTGCACCAGATCGATACGCCGCAGCACCTCTACGATCATCCGGTCAACATCTTCGTCGCCGGCTTTATCGGCAGCCCCTCGATGAACTTCTTCGAGTCGACGCTGGTCGAGCAGGACGGCAAGCTGTTCGTCGATGGCGGCACGTTCAAGCTTCAGGTGCCGGAGTCCAAGAAGGCGGACTACATCGAGCACAAGGGCAAAAAGGTGATCTTCGGCGTTCGCCCGGAAGATGTCTACACCAAGGGCTACGAGGCGCCGGGCATCATCCCCGCGCCGATCACCGCACAGGTGGACGTCTCCGAGTTGATGGGCAACGAAATCACCCTCTACCTGTTGACCGGCAAGAAGCAGTTCGTCGCCCGCGTCGATCCGCGCACGCACGTTCGCATCGGCGAGACGATCGACATGATGGTGAACATGGATAACATGCACCTGTTCGATCCGCAGACCGAAAAGACGCTGGACGTGATTCGCTAGCGGGATTTTGGCAGTGCGCCCACCTGTGGGCGCGTTTAATGTGATGCAATTGTAGGGGCGACCGGCCGGTCGCCCCTACGTCATTTACGAGGCCGGCATCTCCGCGCGCGGCATGAGCGCTGCCGCCTCGGCGGCTTCGCCCGTCGCCGTCGCGGCTTCTTCCGGGGTGAGCTTGTGGATGGTGGCCGGGTCGGCCCTGTCGATGAAGAGCACACCTTCGAGATGGTCGATCTCGTGCTGGAAGATCCGCGCCAGGTAATCCTGGGCCTTGATCCGCTGCGGCTTGCCGAATGCGTCCTGGCCCCGCACGAGGACCTCCACGTGGCGGTCCACGTCGCCGATGTAGCCCGGGATGGATAGGCAGCCTTCCTCGCCCGGCTCGGTGTCCCGTGACACCTTCACGATCTCGGGATTGACGTAAGCGTAGAGTTCTGCCGGCAGTTCGGCTTCCTCGTCGGCCGGCAATTCCACCACGATGACCCGCTCCGAAACGTTCACCTGAGGCGCGGCCAGGCCGACGCCCGGCGCTGCGCGCATCGTCTCGATCATGTCATCGATCAGCTGTTTGAGCTCGGGCCCGAATTTCGTCACCTTGCGCGCCTTCTGCCGCAACGTCGGGTGCCCCAGCGTGATGATCTCCCGCATAGCCATGCTTGTGCTCTCCGTTTTTCTCAATAATTCCATACAATTATAGGCTCAAGAAGGCCACGTGTCAAAGCAATCCACCGTGTCTAGTCCGAAGGTAATTTGCGGCGCAAGGTTGACATGGGTATAATCATGTTGGCGCAGGCGGGCACGTCAGAATGGTCTGGCGTCGCCAGGCTACGGGCCCATATCTGCCGCGTTGTAACGGTTCGCTGGCAACGCATGAACTTTCGCACGATTCCTCAGTGCTCCCGGCCAGGCGCCGGCAGGTTCACACCGAAAGGAGGTGTCCATCCGTTCGGAAGGCAGGGGTTCCTGTGGAGTAGCCTCCCAGCGTCGTGTATCCCCTGCCAGGCTTCGACTTCTGCCCGAATTTCGGTCTTCCCGTATCGTTTCAATATCAGGAGGAGATTCAAGACATGCGTAACAAACTGATCAGCATCGTGAGTGTGCTCGTACTTCTGAGCATGGTCCTCAGCGCGTGCGGTGGCGCGGCCACCCCGACTGCGGCGCCGACTCCGACCGTGGCTCCTGCGGCTCCCGCCGCTCCCGAGCCGACCAAGGCGCCCGAACCGACCGCGGCCCCCGCGGCCCTGAGCCTGCCGCCATTACGGTGGGCCAGATCACGGACATGGGCGGCATCGACGACAAGAGCTTCAACGCATCGGCCTGGAAGGGCGTCCAGGATGCGGAGAAGGACCTCGGGGCCGAGGGCAAGTACCTGGAGTCGCAGCAGCAGTCGGACTATGCCAAGAACATGCAGCAGTTCGTGAGCGAGAAGCTGGACCTGATCGTACCGGTCGGCTTCATGCTGGCGGTTGACACGGCGAATGCAGCGAAGGCGAACCCCGATCTGAAGTTTGCGATCGTGGACTACGTCTATCCTGACTGCTGGCCGGGTGCGGTCGTCGGCAAGGACTGCGGCTCGGACACGCCGATCGACAACGTGCTGGGGCTGAGCTACCAGACGGATGAGGCGGCGTTCCTGGCGGGTTATGCGGCGGCGGCGACGACGCAGACGGGTGTGGTCGCGACGTTCGGCGGGATCAAGCTGCCGACGGTGACGATCTTCATGAAGGGCTTCGAGGCCGGCGTGAAGTACCACAACGAGGTGAAGGGCACCAAGGTTGAGGTACTGGGCTGGGAGACGGCGAAGGACGAGGGCGTGTTCGTCAACAACTTCGAATCTCTGGACGATGGTCGGAAGACGGCCGAGTCGTTCATGGACGAAGGTGCGGACATCATCATGCCGGTGGCGGGGCCTGTGGGCCAGGGATCGGCGGCGGCCTGCAAGGAAAAGGGCTGCATGATCATCGGCGTGGACGCTGACTGGTACCTGACGGTGCCCGATTCGAAGGAAGTGTTCCTGACCAGCGTGATCAAGAACATCGACGTTGGCGTCTACGAGGCGATCAAGTCCGTGGCGGACGGCACCTTCAAGGGCGGCACATACGTGGGCACGCTGAAGGACGGCGGCGTGGGCATTGCGCCGTTCCACGATTTCGAGAGCAAGGTCCCCGCGACCCTGCAGGCTGAGCTGGACCAGATCAAGGCCGACATCATCTCCGGCAAAATCACCGTCGACGGTGTGCTAACCGGTGCGGCGGCTGCCCCGGCGGCCGAGCTCAAGAAGGTCACGGTTGGGCAGATCACGGACATGGGCGGCATCGACGACAAGAGCTTCAACGCATCGGCCTGGAAGGGCGTCCAGGATGCGGAGAAGGACCTCGGGGCCGAGGGCAAGTACCTGGAGTCGCAGCAGCAGTCGGACTATGCCAAGAACATGCAGCAGTTCGTGAGCGAGAAGCTGGACCTGATCGTACCGGTCGGCTTCATGCTGGCGGTTGACACGGCGAATGCAGCGAAGGCGAACCCCGATCTGAAGTTTGCGATCGTGGACTACGTCTATCCTGACTGCTGGCCGGGTGCGGTCGTCGGCAAGGACTGCGGCTCGGACACGCCGATCGACAACGTGCTGGGGCTGAGCTACCAGACGGATGAGGCGGCGTTCCTGGCGGGTTATGCGGCGGCGGCGACGACGCAGACGGGTGTGGTCGCGACGTTCGGCGGGATCAAGCTGCCGACGGTGACGATCTTCATGAAGGGCTTCGAGGCCGGCGTGAAGTACCACAACGAGGTGAAGGGCACCAAGGTTGAGGTACTGGGCTGGGAGACGGCGAAGGACGAGGGCGTGTTCGTCAACAACTTCGAATCTCTGGACGATGGTCGGAAGACGGCCGAGTCGTTCATGGACGAAGGTGCGGACATCATCATGCCGGTGGCGGGGCCTGTGGGCCAGGGATCGGCGGCGGCCTGCAAGGAAAAGGGCTGCATGATCATCGGCGTGGACGCTGACTGGTACCTGACGGTGCCCGATTCGAAGGAAGTGTTCCTGACCAGCGTGATCAAGAACATCGACGTTGGCGTCTACGAGGCGATCAAGTCCGTGGCGGACGGCACCTTCAAGGGCGGCACATACGTGGGCACGCTGAAGGACGGCGGCGTGGGCATTGCGCCGTTCCACGATTTCGAGAGCAAGGTCCCCGCGACCCTGCAGGCTGAGCTGGACCAGATCAAGGCCGACATCATCTCCGGCAAGATCACCGTCGATGGTGTCCTGGGACTGTAAGCTGATGTAAACCGGGGGCCAGGGGCATGCGTAGCGTCCTCTGGCCCCTTGTGTTATCTAGAGCAGGAGAATGGCATGCCACCAGTACTGGAACTGCGCGGAATAACCAAGGCCTTCCCAGGCGTGCTTGCCAATGACCACATCGACCTCACTCTGGAGCAAGGCGAGATCCTGGCCTTGCTCGGCGAAAACGGAGCGGGCAAGACCACGCTGATGAATATCCTCTACGGCCTCTACAAGCCTGATGAGGGCGAGATCCTGGTGCGCGGCGAGAAGGTGAACATACAGGGCCCGAACGATGCCATCGAGCGCGGCATCGGCATGGTGCATCAGCATTTCATGCTGGTTCCCGTGATGACGGTCACGGAGAACGTCATGCTGGGCGTTGAGACCACTCGTGGCTTAGTCCTGGACCGGGAGCAGGTGGCGCGCCGAATCGAGGAAATCGGCAAGGAGCATGGTCTGGAAGTCGATCCTCACGCATATGTGAAGGATCTGCCGGTTGGCCTGCAACAGCGCGTTGAAATCATCAAAGTGCTTTATCGTAACGCCGACATCCTGATCCTGGATGAGCCAACGGCCGTATTGACCCCTCAGGAAGTTGAGGATCTCATCGAGGTATTGCGTTCGCTCATCGCTCGAGGCAAGTCCATTATCTTCATCACGCACAAGCTCAAGGAAGTGATGGCGGTGGCCGATCGGATCACGGTGCTGCGCCTCGGGCGCACGGTGGGCACCGTCGAGCCGTCCAAGACCGACCCACAGCACCTGGCCTCACTGATGGTCGGCCGCGACGTGAACCTGGTCGTTGCCAAGAAGCCAGCCGTGCCCGGAGACCCGGTCCTCGAAGTTCAGGACATGGTCGCGTTGGACGATCGCGGCAACGTGGTCGTGAAGGGCGTGACCTTCGATGTTCGGGCTGGCGAAGTGCTTGGCGTGGCAGGCGTCCAGGGCAACGGGCAGACGGAGTTGGTGTACGCATTGACGGGCTTGCGGCCACCGGCCGCGGGCTCCATACGCATCCTTGGCCAGGACGTCAGCAAGGCGAACCCGCGCCAGATCACCGAGCAGGGCGTCGCGCACGTGCCAGAGGATCGGCAGAAGCACGGCCTGGTGCTCAGCTTCCCGGTCTCCGACAACATCGCGCTGAACACCTATTACCTGCCGCCATTTGCCAAGGGCCTCAACATGCAGCAGGGCGCGATCCTGGCCGCGTCTGAGGACCTGGTGGAGCAGTTCGATGTCCGCACGCCGAGCGTCCACGTCAATGTCTCCACCCTGTCGGGCGGCAACCAGCAGAAGGTCATCGTCGCACGCGAGTTCTCCCGCCCCATCAAGCTGCTGGTCGCCTCCCAGCCGACTCGCGGGTTGGACGTTGGGTCCATCGAGTACATTCACTCCCGCATCATCCAGAAGCGCGATGAGGGCACCGCCGTGCTCGTCGTGTCCTCCGAACTGGATGAAATCCTGGCGCTCTCCGACCGCATCGCCGTGATGTACAAGGGGCAGATTCTCGACATTGTGCCCGCCAGGGGCACCAACAAGAAGCACCTGGGCCTGCTGATGGCCGGGATCAAGCCTGCCGAAGGCGTTGTTGTAGCAGCCGACGGCGACGAGGAAGAGATCGAGCGCGTGTTCTAGCGCAAACATGCCATCGTCTGAGGAGGCGCCAGTGAATACGACTCAACCTGCAGTTGCACCGAAGACGGAGAAGAAAGAACCCGGTCGCAGTCGCAAGCCGTCCGGCCAACGCAGCGGACTCCTACAAACCATCCTCATCCCGTTTCTGGCCGTCCTGACGGGCCTGATCATCGGTGCGATCGTCATCGCGGTCACGGATACCGCAGCGGTTGCAGCGTTCGGCAAGTTCTTCCAGGCGCCGGGCGCGGCCCTGGTGGCCGTGTGGAAGGCCGTCAAGACCGCCTACGGCGCGCTGTTCTATGGCTCGATCGGCAGCCTCAGCGAGATCACCGCCGCACTGGGGAGCGGAGATCCCGCCGCGATCCGGCAGGCGTTCTGGCCGATCACTGAGAGCCTGGTGGCCTCGACGCCCTACATCTTCACGGGACTCGCCGTGGGCCTGGGCTTCAAGGCCGGCCTGTTCAACATCGGCGCCGAGGGCCAGTTCTTCATGGGATCGTTGGGCGCAGCGTTCGTGGGCTACAGCCTGATCGGCTGGCCGTGGTACCTGCACCTGCCGCTCGCCATCATGGGCGGGTTCGCCGCTGGCGCGATCTGGGGTGCGATCCCCGGGTGGCTGAAGGCGAAGACCGGCGGCCATGAAGTCGTCAACACGATCATGATGAACTACATCGCATATCGCCTGAGCGACTGGCTGATCAACGGGCCCATGAAGGCGCCCGGCTTCCGGCCGGTGACCCCCCATATTCAGGTTTCTGCGGAACTGCCGCGGTTGTTCTCCGATCCGTTGCGCATCAATGTCGGCTTCTTTCTGGCGCTGATTGTCGCGGCCGTCGTCTTCTGGCTGCTCTTCAAGACCACTATCGGCTTCCAGATCCGCGCCGTGGGCGCCAATCCCGATGCGGCCCGCTATTCGGGCATGAGCATCACCCGCACGATCGTCCTCGCGATGACGCTGAGCGGCGGCCTGGCAGGACTCGGCGGCGCCAGCCAGGTGCTGGGCGTGGATTACTGGGTCGGCCAGGGCTTCTCGGCCGGCTATGGCTTCGATGCCATTGCTGTCGCCTTGATCGGCAAGAGCCACCCCGTGGGCATCGTGTTTGCCGCGTTGTTGTGGGGCTTCTTGCGCAGCGGGGCAACGCGCATGCAGTCGTTGGCCGGCATCCCGATCGACATCATCTCGATCATCCAGGCGTTGGTAATCGTCTTCGTCGCGGCGCCGGATATCATCCGTGGGATCTACCGCCTGCGGAAGATTGCTGCGGAGAAGGTCGTCCTGACCCGCGGGTGGGGATCATGAGGCTGAGGGGGAGGAGACAACCATGACGACGGCAACCACAACCAGGGCGCTCCCTGCCGAGATACGGCGCAGCCGGATCACGGGTGTCGTGCTCCTGCTGATCGGCCTCGCGATCTTCCTGCTCTTCGGCATCGGACTGGAGGGTGGCCTGACCACGAAATTCGGGCTCAATCCCGGCGTCGGCTCGCAGGCGCTGCGTATTCCGGACCTGACTTTGCCGACCGGGGCCACGATCTACCTGCTGTCCGCCGTGTCCGTTTTCTTTGGCGCGGTGCAGATCGCGCGCGGCTTCAAGCGAGCGGGCCTGGTCATCGGGCTCGTGGCGGCGTTCTTCGTCATCGCCTTCCTGGCATGGGCCGCGCGCGGCAAGTCCTTCAACCTGGTCGGCATCCTGAGCAGCTCGGTGGTGCGCGCCACGCCCATCGCCCTGGCTGCCTTGTGCGGCGTGATCAGCGAGCGCGCCGGCATCGTGAATATCGGTATCGAAGGCATGATGCTCATGGCCTCGCAGGCAGCGGTGATCGCGGCCAGCCTGACGGACAGCCTGCTGATCGGCCTCGTGGCCGCCATACTCACCGGTGCGCTGCTGGCAGCCGCGCACGCGTTCCTGGCCATTCGCTTCAAGGTCGATCAGATCATCAGCGGTGTCGCGATTAACATCTTCGCCACGGGCACGACCAGCTACATTTCCTCGCGTTTCCTGCAGCAGAACAGTGAGCTGTTGAACAACTCGGGCGTTCTCAAGCCCATCGCGATCCCGCTGCTCTCGAAGATCCCGATCCTCGGGCCGATTTTCTTCGAGAACAGCATCATCGTGTACCTGATGATGATCCTGGTCGCGGTCATTCATTTCGTCCTGTTCTACACCCCGTGGGGCCTGCGCACGCGGGCGGTGGGCGAGCATCCCAAGGCTGCGGATACGTTGGGCGTCGACGTCTTCAAGATCCAGTACATCAACGTCATCCTCGGCGGCGCAATTGCGGGCATCGGCGGCGCCTATTTCACCATCGGCTCGGCCGGCCGTTTCGACGAGGTGATGACTGCGGGCAAGGGCTTCATCGGCCTGGCGGCCATGATCTTCGGCAAGTGGACTTCGATCGGCGCATTTTTTGCATCGCTGTTGTTTGGCTTCGCAGATTCGCTGCAGGTCAAGCTGCAGATCCTGCGGGTGCCGATCCCGTCCGAGTTCCTGCTCATGGCGCCCTACATCGTGACCATGATCGTGCTGGCCGGCGTCGTGGGCCGCGCGGCTTCACCCGCGGCAGACGGCGTGCCCTACGAGAAGAACTAACACTCGGCTAGGGGCGAGGTATGGCGAGCGAAGCTCGCACCCTCGCCCCCTACACGCGCCGGGCTACAGGACTCAAACATGCGTACCGAACGGGCAGATTTCATCGGGGGCCAGGGTGCCTCGCTGGGCGGGCGGTTGGACCTGCCAGACGAGGGTGAGCCGCGCGCGTATGCGATCTTCGCGCATTGCTTCGGCTGCACCAAGAATCTCAAGACGATCGGCTTTCTCGACCGTTCGCTGACGGACGCCGGCATCGCGGTCCTGCGGTTCGACTTCACCGGCCTGGGCGACAGCGAAGGCGTGTTCGCGGACACGAACTTCACCTCGAACGTCGACGACATTGTGGCCGCGGCCTCGTATCTGGCCGAGCACCGCACTGCGCCCACCCTGTTGATCGGTCACTCCCTCGGCGGCGCGGCCGTCATGCAGGCCGCCCGCTCGATCGAATCTGTGGCCGCAGTCGTGGCGATCGCGGCGCCGGCCGACCTGGGCCACCTGGGTGAAACCATCGTCCGCCACGCGCCCGATCTCGAGCAGCGCGGCGAGGCCGAGGTCACGCTGGCCGGCAGGCGCTTCTACATCAAGCAGCAGTTCATCGACGATCTCGAACGCGGCAGCATGGCGCAGATCGTCGGCTCCCTCGACCGTCCCCTGCTGATCCTCCACGCGCCGGCAGACAAGATCGTGCCGATCGCCAGCGCCGAGCACATCTATGACCTGGCTCGCCAGCCGAAGAGCCTCATCGCGCTCGACGGCGCGGATCACCTGCTCCTCAACCAGGAGGACGCGGCCTACGCGGGCAGCCTCATCGCCAGTTGGTTCGGAAGATACCTGTCGTAGACGGCTCTGGCTGCGGAGATCCTGGGCGGCGTGGTTCTGATCCCGATCGGGCTACGGGTAGTGATCTCACACACAATGTGACCGGGCTGTGCTATGTTGACGGGTGGACCCGTAGGTCCATTCTGCGCTCTACTCATTTGTCCCGGAAGTGAGGCAACGATGCATGGACTGATGGCAGGATTGCTGGTTGCGATCGTCGTCATGGCGCTGTCGCTGGCCGTGGCGGCGCTCGGCGGGCTCGGCATTGCCGCGGTCGGGTGGATGTTGAGCCGCTTTTTCGAACTGACCCAATGGCAGGGCAGCCTCATTGCACTCGGGGTGGCGCTCGGCGTCGGATATGTCCTGACGCAGATCGCGACGCCTGCTGCACCTTCGCCGGTCATCTCGCCGGAGTGGGTGGAGTGGGAGGGCGAGGAAGAGGATGAGGCCGTCTCCGAGCCGTCCGTCGTGCCGTGGCGGCGGGAGCGACCCACACCGGGCGAGCTTCCCGAGCAGCGGTCAGCCAGGCGAACCAAGGGACGGCATTGAGCTTACATCGAGCGGATCGAGACGCTGAGTTGTAGGAGGGAAGTGCGTATGCGTTCCAGATCGATACGAATGCTGGCTGTGGTGCTCGCGGTGCTCGTCGCCGGCAGCACGCTCGCCGCGTGTGCACCTGTGCCAGCGACGCCGGCCGAGACGCCGCAGGATCCCACGCTCAAGCTAGCGTTGATCCCGGTGCTCGACACGATTCCCATCTACATCGCGCTGCAGAACGACTACTTCGACGATCAGGGGATATCCGTCGAAATCGTTCCTGTTAAGAGCCCTCAGGAGCGCGACGTGCTGCTCCAGACCGAGCAGGTCGACGGCGTTCTGACCGACTTGCAGGGCGTGGGGCTGCTCAATAAGGACACCGTCAGGGTCAAGGCAGTGTACACCTCACGGCGGCCGTTCCCCGGCGCACCGCTCTTTCGCATCCTGGCCAGCCCGAAGTCTGACATCGACGCGCCGGCTGATCTGAAGGGCGTGCCCATCGGCATCAGCAACAACACGATCATCGAATACCTCACCGATCGTATGCTCTCCGGCGAGGGCCTGGCCGCGGCCGAGATCAGCAAGATCGAGGTGGGCGCCATCACGGTGCGCTTCGAGCAGCTGATGAACGGCAATATCAACGCGGCCGTGCTGCCCGATCCGCTGGCTCAGGGCGCCATTGCCGCGGGTGCCAGCCTGGTGGTGGACGACTCGGCTTACGCCGATCTGTCGCAGTCGGTGCTCGTGTTCCGGACAAGCACGCTCGCGGCCAAGCCGGACGTCGTTCGCAAGTTTCTGGTCGCCTGGCAGCAGGCCGTGGACGAAGTCAACGCGAACCCGGAGAAGTACCGTGCGGTGCTGATGGAGCAGGGTCGCGTGCCGGAGTCGCTGAAGGACAGCTACCAGATGCCGCCGTTTCCCGCGGTCGGTGTCCCGACCGAGGCCGAGGTGGCGGACGTGACCGCGTGGCTCAAGGCCAAGGGCCTGGTGGCGCGTGACATCCCCTACGCGGACATGGTCGATTCCGCGTTCCTGCCGAAGTAGGAAGACGGACCGTGCGGGCCGGGTTTCTCATCGGGTGAATGCCCGGTCCGCTGACGTCTCTGATGCTTGTTTCCCCTGCCGGGGACGCAAGCCACCCTCGATCCAGGTCTGATTCTCGTGCCGCCTGTCATCCAAGTCCGCCACCTCTACTACGCCTACCCACCGCCGCTGCGGGGAACCTCTCCGACGGAAGTGCTTCAGGATGTAAGCTTCGACCTGCATGCCGGCGAGTTTGTGGCACTCCTGGGGCGCGTGGGCGCGGGGAAGTCGACGGTGTGCATGGCGCTCAACGGCCTGGTGCCCCATGCGCTTGGGGGCGTCTTTCGCGGCCAGGTGACCGTCAACGATCTGGACAGCCGCACCCACAGCGTCGCCGAGCTGGCGCAGGTCTGTGGGCTGGTGTTCCAGGATCCCGAGACGCAGCTGACGCAGATGCGCGTCGAGGATGAGATCGCGTTCGGCCCGGAGAACCTGGGGCTGCCGCCCGACGAGATCGCTGACCGCGTCACGTGGGCGCTCGATGCAGTCGAGTTGCCCGGGTATCGCGACCGCAATCCGGCACACCTGTCGGGGGGCGAGAAGCAGCGCGTCGCGATCGCCGCGATCCTGGCCATGCGTCCGCGGGTGTTGGTGCTCGACGAGCCTACGGCGAACCTGGACCCGGGCAGCAAGGCCGCGGTCTTCGGCGTCCTGGCGCGGCTGGCCCGGCAGCGCCAGATGGCCATCCTGATTGCCACGCAGGACGTCGAGCGCGTCCAGCGCTATGCCGGCCGGGTGCTCGTGCTTCACGAGGGACGCATCGTGCTCGATGGGCGGCCGGCCGAGGTGTTTGCGCACGAGCACGACCTGAAGGCGTGGGGCGTGGGCCTGCCACAGATGGCCGAGCTGGCGCAGGCGCTGTCCGATCGCCGCGGCCGGTCGTACGCCTTCACCACCCTCAGCGCCGCGTTCAGCGCGCTGCGCCGGGAGCTGGCGACGGGGGAGATCTCGCATCTTCGCGAGGCTGCAGCGAAGCTGCAGCCCCCCCGTGCAGAGACGTTGCATGCAACGTCTCTGCACGGGGGCGTGGAACCGCAGATCGCCATCGACGGCGTGCACTACGTCTACGACGACGGCACAGCTGCGCTGCGGGGCGTCACCTTCGCCGTCCGTCCCGGCGAGTTCGTGGTTCTCGCCGGCCCCAACGGCTCCGGAAAGACGACCCTGGCGAAACATATCAACGGACTTCTCAAGCCGTCCGCGGGCCGGGTTATTGTCGAGGGCCAGGACACGGCTTCGTTGCGGGTGTCGCAGCTGGCGCGGCGGGTCGGCTACGTCTTTCAGAATCCGGATCACCAGATCTTCGCACCCACCGTGGCAGAGGAGCTCGGTTTCGGCCTGCGGCTGCAGGGCCTGGCGGAGGAGGAGATCGCGCGCCGGGTCGCGGCCGCGCTGGTCACTCATGGACTGGACGGCTGTGCGGAACTGCCCCCGGCAGCCCTGAGCGTGGGCCAGCGCCGACAGGTGACACTGGCCGCGGTGATGGCCACCGGTCCGGCCGTGCTGGTGTTGGACGAGCCGACGGGCGGGCTGGACTGGCAGAGCCGGCAGGAGCTCATCGATCGCCTGCGGTCGTACAACGCGCAGGGCGGTACGGTGATCCTGATCTCTCACGATGTCCGCGTCATCGCCGAGGCCGGACGCCGAGTCATCGTGCTTCACAGCGGGCAGGTCATCTTCGATGGCGGGCCGGCCACCCTGTTCGCGCAGCGAGAGGTGTTGGCGCGCGCGCGCCTGGCGGTCCCGCCCGTCGTGCGGCTGGGGCAGCGACTGGCGCAATTCGGCGTGCCCCCGACGGCCTGTACGGTGGGGGAGATGGTCGATGTCCTCCGCTAGCTTCGGCGGCTACGTCCGCCGCAACACCTGGGTCTACGGCCTCGATCCGCGGGTTAAGCTGGCCTACGTTGCAGTCGTGACTGGCCTGGTCCTGTTGTGGCCGAGCGTTCTCCTCGCGTGGGCTGCTGCGGCCGCGTGCCTGGCGCTGCTCGTGATGGCGCGCGTGCCGCGCGCGCGCATCGTCAGCTTCGTGCGCGGCATGGTCGTGTTGCTCGTCCTGGTGTTCGTCCTGACGACGCTGTTCTCCGGCGGCGCCGGCGACCCGTTGTGGCGCGTGGGACCGCTGAGGGTGACGCGGGAGGGGATCCACCAGGCCGCGCTCCTGGCTTCGCGCCTGCTTGCGGTCAGCCTGGCATTCTTCTTCTGGCTCAGCACGACGGACCAGGGCGAGATGGTGCGCGGCTTCGTCGCACTCGGCCTCCCCTACGAATGGGGGCTGACGATCGTGCTCGCGCTGCGCTACCTGCCGATCCTGGCCGGCCTCTTCGACCAGGTGCGTGAGGCGCAGGCGGCGCGGGGCCTGGACCTGAGCCAACGCCGCTTCGGCGACCGGTTGGCCTCGTATCGCCCCGTCCTCATCGCGCTGGTGATCGGCGCGCTGCGCCACGGCGAGCACCTCGGCTGGGCGCTCGAATCGCGCGGGCTGGGCGGCGGCGTGGCCCGCACGACCTTCCGCCCGCTGCGCCTGCATCGGATCGATCGCTGGGCGCTGCTCCTGCTTGGCCTGATTACCGCAGCCGCGATCCTCCTGCGGGCGCTGTAATAGTGTATTGAAAGTCACTTAACTGGCGTGGGAATGTGATACACTAGAGGCACTACAGGGTCGGGGTTAGGCAGGGCTGGCAGTGCCTAACTCCGGCCCAGTTGTTTATCCGCCAGATTTTGACCGGCTTCGGCCCGGTGTTATAATCTCCGTACACATGCCCCCATAGCTCAGTGGATAGAGCGCTAGCCTCCGGAGCTAGAAGCGTGGGTTCGAGTCCCGCTGGGGGTACTTTCGATGGCGAAGGCGAATTCGACTTGGCATACGGTCCGGCGCAAGCGCCGGGCCGTTTTTTGTGCACCATCGAGCGCGGCTGCCAGTCCCACAGGGCGGCTGCGCCGGCATCCATCGTTGGGCTGACGAAGGAGAGAACCATGAAGCTTGTTCCACTGGGCCATACCGGGGAGGTTGTGTCGGAGTTCTGCCTGGGCACCATGATGTTCGGCGCGCGCTGCGACGAGGCTGAATCCGATCGGATCCTGAGCGCGGCGCTGGACCGCGGCGTCAACTTCGTCGATACCGCGGCCATGTACGTGGACGGCGGCACCGAGGAGATCCTGGGCCGGCTGCTGCGCGGGCGGCGAGACAAGGTATTCCTCGCCACGAAGGTGCACAAGGGACTGGCGCCCGAGGACATCCGCACGAGCATTGACGACAGCCTGCGCCGGCTGCAGATGGACTACGTGGACCTCTATCTCCTGCACTGGCCGCTGAAGGGCATGCGCCCCGCCGAGATCATGGCCGCCCTGGCCGAGGTCGTGCGGAGCGGCAAGGCCCGCTATGTGGGGTGCTCGAACTTCCCCGCCTGGCTGCTGGCCCACTGCAACGCGATCGCAGCCAGGGAGGGCTGGCCGCGCCTGATCAACAACCAGGTAGCCTACAACCTCTTCGAGCGCGGCATCGAGGTGGAGATCCTGCCCCAGGCAGTGGCTGATGGCATCGCGATCACCGCCTACCGGCCGATCGCCGAGGGCGTCCTGGCCGGACGCTACCAGGTCGGCGGACCGTTCCCCGCCGGCGCGCGCGGGGAGAGCAGCGGGCCGGTCATTGCCTGGCTGTCGCAACACGGTGACAGCATCGAGCGATTCGTTCGTTATGCGGCGGACCTTCGCGTTCCGCCCGGGGCATTGGCCCTGGCCTGGCTGCGCTACTCGCGCGGGGTGACCGCGATCATCGTGGGCGCGAGCAAGATGAGCCAGCTCGCAGATAACTTCGCCGGCTTCGAGTTCGATCTGACTGCCAGCCAATACGAAGAGGTCACCGCGATCTTCGACACCGAGGTCCGTGAGGAAGGGCTGCAGCGGTTCCCGGGGCGCAAGAACAACTTCCCCCGGCTGCGCCGCCGGCTGGACATGCTGGACGAATAGAACGAGTGGGTGTTCGTGGGTGGTCGGCCAGCCACGGGCCTCGATTTCAATCAGGGCTACAGATACGGCGGGCGCGAGACGTTATGCTGTCGGTAGAGTTTGATTCACAGTGATGGAGGAGGGAGTTCATGCGGATTACATTTCACGGAGCGGCCAGGGAAGTCACCGGGTCCATGCATCTCATCGAGGTCAACGACAGGCGCATCCTGCTGGACACGGGCCTGTACCAGGGCCGGCGGGACGAGACCTACCAGCGCAACCTCAACTTTCCCTTTGACCCCAAGACCATCGACGCGGTGGTCCTGACCCATGCCCATATCGATCACTCAGGCAACCTTCCGAACCTGGTGAAGCAGGGCTTCCGCGGCAACATCTGGTGCACCGCAGCAACGCGCAACCTGAGCGTCTACATGCTGATGGACAGCGGCCACATCCAGGAAACGGACGTCGTGTACGTCAATAAGAAGCGGCGTAAGGACAACCTGCCGCCCATCGAGCCGCTCTACACGCGCCAGGATGCACAGGCGAGCCTCTCGCACTTCTTCAGCGTCGGGCTGGAGCGCCCGTTCCTCGTCGCGGATGGCGTCGAGGCGACGTTCCACAATGCCGGCCACATCCTCGGTTCGGCCTGGGTGGCGCTGGAGATTCGTGAGTTTTCCACGGGCAAGCAATGGCGCCTGATCTTCAGCGGAGATGTCGGCCGCCCCGGAATGGCTATCCTGAAGGATCCCGCGCTGCCGGACGCCGCGGACATCCTGATTCTGGAGAGCACCTACGGCTCGCGACTGCATCCGACGCGCGGGGAAGCGCGGAAGGAGCTCCGGGATGTGGTGCGCGAGACGGTGCGGCGACGCGGCAAGGTGATTATTCCCTCGTTTGCCGTGGGGCGCACGCAGGAGCTCGTCTACACGCTCAACCAGCTCGAGGCGGACGGCGACATTCCCACGCTGCCGATCTACGTGGACAGCCCCCTGGCGGTCAACGCGACCGAGGTGTTCCGCCTCCATCCGGAGGAGTGGGATGAAGAGGTGGCGACTTTCCTCAAGGAAGAGGGCCGCCGCAACCCGTTCGATGCGACGCACGTGGAGTACGTGCGCGATGTGGTCCGGAGCAAGAAGCTCAACTACCTGAAGGAATCGGCCATCATCATCAGCGCCAACGGCATGGCTGAGAACGGGCGCATCCTGCATCACCTCAAGAACAACATCGAGGAGCCGGAGAACACGATCCTGATCGTCAGCTTCCAGGCCGAGCATACCCTGGGCAGAAAACTGGCGAGCGGCGCGCGTCGCGTGAAGATCTTCGGCGAGGAATACGATGTACGGGCCAGGGTTCAGAGCATCGAGGGGTATTCGGCCCACGCAGATCAGGCCGAGCTGCTGGCCTGGGCGCGGCCGCTGGACCGGAAGAGACTTCAGCAGGCCTTCCTGGTGCACGGAGAGAAGGTGCCGGCTGAGACGCTGGCCGACAAGCTGCGGGGCGAAGGCGTGCGCAACGTCACGGTGCCCGAGCTCGGCCAGGTGTTTGAGTTCTAAACTGGGCGTAGACCCATAACGACGGAAAAGCTCCGAGGTCGTGCCAACCTTTGGTTGGCACGACCTCGGAGCTATCCTTTATTCCACCGGCGTCAGCCAGCGCGTCGTGCCATCCCCTTCGGCCGCCCAGCCCTTGACCGTGTCGCTGTCCAGCTCCCACCAGGTGAAGTTGTCGAGCTGCAGCGGCCCGCCCTTCACGGTGAAGAGGGTGCCGCGCGGCACCTTGGCCACTGCGCGCGCGTTGCGGCCGGCATCGATCCGGACGGTGAGGAGCTGGTTCGATTCGGTGGTCACCTGAACGCGGTCGCCCGTCGCGATGGCGCGGTCCACCAGCTTCATGCCTTCGCGGGCCGGCGTCGGCGCAGCCGAGACCGCCTCTTCCAGGCGCAGCCACGGATCATCTGCCGGGCCTGCAGCCACCCAGCCCGCCACACCGCTGCTGTTGTCGATGCGATACCAGTCGTAGTTGTCTGCCTGGGTGGGTCCTTCCAATACGGTCACCACGGCATTCGCGCCGAGCCGGCCGACTTGCTTGGCGCCGGCAGATGCCGCCTCGCGCACGTTGAGCCCGCCCGTGGCAAGGACGCGCGCCTGGCTCGGGGCCGGCGTGGCGGTTGAGGCCGGGGTGGGCGTTATCTCCGCGGGTTGCGTGGGTGCGATGGTCGGCGCCTCGGTCGGTTCGGCAGTGGGCGCCGGGGGCGCCGTGGCCTCAGCCGGCGCCGCCCCTGCGTCAGTCGTGGCGGTGGGAGTGACGCGCACCTGGAATCCGCCGCACGCCAGCGACGTGGCAAGCACCAAAATCAGGGGGAAGAGCAGGCACGCTTGCGGTAGCAAGCACGCCCACCTTCTCCTTGAAGGAGCAGTCTCGAGTTGTGGTTGCATGGTAATAGCCTGTTCAGAGCCTACATGGACTCAGGAGCCGTCACGCCCAACAGCCCAAGCACCGTGGCAAAGACCGCCTTGGTGGCTGCCACGAGGCGCAGGCGTGCGCGGCTGAGTTCGGTGTCCGCAGGGTCGGAAGAGAGGACCCGGCAGTCACGGTAGAATGCGTGGAAGACGGCGGCCAGCTCCTGCGCGTAGAACGCCAGGTTGTGCGGTGCAAGCTGTATGGCCGCCTTTTCGACGATCTCGGGCAGCTCGGCAATCTTGCGCAGCAGGGTCATCTCAGACGGATGCCCGAGCAGGGCCAGGTCGCCGTTCGCCCACGATGCATGTTCGAAGCCGCGCTCTGCCGCAGTGCGCAGGATGCTGGCCATCCGGGCATGGGCATATTGCACGTAGAAAACCGGATTCTCGTCGTTCTGTTGCACGGCAAGATTCAGGTCGAAATCGATGACCGTTTGGTTCGACCGCGTCAGAAGCAGGAAGCGAACCGCGTCCGCCCCGACCTCGTCCACCACCTCGTCGATGGTGATGATGTCGCCCGAACGCTTCGAGAGCTTGACTTCCTTCCCGTCGCGGTAGAGCCGCACCATGTCGTAGAGCAGGATATCCAGCCGCTGCGGGTCCAGCCCTAAGGCCTGCATCAGGTAGGGCATCCGCCGCGCCTGGTTCTGGTGGTCCACCGCCCAGATGTCGACCACGCGGTCGAACCCGCGCAGGACGAACTTGTTATAGTGATAGGCCACGTCCGAGGCATAGTAGCCCGGCTGGCCGCTCGAACGCACCAGCACCTCATCCCGGTCCGCGCCGTACTCGGAGGTGAGCAGCCATTCTGCGCCGTCGCGCACGGTGGTTCGGTTCGCTCCTCGCAGTGACGTCATTACCCGGTCGAACGTTCCGTCCTCGTACAGGCTCTTCTCCGAGAACCAGCAGTCGAAATGGATGCGCAGCTTGTCTGCCGCCGCGCGGATCCACTCCATCACGAGGTCGAGGCCGATCTGGCTCAGCGCGGCGATGGCCGCCTCCTCGTCCGCGTGCAGGAAGCGGTCGCCGTGTTCCGCGGCCACGCGCTGCGCCAGGTCGACCATGTACGTCCCCTGGTAATGGTGGGCTTCCAGCGGTGCGTCCTGCCCGTGGGCCCGCCGGTAGCGCCGCCAGAGTGTCTCCGCAAAGGTGCGCATCTGGGTGCCGGCATCGTTGAGGTAATACTCGCGCTGCACGACCCAGCCAGCGGCCTCGAGCACCCGCGCGACGCTGTCGCCCAGCACCGCATTGCGCGCGGAGCCCATGTGGAGCGGCCCCGTGGGATTGGCGCTGATGAACTCCACCTGGCACGTGTGGCCGTGGCCCAGATCCACGTTGCCGTAGCTGGTCGCATCGGCCTCGATCTGGGGGATCAACCCGGTCAGCCAGTCGTCTGCCAGGCGAAAATTGATGAAGCCGGGGGGCAGCACCTCGACCGCCGCGATCGCGGCGGCGGCGGGCATATGCCTGGCCACGGCCTCTGCGATGGCCAGCGGGGCCATGCGGGCCAGCTTGGCGCTCTGCATGGCAACTGACGACGCATAGTCGCCGTGCCTGGCATCCTTTGGCCGGCCGATCTCGATCGGTGGCAGGTCGAATGGCGGCAGGTCGCCCGCGGCTTGGGCTGCCTGCAGTGCAGCAATGACGAGATCAGCAATCTGGTTGCGTACGAGCACGATAGAACTCTCCGGCTGGGTTGCTTTACGGGATGATGGGGCTTTGGTCGAACCAGTTCGGGCCAAATTCCATGTCGACCTTGAGGGGCGCGTCAAGGTCGTAGGCGTCTTCCATCGTCTCCTTGACCAGCGCAGCCACGGCCTGTACTTCGCCTTCAGGCGTCTCCAGGACCAACTCGTCGTGCACCTGCAGTGTCATGCGCGCGGCCAGTCCTGCGGATCTCAGGCGCCCGTGCAGGGCGATCATGGCAAGCTTGATGATGTCGGCCGCTGTGCCCTGGATCGGATGGTTGATGGCCGCGCGTTCCGCGGCCTGGCGCAGGTTGTAGGCCGCGGCCGAGGTGGCGGTCGTCTTCAGCACCGGGAAGTAGCGCCGGCGGCCCAGCAGTGTCTCAACGTAGCCCTGCTCGCGCGCCAGCGCCTGCGTCTCTTCGATATAACGTTTGACGCCCGGATAGGTGGCGAAGTAACGCGCCATGAAGTCGCTGGCCTCCGCCCGGCTCAGGCCTGTCCGCTGCGCAAGCCCGAACGGCGTCACGCCGTAGGACGTCGCAAAGTTCATCATCTTGGCGACCGCGCGCTGGGCCTTGGTCACCTGGCTCAGCGCAACGCCGTACACCTTTGCCGCCGCGCTGGCGTGGATGTCCTCGTCCCGCGCGAACGCGGCCAGCATGTATTCGTCCCGGGTGATGTGGGCCAGGATGCGCAGCTCAACCTGCGAGTAGTCGGCCGACAGCAGGACCCACCCCGGCTCCGCGATGAACGCCTTGCGGATTTCCCGCCCGATGTCGGACCGGATCGGAATGTTCTGCAGGTTCGGGTTGCTGGAGCTCAGTCGTCCCGTCTCCGCGCCCGTCTGGTTGAACGACGTGTGCACGCGGCCGGTCGTCGGGTTGACCAGCCCGGGCAGCGCGTCGACGTACGTGCCGATCAGCTTGGCAAGCTGGCGCTGTTCCAGGATCAGGCCGATGATCTCGTGGCGTCCGCGCAGCCCTTCCAGCACGTCCGCCGCGGTCGAGTATGCGCCCGATTGCGTCTTCTTCAGCCCCTCTGTGGGCAGGCCGAGCTTGCCGAACAGGATGTCGGCGAGTTGCTGCGTTGAATTGACGTTGAACGCCAGCCCCGCGATCTCCTGGATCTCCCGCTCCAGCTTGCGCATCCGCGCGGTCAGCTCCACCGACATCTGGCGCAGAAAGTCGCTGTCGATCAGGACCCCCGTCCGCTCCATGTCGACCAGCACCGGCACGAGGGGCATCTCCACGTTGCGGAGCAGGTTGTCGAGCCCTTTTTCGGTCACCTCGGGCAGTAGCACCTGGGCCAGCTGCAGCGTCATGGCCGCATCTGCACCCGCATACGCGCCGGCCGTGGCCGCGGGCACCTGGTCCATCGTGATCTGGTTCTTTCCTGTGCCGATCAGCTCGGTGATGCGCGTCATCTCGGTCTTGAGCCGCGTCCACACCAGGTCCTTCAGCCCCAGTCCGCGCAGCCCGGGATCGATCAGCCACGCGGCGATCATGGTGTCGACGAGGGGGCCTTCGACGGGCAGCTCGTAACGCGCCAGCATGCCGATATCGTAGGAGGCGTTGTGCGCAACCTTTTCGATCTCGGGGTCCTTGAAGGCAGGCGCCAACGCGTCGCGCACCATCGCCCACGTCAGGTTGTTCGTGTCGGTGTGACCGATGGGGATATACGCCGCCTCATCGTGTTCCGGCCCCCAGGCTAACGCCAACCCCACCAGCGCGGCCGAGTAGGGATCGGTGCCTGTGGTCTCCGTGTCGAACGCGAACTGGGGTGCACCGGACAGGTGCTCCGCCACGCGGTCCAAATCTTCGGCTGTCAGCACCAGCAGGGACGATTCCTCGCCGGCCGGCATCACAGCCGCACCCTGCGGGCCTGCTGCGGGGGAGGGCAGTTTCTCGTCTGCGAAGAGCGCCATCTGGCCGCCGCCCGCTTCCTGTTGGGCAGCAGCCGCACCCGCTTCCGGAGCCGGGAGTTCGACCGGCGGCAGCTTCTCGGCCAGGGACCGGAAGGCCAGTTCTTGGAACAGGGCCACGGCCTTGTCCCGGTCGTACTGCCGCGTGCGGCACGCCTCGAGGTCGAGGTTGACCGGCACATCCGTGATGATCTGCCCCAGCGTGCGGCTGAGCTCGGCGTCGGCCCTGCCTGCCTCCAGCGCGTTCTTCGCGCGCGGCGGCGTGACCTCGTCCAGCGCCGCGTAGACCGCATCCAGCGTGCCGAAGCGCTGCAGGAGATCGGTCGCGCCCTTCTCGCCGATGCCCTTGACGCCGGGGATGTTGTCCGATTTGTCGCCTAGCAGCGCCTTGTAATCGACCAACTGATCCGGGGCCAGCCCGTACTTTGTACGCACCGACTCAGGCGTGTAGAGGATGATGTCAGAGAAAGAGCGGCCCGAGGTCAGGACGTGGATGTGATCGGTGACGACTTGCAGGATGTCGCGGTCGCCGGTGACGATCAGCGTGTCGACGCCCTTCGCCTCGGCCTGCCTGGCCAGCGTGGCCAGCACGTCGTCCGCCTCAAACCCGTCCTTGGTGAAGATCGGGATGTTCAGCGCAGTGACGACTTCCTTGATCCGTTCGACCTGGGTGTGAAGCTCGTCGGGGGTGCGTTCGCGGTGGCCCTTGTACGCCTCGTACATGTCGTGGCGGAACGTCCGGCCTACATCGAACGCCACGGCAACGTATTCCGGCTGGTGTTCGCGCAGCACGTTCAGCAACATGCTGGTAAAGCCGTAGACCGCGTTGGTCAGCTCGCCGGTGGGCGCGCTCATATCTGGCGGCAGCGCATGAAATGCGCGAAATGCCAGGCTATGGCCGTCGATCAGGACGAGCTTCGGCATGGCGTTACCTGGGATCGGGCTTTCGATAGTGACCCTTCGGCGGCTTGAACCGCTGCACCGTGATCTTGCCTTCGTTGATCAGCGCGTTCACATGATGGTGCTCCAGCGCACAATCCGTGACGCGGACGGTGCGGCCCGCGTCCAGGCGCAGGTTGCCGCTGTCCAGATCCAACAGGTAATTCTCGCCGGTGACGTTGGTCAGTTCGACGATATCCTTGTTCTTCCACGTGATGGGCAGGCGATCAGACATAGATGTGTCTCCATCTCAACGAGCAGTGGAGCTATTCTAACCGCGCGCAGCCGATTAGTCAACGCGTGAGGGGCGAAGGTTGGGATGGAGACCAGGGCGGCCTCCATCCCGGCGGGTTCAACGGGCCTGGCCGTGCACCTCCGCCAGCAGCCCGTCAACGAGGTCCTCTGGGTGCATCGGCAGCGCGTCCTGCTGCCACATCAGCACGCTCACCAGCGGCATGTCGCCCATCATGCCCATCATGTCCATGCCAATGGGACTTTCATCGCCGCTGCCGCCGAATATCTTGCGGTTCTGTTCTTCCATCTGGGCGTAGAATGGGCCGAAGACGTCCCTTCCCCTCGGGTCAGCCATCCATTCGCGGATGGTCGATTCCTTGTCGAGGATGCAGGGCAGTTTCACCGTCGATTTCAGGGTCACGGTGAGGGTGTGGCGGATGTCGGTGGCGGACGCCGCGATCAGGATGTCGAACTCGCCATCCTCTGTGATCCAGCGCCCGTACTCGGGATGGTAGTACGCGAAGGCTCTCGAGTCCAGCTCGATCGTGACCGATTTGGTCTCTCCCGGCTGCAGCGATACCTTTGCGAAGCCCTTCAGCTCTTTAACGGGGCGCACCAGGCCCGATGCGCGGTCATGGACGTAGACCTGGACGATATCCTTGCCCGCCACGTGGCCCGTGTTGGTGATATCCACCGTCACGGTCAGGCCGTCGACGTCCCGAAAGTGCGTGGCCGACACGCGCGGGTGGCTGTATTCGAAGGTGGTGTAGCTCAGGCCGTGGCCGAATGGGAAGAGCACGGGCATCTGCTTTGCATCATAGTAGCGGTAGCCGATGAACAGCCCCTCGCCGTACTGCACCTTGCCTGCGCCGCCGGGCCAGTTGAGATAGGCCGGCGTGTCGGCGAGCTTGAGCGGGAAGGTCTCGGCCAACTTGCCGCAGGGATTCGCATGGCCGAACAGGATGTCGGCAAGCGCTGAGCCGCCGGCCTGGCCCATCATCCACCCCTCGACGACCGCGGGCACCGCGTCGATCCAGGCGTTCATGGCCACCGGCGCGCCGTTGTTGAGCACCACGACGGTCCTGGGCTGCACGCTGGACACGGCCCGGATCAACGCCACCTGCTGCGCGGTCAGGTCGAGGTCCGTGCGATCGTAGCCCTCCGACTCGATGTAGGTGGGCAGCGCGATATAGAGCAGCGCCACATCGGCCGACTGTGCCACTTGCGCGGCCTTGTCGATCAGATCCTGGCGGAAGGAGTCGTCCGGGGGATAGCCTTCGGCGTAGATGAACTCGGACGTCGGGGCACGCGACCGCAGCGCCTCGATCGGCACATCCACCCGGGTCGGATTGATGTGCGAGCTACCGCCGCCCTGGAAGTGTGCAGCCTGGGCGGAGCGGCCGATGACCGCAATGCGTTCGTGGCCCGCCAGGGGCAGCAGCGGTCCGCCCTGTGGCAGGGGGTCATTCTTGAGCAGGACGATCCCCTCTGCTGCGACCTGGCGGGCGAGCTCGTGATGTGCGTCCACGTCGAAAGCGCCGCCCTTGGGCGTCTCCTTCGCCTTGAAGACGATGCGGAGGATGCGGCGAACCGACTCATCCAGCGTCGCCTCGGCCAGTTCGCCGGAGCGCACCGCGTCGATCACGGTCCGGACGCGCCGGTCCTGAGGGCCGGGCATCTCCCAGTCCAGCCCGCCGCGCAGCGCGGCCACGCGGTCGCGCACCGCGCCCCAATCGGACACGACGAGCCCTTCGAAGCCCCATTCATCCTTGAGGATCTCGGTCAGCAGCGCGTGATGCTCGGAGGCGAACACGCCGTTCAGCTTGTTGTACGAGCACATCACCGTCCAGGGCTGTGCCTCCTTGACCGCCTTCTCGAACGCGGGCAGGTAGATCTCGCGCAGGGTGCGCTCGTCCACCTGAGCGTCGATGCTGAAGCGCTGGAACTCCTGGTTGTTGGCCGCGTAGTGCTTGAGCGACGTGCCCACCCCTTTGGCTTGAACGCCGTTGATGAAGTTGACCGCCAGCTCGCCGGCCAGGAAGGGGTCCTCGGAGAAGTACTCGAAGTTGCGCCCTCCCAGCGGCGAGCGCTTCATGTTCACGCCGGGACCGAGCACCACATCCACGTTCAGGGCGATGGCCTCCTCTGCGATCGCGGCGCCCAGCTGGCCCATCAGTGCTAAGTCCCAAGTGGACGCGCTGCAGGAGGCAGTTGGGTAGCAGGTGGCGGGCAAGCTCTGCGGCGTCATCGCATGGACATCGGGCACGCGGCGGATGCCGTGCGGACCGTCCGAGACGATCATTTCCGGTACGCCCAGGCGTTCCACCGGAGTGCTTGTCCAGGCACTGGCGCCGGTGCACAGCGCGGCCTTTTCCTCGAGCGTCATGCCGGCGATGATGGACCGGATGTCTGTGTTCATGGCATTCTCCCCCAATCGGCTGTCTCAGTGAGCATAGGTGTCATAGACCGATCGTATTCGCAGCGCCGAACGCGCCGCCGCGAGATCCCAGCCGGCCGGCAGCGGCGCAGTGACGCGGATCGTCCTGCGGGCCGGCAGGTCGAAGTAGTTGTCGCTGAAGACGACGTCCGCCCCCTCCAGGCTGCATTCGACCAGGCGGGCGAGGGAACGCGCGGACAGGTCGATCGCCAGTAGCCGGTCCTGCAGCGACACCTGCGCATCGACCTGGGGATCGACCAGCGACAGGTGCTTGGTCGGCGCGAAGAAGGCAGTCTGCAGGGCCAGCGGGGAGTCGTCCGGGCGCGAGTCCGCGGGCCACAGCTCGGCCACGAAGACCAGGTCGCGGTGAGTGTCGAGGTCCAGGAAGGGCGAGAAATCGAGTTCCGCGACGCACGTTACACCCGATGGCCTTACGGCTGCAACCTCGTCGCCCTCGGCCAGCACCCTGCCGTCCAGGGCCGTCAGCGCCCAACGCACCGACCCCTCCCACTCCTGGCCCAGGTCGCTGCTCAGGTAGATCGATTGGCGCGGGGGCGCGTCCTCGATGGAGAGCAGCAACGGCGCATAGAAGCGGCGGGCCGCGTAGTGCAGGGCCTTCCAGCGGCCGAAGTAGTCCAGGCTGGACCACGACGCGACCGGCCAGCAATCGTTCAGCTGCCAGTAGAGCGTGCCCGATACGCGGTCCGTGTGCCGCCGCCAGTGCTCCACGCCGTAACGGATCCCCTCGGCCTGCAGGACCATGCTGAGATACACGAGCGACTCGAAGTCCTTGGGCAGTCGGAAGGTCTCCAGCATCTGGGTCATGATCAGGGTGTTGCCGCTGGCGTTCTTCTGGTGCTGCTCCATGATGTAGGACGTCATGTTCCGGTCAGGCTCTTCCGCGAACGTGCGAATGGTCTCGAACGGCGGCAGGGCCTGGAACCCGAACTCGCTCATGAAGCGCGGGAACTGGTTGCGGTAGGCCGTGAACGGCTTACGCCCGTGCCACACGTCCCAATAGTGGGCATCGCCCTGCACCTGGCCGTTCGGCGACTTGAACGGTGTATCCGAGGAGGGCGAGCTGGGCCAGTAGGCATGATCGGGGTCTTCGGCCGCGCACCACGCCGGCAGCGTGTGGTGGAAGAAGCGATCGTAAGCAGCCTTGAGTGCTCGCATGTCGGGCGTGTCCCAGCTCCATTCGACCCACCCCTGCTCCATCTCGTTGTTGCCGCACCACAGGGCCAGGCTGGCGCGATGCCGGAGGCGCCGGACGTTCTGGATCACCTCTTCGCGCACGTTTTCCAGGAAGTCAGGCTCGTCGAGCGGGTAGACGCTGCACGAGAAGACGAAGTCCTGCCAGACCAGGATGCCGTAACGGTCACACAGGTCGTAGAACCGCTCATCCTCGTAGAAGCCGCCGCCCCACACGCGCAGCATGTTCTGGTGCGTCTCGGCCGCCGAGCGGATCAGGTCCTCGAGCGCGGCATCGGTCACCCGCGTGGGGAAGGAGTCGGCCGGAATCCAGTCGGAGCCCTTGGCGAAGAAGGGCCGGCCGTTGACCGCGAAGGTGAACGAGCGCCCCCATTCGTCGGGCTCCTGGCGCAGCTCGATCGTGCGCAGGCCCAGTTGCCAGGTCTTCTCGTCCAGCGTTTCCCCGCCGCGGGTCAGCCGCACCTGGACGCCGTAGAGAGGCTGCTCTCCCAGTCCATTGGGCCACCAGAGCAGCGGGTCGGCGATGGGGATGTCCGCGGAGACCTTCGATTCGCCCGCAATCTCCCAGGTCTTCTCGTCCTGTGAACCGTCCGGCGCGATCACCGTCATGACCAGCGCCAGGGAGTCGACCCCGGCCGCGAAGCGCTCGATCTCAGCCTCGACCCCGACCTGCACCTGTCCAAGGGCGTGGTGCTGGCGCAGATGGACGCCGGCCAGCCGCGCCGGGCCAAATGCCTCCAGGCGGATGTCCTTCCAGATGCCGGCCGGCGGGAGCTGCGGGCCCCAATCCCAGCCGAACTGGCAGGGCGCCTTGCGGACGTGTGGCCCGCCCGGGATGGCATGCGGGACGCCGGGCAGGGCGCGCACCACCTGCTTCTCCGCTACGTGCTTCACGACGGACGCCAGGTCGACGCGCAGCTCGTTACCTTCGGCCCGGAGCAGCTCCTTCACGTCCCAGCGATACTGGCGGAACATGTTGGCTGTTCGACCCAGCTCACGGCCGTTCAGGGTGACGGTCGCCAGTGTGTCCAACCCGTCGCCCACCAGCCAGATGTGCGGCTCGGCCAGGATCTCGGGCGCGGCGGCGAAGTGGCAGCGGTACTCCCAGTCTGACTCCGCGACCCACTGCACGCGGCGCTCGTTGTCGCCCACGAAGGGGTCCGGGATGCGGCCCAGCGCCAGCAAGTCGGTGTGCGCGCCGCCGGGCACGGTGGCCGGCAGCCATTCTTCTTCGGTGGCCTGGCGAAACTGCCAGGCGCCCCCTAGCGATTGTGTCTTTGTCATGCGTCGCCCCGTGAGCTTACCTTTCATTCCAGATGGCCTGCAAGGCCCGATAATCCAGCAGGATGATGCCTTCCTCGCGGACGATGTCCTTCGCCTGCCGCGAAGTGAAGAAGTCGTAGTCCGCCTGGCGGACGTAATGGCCGCCGGGCTCCAGGGCCAACAACTCGGGCGTGTCGAGGCCCGGATGTACGGCCCATTCGTTCAGACCCGCCGGCAGCTCGCGCAGAAGCGCAGCATACGTGGCGGCCCTGGTGGTCGGATCGAGGCCGTAGCTGTCCAGGACGTCGTGATCGACGCAGGGGAGTCCCTGGCGCTGCAGCTTCCCGGTGGACGACCGGCTGGACACTCGCTGCGCCAGCCCATACTCCCGCGCCAGCCCGAACATGACGTCGAAGATGTCGTCCCGCCTGCTGATCCGCAGCGAATGCCAATCCAGGTGCGACGGGCGGAGGCCCGCAGCAAGCACAACTTCGATCTGTGTCCGGAACTCGATCTCCAGTTGATCGAGCCTCACCCGCGCCATGAACTCGCCCATGTGGTCGAAATCGTAGAAATACCCCGCCTCATCGAGCAGGGATGGCACCTTTGCCGGGTCGGCCACGGGTCGCCAGCGATTATGCGTCGAATCGGAGATGGCGGTGAGGTGAACGCCGAAGGGCTGTTGGGGATGGTCTCCGAGGAATCGGGTCGCACGTGCTGTTGCGGGACACGGGACCATCAGGCTGGTGGAGCGGACGATGCCCTCCGCCAGGGTGCCACAGATGGCTTCGGTCACTGCATGGCACATTCCGAAATCATCGGCGTTGAGGATCAGCAGACGAGCATCAGCCCCATACCCCAGCAATCGATTTGTCTGGCCTTTTGACGTCATTCCTGTTTCCTGTCCGACCTGCCCCGGAGTTCGTTACAGCCCGCTGGTTCGATGGCCCAACTACACGGTCGACAGATCCCACTCCTCGTAGATCTTCGGGACGTCGTTGATCAGGCGTCGCGTATAGGGCTGCTTCGGCCGCAGGATCACCTGGTCGGGCGTTCCGCTTTCGACGAACTTGCCGCGCTCCATGATGTACACGCTGTCGGACACGTAATACGCCAGCCCGATGTCATGGGTGATGAAGACGATCGTCATCCCTACTTCGTCGCGCAATTGCATCAGCATGTCGAGGATGGTCGCGCGCGAGCAGGCATCGATCATCGAGGTGGGCTCATCGGCGATCAGGATCTTCGGCTTCAACAGGAAGATGCGGGCGATCATCAGGCGCTGCATCTGCCCGCCCGAAAGCTCGAAGGGATATTTGTTGGTCAGCTCTTCGAACTTCAGGTTGACGAAGCTGCACGCCTCCGCCATCATCTCCCGCTTCTTCTCGGGCGGCAGGCGTCCGCCGCCGCGCATGCGGATGCAGTCCAGGAGCACCGTATCGATCTTGTTGAAGATGTTGTACGAGGAGAACGGATCCTGGAAGATTGCCTGGATGTTCTTCCAGTACTCCTGCTTCTTCCGCTGCGTGCTGATGTCGCGCTTCTGTCCCTGGAAGAAGATCTCGCCCTCGGTGGGGTTGATCAGCCCCAGGAGCATCTTCGCCAGCGTCGTCTTTCCGCTGCCGGATTCGCCGACGATCGAGATGACCTCGCCCTCGTGGAAATCGAAGTCGACATGATCGACGGCAAGCGTCCGGGTGCGACCGAAGCCAAAGACCTTGGTCAGCCCCGATCCGCTCAGACAGGCGTTACTTTTGCCGGGCATGCTCGTAAGCCTCCCTCAACGTCTTCTCCGACAGGATGCAGCGGTAGGCGCGGCCGTTGCCCGCGTCGTAGAGCGGGATGGACGTCGTTTTGCACTCGGGACGAACGTAGCTGCACCGTTCGGCAAAACGACACCCCTCGGGCGGGTTCTTCAGATTCGGCGGAACGCCGGGAATGGCAGCCAGTTTGACGTCCCGCAGCCCCGCTTCTGGCACGATGATCGAGCCCATGAGTCCCTTGGAGTAAGGATGGAGCGGATCGAAAACCGCCTCCTTGGCCGCGGCCTTCTCGACGATCTGACCTGCATACATGACCATGATGTCGTCCGTCACGTTGTAAAGCAGCGGGAGCTCATGCGTGATGAAGATCATGGATTTGATGAACCCATTCTCCATCAGGCCCTTGAGCATCTTGATCACCATCTTCTGCGACGTGACGTCGAGCGCCGAGGAGGGCTCGTCGGCAATGAGCACCTTCGGGCGCAGGATCACCGACACCGCGATTACGGTGCGCTGCTTCATGCCGCCCGAGAGCTCGACGGGGTACTTCTGCAGCACCTCGGCGGGAAGCCCCAGGATCTCGAAGCTGGCTCGGGCCAGGTCATAGATGAACTTCTTGTTCTCGGTCGGATCGTGCGCCAGGACCACATCTTCGATGAAATTGATGATCTTGCGGGTGGGGTTGAGCGCGTTCATCGCGGCCTGGGGGATGTAGGCAATCTCCGTCCCCAGTATCGTCCGGCGAACATCGTCGGGGTCCATCCCGGTGATGTCCCGCCCGTCGATGATGATCTGCCCGCTCGTGTAGTGCAGCGGAGGGAAGTAGTAACCCATCAGGCTGAGGGCCAGCGTCGACTTTCCGCAGCCGGATTCCCCTGCGATGCCCAGGGTCTTCCCCTCCTCGATCTGCAGAGACACATGGTCAACCGCATAGACATTCTCCCGGAAGCGGGTAATGTATTTGGTGGTGAGCTCCCGAACCTCGAGCACTATATTTGGCATATCACCCGCCTTGCCCTGCAAGGGCCTAATCCCTCAACGCTGGATTGAACACCTGGTCGAGGCCCGTGTTCATCAGGTTCATCGAGAATGTAATCAGTGCGATGGTGATCAGCACTGGCAGGTAGGCCCACCATTTCTCGAGGATGTGCGCCTGGTAGATCATCGCCCAGTTCAGCATCAGCCCCAGGGTCGGCACGTCGGTAGTCCTTGGCCCCAGCCCCAGGATGGACAACCCGGCCTCTGCCAGGATGCCCGAGGAAATCTGCAGGATGAGCGCCATCACCACATACGAGGCGACGTAAGGCAGGATGTCCGTGAGGATGATGTGGGCGATCGAGTGGCCGGAGAGCTTGGACAGGTTCACATGGTCGCGGTTGCGCAGCGAGATCACCTGCGCGCGCACCGCCCGGGCGGTCCACGGCCAGGAGGTGAGCCCGATGACTGTCGCGACCACGAACGCGCCGCGGCTTTCCTGTCCGATGCTGAACGAGATCAGGATCAGCAGCACGAAGGACGGGATGACGAGGAACAGGTTGGTGATGAACTGAACAACATCGTCCACGGGCCCACCCACATAACCTGCCACCAGGCCCAGGGTCAGCCCGATCAGGGTGGCGATCAGGCCGGCCACGAGGCCGATCAGAAGTGATACGCCCGCGGCCTTGACCAGCTGGGTCATCACGTCCCTGCCGAAGTTGTCGGTGCCGAGCGGCAACACCCGCACGTTTGCCACCTGGTTGATGTTCACGTAGTCCGTCTGTCGGACGGCGCCCGTCTGTGCCAGGGCGCCCGTGTCTGCCTCCTTGGTCGCGATGATGGCGCCCTCGGTCGACAGTAGGCCGGCGAGCGAGTTGTTGAGCCGGACGAAGTAGTTGCGCCTGGCGTTGGTCATCCCTGGGACGTTCTTCTTGGGATCGTAGTTGCTCGCCCACTGCGCCAGGAGCCCGGCGGTATCGGCCGTGTCGATCTCGCTCTCGGGGATGCCGGCCTTCAGGAGCCATTCCTTCATGGCCTCGCGGTCGTCCTCGCTCAGCCTGCTGGCCACGCGCTTGGCGGCCGCGTCATCGAGCAGGAGCGTGTACTTCGTGGGGGCATTGACGCTGTCGTACGTGCTCACGTAGATCCCGGGCGGGAAGAAGGTGCCCTGGCCGATGATCTGCAGGGGCGGATGTGTGATGATCAGGGGGTAGATGAGCACGATCAACAGCACGGTCACGAAGATGACAAAGCCGGTCACGAACTTCCCGGAGCGAAAAACCTGTCGGAGGGTATGTTGCATCGCCATCTCTCCCTGGTCAATCCGCCTGGGTTGCCTTGATGCGCGGATCAATAAAGCCGTACAGGATCTCGATGATGAAGTTTGCGAACAGCACCATCATCGTGATGATCAGCGTTGCGGCCGAGATGAGCGGGTAGTCCTTGCCCATCACGGCAGAAAACAGCGTGGTGCCGAGACCCGGATAGCTGAAGATGATCTCAGCCACCAGCGCGCCGCCGACCATGGTGCCGATGGACAATGCCAGGCCGGTGATCTGGGGCAGCATCGCGTTGCGAAAAACGTAACCGACGATCTTGCGGTCCTTGATCCCCATGAACCGGCTGTACTTCACGTAATCCGCGTTCAGCTCGTAAATGGACATGGAGCGCATGCCGATGGCCTGACCGCCGATCGCGATCAGGACGATCGACCAGAAGGGCATCTGGTAGTGGACGATGGCCGACCAGACGAACCGCCAGCTGGCGTTGGGGATCATGTCGAACGCATAGCCCCCGGAGGTCGGGAACCACTCCAGGCGCACCCCGAAGATCACCAGGAGGATGATGGCCATGCCGAAGGGCGGGAGGCTGCTGACGAAGATGCCCACGGGCATGAGGACCTTGTCAAAACCGCCCTTGACATAGGCGGCCAACGCACCGAGCGTATTCCCGATCAGCCAGCCGACGATGATGGCCGGGAATTGCAGCGCGATGGTCCATCCAAGTGAAGCCCCTATCACGCTGGCGACGGTCCTCGGATACTGGCTGAAGGAGAAGCCAAAATCGCCCTGCAAGACATTCCTGATGTAGATAAAGAACTGCTCCAACAGGGGCCGGTTGGTCCCGAACAACTCGGTGTACTGCTCGTAGATCGCCTGAACGCCGGAGGCGTTGCTCATGCCCTGGGCCATCCTGGCGACGATGGCCGCCACCGGATCGCCGGGCATCAGGCGCGGCAGGATGAAGTTCAACAGGAAGGCAAAGACGAAGGTGATCGCGTACCATCCCAGCTTGGAGAGGAAATACTTCCGATACCCTTTCAACGAAGCACCTCCTGTTGAGTTCGATGGGGCGTTTCTGTAGAGCGGGAGCCTTGCAGAAACACCGGGTCCGCAGGAACTCCGGGCTTGCTGCAGCACAGGTTCCTGCGAGGTCATCAGACCGCGGCGCCGTGACGCCCCCTCTCCTGTGGGGCAGGAGAGGGGGCAGGGGGTGGGTTACTCCACGAGCGTCAGGTTGTAAAGACAGGCGATGCTCCAGCCGTCCGTGCAGTCAAGCGGCGGTACGGGCGGAGTGGTGCCGTCGCCCTCGTGCGGGAAGTTGGTCCACACGCTCTCGTTAACCGCGTGGAACGACTGAGGGCGGTACATGAGCGTGAAGGAAGGCACGTCGGTCAGGTAGATCTTGACCAGCTCGGTGTAGGCCGCCTTCAGCTCTGCTTCGTCGGTCAGGGTCGGGATCTTCTTGATCAGCTCGTCCGCGGCCGGGTTGCTGTACTGGCCCCAGTTGCCGTTCCAGTTGCTCGACATGCCGACGAATTCGGAGCTCATCAGCTTGCGGATGCGGCCCCACGGCTGCGTCGGGCCTGCGCCGTCGCTCCACATCATGAAGATATCATATCCTTCGGGGAGCGGCGAATCCGATTTGGTGACGACCGTCTGATACACGCCCCATTCGGGGTAGTTGGTCGTGATGTCGATGCCGATCTTCTTGCCCGCGGCGGCCACGATCTCGATCGCGGCCTGCCAATCGGACCAGCCGTTGGGGGCGGTGGCCACGTAGCTCAGCTTCTGGCCGTCGAACTCGCGCCAGCCGTCGCCGTCGGTGTCCACTACGCCGGCCTCATCGAGCAGCGCGGTCGCGCCTTCGATGTCGTTGCCGGCCCACTGCAGGTCCTTGACGGCCTCATGATCGTACGTGGCCTGCTCGCCATCGGTCGGGTTCATGAGGGAGCGCGGCACCTGGTCGAAGGTCGCGGACTGGTTGGTCATGGCGTTTGCGATGATGGTGGGATAGTCAACCGCCATGGCGATCGCCTTGCGGACCGCAGCCTGGTCCAGGCCAGGGGATTGCAGGTTGAAGAAGGCGGTGGGCAGGCTGGCGCCGATGCCGTAGGGCGGCTCGGGCAGGTAGGTCGAGATGGGCAGCCCGTAGCTCTCCCACAGGATCTGGATGTTGGAGTTGAACTGCTGGCTGACATCCACCTCGCCCTGCGCCAGGGCCACGGAGCCGGCCGCGTTATCCTTGAAAATCGTATGTGCCAGATACTTCGGTGCGGGCAGCTTGCCCCACATGCTGGCATCCTTGCCCCAGTAGTCGTCGTTGCGAACATAGACGACCTTCGAATCGTCCGAGAAGAACTTGCCGTAGGGGCCGGAGTAGACGACGTCCTCCGCCGGATCCGCCAGCATCTTGGTCAGATCGCCACCCGAGCGCTCGATCAACTTGTCCGTCCAGGCCTTCTGGACGACGTAGTTGGTGCTCAGGTATGCCTGAACCTGCAGCGGATTGATGGCTTTGCCGTCCGCATCGAGCTTGGCCTTGACCACGACCGTCTGGGGATCCACGGCTTCGATGGTCTCGACGAACTCTTTGTTGGAATCGTAGATCGGCATGCCGTACTTGGCCGCCGCGGCCCAGGTGTAGGCCACGTCCTCGGCGGTCACAGGGGTGCCATCGTTCCACTTCGCGGCAGGCTTGATCTTGAAGGTGATCTCGGTGCGCGCTTCGTTCCAGGCATAGTCCCCGTCTGCCAACAGCGGATACTGCTTGCCGTCGATCATGTTGTACAGGTAGGGCGTCTCGAACATGATGACGCGCGCGTTGTCCTGCTGGGCGGTGGCCATGGCGTTGTTGTTGCTGTTGGAGTACGGATTCCAACCGACCACGGCGTTCCACTGCTGGCCGTTGAAGTACAGGGTTTCATTGCGGGGCAGGGTGTTGGCATCAACCACCGGCACCGCAGTGGGTTCCGGCGTGGCGACCACGATCTTCTCGACTTCTTTGATCGTCTCGACCACCTGGGTCTCGACGACCTTGACTTCCTTTTCCACCTCCACCACCTGGGTCACGACTTTCTCCACAACCTGGGGTGCGGGTGTCGCACAACCGGCCAGGAAGGATACGATGACCAACAGGCTCACCACCGAAAGAACGAGCTTACGCATTTTGGAACCTCCTCCATGATGTGTTGCGGGATTGTTCACGAGCGAAATCGGTCGAATGGATACGCTTGTTGCAGGGCTGCACCTCCTTAATTCCTGCCATTCCCAGCCATTACGGCGGTGGGACAGGCATCACCCAGCCGCACCGCATGACTGCCGCACAACCAGATGCGTTGGCAGGACGCTCTTGTGCGCGGCCGACCCCGGTTCGGGCGGGTCGGCCAGAATCCCCATCAACAACTCTGCGACGGCCGAGCCCAGTTGCCGGATGGGCTGGCGCACAGTGGTCAACGCCGGCTGGACGGATGAGGCAAGGGGGACATCGTCAAACCCGATGATGGCCATGTCTCGCGGCGCCTGCTTGCCGGCCTCATGCAGCGCCTTCAGCGCACCGATGGCCATGATGTCGCTCGCCGCGAAGATCGCGGTGGCGGGCGTCATGAGCAGCCGTTTCGTGGCGGCATAGCCGCTACCTTCGGTGTAGTCGCCCTCGATGATCAGGTCCGGGTTCAGGGGGAGACCGTGAGCAGACAGGGTCTGCTTGTATCCTAACAGGCGGTCGGCCCCGGATGTCATGGTCAATGGCCCGCTGATCGTCGCAATCTCCGTGTGGCCCAGGCGGATGAGGTGCTCGACGGCCTGGCAACTGCCGCCGAAATTGTCGATGTCGATGCTGTGGACGCGCTCGTCGGGATATCGCCCGACGACGACGAACGGGATACCATCGTGCAGCAGCCGCAGGGGCAACGGGTCGTCCATGTGCGCGGAGGCAACGATGACCCCATCCAGGTGTCCGTTTCCGACGATGCGGCGATACTGATCGTCCTGTTCCGCCGGGTGGTGGAAGAGCGACAGCATCAGGTGGTAGTGTTGTGCGTTGCAGGTCTCAGTGATGCCGTAGAGGAGGATGGGAAAGAAGGGATCGGTGAACAGCTTGATGATCGGCTCGGGGATGACCACGCCCAGGATACGGGTGCGCCGCGTCACGAGGCTGCGCGCAGCCGCGTGCGGCTGATAACCGGTCTCGTGTATCACCTGCCACACCTGCTCGCGCACTTCGCTGCGTACGCTGGGGTGGTCGTTGATGACACGGGAGACGGTCGAACGTGAAACCCCCGCGAGTCGGGCGATTCCCTCCAGGGTCAGGGCCATCGCTGCGTCCCTCTCCTCACTGAGAGCGAAATAGGCTGTTAGGAAGTTGGGTTGCGTTTGTGGGAGCGCTCCCAAGGACTACTATCGCGCATTTCTGCCCCGTTGTCAATCCCCTTTTTCGAAATTCGCCGCCCGTCTCGATCGCATTCGGCCGGGCGGCCGCGCGTCTGTTATAATCAGGGAGCCGGAAGTCAATCTTAGAACCCAGGTCTTTGCGATGTCCGACGATTTCGTCCACCTTCATGTACACACCGAGTACTCCTTACTCGACGGGCTGGGACGCGTGCCCGCGATGACGGCGCGCGCGGCGGCTCTGGGCCAGCGCGCGCTGGCACTGACGGACCACGGGACGATGCACGGTGCGATCGAGTTCTCGCGTGCGTGCAAGAGCGCGGGCATCGAGCCGCTGTTGGGGGTCGAGGCGTACATCACGCAGTGGGGACGCCCCATGTCGGGCCAGGAAGGCGATCTCGACCGGGGCCGGCACCACCTGCTCCTATTGGCCGAGAACATGACGGGCTACCGCAACCTGCTGCAGATCTGCACCGATGCGCAGCTCAAGGGCTACTATTACCGCCCGCGCGTCGATGCCGAGTACCTTGCAGCCCACAGCGAGGGCCTGATCTGCACGTCCGGCTGCCTGGCCGCGGAGATACCGACTCTGCTTAAGAACGGCCAGACGCAGAAGGCGGTCGAGCGCCTGATGTGGTACCGGGATGTCTTCGGGCCGGATCGCTGGTACATCGAGTTCCAGGAGCACGGCATTCCCGAGCTCACCGACGTCAACAGGGAGCTGTGGTCGCTGGCGCAAAAGTACGACCTCCCTGCCATTGCGACCAACGATGTGCACTACGTGCTCGAGGAGGACGCGAAGGCCCACGACACGTTGCTCTGCGTTCAGACCAGCACCGTGCTGACCGATCCGAAGCGGATGCGCTACGACGGGAACTCCTATTTCCTCAAGAGCCTCGATCAGATGCGGCGGACGTTCCTGCCCTACGCGGATCTGCCGGACAGCGTGTTTACGAACACGGTCAAGATCGCCGAGATGTGCGAGGTCGACCCGGACGATCGCCACTACCACCTGCCCGACATCGACATCCCGGAGGGATTCACCTACGAGTCCTATCTGCGCCATCTCACCGACGAGGGCCTAACCTGGCGGTACGGCGGCCGGGCGGCCGATCCCGAGGTTCAGGCCCGCAAGGACTACGAGCTGAAGGTCATCCACGAGATGGGGTTCGATGTGTATTACCTCATCGTACGGGACCTGTGCATGTACGCCAAGCGCCGCGGCATCTGGTGGAACGTGCGCGGCTCCGGGGCGGGCTCCATCGTGGCGTACGCCATCGGCGTGACGAACCTGGACCCGCTGCGCAACAAGCTGATCTTCGAGCGGTTCCTGAACCCCGGCCGGGTGACCATGCCCGACTTCGACCTCGACTTTCCCGACGATCAACGCGAAGAGCTGATCCGCTACACCGTGGACAAGTACGGCGATCACCGCGTCGCGCAGGTGGTCACCTTCGGCCGCATGAAGGCTCGCGCGGCCGTCCGTGACGTCGGCCGCGCGATGGCCGTGCCCCTCGACCAGGTGGACGTCATCGCCAAGCTCATCCCGGGCATCTCCGGCAAACCGGTCACGATCGAGAATGTCCTGACCGCGGGGAATGAGTTCTACTCGGCCGAGCTGAAGGCGCGCTACGACAGCGAGGAGATGGTTCGCAACCTGCTGGATGCGTCGATGCAGCTGGAGGGCGTGGCTCGCCACTCATCGATCCATCCGGCCGCGGTGATGGTGGCGGACCGCGAGCTCACCTACTACACCCCGCTCATGCGTCCGCCGAAGTCGGCCGTCACGCGGACGGTCACCCAGTACGAGTATCCGATCCTCGAATCGATCGGCCTGCTCAAGATCGACTTCCTGGGTCTCTCCACGCTCACGCTCATGCGTGAAGCGGCCCGGCTGATCCGGGAGCGCCACGGCAAGGAATACACCCTGGAGAACCTGCCGATCGACGACGCGAAGACCTATGAGTTGCTCACGTCCGGCGACGTGATGGGCGTGTTCCAGGTCGAAGGGCAGGGGATGCGCCGGGTGCTCATGGAGATGCGGCCGACCGAGTTCGATCACATTACCGCCACCATCTCGCTCTATCGTCCCGGGCCGATGGAGTTCATCCCGGACTTCATCGCCTGCCTGCACGGTGAGAGGCAGCCGCACTACGTCCATCCCATTTTGGAGCCCATCCTGTCCGAGACGATGGGCGTTGCGGTCTATCAGGAACAAGTCATCCAGATCCTGGCCGACATCGCCGGTTACACGCCGGGCGAGGCAGACCTGGTGCGCCGGGGCATCAGCAAGAAATCAAAGAAGACGCTGGACGAGCATCGCGAGATCTTTGCTGCAGGCAGCGCGAAGAAGTCGGGACTGACCCGCGAAGAGGCGGATGCCATCTGGACCGCGATGGAGAACTTCGCGCGCTACGGGTTCAACCGCGCGCATGCGGCCGACTATGCCGTCGTCGTCGCCCAGACCGGCTATCTGAAGGCGCATTACCCCGTCGAGTACATGGCAGCCCTGCTGACCGTCGAGCGTCACGATACCGAGAAGGTCGGCATCCTGATCGCCGAGTGCCGGCGCATGGGCATCGAGGTGCTGCCGCCCAATGTCAACGTCGGCGGCCACACCTTCACGATCGAACAACTCCCCGCGGACCGCACCGCGCCGCGGCAGGTGGCTGCATTTTCCTTCCCGATCGAGCCCGGCTCCGCCATCCGCATGGGCCTGGATGCGATCAAGAACGTGGGCGAGGGCCCGATCGACACGATCCTGGCCGCGCGCGCGGATCTTCCCTTTGCGTCGCTCAGCGACTTTGCGGAGCGGGTCGACCTGCGCCAGGTGAACCGCAGAGGGCTGGAGTGCCTGATCAAGGTCGGGGCGCTGGATGATTTCGGCGATCGGGCGCAGATCTTGGCGGCCATCGACCAGTTGCTGCAGGCCAGCATCTCCTCCCATGAGGCTGCCGATGCAGGCCAGTTGACCCTGTTCGGGGGCGACGACAAGGCGGCGGGCGTCGACATCCATCTCCCGGCGAATGCGTCCGCGATGGTCACCAAGAGGATGCTTCTTGAGTGGGAGAAGGAACTGGTAGGCGTCTACGTGTCCAGCCATCCGCTGCAGCAGATGACGGTCGACCTGATGAATGTGGTCACGCATGCCAGCGTCGACATCACGGAGGACCTGGGCAAGCGGGCCGTGGTCGTCGCGGGGGTGCTGGCCGAGGTGCGGCCGTTCACGACCAGGAAGGGCGATCAGATGGCCTTCTGCCGGCTGGAGGATCTGCAGGGATCGGTCGATGTCACCGTCTTCCCACAGCAGTTCAACGATCAGCGTGACCAGTGGAAGCAGGACAAGATCGTGATCGTGTGGGGCAAGGTCGACCCGCGCAACGGCCGGCTGAGCGTCGTTGCGGAACGCGTGCAGGACTACGTGCAAGGCCAGAAGATCATCGAGGACACCAGCACCACGTACCATCGCTATCAGAACGGCAACGGTGTAGCGGAGCGGCCAATGGTGCGCCGCGGGCACGGCGATGCGGGCGCGGCAGCCTACGTGCCTCCTCCGGCCGTGGCATATGGGGCCGACGACGGCGGTGATTCCACCTACGATGAGATGAATCCGTTTGCCGGCCAGACGCCGGATTGGCTGGCGGAGGATGACGCGATCGACGACGTCGAGACGCCCGCACCGCGGCCGTCATCCGCAGTCACCCCGGTCCCCGCGCAGCCGGCGCCGGTGGCAGAGAACCGGACGCCGCCCGTCGAGCGCACTGAAGTCGCCGCGCCCGCTGCCGGCATCACGACGCTCGCATCGCCCGTGGCAGAGCCCACGGCAGAGAAGCAGGCGCCGCGCCTCATCGTTACCTTCCGGCGAAGCCATTCCCTGGACGGCGACCGCCGCCGCCTGTCGAACCTGGTCGACCTGCTGCAGAGGTATCAGGGGCAGGACCGGTTCGTCGTCATCATCGAGGCGCCCGGACAGGCGCGCTACCAGCTGGACTTTCCGAACAGCACGACCGGCATCTGCAAGGGCCTGAAGCGCGAGCTGACCGAGCAGTTGGGAGCGCAAAATTGGCGGGTCGAGCCTTAGCCGTCGCGGAGCCGCTCGTCCTGCTGGCCGCGGCGCCCCTGCTGCTCTTTCCCACCTACCGCCCCGCATGGACGGTCGTGGCGCTGGCCCTCCTGGCCGCCGTCTGGGTGCTGCGCGCCGCCTTTCTGCGGGAGTACTGGCCCGCTTCCCCTGCCAACCTGGCGCTGCTCGTCTTCTGCCTTGCCATCCCCCTGGCGGTGTGGGCCTCGGCCTTCCCTGAGCTGACGCTGCCCAAGCTGACCGGCCTCATCCTGGGGCTGGCCTCGCTGCGCGTGTTGGGGTTCGCCGTTCGCAGCCGCCGGTCCCTGGCGATCGGGCTTGCCGTGTTTGGGATCGTCGCGCTGGGCGTGTGGGCCGTCGGCCTGCTGGGCATGCGCCTGGCGCCGCTGCAGGGCCTCACGGCGCGCCTTCCCCAGACGCTCGTCGCGCTTCCCGGCACGCCCGGTGAGGGGGTCAACCCCAACCAACTGGCCGGCGCGCTCGTCCTGGCCCTGCCCGTGATGCTGGGGTGTGCTGCAGGATGTGCACGCGAGGGCCGGCGCGCGGCCGTGCTCCTCCTGGCGGCCGTCATGCTGGTCATGCTCGCGACCGTGATCTTCACGCGCTCGCGCGCAGGATGGATCGGCCTGTCAGTGGCGCTGATCGGGTGGGCCTTCCTTGCCGCGTGGCTGCACGGCAGCCGCCGCCTCAGGATCGCGCTCGGGGTCGCGGCCGGCCTCTCAGCGGTTGCCGTGATCGCGGCCGCGGCCATGGTGGGGCCTTCGCTGGTGGCCCGCGTGGCCGAGACGGGCCAGGGCGGGCCCGGCATGGACGCGGTGATGCAGCAGCTGTCGCTCGACGCGAGAGTCGAGATCTGGTCGCGGGCGGTCTATGCGCTTCAGGACTTTCCCTTCACGGGTGTGGGGCTGGGCACCTTCCGCCGGGTGGTGAACCTGCTCTATCCGCTCTTCCTCGTCCCACCGGATTCGGACATCGCGCACGCCCACAACTTGCTCCTGCAGGTGGGGGTCGACCTTGGACTGGGAGGGCTGGTGGGGTATGTGGCGCTCATGCTGGCCGCTGCAGTAACCGCCTGGCGGGCCGCACGGAGCAGCGATCGCTTCGCCGGCAGCGCGGCGCTCGGCCTGCTGGCCGGCATGATCGGACTGCACGTCTACGGCCTGGCGGACACGCTGGCACTGGGATCGAAGCCCGGCCTGCTCTTCTGGCTCGCGCTGGGACTCATGGTGGCCCTGCCACAGGTTGATGCAGGATTGACACGCGCGGGGGAGCGTCCTGATAGGCGCAGCGGCACGGTCGCTGCGCAGTCGAACGATGCGGTCTGATGGATCCGTTCCGGCAAGTCCGGCGCCTCTAACCTTCGAGTTCCCTGCCTCTCGCCGCCTCCGCGTCCCGCCGCAGCGGCCGAACCCCCTGTCGCATCGCGACCGTGACCTCCACCAGGTTCAGGACATAGTGCGCGACGAACGGCGTCCAGATGTTGCCGGTCCAGAGGAACAGCGCAGAGAAGACCAGGCCTAGCAGCGTGCTTCCGACGACGCCCCACAGCCCCTGGGCCGTGTGCAGCAGCCCGAACACGAGCGCCAGCGGCCACATCAGCACCACGGGAGGCACGAGCCAGTCCAGCCCGCCGAGGGGCAGGGAGCGGAAGAGCAGCTCTTCTCCCAACGCGGCAGGCGCCAGTGCGAGCGCGACGAGCACCCATTCGCGGCGGCTGGTGGGCACGATCGCTCGCAGCAGCCGGTTGTCGTAGATGTCCGGCCCCCACCGTCGGATTGCCGTTGTGCCGGCCCACAGCAGGAAGCCGGCCAGGGCCGCGCCGATGCCGGCGCCGGCGAGCACGTCCTTCAGGAGGGCGTCGCTCTCCCAGCCCAACTGGCCGGCGCCCGGCCCCACCGTGAGGCCGGCCACGATGCAGATGGCGATGAGCGCAGTACGCGCGAGGTTATCGGGGATGCCGAGAATCAGGTTGGACTCGGGGATGTAGTGCCTCAGGATGCGCCCCGATTGCAGCGTGAGCCAACCGAGCGCCGCCATGAGGAAGGCGACGAGCCCTGCGAAGGTAACCTGATTCATCAGCAGTAAATGGGGGCTGAGTCTCCGTCCGGCGCCGCTCTTGTGGCACCGGACGGAAGTCCATCAACGTTCAATCGCGCGTGATGGTGTAGCGGTAGTTCGCCTTCTCCGTCGTGACCGGGGCCAGCGCGGAAACCATGACCATCACCTCGTCGAGCTCATCCATGTTGTCGATGCGCAGCTCGCCGATGCCGTCTGCTGCAACCGGAAGCCGCTCGACCGTCACCATGCCGTCACCGATCTCCAGTATCTGCACCAGCCAACCCTGCATCACGCTGTTGTCCGTCAGAATCCACCCTTCGGAGGTCCACCCGGCAGCCCCGGACTCGCCGTCATCCTGCCAGCCGATCTCGGCAATGGCCATATCGTCGATCAGCAGGCCCGGCTTGTTGACCGCATCGTCCGTCACCATCTCGAAGCGGATGAGGATCTCCTGGCCCGCGTAGGGGGTCAGGTCCACGGACTCCTCGACCCACTTGGCCTCGTCAGCCCCGCCGCTCCTGCCCGTCCAGCCCAAGCCGAACGCGTTGCCGACCGGGTTGTAGTCCGAGCTGTAGTTGCCCGCCAGGATGTCCCAGTGGTTGCCGCCGTCGGTCGATGCCTCCACGTACGCGTAGTCCCAGCCTTCCTCGATCTCGTACCAGGCCGAGAACGTCAGGGTTGCCTCGGTTGCGCCGCGCAGGTCCACTGCCCGCGTGAGGGTGGAGTTGCTCGTGTCGCCGCGGTTCGACCACCAGGAAAACTCGCCTTTAGGCGACGCGGGCACCAGGGGGGTCTCCGTCTGCCCTTCGAAGCGGATGTTGAGCGGTTGGTTGCCGTTCAGCCGGATGTAGTCGACCCCGTACTGGCTCACCTGGGTCATGGCCTCCACAGGATAGCGGCGGTAATCCTCCGCGATGGAGAGGGGGAACAGGTCGATATCGGAGTAGCCGTAGCGCCCTTCCGCGTCCGCCTCCGGCGCGTCCAGGTAGTTGGCGATGACCCAATCTGCGAAGATATCGTCGAAGCGCTCCGGCCGGCCGGCCGCCTCAAGGGCCGCGTTGTATCCCGCGATGCCGTTGAGGTCGGACGCGACCACGGCCTTGGTCAGCTCCTCGCCGAACCGGTCCAGGAAGTAGGCCGTGAAGAGATACGACGCGCCGTAGTTCTCCGTCACGCTCTCTTCGCTCTGGTCGGCCCAGGTCGTCAGCTGCGTGTCCGGCCGCTGCATGTAGGCCAGGTCGTGTCCGCCCGGGTCGAAGTCGTTGAGGAAGCTGGCCAGCTCCGACATGCCCTCGTTCACCCACGACGTCTCATTGCGATCGTTGGCCCAGTGGATCATGTGCTGAAATTCATGGGCCAGGATGCCATCGTAGAAGGGGGTGTTCGGAGGCGCGCTGCCCGAATCCGCGGAGATGTAGAACATCTCCCGCTCGTTGGAGTAGGCATCGACCTCTTTGGCGTATTGGTCGGCCGATGAGTAGTACCCGGCGACCGTGTCGCCCAGCTCGCGGGCATGCAGGATGTGCAGCCGCGGGTCACCGTCGACGCCCGGCTTCCATTCGCTGCCGAAGAACTCGCTGTTGGTGGGGTAGATCTCCTCCGTGAAACGATCCGCGGAGGCCTGCAGATCGTTCAGGTCCATGCGCACGCCCTGTTCGACCCAGATGGTAACCACATCGGTGAAGTACTTCAGCTCAGCCGTGATCTGGCGGTATTCGAGGGTGTCGGTGTTCGAGACCCAGAACTCCTGCTTGTCGCCGACCTTGTACGACGGCGCAGACGTGCGGACCACCTCCGGGATGTCGTCATCCGAGTTGGGGCGCAGCCGCATGGCCAGCAGCCGGGGATCGGCCGGCGGCATCTCGCTTGCGGTCAGCATCGCCACCTCCTCCAGCGCTGCAGCATCAGGTTCCGCCACGACAGCCGGGGGGCGCAGTGGGCTGGCCTCTGCGGTGGGCGCAGGTTCAGGGGTGTCGCCTGCAGGTGGTTCCTGGGCGGGAGCCGCGGGGGTGCCGGCTGCGAAAGGCTCCTGCGCGGGCGCGGCGGGGGTGCTGACGGCGGGTGCCTGATTCGCCGGCGCGCGCGTGACGACGATCCGGGTGACGACCGCCTGCGGCTCGGTCACCACGTCACCAGGGCCAGTCAGCAGCCAGGCGCCGATTCCGCCGATGACGACACAATAGCAGCACAGCAGCAGCACTGCCGCGATAGCCACGATCAGCACGGTGCGATTCTTACGTTCCATGTCGTTCCACCCTTCCGTCCCGTTGTGCTGGGACGAAGCGAGCTTGCGGCGCCCCAGCAGTTCGGCACAGTCTATCACATCACCCAGCGACGGACAATGACGCGCTCACTCCCAGCACTGCGCGCTGCCCAGGTCGGAGGAGGGGGCGTCGGAGCGGAGCGCCTGGCCGGGCGGCAGGATCCCGCCTGTGTAGCTGTGCACGCCCTCGGGAGTCATATCCAGGTACATGTAGCCCGCCGGCAGGTAGAAGAAGGTGTAGGTGCTCAGGCAGACGCGCATGCCATCCTGGCCGTCGGGCCGGGGTCGCACGTCGACCAGCCCCACCCGCAGCACCGATGAGGTTGCGTCCTGGTCGTACAGGTAGACCTCCCGCCGCGCGTTGATGGCGATGCGCTGCGGGTCACCGCGCACGGTCGCCTCGGGCGGCGGGAGGAACCAGGGCGCCAGCGCGACAGGCCCGACGATCAGCAGCGCACCCAGGAGGATCTGGACGAGGAGCGCATTGCGAGGCAGATTGGCGAGCTGGTGCATGACGGCCCGGAGGATCGCGGCCCAGCCGAGGGCAACCACGAGATAGATCAGTGCGTCGAGCACGACGCCAGTGACCAGCAACTCGGGGCCGCTGCCATCGATCAGATGCGTGGCGAAAGGCGCGCCGAGTCGCCCGGGGCAGAGGCCGTCGCACCCTGCGCGGTAGGGCGCGACCTCGAAAAGCTCGCCGGACCACCACGTCAGGAGGGGCGCGATGAGGAGGCTCACGGCCAGGACCGCGGGCCACCGGAAGGTCTGCTGGCGCCACCAGAGCGTCAGCAGCGCCGCCAGGACCACCAGTGCGAGGGCGCCCAACACGCCGAACAGGGTCTGGAGCGACATCAGGGCAGACACCCCTGGATCGGCTCATCCGCCGCGGGGAAGAAGGTGCGGCCGTCCGCGCCGTGCGCCCAGATGGTGGGATAGCTCTGAATCCCTTCGACCTCCACCCACAGGTAGAGCTTGTTGGCGGGATCACGCGCGCGGTCGACCGGCACGTCGTTGAACTCCCACACCGGATAGGTGATCGCGCCTGCCTGCCTGACGGCCACGTTCGGGTTGGTCGCAAGCGGCCGGCCTATCTCCTGATTCCAGGCGCCCATCAACGTCACGCGTCCCGGCCGCCAATCGCGCGGCACCGTCAGGCGTGTGGCATGCTTGAAGAGCGTCACGTCGACATTGGCCAGGTCGGCCTCGGCGACGGACCGCTCCTGCCCCTGCCCATCGTGGGGCCACACGATCTGGATGCGCGCGTCGACCGCGTCGAGCGTGCCCGTGGCGATGCCGCTGGGCACCTGCTGCTCGGGGAAGAAGGTGCGCGCGTCCGCGCTGTGCGCCCAGATGCTGGTGGCCGTGTCGACGCCGCCGGCGGTCACCATGAAGTAGATCTTCTGGGTGCCTTCCCGTGCGGCCGAGATGTCGACGTCGTTCGTCTCCCAGTAGGGGAAGGGCTGGCCATCGACCGTGCGTTGGTCGGCCTCTCCTACCGGCTGCGCCGGCTCCGTGTTCAGCGCGCGGCGCAGGACCACCTGGGGACGCCACCCACACGCGGGCGGTTGCAGGCTGCCGGGCATGAACAGCCGGATGCCGACGTTGGCGAGCCGTGCCTCCTCGATCGGCGCGAACCCGTGCGGCCAGACCACCTCGATGCGCGCGTCCACCCCCTGCCGAGGGGTTTCTTCGTTGGGCGTGCTGGTCGCCGCGCGTGGCGGCGTCTGCGTGGCCGCGGGCTCGGGTCTCGTGGCGCCGAGCGACCAGATCCCCGCGGTGGCCGTCGCCATGTAGATGCCGGCCGGGACGGTGTAGTTGACCGCCAGCGCCACCCCCAGGTTGTCGCCCACGCCGATGGCTGCGTTCTGCCAGCTTTCCCCGTGGTCGGTGGAGCGATAGACGCCGCCGCCGTTGCGCGTCGCCCAGAGGAGGCCGGGCGACCGGCTGTCGGGGAGGAAGGCCAGGATGTTGCTGCCCGAGGGCAGGCCTGCGTTGGCCGGCTGCCAATCGGGGCTGCCGGCCAGCAGCCCGCCCGCGCTGGTCCAGCGCATGATGCCGTTGTCCCGAACGCCGGCAAAGAGCGCCAGGGGCGCCAGGCCGCCGTCAGGGCTGCCGCCGGTTGACAGCCAGGTGACTTGCAGGCCGTCCAGACCGAACTTCTGCCACGACACGCCGCCATCCAGGCTCTGCAGCACGCCGTCGGCGGTCCCGGCCCACACGCGGCGCGCATCCTCCGGATGGACCGCGATCCCACGCACCTCCGTCGGGGCACTGCCCGGCGCGGGCGCTACGTTCATGGTCAGCCATGTCGCGCCGCCGTCCATGCTGCGGAGCGCGGGCGACCCGTCGACGTAGATGCGGTCAGACGCGGAGGGCGCGTAGGCGATCGCGGTGCGTTGGCCGAAGGGCACCAGTTCGGTCTTCCAGGTCGCGCCGCCGTCGGTCGTGACCGAGACGTGCTCCCAGCCCGCAAGTGCGAAGCCGAGGGAATTCGCCGGATCCATGGCCCACGCGGTGGCGCCGCCGGTCGGGATGCCGCCGTCACTGGGCAGCCAGGCCTGGCCGCCATCGCGGCTGATCAGGACGGCCGGTCCGCGCCCGTCGTGCCGGAGCGGCGCGATGAGTTGCGCCGGTTGCCCGGGGTGGGTGAGCAGGCCGTCCAGGGGAGCATTGGCGGGCAGGCCTGTACCGTAAGAGCGCCACAAGGAGCCGGCATCGCCGGACGCGACGATGCCGTATCCTGTCGCGGCCAGCACGGTGGCCGTGGAGGAGCCGGCCCGCGGGAGAACGGCGAACCGATGGACCTTGCCGGCGCTCAGCGCGCCCTCCAGCGGCTGCCAGGTGGCGCCCGCGTTCACGCTGCGGTAGACTCCGGCCGGGCTTGCCAACAGCAGCACGCCGTCGCCCAGCGCGGCCGCCGCCCCTACGCCGGCTTCAACATCGGGCAAGCCGGAAGCGCGCATGTCGGACCAGGTCTTGCCGCCGTCCACGCTGCGCAGGACGGACCACGCCGACCCTCTGCCGCCCAGCAGGACGAGTGCACTTCCGCGGTCCGGCTCGACCACCAGCTGGCTCTGGCGCCGGGACGCCTGACAGATGAGGGCATCCTCATTACAGGTCCAGGTCGTGCCCCCGTCACCGGACACCAGCAGGTCACCGCTCGCCATGACCGCAAAGAGCGACTGCGAATCGCTGGGATGCGCAAGGAGCCGCGCCAGCCCATCGCTCGGAAGGCCTTCGCCTCTCGGCAGCTCGGTGCTCGTCCAGGTCGCGCCGCCATCCGCGCTGCGATAGACGTAGCTCGCCCATCCGTCGACCGCACCCTGTGCGGCCAGCAGCAGGTCACCCCCTGCGTCGCGCACGATGGAGCGGATGAGCAGGTTTTCCCGATCCAGGGGCACCCGTCGCCAGGTGCGGCCACGGTCGACGCTGCGCCACGGGCCCGAACGCGGCTGAATCTCGGTCGAGCGCTCGTTCAGGCCGATCCACACCGATCCGTCCGTCGCGTCGACGTAGAGCTCCGTGATGGTTCCCGGCGGCAGGTCGTTGGTGACCGCGGCCCAGGTCGCGCCGCGATCGACGCTGCGGTAGAGCGCGTCCGCGCCCCGTGGCGTGCCTGCATCGCGCACCTGGGTCAGATCGGCCTGGCGGTTTACGGTTACGGAACTGACCGCGTAGACCGTTTGCCCGTCCTGGCTCGCGGCCAACTGGGTGATGGCCCCGTGCGGTGCGCTGAGGGCATACCACTTGGTGGGTATCTCCTGCGCCGCGACCGTGTGAGGGATGGCCAGTGCGATCACAATGAGGCAAAGCAACGGAGGCAGCTGGCGAAGGCGGTGGACCATGGTCTCTCCGGCAGAGTGATGGCATCGAAGCCGAACGGTGATCGGACCTCGGTCGATTCTATCACATCCGCCCGCCGCGGCATAGCGCACAGAACAAGGCGGCGCATCTCCCGGCAGGAGATGCGCCGCCATGGGCTGCCGGCTTCAACCGGCTCCTACTTGAGCAACAGCGGCAGGTAGGCGCGGCGGCTCGCGCCCGGCGTCGTGGTTCGTGTGGGCGTGGGCGTCGTCGTAGGTATGATGGTCCCGCGCGGCGTCGGCGTGGGAGATGGCTGGCCGTAGTAGGCTTCGAGCGAGACATCATCCACCCACGCGCCGGGCCATTTGGTCTCCGTGAGGTCCGACTGGAAGCGGAAAAGCAGGTAGACCTGCGACTTGCCGCAGAGGGGGATGGCGAACTGGTTGGCATAGATGGTCCACTCGCACCAACCCTCGCACGGCGTGATATAGTCGCCATAGAGAAAGCGCAGCATCCAGCTCTTGCCCCCATCGTTCGAGTAGCCGTAGCTGAGGGAGTCCTTGGGCGCCAGGTCGGTCAAATGGGAGAAGTTGAGCCGCAGATCGTTGCAGTCGCTCAGGTCGAGGGGACCGTACGACAAGGTCGTCACATAGTTGGCGGTGTACGGCTGGTCGCATGCGATCTGCGAGCCCTGGGGGCCGCCGTAGCCGCCCCCGATGCTGTTCCCGCCGGTGTGGGCATGACAGTTGCGCACGCCCCACAGATAGGGGTCTCCTTCGCGTCCGATGTGCCAGCCCGGGGCAGGGAATTCACCTTCGAAACCCTCCGACATCAGCGTGACCCAGCCGTCCTGAGGCCGGGCGCCGGCCGCGGCGGCCCCGGAAGGTAGCACCGCGAAACGCGCTCGCGCTTCCATGACAAGTGGGGTGCGCGCTGGCGTGAGGATCGGGCCGGGAGTGTCGATCGGGGCAGGCTGCGGCACCTCGACCGGGACCGCATGCGCCAGCGCGCCGGCCTGGAGGATCGCGCCGATGACGAGGCAGATGATCGCGGCGGCGAGGAACCTGCGGATGGAGGAACGGGTGCTCATAAGGGAGTGCTCCTTTCGCGACGAAGTCCGGAGTCCTGGTCTATCGAGCGGATTTTCGGATCACCTCAGGGCCGGCAGCAGAGCCGGTGCGAGGCTGGCCGCTGGTCCGACACAGAGGCCAGCCCCACTGCCGCTGCCTACCTGCGAACGCTGGGCAGGTAGGTCTGCGAGGGCCACTGCGACAGGCGCCCCCAGTGCAGGATCACGCCGTGTTCGCCCACGGCCCAGGCTTCATCGGGCGAGACGAGAGCGATGTCATACAGATCGTTGCCGGTGGGGCTGGGCGCGGTCGACCACGCGCCCCCAGCCAGGCGCAACACCCTCCCCGCATCGCCCACCGCCCAGCCGGTCGTCGCGCCGCCCGCGCGCACCACATCCACCCCGCGCAGCAGGCCCACCCCGGACGGGACGGCCATCTTGTGCCAGGCTGTGCCATCCCAGCGCAGCATCGTGCCGGCGTTGCCGACGATGTAGCCTTCGCCCGGCGCAGCCATGCCGACGTCGGTCAGCCACTCCTTCACGGGCGAGGGAACAAGCGCCCAGCCCTGCCCGGTGGTGTGGATGATGGTTCCCCCATCGCCGGCCGCCCAGATGTCGTTGGCCGCCAGCACGTCCATGCCGTACAGCGTGCGCGTGGTCGGCGAGGCGACCTGGGTCCAGGCCGTGCCGTCCCAATGTTGGATCTTGCCCCAGCCTACGGCCCACCCATCGTCGCTGGCGATCATGCCCAGCGCCTTCGCTGACTCGACGCGCGGGGTCTCCGCCCACGCGACGCCGTTCCAGCGGTACATGCGGCCCCCCGGGCCGGCTGCCCAACCATCGAGGTCGTTGACCATCGACACCGCATAGTAGAAAGTGGTGGGCCCCTTCGTAGGGTGCCAGTTGCTGCCGTTCCAATGCAGCAGGTCACGGGTTTCGCCCACCGCCCAGCCATCCATGCCGCTGGAGCCCGGGGTCGCTGCCACGGATTCGAGCTTGCTGTAGGCCGGACCGGCGACCATCTGCCAGTCGCTGCCGTCCCAGCGCAGGATCACGCCCCCCTCGCCGACCGCCCAACCGTTGCCGGCCGATGCCATCGCCACGGCAGTCAGATCCTGGCTCAGGGTCAGCCCTGCGTAGGTCTGCCATTGGGCGCCGTTCCATCGCGCCAAGGTGCCCGCCTCGCCGGCTGCCCAGCCCGCGCTGGCGGAGACCATGTCCACGCTGCGCAGGTCGGTGGTGAAAGGGGTCGGCTGGGGATTCCACGCCGTGCCGTTCCAGCGATAGGCGAGGCCGGCCTCGCCCACGGCCCAGCCATCGGTCGCAGAAACCATATCGAGGCCATAAAAGACCTCCTCAGGACGCACCACGGTCTGCCATTGCCAGGGCCACGATCCATCCCAACGCCAGATCTGGCCCTTGCCGGTCTGATCTCCGCCGACCGCCCAACCGGACGTGGCGTCCAACATGGCAATACGGTAGATCCCACCGCCGAACAACTTGTACTCTTCGTTGAACTCGTCCTGCCACTCCGTGCCGTTCCAGAGGATGAACTCGCCGACCCCCTTGTTATCGCCCGCAGCCCAGGCCTGCAGCGGCGCGGTGCCGGGCACCAGGGCAACGGCGCGCAGCAAGTCGCCCGTTTTCCAGGTCGTGGCCGCCCAGGTCGCGCCGTTCCAGGTCAGAATCGTGCCACTCCTGCCCACCGCCCAGCCTTGGGTGGGGGACGACATGGCAACTGCATGCAACGGTTCGGTGACGCCGCTGGCAATCCTGTGCCAGTCGCTGCCATTCCAATGCAGGATCGTGCCGCCATCGCCGACGGCCACGGCCTGCGCCGGATCTGTGCCGGGCACAATCGCGATGTCGCGCAGATCGTTGCGGCATGGATCGGGCAGGCCCGGCCCCCAACACTCCCAGGCCGGGGTGAGTTCGCCGGCGCTGCCTGCCGCGGGCATGCAGAACAGGATGAGGCCGATGAGCAGGATGGCGATGTATCGTGCACGTGCGAAGTCGTGGTTCATGGAATCCTCCTTGCTGCCGGTGCGAATGGATACTCGGAAGCGCTGCGGAGGGCCGCCTGAGAAGTGATGATGGCCGGGGAGGGAGGGGCGGCCAGGCCGCCGTCATGCCTGTCCCCGCAAACCGCAGAGGAGAGGTGGCCCAGTCTGCACGGATTATCGCGCCGGCCGGAATGTGCGTCAATGAGTGCGCGGTAAGAATAACGGATGGCTTCACACGTGGGCCGCGCACAAAATGAGGCGGCGCACCTCCCGGCAGGAGATGCGCCGCCCCTCTCTCAACCCCTCATCCGCCCCAGCGTTACTGGATGGCGTAGATGATCTGGATCTGCGTGCTGTAGGCGACCTCGCCCGGCTCAACGGGGGTACCCCCGCCGCCCATGCCGCGTGCGGCCGTCTCGTACATCGGGGCGATTGACCCGACGACCTCGCTCACCGCGATCACGTCGCCCACCTCAACCCCGGTCAGTTCGGCCAGCGCTTCGGCCCGTTCCAGGGCGTCCTTCACTGCGGCCTCGCGGGCCTGAGCCTCCAGCGCGTCGGTGTCATCCAGCCCGAAGGAGAGGCCCCAGACGTTGTTGGCCCCCGCCTTGACCGCGGTGTCCAGCACTTCGGCCACCTTGGTCATGTCACGGATGGTCACCTGGACCATGTTGCTGACCCGGTAGAAGCCCGCCGGCGGCTCGATCGTGCCAGGCGCTGCCTCGGCAGTCACCACGCGCGGCTCCGGGCTCGTGCGCTCGAAGTTGATCGAGAAGTTGCTCGTCCGGATATCCTTCTCCTCGATCCCCAGCTTCTTCAGTGCGGCCAGGATGGCGGTCATGCGCGCCTGCGCATCCTCCATCGCCGCATCCACCGTGCCGGCCTGTACGTCGACGCCCACCGTGGTGTTCGCCACGTCCGGCTTGACCTTCACCTCGCCCCGGCCGACCACCGTAATGGTGCGCGCAGGGGCCTGCGCCGTCGCCTGCGCCTGAGCCGGCAGCACGCCGCTGCTCAGCACGAGCACTGCGGCCAGTGCCACAATGCCCAGTGCAAAAATCCAACTTGTTCTACGAACAGACATACGGAACCCTCCTCAGAGTGATTGTCCTCTTGATAGTGGTCGGTTTGCACCGACCCTGTGCGTAGTAGGACGCCACCACTGGCAGAGGAGTTCCAACGGAAAACGGGGAATGACGCAAATTGATGCAGCGCGCTGAAATACATTGGAATATGTGGCCCGAAACGAGGGCGCATCCGGGCGCCAGGATCGACGGCGCCCGAATGCGGCAAAGCGGTTGGCTCAGTTGACCTGGGGCACGCGGGGCGGGAGATCCTCCGGGCCGTGCTGTACTTCCCAGGGATAGACGATGAACCGGTCTGTGACTGCGGCGTAGTAGTCGGGTCCTGCCTCGCGGAAGAGATTGCTGCCCGGCTTGTAGTGCAGGACCGCAGCCTCCCCGCGGCCGCCCGCCATCTGGACGCGGCCCTTCACGGTGGTCAGCGTGCGGCCGTTGGCCCAGATGTCATCGACCAACAGGATGCGCTTGTCCCGCAGCAGCTTGTCCTCGGGAAACTGGAGGAAGGTGGGCCACGCCAGCCGCGCCTGGCCCGCCAGGGGAAACTCGACCGCGGCCGTCAAGATGTAGCGGATGTCGAGCGCCTCCGCGATCATGCCGCCCGGCACGATGCCCCCGCGCGTGATCATCAACAGCGCATCGTACGGTCCACGGAGCTGCGGCAGCAGGTAGCCGATGAGCTTATCGACCTCTTGCCAGGTCAGAAACTCCGGGGCAGTGGGCAGCGATGGTCCGGCCATGGACACCTTCCTCACACAAATGGATTGGAGTCAGACTTCGAGGACCGCGCGGACGGGCGCCCCGTCGCCTCCCTCGTATCGCAGCGGCAGGCAGATCAGCCGGCAATGGCCTGTCTGGACGCCTGCCAACGCCAGGTTTTCGACGATGATCACCTTGTTCGCCAGCAGCATGTTGTGCACCACGTGCTCCGGCGAACCGAACGGGTCGATGGACGGTCCGTCGATTCCGATGAGGCGGATGCGCCGCGCGAGCAGCCAGCCACCCGCCGTCGCGTCCAGTGCGACGTACTTCTTATTGAAGGGGCGCTCGGCGTACGCTGCGGCCTCGTCGCGCCCCGACGGCGAGTTGCCGGTGCGCACGAGCAGCCGCTCGATCCCCTGGGGGATGCGCGCTCGTTCGAGCTGGGCTGCAGTGATCACCGCCGCACCGCGTATCTCCGCCACCCACGCCGGCCCGATCAGGCCGTCCAGCGGGAGCTGCTCGACCGTGGCTCCGCCCGGCAGGAAGTGCGCCGGCGCGTCGAGGTGGGTGCCCGCGTGGCTGCCGAATGAGAGGCGCGAGACGACCGGGTTGCCCGGCTCCCGTGCGATCGAGATCGGCGGGTCGCCCGGCCAGACCGTGAGCCGGTCGGATAAGGGCAGGGTGATATCGATGAAGCGGGAGGGCTGCTGCATGGCGCTATTTTACCACAAAATGCCGCGTGCTGTGCGAAAAACGCGTGCGCGGGTTGGCCGATGCGTCGTGGACGGCTATAATCACTCCGTCTCGCAAGAGGATGGGAGTGTTTGCCGTGCGCGCGTTGAAGATGATCCTGTTCGCCGCCTCATTGATGGTCGCCCTGGCTGCCTGTGCGTCGAATGGCGGGCCCGCCACGCCTGCTCCTACCGGCGCGCCGGCCACCGTTCCCGCGCCCACGCCGCAGATCGTCCCCACCGGTCCGATCACGCTGACCTACTGGGAGGAGGACAACGACGCGGCGGACGTGCTGCTCGACGAGCTGGCCGCCGCGTTCACCGCGGCCAACCCCGGCATCACGATCCAGCGGGTTCACTATACCTACCACGACCTGCGCAACCAGTTCCGCGCGGAGTCGCTCTTCTCGGGCGAGCCACCCGACCTGGTGCGTTCCCCCGGCGAGTTCACCGGCCCGTTCGGCGAGCTGCGCATCGTCCGGGCCATGGACGATCTCTTTTCGGCCGAGTACCTGGCCGACTACCTGCCGGGTGCGCTGGACGGCGCGACGCTGCGCGACAAGGTGTGGGGCCTGCCGGACAACTTCGGTGGCCACCTGATGCTCATCTACAACAGGGCGCTCGTGGGCCAGGTCCCCGCGGACACCGATGCGTGGATCGAGCAGTTGAAGACCCTCACTGATCCCATCACGGGCCAGTGGGGGTTGGTGTTCGACACCACGGAGTCATACTGGCTCATCCCGTGGCTCTCCGGCTACGGCGGTTGGCCGCTCGATGCTCAGGATCAGCCCACGCTCGACACCGCGGAGATGGTGGAGTCGCTCTGGTTTCTCCATGACCTGGTCCACCTGCACCGCGTGACGCCCGCGGGCGCGGACTATGCCGGGGCGTTCGACCTGTTCGGCCAGGGCAAGGCCGCGTACGTCATCGACGGCATGTGGAATCTCGAGTCGTACGGGGGGCTGGGGATCGACCTGGGCGTCGCGCCGCTGCCGCGCGTCAGCCAGACGAAGCTGCTGCCCGCGCCCATGGCCACCGGCCGCTACTGGTTCATCGCATCGGGCGTCGACGGAGCGAAGCTGGACGCTGCGGCCCGCTTCGTGGAGTTCATGACCTCCGCCCAGGCACAGGCCGAATGGCTGACCAAGATGCGCCGGTTGCCGAGCCACAAGGACGTGCTGGGCGTGGAAGCGATCGCGGCGGATCCGCTGCTGGGCCCGGCGGTCGATCAGCTTCGCCTGGCGCGCGGCGTCCCGCCGGCCCTGGAGATGGTGTGCGCCTGGCGCGGGCTGGACGGCGCATTCCGCCGGGTGATGACAGGTGAGCTGAGTGCAGACGATGCGCCTCCCGCCATGCAGGCCGAGGCCGCGGCGTGCGTGGCAGACATGAGCCCGGCCGAAACACCCACCCCCGCGCCCACCCCCTGAACGTGCCTGCCGGTAGGCCCGCCGGTCGCAGAATGTATGGCAGTATGCTTGACATTGCGTCATGTCACGTGATAAGATGTACGACATCTGGGCCAGGCGCGCTGCCACGCCATCCATGATTTCTGCCGGTTGCAGAGCCAAATCAGGAGCGTGTCCGGCGTCGTCTTGCCCCGAGGCAACCCTGTTATCGATCGTAGTTTGGTTGGAAGTCTGAACACAAGGAGTAGAAGACATGTCACGGCGATTCACACTGATGTTCGTCCTGCTGACGCTTGCCAGCCTCGTGCTGGCGGCATGCGGTGGCGCTGCCACCCCGACCCAGGCCCCGGCTGCCCAGCCGGCGGCTCCGACCGCGGCCCCCGAGCCCACCAAGGCGCCTGAGCCGACAGCCGTTCCCGAACCGACCGCTGCCCCGACCGAGGCGCCTGCTGCACCTGCAGCGACCTTGAAGGTCTGGGCCGACGACACCCGCTCCCCTGCCTTGCTGGCAGTTGCGCCTGACTTCGAGGCGCAGTACGGCGTCAAGCTGGAGATCAGCGAGCTCGGTTTCGGCGATATTCGCGACAACGTGAAGCGCGCCGCGCCGGCTGGCGAGGGCCCTGACCTGTTCGTCGGCGCCCATGACTGGGTTGGCGAGCTGTACACCAACGGCATCCTGGCGGAGCTTGACCTCGGCGACAAGGCGAGCGAGTTCTTCCCCGCTGCCCTGGACATGTTCAGCTACGAAGGCAAGCTCGTCGGCATGCCCTACGCGACCGAGAACGTCGCCTTCTTCTACAACCCCGAGCTGGTCACCGAAGTGCCGGCCACCTGGGACGATGTGAAGACGCTGGCCAAGGAGCTGCAGGACAGCGGCAAGGCCAAGTACGGCTTCTGCCGCCAGGAAGGCGATCCGTATCACTTCTACCCGATCCAGACCGCGTTCGGCGGTTACATCTTCGGCCAGAACGACGATGGCACCTGGAATCCCGAGGATGTGGGCTTTGGCAACGAAGGCTCCGTGGCGGCTGCGCAGTGGCTGCTGGATATGGTGGACCAGGACAGCATCGTAACGGGCATGGACTGGGGCACCTATCACGCGAGCTTCAATTCGGGTGAGTGCGCGATGATGATCACCGGCCCGTGGGCGTTGCCCGACATGCGTGCAGCCGGCGCCAAGTTCGAGATCTCGGCCTTCCCGACCGGCCCGGCAGGCGCCAGCCAGCCCTTCCTGGGCGGCCAGGCCCTCTTCGTCAGCGCTTTCAGCGAGAACGGGCTGCTGGCCCAGGCGTTCCTGACCGAGTACATGGCCACCGAAGAAGCGATGCGCTTGCTGTTCGAGGCTGACCCGCGACCGTCCGCTTTCCTGGCTGTTCGCGAAGATCCCCGCGACCCCGACGTGGACAAGTTCGGTGCGGCCGGCGCCAATGCGGTGCCCATGCCCAACATTCCGGCCATGTCGGCCGTATGGGGCCCCGCGGAGGATGCTTTGAAGCTGCTCCAGCAGGGTTCGGCAGAGGCTGAGGACGCCATGACCAACGCCCAGGAGCAGATCATCACCGCTCTGGCGCAGTAACACCGGAACCATCATGGAGGGGGTGACACCACCCCCTCCATTGCTGTGAGGGATTCGAGCGCCTGAATCCCTTGCACGCCGGGTCGGCCCGCGTGTGCTCCTCGACATAGGGCCGAACCCCCGTTAACAGACGTTTCCAGTTCTTCGTTCCATTTCCCAAAGTGGACCGTCTATCTGAAGGAGGATGGCATGGCAAGTACTTCTGACGTCTCGCCGAACTCGAAAGTCGGCTCCTTCCTGAGAGGCAGCAGCCTCTCCTCCCTTCTTCTCCGCTTGCTCTTCTTGATGGCTTTGACCGCCTTCGCGATCTTCACGGGTTGGCAGCTGATTCAGGGCGGCGCGGTTCCCCTGGCAATCGTGATCTGGATCATTGCCCTGGCATTTATAGTGGTCTTCCTGCGCAATGATGCGGTGCCCCTGCGCTGGATCATGGGTGGGTTGGCCTTCATGACGATGATGCACATCTACCCGGTGGTCTTCACGATCTACACGGCGTTCACCAACTACAGCGACGGGCACCTGGTCGACAAGCCGGTCGCCATCAATCAGATCGAGACACAGACGTACCTGCCCGCGGACGCGCAGAAGTTCTCCTGGGTCCCGTATGCCGGTCCCGATGGCGCCTATGCCTTATGGCTGAAGTCGCCCGACGGCGTCGAGGCGTTCGAGACGACCCTGGGCGAGAGCTTCACGCGCGAGCAACTCGCGGCCGAAGGCGTGACGTTCGACGCGAATGGAAATCCGGCGGCGTACAACGGCTACACGCTGGTGCCGCCCAATCAACGGCTAACGCTTCTGTCCACCCTGCAGAACCTGACGTTCGGGCCGCCCGAATTCGAGGTCATGATCACGTCGCCCAGCGTGGCCGCCCAGGCCAGGCAGAAGTTCGTATATGATGCGGCACAGGACGCGATGATCGACCAGGAGACGGGGGTCGTCTACGCCAACGTCAAGGGCACCTTCACTGCGCCAGACGGGAAGGTCCTGATCCCAGGGTTCCCGGTGGTGGTGGGAGCCGAGAACTTCAGCCGGCTACTCACCAGCCCAGCGCTGCGTGGCCCGCTGGCCACGATCTTCACGTGGACAGTGCTCTTCGCCTTGCTGAGCGTGCTCAGCACGTTCGTGCTCGGCCTCCTGTTGGCCCTCGTGCTCAACGAGCCAGGCATGCCCTTGCGGCGGCTCACCCGCGTGTTGATGATCGTGCCGTACGCGTTGCCGGCCTTCATCAGCGTCCTCATCTGGCGCGGCATGCTCAACCCGGTCGTCGGTATCATTGGCTCACAGTGGGATCCAGGTTGGTTCTCCAGCCCCTTCTGGGCCAAGGTCGGCATCCTGGTGATCAACCTCTGGCTGGGCTATCCCTACATGTTCCTGATCACCACGGGTGCACTGCAGGGCATTCCCAGCGACCTGTACGAGGCGGCCAGGGTCGACGGCGCCAATGGGATACAGCAGTTCTTCAGCATCACGCTGCCCCTGTTGCTGGTGTCGGTCGGGCCGTTGCTCGTTGGCTCCTTTGCATTCAACTTCAACAACTTCACCATCATTCAACTCTACTCGAACGGCGGGCCGCCCATCCCCGGCACGCCGACGCCTGCCGGCTATACCGATATCCTGATCAGCTATACCTATAAGCTCGCGTTCGGCGGCGGTCGCGGCGCGGACCTCGGCCTGGCAGCAGCGATCTCGATCGTGATCTTCGTCATCGTGGGCGCCATCACGATCGTCAACTTCCGGTACACGGGTATGCTCGAGGAGGTGTCCGAAAATGTCTAGCAAACAGGATGCCAAGCACACGGGCTCGTTGAGAGCTCAGAAGCGCCTGAGCATGGGCTGGCGCCTGGGGGTGGCGTTGCTTGCCATCCTCTTCTCGCTCTTCCCCGTCGTGTTGATCTTCTCGACCTCGATCAACCCGCTGAGCCAGGTGACGGTGACGCAGTTGATCCCGGACAACGCCACCCTGAATAACTACCGCAGCGTGTTGAGCGATCCGCAGTTCCCCTTCGCCCGCTGGGTCTGGAACTCGGTCAAGGTCTCCGGCATCACCGCCACGCTGGTGGTCGCGCTGACGTCGCTGGCTGCGTTCGCCTTCTCACGCTTCCGCTTCCGCCTGCGCAAGCCCCTGCTGCGCACCGTTCTGCTCGTCCAGGTGTTCCCGAATATCCTGGCCGTGACCGCGTTGTTCCTGATCCTGCTGAACATCGGCCGGATCTACCCGGGCTTCGGCCTGAACTCGCACTTCGGCCTGATCCTGATCTACCTGGGCGGTGCGATGGGGTTCAACACGTGGCTCATGAAGGGCTTTTTCGACACCATCCCGCGTGATCTGGACGAGGCCGCGTACATCGATGGCGCATCCAGCTGGTACACCTTCACGCGCGTGATCTTCCCGCTGGTGCGGCCCATCCTGGCGGTTATCTTCATCCTGACCTTCATCAGCACGTACGCGGACTATCTGCTCGCGCGCGTGATGCTGACGGATAAGATGCAGTACACGGTCGCGGTGGGGTTGAGCCTCTTCATTGGCGACCAGTACGCACAGCGGTGGAACCTGTTCGCGGCCGGTGCGTTGATGGCCGCCCTGCCGACTCTCGTGCTGTTCTACCTGATTCAGGACCAGCTGCAGAGCGGTCTGACCGTGGGCGCAGTCAAGGGCTAAGGCAGCCGCGCCGGCAACAGCAAGCTAAGAGCCAGGCAAATGCCTGGCTCTTGTTGATGGGAACGAGCATGGAAGAATTCACCTTCGGCACCCTGGCCACCGACGAACTGAAGCTGACCCACCACCGCGCGGCCCGCCGCGGGCTGCAGCACGGCAACGACCTCGCCCCGCGCGATCCCCTGCCGGGCCAACCGATCACCGTGACCGTGCGCGTCGGGCAGGATCTGGACGCGGACAGCGTGGCGTGCTACTACACGGTGGACGGCAGCGAGCCCGCGGGCAGCCGCGGGATGGCCACCAACGGGGCGGTCCTGTTCCTGCAGCCGGAGGAATTTGCCTGGGACACCCTGGCCTGGGGCTACGGGGCGGCCTGGCGGGGCACCCTGCCTGCGCAGCCCGAGGCAACCCGCATCCGCTATCGCATCGGCGCGTGGCACGGCGACGCCCCGGAGCTGTTCGCGGACTGGCCACGGGTGTTGGATGTGGTCGAGGCCGCCGCGCACGCGTTCTTCCACGGCCCATCCCTGCCCGTGCCCACGGTTCAGGGCGCGGGCGGCGGTCGCACGTTCGTCTGCCCGGTCGACCGGCTCGGGCCACCGGACTGGGCGCGCCGCGCGGTGATCTACCAGATCTTCGTCGATCGCTTCAGCCCCGGCGCGGGCCGCGACTGGCGCCAGACCACCGATCTGCGCGCGGTGTGGGGCGGCACGCTCTGGGGTGTGGCCGAGAAGTTGGACCACATCGCGGCGCTGGGCGCGGACTGCATCTGGCTGACCCCCATCTTCGCGAGCACCTCGCACCACGGCTATGATGCGGTGGACCCGATGCGCGTCGAGCCGAGGCTGGGCGGTGAGAAGGCCCTGGCCGCGCTGGTCGACCGCGCGCACGCCCTCGGCATCCGGATCGTGCTGGACATGGTGTGCAACCACGTGTCCGACCGCCACCCGACCTTTCGCGCCGCGCAGGCAGACCCGCAGAGCCCTTACCGGCGCTGGTTCACCTTCGATGACTCGGCGATCGGCTACCGCACCTTCTCCGGCGTGGCCTCCATGCCCGAGGTGAACGTGGCCGATGCCGGCGCGCGCGGCTGGCTGATCGACATCGCGCGCTACTGGCTGCGGGAGTTCGACATCGACGGCTATCGGCTGGACTACGCCAACGGTCCCGGTCCGGACTTCTGGGCCGATTTCTGGACCGCGTGCAAGGCGGAGCGCCCCGACTGCTACTGCTTCGGCGAGGTGATCGACGCACCCGACGTGCAGCGCACCTACGTGGGGCGGCTGGACGGCTGCCTCGACTTTCACGCGGGCGAGATGCTCCGCCGCACCTACGCGTTCCGCACGCGCACCGAGGACGACCTGGCGCGGTTCCTTGCGCGGCACGGTCGCTACTTCCCCCACAACTTCCTGATGCCGACATTTATCGACAATCACGACATGGACCGCTTCCTCTATATCGCGGGCGGCGACGTGGACGCGCTGCGCCGCGCGGTCGCGGTGCAGATGCAGCTGCCTGGCCCGCCCATCATCTTCTACGGCACGGAGGTCGGGCTGACGCAGGCCGCGGGCAAGGACGACGGCCTCGGGCTGGACGTGTGCCGCGTGCCGATGGCCTGGGGCGAGGGGCAGGATCGCAGCCTGTTTGCCTTCTACCAGGAGCAGATTCGGGACCGTCGCCGGCGGATCGCACCGTAGAGACGCAGCAGGCGACGTCTCTTCAACCGCATCAGGCGCAGATTGCGCCAGACATGCGGATGCGCGGCTTTGCGCGCAAATCCGCAAAATGCTAGAATCAGGTATGCATATCTATCGGGCCGACTTACGCGATCTGACCTCGTGCCTGCAATTGGATGGGTCCTACGAGACCGAGCACGTCTGGCAGATCGTCCAGCAGCAAGAGGGCAACCAGGTCGTCACGCGGTTCCAGGTCGCGAAGTTGCCGCGCGCCATGCAGGTCGAGTATCCTGGCTGGAGCGAGGCGCTGCTCGCGCATCAACAACGCGGGGATCTCATCATGGTGGCGGCCGTCGCCACCCGCGTTCTGGGTTACATCGACCAGGAAACGCAGCCCGATCAAGGGCTGGCCTGGCTTCATCACCTGGTGATCGCACCCGAACAGCGCCGGCAGGGCGTCGGCAGCGCGCTCCTGACGCGCGGTCTGCAGCATGCGCGGCAACAGGGGCTGGGACAGATCATGACTGCGGTGCAGAGCAAGAACTACCCTGCGATCGAGTTCCTGCAGAAGCACGGATTCCGATTCTGTGGCTATAACGAGCGTTTCTACCGTAGCAGAGATATCGCCCTGTATTTTGTGCGTGGACTGTAGGTATGATTGAGTCGTCGGGCCTGACCTGGTCCGTGATCCTGGAATTTGCCAATCTCCTCCTCTCCTCGGCCATCGTCATTACGGCATTCTCGCTTCTCGGGTTCATGCTGACCCGGAACCTGCGCAGTGCAGTGGCCCAGACGTTCAGCGTGCTTCTGGCCTGCGTGCTGATCGTGTTCGCGGTGGACATCATCAGCGCCCGCGTGGAAGCCACGCCTGCCGCGTTCGTCTGGCTCCGCGTGCAGTGGATCGGCATCGCGCTGGTGCCCGCGGCCTACCTTGATTTCTCCGATGCCGTGCTGCGCACCACGTGGCACTGGTCCCTGCGCCGCCGGGCCGTGGTCGCGGCCAGCTACATCATCAGCGCCGCGCTCGTCCTATTGGCCCTGTTCACCAACTTGCTGGTGGTTGACCGGCCCTTCACGCCCAGCGTGCCGCATCTGTCGGCTGGCCCGCTCTTCCCGTTCTTCTTTGCCTATTTCCTGGCCACGGCCGTCTACGGCGCGTGGAACGTCTACCGCGCGCGGCGGCGCTGCCTCACCCCCACCGCGCGGCGCCGCATGACCTACCTGACGCTCTCTTTTGCGGCGCCCGGCCTCGGCGTGTTTCCCTACCTGCTCACGTCCGGCGCAACGGAGAACCTGCCGTCCGTGCTCATCCTGATGCTGGCGCTGGTGGGCAACTTCGCAGTGGGCACCATGTTGGTCGTCATGGCCTACAGCGTGACCTACCTAGGGGTGCTGTCGCCCGAGCGCGTCATCAAGCACGACCTGCTGCACTATCTGCTGCGCGGTCCCATCGTCGGCACCGCGGTGATCGTGGTCATGCTGACCATCCCGCGCGTGGAGACGGTCCTGGGCCTGCCGCGCGACACCGCGCTGATCTTCGCGGTCGTCGGCGTGATGGTGATCGGTCAGTTGGCGGTCAACCTCGCCAAGCCGCTGATCGACCGGCTGCTCTACCCCGAGGACCGGGAGGAGATCACCTGGATCCAAACGCTGGACAGCCGGCTGCTGACCTCGAGCGACCTGCGCCAGTTCCTCTCCAACGTGTTGATCAGCCTGTGTGAGCTGCTGCGCGTGCCCAACGGGTTCGTCATGGTGCAGACCAACGATGGCCTGCGCGTCGAGGCGGTTGCCGGCGATCCGCACATGCCCGCATCGTATGTCGCGACGGCCAAGGCCGGGCAGATGTGGCAGCATTTCGCCGCCAATTCGGTGGGCGCCGAGGAGGCCGAGGGACCTTCGTTCTATGCCGACACCGGTTTCTGGTTCTGCCCGCTGAGCAGCCAGGATGGCGCGAAATTGCTGGGCCTGTTGGCTGTCGTGGCCCGGACCGCCACCGTGGTGATGGAAGAAGACGAGCGCGCCGAGGCCGAGGCCCTCCTCATGCAGGCTGCGGCCGCCATGGCCGACCGCTACGTGCAGGAAGGGGTCTTCGCCACCCTGCAGGCCATCCTGCCCGACCTGGAGCGCATCCAGGAGTGGCGCAGCGCGGTGCGCTACGCGGCGCCGCTGCCCTCGCCGGACATGGTGTCGGCCGACTCTCCCGGAGACACGCAGCAGATGCTCGCGCAGACGACCTGGCAGCAGTGGGTGAAGGACGCGCTCAGCCATTACTGGGGTGGGCCCAAGCTGACTGAGAGCCCGCTTCTTGACCTGAAGCTGGTGCGCCGCCGCCTGAAGGCCAACGAGGGCAACATTACCGGCGCGCTGCGCTCTGTGCTCCAGGAGGCGATTGAGCGCCAGCGGCCGCCCGGAGAGCGTAAGCTTACGGCTTCTGAATGGTTGGTGTACAATATACTGGATCTGCGTTTCATCCAGGGGCAGCGGGTCCTCGACATCGCGAGGCGGCTGTCGATGAGCGAGTCCGATCTGTATCGCAAGCAGCGGGTAGCCGTTGCCGCGGTCGCGCGTACGTTGGCAGAGATGGAAGCCGCCGACTCGGATGAAGATGTGGCAAGAGATCGGACAGAAGCGGATGAGTGAAGCATAGGACTGGCGAGGGTGCGAGGCCGTGCGATCATGGAGAAAGACTCAGAAGTACCGGTAACAGGAGTATTGAGATGGACGATGGATATTGGGCAGCATTGCTGCGCGATATAGAAGACGAACCGGAACCCCCCCGTCCGGCCGTCGACCCCCACAACACAGCCCAGGCGGATGGCCTGACGAATGCCCGTCGCTGGTCAGGGATGGCGGGCGCGGACAGCGAGGAGGACTGGCAGCGGGCAGAAGCACTGCAGGCATCCGGCGAGGCGGCAGAGGTGCGCGTTTCCGGTTTCAACCGGGGAGGCCTGCTCGCTGATTTCGGCGCGCTTCAAGGTTTCATCCCTGCGTCGCACCTGGTCATGCCGCTTCCCGGCCAGTCACAGGAACAGCGGGCGGCGGGCCTGGCGTCAAGGATCAACGAGACCTTGAGCGTGCGTGTGGTGGAGATCGACCGCAGCCGCTGCCGCCTCATCCTTTCCGAACGGCAGGCGCGGGATACTGGTGCAGGCGCCGAGCTGCTGACGTCTCTGCAGTCGGGCCAGGTGCTACAGGGCATGGTCACCAGCCTGTGCCCCTTCGGCGCGTTCGTCGATCTTGGCGGCTTCGAGGGTCTGATACACATCTCCGAGCTGTCGTGGGGTCGCGTCAACGCACCTTCCGATGTGGTCAACCCGGGCGACCAGGTCGACGTGCTCGTGCTGGAAACCAACCCTGGCGCACAGAAGGTCGCCTTGAGCCTGAAGCGGCTCATGCCGGATCCCTGGCAGGGCGTCGAAGAGCGCTATCAGGCGGGCCAGTTCGTTGAAGCGATTATCACGAACGTGGTGAACTTCGGCGCGTTCGCGCGCGTCGAGAATGGGCTCGAAGGTCTGATCCACGTCTCAGAGCTGGCAGAAGGCAGCTTCATGCACCCGCGCAACGTCATCACGGAGGGTGACCGGGTGCGCGCCCGGGTGATCGGCGTCGATGCAATCAAACGCCGGATCGCCCTGACGCTTCGACCTATGGACAGCTCGATGCGCCATGGCACGCAGTCTCTTCCCTCGGTGGAGGATCTGTCGCCTTGAGGCGCGGGGGGTCCGCTGCAGCGACGGGAATGGTGATTTGAACCGTAACACGCAGGTCTGGGTCGGGTGGGCTATGGCAGGCCTTGCACCGGTAGCCCTGTTCCTGCTCATGTTCGATCTGGGGAACGCGGCTCCTCCCCTGAGAATCTTTCTGGGGTGGGGCGCATTTCTCGCGCCGCCCGCACTCTTTGCGGGCGGCCTGGCGCTTGTGGAGGCCGATCGCCGGCGGTGGCTCCTGAGGTGGCAGGCGGTGGCCTGGGGCGAGTTGTTCGTTCTTTGCCTGCTGGGACTGAGCCACCTGGGTGCGGGCGACGGCCTGGCCGGCGCGTTGCTCGGCAGGCGCGGGGGTCTGGCAGGGTGGGGCGTCAGCCAGGCGGTGGAGGTGGTTCTTCCCCGCGTCCTGGCCTGGATCGCCTTGCTCCTCCTCACGTTCGGCTCGCTCGCCGGTCTCCTGCGGAGCCTGCCGGGCTCCTGGTTGGACTGGCTGCGGGCGCGGCTGCCCCTGTCTCAGGGCCGTGCATGGCTGTCGCAGCTTCCCCATGCGGACGCCGTCGGACAGCACGTTGCGGCCGGCCTCCATGGCGCGGCCGACCGCGTCAGAACATTGCTCACGCGTGGCCGCGATCGTGCGGCGCCCTCCATCCCCGAGCCCGATGACCTGGTGTCCGAACGCACCCCGGCGTCGTCCCGCCGCGCCGCGGCCGCAACGGCCGAAAAGCCAGCGAAGAGCAAGGACCTCTCCCGCCGGCGCAGGCCGCGCAACGCACGGCTGGTCAAGCGGCCCGAGTGGCTGCCCCCGATGGAGTTGCTGCGTGAGGATGCGGCCGTCCATGGCCAACTGGGCTCGGCCGCCTACTCCGCAGACGCCCGCCAGCGCGCCCAACTGATCAAGCAGACCCTGGCCGACTTCGGCGTGCCGGTGGAGGTTGTCAGCATCAAGGAAGGACCGACCGTCACCCAGTTCGGCATCGAGCCGGGCGAGACGGTCAGGGAGCGCGACGGCGAGTTGATCCGCCGCCGCGTCTCCGTGCAGCGCATCCTGAGGCTGCGCGATGACCTGGCACTCGAGCTGGCCGCGGCATCGCTCCGCATCGAGGCGCCTGTGCCCGGCCGTCCGTACGTGGGCATCGAGGTGCCCAACACCGCCAAGGTGCTGGTGAGCCTGCGGAACATCCTGGAGTCAGACACGTTTCTCTCCGTGCGCTCCCCGCTTGCGATCGCACTCGGCAGGGACGTGTCGGGCGATCCGGTCGTGGCCGACCTGGCCAGGATGCCCCACCTTCTGATCGCGGGCGCGACGGGATCGGGCAAATCCGTGTGCATCAACGCGATCGTGACGAGCCTGCTGATGAGCAACGGCCCCGAGGCCGTGCGCTTCGTCATGGTCGATCCGAAGATGGTAGAGCTGCCGGGATACAACGGCATTCCGCACCTTCTCGGGCCGGTGATCACTGATCCGTCCCAGGCCGCGGGCGCGCTGTCGTGGCTCATGTTGCAGATGGACGATCGCTACCGGCTTTTCTCCGACGCGGGCGTGCGCAACATCCTCGAATACAACCGCAAGGCCCAGCGTTCGCGCACCCGCCAGCCCCTGCCATACCTGGTCCTGGTGATCGATGAGTTGGCGGACCTGATGATGACCGCTGCCGTGGACGTGGAGCGCCAGCTCTGCCGTCTCGGCCAGATGGCGCGCGCCACGGGGATCCACCTGGTCCTGGCCACCCAGAGGCCGAGCGTCGACGTCATCACCGGCCTCATCAAGGCCAACTTCCCTGCGCGCGTCGCCTTTGCCGTGACGACCCAGATCGACAGCCGGGTCATCCTGGACACGCCCGGCGCGGAGAAGTTGCTCGGCCGCGGCGACATGCTCTTCATGGCCCCCGATTCGGCCAAGCTGGCGCGCATCCAGGGGTGTTACGTTTCGGATCGGGAGATCGAGCGCATTGTCGACTTCTGGACCACGCGGCCGGAGACGGAGCCGATGCCTGCGGTAGCGCCGTGGGTTGGCTTCATGCCCAATGACCAGGAGGATCAGCTCCTGCAGCAGGCGCTGAAGCTGCTCGAGACGCGGACGCGCGTGTCTACCAGCCTGCTCCAGCGGCAGTTGCGCATCGGATTCCCGCGCGCGGCGCGGCTGATGGAGCAGCTCGAGGACATGGGCGTGGTCGCGGCGGACGAGGGCGGCGGTCGCTCGCGCGAGGTCCTGTACGAGCCTCCCGCACCCTCCGACGACGAGATCCTGGCCTGACCGGCCGGTTCTTGCCTAACATCATCTGTGGGGTATAATGGCCGCGTTGGGGCGAATAGCTCAGCTGGTTAGAGCGCCTCGCTTACACCGAGGAGGTCAGGGGTTCGAGTCCCTTTTCGCCCATCCGCATCGTCTACCTGCCTGGTCCTGCCCCGCACGCGTGCAGACCAGGTTTTTGTTTCACAGCCCTGAGGAGCTGGAGGGAGTCTCGTGGTAAAACCGATGGGGGAACCATCTGACAACCGGCGTCGACTGCCCAGCGTCGAGCGTCTGCTGGCGCACGGGGAGCTGCAATCTGCGGTCGAGGCCCACGGCCGCCAGGCCGTGGTCGACGCGGTGCGTTCGACGCTGGCCGCCGCGCGCGAGGGGGTCGCCCGGGGAGACGCCGTGCCCCCCACGGCAGCGCTCATCGCCGATGCGCTCGAGCGCGCCGCGACGGCAGTCCGGGGCACGTTGTTTCCGGTCATCAACGCGACCGGGGTGATCGTGCACACGAACCTGGGGCGCGCGCCGCTGTCGCATGCTGCGCGCGAGGCGATGGACCACGCGGGCCAGGGCTACGTCAACCTCGAATACGATCTCGATGCGGGCAGCCGGGGCTCGCGCTACGTGCACGCGGAGGCGCTCCTGCGCGATCTGACGGGCGCAGAGGCCGCGCTGGTGGTGAACAACAACGCGGGCGCGGTCTTCCTGGTCCTCTCCGCGCTGGCGCGGGGCCGCGAGGTGGTCATCTCGCGCGGCCAGCTGGTCGAGATCGGCGGCGGATTCCGGATTCCCGACGTGCTGCGCCAGAGCGGCGCCCTGCTGGTGGAGGTGGGCACCACCAACCGCACCCATCCCCGCGATTTCAAAGAGGCCATCGGCCCGGAGACTGCGCTCCTGCTGCGCGTGCACTCCTCCAACTTCAAGCAGATCGGGTTCACGGCCGAAGTCTCCCTGGAGGAACTGGTCAGCCTGGGGCATGGGGCGGGCGTGCTGGTTGTGGACGACCTGGGGAGCGGCACGCTGATCGACACCTCGCGCTACGGCCTTGCGCCGGAGCCGATGGTGCAGCAGAGCGTCGCGGCCGGTGCGGACCTCGTGACCTTCAGCGGCGACAAGCTCCTGGGCGGACCCCAGGCGGGGCTGATCGTGGGCCGCGCGGACTTGGTCCGCGAGCTGCGGCAGCATCCCCTGACGCGCGCGCTGCGCGTGGACAAATCGACCCTGGCCGCGCTCCAGGCGACGCTATTGCACTACGTGCGCGGCGAGGCCGAGCGCGAGATCCCGGTCTGGCGTATGGTGTCCACCCCTCACGAGATGCTGGCCGAGCGCGCAGCCGACCTGGCCGCGCAGTTGCGCGGCAGCAACCTCTCTGCGACGGTCGTCCCGTCGGAGGGGACGGTCGGCGGCGGCTCGCTGCCCGGAGAGACGTTGCCGGGCATCTCGGTCGCGCTGGCCGTGCCCGCGCCCGACGACGTGGCTGCCCGGCTGCGGGAAGGCAGCCCGGCCGTCGTGGCGCGCATCGCGGACGGCAGGCTGCTGCTGGACCTGCGCACGGTGCAGCCCGACGAAGACGAGGTGCTGCTGCGCGCGGTGCAGCACGCGCTCGACGAGCTTCAGGCGTAGGTAGTGTGATGTCATCAACTGTGACGATAGAGGCGCGTGTCATAAAGGCGGGACATGCGGAGGGCGAGGCGCTCGTGTCGCCCGCGCCCATCGGCTTCCTGGGCGGCGTGGACCCTGACACCGGGATCGTGCTGGAGCCCGGCCACCCGCTGCAGGGCCAATCGGTCCGCGGGAAGGTGCTGGTCTTCCCGACCGGCAAGGGCAGCACGGTAGGATCCTACACCGTCCTGCGCCTGGCGCGCAACGACGCGGGCCCGGTCGCGATCATCAACGCGGAGAGTGAGGCGATCGTCGCGGTGGGCGCGATCATCAGCGACATCCCGATGGTGGACCGCGTGGACATCAGCGCGATCGAGACGGGCGATTGGGTCGTGGTCGACGACGGCCGCGTGACGATCACCCGGGCCTGAGGCCCGGGGCAGAAGTGGCGCGACCGGGGACAACGCGTGTGGACGAACTGGTTTTCCTCAAGCTCGGTGGGTCGCTCATCACCGACAAGACCGCACCGCAGGCCCTGCGCGCGGACGTGCTGGAGCGGCTGGCGCGCGAGATCGCTGATGCGCGCCGCGAGTCGCCGGACCTGCGGCTCCTGATCGGCCACGGCAGCGGATCGTTCGGCCACGTCACGGCCAGCCGCTACGGCACGCGTGCGGGGGTCCGCACCGCGGAGGAGTGGCGCGGCTACGCTGAGACGGCCATCGTGGCGGCCGAACTCAATCGGCTCGTCGTCGATGCCCTTTGGGCGGCCGGCGTCCCCGCGCTGCGGTTTCAGCCCTCGGCCTCTGCGCTCTGCCACGACGGGGAACTGCGGTCCATGGCCGAGCGTCCCTTGGTGGCGGCCCTGGAACATGGCCTGGTGCCGGTGGTCTACGGCGACGTGGCGCTGGACGAGGTGCGCGGGGGCACGATCATCTCCACCGAGGAGATCTTCGCCTACCTGGCCCCTCGGATGCGCCCGGCGCGCATCCTTCTGCTCGGCGAAGTCGAGGGTGTGCTCACCGCGGACCCGGCTACCGGCGTCCGGGGCGACGTCATTCCCCTCATCACGGCGGGCACGCTCGCCGGGGTGGAAGAGGCCCTGGGCGGATCGCGCGGGGTCGACGTCACCGGTGGCATGATCGCCAAGGTGCGCGAGGGGTTGGCGCTGGCCGCGTCGACGCCGGGCCTGGGGGCCGTCCATATCCTGTCCGGACTGACGCCCGGCGCGCTGGCCGGCACACTGGCTGATCCGCACCGCCCCGGTGGGACGCGCCTTATCGCGCCAGCGCCCTGATTAGGGAAGCGTGGCTGCTGATTTCGGCCCCTTTTGCGGATAGAATGCGTGTGGGTATAATGAACGTCCACCCTCCGACCGCGGGTTGGGGCGTGGAGCAAGCAAGAGGGTTAAATGGTACTGACAATTCTCTCGTTCGTCCTGGTGATGGGCATCGTGGTTTTCGTCCATGAGCTGGGACACCTGATCGCTGCTAAGCGCAACGGGATCGTGGTCGAGGAGTTCGGCCTGGGATATCCGCCGCGGCTGGTGAAGCTGTTCGAGCGCGGGGGCACCGTCTATACGCTCAATGCCATCCCCTTCGGCGGCTTTGCGCGCATGCGCGGCGAAGATGATCCCACGGAGCCCGGCAGTCTGGCGGCCGCCTCATATTGGGGCCGCTTCATCACGCTCATCGCTGGCGCGGGCATGAACTTCGTCCTTGCCATCGTGTTGTTCAGCATCGTGGCGCTGATGCAGGGCGTGCCGGACGAGGCAAAGCCCGGTGCGATCATCAATGCGCTGGCTCCCGGCTCGCCGGCCGAGCTGGCCGGCATGCAAGTGAACGACCGCATTGTTGCGGCCGGCGGCCAGCCGATCGTCTCTCTGACCGATCTCCAGATCTACACGACCGAGCACCTGGGGACGCCGATCGAGTACACTGTGATCCGCCCGGGCGTCGACGGCGCCGCGGATCGTACGGTGGACATCATGGTGACCCCCAGGGTCGATCCGCCGCCGAACGAAGGCGCACTGGGCGTCCAGATCGGCGTGGCCACGCGGCCGACGCGAGCGTGGGAGGCTGCCTGGGCTGGCGTGCGCCAACTCGGGAGCATCATCTACAGCACCTTCGCGATCCCGGCCACGCTCATCCGGGAAGGCCGGCCCATCGGGGACGCCGGATTCATGGGGCCTGTCGGCATCGCAGCGACGACGGGCGAGTTCGTGCGCTACGGGCTGCGCACCGACTCCCTTCAGCCGATTCTTTACTTCATCGCGGCCATCAGCGCCGCGCTGGGCCTGACGAATCTTCTGCCCCTCCCCGCGCTGGACGGTGGCCGGCTGTTGTTCCTGGCGATCGAGGTGGTGCGGCGCCGGCGCATCGAGCCGGCGCGCGAGGGGATGGTGCACCTGGTGGGGTTCGGGCTGCTCCTCCTTCTCGTAGGGGTACTGACGGTGCGGGAAATTGGCTCGCTGATCAACGGCACGTTCCCCTCGTTAGGCCTGCCGTAAGGACGATGGCTCCGATACTCTCAGGACGTGAGGATAGATCGTATGTATTGTAGACGCTGCGGGGCGCCTCTTCATCAGGGAGTCGTTATCTGCCCCGAGTGCGGCGCCCGCCAGCGCAACAGCCTCAGCTCAGTGCGCTGTGCGCGGTGCCACGGGCGTGTGCCGTTGGGGCTGAGCGTGTGCCCGCATTGCGGCCGCGACGTGCGATCCGCCGGGCCGCGGTGGGGCCTGTGGCTCGCGGGCTTGCTCGTCGCAGTCGTTGTGGTTCTCTGGGGCCTGGGCGAGTTGCCGGTCGATCGCATCAAGGCGGACATCGGCGAGGTGCGCGAGCGCATCGCGGGCGTCGTCCGGGTGCTGGGCCCGGTTGGGCAGACCGAAACGCCCCCGGCCGGGCCAACCGCCGCGACGCTGGTCGCCCAGGTGGTCGAGACGCCCGCCCCGACGGCCACGCAACTGCCCGCCGCGACGCCGGCCCTTCTTCGCCAGCCCACCGAGACTCCGGATGAGGGCCAGACTGTCACGGCAACCCCCGAAGCGACTGCCACGCCGGAGCCGACCGCGACGCCGGAGCCGACCGCGACGCCTGAACCGACTGCGACGCCGGAGCCTACTGCGACGCCCGCGCCCACGGCAGTGCCGCCCACCGCGGCCCCGGCTGCAGCCGCGGGGACTACCTACACCGTCACGTCCGGCGACAGCCTGTCCAGCATTGCCACGCGTTACGGGCTCCTGTGGCAGGACGTGGCAGCGGCCAACGGCCTGACGGGCTCGTCGCGGCTCAACGTGGGGCAGGTGCTGGTGATTCCGACCAAGGGCGGCGCAGCCCCACCTGCTGCTGCGGCCCCCACCGCGGCGGCGCCCAGGCCGACTGCAGCGCCTACCGAGGCGCCGACGCCGGTCGTACTGCTGCCCGCGCCGCAGTTGCTCAACCCGGCGGATCAGACCCCGTACTCGGGCGTCAATGCGGACATCGAGCTGAAATGGACGCCCGTCGATGGTTTGCCGCTCGGTGCGCTGTACCAGGTCACGATCCGTTGGACCGAGGGGGGCGCACCGATGGAGTACTCCGAGGTCCGCACCACGGCCACCAGCATCCGCATGCCGGCCTGGCTGTTTGGCAAGGCCGACCAGCAGCCCACACGGCAGTATATGTGGTCCGTGCGGGTGGTGCAGGTCGCAACCGACGGCCAGGGCGGCCAGAAGGACATCCTGCTCAGCCCGTCCAGCTCGTCCCGTACGCTGTACTGGAACTGACGCGACTCGACCTCAGAATCCAATGGGGAATAGCAAAGAAGCAGTCTCACAGGTGATGACACAAGATTTCGACGCTCTGCTGCAGCAACTGACCGACGCCGGTCGGCCCGTCCGTTCCATCGACCTCTTTGCGTTGTCCGATGCGACGCGGGACCGTGTGACCGACTTCGAACGCGCCTGGAAAGAGCTGGAGGTGGACCGTCGCCTGGAGCTCGTCAACTCGATGGTCGAGCAGGCCGAGGCCAACATCCATCTCAACTTCCACGCAGTACTGCGCGCGCTGCTGCGCGATCCTGACGGTCGCGTGCGGAAGCTGGCCATCGAAGGGCTTTGGGAGGACGAGCGAACCAACCTGGTTCTCCCCCTGATCGCGCTCCTGCGAGGAGATCCGATGGCGGATGTGCGCGCCACGGCCGCGGTCTCGTTGGGCCGCTATCTTCTGTTGGGTGCGCTGGGCGAGATCGATGCGAAGCCGGTCCGGGAGGCCGAACAGGCCCTGCGGGAGGCCTGGTTCCGATCCGGCGAGGTGAACGATGTGCGCCGCCGCGCGCTGGAGGGCCTGGCCTGCTGCGAGTTGCGCGGCATCAACGAGATGATCCGCAGCGCGTACTACGATGACGATGCGTCGATGCGGCAGAGCGCGTTGTTCGCCATGGGGCGCACCGCGGACAGCCGCTGGTCCAAGCTGGTGCTCGCGGAACTGAACAGCTATGAGCCGGCTATGCGCTTTGAGGCGGCCCAGGCCGCGGGTGAGATCGGACTCAAGAGCGCGGTGGCGCGACTGGTCGAGTGCATCGAGGATGTCGACAGCGCCGTGCGCGAGGCGGCCGTCATCGCACTGGGCAAGATCGGCGGGCCTAATGCCAGGCGCATCCTGAAGGCGGTGCTGCGCGGCGACGATGAGGCGCTGGCTCATGCCGCGGAGGATGCGCTGGACGAGCTCAGCTTCGGCAGTTCGTCGGTCGACGATGCGCTGATGGTATACGAGCCTGGGACCGCGCTCGAGGCTGAACTCACGGGCGAGAGGGTCGAGCGGTTTGACGACGAGGATGAGGATGATGACGCATTCGGCGTGGATGACTTCAGCCTCGATGATGATGACGATTTCGATGACGATGGCTTCGGCGACGACGATGATGACGATAGCATCGACTGGGATCTTCAGGACGATGGCTTCGGCGACGGCGACGATGAAGACGACGACTGGGATGACGAGGACGACGGCGATGACGACCAATAGGGCGGGGCGCCGCAACGCCCAATGGGCGTCATGAGCAAGGCCCCTTCAACCCGCAACCTCACCCGGTCGGGGCGCAAGGATGCCGGCGGCCTCAGCCGCACCGAGCGAGTGCAACGGCTGATGACCGAGGGCACGGACCTGCTCGCAGCGCGCCGTGCGGCCGAAGCGTCGGTACTGCTGCTCAAGGCCTGGGAACTCGATCCCGAAAACGTCGATGCGGCCATCAACCTTGGCGGCGCGTACATCCTGCAGGGCCGGCATCGACAGGCGGTTCCGGTGCTCGAAAAGGCCTGCGAGCTCGCGCCGGATAATCCGATGGTGTGGATCAACCTGGCAGCAGCGCACCTGGGCAAGCTGCCGTTCGCCACGCGGCCGATGCAGGACGCGGCGATCTCTGCATTTGAGAAGGCGTTGGCCCTCGATGGCCGTGCGCCGCACGTGAACTACAACCTGGGCCTGATCTATCTCGATCGCAACGAGTTGGAGCAGGCCGCGCTGCACTTCTACCGCGCGCTCGAGAATGATCCCAACGACCGCGATGCCGCGTCCTGGCTGGAGAAGCTCCGCCGCGGCGCGGGCGGCTCCGAAACGCCGCCGGCAACAGACTGAACGAGACACAGGCTGGCCCCATGAACTGGCGTCAAAATCCATCGCGCGTTGCCTGGCTGATCGTGATGATCAGCTTCACGCTTTGCGTCCTGCTTACGATCGCGATCCCGGTCGGTGCGAGAGCTGCCTTGCTGCACTCGACGCGCGCGAAGTTCGCGTTCCTCGAGGCGACCCAGGGCACCGCCCAGCTTTGGTCTCCCAACAACGCGGACGCTGCGGCCATCATCGAGCGGCGGCCCGTGCCCGAGGGCAGCCGTATCGTGACGGACAGCGCGGCCAAGGGCGTGCTGACCCTCTCCGTCGATGAGGAGGGCCAGCGCATTCTTTCCACCATCCAGCTGTCGCCCGCGACAGAGATGCTGCTCCGTGAAGCGCGCAGCCCGCGCTTCAACCTCAGTGCCGATCCCCATCGCGCGGAACTCGACCTGAGCCAGGGCCGCCTCTTCCTGACCGTGACGCAGGCCGACGAGCGTGATGTGCTCATCCGGCTGTCGACGCCCCATTCCGACATTCGCCTCGGCGTCGGCGTCTATGATATTGCAGCCGCCGAGGGCGAGACGCGCGTGCGCGTGCGGACGGGGGTCGCGCAGGTGATCGGCGCGGGGCGCGAGATCGAGTTGGGCGCGGGGCAGCGCGTGAATGTGGCCGCGGGCCAACAGCCGCAGCTGCCCACCGCGGACACGGTGAACCTGATCGTGGACGGCTCATTCGGAGGTCAGCTGGCGCCGCTGTGGCAGGAGTTCGCGGAAGTCAAGCCGGGCCAGCGGCCAGGCTCCGTCGAGTTGGTGCAGGACGACCGGCGCAATGCGGTCCGCTTCACCAGGCGCACGGAGGAGGACGTTCCCAACCGGGTCGGCATCGTCCAGGCAGTCAACCGCGATGTCGAGAAGTATGACAGTCTCTCCCTGCGCCTCGCGCTGAAGATCCTTTATCAGAGCGTACCGGGCGGCGGCGAGATGGCCAGCGAATATCCCGTCATGGTCGACCTCTTCTACACCGACATCTACGGCAAGGACCTGCACTGGTACGCCGGGTTCTACTACCTGGACCTGCCGCCGGGCAGTCCCTACCCGGAGCCGGACGCGGAGCGCGTGCCGCTCGGCGTCTGGTACACTTATGAATCGCCGAACCTGTTCGAGTTGCTCGAAGAGACGCGGCCCGCATTCATCAACAGCGTCACGATCTACGCCAACGGCCACGACTACGACAGCCTCGTGACCGACGTCGCCCTGACCGTCCAGTAGCGGGGATCGCACACCGTAGTCAAGAATGGCGCCGAGACTGAGCATCCAGAGCGTAGGGCCAACCGAAGGTTGGCACACCGTAGGGCGCGCAGTCGAAGGATGCCCTCGCTGACGGTTACAATTCGAATTCCTGGATCGCACAAGAAGGGATCTTCTTTCGCGCCATGTGGCATCGTTGGTCCGTCGTTATCCCCCTTGCGTTAGCCCTTCTGTTGTTTCTGGGCCTTGCCGGCTATCAGCTCGACCTGCCCGGCCTGCACTACGACGAGGCCAAGGAAGCCGGGTTGAACGCGATGCAACTCCTCACGGGACAGCCCGTGACTGCCTTTCGCGATGCAACGTTCGCGCTCGGCTCGTGGCGCATCCCGCTCATGGTGCAGGACTACATCGGCAATCTCAACGTCTTGCTCGTCACCCCGTTTCTGGCCATCGGCGGGATCAACACCGTGGCGCTGCGCGTCCTGCCCGTCCTCCTCGCTGCGCTCACGGTCGTGTTCGTATGGCGCATCGCCTATCGCCTCTCGGGCGGACTGGCCGCGGCCGCAGCCGCGCTGTTGCTGGCCGTGAACCCGTCGTTCGTCTTCTGGAGCCGCCAGGGCATCTTCGTCACGAACATCACCGCGCTCCTGCTGGTGGCCGCGCTGTGGTTCGTCATCCAGTGGCTGGCGCAGCGCCGGCCGCGCGACCTGGCGCTCGCCGCATTTTGCGCGGGCCTGGGTGTCTACGCCAAGCTGTTGTTCGTTTGGGCCGTCATCGCGCTTGCCATCGTCGCCGCGGCCGTGCTCCTGGTCGAGCGCCGGCGCGGCCTTCGGCGCGGCATCGGCCGCCCGCTGGACCTGGTCCTGGTCGCAGCGGCCTTCGTAGTCCCCCTGGTCCCCTTGATCGTCTTCAACCTGCGCACGAGCGGCACGCTGACTGCCATCTTCGGCAACCTGGGCCGCTCCTACTACGGCGTGGACAACAGCGCGTATGGGGCCAACCTGGCGCTCCGCGCCGGCCAGGTGATGGACCTGCTGCGCGGGGACCACTTTTGGTATCTTGGCGAGCCCTACGCGAACGCCCTTGCGCCCTGGGCGCTTCTGGTACTGCTGGTTGCCGCATGCGTTGCGATGCTCGACGCGTCCCGTGCGGCCTCCGCACCGGCCGGACGCCCGCAGGAGCGCACGTTTGGAAGTGCGGCGCCGATGCTGCCGCTGGCCCTCCTGGCCCTGATCGTCCTGCAGAGCGCGTTCACCGTCAGCGACCTCTTCATCACGCACTTTGCGCTCGCGACGCCGTTGCTCCCCCTGTTCGGCGGCTTGGCGCTCGCCGGGGCCTGGCACTGGGCGCGGCGGCGGGCGCAGCCGCGAGCGCTGCGGGAGCACGGGCTGGCGTGGGCCGGCGCGGGAGTTGCCCTGTTGGCGGCCCTGGCGTGGTTCGGCGGCGACGCGGCCACCGTCGTGCGCTACCATCGCATCCTGACCGTCTCCGGGGGGTACGCGGGCCACTCCGACGCCATCTACCGGCTGGCCGGCTATCTGGACCGGGAGCAGTATACGTCGCCTGTCGTCCTCGATTGGGGCATCGATGCGCCGGTGCGGTTCCTGACGCAGGGTCGCGTCGTCCCGGTGGACGTGTTCGGATACGACCGGCTCGATGCGCCGGACGGCGGGTTCGAGACGCGCGTCGCGCCCTACCTGGAGGATTGGCAGACGATCTACGTGGCGCACGCGCCGGAGAAGGCCGTCTTCCAGGGCCGCGTCGAGGCGATGGCCGGCTGGGCCGCAGCGCGCGGCTGGCGCTGGCTCGAGCAGATCCGCATCGCGCAGCGCAGCGGTGAGGCGGTCTTCATCGTCCACCGCTTCCTGGAATAAGCCAGGGGCTATCTGGCATTCCTGACCATGAAACTTACCGGCGCGCGCGGTCGTCGTGTATAATGACTGCCCCGCCTGTGATGCGCAGCACAGCTGCGGCACGGCGACGAGCCCTCAGGAGGAGCCTGTGAGCAGATCCTTGCGTCTTTCTGCCTTTATCGTGATTCTTACCGTCGTGGTCCTGGCCGGCATCGCGACCGGCTGCGCGCCTGCGGTGCAGGCGACGCCGACGCCCACCAAGACCCCACGCCCCGCGGTCCAGGCCACCGTGCCGCCAACCGCGACACCCACGCCCGAGCCGACCGCCACGCCGTCGCCCGAGCCGACCGCGACACCGACGCAGGCGCCCACCGAGACGCCCACGGAGGCGCCGACAGAGCCCAGCCCCGCGATCATCGCGCGGGAGCCGGGCGTCTCCATCTTCACCGGCCTGCGGCCCGCAGATCCGGCCGTGCTCGACCGCCGGCCGTTGGCGATCAAGGTGGACAACGACCTCGCGGTCGTGCCGCAGTCGGGCCTCAACGCAGCCGATATCGTCGTGGAGCACCCCAAGGAAGGGTGCATGACCCGCTTCACCGCGGTGTACCAGAGCCAGGACGCGCCGCGCGTCGGTTCCATCCGCAGTGCGCGCATCGTGGATAAGGAACTGCCGGTCATCTTTGACGCGATCCTGGCCTTTTCCGGTAGCGTGGAGCCTGTGCGACAGATGATCTACCAATCGGACATCGGCAGCCTCGTGCTGGAGCAGGCGCGCAACGGCAGCGCCTTCTTCCGGGACCCCAACATCCGGGTGCCCTTCAACCTGTTCGCCAATACGGCCACCCTGTGGAACGTGGCAACGCAGCGGGGCTGGAACGTCCCGCCCGATCCGTCCGCAGCGTGGGTCTTCTCGGAGGCCGCACCCTCCGGCGGCAACGCGGCCGCCAGCCTGGACATCCCCTATCCCAAGGCTTATGCCGCGCTGCGCGTCGGCTGGCGCTATGATTCATCCAGCGGCCGCTGGCTGCGCACCCTGGCGGGCAAGCCCGCGATCGAGAAAACCGATGGCAAACAGCTCAGCGCCGCCAACGTAGTGGTAATCGTCGTCAACAGCGTGCAGACGCTCATCCCGGAGCAGGGGGCGGCCCTGACCACCGGCGCGTGCTCCAATGCATCGCTCGAACTTCAGCTGTGGGGCCAGGGTGCGGTCAAGATCCTGCGCGATGGGAAGGTATACGAGGGTAAGTGGCTGCGGGCAGACCGCCATGCGCCCTTCCGCTTCGTGGATGCCCAGGGCAACGACATCCCGCTCAAGCCGGGCAACAGCTGGTGGCAAATCGTCCCGTCGGATATGGCCGTGGCCATCCAGTAGGGGGCGCCAGGCCGGGTTTCTCTGAGCTAAAACTAAACCGGCTCTCACCTGAGGTTAATCTGGCCATGTGATACTACAGATGCTTCGGGTGAGGGTTCGGGACAGCCTAATCCCAAAGAAACGGTTCCTCCTCCATAAACAAATAGGCGGTCTGAGCACGAATCCCTGGCGGGTGGGCCAGGGATTCGCTCTTTAACGGGCCTGTGCCGTGCGCCGCGCCGCAGGCGGCCGCGGTCCGGCGCTACCGGGCGTACAGCCGCCGGTAGAACTCGTAGTTCTGCCACACGATCTGCACGTAGACCCGCGTCTCGTTGATGTTGATCAGCCCCGCAAAGAGGTCGTCGTCGTCCGGCGCCAGCAGCCACCACTTGCCCGCGTTGCCCGGCCCGCCGTTGTAGGCCGCCAGCGCCGCGAACGCGCTGCCGTCGAAGTGGCTCATCCACTGGCGCACGTAGTACGCGCCGAATGCTACATTGACATAAGGCCAGTACGCCTGCCGATCCTCGTACCCCGGCCACGCCATCTGACGCGCGATGCCGGCCGCGGTGCCCGGCATGACCTGCATGAGTCCCTGCGCGCCCGCTGACGACGCTACGCCCGGCTCGAAGCGGCTTTCCTGGCGAATGATGGCCGCCAACAGCCGCGGGTCCACCTTCTGCCGAGCGGCCTCCTGCCGGATGAGCCGTTCGTACGGCATCGGATAGGCGAGCCGTTGCAGTGCGACCGGCGTCTCGCGCAGCGGCTGGCCTCGCAGGCCGATCACGCCCTCCGCGCTCAGCAGGGAGAGCCGGTTCGCGCCCGCGTCGCGGAACGCGAGGGAGAGCCCCGCGAGCACCCAGGGATTCTTCTCATAGCGCTTGCGTACGCGCTCCCAGTTCGTCAGTGCTTCCGTGCGGCGGCCGATCTGCAGCAGCGCCTGCCCGCGCACCCAATCCGCGTCGCTCAACACGGCGGGGGGCAGGTTCAGCGTGCCCGTGCCGGCCCACTCGCGCAGCCAGGCGCCGATCTCGGCGCGTTCGTACTGGCTGCCCTTCAGCAGCGGCGTCTCTTCCTTCGGCGCTCCCTCGCGGACCCAGGCATCTTCGCTCCCGTCCAGCCAGGCGGCTGCGCGCAGCCCGAAGAAGGTTTCGCCCAACGCGACCGCCTCCGACCACGCCTTCTTCGCGCCCGCGGAGTCGCCCGCGGCCCGCAGCGCGCGGCCCTGCCAGTAGTACCCCACCGGCCGGGCAAACGCGGGGATGTCTTTCGCGGTGGCCATCTCGCCCCACACGGCGGCCGCACGGCGCCACTCCGCCAGGCGGAAGTACGCCATGCCCGCGGCCTGGTAGCTGCGCCACCCCTCATCCGCGGCCGGATAGCGCCGCGCCACGTCGAGGTACGCCTCTGCGGTCGGGGCGTCCGGCGGGTCCGTGGCGACCAGGGCCGCGGCCTGCCACAGCGCCTTGACGGCCTGCGGTGAGGCGGGCTGTTGTTTCGCCAGTTCGCGGTATGCGGTCACGGCTTCGTTCGTCCGCCCTGCGCGTGCTAGCGCCCGGCCCTTAGCCATGAAGGCGTCCGCCCACTGCGGGCTCGCCGGATAGCGGTCGATGAAGCGATCCAGATCGCCCAGCCCCCCGGTCAGTTGGTCCAGCGCGAGCTTGCTGAGCCCGCGGTAGTAGTACGCGAGGCCCTGGCGGCCATCCGGCTCGGCCGCGAGCAGGCGGTCGAACGCGGCCACCGCCAACGCGTGTACCCCATTGGCGTAGTTGGCCACCCCGCGCTGGTACTCGTCGACCGGCGCGTCCGCATCGAGCAGGGCCACGATGGAGGAGTGGGCGTAGCGTGACGTGTTGTCTGCATCGACCGTGGCCTGCCACCGCTTCAGCGCCTCCGCGGGGTAGGTGGGCGTCAGCACCCCGGTTGCCCTGATGAGGTTCGTGGCCCGCGCGAGCGCGTTGCCGGAGAGATACTGCATCTCCGCGGCGAAGGAGCCGGTGGTGTTGTTGCCCCGCAGGGCGTCGTATTGCGCGACGGCTTCTTTAGCGTTTCCGGCAGCCAGGGCCAGGTCCGCCAACGCGCGGCGAATGGCCAGGGTGTTGGTCCAGTCGGGCGATTTTGCCAGGGCCTGGCGGAATGCCTCGGCCGCACCGGTGGGATTGCCCAGGGCCTGGCGCTGCGCGGCGATGCGCTGCCACGTCAGGTAGTGCAGCTCGGGCGCCAGGGGAAGATGGGCCTGGTACGCGGCCTCGGCGTCTTTCCACGCGCCCAGCGCAGAGAGCGACTCGCCCAGCAGAAACTGGGCCGGCGCGCGATGGGGGTCGTTCCTCGGCGCAGTGGCCAGCAGGTGCTTCAGCGTGTCCATCGCCTCGGCCGTCGCGTCGTCGTGCAGGTAGCACTGCGCCAGCCGGTAGTTGGCCTCGGCTGCCAACTCGGGCACATTGCCGGGCCTCGTGATGCGCACCAGGATGCGCCGCGCCTGGTCGCAATTGGCAATGAGCTGCAGCCAGCTCGCCTCGGCCAGCAACTCCCCGGCTTCCTTCGCGGAAAGCGCGCTGGTCGGGATGGGAGCGGGCGAGCCGGCGGGCGTGCCGGCGGGCGTGCGCGCTGCGCCTGGCGTGCGGGTTGGGGCAGCCGTGGCCGCGGGCGTTGCGGTGCCTGCGGGGGGCGTGGTCGACTGCCCTCTGGTGCGTGCGTCGACGGGCGCCGATGGCAAGGCGAGTCCGGCGATCAGCGCCAGGACTGCCAGTGTCTTCTTGAAATCCAAATGTGGCCTCCGGTGAGCGTTGGGCGGGTCCGCAATAGCGTGCCGAACCCGCGTGTCGCTTAGCCCTCGAATGGTGCATTGAGAGGCATCACTAGCATTAACGCATTCGGCGGGCCGGAGGTTCCGCGCGCCGCGGCCAACGCGCGGTCTTATGGCTCGAATGGCCGGGTGTCGAGCACGTCGCCCGGGCCGTGGATCAGCTCCCGCACGCGCAGCTCGGCGTTGTCCAGCAGCGCATTGCAGCGCTCGACGAGCGCGGCGCTGCGCTCGAACAGGGCGAGTGACTCGGCCAGCGGCAGGTCGCCGGCCTCCAGCCGGCGCACGATCTCTTCCAGTTCGGCGTACAGTTGCTCGAAAGTGGGTTCGTCGGTCATCGTTTCATCCTTGCACCGTCGCGTCGAAGCCGCCGTCGGCCACGCGCACGTTGATTGGGTCTCCCGCAGTCACCTGCCTGGCGGAGCTGACCAGCCAATCGCCACTCGTTACGATGGCATAGCCGCGGGCCAGCACGCGCGCGGGATCCAGCGCGGTGACCTGGCGCGCCAGGCCCTGAAGGTGGGCGCGTCGGTTCCGCATCGCCGCGGCCGTCGCCAGCCCGCCGCGGCGGGCCAGGTCGTCCAGGCGCTGCCGGTCGCGGGCGATGGCGCGCTGCGGCGATGCCAGGGCTGCACGCGCCTCCAAGGCTGCCACGGCCACAGTCATTCCGTCGAGCTGTCCGGTCAGGGTGGCCAGGCCGCGCGCCAGGAGCGCGCCAAGGGCCGCACGGAGCTCGCGCTGGTCAGGGCTGCACGCGGCCGCAGCCGCGGTGGGCGTCGCGGCGCGCAGGTCGGCCGCGAAATCAGCAATGGTGAAGTCGGTCTCGTGGCCGACGCCCGTCACGACCGGCACCGCGGAGCCGGCGATGGCGCGGGCGACGCGCTCGTCGTTGAAGGCCCACAGCTCCTCGATCGAGCCCCCGCCGCGCGCCACGATGATCGCGTCCAGCCGTTCCCGCTCGGCCGACCAGCGGTTGAGCGCGAGGAGGCTGAGGACGATGCTCTGGGGCGCTTCGAGGCCCTGGACGGCCGCCGGGGCCAGCACGACGTCCGCCAGCGGATAGCGCGCCGCAAGGGTGCGCAGGATGTCGCGCAGCGCAGCCGCGGTGGAAGATGTCACGATGCCGATCCGGCCCGGCCGCGGGGGGATGGCGCGCTTGCGCGCCTCGTCGAACAGCCCTTCGGCCGCCAGCCGTCCGCGCAGCTGCTCGAACGCCTGCCACAGCCTGCCCGCGCCCGCAGCCTCCAGGCGGTCGATATAGAGCTGGTAGATGCCGTCGCGCTCGTAGACGGAGATGTAGCCGTGGGCCGTGATCGCGTCGCCGTCACGGGGCAGCGTCATCTGCCGTGCGGCCGTGCGCCAGATGACGGCCTTCAGGGCCGCGTCGCCGTCCTTCAGGGTCAGGTAGCAGTGGCCGGACGCGGCCGCCTTGAAGTTGGATACCTCGCCCGTGACCCACACGTCGGGCAGCAAGGGGTCCATCAGGAAGAGCGACTTGACGTACGCTGTGACCTGGGAGACTGACAGGATGTCTTGGGTCGGCATGCAGAGTCGTCCGTTCGTTGGCACAGGGGCCGGCAAATGCGGGCGGCCGCGCCGCTGGTAGGGTGCACGGTAGGCACCGTCTCACGACGCCGCGCTTCGCTCCTTGATGGCGTGCTGCACTTCATGGGCTACGCGTTGCATCCACTCACCGACAGATTCGTGGTGTTGCTCGATGCCTGCGCCCGACATGAACAGGCCCGGCGGCGCGCTGGCCGGTACCATGAGGTTGAGCGCGTGCGGCAGGATCTCGATGATGGCCGGTGTCTCGCCCACATAATCGCCGTCCACGTGCACAGGCAGGGGCCGGCGCGGTGCGATCTCGATCCGCCGCCCGCGATAAATCCCCACCTGCGGGTCGGTGACATGGCGGCGCAAGGCCAACCGCGCGGTGTGCAGCAGGATGCGTGAGGGATCCTTGCCCTGGAATGCATACACGTCCAGCTGTCCGTCGTCGATGACCGCGTTCTCGGCCATCTTGAACACCACGCCGTAGAGCTGGATGTTGTTGACAACCAGCATGAGGAGGCGGCAGTTCGCACGTGCGCCGTCGACCCGCAGCCGCGTCGGGGTGCCCGCCATGTCGCGCAGGCTCATGAAGGCGGTCAGCGCGAATGCGGCCAGCCCCAGCTGCCGCTTGCGTTCTGGGTCGGCATTGACCGCGCGGTTGACCATCGCGTCGAATCCGATGCCGCTCCATGCGAGAAAGTGGCGGACGATGCCGCCCTGAAGCGTGACTGAGCCGACGTCGACGCGACGGATGTCGCCCGCGAGGAGCGCGCGCGTCGCTTCCAGCATCGGCTTCGGATGCAGGGGGCCTGCGACCGGCAGGTTGAGCTGCCGGGCAAATACGTTGCCGGTGCCGCCGGGCAGCACGCCGAGCGCGGTGGCTGAGCCGATCAGCCCGTCCGCGACCTGGGCCAGCGTTCCGTCGCCGCCAGCGACGAAGATGGCCTCGCACCCCTGGGCGACGGCCTCGCGCGCGTAGGTGGTGGCATCTCCTGGTCCCAGCGTGGGCTTGGGTCCCACGACCTCGATCCCCTCGGCAGCCAGCAGCCGCACCACCTCGCTCATCTCCGTGGGCGGGGCGTGCAGCCCGGCTGCCGGGTTGTAGACGATCATCGCTTTCATGGGGCGCCTGCGCCGGTGCCGAGGTGGTCGCAGGCCGCCAGGAGGCGGTCCGCCGCGGAGTAGGGGTCCATCTCACGGCGTGCGATCGCGTCGATGATGTTGTCCAATTGCCCGGGCGGCAGGCGGCGGAGCAGGGTCGCGAGGAGCCGGTCTCTCAGGATCTGGTCCAGCTCGCTCCGCGCCCGTCCTGCCTCACGCTGGCTGAGCTGCCGGGTGCTGCGCAGGTACTCCGAGTGCCGCTCGATCCAGACGCGCAGCTCCTCGACGCCTTCCCCGCGCACCGCGATCGTCTTGATGATCGGGGGCAGCCAACTGCCGTCCGGCTGCTCCCCCGCCTCCGCGTGGCCGTGCGAGGCGCGTTCGAGCCGGTGGTGGCCACCGATCGGCGAGGCCAACCCCTGCATCATGTGCAGCGCCATGACGGTGTGATCTACGCCGTCCCGGTCGGCCTTGTTGACCGCGAAGAGGTCTGCGATCTCCAGCACGCCGGCCTTGATCGCCTGCACCTCGTCCCCCAGGCCCGGCGCCTCGACGACGATGGTGGTATGCGCCGCGCTGGCGATGTCGATCTCCGCCTGGCCGACGCCCACGGTCTCGATGAGGATGCGGTCGAAGCCGGCCGCATCGATCACGGAGAGCACGTCGGCCGTGGTCCGCGCCAGCCCGCCCAGGCTGCCGCGCGTCGCCATGCTGCGGATGAAGATGCCGGGATCGCCGGCCAGGTCGCGCATGCGCACGCGGTCGCCGAGCAGAGCACCGCCGGAGAACGGGCTGGTGGGATCGACCGCGATGATGCCGATCGTCTTGCCCGTCGCACGGTAGGCTCGCGCAAGCGTATTGACAAGGGTAGACTTGCCGGAGCCGGGCGGCCCGGTGATGCCGATCACGTGGGCTCGGCCGGTGTGACCGTAGAGCGCGGCCAGCAACCCCTGCGCGGTGTCCGTCCCATCTTCGACCTGCGAGATGACCCGGGCAAGCGCGCGCCGGTTGCCCGCGAGCAGTTGTTCGACGAGATCCATAGGCGCCACTGACGAGCGGAAGAGGGAGGTTCAGGGATCGGGCGAAGCCTCTTCCTCTCTTGCTGTTCCCCCTAGTTGATCTGGTTGCGGATGAAGTCGATGATGTCCTGCGTGCTGGTGCCGGGTCCGAAGACGCCCTTGACGCCCAGGGCCTTGAGCGGCTCGATGTCCTCGTCTGGGATGATGCCGCCGAGGAGCACGACCACATCCTCCATCCCCTCCTTGCGGAGGAGATTCACGATCCGCGGGCACAGGGCCATGTGCGCGCCGGAGAGGATCGACAGCCCGACGACGTCGACGTCCTCCTGCAGCGCCGCCTCCGCGATCATCTCGGGCGTCTGGCGGATGCCAGTGTAGATGACCTCCATGCCGGCATCGCGCAGCGCGCGCGCCACCACTTTTGCCCCACGGTCGTGGCCATCGAGGCCAGGCTTGGCCACCAGAACACGAATCTTGCGGTCCGTCATGCGATTCTTCGCCCCCTCATCAGCTCTATCGTCATCCCAGCGACAAGCGCGGGCTGTCGTGCACCCGGCTATCGTACACCCTGCAGGGCAGTTTTGCAACGGGACGCGGTGTCGTTCGCTGCGTCAGAAGAAGACTGGCTCCTGGTACTCGCCGAAGACGCGGCGGAACACGTCCGTGATCTCCCCGAGCGTGGCGTAGGCGTTGACCGCGTCGAGGATCGGGACCATCAGGTTTTCGGTCCCCTCGGCTGCGACGCGCAGCCGCTCCAGCGCGGCCGCGACCGCCGCGGCATCCCGCTCGCTGCGCACGCGGTTGAGCCGCGCCACCTGGCGCTCGTAGCCCTGCGGGTCCATCTGCAGGATGGGGATGGCCAACCGCTCGTCGATCACGTAATCGTTGACGCCCACGATCGTGCGCTCGCCCCGGTCGACCTCCTGCTGGAAGCGGAACGCGGCCTCCGCGATGTCGCGCTGCATGAGTCCGGCCTCCAGCGCCGGGATCACCCCGCCCAGGGCCTCGATCCGGCGGAAGTAGGCGTTGGCCTCCGCCTCCATCCGGTTCGTGAGCGCCTCGACGACGTACGACCCTGCCAGGGGATCGATGGTGCCGGCAACCCCGCTCTCCTCTGCGATGACTTGCTGGGTTCGCAGCGCGACGGTGACGGCCTTCTCCGAGGGCAGCGCCAGCGCCTCGTCCATGCTGTTGGTGTGGAGGCTCTGCGTGCCACCCAGTACCGCCGCGAGCGCCTGCAGCGCCACCCGCACGATGTTCACCTCCGGCTGCTGCGCGGTCAGGCTCACGCCCGAGGTCTGCGCATGCGTCCGTAGCGTCCAGGAACGCGGATCGCGTGCCCCGTACTTCTCACGCATCGCGCGCGCCCAGATGCGCCGCGCAGCGCGGAACTTGGCAACCTCTTCCAGGAAGTCGTTGTGCACGTTGAAGAAGAACGACAGTCGCGGCGCGAAATCGTCGATGTCCAGCCCGCGCGCCAGCGCGGCCTCCACGTACGCGAATCCGTCGGCCAGGGTGAACGCGAGCTCCTGCGCTGCGGTCGAGCCGGCCTCCCGGATATGATAGCCCGAGATGCTGATCGTGTTCCACCTGGGCATCTCGCGCGCACCGAACTCGATCGTGTCGACCACCAGCCGCATGGAGGGCTCAGGCGGGAAGAGGAATTCCTTCTGTGCGATGTATTCCTTGAGGATGTCGTTCTGCGTGGTGCCGCCGAGCAGGCGCCGGGGGATGCCGCGCTTCTCCGCCGCGGCGATGTACATGGCCCAGATGATCGCGGCCGGGCTGTTGATCGTCATGGACGTGGTCACCTGGTCCAGCGGCAACCCGTCCAGCAGGACCTCCATGTCGGCCAGCGACGAGATGGCGACGCCGCACTTGCCGAATTCCCCGATCGCCTCGGGCGCGTCCGTGTCATAGCCGTACAGTGTGGGCATGTCGAACGCGACGGAGAGGCCGGTCTGCCCTTGCTCCAGCAGGTAGCGGAAGCGGGCATTCGTCTCCTCGGCCGTGCCGAAGCCCGCGAACATGCGCATGGTCCACAGCCTGCCGCGGTAGCCCGTGGCGTGCACCCCGCGCGTGTACGGATAGCGGCCGGGCAGGCCGAGGTCGGCCTCGTAGTCCAGGTGAGCGATGTCGTCCGGTGTGTAGAGCCGCTCGATCTGTGCGCCCGAGATGGTGGTGAAGGGTGCGTGGCGCTCGGGGATGCGGGCCAGCGCGGCCCGGACGTCTGTCTCCTCCCACTGCGCCACCGCTGCGCGGATCCTGCGAGCCGTCTCTTCGTCGATCATACATCGCCTCCCTGGTCGGCATGGGGCGGAGCCCTGGCCGCACCGTAGGCGACCGGCCGGTCGCCCCTAGCCCTCGCGCCATTCTCCCGTGATCGCGGCGTCGAGGCAACGGTCCACGTCGCCGAAGCGCATCTTCACGCCGCTGTGCATCGGCGCATAGCAGGCCATCTTGCCCGCGTTGGTGGCCATGGTCCTGACATCCAGCATGCGCATGGGCGCGACGACCGCGCACGTGTCGGCGACGACCTCTCCGCCGGCGGCCTCGATGGTCTGCACGTAGCCGAGCTCGGTCGCGGCCTGCCGCGTGATCTCGCCCGTCGTCACCCACAGCCGGGTCGCCAGCTGTTTGCCCCGCAGATAGTCCGCCACCTGTTCGATTTCGGTCAGGCTGGCGTGCGGGCAGCCGATGGTGACCAGGTCGATCTTGCGCAGCTCGGGGTCCGCGTCCATGACGCGGTACGCTTCTTCGAGGCTCTCGATGACCAGGCGCTGCGCGCCGGGTGCGATCAGCGCAGGCCCGGCGTCGACCGCCTCGGGCGTGTAGCCCGCGATGTGATAGAGCGCCACCGCACCGTAGGCGGCCAGCCCCGCGCCGAGCGTCTTGAGGCGGTCGCCGGCGGGGCCGCCCAAGGTGAGGTCGCCGGGTAGTGGCGGCAGCGATGCGGCCAGATCCGCGAACCACGGGACGCCGTTGCCCACCGCCTTGCCCACCGTGTAGCTGAGTGCGCCGAAGTCTGCCACCGACTTGACTGGCGCCTTGATCTCGACGATCCAGTTGGCACGGCGGTTCTCGTCCAGATGGTAGCCGTAGCGCGCGGTGCGGCCGACGATGGCCGCAGCCAATGCGCTGGGCCCGCCCTCACGGTTCGAGCGCGCGCCGATCACGGAGTTCGCGAATGCGACCGCGCTCGATTCGGCCCACGCGAGCGCGTCCCCGCGGTTCGGCTTGATGCCGGGGAAGAGGTAGGGCGTGCAGCTCATGGTCGGCGTGACACCCATCGCCTCGAACGCGTCGATCACGCTCAGCTGGGGCGTGGCGAAGCTCGGCTGGATGCCCCAGCGCTGCCACTTGCCGCGCTCCATGCCCATGGGGTTGAGCGTCGTGGGGACGCGCACGCGCGCGCCCTCCGCGGCCCAGCGGCTCAGGAACTCGACGCCGGCATCGCCCAGGTTCTTGTACGACACGCCTGCGATCTGCGCGTGGCGTACGGGAACCAGGTCGGCCGCGCCGTAGATGCGCGCCAGGGCCACGACGATCTCCATGGCTCGCCGGACGCCCGGTCCCTCCGCGCCTGCGAGCATCGCTTCTTCTTCGTGCGTCAAAATGAGGTCTTGCATGATGTTATTCTAGCATGGAACGGACGCGTGTAAAGGAAGCCCGCTTGCAGGGAGGACTTTTTTGGGTGTGCAGGAGCGAAGGCATCCAGAGCGATTCAACAAGAAGGAAGAAGTCTCAGGACTTGAAGGCGTTGCGTGTGCGCTCCCGCCACAGGTCCAGCATCTGGCGCCGCGACGCGGTGCCGGTCGATCCGATCTGGCGGACCGTCACGCCCGCGGCCAGGCAGCCCACCTCGGCGGCCTCCGCGGCCCTTGCGCCCGCACACAGTGCGGCCGCGATGCCGGCCAGCGCCGCATCGCCGGCCCCGACGATGTCGATCGGCCCCGGTGCGGGCACGGCGGGCACCAGTGCCGGCCCGTCCGCGTGGAAAACCAGCATGCCGTGGCGGCCCAACGTGAGGAAGACGGGCTGCCCGTTCCTGCGGTACAGCCGCGAGCCGGCCGCCGCGATCAGCTCGCGATCTACTTCCCAGTCCGGATCGGGGTCGCCCCGCCACTGCGCGTCGGGCATCACGGCCGACAGGGCCTCGCGCGCGTTCGGCTTGATCAGCACGTCGGAGAACAGCCCGATGCGCGCGCGGGAATCCGCGACAAAGGCGACCTCGCCGTAGGTCTGGGCGAGCGCGCTCAGTTCATCCCGCACGCGCTCGGTGATGACGCCGCAGCCCTTCTCAGGCGTCTGATCCGCGATGATCACGGCGTGAACGCGGGGGAGCAGGCCGCGCAGGGCCCGGATCACCTCGTCTTCGGCCTCGCGGGGCAGGGGCGTCCGGTTCTTGATGTCGAGGCGGTTCAGCTCCCGCAGGGTGCCGTCGCCCCCGCGCAGCATCGGCTTGGTGTAGGTGGGCGTGCGCCGCTCCCCGCGGATGACGAACTGATCGAGGTCGACGCCGCGCGCGTCGAGCCCGCGCAGCAGCTCGAAGCCCTCGCCGTCATCGCCCGCGACGCCGACCGCCACCACGCCCGCGCCCATCGCGGCCAGGTTGTTCGTCACCGTGCCGGCAGCGCCGGGGCTGTTCCGCACTTCGATCACCTGGTGCGCGTCCAGCCCGGTCTCCAGCGAGCGCTCGGCCAGGCTTTCCTCGATGACGAGGTACCTGTCCAGGAAGAAGTCGCCGACGACGAGCACCTGCTTGCGATCGAACTGCGCGAGGATCTGGTCGAGCCGGTCAAGGTCCATCGTGTGCCTCAATCCGCCAGCAGCCGGTGCAGCGCGGGCAGCGTGCCGCGGTGCGGGCCGCGGATGTAGAAGCTCTCGCCGCCGTCCTGGACCGTTCGCACGAGGATCGTCTTGAAGGGCCGGTAGTAGTAGCGCGCATCGGTCTTCGGCGCCTCGTGGCCCAGGTCCGGGCCCAGGTCGATGAGGTCGAAGACCGCGGTCGTGAAGCGGTTGATCTTCCGCCCCTGTTGGTGGGCCACGTTGCGCGCCATGGCTAGCGCCTTGAGGTAGACCTCCGGCCCCATCACGGCCGTTCCGTAATTGAGCATGACGCCCCCATCCAGCTTCGTCACGCCCTGCGTGAAGATCAGGAAGTCGCGATACGAGGCCTCCCCCAGCGCTGCACCGTTACAATTCGGGTGCTCGTGGATGATGTCCTGCCCGATGCCGATGTGGACGGTCACCGGGACGCGCAGCCGGTAGCCCTCGGCCAGGATGCTGACGTCCTTGTGCGGGTAGTCGCCCTCCGCGATCTCGCGGCCCAGCGCCTCGCCGTAGCCCAGCCCGTCGCGCACGCCGGCCGCCACGATGTCGTTGATCCGGCCCGTCTCCTGCCACAGCCCGAACTGGCCCTCGGTGATGTAGCGCGCCACGCTCTCGGTCGTTGCGCCCACCAGCGCGAGCTCGAAATCGTGGATCGGGCCCGCGCCGTTCATGCCCACGTGGGTGACCAGCCCGCGCGCCATCAGGTCGATGACGAAGCGCGAGAGGCCCATCTTGATGACGTGCGCGCCCATGATCACCATGACGGACGCGCCCCCCTCCCGGGCCCGGCGCATGCGCGCGGCAACCGTCGCCAGGTCGGGGTGTTCGAATGGCTCTCCCGCCGCGCCGAGCGGCAGCACCTCGTCGAGGCGCATGTCGTGGACGCGCTCACTGAGCGGCTTCACGCTGAGCCGGCTGCGATCGAACTGCGGATATGGCATGTTACTCCCCCCACAGATAGCGCACGAGCGCCCCATGCTCGCCGAAGTCGGGGACGATCAGGTCCGCGCCCGCCTCGATCAGGCGGCGGCGCTTCCACTCGTCGATCCCGGTGCGCCGCGCCTCGTCCGTCGCCACGCCGACCGCGATGCCGCCGACGCGGCGCGTGTCCTCGATCTCGACGTAGCCGTCGCCGAACCCGACGAACTCGGGGCCGGCCAGGCCGTGCGCCGCGATGATCCGGTCGATGACCATCTTCTTGGAGAACGACTTGTAGTCGTCCTGCGCGCCGTAGATGCCCTCGAAGAAGGACGTGACCCCGAGCGCGGCGGCCTCGGCCAGCACGAACGGCTCGTCCGTGCCGGAGGCCAGGTAGCACCTGACGTCCCGCTCGCGCAGCTCGGCGAGCATCGCCCTGCTCCCCGGCACCATCAATTCGTCGGGGTCTGTGGCGCCCGCCCGCAGCGCGGCCAGGCGCTCGTCGACGCGCGTCGACAGGCGGTCCAGGTACATGTACTTGTACGCGATCGGCTCCAGCGGCGCGCCGCCCCGGCGTGCCACCTCCTCCGCGAGCTGGATCATCTGGTAGATGGTCTGTTTCCCCGTGAGCCGCGTCACGAAGTCCCGGACGACGGCCTCGATCGCCGCCTCGTCCTCGTGGTCCGGGGTCTGCATCAGCAGCTCGACCATCATGGGGATCATGACCCCCTGCCAGCCCTCTCGGACGAGCGAGATGGTGCCGTCAAAATCGAAGAGCGCGTGGCGGATGCGCCCGCGCACCAGGTCGGGATTGAGTATCTCCAACATGAGACCTATTCTTTCCCCTGGGCGGGCAGAAGGCCCTCGGCCAACGCAGCCGCGCCCCAGAGCGGCGCGTCATCGCCGAGCCCGGCCGGGACGATCTCTGCGCGCGCCTGCGGCAGCGCCTCCGCGCGTGCGGTCTGCCGCACCTGCTGCCACCACGCCTCGCCGGCCTTGGTCACGCCGCCACCAAGTACCACGACTGCCGGGTTCACCAGGTTGATCGCGGCCGCAAGGCCGGAACCCAAGGCCGCGGCGCCCTCCATCAGCACATCCTGCGCCAGTGGATCGCCCGCCTGTGCAGCGCGCGCCACCATCTCGCCCGTCACGGCGTCGGGCCTACCCCCGGCCAGGTTCAGGAGGAGGGAGCCCGCGTGCGGGCTCTCCCGCAGCCGGGCCGCGGCCTTGCGCGCCATCGCCGGGCCGCACGCCTCCGCCTCGACGCACCCGCGCTTGCCGCAGACGCACGGCGTGCCGCCGGGGCGCACCACGACGTGGCCGAGCTCGCCGGCCATGCCGTCCGCGCCGCTCCAGATGCGGCCGTCCAGCACCCAGCCGCCGCCGATGCCCGTGCTGACGGTGACGTACAGCAAGCTGTCGCAGCCCTGGCCCGCGCCGTAACGCCATTCGCCCAGCGCAGCGACGTTCGCGTCGTTGTCCACCGCGGCGGGCGCGGCGAACTCCTCTGCCAGCAGGGCGGCCAGCGGCACGTCCTGCCAGCCCGGCACGTGGTGCGAGAGGCGCACGAGGCCCTTCCGCGCGTCGACCGGGCCACCGAAGCTCACCCCGATCGCGGCCAGCCTGCCCCGCGTCTGTGCCAGCAGCCCGTGCGCCATACGCAGCATGGTGGCCTGGTCGTACGCCGCATCCGCGCCCTGCGGCGAGACCACGCGGCTGTGTGCGGCCCAGGCCCGCGCGCCGGCCCGCCCGCTGGCACGCGCGCCCGCAGCCAGCACGGCCGCGCTGTGCTTCGTCCCGCCGTAGTCGAGCGCAAGCAGGAGGGCGTCGATGTTACTTCTCCATCAGCGAGAGGAACACTGCGTGCAGGATCACCAGGTGCGCGTCCTCGATGATCTGCATCGATTCCGTGGGCACGATGACCGCCACGTCACACAGGGGGGCCAGCTTGCCGCCGTCCCTGCCGGTCAGACCGATGCGCGTCAGCCCCATGGTCGCGGCCGTCTCCATGGCGCGCAGCACGTTGGGCGAGTTCCCGCTGCCGCTCAGAACGACGGCCACGTCGCCCGGGGACGCCAGCGCCTCCAGCTGTTTCGCCAGTGCGATCTCGTAGCTCTCGTCGTTGGCGTAGGCCGTGAGCGTGGCCGTGTTGTCGGTCAGGCAGAATGCCCGGAACCGCGGCCGGTCGGGGTGCAGCGCGCTTTTTACCAGGTCGTTGACGATGTGCGACGCGTTGGCGGATGAGCCGCCGTTGCCCATCATGAACACGGTGCGGCGGTTACGCTGCGCGTCCTTCATGATCTCGACGATCCGGGCCACGGGCTCGGCAGGTATCCGGGGCAGCACCTCCGCCACCCGGTCGAAGTATTCAGCAATCATGGATTGACTCAGTCCTGACACAAGGATCGGCGCCCACGACCGTGAGCGCCGATGCGTATCTTAGCAGAAATCGGGGTCGAACGCTAGCCCGCTCACCCCTTCAGTGAGCCGGCCAACAGGCCGCGCATGAAGTACTTGCCCAGGAGGATGTAGACCAGGAGCGTGGGCAGCGCGGCCAGGATGGACCCCGCCATCTGGACGTTCCACTCCACGATGTAGGACCCGGCCATGTTGTTCAGCGCGACGGTGATCGGCTGCACGTTCGGACGGCTGGTGACGATCACGCCGAAGAGGAAGTCGTTCCAGACCGAAGTGAACTGCCAGATCATCACGACGACGAAACCCGGCATGGAGATCGGGAAGAGGATGTGACGGAAGATGCCCAACAGGCCGGCGCCGTCGATCTTCGCTGCCTCGATCAGCTCGGTGGGGATCGCGGCGTAGTAGTTGCGGAAGATCAGCGTGGTGATCGGGATGCCGTAGACGATGTGGACGAAGATCAGCCCCGGCAGCGAGCCGTAGAGCCCCAGCCGCTGCAGCACCTGCACCAGGGGGATGAGGATGCTCTGGTAGGGGATGAACATGCCGAACAGCATGAGGGTGAACACCATGTCCGCGCCGCGGAACTTCCACTTGGAGAGGACATAACCGTTGAGTGAGCCGAGGATCGCGGAGCCCAACGTGGCCGGGATGGCCAGGTACACGCTGTTCATGAAGTTGCTGTTCAGCCCGCGGATGCCCATCGACGCCTCGCCGAACCAGGCCCGGGCGTAGCTGTCGAAGTGTATGCCGGAGGGCAGGTCCCACATGGTGGCCAGGCTGACCTCGGCGAAGCTCTTCATCCCGGTGATGACGAGCAGGTAGACCGGCAGCAGGAAGAAGACCGACGCGGCGACCAGTGCGGCGTAGATGAAGACGCGGCTCCAGCGGACCTTAAGCGGGCGGGAGAATGCGGCCGTGCTCATATCTCAGCCTCCGAGCGCATGGTGTAGCGCAGGTAGGGCACGATCAGGACGGCCACCATGATCAGCAGGATGGTGGCAATGGCCGCGCCTTGGGCAAAGTTGTTGCCGCGGAAGGTGGTGTCCCACATGAAGAACGCTGGCACGTCGGTCGCAAACGCAGGCCCTGGTCCCGTCATCGACACGACCAGGTCGAAGATCTTCAGCGAGATGTGGCCCAACACGATGACCGCGCTGAGCGTGATGGGCCGGAGCAGCGGCAGGATGATGTGCCGCAGGATCTGCATCTCCGTCGCGCCGTCCACGCGCGCGGCCTCGCGCAGTTCATCGGGGATCCCGCGCAGGCCCGCCAGGTACATGGCCATGGTGTAGCCCGACATCTGCCACGTCGCCGCGATGACCAGCGAGATGATGGCGATCGAGAAGCCGACGTAGGGCGTGGTCACCCAGTCCAGCCCGATCGAGTTCAGGAACTGCCCGACCGTCGTCTCGGGGTGAATGTACAGCACCGTCGGGTCAGTGAACCATTTCGAGTGCAGGAAGCCCAGCCCCATGCGCTCGAACAGCAGGTTGACCCCGGAACTGCCCGTCTGCGTGGTGCCGGGGTTGAGGAGCCAGCGCCACACGACGCCGGTCACGATGAACGAGATGGCCATCGGGAAGAGGAAGATGTTCCGGAAGATGGCCTCGCCCTTCACCTTCTGGTCCAATAGGAGCGCAAGAACCAGCCCCAGGGCCAGGCAGGCGGCCAGGAAGAGGATGGTGAAGTTGACCGTGTTGCGCAGGTCGATCAGGAAGCGATCGATCGTGAACAGCCGGGCATAGTTCCGGAACCCCACCAGGGTGAAGTCAGGCGTCAGAGATGCCCATTTGGTCAGGGATGAAAAGCCGGTGAAGGCAATGAAGCCGTAGACGAAGACCGCGATGGCGATCACCGACGGGGCAATTAGCAGGAGCGATATCCAGCGGTCGCGGCTGACCTGGCGCACGGTCGCCTCCGAAGTATATGAGTAGATGACGTGGCGGGAGATCTCCGGGGTCTCTCAGCGAGAGACCCCGGAGATCAGCGTGCGTTACTTGCAGATGCCGTTGTCGACGCACAGCTGCTGCAGCGATTCCTGGGCTGCAGCGACGTCGCCCTGCGTGATGAACGTGGTCAGGACGTCCTTGTAGTCGGTGGCCCACCGCTCGTAGGCCGCTGCGCCGTGCGCAACGCTCGGCACGATCGCATCCTTGGACCAGTCCACCATCGCGGACTTAAGATACTCGTTGAACAGCGCGGGATCGCAGTCGGTGCGCGCGCAGATGGAGCCCTTCTTCGGGTTGAAGGCTTCCTGGCCCTCTTTCGAGCCGGAGACCTTCAGCCAGTTCATCAGGTTCTCCTGGTTCTTGGCGCCCTTGGCGGCCGCGAAGCTGTCAGAGAGAGCCACGAAGATGCCCTGGGTGCCCGGGACCGGGGCCCAGCCGTAGTCCTTGTAGTTCTTGGAGGTGAACCAGCCGTCGGTCCAGTCGCCCATGATGTGCATGGCGCCCTTGCCGTCGACCAGGTACTGCGCGGCATCGCTCCAGGTCAGCGCAGAGTAGTCGTCGTTGGCGTAGGTCATGACCTTCTTGAAGGTCTCGAGCGCTTCCGTCACCTTGGCGTCGGTCCATGGCGTCGCGCCGGTCCACAGGCCGTTGTAGCCATCCGCGCCGAGTACGCCTGCCAGGATGGTCTCGAACGTGTGGCCGGCCTCCCAGCCTTCCTTGGTGCCGATGACCAGCGGGACGATGCCCTTAGCCTGCAGCGCCTCTGCGGCCGTGAAGAACTCATCCCAGGTCGTGGGCGGGGTCAGGCCGTTGTCCGCAAAGACCGCTTTGTTGTACCACATCACGTTGGAGCGGTGGATGTTGACCGGAACGCCCCAGAAGCTGTCCTGGTACTTGAGCAGCGTGATGAGGTCAGGGGGGAAGGCCTTGTCCCAGCCCTCGCTGGCGTAGAGGTCGTTCAGCGGCTGGAGGTACTTCTCCGGCTCGTATTTCTCGACCTCGAGGCCCGCATGCAACTGGAACGAATCGGGCGGATCGCCGCCGGCGAGGCGGGTCGACAGGACGGCCTTGGCGTTGGTGCCAGCACCGCCGGCGACCGTGGCGTTGATGATCTCGACGCCGGGGTAGTTCTTCTTGTAGATGTCGAACATGGCGTTCAGGCCATCGGCTTCGCCGCCGGCCGTCCACCAGGAGAACATCTCCACCTTGCCGGACGGGGCGGCTGGTTCTGCGGGGGCTGCGGGGGCCGCAGGTTGGGCCGCCGGGGCTGGCGTGGCGGGTGCACAGGCCGTCAGGACGACGGAGAGCAGCACCAGCACTGTAATTGAAAGTGATAGGTTCTTACGCATTGTGAATCTCCTCCGTTGGAAATCAAACGCAGATGGGAACATTCGTGGGGCTTAACGTTGTAGCGTATCGGGCCCACCACCTCCTTGACGATCTTGCCCGTAATGCGGTCGCCACTCGATCGCAGCGACGCCTGCATTGTAGCACTCGCCCTGTTGCAGGTCAAGCAATATTCCGAAAATGAGTCGCGCGCTCCTTTCGGGCCATTTTGAAGGATTGGAAGCTCGATCACTATACAAAACTTATACATACTTTATACTGCGATCATAGTTTGTCAAATGTTGAACGCAAGTGCAGACACAATACGATTGAGGAGAGTAAGTAAGATGAATCGCAAGCCGTTCTTCCTGTTGATGGTCTTCGCTACCGTGGTCGCCTTGATGGCGAGCACCGCAGTTACCTTTGCAGCGGGCCCGCGGGTCCGTGTCGTCCATGCGTCCCCCGACGCGCCGGCCGTGGATGTGCTGGTCAATGGCAGCGCCGCTTTCACGAACGCCCCGTTCAAGGGCATCACCAACTACGCCAGCCTCGAGGCAGGCACCTACAGCGTCGACGTCGTTCCGACCGGCGCCACCGAGCCGAAGGTTATCTCGGCCAACCTGACCCTGGATGCTGACAAGGATTACACGGTCGTTGCCCTGGGCAAGCTGGCCGACATCGAGCCGCTCGTCCTGGTGGACAACAATGCGCTGCCGGCTGCGGGCAAGGCCCACGTGCGCTTCGTCCATGCTTCTCCGGATGCGCCTGCGGTCGATATCGCAGTCAAGAGCGGCCCTGTGCTCTTCCCGAACGTCGCATTCAAGGGCGTCGGCGACTACCTCCCGGTGGATGCGGGCACCTACGACCTTGAGGTTCGCCTCGCCGGCACCGAGACCGTGGCCCTCCCGGTCAACGGCCTGACCCTCGAAGCCGGCACGGTCTACACCGTCTTTGCGATGGGTCTGGCTGGCGGCGAGCCCACGCTGGTCGCAGTGCCGAGTGTGGATGCGAAGGCCGCGGCCCCGGCCATCCTGCCGACGACCGGCGGGCAGATCAACTGGCTGGTGGTCCTGTTGATGGCGGGTGTCTCGCTCTTCTTCTTCGGCGGCGTGCAGCGCCTGGCGGTCCGCAAGGCGTAACGCCCGAATAGTCAAACGCCCGGCTCTTCGGAGCCGGTCACACGGCAGCATCGCAAGAACCTCCGGGGAATCCTCGGAGGTTCTTATATTGTGGGGGTATAATGGGCGACCGATGCCAGCAACATCGCTCAACTGGAGATTGTCATGCGGAAGCCGCTTCTGATTGGAACGATCGCCCTCGGCGTGTTGATGATCGCCGCGGGTGTGCTTTGGTTGACGTCGCCCCAGGGGGCCGCGTCCTCCCTGTCTGATTTCACCACCCCCCACGCGGACGGGGTCCCGCGGATCACGCCCGCGGTGCTGAACTCGCTGCTGCGCGGCGATGATGCGCCCCTGGTGTGGGAGTTCCGCTCGGCCGAGACCTACGAGGCCCAGCACGTGCCTGGCTCGCGGCTGGTGACACTGGACGAGATCGCCGGCGCCGCGGCGGGGCTGGACAAGGGCCAGGCGATCGTCACGCTCTGTACCTGACCGGACGAAGCCACCAGCGCCCGTGCGGCGCGTACGCTTCAGACGTTGGGTTTCAACAATGTGGCCGCCCTACGCGGCGGCTGGAATGCCTGGGTGGCCGCGGGCCTGCCGGTGGAGTAATGCCCCCATAACCCAGGTGCCGGGCACCTGCGGGCCGCGGTGCGTGACTGTATCCAGGTGCCGGGCGCCTGCTGGCCGCGGTGCGTGACTGTATCCAGGTGCCGGGCACCTTAACGATCCGAAGGATCGCAGGTGCCCGGCACCTAAAGGCAGAAAACTGTTTGACAGCGGCGCGGTTCAGCCGCTATAATGAAGCATCTTGCACGTAATCTGAGGTTCACATGGCACGTAAGAAGGCGGCGCGGCGCGACTGGCGCATGACGCTGTTCCTGGTCATTTCAATCCTGATCGTTCTCTCCATGGTGTTGGGTTCGGTGATCATCGCCTTCCAGGGCTAGGCGATGCGTTCCGGAGAGACGGAAGCCGACCCGGCCGCCGCGCGCAGCGGGGTACTGCTCGCGCTGGCGGCCGTGTTCGCGTTTTCGACGAGCCCGGTGCTGGTGCTGTGGGCCGCACCCCTGACCGCGTACCAGGTCACGTTCGTCCGGCTCGCGGTGGCCACGACAATCGTGGTGGTGTTGGGCCGGCTCAGCCGCCAGCCCTTGCTGCCCGCGCGGTCCGACTGGGGTCGCTTCGTCCTCTTCGGCCTCGTTACTTCGGTGCACTTCTTCAGCTACATCGCCTCGCTTACCTTCACGACCATCGCGCACTCCCTGGCGATCGTCTACACCGCACCGATCTTCGTCACGCTCTTCTCGTCCTGGTTCCTGAAGGAGCCGGTGCCGTGGCGGAAGTGGATCGGCATCATCGTCGCAGTGGCCGGCATCGGCGTGCTGGCCGGCTTCGAGCCCCGGCTCGACCGCCGCATGCTGATCGGCGACGGGCTGGCGCTGGTCTCCGCGATCACGTTCGGCCTCTACTCCGTCGCGGGCCGCTCGCAGCGGGACCGCTACGGGCTGTTCACCTATGCCGGCACTGTGTACGGCCTGGCTGCCCTGTGGGCCGCGCCGTTGGCCGCGCTGAACCTCAACCTCAGCGGCGTCACGTTCCGATCGGTCCTCGCTGCCTTCGGCGCAGGGCTCATCCCGCTCGGGACGGGGCACACGCTCTACAATGCCGCGCTGCGCCGGACGCATGCGACGGTCGTCAACCTGATCGCAACGCAGGAGGTCACCGGTGGCGTGCTGCTCGGCCTCCTGCTCGTGGGACAGATCCCACAGGTGAACGAGATCGTTGGCATCGTGATCACCCTGCTGGGGATCGCGATGGTGTTGATTTAGAGGAAGGTCGCCCGTGGCGAAACCAGTCGACTGCCCATATTTCTTCGGGGACTATCATCGGGGCCGGGAGATCGAGAAGTGCCGGCTCATCGAGCGCAATCGCGCGAATCAGCGGCCGTGGCGCCGCGCGCTCTGCGACACCTGCCCCGTGCCGGGCATCCTGCGCAACACGACGTGCCGGCGTCTCGCCCTGGAGGCCTCTGTGGAGCGCAAGCTGCTCGTCATGGACCGCGTGGTGGTCTATGCCATCTGCACGGAACACATCGTCGAGCTGAAGGATCCGAATCACTGCCCCCAGTGCGAGGCCGCCGCAGAAGAGTGAGGCGGCGACGCATGGCGCCTGGGGTTGAGAACCCCAGGCTGATATGGCGACGGGAGCTTTCCAGCCGCCGGTTTCAACTGGCCGCGCCCAGCGCGGCCAGCGCCTCCCCGAAGCTCCGGCGGCCGAGCCCAACCCGGAAGTGGCCGGGCATCTCGAACATCTCCCCCGGCGCGATCATCACCCCGCGCGTGTCGAGGCACTCCTGCGCGTAGGCCAGCGCGGTCATCGGCAGGCGCAGTCGCGGAAATGCCACCGAGCCCGCCATGGGCGGCAGCCACTCGTACGCGTCCGGCCGCGCGCCGAAGAATGCCTCCGCGAGCCCGCAGTTGTGCCGCACGATCCCGGTGTTGCGCGCCACGATGGTCTGGCCCGCGCGCAACGCGATGATGCCCAGGATCTCGCTGGGCGCGCTGCTGCAGATGGTGGTGTAGTCCTTGATCCCGCCGGCCCGCCGCAGCACGTCCCGATCGTGGGTCGCCAGCCAGCCGATGCGCAGCCCGGGCAGGCCGTACGACTTCGACAGCCCCGACAGGGTCACGCCGCGCGCCGCGCAGTCGCACGCCGAGGGCAGCCGCTGCACCCCGGACATCTCCAGCCCGCGGTACATCTCATCCGAGAAGAGGATCGCGCCGCTGCGGCTGACCGTGTCGACGATCGCGGTCCATTCGTCCGGGGCGGGCAGGTAGCCTGTCGGGTTGTGCGGGAAGTTGACCACCACGACCTTCGTGCGCGGGGTCATGAGCCGCGGGAGCGCGTCGATGTCCAGCGTCCAGCCGCCGTTCCCGGCCGTGACCGGCCAGCGGACGACCCGGCACCCGATCGATTCCGCCACGGTCGCCAGGGACTGGTACGCGGGCCAGGTCAGCACGACCTCATCGCCGGGCTCCAGCACCCCGTTCATGAAGGTGAAGATCGCCTCCTCGGGCACGGCAACGAGGACGTCCCCGGCCTCCATCGACTCGTACTGCCGGGCGATCGCCTCGCGCAGGAGCGGGTGCCCCTCCGATTCGGTGTAGCCGAGCCAGAGCCGCTCCCACAGCGCGTGCGTCTCCGCGTCGGCCAGGGCGAGCAGTTCCGGCAGCGCCAGGCTCTCGCAGTCCGAGGCACTGAGCAGGTGTTGCACGTTGAACTCGTACTCGGCGAAGTAGCGCTCCAGCTTGAATGCGGACAGTTTCATGATGGTCTCTTTCTTCCCGGTGACACCTTCGGGACGCGCAGGAGCGGGGTCTTTCTCCGCCCGGCTCGCGCCGGCTGAGGTTGGCCCCGCCCCTGTCTCATCGCATCGTTACCGGTTCAGCAGCCCGTCGATCACGCCGCTGAACTGGGCGAAGGGCAGGGCGCCGGATAGCGGCTTTGCATCGCCGACCGGCTTCCCGCCTTCCATGACGGACAGGAAGAACGCGGGCGTGCCGCGCACGCCGAGCGCCGTGGCTTCCTGCATGTCCTTGTCAATCGCTGCCTGCGTCCCTGCATCCGCTACACAGGCATCGTACTTCGCGCCGTCCGCACCAAGAGCTACAGCCTGGGCGCGGAACTGACCGGCCGCATCCCCGGCGCTCTGCCAGGTCGCCTGGTTGGCGAACAGCCAGTCGTGTATCTCCCAAAACAGCTTCGCATCCTGCTCGCCCGCGCAGATAGCCGCCTTCGCCGCAGGTACGGCGTTCGCGTGGAAGTCGAGCGGGAAGTTCTTGAACACGTGCACCATCTTGCCGGTTTTGATGTACGCTTCATACAGAAGCGGCTCCGTCTGCAAAGCATGACGGGCACAGTACGGTCACTGGAAATCCGAGTAGTCCTCCAGCTTCACGAGGGCGTTCGGGTCGCCGCGGTAGAAGTTACCCTCTGCGTCGCGACCCATCGGCAGGCTGGCCAGTTCCGCCTTTGAGATGGACGGCGCAGGCGTGGGCGTCGGCGTCGGCGGGGCCTGCAGCTCGAGGATGTTCTGTTCGAACTGTTCGAGCGGCAGCGCGCCCGGGAACCCGCGCACGTCCTGCGACTTGCCGGTCTCGTCCACCTTGATGATCAGGTAAGACGGCGCCTGCGGCACGCCGATGTTGCTGCTGCCGAACGCCAGCGCCTGCTCGACCTGCGTCTGCACGGTCTCGTCCGCCAGGCACGAGGCAAACGCCGCCTCATCCAGCTTGAGGTCCGCGGCATAGCCCTGCATCGCAGCGTCGTCGCCCTCGGTCCACTGATCCAGGTTGGTCAGCAGCAGGGTGCGGAACTCGAAGAAGTTGGCCTGCTGGCCAGCGCAGAGGGCCGCCACGGCGGCGCGGGGCGCGACCACGGGGAACAGCTGCACCACGTAGCGCACCTCGCCCTTGTCGATGTAATCGGTCTTCAGCTTTGCCTCGACCGACTTCACGTGCTCGGCCGTCTCCGGGCTCTTGAAATCCTCGAACGCAAGGATCACGATCGGTGCATCCGGGTCTCCCACGTAATAGCTGCCGTCGTAGGTGCGGCCCGCGCGACCCGGATCGGGCTGGAAGAACTCGACGCCCTGGGGCAGTGGCGTGGGCGTGGGCGGCGGCACCTGGCCGGCCTTGGCCTTCTCGATCTTGTCCTGGAACTCGGAGAAGGGATACGCACCGCTGATGAACCACTCGTTGATGAAGAACGCCGGCGTGCCCTGGACGCCCCGCGTCATGCCTTCCTGCAGATCCTGCTCGATGCGGGCCAGGCTCGCGGGGTCGGCCACGCACAGGTCGTATTCAGCCTCGACCGCGCCGAGCGCAACGGCCTGTGTGCGGAACTGGGCCGCGCCATCTGTTGCACCGGTCCAGGCGGCCTGGTTCTCGAACAGCCAGTCGTGCAGCTCCCAGAAAAGCTTGGGATCCTGTTGGCCGGCGCAGTAGGTCGCCATGGCCGCGGGCATGGCGTTGGCGTGGAAGTCCAGCGGGAAGTGCCGGAATGTATGCACGACCTGCCCGGTTGCGATATAGGTATCGCGCACCTGCGGCTCGGTCTCCATGACGTGACGCGCACAGTAGGGGCACTCGAACTCCGAGAATTCAACCAGCTTCACGGGCGCGTCCGGGTCGCCGCGGTAGAAGTTGCCCTCCGCGTCCACCCCGACCGGCAGATCTGCCGGGTCGACGGCGGGAGCAGCCGCAGGGGCCCCACCGGCGGGGGCGGCGACTGCGGGAACCGTCGCAGGTGCGACGGTCTGGCCGGTCGACTCGGGCGTGCCGGCCTGGCCGATGGGCGCAGTCGCGGGCGCGCACGCTGCCGCGACCAGCACCAGGATCAGCAGGGCCAGTATCGGCAGGGCCGGCCTGGCGCCAGATTGCGAACGGATCATCGATCACTCTCCCTCTCAAGAAGCAGCTCGGCGGCGTGAGGCCGGCCGGCGCCCATCAGTAGACAAACTCACGGATATCGTAACGCGCCAGGAGCGGACTCCCGACGCCCCAATAGTTCTTCAATGCAGCCCGGAGCGCATCTTCCTGCTGCGCTGCCTCCGCCCAGGACAGCGGCGTCAGCCCCTCCGCTGCGGCGATCGCCTCGTACTCCGAGCCTGGCTGCTCGAAGAAGGGCGAGAAGTAGACCAGGTCCTCGCGCGTCAGGGGCATGGCCTGCAGCGCGGCCAGCGTATGTGCGACGTGGTCGCCGGCGAACCGGGATCCGCCGATGCCGGTCATGATGATGACGCCGACGCCAACGCCGGCGCCCTTGAGGGTGCGGACCGCGTCGACGACGTCGCCGGCCGTGCCGGGCTTGCGCAGAAACCTCAGCAGCGCATCGTCGCCGCTCTCCATGCCGATGTACACCCGGCGCAGGCCCCGAGCCGCCAGTTCCGCCCACTCATCGCGCGACTTCCTGCCGGCGTCGAACGCATCGATGAACGAGAAGATGCCGCCCGGTCGCTGGATCCCCGCTGCATCGATCTCGTCCAGCCACGCGTGTACGCGAGGCAGCGCCGCGACCAGGGCGTTGGCATCCGCCAGGAACAGCGACCTGCGCAAGGCGAGGGCCGGACCGAAGAACGCCCGCACCTGTTCGATGTGTGCGCGCAACTCCGCCGGATCCTTGATGCGAAAGGGCCTGTCTCGGTAGAAGCTGCAGAACGTGCACCGATTGTAAGAGCAGCCCTCCGTCGCCTGGAGGACCAACGCCAGGTACTGGTCCGGCGGCAGGATGCTGACCGGCCGGTAGATCTGCCGGAAGGCCGCAACGTCCTCCTCGATCCGCCGGTCGGTCCACCCTACCAGCGGCGCCAGCCGGTCGTCGCCGCACGATTCAGCCACCGCCTGTGCCAGGCGATAGGCGCCCGAGACGAACTCGCTTGCCTGCTCCGGCGCCAACCATTCCCGCACGCGGCCCTCCTGGCCCGCGTGCTTGCGCAGCACCCGGCCGTCGAGGCCGCGACGGTAGTTGACGCCGTCGACGAATGCGCCGATGAGCCGGCCGGCCAGGTCGAACGAGTAGCTCGGCTGCTCGTCTCCCACAAGGAGGTTGATCGCGAGGGGCCGCAAGCGCACTGCCACTGGCCCCACGCCTGCGACAGTGCAGTCAAGGACGGTTGTTGCCATAATACTACTAGAAAAGAAACTGTCTTGTTATTATAATCGACCTGTTCGCAGCCCACAAACGACGCCTCGGTCCGTTCCATTCTTGGCCGATCGTTCGTTGGTGATATAATGACCTCTTGCTGGAGCATCGAGGACCATGTCTCTGTTAGTGGCAACCGGCCTCGCCAAGGCCTTCGGCGCGTTGGATGTCTTTGATGGCGTCGACCTGCGCGTCGAAGCGGGCGACCGCATCGGTTTTGTGGGCGCGAACGGCGCGGGCAAGACGACCGTCCTGCGGATCCTGGCGGGGGTGGACTCGCCGACCGCGGGCGATGTCGCGCGCAAGCGAGGGCTCACGGTGGGCTATCTGCCCCAGGACCCCCCGCCCGCGAGCGACCTGACGCTGCACGCCGCCATGTTGCAGGTCTTCGCACATCTGCAGGACCAGGCCGCGGCGCTTCGCGAGATGGAGCACCGCCTCGCCGGCGCGGCGCACGATGGCTCGGACGAGTACGAGGGGCTGCTGGAGGCGTACGGCCACGCGCAGGCAGCTTTCGAGGTCGCGGGCGGCTACGATTACGAGACGCGCATCCGCCAGGTCCTGGGCGGCCTGGGGTTCAACGAGGACCAGCACGGTAAGCCGTTGGCGCACCTGAGTGGGGGGGAGCGCACGCGCGCGCTGCTTGCCCAGTTGATCCTTCAGGAGACGGACGTCCTGCTGCTGGACGAGCCCACGAACCACCTGGACCTGGAGGCCGTCGAGTGGCTCGAAGAGACGCTCGTGCATTGGCGGGGCGGGCTGGTGGTGGTCGCGCACGATCGCTACTTCCTCGACAAGGTGGCCAACCGCATCTGGGACATGAACTTCGGCCGGCTCGAGACCTATCGCGGCAACTACTCCGCGTTTCGCGTTCAGAAGGAGATGCGCCTCGACCGCAAGCGGACCGAGTGGGAGTCGCAGCAGGAGTTCATCGAGAAGACCGAGGAGTTCATCCGCCGCAACCTGGCCGGACAGCGCACGAAGGAGGCCCAGGGCCGGCGGACTCGGCTGGAGCGCTTCCTGCGCGATGAGGCGATCGACCGGCCACAGGACCAGCAACAGATCCGGCTTGGGCTGACCACGCAGATCCGCTCCGGCGACCTGGTCCTGGCGACGAAGAACCTGGCCGTCGGCTACGATAGGCCGCTCTTCTTCGCAGAGGATGCGGAGGTCCGCCGCGGCGACCGCGTCGCGCTGATCGGCCCGAACGGCGCGGGCAAGACGACGCTGCTCAAGACGATCCTGGGCGAGCTGCCGCCCCTGCAGGGGAAGGTGCGTGCCGGGGCGAGCGTGGAGGTGGCCTACCTGGCGCAGGCACAGGCCGGGCTCCATCCGGATGAGACGGTGCTGGACGCCATCCTCGACGTGCGCAACCTGCCGCTGACACAGGCGCGCAACTTCCTGGGGCAGTTCCTGTTCCGCGGCGACGATGTCTTTCGGACGATCGGCACCCTGAGCGGCGGCCAGCGCAGCCGGGTCGCGCTGGCCCGCATGACGCTGCAGGGCGCCAACTTCCTGCTGCTCGACGAGCCGACCAACCATCTCGACCTGGACACGCAGGAGATCCTGGAGCAGGTGCTCGGGCAGTTTCCCGGCACCATCCTCCTGGTGACCCACGATCGGTGGTTGGTGCAGGCGCTGGCGACGCAGGTGTGGCGCGTCGACGGCGACGAGATGCGCGTCTACAAGGGCAATTACGCGGAGTACCAGGCGCTGCGCGCGGCCGAGACCGACGCTGCGGTGAAGGACAAGGCGCCCGACGCGGATGCAGGAGTCGACAACGATCGCGAGCGGGCGCGGGAGGAGCGCCGCCAGCGCCGGGCCGCGGAGAAGCGCATGGAGGCTGCCAACGCGATCGAGGCGCGCATCCACGCGATCGAACGGCAACTGGGCGACCTCAGCGTCGATCTGGAGCGCGCGAGTCTGGCAGGCGACGTCGCGAAGGTGCAGCGCCTGGGCGTGGCCTATCAGCAGCTGGAGGACGAGCTGCACCGGGAGATGACCGAGTGGGCCGGGCTGACATGAGGCCATACGTCATCGGCCTGACGGGCAGCATCGGCTGCGGCAAGAGCCACATCCGTGAGACGCTGGAGGAGTTAGGCGCAGAGGGGGTCGACGCGGACCTGGTCGCACATGAGGTGATGGCGCCCGGGGGCGCAGCGTACGAGCGGGTTCTCGACGCCTTCGGCCGCGATCTGTTGACCGCCGAGGGGCTGATCGACCGGCGCAAACTGGGCGGGCGGGTGTTCTCGGATCCCGAGGCGCTTGTGCGGCTGGAGCAGATCGTCCATCCGGCCGTGGCGGACGCGATCGGGGAGCGGGTGGCGGCCAGCACCGCGCCCGCGGTCGTGATCGAGGCGATCAAGCTGATCGAGGCCGGCATCAGCGCGATCCTCTGCGACGAAGTCTGGGTGGCCACGTGCAGCGAGGAAGAACAACTGGCCCGGCTGCACGCCACCCGGGGCATGAGCGCGGAGGAGGTGCGCCGCCGCCGGCTCAACCAGATGCCGGAAGCGCAGATGATCGCGGCCGCCCATCGGGTCGTGCCGACCGACGGCTCGCTCGTCGAGACCGAGGTGCTTGTGCTCCGTGCGTGGCTGGAGCTGGGGCTGCCGCTGCCGGGCGCATCTGTCGTGACGGCCGAACCGAATCGGCTGCTGATTCGTATAGATGAAGGCGCCGCGGTTGCCGAGGGGTTCTATCGCAGGCTGGGCTTTCGCCGGCGCCGCGGCCGCGTGTTCGGTCTGCGGTTGTAGAGACGTTGCAGACTGATGACCGTTGCAGAGACGCAGCATGCTACGTCTCTACAGAAGCGTGGGAGCAGCAATATGCGCAACCTGTGGGATAAACATCCGAACCTGGTTTCGTGGGCGGCACTGGCCGTCGGGATGGTGATCATCGTCGTCTTCTCGGCGCGTAACGTGGGCTTTCAGCCGTCGCAATGGGCCGCGGTGATCCTCGCCACGGTCGCGCTGGCCGGCCTGTGCGTGTGGATCATCAGCTGGGACGACTCACCGGGTGAGGACATCGTGACTGGTAAGGAGCAGGACGCCGCATCCAAGTGATGTGCGGTGGTTGACGTATGAGCAAGCGAGACTATTACGAAGTACTGGGTGTGCCGCGCGACGCGGACGACACTGCGATCAAGGGCGCGTATCGCCGCCTCGCCCGCCAGTATCACCCGGACGTGAACAAGGCCGCGGACGCGGAAGAGCGTTTCAAGGAGATCAACGAGGCGTACGAGATGCTCAGCGATCCCGAACGCCGCGCCGCGTATGATCGCTACGGCCATGCCGCCCCTCAGGGCTTCGGCGCGGGGGGCAGCCCCTACGGGGGCGCCGGCTTCGGCGGATTCAACGACATCTTTGAGGAGTTCTTCGGCGGGTTCGCGGGGATGCGCGGGGGTGCGGCGCAGCGAGGTCCTGCGCGCGGCGCGGACCTGCGCTACGATCTCGAGATTTCCTTCCAGGAAGCCGTCTTTGGCGTGGAGAAGGAGATCGAGATCGAGCGCATGGAGATCTGCCCCGTCTGCACCGGGTCGGGCGCGGAGCCCGGCACCCAGCCGATCCGCTGCCCCCAGTGCAACGGCACGGGCGAGGTGCGCCGCGCACAGCAGACTATCCTGGGCCAGTTCGTCAGCGTGACGGTCTGCCCCCGCTGTAACGGCGAGCGGGAGATCGCGACGACGCCCTGCTCGAACTGCCGCGGCCAGAAGCGCGTGCGCACGACGCGCCGCCTGGTCGTCACCATTCCCGCTGGCGTGGATGACGGCATGCGCATCCGCCTGGCCAACGAAGGCGAGCCGGGCGAACGCGGCGGTCCTGCGGGCAGTCTGTTCGTGTTCCTGAACGTCAAGCCCCATCCCTTGTTCCAGCGCCAGGAAAACGACATCGTGCTCGAGCTGCCGGTCAACATCGTTCAGGCGACGCTGGGTGCGGAGGTCGAGATCCCGACCCTGGACGGGTCGATCAAGATCACGATTCCGGCCGGCACGCAGCACGGCGAGGTGATCAAGCTGCGCGGCAAGGGCGTGCCCATCCTGCGCAGCAGTCGCCGCGGGGATCAGTTGGTCGCGGTCAAGATCGTGGTGCCGGAAAAGCTCAGCGAGAAGCAGAAGAAGCTCCTGCGCGAGTTGGGCGAGTCGCTCGGGCTGGAGTCGCTGGGCAAGGACAACCGGAGCCTCTTCGAGAAGCTGATCGACTCGGTCGGAAATGCGCTGGGGTGAGCATGGATTGGATTGAGATCAGTGTCTCAGCCGACGGCGAGGCTGCGGAGGCCGTCAGCGAGCTCTTCAACCGCCTGAACTCCCGGCCGGACGGCCAGGGCGGCGCGGTGACCGAGGTCGGCGGCTTCGACGGGGTGGGCGACGACCACCAGCCGGTGATGACGGTCAAGACCTACCTCCCGACCGGCGACGCAGCCTCTCAAGAGGTGCAGCGCCAGATCGAGGAGGGATTGTGGTTCCTCGGACGGCTCTACCCGCTGGGCGAGCCGCAGGCGCGGAGGCTGGCCGAGGAGGACTGGGCGAACGCGTGGAAGGCGGGATACCGGCCGCTCCGCGTGGGTGCCTTCCTCATCATCCCCTCGTGGGAGCGCGATGATACCGCCGTCGAGCCGGGCGTGGCGCCGCTCATCCTCGACCCCGGCATGGCGTTCGGAACCGGGCTGCATCCCAGCACGCAGTTGTGCCTGCTGGGCATGGCGGACGTGGTCCGCGCGGGCAGCCGAGTCCTGGATGCAGGCTGCGGCTCGGGCATCCTGAGCATTGCGGCTGCCCGATTGCAGGCCGCGCGGGTCGACGCATTCGACAACGACCCGATCGCGGTCCGCTCCACCGAGGAGAACGCGTCGTTCAACGACCTTGCCGTGCCCATCCGGGTCGTGCTGAGCGCGGGCCCGAACGAGCACGAGCCGCTGTGGGCGCCGGACCGCGGGATCCGTCCCGCGTGGGACGTGATCCTCGTCAACATCCTGCCCCACGTCATCATGAGCCTGCTCGACCAGGGGCTGGCAGATTACCTGGCGCCCGGCGGCAGGATGATCCTGGCCGGCATCATCGAGGCGCGCGAGCCGGAGCTGTGCGACTACCTGGCCGATCACGGCCTGCGCGTCGTGCGGCGTCTCGGCCAGGGCGACTGGGTGTCACTGACCGTGAGCCGCGCCACTGAGTAAGCGGCTGCAGCCGTAGCGGCTGCGGCCGTAGCGGCTGCGGCCGGGCGGCTGCGGCCGTGGTGGTCCGCCCCAACCCTGCGTTCGTGGCGGCTGAGGCCGGGCGACATACGATGCATCGATTCTTCGTCTCACCCGAGGTGGTGGCGACGTCGTCCGTCACGCTGACCGGCGACCAGGCGCACCAGATTCGCCGCGTCCTGCGCCTGCAGCCCGGCGCGGAGGTGGCCCTGCTCGACGGCAGCGGTTGGGTGTATCGCTGCGCTGTGGCGAGTGTCAACACGGCGGATGTCCGGCTCGACGTGCTCGATCGCACCCAGGGCCAGGGCGAGCCCTCGGTGCACATCGTGCTGCACCAGGCCGTGCTCAAGGGCGACCATTTCAACTGGGTGCTGCAGAAGGGCGTCGAGGTAGGGGTGAGCGCGTTCGTGCCCACCGTGTGTGCGCGCAGTGTCGTCGATGACATGCAGGCGATCGATGCCCGGCGCAGCCGCTGGGAGCGCATCATCCGGGAGGCGGCAGAGCAATGCGGGCGGCCGCTGCTGCCCGAGCTGCGCCTCGCGCAGCTACTGTCGCAGTCGCTGGAGGCGGGGGAGCAGTCGTCTGCCCTGCGCCTCATTCCCTGGGAAGGCGAGCACGTCACCCGGCTCGGGCAGGTGCTCGCCGCGTGTAACGTGGCGGCGGGCACCTGCATCGAACTGTTCGTTGGCCCCGAAGGCGGCTTCACCGAGGACGAGATCGAACGGGCGCGGCGGCACGGCGTGCAGCCGGTGACGCTGGGATCGCGGGTGCTGCGGGCTGAGACGGCGGGAATCGTGGCTGCAACGGCCATCCTGGTTCACGCCGGTGAGCTTTAGTCGTAAAACACCACGAGGGTGGAAGGATAAGATAACATGCTGGACGGATTGAGCTTTAACCTGAACATGAGCGGCCCGGATGAAATGTCCGCGGAGCAGGAGCCGGTGGAGCAGGGGCCGCGGCCCGACATCGAGAACGTGGTCATCATCGGCAGCGGGCCGGCCGGATGGTCTGCCGCGATTTACGCTGCACGCGGCAACCTGCGACCGTTGCTCATCACGGGCAACGAGTTGGGCGGGCAGATCGCGCTGACGACCGAGGTGGAGAACTTCCCCGGGCACGAGCAGATCCAGGGTCCCGAGCTGGTGGAGCGGATGCAGAAGCAGGCCGAGCGTTTCGGCACCGAGGTGCTGATCGACTACGTGACCGAGATCGACGTGGACGGCCCGCCCTTCACCGTGCGCCTCGCATCAGGCAAGGAGTTCAAGACCAAGGGCATCGTGGCCGCGACCGGCGCCTCGCCCCGGCGCATGGGCGTGCCCGGCGAAGAGCGCCTCACCGGCCGCGGGGTCAGCTACTGCGCGACCTGTGACGGCTTCTTCTTCCGCAACAAGGACGTCATCGTCGTCGGCGGCGGGGACAGCGCGTTGCAGGAGAGTCTGTTCCTGACCAAGTTCGCCGCCAGGGTGCGCGTGATCCATCGCCGCGACCAGCTGCGCGGCGGCGCAGTGCTGCAGCGCCGCGCGCAGGAGAATCCCAAGATCGAGTTCGTCTGGAACACGGTGGTGGAGAGCGTCAACGGCGAGAACAAGGTGGAGAGCCTGACCGTGCGCAACGTTCAGACGGATGAGGTCAGCGAGCTGAAGACGGACGGCGTGTTCGTCTACATCGGCCACCTGCCCAACAACCAACTCTTCGTCGACAAGCTGGCCCTGGACGAAGAGGGCTACCTGGTCACGGACAAGCTGATGCGCACGAGCGTGCCGGGCATCTTCGCCGCGGGCGAGATCCAGGATCACCGCTTCAAGCAGGCCGCGACGTCTGCGGGACAGGGCGTGGCCGCGGCGATGGAGGTGGAGAAGTACCTGGCCGACCTCGAGGACCGGACCTATCCGGGCCGCGAGGAGACGTACACTGAAGTGGAGTTGGCGGCGTAGGCGCGGCGCAGGGCTGCGTCCGGTTTGAGTTGCAGTTTGCTGAGCTCCACATGTGAGCGGTTGAGGCCCCTGGTTTCGGAACGAAACCAGGGGCCTCTGTTCATCCGCCCGCGCCGCGCCCGGATTGCAGCGCTTGGCAGACGGTGGTACGATCTGCTCAACGGCATGGTGAGGACTTCATGCTGCTGGCCGGGAATCAAGGAGGCTACACGGCTATGTCAGATTACACCCCAAAACCCGAGCACAAATTCACCTTCGGCCTGTGGACCGTCGGCAATCGCGGCTCCGATCCGTTCGGTGACGATGTGCGCGCTAAGCTCTCGCCCGTCAACATCGTCCACCTGCTGGCTGAAGCCGGCGCGTACGGCGTCAACTTCCACGATAATGACCTCGTGCCGATCGATGCGACACCCGCCGAGCGTGACCGCATCGTGGCGGACTTCCGCCGGGCCCTGTCGGACACCGGCCTGGTCGTGCCGATGGCCACCACCAACCTGTTCTACGATCCGGCCTTCAAGGACGGCGCCTTCACGGCGAACGACCCCAAGGTGCGCGCGTACGCACTGCACAAGACGCTGGCCGCGATCGACCTGGGCGTGGAGCTGGGCGCAAAGATCTACGTCTTCTGGGGCGGCCGCGAAGGCATCGAGAGCGACGCCAGCAAGAACCCTCTCGACGCGGGGAAACGCTTCCGCGACGCGCTGAATTTCGTCTGCGAGTACGCCATCGATCAGGGCTACGACCTGAAATTCGCGCTGGAGGCCAAGCCGAACGAGCCGCGCGGGGACCTCTATCTGCCCACCACGGGCCACATGCTGGGCTTCATCGCCACGCTCGACCATCCGGAGATGGTGGGCGTGAACCCCGAGATGGCGCACGAGCACATGGCCGGCCTCAACTTCATGCACGGCGTCGCGCAGGCTTGGGACGCGGGTAAGCTGTTCCACATCGACCTGAACGACCAGAACTTCTGCCGCTACGACCAGGACCTGCGCTTCGGATCGCACAACTGGAAGCAGGCCTTCTTCCTGGTCAAGTTCCTCGAAGACGTGGGTTACGCAGGGGCGCGGCACTTCGACTCGCACGCGTACCGCACCGAGGACGCGGCCGGGGTGAAGGATTTCGCGCGCGGCAGCATGCGCTCTTACCTGATCCTCAAGGAGAAGGCAGCCCGCTTCAACGCGGACGGGGAAATCCAGGCCCTGCTGGCGGAGATCAACCACGACGACGGCAGCATGGTCTCACTCCAGGGCGCATACTCGCGCGGGAAGGCAGCGGCACTGAAGGCGTATCCCTTCGATCGCCAGGCCCTCGGTGCGCGCGGCATGGGCTACGAGCGCCTCGATCAACTGACCTTTGACCTGCTGATGGGCGTGCGCTGAGCGGTCGAAGGAGCATCCGGAGATGGCGACCTACCTGTTAGGCGTCGATGTCTCGACGACGGCCACCAAGGCGCTGCTCATCGATGCGGACGGTCGGGTCGTGGCAGTGGCTGCGACGGAGTATCCCTTCGAGACGCCGCGGCCGCTGTGGAGCGAACAAGATCCCGGCCTCTTCTGGGATGGTACGGTCAAGAGCATCCGGGCGGTGCTGGCTCGATCCGGCGTGGCCGCGGCCGACATCGCGGGCGTTGGCATGACCGGGCAGATGCACGGGCTGTGTGCGCTGGACGCCGCGGGCCGGCCGCTGCGCCCGTGCATCCTGTGGAACGACCAGCGCACCGCAGATCAGTGCGCCGAGATCACGCGTCGTGTGGGCGCCGAGCGGGTGCTGCAGCTCACCGGCAACCCCGTGTTGACCGGCTTCACCGCGCCCAAGCTCCTGTGGATGGCGCAGCACGAGCCGGAGCTGTATGGCCGGATCGCGCATGTGCTGCTCCCTAAGGACTACGCGCGCTACTGCCTGACCGGGGAGTTCGTGGGCGAGGTCTCCGATGCCTCGGGCACGTCCTTGTTCGACGTGGGCGCCCGGCGCTGGTCGGATGAGATGCTGGCCGCGCTGGATGTGCCGCGCGCCTGGTTGCCCGAGGTGACGGAGTCGCCCGAGGCCAGTGCACGGATCAGCGAGGCTGCCGCTGCCGCAACGGGGCTGGCAGCCGGGACGCCCGTCATCGGCGGCGGAGGCGACCAGGCCGCCCAGGCCGTGGGCACGGGCATCGTCCGCGAGGGCATCATCTCCGTCACCGTCGGCACGTCCGGCGTCGTGTTCGCCCAGTCGGACGCGTACCGCGTCGAGCCGGCGGGCCGGCTGCACGCGTTCTGCCATGCCGTGCCCGGCCGGTGGCACCTGATGGGCGTGATGCTCTCCGCCGCTGGCAGCTTCCGCTGGTTCCGCGATGCGGTCGGCCAGCACGAGGTGTTCCTGGCCCAGCAGACCGGTCGCGACGTCTACGATCTCCTGACGATGGAGGCTGCGGAGGCGCCGCCCGGCAGTGAGGGGCTGTTGTTCCTCCCCTACCTCACCGGCGAGCGCGCCCCCCATCCCGACCCGCTGGCGCGCGGCGCGTTCGTCGGGTTGACGGTGCGCCACGGCAAGGCGCACCTGGCGCGTGCAGTACTGGAGGGGGTCAGCTTCGGCCTGCGCGATTCGTTCGAGCTCATGCGCGCGCTGGGCATCGGGTCGACCCAGGTGCGTGTCTCGGGCGGCGGGGCGCGCAGCACGTTGTGGCGCCAGATCCTGGCCGACGTGTTCGACACTGAGATCGTCACGGTGAACGTGACCGAGGGTGCGGCGTTCGGCGCCGCGCTGCTCGCCGGCGTCGGGGCGGCGGTGTATGGCTCCGTGGCGGACGCGTGCGACCGGACCATCCGGATCACCGGCAGCACGGCGCCCGGTCCTGCGGCCGAGACCTACGAGGCCTACTACCCGCGCTATCGCGCGCTCTATCCGCTGCTGGCGGGGGAGTTCGCCAGCCTGGCGCGCCTGGCGTAGGGGGGATGTGGGCGGAAAATGGCGACGATTCGCGAGCTACAGGATTACATGAGAAATGCAGCGGCGCGCAGCCATGCGGTCTACCCCTGCGCGCCGTTCCATCTCTATCTCCACGAGACGGACGACTTCCGCTTCTTCAACTACGCGATCCCCGATCTACCGCTGGAGGGGGTGACCGCAATGCAGCTGGATGCGCTGCGGGCGGCCTTCGCCGCGCGCGGGCGCACGCTGCGGTTTGAGTTTCTTCGCGAGTATGCGCCGCGGCTGGGCTCCGCCCTGGCCGCGCTCGGCGTGCCTCTGGAGGGGGAGAACCCGTTGCTGGTGTGCACGCCGGATACGTTTCGCCCGATCGAGGCGCCCGCAGGGCTGCACTTCGTGCGCCTGGCGCCGGAATCGCCGGATCGCGACCTGGTCGATCACATCGAAACCGCGAGCCGCGGCTTCGGGGATGAGTCGGGGATCGTTCCGCCGGAGCGCGTGGCCGACCTGCGCCGCCGCCTGGCATCGGGCGAGGGGAGTTTCCTGGTGCGCGCCGGCGAGGAGCCGGTGGCGGCCGGATCCTACACGGTGCCGATCGACGGCTTCACCGAGCTGGTGGGCATCGCCACGCTACCCGCGCACCGGCGCCGCGGCATCGCCGCGGCCCTGACCGCCGTGCTCGCCGCCGACGCGTTCGCACGCGGCGTCCGCACCGCGTTTCTCACCGCCGCGGACGACAACGCCAGCCGGGTCTATCAGCGCTGCGGCTTCTACCGCATCGGGACCGGGCTGGCGTATGGAGAGTAAGGCACGGGACAGCGCGTGCGCCTGCGGTTCGAAACCGCAGGCTGATAAGCGGCGAGAAACCGGCTGAAGCCGGTTGGTGACGGGTCTCACCCCGGCCAGTATGCTTCAGCATACTTCGTCACTATCAGCCGCCGATTTCTAATCGGCGGCGTCGATGCGGCGACATGTGCGCCTGCGGTTCGAAACCGCAGGCTGATAAGCGGCGAGAAACCGGCTGAAGCCGGTTGGTGACGGGTCTCACCCCGGCCAGTATGCTTCAGCATACTTCGTCACTATCAGCCGCCGATTTCTAATCGGCGGCGTCGATGCGGCGTGACATGTGCGCCTGCGGTTCGAAACCGCAGGCTGATAAGCGGCGAGAAACCGGCTGAAGCCGGTTGGTGACGGGTCTCACCCCGGCCAGTATGCTTCAGCATACTTCGTCACTATCAGCCGCCGATTTCTAATCGGCGGCGTCGATGCGGCGTGACATGTGCGCCTGCGGTTCGAAACCGCAGGCTGATAAGCGGCGAGAAACCGGCTGAAGCCGGTTGAAGAAAAGGTCCTTTAGAAAGCGACGTCATCGGGCTCAAGGTAGATTGGCCCGTCTTCGCGTAGGGTGGTGGCAGATCGTAAATCCTCCATTGGACGGAGCGCCGTTGGGCCTTCATCGACCTCTGCGATGCGCTCCAGCCACGAAATGGCGGTGACGTCGCGATGATGTTGCTTCTGCCGCCTCACATACTCCACTGCATCCTGCAGTTGGCGCTGGCCCAGCGTGAGCGCCCCGTAACCCCGCTGCCAAGCAAAGTAATCGTTGTTCCCGCTCAAGTTTATCCCATGTGACGACGCGCCCTTGAGGCGCTTGATGAACGTGGAGATAGCGACGTGGGGTGGAACTGCGGCGACCATATGGACGTGGTCGGTCCAGCCGTCTAGGGCGTACACGTAACTACCCAGGTCAGCCGCAACGCGAAGCAGGTGCGCATGCAACTGCCTCTCAATCCCTGGTGTGATGAGAGGTTCGCGGTTCTTGGTGGCCCAGATCAGGTGATAATAGGCGCGCCAGAAGGGCATTTGACATCCTTGTTTCCCCGCCGACGCCTTATCGGCGGCGTCGATGCGGCGACGTGACGCGTGCGCCTGCGGTTCGAAACCGCAGGCTGATAGGTGGCGGGAAACCGGCTGAAGCCGGTTGGTGACGGGTCTCACCCGGCCAGTATGCTTCAGCATACTTCGTCACTATCAGCCGCCGATTTCTAATCGGCGGCGTCGATGCGGCGATGATACGCGACCGGCGCGGCGGCGCATTCCTCTAGACAAACAGCGGCGTCATCGCGCGGCGCTGCACCATCTCCTGCATCTCCTCGTCCGACGGGCAGCGCTCGAAGCGGCTCGCCGCGTCCAGCACCTTCGGCAGAAGCTCGACGTCCCCCACGGTATTGAGGAACACGTCCTCCTGGCCCAGCACGAACCACACCGCACGGTCGATGCTCTCCTGATCCGCCAGCGGCTCGTACCAGGTGGTGTGCGTCTTCGGCTTGTCGTCCCAAGGTCCCGCGGCGAGGGATTTGATGATCTGCACCGCGACGTTGCGCTCGCGGCACACCTGGCGCACCGTGTCGAAGGCACGGCGATACGCCTCGTTGCGGTGGAGCAGGTAGTTGTAGGGCAGCAACACCGAATCGAAGTCGTGGCGCGCGAGGCTGCGCAGGTGCATGGCCGGCGCGACCAGCTCGTGGCCGGTGACGCCGACGAAGCGCGTCAGCCCCTGCGCCTGCGCCTCCAGCACGGCCTCCAGCGCGCCGTCCGGCCCCATCGCCATCTGCCACTCCGCCTCGTCGATCAGGAAGTGGATCTGCAGCAGGTCCACGTGATCCGTCTGCAGGCGATCGAGCGACCTGCGAATCTCGTCCCACGCCCTGGCCTTCGTCCGCTCCTGCGTCTTGGTCGCGAGGAAGAACGCGTCGCGATGCCGCCGCATCCAGGGGCCGATGCGCAGCTCGGCATCGCCGTACGATGCTGCGGTGTCGATGTGGTTCACGCCGTACTGCAGCAGCACGTCGAGGGTGCGATCGGCCACCTCCTGCGAGACGGTCCACAGCGCAGCCGCGCCGAACAGCGTCCGCGTGCTCATGTGGCCCATGCGGCCGAATGGCGCCTTTGAGATCATCGTCTTGCTCCTCCCTGTCCGTTAGCTTCCCGGTCCTGCATGCCGCTCGCAGCCGGCGCGCTCATCCCCTGCCGTACTCGTAGAACCCCTTGCCGCTCTTGCGGCCCAGCCAGCCAGCGCTGACCATCCGGCGCAGCAGGGGCGGCGCGGCGAAGCGGGGATCCTTCGTCTCCTCGAAGACGGCATCCGCGATGAAGAGCGTCGTGTCCAGGCCGACGAAATCGAGCAGCGTGAACGGCCCCATCGGGTGGCTCAGCCCGAGCTGGATCGCGGTGTCGAAGTCCTCCTTCGTGGCCACGCCCTTCTCCAGCTCCGCGATCGCCTGCAGCAGGTAGGGGATCAGCAGCAGGTTGACGATGAAGCCCGGCGTGTCCTTGCTCACCACGATCGTCTTGCCCAGGCTCTCGCCGAACGCCTTCGCGGCCTGGAACGTCTCCTCACTCGTCAGGAACGTGCGCACCATCTCCAGGAGCCGCATGACGGGGACGGGCTGCATGAAGTGCAGTCCCAGCACCTTGTCGGGCCGCTTCGTCGCCGCGGCCATGTCCGTGATGGCGAGGGAGGAGGTGTTGGAGGCCAGGATGGCGTGGGGCGGCGTGATCCGATCCAGCTCCGCGAACACGTGCCGCTTGAGGTCGATCTTCTCGGTGATCGCCTCGATCACCAGGTCACACTCGTGCATCGCGCCGAGGTCCGTCGCGCCCATGATGCGCGCGAGGCATGCGTCGCGATCCTCGGCCGACAGCTTGCCCTTGCTCACCGCCCGCTCCAGCGAGCCGGTGATGCGCTTCATGCCGGCCTGCAGCAGATCGCTGCTGGCCTCCTGCACCACCACGGTGTAGCCCGATTTGGCGCACACCTCCGTGATGCCCGAGCCCATGAGGCCGCAACCGACAACACCTACACGTTTGATCGTCATGGTAAGCCCTCCTTGGCTTGTGAGGCGGCAGAAGCTGATGCGCACAGTATACCGTCTCGCCGCGCGCTGACAAGGGGACGAACGGTCTGACCAGGAGCTCCAAATGGCGCTGCTGGTATTCTTGCCTCAGAGGTCACCGAGGACGCAGAGAGGGTCATAGACTGCTATTCCTCTCTTCTCTCTGGGAGCTCGGCGGCCTCTGCGGCTAAGAAATCGCTGCATCTGGAGTTGCTGGTGGAGCGCCTGTCTGCTTTTCCGCGGTCCGAAGCTGTGATATCCTCAATGCGGCTTGGCGCTCCTCCTCCCAGGCGGGAAGGCGAGACAGCGATCTCAGTGCCGGGAGATCCTCCACATGCTACAGCTTACCGACCGTGACCGGGGCCTGCTCGACGGGACCTACGGCCCTGGCGCGCAGATGGCCATGTCCATCATGGTGCGCATGGCCGAGGTCTACGGCGCCGAGACCCTGCTCGACATCAGCGCGGCGCACATCGACAGCGCGCTCTACATGGGCCAGGCAACGCTCGATTTTGCCGAGCGGCTGGCCGGCCTGGGCGCGCGCGTGGTCGTGCCGGCCACCACCAACGTCAGCGGCGTGGACGAGGCGGGCTGGCGCGCCTGGCCCGTGCCGCCTGAGTGGGCCGAGATGGCTCAGCGCCAGATGGCCGCGTACCTGGCCCTCGGCTGCAGCCCCACCTTCACCTGCGCACCCTATCAAAGCGCGCCCCGGCCCCACTTCGGCCAGCAGATCGCCTGGGGCGAGTCCAACGCCATCGCCTTCGCCAACTCCGTGCTGGGCGCGCGCACCGAGCGCTACCCGGACCTGCTCGACATCTGCGCGGCCATCACCGGCCGCGTCCCCCTCGTCGGCCTGCACCTGACGGAGAACCGCGCGGCCAGCCTGGTGCTCCGCCTGGACGGCGTGCCCCTGGCCCTCCAGGCCGCTGACGAGTTCTATCCGGTGCTCGGCTACGTGACGGGCCGGCTCGCGGGCGAGCGCGTCCCTGCGATCGACGGGCTGGCGGTCGTCCCGACCGAGGACCAACTCAAGGCGCTCTGCGCGGCCGCGGCTTCCTCCGGTGCGGTCGCCCTCTGTCACGTTGTGGGGGTTACCCCAGAGGCGTCCACGCTCGATGCCGCGTGCCAGGGCCGCGTGCCGCCTGAGCTCCACGTGCTGGACATGGCCGTCCTCCGCCGGGCAGCCGCAGCGCTCACGACGGCGGACACCGGCGCCCTGGATCTCGTCGCTCTTGGCTGCCCGCACTTCTCGCTGGCCGAGTTTCGCCAGCTCGCGCCGCTGCTGGCGGGTCGCAAGCGCAGCCCGCGCACGCGCTTCCTGGTCACCACCGGCCGCAGCGTCGCGGAGTGGGCCGAGCAGGAGGGATTGCTGGCGCCACTGAGGGCGTTCGGCGGCGAGCTCACGTTGGACACCTGCATCCTCACCACGCCGATGCTGCCCTCCGACGTGCGCTGCCTGATGACCAACTCGGCCAAGTATGCCTATTACGCGCCCGGCATGCTCAATACGACGGTGACGTACGGCAGCCTGTCCGACTGCGTCCGGTCCGCGGTTGCGGGCGCCGTAGTGCGCGACGGGTCCTTGTGGGAGGGAGAATGAACGCGGGCTCGACGGTGTTGCACGGGCGACCCCTGGTGGGAGGCGCTGCGGCCGGGGAGCTCCTGGTCGCAAGCGCGCCGCTGAGCTTCTGGGGCGGCTACGATTACGCGACGGGTGAGATTACCGACCGGCGCCACCCGCTGTCCGGACAGATCGCGGCCGGCCGCATCCTGGCGCTCCCGTACACCATCGGGTCGAGCACCACCACAGCGGTGCTGCTCGAGGCCGTGCGCGCGGGGACCGCGCCGGCCGCCATCCTGACCGCGTCCGCCGACGCGTTCCTGGCCCTCGCCGCCATCGTGGCCGATGTCCTTTATGCCAAGCCGCTGCCGGTGGTGGCAATCGGCGCAGAGGCGTTCGCCGCCCTGCGCGATGGCCAGTGGGCCGAGCTGACCCCCGGCGGCTACGTCTTCCTCACACCAGGAGACTCGGGCGGCAACTAGCTCCCTGAGCACTCTGTCGGTTTGATTTCTGTCACCCTGAGCGAAGCGAAGGGTCTCGCTCCCATGGCGGCGAGATTCTTCGCCGCTGCGCGGCTCAGAATGACAAGCTCCAGAGTTACAGACTACTGAGACCCTGTCGGTTTGATTTCTGTCACCCTGAGCGAAGCGAAGGATCTCGCTGCCCGCGTCACTACTCCCGGTACGCGGCGCGTCCGGGCGGAGCCAGGTTCAGCGCCTTCCGCGTCTCCCGCCAGCCGGGCAGGAACCGGTCCATGAGCGCGCGGAAACGCGGGCCGTGTCCGCGCTCGAGCAGGTGGACCATCTCGTGCACGACCACGTATTCGAGGTAGCTTGGCGGCTTCCTGACCAGATCGAGGTTCAGCCAGATGCGACGGGCCTGCGTGTTGCAGCTGCCCCAGCGCGTCTTCATCGCCTTCACGCCCCACTCGGCAACCTGCACGCCCAGGACCGGCTCCCACCGGGCGATCAGCGGGGGGATCAGCTCCCTGAGCTGCGCGCGGTACCAGCCCAGCAGCACCCGCTCCCGCTGCGCCGCGTCGCTGCCCGGCCTGACGCAGAGATCCACCGTGGTCCCGTCGCGCAGGCGGACGCCCGGCGGCCCGTCGCGGTACACCACGTTCAGCACGTAGCGGCGTCCCCCGTACTCGTGGCTCTCGCCGGAGACGTATTGGGGCGCGTCCTGCTGTTCGCGGCCCGCAAGCCTCGCCTGCTGCTTGCGGATCCAGTCCAGCTTCGAGGCGACCACCTGGCGGATTGCGTCATCGCCCAGCGCCGCGGGCGCGGAGACGCGCACCCGGCCCTCGGGCGGATACACGCCGAGGTGCACGTTTTTGATCGCCTTACGGACAACCTGGACTGTGATCCCATCGACCACGATCGTGGTCGACCTGGTGCGCGCTGGCTTCCTGAACAACACGGCTCATCCCTCACTGCCGCTGACTGGGGGCGGAGTATAGCACACGCGGCCGGCGCGCCCAAGCGCACGGCGTACGTCGGACGCGCATCCGGCAGCGATTCGCGCCCGGTGTATGGCCGGCCACATAATGTAACTTAAGCGATGATAAAATAACTCAAAGATGCGTTGACACATCATCAGGAGGTACGATGAGCCCTTACACTTGCGGAACGACACCGCGGCGCACGGCGCCCGCGCTGATTGCCACTTTGTTGCTTGCAGCGGCTTTGACCGCATGTTCGTCGCCCGCCCCGGCGCCCAGCGCTCCCGCGGCGACCCAGCCACCGGCTCCCACGGCCGTGCCGGCCACCATTGAGGCGCTGGCAGCCACCGAGGCTCCCGCTGCAACGGAGGCGCCCCCTGCGGCCAGCGCTCCGGCTGCGACCGAAGCGCCCTTAGCCACTGACGCGCCACCTGCGACCGAGGCGCCCCCAGCCACGGAGGCGCCGGTTCAGGCGCCCGCGTCAGGCGGTACGACGGTCAGCTACAGGGAAGACCTGAAGCCGATCTTCGAGAAGTCGTGCATCCGCTGTCACGGCGGGGCGAACGGGATCGAGGGCGAGCTGGACCAGCGCACGTACGCCGGCCTGATGAAGGGCGGCGAGAGCGGCGCGGTCGTGATTCCCGGCAACTCGGCCGGCAGCCTGCTCTACGAGCTCATCGACGCCGGCAAGATGCCCCGCCGCGCGTCCAGGCTGCCCCAGGAGCAGATCGACCTGATCGCGCGCTGGATCGACGAGGGCGCGCTGGACAACTGATCGCGCCCCGGCGAAGATTAGCCGCAGAGCACGCAGAGGGCACAGAGATAGTCTCTGCGTGCTCTGCGATCTCTGCGGCTGGGCTTTCAACGCCCGCGCCGGTTTCCCCATTGATCTGCCCCGTTGTACAATCGCAGGCGCAACGAACGCGCACCTGCGCGGTTAATCTGGTTGGACTATGATGCAGATACCCATTTCCATCGTCGCGCGCACGCTCCTGGGCCGCTCCCTGCTCGTGCAGGCTGCCGGCGCGGCCATCGCTGCGGGCGGCGCAGCCTACTACTTCACCCACCCGCAGCGCGTCCTCGTGGACCTCCCCGAGGACCTGGCGTCGCGCGCCGAGAGCGTCACGCTGGCCGCGGCGGACGGCGCGGCGCTGCGAGCCTGGTGGATTCCGGGCGAGCGTCAGAATGGCAAGTCGTGTGATCGGACGGTCGTCCATCACCACGGCTTCAACGGATGCGCGGGCGTGCTGATGGCCAGGCAGGCACTGCTGGGCCGGCGGCCGCTGCGCCTGCCGATGGGCGATAATGGCGAGGGCGCCCAGACCGGGCCGTTGGCCGCGTGGCCCGTCGTGCGCGAGGGCCTGGGCCGGGGTTACAACTTCCTCCTCGTCGACGCACGCAGCCATGGCAGGTCTGAGGGCCCGTGGGACACGAGCGGCGTGTTGCAGGTCTCGGATGCCATGCGGTGGGCGATGTGGCTCCACCGCGAGCAGACGCAGCTGTGGGCCGGCCTATGGGGCCACTCCTACGGCGCCGCGATCGGGCTGGCGCTTGCGGTGCGCTCGTCCGGGGGCGGCTACGATGCCATGGTGCTCGACAGCCCGGTGCTGCTGGCCAAGGGCGTCTACGAGGGCGTCATCCGCAAGTCGGCTCCGTTGATAGGCGAGCCGATCTACGCCGTGATCCAGCCGGTGATCCAGCGCGTGGGCAACAAGACGCTCTACCCCATGCTCCAGGCGCACCGTCCCAGGATGCCGATCCTGTTGATCCATGGGATGGAAGACGGCCACGTGCCTGCGTGGCAGAGCGAGGAAGCGTACGAGCTGATGCACGACGAGGCCGATCCCGATCGCACCGCGCTGTGGCTCGTGCCCGGCGCGGCGCACCTCGAGGGGCTCGAGGTCGCGGCGGAGGAGTACGTCCGCCGCACGCTGGGTTGGTTCGATCATTGGATGTAGGGGGCGGCCAACGGCCCAACAGGCCCGATTTCAATCGAGGCCGAAACATCGGGTTCATGGCCTTTGATCGATGCCGATTTCATCTGGAGGTACCTTGCGTAAACCCATCACCGCCGCGCTGCGTTGGCTGATCGCGCTGGCCATGCCGGTGTTCATCGTCCTGCTGTGGCTGCGCATCGTGTGGAACCCGTGGTTCATCAACTGGGAGTACGGCAAGGCCGACTTCCCTCCCGACACCTACGGGTTCACGATCGAGCAGCGCGTCGACTACGCGCTGCAGTGGATCGATTACTACAACAGCACGGAGTCTCCCGAGGCGGGCGTCGCGCGGTTCTCCGCGCTCACGCTGCCCGGCTCCGATGAGCCGCTCTACACGCCATACGAGGTCAGCCACATGGTGGACGTGCGGATCCTCACCGACACGCTGTGGCGCATCCTCCCCTTCGCGGCGCTGATCGTCGTGGGCGGGCTGGCGGTCCTGCTGGGCGTCCGGCGCACGCGGCCCGACGGCTACGCGGCCATCTTCATGGGCGGCCTGCTCAGCACCGGGCTGCTGGTCGCGACCATCCTGTTCGTCCTGCTGTCGTGGCGCACCTTCTTCGTGACGCTGCACGACGTCTTCTTCGAGCCGGGCTCGTGGACCTTCGATTGGTCGAGCAGCCTGATCCGCATCTTCCCGGATCGCTTCTGGTTCGATGCCGGCATCGTGCTGGTCGGCGGCGCGCTGGCCATCAGCATCGTCGTGATGGCGGCCGGGTGGTTTTTGGGCCGCCGCGGCCGCACGCTTCACAACCGTTCGGAGTGATATGGCTCATCAAGCAAAGATAGCCCGCCTGCGCGATCTCAAGAACGCCTCCGGCTTCGGCGGCGGCGAGGAGCGCATCCGCGCCCAACATGCGAAGGGCAAGCTGACCGCCCGCGAGCGGCTGGAGCTTCTGCTCGACAAGGGCTCCTTCACCGAGCTGGACCGCTTCGTCACCCCGCGCGGTGCGGAGGTGGACGGCGCCGCGGGCCAGGCCCTGGGCGACGGCGTCGTGACGGGCTACGGCACGATCGACCGGCGCCTCGTCTACGTCTTCTCGCAAGATTTCACCGTCGCGGGCGGATCGTTGGGCGAGGCGCATGCGGAGAAGATCTGCAAGGTGCTGGACCTGGCGATGAAGAACGGCGCGCCGATCGTCGGCCTGAGCGACTCCGGCGGTGCGCGCATCCAGGAGGGGGTCTACTCTCTCGGGGGTTACGCCGACATCTTTCTCCTCAACACGCTCGCCTCGGGCGTCATCCCGCAGATCAGCATGATCATGGGGCCGTCCGCAGGCGGCGCGGTCTACTCCCCCGCGCTGACCGACTTCATCGTCATGGTCAAGGACACGAGCTACATGTTCGTCACCGGGCCGGACGTGGTGAAGACGGTGACGCACGAGACGGTGACGTTCGAGGCGCTGGGCGGCGCGCTGACGCACGCGTCGACGAGCGGCGTGGCCCACTTCGCCGCGGACGGCGAGGAGGACGCGATCTTTCTGGTGCAGAAGCTGCTGTCGTACCTGCCCTCGAACAACATGGTGGACCCGCCGCTGGTGCGCTCCGAAGACGACCCGCTGCGCACGGACGAGCGGCTCGAGAGCGTCATCCCGGAGGAGCCGAACAAGCCCTACAACATGCACGACGTGATCTGCCGGGTGGTCGACGACGGTGAGTTCCTCGAGATCATGCAGAACTGGGCGGGCAACATCATGATCGGCTTCGCCCGGCTCGATGGCCGCAGCGTCGGCATCGTGGCGAACCAGCCTGCGGTGCTGGCCGGCGTGCTGGACATCAACGCCAGCGTCAAGGCCGCACGCTTCGTCCGCTTCTGCGACTGCTTCAACATCCCCGTGATCACCTTTGTCGACGTGCCCGGGTTCCTGCCCGGCACCGTCCAGGAGCACGGCGGCATCATCCGGCACGGCGCGAAGCTGCTCTACGCCTACGCGGAGGCCACCGTGCCCAAGCTGACCGTGGTGACGCGCAAGGCCTACGGCGGCGCGTACTGCGTCATGTCGTCCAAGCACCTGCGCGGGGATGTCAACCTGGCGTGGCCCACCGCGGAGATCGCGGTCATGGGCCCCGAGGGCGCGGTGAACATCGTCCACCGCCGCGAGATCTCGGCCGCGGCCGATCCTGACGAGGCGCGGCGCGGGCTCGTGGCCGATTACCGCGAGAAGTTCGCCAATCCCTACGTTGCCGCGGCGCGCGGCTACGTGGACGCGGTCATCGAGCCGCACGAGACGCGGCCACGGCTGATCAACGCCTTGGAGATGCTGCGGAACAAGCGGGACGCCAACCCGCCCAAGAAGCACGGGAACATCCCGCTGTGAGCGCCCATGTTTAAGCGTGTGCTGGTCGCCAACCGGGGCGAAATCGCAGTTCGTATCATCCGGGCCTGCCAGGAGCGCGGGGTGGAGGCCGTTGCGGTCTTCTCCGACGCGGACCGCGCGGCCCTGCACGTGCGCTTCGCGGACGCGGCCTATCGCATCGGCCCGCCCCCCGCGCGCGAGAGCTACCTCAACATTCCCGCGATCATCGATGCGGCCCGCCGGTCCGGCGCGGAGGCCGTCCATCCGGGCTACGGATTCCTGTCAGAGAACGAAGCGTTCGCACAGGCCGTGATCGACGCGGGCCTGGCGTGGGTCGGACCGCCGCCCGCGGCCATCCACGCGATGGGCGACAAGGTGCAGGCCCGGCGCGCCATGATCGCGGCCGGCGTTCCCGTCGTCCCCGGCAGCGACTGCGCGCCCGGCTGCGATGTGTGCGAGGGACTGAGCGACGCGGAGGCCATCCGCGCGGCCGGGGAGATCGGCTATCCCATCGTCGTCAAGGCCTCGGCCGGGGGCGGGGGCAAGGGTATGCGCGAGGTCCACGAGCCGGACGAACTGCAGCGCGCGCTCGCGGCCGCGCGGCGCGAGGCCCAGGCCGCGTTCGGGGATGACAACCTCTACATCGAGAAGCTCATCACCCATGCGCGCCACGTGGAGATCCAGGTGTTGGCCGATAGCTTCGGCAACTGCGTCCACCTGGGCGAGCGGGAGTGCTCCATCCAGCGCCGCCATCAGAAGCTGATCGAGGAGGCGCCGTCGGTCGCGGTGTCCCCCGAGCTGCGCAGCGAGATGGGCGCCATCGCGGTGCGCGCCGCGCAGGCGGTGGGCTACCGCAACGCGGGCACGGTCGAGTTTCTGCTCGACCGCTCGGGGCAGTTCTACTTCCTCGAGATGAACACCCGCCTCCAGGTCGAGCACCCCGTCACGGAGCTCGTCACCGGCATCGACATCGTGAAGGAGCAGTTCGCGCTGGCGGGAGGGCGCCGCCTGCGCTGGGTGCAGGATGAGATCCGCATCTCGGGCCACGCGATCGAGTGTCGCATCAGCGCGGAGAATCCCTACAACAACTTCCTGCCCGAGGCCGGCCGGATCACCAGCCTGCTCGAGCCGACCGGGCCTGGGGTCCGGGTCGAGAGCGGCGTGTATGCCGGCTGGGACGTAAGCCTCTACTACGATCCGCTCCTGGCCAAGCTCATCGTGTGGGGCGAGACGCGTCCCGAGGCGATCCTGCGCATGCGCCGCGCGTTGGACGAATACAGCGTGGGCGGCATCCACACCACCATTCCGTTCCACCAGCAGGTGATGGACTCGCCGCGCTTCCAGTGGGGCCAGTTCGACACTGCGTTCGTCGATGGGCCCGACGGGTTCCGCCTGGCTGCGGCCCCCTCGCGCGAGTTGGCGCGGGTGGCCGCAGTGGCCGCGGCGCTGGCCCAGCACGAGAAGGAGCAGCGGGCCGTGCTGTTCGGCTCGCCGTGCGACGGCGAAGGCGCGGCGGCCTCCCCCTGGAAGCTGGCCGGCCGGCCGGGAGGCGGGGGCCTGCTGCGCGGGGGGCGCGCACGATGAAGTACTTCGTCACGGTCCATGACCAGGTCTACGAGATCGACATCGACCACCACGGCCGCGTGACGGTCGACGGCGCGGTGCTGGCCGCGGACATGCGGTTGGTCGGCGGCAACCACCTCTACTCGCTGCTCGTCGACAACGCATCTTACGAGGTCGTGCTCATTGCAGACGACGACCAACACGGCGCGTACGACGTGATGGTCGGCGGGCTGCGCTACGCGGTCAGGGTGCAGGACGAGCGCTCGCGGCGCCTCGCGTCGGTCGACCGCACCCTGCGCCCGCCCGACGGCGAGCTGCTGATCAAGGCGCCCATTCCCGGCCTGGTGGTCGCGGTCCCGGTTGAGGCCGGGCAGGCGGTGGCCGAGGGCGACACGCTGGTTATCCTCGAAGCAATGAAGATGGAGAACGAGCTGCGCGCGCCGCGTGCCGGGGTCGTGCATGAGGTGAAGGTCGCACCCGGCGCGCAGGTGGCTTCCGGCCAAACTCTGGTACAATTGCGCTAGTCCGTCATCATTCTGAAGGCGAGGTATCGATGAAACACACGGCCAACACGACCGAAATCAACCACAGTGAGGTCCCGATCAGGCTGTTCAAGTCCGACTTCCTGGAATTCTTCACCCACATCACGCCTCTTGCTGTTGCCATCATCTGGGTTCCGGTGATCCTGTTCTTCCTGATCCGGTCCGTCATCCAGGCGACCCAGGGCGGCGGCTGGGTCCAGGTCCCTCTGGGCCTTCTCATCGGGCTCGTGCTCTGGACGTTCGCCGAGTACACGCTGCATCGCTTCGTCTTTCACTTCGATCCGAAGTCGGAGCGCCTGGCGAAGTTCTGGTTCATGTTCCACGGCGTCCATCACGTTCAGCCGCAGCTCAAGACCCGGCTGGTCATGCCGCCTGCCGTGAGCATCCCGCTGGCAGTCCTGTTCTATTTCTTCTACAAGTTGCTCATCGGCACGATCTTCGGTGCACCACTGTGGGTCGATCCGGTCTTCACCGGGTTCATGCTCGGCTACTTCATCTACGACATGATCCACTACTGGACCCACCACTGGCCGATGCGCTGGGGCTATCTGAAGTACCTGAAGCGGTATCATATGATGCATCATTTCAAGACGCCGCAGGCCCGATTCGGCGTCAGCTCGCCCATTTGGGATGTCGTTTTCGGGACCAAGCCAGCCTGACAGCGTGCGTTGATCCCTCCGTTAGGTGACCTGCGTCATTGACGCCCCGCGCTGAAACGATTATCCTTCCACGCATGACCGGTGCCCAGTCGCTCCGGTCATTCGACGCGTAGGAGAGAATAGTGAACATACTGGACAATCTACCCTTTCAGATCGACACGCCCGCCGTCGTGGCGGCCATGCGCGTGCGCCCCGGCAGCCGGCACGAGACGGACCTTCTGCGCCTGATCGACGAGGCGCGGCAGGTCGCGCGGCCGAAGGCCGGCTTCAAGCTCGTCTTCATCGAGGACAAAAGCGACGACACGGTCCGTGCGGAAGGGATCGAGTTCAAGAGCCGGGTGCTGCGGGTCAACCTGGGCACGCTGGAGCGCTTCTTCGCCTACGTGTGCACCTCGGGCGTCGAACTGCAGGCGTGGGCAGACAGCTACACGAACGACCTGCTGAACGGCTACTACGCGGACGCGATCAACCAGGCAGTGCTGCAGAGCGCGTTCGGCGGATTCGTGGCGCACCTCGCCGCGTCGTACGACCTGGCCAATCCGTCCGCCATGAACCCCGGCTCGCTGGGTGACTGGCCGATCTCGCAGCAGCGCCCCCTGTTCGACCTGTTGGGCGACGTCGAGGGCCTGATCGGCGTGCACCTCAAGGAGAGCTTCCTGATGGTGCCGACCAAGTCCGTCTCCGGCGTGCTCTTCCCCACGGAAGAGACCTTCGCCAGCTGCCAGATGTGCCCGCGCGAGCGCTGCCCGAACCGCCGCGCACCCTACGATCCCGAGATGTTCGAGCGGAAGTACCAGGCGCCGGTCGTGGCGGCGGAGACTGAGATCCCGTTGTGCTAGCCCAGGGGCAGGCCTGCACGGCCGGAGCAGGCCCGCCACCTTCACTCAAGGAGATTCCATGACGACACTTGCCGAGCGCAAGGCCGCGTGGGAGCAGAAGGCAGTGGCGAAGGTTCTCGCCAGGGCGCCCGAACGCTCCCCGAAGTTCGAGACGTCATCCGGCGTGCCGGTGGAGCGCGTCTACACGCCCGATGCGGCGGCCGCGGTCTGCCCTCAGTTGGGCGAGGCGTACGTCGAAAAGCTGGGCCTGCCCGGCGAGTACCCATTCACGCGCGGGGTCCAGCCGACGATGTATCGCGGGCGCTTCTGGACCATGCGCCAGTATGCCGGCTTCGGTACGGCCGCGGAGAGCAACCAACGCTATCGCTACCTGCTGGCGCAGGGCCAGACCGGCCTGAGCGTGGCGTTCGACCTGCCGACGCAGATCGGCTACGACTCGGACGATCCGCTCGCGCTCGGCGAGGTGGGCAAGGTCGGGGTGGCGATCTCCTCCCTGGCCGACATGGAGATGCTGCTCGACCAGATCCCGCTGGACAAAGTGTCCATCTCGATGACGATCAACGCGCCCGCCAGCGTCCTGTTGGCCATGGTGATCGCGGTGGCGCGCAAGCAGGGCGTGGCGGAGAACGCGCTGCGCGGCACGGTGCAAAACGACATTCTCAAGGAATACGTCGCGCGCGGCACCTACATCTTCCCACCCGCGCCCTCCATGCGGCTCATCACCGACCTGTTCCGCTACTGCGCGGCCAACGTGCCCCACTGGAACACGATCAGCATCTCCGGCTATCACATCCGGGAGGCCGGCAGCACGGCCGCGCAGGAGATTGCGTTCACGCTGGCCAACGGCATCGAGTATGTCAAGGCGGCCATCGAGGCAGGCCAGCAGGTCGACGACTTCGGGCCGCAGCTGGCGTTCTTCTTCAACGCGCACAACAACTTCATCGAGGAAGTCGCCAAGTTCCGCGCGGCTCGGCGCATCTGGGCGAAGATCATGCGCGAGCGGTTCGCCGCGCAGGACCCGAAGAGCTGGCAGCTGCGCTTCCACACCCAGACCGCGGGCTCCACGCTGACCGCGCAGCAGCCGGAGAACAACGTCGTGCGCGTCACGCTGCAGGCGCTCGCCGCAGTTCTGGGCGGCACGCAGTCGCTGCACACGAACTCGCGCGACGAGGCGCTGGCGCTCCCCTCGCAGGGCGCGGTCCAGGTGGCGCTGCGCACGCAGCAGGTCATCGCGTACGAGTCGGGCGTGGCCGACACCGTCGATCCGCTGGCTGGCTCCTACTACGTCGAGTCGCTGACGGACGAGCTGGAGAAACTCGCGCTGCAGTACATCGAGCGGATCGACGCGATGGGCGGCGCGCGCAAGGCGATCGAGGCGGGCTACGTCCAGAACGAGATCCAGGACGCAGCGTATGCGGCGCAGCGGGCCATCGAGGCGGGCGAGCAGGTCGTGGTGGGCGTGAACAAGTTCCAGCGCCCGAATGAGGGGCTGCCGTCCGACCTGTTGAGGATCGACGAGAAGGTGCAGGCCGAGCAGGTGGACCGGCTGCAGCAGCTGCGCGCAGAGCGCGACAATGCAGCGGTCGACGAGGTCCTCGGGCGCATTAAGGCTGCCGCCAAGGACCCCCAGGCGTCGCTGATGCCGCTCTTCGTCGAGGCCGTCAGCGCCTACGCCACGCTGGGCGAGATCTGCAACACGCTGCGCGGGGTGTTCGGGGAGTATCGGCCGTAAAATTTGGCCGCAGAGGACGCAGAGGGCGCAGAGAAAACGCCGAGTGCTCAGCGCCCTCTGGGGCTGAAGGAAGAGGATCTCATGGCGATTAAGAAGATCGATCACATTGCGATCGTGGTGGAAAACCTGGAGATTGCGCTGGCGGTGTATCGCGATGCGCTCGGCATGACCGTCACCGATGTGCGCGAGATGCCGGAGCAGGACGTGAAGATGGCGTTTCTGCCCGCGGGCGACAGCGAGATCGAGCTGCTGGAGCCCCTGCATGCGGACTCCGGCATCGGCAAGTACCTGGCGAAGCGCGGGGAAGGTTTGCATCACGTGTGCCTTGAGGTGGACGACATCGAGGCAACCCTCGCAGACCTGAAGGCCAAGGGCGCGCAGCTCATCGACGAGACGCCCAAGCGCGGCGCGTACGGCAGGATTGCCTTCATCCATCCGAAGGGCGCGCACGGCGTGCTCGTGGAGTTGGTCCAACGCGACTGAGCCGCAGTTCGTGGCGCAAGCTGAGCCCGGCGGACCTGCTGGCTCTGCATCGGCCACCCGATCCCGAGCTGACGCCCGCCCAGGTCGACCGAAACCTGCGTCACCTGGTCGGCGATATCGCCTGGCATGGGGTCCGCTACGGGACGATGATGGCCTTTCTGCAGGTCTACATCGTCCGGCTTGGCGCATCCAGCCTGCTCGTCGGCGCCATCACCTACGGCCCCGCGCTCGTCGCCATGCTCTGGCTGATCCCCGCGGGGCGCCTCATCACGCGCACGGGCCACCGGATGCGCTGGGTGATCGGGAGCGGTATGCTGTTCCGCCTGGTCCTCCTGGCGATTCCGCTGGTCCCCTTCTTCACCACGGCGCATCGTGCGGAGCTCACCGCGCTCATCTGGGTCCTCTCGGCCGTGCCCGCCAACCTCAGCAACCTCGCGTTCACGTCGATGATGGCCGAAGCAGTGCCCGAGGAACGGCGCCAACAGATGGTCGGGCTGCGCATCGCGGCGTTCGGCATGGTCAACACGATCACTACGCTTCTGGCTGGTCCGCTGCTGCAGAGCATGTCCTTTCCGATCAACTACCAGGTGCTGTTCCTGGTCGGCGTCGCGGGCACGATGGTCAGCTGGTGGCAGGTCACGAAGATCCACGTGCCGGACCCGCCTGCCCGTGTCGGAAAGCAGCCTCCGCTCACGCTGGAGCTGGGCGAGATGGTGCGCTATCCGGGGTTCGTGCGCTTCGTGGCCGGCGTGACCGTGCTGCAGTTAGCGCTGGGGATGATTGCGCCGCTGTTGCCGATCTACTGGGTGCGCACGCTCAACATTGCCGATGGCCCGGTCAGCGTGATCATGAGCGTGGCAACCGGCACGATGGTGATCGGGTCCCTGGCGATGCGGAACATCGTGCGGCGCATCGGGCGGGAGCGCGCGCTGGCGATCGGCGGGTTCGGTTATGCCCTCTACCCGCTCATGACGTCACTCACGTCGGAGGTTGGCTGGCTCATCGCATGGGCCGCGCTGGCCGGCCTGTTCAATGCAGCCATCACGGTCAACCTGTTCGACAACCTGGCTTCGGTGACCCCCGACGCCAATCGCACCAACTATGTGGCCATCTACACCGCTGTGGTCAACGTCGCGCTCTTTGCAGGTCCGGTCATCGCAGGCATTGTGGCGGACGCGCCCGCTGCCGGGCCTGCGGTGGGGTTGCGCGTCGCGGCCGGCGTGGGAACGGCTGCGGGCGTGCTGCTCATCTTACGGCGGAAGAGATAGAGTAGGGCGGCCACACCGATCGACGCCGGCGCGGCCGCCCCGCACATGCGGACAGCGATCTGGTCGCGGCTGCTCAGGTGGCCGGGCGGTGGTATTGGATGTACTTCTGCTGCGCGTACATGCCGACGCCCAGGTAGAGCTTCGTGGCCGAGGGGTTGTCCGCATGCACCCCCAGCCCCACGCGCTGCATGCCGCGGTGATAGAACTCGCCGAACGCGTTCAGGAGCAGCGCCCTGCCGAGGCCCAGGCCACGGTGCTTCTCCCCGACCGCGAGCTGGCGCACCCAGCCCTCTTTCATCTCGTCGAAGATCAGGCACATGGCCGCGCCCGCAATCTCGCCGCCTCGCACCGCGACAAACGACAGCGTGCGGTCGAAGTCCTTGCGCTCGACCATGTAGCGCCGCCACTCATCAAACGCGACCGGCGCACGGTCGGGCCGCACGTGGACGTCGGTGTACGCGGCCAGGCGGTCGCCGGGCGCCACGACGACGCGGGCATCGCGCGCAAGGTCAAACCCAAGCCGCGCCCAGTCCGCGTGCGTATCGTCCAGGCTCCAGTCCGGTTCGCCGGTATCCGCGACATCGCATGCGCGGATGAGCTCGGCCACCGGCTCCGCCTCATCCGGGCGGGGCGGGCGGACCACGAAACCGTCAGGAAGACCGGCGGGTGGGCCGCCCTCCACCGTCATGGCGCCACGGTCACGGCGATGTAATGGACTTCCAGCGAGTCGTCGGCCTTGACCACCCGCAGGCAGAAGGTGGTCGTCTGGGACGGGCAGACCCGCTGCTCCGCCACGCCCGCCACCCCATGGTGCTGCCAGTTCTCGCCCTCTGCGTAGAAGTAGACGGCCTTGACCCCCTCGACGTGCCAGCGGAAGGTGGCGCACTCACCCGGCTGGATCAGGGCGCGATCGACCGTGATGATCTTGTAGGCCTCCAGCTCCGCGGGCCGCACCTGGATGCCGATGCCATGCTCCTCTACGGAGCCGTCGGCCTTGACCACGCGCAGGCGATAGATGGTGGTCTGAGACGGGCAGACCTGTTGCTCGGCCACGCCGGCCACGCCGTGCTCCTGCCAGTTCTGGCCCTCCGCGTAGAAGTACACCTCGCGCACGCCCTCGACGTGCCAGCGGAACGTCAGGCACTCGCCGGGCCGCACCACGCTCTTGTCGGCTTCGAACACCTGGCCGAAGGGGAGAATGGCTGCGGCGCGCACGTGGATCTCGATGCCGCGCACCTCCACCTGGTCGTCGCGCTTGACCACCCGCAGGCGATAAACCGTGGTCTGGGTCGGGTGGACCTGCCGTTCGGCCACGCCGGCCACGCCATGGCCGCGCCAGTCCTGGCCTTCGATGTAGAAGTAGACCTCTTTGACGCCTTCCACGTGCCAGCGAACGGTGACGGGCTCGCCCGGCGCGATCAGCGTGCGGTCCGCGGTGAAAGTGATGGTGGCTTGTGACTCAGTCATTCGATTCTCCCTTCCAATGCAACTATCCAATACTTCTGAACAACCCGAACTACGATCATCGCTATTATACACGCTCTGCCGGCGTTTGGCCCGCCGGCGCCGGACCGTCGTCAAGCCGCGATGGGAACGCTGAAAGTAAACGTGCTCCCCTGGCCCTCGGCGCTGGTCAACGTAATCGTGCCCCCGTGGGCCTCGACCAGCTGCTTGACGATCGCCAGGCCCAGCCCTGCGCCGCCGGTCTGCCGCGCGCGCGAGCTGTCCGCGCGGTAGAAGCGGTCGAAGACGTGCGGCACGTGGGCAGCGGCGATCCCTTCGCCGTTGTCCCTCACGGTCACCGCGACCTCGTCGCCGCTCCGCCCGGCGCTCACCGTGATCGTGCCGCCCGCGGGCGTATGTGCGAGTGCATTGTTCATCAGGTTGCGCAGCACCTGGCCGATGCGCTCCCGGTCGATGTCCACCGTCGGGAGGTCCGGCGTGAGTTCGATGGAAAGTGCCACGCCCTTCGCGTCCGCCTGCGGGCGCAGGATCGTCACGGCCTGGTCGACCACTTCGCTCAGCCGTTCCGGCGCGCGGAGCAGGGTCAGCTGTCCCGCCTCTGCCTGGGCCAGCTCATGCAGGTCGGTCACCAGCCGCGTCAGCAACATCGTCTCTTCGTAAAGGTTGTCCACCAGTGCGGCATCAGGGGGCAGCAAGCCATCGCGCACCGCCTCCAGGTAGCCGCGCAGGTTCGTCAGCGGCGTGCGCAACTCATGCGCGACGTCGCCGACCATGTTGCGGCGCAACTGTCCCTGCTCGGCCAGGCTGCCGGCCATCGTGTTGAAGGCGACGGCCAGCTGTCCCAGCTCGTCGTCCGACTCCACCGGCACGCGCGCGCTCAGGTCCCCGCGCGACATCTGGCCCGCCGCGATCTGCAGCTGCCTGACCGGGCGCAGGATGCGGCCCGACACGGCCAGGGTTGCGATGACGGCTGCCAGCCCCGCAGCCAGGGCGCCGAACAGCACGGACCGGTTGACCGCGGAGATGAACGTGGCTGCCGGGTCGGGAGGTCCGCCCGTCGGATCGATGTACACCGAACCGACGGTCGCCGCGTTCTGCTGCAGCACCGCGCGGGGCGGCGGCCAGCGATCCTCTGCCGCCTTACCGATCAGCTTGCTGTCGCTGTCCGCCAGCACGACGCCTGCCTCGTCCGTCACCACCACTCGCTGGCCGGAGAACTGGCTCAGCCGCACCACTTCGGCCTGGATGTCTTCCCAGCCGTGGTCTTCGAAGTAGCGCGCCAGCAGGTAGCCCAGCCGGCGGTCGTCCAACGGGCTGCGCCGCTCGACGTAGCGCTGGAACTCGCCTTCGGTGCGCCGCGTTGCCACGAACGCCGTCACCCCGATGGCGATCACGACCACCAGGATGGTGGCGAGGAGGAGGCGGACGCGCAGGCTACCCCACATCGGGCGCCTCGAAGCGGTAGCCCACCCCGGGTACGGTGGCGATGTAGCGCCACTCGCCGCCCGGCTCGATCTTGCGGCGCAGGTTCATGATGTGGACGTCGATGGTGCGCTCGACGCCCTCGTAGTCGAAGCCGAACGCGCGATCCAGCAACTCGGAGCGCGAGAAGGCCCGTCCGGGCTCCCGCACCATCGTCTCCAGCAGGCGAAACTCGGTCGGCGTGAGGTTGGCCGGCCGGTCGCGCACGGTGACCTCATGCCGCAGGAAGCTCACGACCAGGTCGCCGAAACGCAGATCATCGCCGGGTGCATCCTCGGGCAACGTCCGGCGCAGCACCGCACGGACGCGCGCGACCAGCTCGCGCGGGTTGAAGGGTTTGGTGACATAATCGTCGGCGCCGAGATCCAGCCCGCGCAACTTGTCCTCGTCGGACGCGCGGGCGGTCAGCATGATGATCGGCACGCGCGACTCGGCACGGATCAGCTTGCAGATGTCCATGCCCGACAGCTCCGGGAGCATGAGATCCAGCACCAGCAGGTCGGGGCGCTTGCGCCGCGCGATCTCCAGCGCCTCGTAGCCATCGTACGCGGGCAGCACCGTATACCCGTCGCGCTTCAGGTAGAGCGACACCAGCTCGACGATCTTCCTGTCGTCATCCACGACCAACACGGTTCGATTCATCAGTCACACCCGATCATGTCTCAGCATTCGACACGACTATCTTAGCTTCCCTGCCACCCGCGCGCAAGTGCCCTTGTTCATCGCCGTTGGGCAGCCGCAGCCTCGCCGATCCGTTGCGGTCATTCGTACCGCAGTGCGTCGATGGGGTTCAGCCGGGCGGCACGGTTGGCGGGATAGAACCCGAAAAAGATGCCGATGGCCAGGGATACGCCCAGCGCGAGTCCCACGCTGCTGCCGGTGACCAGCGCCGGGCTGGAGCTGAACATGCCGGCGATGAGCTGCGCGCCGCCTACACCAACGCCGACGCCGATCAGGCCGCCCACCACGCTCAGCACCACGGCCTCCGCCAGGAACTGGATCAGGATGTCCGAGCGCTTCGCACCCACGGCCTTGCGCAGGCCGATCTCCCGCGTGCGTTCGGTGACGGATACCAGCATGATGTTCATGATGCCGATGCCGCCGACGATCAGCGAGATGGCTGCGATGCTGGCGAGCAAGGTGGTGAACGTGCCGCTGGTCTCCGCAACCGTGCTCACGATGTCCGCCTGGTTCTGCACGGTGAAGTCGTTGACCGCGCCGGTCGCCAGCCCGTGGAGGGTGCGCAGGATCGCGGTCACCTGGGCTTGCGCCAGGTCCATCTCCTCGGCCGAGCGCACCTGCAGGTTGATCGATCGGACGGTGTTTGTGCCCGCGCCGCCCAACTTGATCTGTGCGGTGCGCAGTGGCAGGAACACGACGCGGTCCTGGCTGGTCGGCCCCGTGCTCTGACCCTTCTGCTCCAGCACGCCGATGACGGTGTAGTTCTGGCGGTTGATGCGGATGATCTCGCCGACGGGATTGGCGGTCACGCTGCCGAACAGGTCTTCGACCGCATCCACCCCCAGCACCGCGACCATCGCCATGGCGTCGCTGTCCTCCGCGCTGATGAACCGGCCGGTGGCCATGGCCCAGTTGCGCACCGTTGCGTACGCCTCGGTGACGCCGGTGACGGTGGGCTGGGTGGTCGTCCCGCTGTAGGTGACGTTGAAGTTGCCCGGGCTGTAGTCCGGCGCGACCAGGGCGACGGACGTCGCCAGGCCTTCGATTGCCTTGACGTCCGAATCGGTCAGCTGCCGCTGGCTGGTCGTCATGCCCCCGCGGCGAAATCCGAAGGAGGACTGCGACGATACGACGAGCAGGTTGGAGCCGAGCGATTCGAACTGGCTGACCACCTGGGCCTGCGTGCCCGCGCCGACCGCCACCAGGGCGATTACCGCGCCGACGCCGATCACCACGCCGAGCATGGTCAGGAACGATCGCATCTTGTGCGCGACGAGCGAGGTGATCGAGACCTTCATGACCATCAGAAGTTTTCTCACGTATCAGTCTCCTTACCGCCCGCCGAACATGCGCATCACGCCGCCGCCGAAGAGCCCGTCGCCCTCGGGCTGGTTTTGGCCGGCCGTGCTGTTGCTGCCGGACAACCGGACCACGACCCGGTCGCCCTCATTCAGACCGGCGGTGATCTGCGTGTAGGTGCCGTTGCTCAGTCCGATCTGCACCGGCACGGACTGGGGAACCGCGTCCGGGCCGGTCGAGTCGAGCACCTGCACCTGGTACATGCCGCGCGACCTGGTCAGCGCCATGGCGGGCACGAGCAGCGCGCCGGTCGCTTCGCCCGTGGCGATGTTCACATTGGCCGTCATGCCGACCATCAGGGAAAGGTTCTGCGCGCCGTGGAGGCTCACGGGCACCTCGTAGACCATCACGTCGCCCTGCAGGGTGCCCTGGAGCGGGATGCTGCCGACCACACCGCTCAGCGTCTGGCCAGGAACGGCGTCGAAGGTGATCTGCGCGGACTGCCCCGCGATGACGCTCTTGATGGTGGTCTCGTCCACCGACGCCAGGACCTCCAGCCCGGTCAGGTCCGCGATCGTCAGGATGGCGGTGCCGGACGAGATTCTGTCGCCGGCAGTCGCGCCCACTTCCAGGATCGTGCCGTCAAAGGGCGCGACCAGGCTGGTGGCGGTAAGCGCAGTTTCGGCGTCCGCCAGGGCCAGCTTCTTGGCATCCACATCGGCCTTGGCGGCAGCCAGCTCCGTGGCGTCCGGCCCTTGATCCAGCTCTGCGCGGGCCTCCCGGGCCTTCGCCAAGGCTACGACGGCGGCATTCAGCGTCACCTTCGCACGCGCCTCTTCGACGCTGTCCGTGCCGCTCAGCGCGTCAGCCAGGGCCTCCTCGGCCGTTGCCAGGGTCTGTTCCGCCTTTCGGACGCTGATCTTCGCGTTGAGCACGTCCACCTGGGGCTGCACCTCGGCCTTGATGCGGGCCTCCTTCGCGTCCATCATCTGGTTGTAGGCCATCGTGAGCCGGTCCTCGTAGTAGTCATCCCGGTACGTCTCGTTGAGGAGCCGGTAATACACCTCCGCGCGGTCGCCCTCCGTGTCGAGCAGCTTCTCCATGGAGTCGGAGGCAGGGGTGTCATCGAGGGTCTGCTGGGCGGTGAGCAGGTCGATCTGCGCTTCGGCGAGGGCCGTCTTCGCGTCCGCGACATCCGTCTTCAGTTGCACGATGTCCGGATTGAGCAGCTCATCCAACGCCGCCTGTGCATCGCTGATGTCGTACTCGGCCTGGGCGATGGCGAGGTCGGCCTGCGCGATCGACACAGCGGTCACCGGTTCCTCCTGCTCGGCCAGCGCCTGTTCGGCCGCGGCCAGGTCACTCATGGCCTGGTCGACGGCCTGCTGGTAGCTCTCCGGGTCGATCGTCGCCAGCACGTCGCCTGCCTTCACGACGTGGCCCGACGCAACGTTCATCGTGGCAAGAGGCGTGACACTGCTCAGCGTCTCAAAGGCCAGGTCGGCCTGTTGGACCGCAGCGAGCTCGCCCACGACGGAGAGCGAAGACGTGATGTCGCCCCGCGTGGCCAGGACGACCTGTTGATAGGTTTCGGGCGTGCTTGCCTGGGAGGCCTCGCGGCCCTGCAGGAGGAAGTAGCCGCCCAGCACGGCGCCGGCGAGCAGGGCCACGATGCCAAGATACTTCAGAAGTCGCTTCATCGTTTTCATCCCCTATTGGCGGCCTGACGGCCTGGCGCCCGCAGCCCCTTGCGGCGGTTCTGGCGGCTGTCCGCCGCCACCCACATCCATCATCATCATGCCGCCGCCCATGGGGAAGTTCGACGTGCTGTCGCTCGACACCTGGAAGACGACCTGGTCGCCCTCGTTGAGCCCGGCGGTGATCTGGGTGTAGGTGCCGTTGCTCAGCCCGACCTGGACCGGCACCGACTGTGGGCTGGCAGATGGGTTGGCGGGGTCCGCGACCTGCACCTGGACCATTCCGCCCAATTTGGTCAGGGCCATCGTCGGCACGAGCAGTGCATTGGCCGCCTCGCCGGTGAGGATCGCCACGTTGGCGGTCATGCCGACGAGCAGGGGCAGGTCTTCTGCGCCTTCCAGTGCGATGGGCACTTCGTATACCATGACGTCGCCCTGGAGCGTGCCCTGGAGCGGGATGGCGCCGGCGACGCCCCGGAGTGCCTGGCCGGGCAGGGCATCGAAGGTGACCTGGGCGACCTGGCCGGCTGCTACGCTTTTGATCGACGTCTCGTCCACCGAGGCGATGACCTCGAGCTGATCGAGATTGGCGATGGTCAGGATCGCCGTATTGGCCGAGATCAGGGCGCCTTGCCTGACCTGCACCTGGAGGATCGTGCCGTCGAACGGCGCGGTCAGGCTCGTGCCCGCCAAGGCGGCCCCGGCATCCGCCAGGGCCAGCTTCTTCTTCTGCACGTCGGCTCTCGCGTTCGCCAATTCGGTCGCATCCGCGCCTTCGTCCAAACGGGTCCGCGTCTCCTGCGCCGCAGCCAGGGCCACCTCCGCGGTCCTGACATTCAGCCGCGCCTTGGCCAGCTCCAGCGCGTCGCCGCCCGCCTTCGCATCTGCCAGGTCCTCGCGCGCGCCGGCCAGCGTTACCTCGGCGGCTTTGATGGAGGCCTCCGCGGAGTCCAATGCCAGGCGCCGCTGCGTCTGCGCGTTGACGAGGGTGACGCGCGCGGCGCTGAGCGCTTCCTGCTCTTCGGCGAGCAGTTCCGTCTGCTCCTTGTTGGCCTTGCCGGTCGCAACGATCTTCTCGAGGTCGATGACCTTTCGCTCGTGCCACTTGGCCAGGTATTCCGCATTGCGGAGATTGGCCGCGGTCGAATCGATCTCGGTCATGTTCGACTGCAGCCTGGCGAGGTCCAGGCTTTCCTGCGCGTTGTTGACGGCGTCCTGGAGCTGCCGGAGGGCCGACGCGTCGGGCGACGCCAGCTCGGCCAACGCCTCCTGCGCTTCGGCCAGGTCCTGTTCGGCCTCCGCCACCGCCTGATCCGCCTCCGCGACCTCGGTTTCAGTCGCGGGGGTCTCCAGGTCAGCCAGGGTTTCCTCGGCCGAGACCAGGTCGCTCTTCGCCTGGTCTAAAGCCTGTTGATACGCTGCAGGATCGACGGCCGCGAGCAGGTCTCCCGCCTTGACCGTGTTTCCGGCCGCCACGTTCAGCGTCACGAGGGCCGTACTGCTGCTGAGTTTGTCGAATGCGAGGTCCGCCTGCTGCACCGCGGCCAGCTCGCCCACCACCGTCAGCGAGGAACTGAGATCCCCGCGCTGCGCGGCCACCACCTGCGTGTACGTGCCCCCGGTGGTGGCCGTCTGCGCCGTCGCCGAACGGTTCCGCAGGTACCAGACGCCGGCTACAATGAGGCCCACCACGGCCAGGATGCCGATGATACGAAAGATGATTTTCATGCCGCTTCCCCCCGTGCGACGGTCTTCTCGTCGCTCACGACCAGGCCGTCGTGGAGGCGCACGATGCGCCGCGTGTGGGCGGCAATGTCGGGCTCGTGCGTGACGAATACGATCGTGATGCCCTGCTGTTCGTTCAGTTCTTTGAAGATGGAAATGATCTCCTCGCCGGACTTCGAGTCCAGGTTGCCGGTCGGTTCGTCCGCGAGGATCAGGCTCGGCTCGTTCACCAGGGCCCGCGCAATGGCCACGCGCTGCTGCTGCCCGCCGGACAGCTCGTTGGGCCGGTGATGCATGCGATCCCCCAAGCCCACGCTCTCGAGTGCGGCGATACACCTGCTCCGGCCGTTGCTCTCTCCGGCATAGACCAGCGGGAGCTCGACGTTGGCGAGGGCCGTGGTGCGGGGGAGCAGGTTGAAACTCTGGAAGACGAACCCGATCTTGTGGTTGCGCACCTCCGCCAGGCGGTTGTCACTCATGCGCCCCACGTCCTGCCCGTCGAGCAGATAGGCGCCGCTCGTCGGCGTGTCGAGCGCGCCGACGATGTTCATCAGCGTCGACTTGCCCGATCCGGATGCGCCCATGATGGCCATCATCTCGCCCTGCGCCACCTGCAGTGAGATGCCCCGCAGCGCGTGCACCTCCAGGTCACCCATGCGATAGACCTTCCTGATGTCGTGAAGCTCGATCAACGCGTCTGTCACTGCTGGCTCCTTGTCACACGGACGGGGAACGGAAGTCGCCCTCCGTTCCCCGCATTCATCAGGCGTAGGGGCTACCTCGGGGGTGAGCAGACCACCTGCAGGTCCGTCACGTGCGTGGGTGCGCCTACTTCAGGCTGCCTCTGCGAGCGTCAGCTCTCAGTTCCCGGAACTGATGTGCTGGGCGTCTGCTCCGTGTCCCCGAAGGGCATGCCGCGCATACCCTTCATGCCGCGGCCGTGATCGCGCCCTCCGAAGTCGAAGCCGAAGCTGCGGCCTCCGGAGGTCCATCCCTTCTCGATGCCGAGCAGGAGCCAGTCAGCCTGTTCCTGCGTCATCGTCCCGTCCTCGACGGCCTGGGCGATCCTGTCCTTCATCGCCTCCGTCCGCGATGTCTTCATGACGTCTTCGATTGCCGTGAGATCGACGCCCTGTGCCTCTGCGATCTCGCTCAACGTCTTGCCCGAGTGCAGCTCCTCGAACAGCTGCGTCGGGGTCAGGCCGAGCGCCTCCGCGACGGCATCGAAGCTTTCCGTGCTGCCGCCGCGCATTCCGAATCCGAAGGCCGGCAGGCCGCGCTGCGGCCTGTCGACGTCCGGCGTGGTTTGCGTCTCTGTGCCAGGTGTGCTTGTCTGTGCGAACGCACCGCCCACCGTGACGACGCCGAGGACTGCGACGAGCGCCAGCACGCCCGTCACGATCATCAGCCGTTTCTTTGTCATATCGTACCCTCCTTACATAGCCTTTTGTTTTGCCGATCTGATCAGAGGCTCGCCCGCCTGTTGAACTCACTCTAACAGCTGCCTGTGAAGGCCCGATAAAGCCGGCGTTTGGCTCCTGTTCAGATGCACCCTCAGACTAGCACCCCCATGTGAAGATTCGATAAAGACCGGATAAAGCAGCCGTTGGCTTCGAGGTCCGGCCTGAAAGAGGGTGTGCTATGATACGCCATCAACATGAAGGAGGGTGTGAGATGGAGTATCGTCAGCTTGGCCGTTCCGGGACGCGCGTGGCGCCATTGTGTATCGGCACGATGAACTTCGGCAATCCGACGCCGGAGGACGAGGCGATCCGCATCGTCCACAGGGCGCTCGAGGCGGGCCTGAACTTCTTCGATACCGCGGACATGTACAACGCGGGGGAGAGCGAGCGCATCCTCGGCAAGGCGCTGGCGCTGCACGGACACCGGGACGACGTGGTCGTTGCCACGAAGGCCTTCTACCCTTCCGGACCCGGGCCCAACGACCACGGCCTCTCGCGGCGCTATCTCATCCGTGCGTGCGAGGCCTCGCTGCGCCGGCTGGGGACGGAGTGGATCGACCTGTACCAGATGCACCGGCCCGATCCGACCACGCCGATCGACGAGACGCTCGAGGCGCTGACGCACCTCGTCGCCTCGGGAAAGGTGCGCTACGTCGGCACGACCACGCATCCTGCGTGGGCGGTGGTCGAGGCGCTCCTGATCGCGGAGCGGCACGGCTATGCGCGCTACATCACCGAGCAGCCGCCCTACAACCTGCTCGATCGCCGCGTGGAGAACGAAATGGCACCGGTGGCGCTGAAGTACGGGCTGGGACTGCTGCCGTGGGCGCCCATGGCTCAGGGCGTGCTGGCCGGACGCTACGGCACGGCCGCCGCGCTGCCGCCCGATTCGCGGGCGCGCGAGCGCGGGGGCGTGTATGCGGAGCGCGTGGAGTCGCGCGGGATCGCGGCGGGGCAGCGGTTCGTCGCGCTTGCGGCAGAGCGCGAGGTGACCCCGGCCCAATATGCGCTGCTGTGGGTGAAGGACCAGCCTGCGGTGACCGCGCCCATCTTCGGTGTGCGCACGCTGGCCCAGCTGGAGGAGGCACTGCCGGTCGCCGATATGGCGCTGACCGGCGCGGATCGGGCCGCGTGCGATGCGATCAACCCGCCCGGCAGCGTGATCACGAGCTTCTACAACTCCGCGCCGTGGATGAAGCAGCGCGTGCCCGGCGAGGGGGGTGCCTGACAGGGTGTGACGCCGGGGAGATTCGGTCGGGCGCACTCGCCAGGGACCCCGCCGAGCCCCTGACACCCCCCGGCGTGAACTTCGTTGCCATCCAAGCCGGCCAGGGAAAGGTCCCTGGCCGGCTTTGTTTTGCCCCAAAAACAGGCAATCGCCCTACGCGCGTTACATGATTTCCTTATTCCAATCACTTGTGCCTGACGGTACAATGTTCCGAGCCAGCGCCCAGGGCAGACGATTCTCGCATCGACGCGTCTGTGGTGCGATCAGCCAGCGTCGACAGAGTCCAGCCGGGCAAGGGTGAGATCCTTGCCTTGCCATGCGCGGGATGGATCTGCCTTGTGGAGAGCACGATACGGTGGAAATGGCCTTTTTCAAGGAGTGAACACCCTTTGAGTGACCACATCAGGCTTAGTGTAAGCCCCAGGCAAAGGACAACCGCCGCATTAGGAGGAACTAGAATGTTCAAGAAGCGCAGAGCGCTGTTGCTGCTGTGCGTGGTGGTCATGACCATGCTGTGGGCCGTACCACTGGCAAGCGCTGAAGATCCGGTTCTCGGCACCGCCCCCGCCAAGGATGCGCCCCTGGTGGCGCAGATGGAGGGCATGCAGCGAATCAGTGTCAAGAATTTCGCCAAGAACAGCGTCCAGAACGAGGGCGTTGTGATCCGCAAGAGCTCCATCCAGGATGGCAAGATCGTCATCCCACCGGGCGGACTCTATTACTCGCTGCGCGTCTCGCCGCAGTCGAGAGGACTCTATGGCGATCAGCTCGTGATCGCCGGCAAGAAGCTCTATTTTGTCGAGTACGGGACGTCGTTCGACGTCATCCGCGATGTGACCATGAAGGTCGGCGACTGCGCGCCGATGGGCGACGGCAGCAAGTGCTGGGAGTTAAGCAGCATCGGCTACGGGTTCGCAGGTAACATTCCCGGCGCGACGTTCCAGATCCTGAAGCCGTCGGGCAACTACTACGGCACCTCCTTCCCCGTACGTGTCTCACCGTTGCTGATCCCCGCCAGCGCGCTGACCTGGGGCAGCCACAACCCGACGGGCACGCTGCTGCCGGGCGAACCGACCGACTGGCAGGTTCAGTACTATGGCTACAACGTCGCGACGAGCGGGCAATCGTACCTCATCGTCGATAAGATCACCGGGGAAGAGGTCCATCTCAAGGAAGCCGCCACCGGCGGCCTGACCTGGATGACCTTGACTGAGACCGCGCCCGTGACCGCCACCCTGGCTGCCGGCAAGACCATGGACCTTGGCAAGTACAAGGTCAAGGTCGCCGCTCTGGATGCCAAGGCCAAGACGGCCGACATCGAGGTGCTCGAGGGCGATAAGGTCGTCGCCAGCGAGAAGCTGGGCCCCGTGACGGAAGAGATGTTCAACTACCTGCCCGAAGATCCCATGGCGCGGGACCGGTTGACGCTGAGCACCGATGAGTACACCGTGCACCTCCGCGTGTACGGTGGCGAGCCCTTCGTCGGCGAGGAAGTCGCGCTGGTGGGCTACACGGACCTGGTCAAGCTGGAGAATCCGTCCGACTGGCCGTTCGATCCGCGCTTCGTCTTCCGCCCCGACACCTGAAGCACCTGCTCCTTGCTGAACGAGGTGATGCTGGAAAACAAGGAACCCATCATCCTCGACAGCGCCAACAACGTGTTTGTTGGTCCGGATGAGTACTTCAAGGTTGTGATCGACGAATTCGACGGCAAGGCAGTGCAGGCATGGCACTTTGAAGATGTGAAGGGCAACGCCACAGAAAACCTGGTCGTGGGCGAGGGCACGCACGTCGACGTTCTGGTGAACGCGGCTTGTCGCTCGGTCTGGCACTTCGCAGATCGGGTCGCCACCACCCTGGTGACTGACCAGCAGAAGATGATCTCGGAACTGAAGGCGCAGGTCAAGGACCTTCAGGAACAGCTGAAGAAGTAAGGTTTGGGGGTTGCCCGGCAACTGCTGTCGGGCAACCCTCGCGTCTTTTTGGGGAGAAGCGATGATGTGTGAGTCAAGAGACAGCCGTGCGGAGACCGTTGGACTGCAGCGCGGGCGTGCCGTCCGGCATTGCCTGGCCGGCGTGTTCGTCGTGCTGTGCCTCTTTGCAGGCGCCAACCAGGCCGCTGCGGACGACAGCCTGTGCGTGGGTTGCCACAGCGATGCCGCGCGGCTGGAGACCCTGACAGACCGGCCGGTCAAGCGGCTGTACGTGGATCCGGCCCAGCGGGCGCAGGACATTCACGGTGCATTCGAGTGTACGGTATGTCATGGTGGCGATACGACCCTTGACTCCACGGCGGCTTGCGTCGGCGTCGCGCATTCCGACCCAACCGAGCCTAAGATCCTCAAGACGACGTGCGGCACGTGTCACCTGGATATCACGACGCGCTACCTGACATCTATTCATAACACGTTCAATGGCATCCATCATTCTCTCAAGGACCTGCTGGGCCCGGACGAGGGCACGACACGATTCGAAGACACGTGCAAGAAGTGCCACACCTCCTGCTCCGACTGCCACCTGAGCGATCCGGATCGCCGCGGGCTGCTCTGGCCCCGCATCGAGAGCCACAAGTTCGTGAGAAGCCCGGGATCCAACATTTGCGCGTCATGCCATAACGCCACCGGCGAGACGTTTTTCGGCGAGCCCGGCAACGAGGCGGAGCACGGCCCCAGCGTGATGGCCGAGGCGGGCATGGAGTGCACGGACTGCCACGTGGAGCGCGAGGTGCACGGCACGGGGACGCAGACCCTCTTCGTCATGGAGTCGCCCAAGCCGACCTGTGAGAAGTGCCACCTCGATCCGGCCTATCGTTGGTCCACCGATGTCGATGCGCCTGCTGCGCCGCAGTTCGACGATGCCGGGCCTGCGCACGCGATCCACGGCACGGAGAAGGTGAGCTGCGTGGCATGCCACACCCAGTGGTACGCCAGCTGCTGGAACTGCCACGAGGGCCGCCAGGAGAAGACCGTCTACGACCTGTTCCTGGCGAACAATCCCATCACGGGCCAGGTGCACACCATCGTGCATTCGCCGGCCTCCGCGCCCGATTGGGGCACCGTGCCCCCCGAGATCGGCGGCGAGTGGGCGGTCAAATCACGGCACAGCTGGGGCGACGCGCACACGTGCGAGAAGTGCCACACCAACCGCGACGTATGGGTCAACGAGCAGGAGCGGCGGGCGCCCTTCCTCGGGCTGTGGGGTCCCGACCGCACCAACGCGACCTACATCGACCAGGCCCTTGTTAACCTGATGGTGATCGACACCGAGAAGATGAAGCAGGACTTCCACGGTGAGCTGGCCTGCTACGACTGCCATGCGTCGCAGGGCGATGAGCTGTGCGCGGACTGCCATGCCGAGAGCGAGAAGTCCGGCGAGACGGTGCTGCCGGCCGAGGCGGACTGGTCCCGGACGTCCTATATACGCGCCCGTGAGAGCCAGGAGAAGATCCACGCCGCGCTGGCGAGCCTGGAGGAGTTTGGGGTCGATGTGCAGGCCTGGCGCGCGAACAGCGAGACGCTGCGCGGGCAATACCTGGCTGCGGCCAATGCATTTCACGCGGCTGCGGGCGAGATGCAGGCCGAGATGAGCACCATTGCAGCGAGCAGCGAGGCGCTGTCCGCGACGCTGGACGATGCACTGAAGGCCGGGGAGGCCCAACGGCGCACGCTGTTGGCGGGCGTCCCGTTGGCCGTCGGCGCACTGGGGAGCCTGGCCGTGGGTGCGTTCGTGCACCGCCCGAGACGTATTAAGGAGGAGGTTCGAGACAATGGGTAAGAAAGCGGTTCTGTCATTTGTTGGCATTTTTCTGTTGGGGATGGTCGCCGGCTCAGGCCTGGGGGTGTTGATCGGCAGGAGCTCGATGGATGTGCAGCGCGAGGCGCGCATCGCGAAGCTGGAGGCGCAGGTTGCGACGGCCACCGAGAATTACGCGCTGATGGTGCGTGAGTATAACAACCTCTACGGGCTGAAGGCCGGCTCGATGGTGATTGCGGCGGCCGCACCGGCGGCGGCCGCACCCGTGGCGGCTGCGCCAGCAGCGCCGGCCACCCCCGCGCCCGCCCAGGGCGAAACGGCTGCTGAGGCAACGGAGGCGGCGACAGACGCCGCAGCACCGACCGCTGAGGCCGCATCCGCCGCAGCGGCTCCCGGCATCGTGGCCGATTTCAAGGCCATGGCCCTCAACGGAACCGGCGACCTGGAAGGGCCGCCGCCGCAGCCGTTCCGGTTCACCGATCTGTCCACGGGTGAGATCACCAGCTGGAAGTGGGAGTTCGGTGACGGTGAGACAAGCGAAGAGCAGAATCCGGAGCACACCATCAAGGCGTGCCCCATGGATCTCTGCACGGTCACCCTGACCGTCTGCGGTCCGGCTGGATGCGACACCGAGAAGAAGGACGAGTACCTGTGGGTTTCGGAGCAGTGCACAGGCTGTTAGCGATGACGCAAGGGAGAATTCTCCGGCCGCCGCAGACCACGCGCCGTACAGGGCGCTGGTCAGGCCGGCAACCGGGAATCGCCGATCAATCAGGAGCAACCCTCATGGTCAATCGAATCAGTCTGGCGCCAGTGGGATGGGTCGTCTGTCTCGTTGCACTTCTCGCGTTCTCGCCCGGCGTGGCAGACGCGAGGAGCGCCGGCGCGGAGATCGACCGGCTGTGCAGCGTCTGCCACGCCACCCCAGGCCTCCAGATGCAACTGGCGGACGGGACGATGCAGTCGGTCTATGTCGACCCACAGACGTACGCCGGCTCGGTGCACGGATCTGCCCTGCAGTGCACCGCGTGCCACGCCGAGGTGCAGGCGTATCCGCACGCCACCGGCGACCTGGCGCAGAACCGGTCGCGCAATGCGCCCGAGCTGGTGCGCAAATACACGGCCTGTGGCGAATGCCATCCCGAACAACTGACCGAGTTCCTCGGCAGCATCCATGCGGGCGAGCTCGCGACGGGCAACCAGGATTCGGCCATCTGCAGCGACTGCCACGGCAGCCACGACATCCAGCGGGCCGATCCGAGCCTGGTCGGCCTGCCGTTGGGACCGGGCGTCCACGCGTGCGGCGCATGCCACGAGGACCAGTATGCGCAATACCAGGCCAGCGCACACGGCCGCGCACTGCTGGAGAAGAGTGACACGAACGTGCCGGCATGCATCGATTGCCACGGCACGCACGGCATGGGGAAGGCGACGACGGCCGTCTTTCGCGCTGGATCGCCCTACCTGTGCGCCTCGTGCCATGCCGACGAGGAGCTGATGGCGCAGTACGGCCTGTCGCCGGATGTGATGCGCACCTACGTGGCAGACTTCCACGGGACGACCGCGCAGCTCTACCCGCATCCGGGCGCCGAGGGACCAGCTCCGGAGGCAGCCGTCTGTTATGACTGCCACGGCGCACACGACATCCAGTATGCCAGCGACCCCAACAGCGCCGTCTCCCGCGCCAACCTGGTGCAGGTGTGCCAGGAGTGCCACGAGGATGCGTCGGACAACTTCCCTGCGGCGTGGGTGGGCCACTATGCACCGACGCCGAAGAGGAACGCACCCGTGTTCTGGACCGCGCAGTTCTTCCTGGTGCTGACGGTCGGCGTCATTACGGGCATGATCGGGCACATCTCGCTCGACGTGCTGCGCGCGATCATCAACAAGCTGAAAGGAGGCAGTTCGGATGACTAAGACAGAAAGAAGCTTCATCCGGTTCTCTCTCAGCGACCGCCTCCAGCACATTGCGATGATGGTGAGCTTCGCCATCCTGGGTCTCACGGGCCTGCCGCAGAAGTTCAGTAGCCTGGGGTGGGCCGCGTGGATCGTGAACCTGATGGGCGGGATCGAAGGCATTCGCATCGTCCACCGGGTCAGCGCAGTCGTCCTCGGAACGACCGTCATCTACCACATCGTGCGGGGCCTCTACGGCGTGTGGGCGAAGGGCCATCGCTTCGATATGCGCCCGCGGCTCCAGGACCTGAAGGACTTGCTTCATAATCTCGCGTTCATGGTGGGCATCCGCCAGACGCGCCCGCGTTTCGACCGCTTCAGCTACATGGAGAAGTTCGAATACTGGGCCGTGGCCTGGGGCATGTTCTCGGTTGCCCTCACCGGCATGATGTTGTGGTTTCCCGCCCTGGTCACGCGCACCATCCCCGGGTGGGCCGTCCCGATGGCCAAGGCGGCGCACGGCGGCGAGGCGTTGCTGGCCGTGCTGGCGATCGTCGTCTGGCACCTGTACAACACACACCTCAAGCCGCGCAACTTCCCCATGAACGCGTCGATCTTCACCGGCCGCGTCTCGGAGCACGAGATGATGACCGAGCACCCGGTGGAGTACGAACGCATCACGGGAGAGCGCGTGCCGGACGAGATGCTGGCCGAGAGGATGCCGCTCTCCTGGCCGGTGCTGGCCACCTCCGCGGTCATCGGCGTGCTCACCGTGGTGCTCTTCGCCTCGATGATCACGTGGGTCGTCCGGCCGCCCGATCCGGCCGCACGCATTCCGTCGCACGAGCCGATCACGCAGCGCGAGCTGTTGCTCCTGCCGCCGACGCCCGTGCCGACCCCGCCTGGGATGGCGGCCGCGCGGGTGTGGACGGCCGCGGGGGTCAAGCCGCCCATGGCCGATTTCCGTGCGGAGCCCAGCGCCGTGAGTGGTCAACTGAACGGCGCGCCGCCCGCCACCTTCCAGTTCACCGACCTCTCGGGCGGCGAAGTCGCCACCTATCTGTGGGACTTCGGCGATGGCACGACGAGCAGCGAGCGCAATCCGCAGCACACCTACCTGCAGTGTCCCGGGAACCTGTGTTCCGTGACCCTGACCGTCTGCGGTCCTGGCGGATGTGCGACCGAGACGAAGCACGAGTATATCCTGGTGTCGCCCTGAGCGCGACGCGGAAAGGAGGAGCATCGGCATCGCGTAATCAGCTGAAGCAAATCGAACCCGACTCACTCACAATCAGACGTAGGAGGAACACACAATGTCGAAGGCACGCAGCAAAGGACTGCTGTTGCTGATCGTACTGCTGGTGGGACTCATGGCGGCTCCCTTGGCATACGCCGAGGATCCCGTCATCGGCAAGTCGCCGGCGAGAGACGCCACCTTTGTGGCCACCATGGAGGGCTTTGACACGGTCAACGCCAAGAGCTTCGTCCGGGCCATCTCCATGCAGGAGGGTCTGGTCATCCGCCAGAGCTCCGTGAAGGACGGCAAGGTCATCATCCCGCCGTCAGGGCTGTACTACACGACCCGCGCATCGCTGGCCAAGGCCCTGCAGGGCGACCAGATCCTGGTGCTGGGCAAGCTGTACTACCTGGTGGACTACACGACCCACCTCGACGTCGTCAAGGACGTCACGATGAAGGTCGGCGAGTGCGCGCCGATGGGCGATGGCTCCAAGTGCTGGGAGTTGAGCAGCATCAGCAAGAGCTACGCAGGCCAGATCCCGGCGGCCACCTTCCAGATCCTCAAGCCGTCCGGCAACTACTACGGCACGTCATTCCGTGTCTCCACCGATCCGCTGTTGGTCCCTGCTTCGGCGCTCATCTGGGGCAGCAAGAACCCCAAGGGCAGCCTGCTTCCTGGCGAGCCGACCGACTGGCAGAATCAGTACTATGACTTCAACGTCGCCACCAGCGGCCAGTCGTACGTCGTGGCCGACAAGGTGACGGGCACCGAGGCGCACCTGCTGGATGCTGCCACCGGCGCGATCGACTCCATGTTGCTGACTGCGACCGCACCGGTCACCGCGACCGTGGGCGTGGGCAAGACCATGGACGTGGGCGCCTACAAGGTTCGCGTCGCCAAGCTCGACGCGGAAGCCAAGACCGTCGACATCGAGATCCTGAGCGGCGACAAGGTCGAGACGACCGCGACGTTCGGCCCGGTGACCGACTCCCTCATGGCCTACCTGCCCGAGGACGAGCTGGCCCGCGGCAAGGTGTCCCTGACCTACAAGGACATGCATGTTCACCTCAACATCTTCGGCACGCCGTTCAGCAAGGACGGCGCGGCGTTGGTCGGGTATACCGATCTGTTCGAGGTGACCAATCCGGGTGAGTGGCCGACCGATGCCAAGTTCCTCGCCCGGCCTGACACCTGAAGCACCTGCTCATTGCTGATCGAGCTGATGTTGGAAAACAAGGAAACCATCACGCTCGACAGCACCAACAACGTGTTTGTTGGTCCGGATGGGTACTTCAAGGTTGTGATCGACGAAATCGAAGGCGACGCAGTTAAGGCATGGCACATCGAGACCGCAAAGACCACGTCAGGTAACCTGGTCAGCGGTGAAGGCAAGCACATCGACGTCCTGGTGAACGGCGCGAATCGCACCGTCTCCCACTTCAGCGGCCGTGTGACCCAGACCTTGATGGTCCAGCAGCAGAAGCTGATCGCAGAGCTCCAGGCGAAGATCGCCGAGCTCGAGAAGAAGTAGCAGGATTCGGTTCGGGGGGCCGCGGCACGATTGCGCGGCTCCCCGCAGTTCCAGGCCGATGCAGTGCGTGCCCACGTTGCGGCGTCGGCGCCTGGCCTTTCTTGACGGCATTTGCATCCTGGCGCACAATCTACCGCTGTGGCACATATCGACACTCTTTTTGACCTTTTATCCCCGGAGCGCACCGGATGAAGTTGGTGCCGCGTCTCAAGGCGCCGTTCCTCGGCCTGTCCGGGCGGGTGTTTCTGACGGTGCTCGGCGGCGTAGCCGTGGCCCTGGTCGCGTTCGCGCTCGTCTCGGTCCAGGCGCTCGAAAGCAGCACCGATAACACCCTGCGGGAGCGACTGGCACTGGCCGAGGTGACCGCGGGCCGGCTCGACGACTTCGTCGACCAGACGATCCGCGTCACGGAGACGATGATCGACGCCACCGGCCTCGCTTCCGGCAGTGCCACCCTGGACGAACGCACCCGCTTCGTTGCTGCGCTGTACGATCACCTGGGTGAGTCGGCCTATTATGTTGCCATCGTCGATCCCGACTTTCGGGCCCGGCTCGTCTATCCGCTCCAGAGCGAAGTTCTGGGGCATGACTTCTCCGACTCCAACTGCGTGAACCACGCGTTCGACCAGGCACTGCCACAGGTGACGCGTTCGTTCACCCTTGGCACGCCGACCCCTGCTGTTGCGATGAATGTGCCGATCCTGACGCCCGATGGCGCGGTGGCCGGGGTCGTCGTGGTGACGCTGGATCTCAACGCATCCAACTTCGGCGCGTTGATCGAGGCGCGTGACCTGGGAGAAACGGGCTACATCGAGGTGGTTGACCGCACCGGCATCATCCTGGGGGCCACTCATCCCGGCCTCCGCTGGCAGGAGGACGACCACGCGGCCTTCTTCCAGACGCTGATCCTGGAGCGGCGCACCAGCGTGGGCACCTGCCACAACTGCCATGCAGGCGACGCGGTCGGCGACAAACGGGAGGACCTGGTGGCGTTCGCGCCGCTTTCCGTGGCGCCGTGGGGCATCGCGGTGCGGCAGGCCCGGGACGAGGTTCATTCATACCGACACCTTGCGTCGCCGGAGGCTGATCGGGATCGGCGGCCTCAGCTTCATCGTGATCGGGATCGCAACACTGCTGCTGACGCAGCATCTCGTGAAACCGTTGCGCGGCCTGACGGCCGCGTGCGGCGAGATCGCGGGCGGGAATCTCGACACCCCGCTGCCCGAGCGCGGGCCGGCGGAAGTGGGCCTGTTGGGCGATGCATTCGACACGATGCGCGGCCGGCTGAAGTCTTCGCTGCAGGAAATCAACACGTGGAACACCGAGCTGGAAGGACTGGTTTCGGAGAGGAGCAAGGAGCTCGAGGCGTCCCGGGAAGAACTGATCAAGGCGAACCGTGACATCTCAGCCCTGAATCGCCTGAGCTTTGCGCTCACGCAGTCGATGGACGTGGAGACGACGCTGAACACTGCACTGGATTACGCCGTCACACTCGCCCAGATGGAAGGCGGGTGGATCTGCATCCTGGACGGCGAGGTGACCCATTTCGCAGCCGCGCGCGACGTGCGGGGCGTGGAGGGGGCGTGCCTGTGCGACTGGCCGCCGGCCCGGTCTGTCATCGACCGGTGCTTGGCCGATGGCCGGGCCCTGGCGGAGGTCATGACCCTGCCCCCGTCGGATGTTAGCCAGGATGCGATGGCGGCGCCGGACCGCAAGTTCCTGCTTGTGTGCGTGCCGCTGCCCGCGAAGGGGCGGGTCGTTGGTCTCCTGTCGCTCATCTCCCCGAAGGCCAGCCGGCACGGGGACGTGGACCTGGCGCTGCTGGAATCGACCGGCGCGCAGATCGGCACCGCGGTGCAGAATGCACTGCTCTATCGGGCGGTGTTGGCCGGCGAGGAAGCGCACCGGGACCTGCTGCACAAGGTGATCACGGCGCAGGAAGAGGAGCGCCGCCGCATCGCGCGCGAGCTGCACGACGAGACCAGCCAGGCGCTGACCGCGCTCAGCGTGGGCCTCGAGACCGCGATGCGTGCGCCAGCGGAGACGCCCGACGATATCCAGGCGCGGCTTGCGCCGATGAAGGCGCTATCTGCCGGCATCTCCCACGAGCTCCAGCGCATGATCCAGGACCTGCGGCCGAGCCTGCTGGACGACCTGGGCCTGATCCCGGCCATCGACTGGTACGCCGGGTCGCGCCTGGGCGTCCAGGGCACCCGCATCGCGTGGGAGACCGACGGCAGCGAACGCCGGCTGCCGACCGAGCTGGAGACCACCATCTTCCGTATCGCGCAGGAGGCCATCAGCAATGTGGCCCGGCACGCTAGGGCCGAGAATGTACGCATTGCCCTGGAGCACCTCGATGAACAGGTTGTTCTCGAGATCGAGGACGATGGCCACGGGTTCGATGCGGCCGCAGTCCTCTCTGCGCGGCAGCCCACGGGCGCATACGGGCTGATGGGCATGCAGGAACGCGTCACGCTGCTGAACGGCAACCTTCTGATCGACTCGGCGCCGGGGGAGGGGACGCGCGTCCGGGTGGCGATTCCAGTGGACGGGCGGAAATAAGCTATGGCGACAATCCGCGTCCTGCTGGTCGACGACCATGCCGTCCTGCGCGACGGCTTGCGATCGCTACTGTCCCTTCAGGAGGACATCGAGGTGGTCGCGGAGGCCGGCGACGGCCAGGAGGCGATCGTGTGTGCCGGGCAGTATCGGCCCGATGTCGTCGTCATGGACATCGCCATGCCCCGCATGAACGGCCTGGAGGCCACCCGGCAGATCCTGGCGCGCTGCCCGGGGACGAGGGTGCTGGTCCTGAGCCAGCATGACGATGAGCGGTACGTCCTGCCCTGCTGCCAGGTCGGCGCTTCGGGCTATCTTCTGAAGAGTGCCGCAGCAGATGAACTGGTGAAGGCGATCCGCATCATCGGCGCGGGGGGCAGCTTCCTCCCGCCGCAGATCGCGGGCAGCGTGCTGAACGCCTATCGCAGCCTGGCCGGCGCCCAAACCCAGCCGGACGCGCCCGTCCTGACGGAGCGCGAGCGAGAGGTGCTCTCGCTCGTGGCCCAGGGCTGCACGAGCAAGGAGATTGCTGAGCGCCTCATCGTGAGCCACAAGACGGTGATGTCCCACCGGGCCAACATCTACGAGAAGCTGGGCATCCGCAACCAGGCCGGGCTGGTCCGATGGGCCATCGAGCACGGCCTCGTGACGGTCGAGGGCTGACGCGGCGGCCCGATCAGTTCATGATCCGCTTCCGCGGCGTACTGGCGCCGCAGGGCCACGTGGTCCGGATGGTGCCGCCCGGCTGGAGCAGCATGGGCGGCTGGCCGGCCAGCACGTCGCCCTCCACCCGGACCAGCTGACCGTCCTCCCACAGCTCGACCTTGTGGGGCTGTCCATCCCAGCCATAGAGCGGGGAGATGTGCAGTCCGAACAGCCAGCGCTCGCCGTTTGGGGAGAGGGGGCCGAACCCTGCCGGGTCGATGTCCTCCCAGGTGCTGTTTGGCGCCAGGCGATAGACCTTGACCCACGACTTCTCGGGCCACATGCAGGTCTCCAGGTTGCCGAGCCAGTCCACCTTCGTGCTTCCCCACTCGAGCTGCGCATGGGCGTTGCCACCCGCCTGGAAGTACTCCACGACGATCTCGTGCCGGCCGCCCGCGATCTCCCGCTCGACGACGTCGGTCTGCGAGGAGTTTTCGCGCCATTCGTCGATGATGACCGTCGAATCGATCCGGACGCGCAGGCCGTCGTCTGCCGTCGCTCTGAACCGGTAGGTTCCGCCGGCAAAATCGACCGCCCGGCTCCAACGGACTGAGAAGTTGGCGCCACCCAGGCCACCCCCCGGCCCAGCATCGCCCCAGTTGAAGTAGACGAATGCGTCATCGCGTTCGAAGGCCGGGTTTCCGGACAGGTTCCTGTTGTTGAAGTACTTGCCCCGCCACCCACCCTGGGCCGCGGGAGGGCGCCACGTGACGGCAGGCGGCGGCGCCGCAGCCGCCTTCTCCCACCACATACGGATCTGGGCCCGCTCTGTCTGCTCGAAGTATTCGACGGTGAGGCGATGGGCGCCGGCCGCCAGGTCCACCGTCGCACTGTAGGTGATCGGCGCGGTCACGCGCCACTGGTCGATGATGACCCGCCCATCGACGTAGAGGCGCACGCCGTCGTCGACCGAGACGCTGAAGCGATAGGCGCCGGCTGCGAAATCGACGCTGCGCGTCCAGCGAACGGAGAAGCGGTCCGCGGGCAGCGAGCCTGCCGGAGAGCCCCAGCCCCAGTTGAAGTTGAGGTTTGCGTCCGAGCGCACGAAGACCGGGCCGCCTGAGAGATCGGTGCCTGCGAAGTACTCGCCGCGCCACGTTGCGTCGGCCGCGCCGGCCTGCGCGGGCTGCAGCAGGAGCGCGAACGTGGCAAGGAGCATGGCGCCGATCTGGCGCACTTTGACGAAAGAGACGGTGCTCACCATGACCTCCTTGTTCCCTGCTAACATCTTATACGTCAACGAGCGCAACCTGGTTGTATGCAGGACAGGTCAAAGTCACCGGCGCGTTCCGGTTCATTCGGCGCGACAATAGGAGCGAGCGTGTGGCTCGCGGCGTCGACATCAGCAGGAGGACGCCAGCGTTGCCGGACGAGCGGGGAGCGGGCCTTCACGGAGGAGATGCCGGACCTCCGGGTGGAAATCAGCCAGATCCTGGCCTCCGGCGACCAGGTCGCCTACTTTAGCACCAACACCGGCACCAGCGCCATCTACCAGCAATCGGCCATTTGGGTCGACTGCAACATCGTGCGTTTCAAGGACGGTAAGATCGTCGAGTGGTGGGGCGTGGAGGACACACTCAGTCAGTTGCGCCAGTTCGGCTTTTGGATCCTGCCACCCGAAAGCCGGCGGAATCCCTAGCGCCATTGCGCGGGCGAGCCACGGCAGGCCTGCGTGCGCTTGCCTTCGCAGCACCTTGCTGCGCGATAATAGGGGTGCGTTCGCTCGCAGCGCCGCTCCCGGTTCACTTTGCCACCCTGCCGCACTTCACCCTAAGGAGGACCGCATGACTCGCTTACCTCGTCTGCTCCATCCGTTGGCTGCCGTCATCGTCGCCCTGTTGCTTCTTTCCCCCCTCCCCGCCCCGCTTGAGGCCACGATGCCCGCGGCGCCGGCCGCGGTCACCTGTCTCGACTGGAACATACAGGGTCAATGGCAATACCGCGCCAGCGGCGGCGGGTACGGGAACTTGAACTTCCTGCAGGATGCCGCCGGCAAGCTGACGGGTTCGTGGCACAACGTGGCGCAGGGCTCGTCCGGCGCCATTTCCGGCCAGATCACCGGCGCGTCCGTGGTGTGGGGCGATGCAGGCTCAGGCGAGAATCTGCAGGCCACGGTGGATGCGGCGGGCACGAAGATGGCCGGCACCTACACCTCCAGCACCAGCAACGGCACCTGGGAGGCCACCGGCGCGGCGCACTGTCTGCGATGGTCGACCCCTCTGCCGCCGGGAACCGCGAGTGCGGTCGTCAAGTGGGGCGAGTATACCTACTACGTAACCCTCCCCGCGGCAGTCGGCGCTGCCGGCGCCGGGGCGCCAACGCTTTCGCCCCAGCAGAGCGACCGGCCGCCGACGATCACCTTTCTCGGCGACGTCAGCCTGGACATCGACGTGGTGATCTACGACACCGATCCGCCGGCCAGCCTGCAGGTGGTCGAGCGAGTGGATGGGGGTCTGCGACGGCCCATCGGCACGTTGGCCCGGGTGGGTCCCTCCGGAGACGGGGGAACGCGCTATCGCGGCCGGGTCCAGTTGCGGCCGCTCAACCCCATCGGTGTGGGCGGACGGGAGACGCATGATGTCATTGTGGTGGATCCGCGGAACACTGAGTGGCGGGTCACCACGGTCGTCATGCTGCTGATCGACCCCAGCGGCTATATCTATGACGCGACCACGACGGACCGGGTTGAGGGCGCGACGGTGTCGCTGTACCGCAAGGATGGCGGTCTCTGGGTGCTGTGGAACGCCGCGCAGTATCTGCAGACCAATCCGCAGGTGAGCGATTCGCAGGGGCGCTACGGGTGGGAGGTGCCGGAGGGCGACTACCAGGTGCGGGTCTCCAAACGGTGCTATGCGGCGGCGCAGAGCACCAGCATACACGTGCCTCCGCCGCGCACCGATGTGAACCTGGGCCTCGCAGCGGTGGCCTGCTCGCCCCTGACGGTCACCGACATCTGGACCGCGGATTCCGCAGGACAGATCAAGAGCACCTTTGCCCCGGGCGAGCGAGTGGTGACGCACGTGATGGTCTCCAGCACGGCGACACAGGACACGACCGTGGTGGGCAGCTGGCTGGTGACGGACCCGTCGGGCCGCCGCGTCGACGCGATGTCGGGCAGCGGGACGTACATCGTCGCGCCGTTCGGCGCGGAGCTGACCTTTGCGGGTGACCTGCCCGCGGCAGCGGCGGAGGGTGCATACAGTTTCGGGCTCGAGTTGACCGGTCAGGGCCAGACGCTGTTCCGTGGGACGCAGTTCGAAGCCCACCGCGGGACGGGCCGCGTCTACCTGCCATTGGTCCTGAATGCCGCCGCGCCGCAGGGCATCACCGGCCGCGTCACGGTGGGCGGCGCGCCCGCCGCGGGCGTCACCCTGACGCTGCGGCACTTCAACGGAAGCACCTGGAACCCGGTGGCCGAGACCCTGACGGGCAGCGATGGCCGTTATCTCTTCACCAACGCACCCTCGCTGAGTCCGGGCCAGACGTACTACGTGCTCTTCGGGCCCAACAACACGAACCCCAACCTCGTCTACGCCTGGTATGGGCCGGACATCACCGCGTACACTGCGGGTGCGGCGCAGGAAGGCGGCAACTTCGACATCGCCAACGTGGCCCTACTCTCGCCGGACAACGGCGCGACGGTCACCCTGCCCGTGACACTCATCTGGCAGATGCGCGGCGTGCCCGGCGACTCCTATGCGGTCGGCCTGTTCGATCCGACCGGTGACGATGAGTGGAGCACGCCCTTGCTGGGCGCGGTGGATCGGGTGACGATCACCACGCTGCCGGGCGGCGCCGCCTACGGCCACCTGTACGGCTGGTACGTCGACGTGTATGCCGCGGCCGACAGCTTCGGCACGTCGTACTTCTACCGCCAGATCCGGTTCGCCTCGGGAGGCGCGGGCGCCGGGCCCGATGCGGCCATGCGCGGGCTGTTGCAGCGCGCGGAGGCCGGCAAGACGATCCGCAGGTAGTGGACGGGGGCGGCAGACGTGCTATAATCCGGCTCTCTTTCTCTGCATGCGCGCTCAGTTCAGCGCGTCCCCGCATCAGGAGGCACCATGACGCAGCCAGCCATCATCGCCGAAGAACTGGTCTATCGCTACGGCCAGCTCACCGCAGTGGACCACATCAGCTTCACCGTGGCCGAGGGCGAAATCCTCGGGTTCCTGGGCCCCAACGGCGCAGGCAAGTCCACCACCGTGAAGATGCTTTCGGGCCAGCTCCGCCCCAAGGAGGGCCGGGCAACCCTGTTGGGGCTCGACGTGGCCCGCCATCCCAAACAGGTGCAGGCCCAGATCGGCGTCTGCTTCGAGATCACCAACCTCTACGAGCAGATGACCGGCCTCGAGAACCTCACCCTGTTCGCCCGCCTCTTCGGCGTGAAGGACTTCGACGCGGGAGCCCTGCTCGCGCGCGTCGGGCTGGATGGCCGGGGCAAGGACCGGGTGGAGACGTACTCCAAGGGGATGAAGCAGCGCATGATGATCGCCCGCGCGCTGGTCAACCGGCCGCGCATCCTCTTCCTCGACGAGCCGACCGAGGGTCTCGACCCTGCCTCTGCGGTCGCCATCCGCAACATCATCCTCGAGGAGCGGGCGCGCGGGGCCACTGTGTTTCTGACCACGCACGACATGCTGGAGGCCGATAAGTTGTCCCATCGCGTCGCGTTCATCAACCAGGGCAAGATCGTCGCGCTGGACACGCCCCACGCGCTCAAGCAGCGCTACGGGCAGCGCCGCCTGCGCGCGCAGGTCGCAGCGGCCGATGGCGGCCTGGCCGAGCGCGAGATCGTGCTCGACCGGCCCGAAACCGCGGCCGAGATGCAGGCGCTCTTCAGCCAGGAACAGGTGATCACGGTCCACAGCGAAGAGGCGACGCTGGAGGACATCTTCATCGACATCACGGGACGAGGGCTCGCATGACCGCCTCGCAGAGCGCCACGGGCGCGGGACGCATCTCCACACTCGTCGCCAAGGACGTCAACCTCTACTTCAAGGACCGCTTCTACGCATTCGTCACGGTGTTGGCCCTGGTGTTCTTCGTGGCCGCCTACTTCCTGCTGCCGCGGGAGGCGGAGGACGAACTGACCTTCGGCATCTATGCCCCGGTCATGCCGCCGGCCCTCGTGGAGGCCCTGGCCGAAGAGGGCATCGAGCTCGAAAGCCAGCCGTCGGAGGAGGTCCTGAAGGCCGCGGTGGCGGCCGGCGATTTCGAGGCCGGCGTCGTGCTGCCGCCCGACATGGCCGCGCAGCTGGCCGCGGGCGCCAGGCCCCAGGTGCGCCTCTACATCGCGGGAGAACTGCCTGCCGAGCTGCGCGAGGTCTACCAGATGCTCATCCGGGAGCTGGCGTTCACCATCGGCGGGCAGGCGCTCGACATCGACTCGCAGGAGGAGGTGCTGGGCCCCGACCTGGCCGGCCGGCAGATCGCGCCGCGCCAGCGCATGTTGCCGCTGCTGGCGGTGTTCGTCCTGCTGATCGAGACGCTCGGGCTGGCCAGCCTGATCACGACGGAGGTGGAGGCCGGTACGCTGCGCGCGCTCCTGGTGACGCCGGTGCGCGTGCCCGACCTCTTCATCAGCAAGGGGATTGTCGGGGTCGGGCTCGCGTTCGGCCAGTCGGTGCTGCTGATGCTGATCACCGGCGGGCTCTCCCGGCAGCCGCTCCTCATTCTGCTCGTGCTCTTCCTGGGCGCGGTCATGGTGACCGGCCTCGCCTTCCTGATCGCCTCGGCCGCGCGTGACTTCATGTCGGTGATCGGCTACGGGATGCTGGTGCTGGTCCTGCTGATGGTGCCGGGCCTGGCCGTGGCATTGCCCGGCCTCGCCAGCGGCTGGGTGCGGGCGCTGCCGTCCTATTACCTGGTGGATGCAGTGCACCGGATCGTCAATTTCGGGGCCGGATGGGGCGATATCAGCCTCCACCTGGTCGCGCTGGTCGGGTTCGCCGCGCTGTTCGTGGCCCTGGGCATCGTGGCGCTGCGGAGGAGGTTCTCATGAGCATCAGTCGGGTGGGCGTGCTTTTTGGCAAGGAGCTCAGGCTGGGCTGGCGCAACGTCTTCTTCATCTTTTCGATCGTCATGCCCGTGGCCTTCACGGTCATCGTCTCGCTGGTGTTCGGCACGGTCTTCTCGGGCAAGGCGCGGCTGGGGCTGGCTGACGAGGGTGGGTCCGCGGTCACGGGCCGCGCGGCCGCGTTGACATCGCTGAATGTCCGGGTCTACCCCTCGGCGGAGGCGCTGCGCGCCGCGACCGCGCAGGGCATGGAGGATGTGGGCGTGGTGCTGCCCGCGGGCTTCGACCAACAGGTGCAGGCCGGCGAGCGTGCGCCGCTCACCGCCTTCGTCTGGGGCGAGAGCACCCTCAAGAACCGCGCGGTCGCCAGCGCGGCGATCACCACGTTGATCCGCGACCTGACGGGCAGGGAAATGCCGGTGGAGATCGTGACCGACATCGTGGGCGCGGAGGGCGGCCTGCCGTGGGAGAAGCGGCTGCTGCCCATCATCGTCATGATGGCCATGCTCATGGGCGGCAGCGTCGTGCCCGCGGCGCTGATGGTGGACGAGAAGCAGAAGCGTACGCTGCGCGCGGTGACCACTACCTCCGCGTCGCTGGGCGAGGTCTTCGCGGCCAAGGGCGCGCTGGGGTGGTTCCTCAGCATGGTGATGGCCCTCGTCACCCTGCTGCTCAACCGCGCCTGGGGCCCTCAGCCCGCCCTGCTGCTCGTCACCCTGGCCCTGGGCGCGCTGATGGCCGCAGCCATCGGCATCCTGGGGGGCGCGTTCATCAGGGACGCGAACATGCTGATGACCGTGGTGAAGGGGGGCGGCATCTTCCTTTACGCGCCCGGCCTGATCTACATGTTTCCCGAGATCCCGCAGTGGATCGCCCGCATCTTTCCGACCTACTACCTGATCCAGCCGGTGATCGAGATCACGCAGGAGGGCGGCGGGCTGGCGAGCGTCGCGCCTGAGCTGGCCGTGTTGGTGATCCTGACCGCCGTCCTGCTCGCGCTGATCGCGGTGGTCGTCCGCCGCGCGCCCGCGACGGAAGGGGCGCTGAACCCGGCGTGAGCGTCAGACTGCGAGATCCCTCCGCCTGAAGAGCACCACGGCCGCGGCCGACAGGAGGACGATCAGCCCCGCCAGCACCGCCGTATGGCCCGCGTGGAGGCCGTTGACGAGCGGATCGGAGGCGGTGGCGTAGTAGAACGGCGAGAGGACGCGATACGGCTCCAGCTTGTCGGTCACCGCGGCCAGCGCGTTGAGCAGATAGGTGATCAGCGCGGCCGCGCTCGTCACCCCCAGGCTCACGCCCGGCTTGCCCGTCGCCGCGCCCAGCGCGAGGGCCATGACGCCGAAGACCAGCGCCAGCAGCGCGGACCCGAGCGTCGCCTCCGCCAGCCGGACCGCGCTGATGTCCATCCGGACGGCCGCGGCCAGGCTCGCCAGCCCGATCCAGAGGGTGGCGGCCAGCCCGACCGTCATCACCACGAGCGCGGCGAGCTTCTCCACCACCACGCGCACGCGCGACACGGGATTGGCCAGCAGCAGGTCGAGCGTGCCGCGCTCCTCCTCGCCCGCCAGCGCCGCGCTGCCCTTGCCGACCGCGAAGATGATCAGGAGCAGGGGGCCGAGGAAGAAGAAGATCTGGCTGTTCAGATACCCCGCGGGCGAGGTCAGGTCCGTCAGGTCGCCGACGAACGCGGCCATCAGCTCCTTGGGGGCCGCCTCGAACATCTGGTTGATGTCGGGCATCTGCTTGATCGAGGGGTAGAAGCCCGCGATCAGCGCGGCATAGCTGAGCAGGCCGGCCGCCCACCAGAGCAGCCCGCGGCGGTTTTCGTAGAAGGTCTTGAGAAAGATGTTGCGGAGCATGGCGGCCCTCACGCGTAATAGGTCAGGAAGATCTCTTCGAGGCTCGGCTCGGTGCTGATCACGTCCAGCACCTCGAAACGCGCCGCAGCCTTGATCATCGCATCCAGCGAGCCCGCGACCTGGCTGTGGAGGCTGCTGTTTTCGATCCGCAGGTCGCGTACGCCCGGCAGGCCCTCGAACGCCGCCAGGGGCGGCGGTGCGGCGAACCGGATTTCCAGCCGGCGCAGCGCCTTGGCCTTGAGGCTGGCAACGTCCTCCACCGCAACCAGCACCCCCTCGCGGATGATGCCCACGCGGTCGCACGTGCGCTCCACCTCGGGCAGGACGTGCGACGAGAGGAAGACCGTGCGGCCCGCCGCGCGCGTCTCCGCGATGAGGCGATAGAACTCGTGCTGCACGAGCGGGTCCAGCCCCTGCGTCGGCTCGTCCAGGATCAACAGCTCTGGCTGGTGCATGAAGGCCTGGATCAACCCCAGCTTCTGCTTGTTGCCGTGCGAGAGGATGCGGATGGGCTGGGCGAGGTTCGCGGCCAGGCGTTCCGCCAGCTCCTCCACCCCCGACCAGGCGACGCCGCCGCGCAGGTTGGCCATGTAGCGCAGAAACTCGCGGCCGGTCATCCCCTCGTACAGGCTGAGCTCGCCGGGCAGGTAGCCCACCCGCCCCCGGATCGCGAGGCTTGCGCGGTGCGTGTCCAGCCCGAACACGGTTGCGGAACCCGCGTTGGGACGGATGAAGTCGAGGAGGGTGCGGATGGTGGTGGTCTTGCCCGCGCCGTTCGGCCCAAGGTAACCGAATACCTCGCCGGGCCGCACGGCCAGGTCGAGGTCGACGATCCCCCGCGCCTTGCCATACGATTTGGTCAGATGCGACGTGCGGATGATGCTGGCGTCCATGGCGCCTCCTGCGTGTTACTGCGCAACAGTATACCGCCGGTCCGGTGCGCGTGCAATGCGGCGTTTGAGCGCATCGACGCCCTGTGCTATCCTTCCCCGGCGAACAACTGGGCGCTCAAGGAGACAACGTATGTTTCGGGAATTGCGAAGAGGAAAGCAGGTCCTGTCAAATGAAGCCACCGAGGAGATCCTCCACCGGGGGCTGGCCGGCGTTCTGGCGGTCCACGGCGACGAGGGCTATCCCTATGCCGTGCCGATCAGCTATGCGTACGAGGACGGCAGGATCTGGCTTCACTCAGCCAACAGCGGCCACAAGCTGGACGGCATCCGGCGGGACGACAAGGTGTCGTTCTGCGTGATCGACCGCAACGACATCGTGCCGCAGGAACGGACGACCTACTTCAGGAGCGCCATCGCCTTCGGCCGGGCTCGGATCGTCGAGGACGATGCGGCCAAGCGTCATGGCCTGGAGGTCCTCGCGCAGAAGTACTCCGCGGACTTCCCCCAGGAGAACGAGGCCTCCATCCGCAGGAACTGGAACGCGGTGACGGTGGTGGAGATCGTGATCGAGCACCTGTCGGGCAAGGAGGCGAAGGAGCTGGTGGGGAAGGGGTGATTGCGGGCAGTTTGAGCCCGGCGCAGGCGGTTCATCCGGCAAGGTGGATGGTCACCCTTCGGGCTGCAAGGGCATTTGCAGTATCCCCAAGCCGCACAGTATAATCCGTGTTGACGAAGCACGCCGACGCACCTTGCCGGCTTCGAAGCCGTCTCCCGTACGCCCCGGCCCCGCTTCCGGGGGCTGCGGCGCTTAATCATTCGATTGAAGCTGATGGATACCCTCGAACAACTCGAAAGACGCCTCTGGGGCGCGGCCGACCTGCTGCGCGCCAACTCCAACCTTAACTCCAGCGAGTACATGATGCCGGTGTTGGGCATCATCTTCCTGCGCCACGCGTACAGCCGCTACCTCGCGGTGAAGGCCAAGGTCGAGCCGACCTTGCCGATGCGCGGCGGCGTGCGGCTGCCGCTCGCTAAGGAGCACTTCACCAGGGAAGCTGCGCTCTACCTTCGGCCGGAGGCGCAGTTCGACTACCTCCTTGCCCTGCCGGGCGATCAGGACCTCGGCAAGGCGATCAACGACGCGATGACGGCCATCGAGGAGGATTACCCGGCCAGGCTGCAGGGGATCCTGCCGAAGGATTACGCACGGCTGGGCAACGATCCGCTGCGCCAGCTCCTTAAGATCTTCAACGACGAGGCGCTGCGCGGGGCCGGGGAGGACATCTTCGGCCGGATCATCGAATACTTCCTCCTGAAGTTCGCCATGGCGCGGGCCCAGGACGAGGGGGAATTCTTCACGCCCCCCAGCCTGACGCAGCTCATCACCTTCGTCATCGAGCCGGAGCACGGCATCCTCTGGGACCCCGCGTGCGGCTCAGGCGGCATGTTCGTGCAGGCGGCCCACTTCGTGGAAGCTGCGGGGTTGACGCCCAAGGATGCGATCACCTTCTACGGCCAGGAGAAGTCCACCACCAACCTGCGCATCGGCCTGATGAACATGGCGGTGCACAACCTGGAGGGCCAGCTCATCGAGGCGAACACCTTCTACGAGGACCGCCACGACATGGCCGGCCGCGCGGACTTCGTGATGGCCAACCCGCCCTTCAACGTGGACGGTGTGGATGAGAAGATCAAGGAGGACAGTGCTCGCCTGCCGTTCGGCATCCCCGGCGTCAACAAAGAAAAGAAGATCAGCAACGCCAACTACCTCTGGATCTCCTACTTCTACAGTGCGCTGAACGAGACCGGCCGCGCGGGGTTCGTGATGTCGTCTCAGGCCTCCAGCGCGGGCCAGGGCGAGCGCGAGGTGCGGCGCAAGATCGTCCAGAGCGGCCACGTGGACGCGATGGTCGCGATCCGCTCGAACTTTTTCTACACCCGCACCGTGCCGTGCGAGCTGTGGTTCTTTGACCGCGGCAAGCCGGCCGAGCGCCGCGACAAGGTGCTGATGCTGGACGCGCGGGGCATCTTCCGCAAGGTGACGCGCGTGGTTTACGACTTCTCGCCCGAGCAGTTGCGCAACCTGGCGGCGATCGTCTGGCTCTACCGCGGGGAGACGCCGCGCTTCACCGCGCTGGTGAAGGAGTACCTGACGCAGTGCCTCGCCGAGGCACGCGGAAGCGGGACGGTCTTGGCTGCCTACCGCGACGCGCTGGCCGACTTGCGCGAGAAGATGGCGCCGTTCCTGGACGCACAGTCCGGGGCGGAAGGCCTGCAGGCAGATCGCCGCGAGTTGGCCGAAGCCGAGGCAGCCGTCCTGCAGGGGTCGGACGCGCTGGCGGCCGCGATCGGGGCGGTTGAGGTCGCGTGGCTCGATCTACCTGCCGACAACGCGGCCCAGCACCGCGCCGCGGCCGATCTCGAAGGCGTGGTCGAGGCGAGCCGGGCATTGATCCGGGCGATCGAGCACGCGATCAGGGGTGCACAGCGCCTGGCCGACCAGTGCGAGCGGGAGTTCGACGCACGGAAGGCCGTCGTGTGGGAGAACGCCGCGATCAACCGGCTGCGCAAGGGGTTGGCAGATGCGAGCGAGGTCGCGGTCGCGCAGCTGCGGCAGATCGGCTACTTCCATCGCCAGGTCGCATGGCTGCAGGAGCGCTTCCCCGATGCGGCGCTGCGGGATGTGGCGGGACTGGTGAAGGTCGTGACGCTGGCGGAGATCGAGGCGCAGGACTGGAGCCTGACCCCGGGCCGCTACGTGGGCGTGGCCCCGCCGGAGGAAGAGGAGGGGTTCGATTTTGAGCAGGCGCTACGAGAGATCCACGCGGAGCTGGCCGGGCTGAACGCGGAGGCGGCCGAGCTGGCCGCGGTGATCGCAACGAACTTCGAGGACCTTAGGCTGTGACTTGGCGAAACGCCTCACTTCACGAGTTGTTCACGGTTAAGCATGGATATGCTTTTCAGGGCGAGTTTTTTGACTCGGCTGGCGAGTACGTTCTGCTTACCCCTGGCAACTTCCGCGAAGAAGGTGGGTTCAAAGACCAGATCGACAAACGCAAGTACTACACTGGGAAGGTACCGGATGATTTCATACTGAAACGCGACGACCTCCTGGTTGTGATGACCGAGCAGTCGCCCGGTTTGCTTGGCAGTTCAGCATGGATTTCTGAGTCCGGGCGATTTCTACACAACCAGCGGCTGGGGTTGATCACGCGACTCAATGATCTACTGATCGACAAGAAGTTTCTGTATTACTTGTTTAACACTGTGGGGGTGAGACATCAGATTTCATCGAGTGCTAGTGGCACCAAAGTCAGGCACACATCGCCAGAACGCATTGGGCGTGTCACCGTTGCTCTGCCACTAATCTCAGTTCAGCGTCGCATCGCCGCCATCCTCTCCGCATACGACGACCTGATCGAGAACAACCGGCGCCGCATCCAGCTCCTGGAGCAGGCCGCGCGGCTGATCTACCAGGAGTGGTTCGTGCGGCTGCGCTTTCCGGGTCACGAGCGCGTGCGGGTGGTGGATGGTGTGCCGGAGGGTTGGGAACGGGTGACAATGGCAGACATATGCCAGGCACTCGGCGGAGGTACTCCAGATACGAAGAATCCTGCGTACTGGGATAATGGTGAGATTACTTGGGTCATCCCGTCGGACATCACCAAGAACAACTGTCTTGTCATCTTGGATTCAGAGAAGAAGATCACAGAGGCAGGGTTGCGAAACTCATCGGCCAAGTTACTGCCGCCCGACACCATCTTGATGACCAGCAGGGCGTCAGTGGGCTTTTTTGGCCTGATAGACCGAGAAGTCTGTACGAACCAGGGTTTTATAGCGGCAATTCCAAATGCCGAGATTCTGCGCATGTATCTGCTGTTCAATTTGTTGAGTCGCAGAGACGAGATCCTACAAAACGCGAAAGGCACGACCTATCTCGAAATCAACAAGGCAACATTTCGTCGCATGCCCATTATCGTGCCAAGTGACACGGTGCTTGACGAGTTTCAGACGCAGGCAAGTCGCCTGATCAGGCAGGTTCGACTTCTCAAGCGACAAACGGAGAAGCTCAAGCGGGCCCGCGACCTGCTGCTGCCCAGGCTCATGAGCGGGCAGATCGAGGTATGAGCGGGAGCGCCTGCGCGCGTGCGCCTCGGAATCCACGCAAATCGGCGCTTGACTTGTGATATCATATATAGTACTATGTGGCATGGGATGATATGAGCCAGCGAGAGAAGCTTCTCGAGAAGATTCGCAATCACCCCAAGAGCGTCTCGTTTGATGATCTGAACGCGCTGCTGAGGCTGTACGGATACGAACTTAAGCGAGTCAGCGGGAGCCATCACATCTATGCACGCAAGGGCGGTCCGCCCATCAGCGTCACACGGCACGGCGCCCAGGTGCACAGTGCAGCCGTCAAGGAGGTGCTGCGCATGATCGAGGAGTCCGAGGCCGATTGACCGGGCGATCCGGGGGATGAGACGATGAACAAGTCAGTAGAGTACTATCTGGGTCTTCCATATACGATCGAGCTCCAACAAGATGCAGAAGAGGGATGGTTCGTCCGCGTCAAGGAGCTGCCCGGGTGCATGAGCCAGGCCGACACGGCCGACGATGCCCTGGCGTGCATCCGCGAGGTGATGCCGCTCTGGATCGAGTCAGCGCTGGAAAGCGGGTATCAGATTCCGGAGCCGCGCGCGGAGGGTGAGTACAGCGGCAAGTTCGTGGTGCGCGTGCCGCGCTCGCTGCACCGCGAACTGGTGCAAGGGGCAGATGCGGAGGGCGTCAGCCTCAACCAGTTCATCAACGTGGTCCTGTCCAAAGCCGTCGGTGAGGCCCTGCGTCCGGCGGAGGCCGGCGCCCAGGCGGACCCGGCCGGGGCCCGGCAGCCTGCCGGAAGATCCTCTTCTGCCCGAAAGGGCGACCGCGGCAGAGCCAGACCGCCCGTGGGGACGCACCCGCCCGGAATAGGTGCTTCAAGCTGAATTTTGATGGCGAAGAGATCGTGACATGAGCGGTCCCATGACCGAAGATCGCCTGGTGCAGGCCACCACAGCGGCCTTCTTCCGCGACGTCCTCGGCTGGGATTCGGTCTACGCGTACAACGACGAGGTGCTCGGCGCGAACGGCACCCTGGGCCGGCGCAACGAGGGCGAGGTCGTGCTGACGCGCGACCTGCGCGCCGCGCTGGAGCGGCTCAATCCGGGCCTGCCCGCCGAAGCCTACGACCAGGCGGTGAGCCGCGTCGTCGAGACCAGTTCGGTTAAGTCGATCGTCCAGATCAACCGCGAGAAGTACGATCTCTACCGGAACGGCGTGCCCGTGGCCGTGAAGCAGCCGGACGGTGCGGTGGAAGATGTGCGGCTGCGGGTCTTCGACTTCGGGGACCTGTCCAACAACCGGTTCCTTGTCGTGCGCGAGCTGTGGATTGCGGGCTACCCCTACCGCCGCCGGCCCGACATCCTGGGCTTCGTCAACGGCGTTGCGCTCCTCTTCATCGAGTTGAAGAACGTCCACAAGGACATCCGCCACGCGTACGACGGCAACCTGGCCGACTATCGCGACACTGTCCCCCACCTGTTCGACCACAATGCGCTCATCCTGCTGAGCAACGGCCAGCGGGCCAAGGTCGGCACGATCACCAGCCGCTTCGAGCATTTCCACGAATGGAAGCGCCTGGCCGAGGGCGAACCCGGCGTCGTGGACCTCGAAACAGCGCTCCGAGGGCTGTGCAGCAAGGCCAACTTCATGGACATCTTCGAGAACTTTCTGCTGTTCGACGAGAGCAGCGGCAATGTGGCGAAGATTATGGCGCGCAACCACCAGTTCCTGGGCGTCAACCGGGCGGTGGATGCGGTGCGCAACCGGGAGCGCCAGGCGGGCAAGCTCGGCGTGTTCTGGCACACCCAGGGCAGCGGCAAGTCGTACTCGATGGTGTTCTTCTCAGAGAAGGTGCAGCGCAAGCTGACCGGCAACTTCACCTTCCTGGTCGTCACCGACCGCGAGGACCTGGAAAAGCAGATCTACAACACCTACGTGGGGGTCGGCGCGGTGAACCCCAAGGAGGTGTGCCGGGCCAGCGACGGCGACCACCTGCAGCAGTTGCTCCGGGAAGATCACGCCTACGCGTTCACCTTGATCCACAAGTTCAACAAGCCCGTGGACCCCAGCGCGCCGTACTCGGCCCGCCGCGACATCATCGTGATCTCCGACGAGGCGCACCGCACGCAGTACGGCCGGCTGGCGATCAACATGCGCGCCGCGCTGCCCAACGCCCACTACATCGGCTTCACCGGCACGCCGCTCTTCAAGGACGATGAGCTCACCAGGCGCATCTTCGGCGACTACGTGTCCACCTACGATTTCCAGGCTGCGGTGGACGATCAGGCCACGGTGCCGCTCTATTACGACAACCGCGGGGACAAGCTCGGCCTGGCCAAGCCGGACCTCAACCAGCGCATCGCTGAGGTGCTGGAGCAGACCGACCTCGACCCCGACCAGGAACGCAAGGTGCGCCGGCTGCTGGGCCAGAACTATCGCATCTACACCAGCAAGCAGCGGCTCGATCGCCTGGCGCGCGACTTCGTGTGGCATTACACCGCCCAGTGGGAGGCCGGCAAGGCGATGGTCGTCTGCCTGGACAAGGTGACCGCGTTGCGCATGTTCGAGCTGGTGCAGCGCCACTGGGCCCAGCGCATCAAGGAGGCAGAGGCTGACGTCAAACACGCGCCGGACGAGCAGGAACTGGTTCAGCGGGAGCGCCAGCTCAAGTGGCTGCGCGAGACCGAGATCTCGGTCGTCATCAGCGAGGAGCAGGGCGAGGTTGCGTTGTTCCGGGAATATGGCATCGACATCGTGCCGCACCGGACCAGGATCAAGAACGGCTACGAGACCCCGGACGGCAAGCGAATCGACATCGACCTGGCCTTCAAGGATGCCAATCATCCCTTCCGCGTCGCGATCGTCTGCGCCATGTGGTTGACCGGCTTCGACGTGCCCAGCCTGGCGAACCTCTACCTGGACAAGCCGCTCAAGGCCCATACCCTGATGCAGGCCATCGCCCGCGCCAACCGGGTCTACGAAGGCAAGGAGAACGGCCTGATCGTGGACTACTGCGGCGTGCTGGCCGCGCTCCGCGAGGCGCTGGCGACCTTCGCGATCCGTCCCGATGGCGACGAGGGTGCGGTGGATCCCGTGCGGCCACCCGAACGGCTGGTGGCGGCGCTGGAAGAGGCGCTCGACGAGGTGCGCGGCTTCCTCGCCGGCCGCGGCTTCGACTTCGACACGATCAGCGGCACCGAAGGCTTCGCCCGCATCGCGGCGATCGCGGAGGCGAAGGAAGCGATCAACGAGAACGACGAGAGCCGCAAACGGTTTGAGTTGCTGGCCGAGGCCGTGGCCCGCAGGTATCGCGCCTGTATCAACCTCCCCGAGCTGCCTCGTTACCGTCTGGATGAGGCCGCGGTGGACATCGTCTACAAGTCGCTGCAGGACGATGCACTGCTGACGCCGGACGTGAGCGGGGCCATGGCGCGGCTGCAGGCGGTGATCGACAAGGCGGTGCAACCGGAAGCATCGGTGCATGCACCTACGCAATCTGGCGACATCCCTGGCCCGTACGACATCAGCAAGATCGATTTCGAACGCCTGCGGCAGGAGTTCGCCAAACGCGCCACCCCGCGCACCGACATTCAGATGCTCAAGGCGGCCATCGACCGCCGCCTGCAGCGGATGATCCAGGAGAATCCCGGCCGGACCGACTTCCAGCAGCGATTCCAGGAGGTCATCGACGCCTACAACCGCGAGAAGGACCGGCCCACCATCGAGGCCACCTTCGAGGCGCTGCTTCGCTTTCTGTCGGAGTTGGACGACGAAGCGCGCCGCGCGCTGCGCGAGGATCTGAGCGAAGAGCATCTGGCCGTGTTCGATATGCTGGTGGACGGCAAGGAGCTGACCAGGGCCGAGCGCGAGCGGGTCAAGCAGGTGGCGCGCGAACTGCTCGACGCGCTTAAGACCGAGAAGCTGCGCATCGAGCGGTGGGCGGAGAAGGAGGCCACCAAGGCCGAGGTCAAGACCTTCATCAACGAATGGCTGTGGAGCGACCAGCGCGGCCTGCCGCTCGCCTATTCGCAAGGGGAGGTCGAGGCGCGCGCGGAGCGCGTATTTACGTTCGTGTTCGCCCAGTACGGCGGGTCGCGCGCGGTGATGAGGGCGTGAGCGGCGCACGGGGTCAGCCTATGAAGTCTGCGCTAAGAGAGTGTGCTGTAGGTGTTCTGTTGTGACAACATCTGATCTAGGAAGACGAGAGCCTTGTCGAATGTTGAGCAATCAGTGGATTCTCAGTGCAGATAGCCGCAGTATGATAAGGTGAGCTACTAGGCGGAGCCGGAGATTGGCAAGCGCGGTCCCAGCGAATAAGGAGAGAAAGGCAGATGTCAGCTACCAATGACCTTGAGCGAAAGACAGGACGCGTCACGCGCGTGGGAGCGGAATTCGGGTTTGTGCGGTGCGACGAACTCGGAGGACAAGATATCTACTTCAAAACCAGCTGGTTTCGGGGCGCGCCACCACTTCAGGTGAATGAGGAGGTGTCTTTCCTGCTTAAGGTATATGGTGCGAATCGGCAAGCCACATATATTGACCGCGTGACACAACCGACCGGCACACCTCAAATCCATCCTGCAAGCACTCGATTGTTTGATTGGGCATACGTGGGCTACCTACCAGACACCATTACTCAGTTGAAGACTCTGGCTTTGGATGAGCGCTGGGAATTCAGCAATGAAGCGGCCAGCTCTGAGTACCCGTTTCCGATACTCTTTAGCTACTTTGTTCAAACCTTTGGGCGACTTGTCACGGAGGGCAAGGTTGAAATCAATCCTGACCATTCGTTAGCCGCCTTCAATACTGGATTGGTGGACAACCGCTACGAGCCGATCCATGCGCTGTTTGAACGTCAGTATCATCCTCGCGTGGCATGGAAACTAGCGGGCTTCTCCATCGCTGGTGAAGGCAGGATAGGTCAGGACCTTGTTCGGCACTTCAATCCATTGCCGAGGCAAGCCCATTACTTCGACGACCCGGCGGATCTTCTGTACGATGTTCGTGCTGGCAAACCGGAGATGCCCTGGAATCACATCGTGGTCGAACGAATCAGCCGTTGGCCTCAGGAGTTCATTGCGAGCCATTGCCCACCGCGATTTGAGATCCGTAATACCGCGCCAATGTCGCCTGATGAACGTAAGAGTTACTTCTTTTCTCTCGGCGAAGCTATAAGGAATCACCCCCCCACCTACCGGGACTACAACAACAGGCTCAAGGATGCGCTTGACCTATCGATAAAGCGTATCTCTTGGAACTTCAAGACGGCCATACCTCAGTATTATCCTCGGCAAAAGACACTCACGCTGCTACTTCCACTCTGCCTTGTATCTGATGACCGCGTTGACTTGGCCCTGGCTGTCGAGAAGACGCCTTCGGGCAATTATCTGGGCCACACGGTCTTGACACTTGATTGGGCCTACAAGAATGCGCGCCTCATCTGTCGACCAGACAGTGATTGGCTTGTGCCAGACGAAATAGCCGAGGCTACGCTCGATGAGGCGGATGAGGGTTGACGTTATCTAGGAGAATAGGGACAGCTTACTTGCATCCATTTATGGTCTTGGCAAGTCGATCGATTGGTTTGGCTAGGCTCTACTCAACTGTGCCGGTCATCAATTGGAGCGACATTTGTCCTCCATGAATGCATTTAGCTTCGTCTTACGGTTGGGCTGGCACCGTATTCCCGTTTACCAGTCGCCTCAATCTTCCCTCACGCCCACAGCCTGCGCTTGGTGCGGAGCGCGAGAGCGGCACTTTCTGGCCGCTTAGCTGCCACGGCACATGCACGCGCAGCCAGGCATGCTTACCGCGCGAACGCGGTCACGTACGCGAAGCCCGCGGCGGACTCAGCCACGAACACGCGCACGCCGTCGCCGGTCACCGCGATGCCGCGCGGCATGAACAGCTCGCCCGCGGGCCAGCCGTCATCCGTGCGCACGGTCTCGGCGCCGATCCGTGCCTCCAGGCGATGGCCCGTCGCGCCGAGCACCGCGACCGCGGCCGGCGCCTGCGTGGCCAGGTAGAGGTTGCCGGCCTCGTCCAGCGCGATCCCCTGGGGGAAGGCGGCGGCGCCGATCGCATCGCCGCCGAGTGCGGTGCTGCCGATCCGCTGGATGAGCCGGCCGGCCTCGGGCTCGACCTCGGCCACGTAGCCCTGCCGGCTCACGATGAAGAGTGTGCCGTCGGGCCCCACCGCGAGATCCGCCGCATCGGGCCCGGGCTCCGCGGGGAACGCGCGGCGCAAGTCGCCCTCCGGGCCGAATACCTGCACCCGCATGAGGTGCCGCGCCCGCCGCGTCCACGTTGGGATCGAGCGCGAACACCTCGCCCCCGGGGCCAACGGCCAACGCGGCCGGTCCGTCGGAGCCGAACTCGCCGTCCCCAGCGCCGTACGCGCCGAACCCGCCGAGCAGGTCGTGCTCCGCGCTGAACCGCGTGACCTGGTGCAGCCCTGCGTCCGCGATGTAAACCTCGCCCGCGGGCCCCACCGCCACGTCGGTGATGTACATGATCTCGCCCGCGGAGATGACCCCCTCGTACCCGCCCGCCATGTCGAAGGTGAACACCCCGCCGTACGCGCCGGCCACGTAGAGCAGGCCGTTGCCCACCGCAAGCCCGCCCAGCTCGGTGAACTGCGGCCCTTCGGTGTCTGCCGCGCCCGCCGTACCGCCCAGCCGCCACAGGACGGTGGCCGAGGCGGCTGCCGGGCTCAGGCAGCGCACCGTCCACGCCGGCCCCGCAGGGCCGGTAAGGCGCTGATCGGCGCGGTGGCGGACGGAAGGGGACTGATCGGCGCGGTGGCGGAAGGCAGGGGACTGATCGGTGCGGTCGTGGCCGGCAGGGTCGCGATGGCGGCCGCGGGCGCGGGGCTGTGGGAGGGGCTCGGCGTCCCCGCCGCACCCTGCCAGGCCGATCGCCAGGCACATCGTGATCACGAGTCGTCTCATCGCCGTCCCTCATCCCCGCCACAGCCGGCGCTGGGCGCGGAGCGCGAGCGCGGCCTTCTGCGCGCGGTCGTCGTCGCGCGGTGGTTGAACACGTCGTAGCGGTTGCGGCGGATGGACGCATGGATGGCGCGGTATACCTCGAGCCGCGGTCATGACGCCCAGGCGGCCCGTGGCCAGCCGCAGCACGCCCTGCTCCGCATGCCTGTAGTATTCCTCGGCCCGCGCCATCTCGAAGTCCATCAGCGCGATGAACCCCCGCGGACGTGGCCCGCTCCCAGGTCGTCCTCGGTCACGCCGAAGCGGTCCATATCCTCGCCCGGCAGATAGACGCGGCCGATCCCGTAGTCGTATCCCACATCGCGCCAGAAGTTGCTGAGCTGCATGGCGGTGGCGAGGCTGTCCGCGCAGGGCAGGGTGCCGGCCACGGTGTGCGGCGCGGCCACGCCCAGGATGTACGTCATGGCGCGGCCCACGGGCAGCGCGCTGCCCTCCATGTAGCGCTGCAGGCGCGCGAAGGTGGGAAGCGCGGACGGTGAGGTCTGCCCGCATCTCGCGGAAATAGGGCGCCATGACGTCCGCGGGAATCGCGCAGGCGAGCGCAGTGTCAAGGTATGCGCGCAGCACGGGATGGTCGCTCCCGCCCTGCTCGAACGCGCGCCAGTAGCCCGATTCCCAGTCATCGATCGCGGCATGGGGCGAGGCGAAGCCGTGGTGCGACACGTCGACGCGGTCGTCGCCGACGCGCAACAGGGCATAGAGCGCCTCGACATGGCGCAGGACGCTTGCGGGCAGCAGGTGACTGGCGAACGAGTAGTTCTTGCTCGCCTGGAGCATCACGCGGCGGCACTCGGCGTAGTCCTCCGCACTGGCGATGGGTCCTCGGGGTCGGGTCATTTCGCTGATCATGTTCACGCTCGCCTAAAGTCGATAGTCCTTCGCCAGCCGCTCCTCCAGCAGCCGCGCGGACAGCAGCACCATCGGCATGCCGATGCCGGGATAGGTGGCCTGGCCGACGAAGTAGAGGCCTGCGATGTCGCGCGCCTTGTTGTGCGGGCGGAAATAGCTCGACTGGAAGAAACGCTGCGACAGGGAGCCGAACGCCACGCCGTACGGCGCGTTGATGTCCCGCTCCCAGTCGGAGGGCCGGTACTCGCGCTCCCACACGACGTGCTTGCGCAGGTCGGGATCGACGATGCGCTCGAGCTGGCGATACAGCTTCTCGCGCACGACCGGCGCGGCCGCGTCCCAGTCGTTGCGCCCCTGCAGGTTGGGCATGGGCGCGAGCAGGTAGAGGACGCTGTGGCCCGGGGGCGCGAGCGACGGATCGGTCACCGTCGGGTTGTTCAGGTGGAACGACGGATCCTCCGGGATAACCTTCGTGCGGAAGATCGCATCGAGGTTGGCCTGGTAGTCCTCGGAGAAGTAGAGCGCCTGGTGGCGCATGTGGTCGTACTGCCGGTCCACCCCGAGGAAGAGCAGGTAGCCGGAGCACGCATAGTCCAGCCGGTCCAGCCGCGCGTCGGTGTAGATCTTGCGGTGCTCGGGCCGCAGCAGCTTCTTGTAGGTGTAGACCAGGTCCGCGTTCGAGACCACGACGTCCGCGGGGATGAACTCGCCCGATTCGAGCAGCACGCCGGTGGCGCGGCCGCCCTCCACCCTGATCTCCTGCACCGCGGTGCCCGTGCGCAGGGTGACGCCCATCTCGCCGCACAGGGCCACCATGTCCTCGATGATGCTGTAGATGCCGCCGACGGGGTAGTGCATCCCCTCCACCAGGTCCGCGTAGGTGATCAGGCTGTACATGGCCAGCGAGTCGAACGGCGACAGGCCCAGGAACATGGAGTGAAACGAGAAGGCCTTGCGCAGCTTGTCCGTCTTGAAGAAGGTGCCCACCTGGCCGTACAGGTTCTGGTACGAGCGCGTCTGGAGCAGGCGCAGGCCGGCCGCCGGGTTGGCCAGGTCGGTGATGTGGTCGTAGTTGCGCACGACGAAGTCCATGCCCAGCTCGTACTTCTTCGCGCTCTCGCCGATGAAGCGGAACAGCCGCTCGGTCACGCCCGGCTCGACCTTCTCGACCTCGGCCGACAGCTTCGCCATGCCGTTGTACAGGTCGATGTGCGTGCCATCGTGGTAGTAGATGCGATAGTTCGGATCGAGCGGGATGAACCGGATGCGCTGGTTGATGTCCTGGCCGATGGCGCGATAGGTCTCCTCGAACGTGTCCTTCATGACGAGGATCGTCGGCCCGATGTCCACGCGGAAGCCGTGCTCCTGCAGCACGTTGGAGCGGCCGCCCGGCCGCTTCAGCTTCTCGACGACCGTGACATCGAGTCCCATGCGCCGCAGCCGCAGCGCCGCGGCCAGCCCGCCCATGCCCGCACCGATGATGATGACTGACTTCATACGATCACTCCGTTTGTTGCCGATAGAACCCGGCCTCGCTAGCCCAGGTCCGCCAGGATCGCGTTCGCGGCGAGCTTGCCCGACAGCATCACCATGGGCACGCCGCCGCCTGGATGCACCGTTCCGCCCGCCAGGTAAAGGCCCTTGATGTCGCCCGCGCGGCTGCCCGGCCGGCGGAAGGCCACCCAGGGGCTGTCGAAGAGCTCGCCGTACAGGGCTCCGCGCCAGCTGCGCGAGCCGGCCTCGATGTCAAGCGGCGTTACCATGCGCTCGACGACGATGTGCGGCGCCAGGTCGATGCCGAAGCGCTTCAGTTGCTCGAGCACGACGTCGCGGTACGCGCGCGCCTGCGCCCGCCAGTCGAATGCCACGCCCAGGGGCGGCGCATTGACGAGCACGTACCAGTTCTCGCAGCCGGGCGGCGCATCCTCGGGGTCGGTCTTCGACGAGATCGAGACGTAGACCGTCGGCTCCGCGGGGGGCACGTCGCGCTCGAAGATGTCCGCGAACTCCCTCTCATAGTCCCGGCTGAAGAAGATGTTGTGGTGCGCCAGCTGCGGATGCTCCCGCGCCACGCCCAGCAGGAGCATGAACCCGGAGCAGGAGGCCGGCGCCAGGCCCAGGCGCTGCGCGCGCTTCGCGGGCGCCACCTCCTGCGGCAGCAGTCGATTGTAGACCCGCGCCGAGTCCGCGTTGGCCAGCACCGCGTCCGCGGCCAACGTTTCGCCGCCGGCCAGGAGTACGCCCGTGGCGCGGCCGTCCCGCACGATGATCCGCTGCACGTCCGTGTTCAGCCGGATGTCTGCGCCCGCGCTGCGCGCCAGGCCTTCGAGCGCGCGCGCGATGGTGTAGACGCCGCCGCGCGGATACCACACGCCCTCGTTCAGCTCGACATGGCTGATGACGCCCAGGGTCGCGGGCGCCAGGTAGGGACTCGTGCCCACGTAGGTGGCGAAGCGGCCGAGGAGCTGGCGCACGTGCGGCGAGCGGACGCGGCGCGCGATCGACTTGCTGAGGGGGGAGAACGGCTCGATCCGCAGCGCGTCCAGGGGGTTGAACTTCGCCAGGTCTGCCAACGACGGCTTCGGCCCGTAGACGAAGAGCGGGCCGGTGACGCGGTGGAGGAACTCGGCGTGGTCCAGGTAGGCCGCGTAGCCATGGGCGTCCGCCGGGTCGATCCGGCCGATCCGCTCGGCCATGGCTGCGCGGTCGCGCGTCGCGTCGAGCACCACGCCATCCTCGTAGAAGTAGCGCGTCAGCGGCTCGACCGGCGCCAGCGCCAGCTCGTCGTCGAGCCGGCGCCCCCCCGCGGCGAACAGCTCCTCGAGCACGGGGCGCATGGTGATGACGGAGGGCCCCGTGTCCCAGCGGAACCCTTCCGCGCGCACCTCGCGCATCTTGCCGCCCGCCGCGTCGCTCTGCTCCAGGACGGTCACGCTGATGCCCTGGACCGCGAGGCGGATGGCTGCGCTGAGCCCGCCGATGCCTGCGCCGATGATGATGACTGACTTCATCCCTTCGCTCCCGAGTGTTGCGCGTCGCAATTGCCGATCATGAGGCCCTGATCACCCGGCCCTTCCAGACCGGGCCGCCGTAGCGCACCTGCCACCAGCAGCCCAGGGCCGAGATGACCGTCATCACGAGTGCGGAGACGGGCATCAGCAGGGCGTCGGCCACGCGCTGCCGCGAGAACCAGGCCGTGGCCGCGCGCACCGCGATCCCTGCCGCGGTCAGCAGCGCGGGCCACCAGGGCCAGCCCGGCAGCGTCAGGGCCAGCGGGCCCAGCGCAAGGTCGTAGCGCACCGGGTTGAGCCAGCCCGCGAGCAGCCATATCGGCGGTACGAGGAAGACCAGCCAATGGAAGATCGCCGCGAGCACGACGCCCGCGACCGAGCCGTAGCCGCCCACGATGCTCTTGGCGAAGCCGTTGCGCACCGAGGGCCAGTCGGTGTACATCCGGCACGCGATCAGGCCATTGCCGTCCGCCATGCGCAGGCGCTCGCCCGCGGCCTTGATGCGCCGCGCGAGCTTGATGTCCTCCACCACCTCGCTGCGCACCCCCGCATGCCCGCCGATCCGCTCGTACGCCGCGCGGCGGAAGGCCATCACCTGGCCGTTCGCGGCCGCAAAGGGCGACCACCGCGTGTGGTGCGTCAGGAGGATGGGCAGGTAGCCCAGCACGACCAGCGCCATGTTGGGCACGGTCAGCCGCTCGGCCCACGTCTCCGCGATCTGCGTCGGCCACACGGTCTGCAGGCCCGCGCGGCCGCGCCGCATCTCGTCGACCAGCGCGAGGAGGCCGTCGGGCGACCAGACGACGTCCGCATCGGTGAAGAGCAGGATCTCGCCCGTCGCGGCCTGGCTCAGCTGGTGGCACGCCCAGTTCTTGCCGCCCCAGCCCTGGGTCAGCGGCTGGCCACCGATCACGCGCAGTCGGGGATCGCCCCCTGCGGCTTCGGCTGCACGCGCCCCCGTGCCGTCGGTCGAATTGTCGTCCAGCACCACCAGCTCGAAGTTGCGGTAGCTCTGATCGAGCAGCCGGCGCACCGTGCCGCCGATGACCTTCGCCTCGTTCCGCGCGGGGATCAGGACGGAGACGAAGGGCTCGGGCGACTGCCTCTGCGACGGCACGCGCAGCCGGGGGAAGAAGAGCAGGTTGCTGATCGTGATGCCGATCATGCCCAGCAGTGCGGCGGTAGCGAAGAGCGCGGGAATCAGCATGGTGCGCTCATCCTCTGGTCCCCCGGCGCAGCCCCGGCCTGTGCGCCAGCTCGTCCCGGTGCTTCCAGGCCAGCAGCGCGACGTTCAGGGCCCACGCGGCCGCGAGGGGCCACGTCAGCCCCAGCGCGGCGAGGAAGAGCAGGAGGACGACCATGGCCCCCATCACGGCCCAGCCCGACGCATCGACCAGCTTGTAGAGGGCCAGCAGCCCCAGTGCCATGACCGCGGGGCCGAACGGCACGGTGAGCGCGCTCCACGCGCCCCACGTGCTGGCGACCGCCTTCCCGCCGCGCCCGCGCAGGAAGGGGGAGAAGGCATGCCCGACGATGGGCGCCAGGAGGACGGGCACGAGCGGCCACCCCCTCACGCCGGACACGTAATGTGCCAGCGCGACCGGGATCGCGGCCTTGAGCGTGTCGAGTCCGATGGCGAGCGCGCCCGCCGCCTTGCTGTTCCCCGCGCGCAGCACGTTGGTGCCGCCCGGGTTGCCGTCGCCGACCTGCCGGATGTCCTTGCCGTAGAGCAGCCGGCCGAGGAGCACCGAGAACGGGATGGCCCCGAGGAAGAAGCCGATGACGGTCCAGATGATTGCGTTCATGATCTCCCTGCCCGCCAGCCCAGGAGTACGAACAGGCCCATGCCGATGAATCCGGCCGCAGCCGGCCCGTACAGCCCCCAGAAAAGGATCAGCCCGACCGTCTCGATGAGCCAGGTCAGGGTGTACACCACGAGCAGCGGCCGGTCGGGCACGCGCGGCGGCCGCACCAGCGCGGTGATCAGGCCGGACACCAGCAGCCAGCCCGCGAAGTTGACCAGCGGGATGCCGAAATAGGCGCCCGGCTGGTCCCACTCCCACAGCCCCCAGTGGACCATCTGTGGGTCCAGGAACAGGTCCCACGCGGTGAACGCGAGCGCGCTGACCCCGACGAACGCGGCGCGCACGGTGGCAGGGCTGCCCGCCCCTGCGTATCCCGTGAGACGCTGCGCCACGGCCCACGCGGGCGGCAACATCATCAGCCACGCCAGGGGGATCAGGATCGGCACGCCGAGCAGCTGCGGCTGGAGCCGGTCGGTGTAGTGGTAGGCGCCGAACGGGATGCCCGTCTTCGAGCCGATGGCCTCGGAGGCCCAGGCGACCGTGGCCACGAGCAGGACGATCGCGGCGGTCCGTCGCCAGCCGGCAGCCTGCTTGAGGAATAAGACCGCGAGGGTGCCCTGCATGAGGACCGACAGGTAGATGCCCGCGGTCAGGCCATCATCTCCGGTGAGCCACTGGACGATGGGCATGGGGATCATGCAGGCAACCCAGGCGAAGAGGAAGAAGCGCGTGCCGCCGTGCCACTCGGGCGATGCGAGATAGTTGCGCCAACGCAGGACCGTGACCATGGGCGGCTTACACCTTCAAGCTTTCGGCGAAGCCGATCAACGCGCGCCGCGTTTCCGGCCACGAGGGGTTGTCCGCGGCCGTCAGGTTGTGCTCGCTGTCAACTTCGATCATGTGCGGCTTCACGGGCAGCCGGCTGACGAGCTTGACGGTCTGCTCCGGCCGCACGACGCTGTCGCGCGTGCCCTGCACCACCAGCACCGGCAGATCGATCTTGCGCGCGGCGCCCTTCGCGCGGCGCGAGACGGCCCGCAGCTGGTCGATGATGCCGAGCGGCACGCGGAAATCGCGCACCGAGCGCTGCGTCTCGCCATCGGACAGGTCGATGCCTGGCATGAACTTTTCGACGTTCGCGCGCACCTGCGGGTCGGCGAAGTCCGCCTTGCGCATGGGCCGGAAGCCGAGGGGCAGGAACGGCCGCACGAAGAACTCCGCCCATGGCAGCCAGCGGGGCTCGGCCCAGGTGAACGGCGCGAGCAGCGCCAGGCCCTTCGCGCCCGATTCCCGGGCGATGATGAGCGACAGCGCGGCGCCCATCGAGAAGCCCACCAGGAGGAGCGGCGCATGGCCCTCCTGGCGCAGCGAAGACGCGGCCGCCAGTGCGGCATCCGCCCACTCGTCGTGGCTGCGCACGGTCAGCGACTGGATGTCGTCGCCGAAGCCGGGCAGGAGCGGCGCGTGGACCGTCCACCCTTCCGCGATCAGCGCGTCCGCGATGGGGCGCATCTCCGCGGGCGTGCCCATGAAGCCGTGCAGCAGCAGCGCGGCCGGCTCGCGGCCGTCGACCGAGAAGGCGCGGTGTTCGGGTCCGTCGAACATGTCGACGGGCGGGAGGCCCGGCTCGTCTCGGGGCACGGCCAGCGCATGGAACAGGTCCAGGAAGAAGAGGAAGCCGCCCTGGAGCACGATGCCCCAGCCGTTGCCCCTGGCGAACGCGTCGGCTGCGCCGAGGGTGAAAGCGAGGGCCAGGCCGCCTGCGACGTACAGGACATCCAGCCCGGTGTTGATCCACAGCAGCCGGCGCAGGTTGCGCGCCTCGCGGGCCAGCACGCCCCGATCGCTGCCCTCCCTGCGGCGGCGCCTGGCCGAGCTGCGCTCGCCGAAGATGGCGATGCCCGCGTCGATGATGCCCCAGGCCACGGCCTGCAAGCCGAAGCCGCGCCAGAACGGATCGCCGAAGAGGAGCAGCAGCGCGCCGGCCGCGACGCTCACCGCGGACCAGAGCAGCAGCCGCCGTGTCAGAGCGGCCTGAAGTTCCCAGATCATGGCTTGTCCTTCCACGGCAGCAACTCGGGACCCTCGGGCGTGTCCTGCACCTGCCAGCCCAGCGCTGCGATGCGGTCGCGCAGCTCGTCGGCCGCGGTCCAATCGCGGCGCTCGCGCGCAGCCTCCCGCGCCTGGGCCAGGGCCGCAACCTCCGCTGGCGGCGCAGGCTCGGCGGCCGTCGACGCGTCCGCAGCCTCCGCGGCCAGCGCCTCAGCCACGATCGCGGGCGGCAGGGCCGAGAGGCCGTCGACCAGGCGGAACGGGCCGAGCAGTTCCAGCGCGAAGGTGGCGCCTGCAGCGAAGCTGTGCTCGCTGCCGTCCCGGAGGACCGTGACGCGTCCCGGACCCATGACCGCGGCATTACCCGCGGCCAGGTCGATCACCAGCCCAGTGTGTTCGTCCAGCCCGACGATCGCGGTCCCCGCGGGCAGCCCGGCGGCCATCGCCTCGAAGCGTTCCCGGCCCATGAAGCAGCGGCTCGTGTCGAGCTCCGTGCCGCCATCGTTGTTGTTCCAATGCGGCACGATCGCGAGGGAGAGGCCGAACGGTCCGAGCAGGTCCAGTCCGTCGCTCCAGAAGGGATCGTGCCCGGCTTTGTAGATCTCGTAGACCGGCAGGGCCCACCGGCCGGCCGCGATGGTCGCCGCGGACGCGAGGGCAAGCGCCGCGCCCAGCGCGTGCCGCGCCAAGACGCGCTGCCAGGCCAGGCTGCCCGCCAGGTGGCGGACCGCGTAGGTCGGGCTGCCCGGCCCCGCGAAGATCAGGTCCGCGTGGAGCAAGGGCTCGGTGACGAGCGGATCCCCGGTCGACCGGGGGCCATCGCGGCGCAGTGCGGCCGCCTGGATCACGTCCGCGCCGTAGTTGGCAAGCCGCACGCGCAGGAATTCCGCGACGCGGCCGGCCACCCGGTCGCTGTTCAGCTCGAAGCCGGCCGGCGTCTCAAGGACCACGACGCGCAGCGGCCGCGGCAGCGCCTGCGCGAGCGACTCAAAGATGCGGCCGCCCGCGGCTGCGGTCTCGCCGGAGCCGAGCAGCGCCACCAGGCCAGGGCGGCGCTCGTCGCGCGTGGCAGCGCGGGCTGCGCCCATCACCCGACTCCCTTGCCCGGCGGCACGCCGCCGGGCAAGGCCTTAGGCACTGCCGCAGGCAGTGCTTTGGGAACTGCCCCGGGCAGTTCCCCGACGACCTCCAGCCCGGCGTTGCGCCCCGTCTCATCGAAGAGCACCTGGCCCGTGTCCTGTGCGATGAGGCGGACCCGGATCGTCGCGTCCAGGCTCTCGGTGACGCGCTGGAGCATCGCCACGCGCTCGGGCGAGTGCAGCACGCCGCCCTGCGCGCGGGTCGCCTCGATCTCCAGGCGATGGCCGCGCGAGCCCCTGTCTGAGAATTGCAGCCTCACGGTATGGTCGTCGACCTCCTGCTTCTCCAGCCGCGCGCCGGTGTAGGTAGCGAAGCGGTAGAGCCTGCCCCCATGCCACAGCCCCGCGATGAAGCCGATGAACGCACTGCCGAGCCAGGGAATCACCGCGACCGACGCGGTGAGGGAGGTTCCCGGCGTGGCAAAGTGGTTGCTCTGCATCCACACCCAAGCCTTGGGGAAGGCCTGGCCCCAATCCTTCTCAATGTAGCCGCGACCGCCGGTAAAGTCAACCTGGTTTGCGTCGATCGCCAGCCCGCCGTCGATCGTGTGATCGAAGCTGAGCACCCCGTGATAGCACTCCATGAAGGGCACGAGTGCATACCAGCCCATGATGCCGGGCGAGGTGAGGCTGACGGGCCACGCGGTGCCGCCCGAGAAGCGCAGCTCGCCCTTCATGCGTCGCTGCTCGTCCGCGATATCGAGCGAGATGGCGTCCCGCCGGAAGCGGTTCGGGCCGACCGAGATGTCCAGCTCGCGCGGCGCAGCCCGGAACGACTCGAAGGGATAGCGATGGTACGTGGTCTGTCCCGTCGCGCCGTCCAGGGTTTGCACGAAGGCATGGGATGAGCCCGCCTCGCGGCCGATGAACACGCCCGGGATCACGGCCCAGCGATGTTTCTGGCTTGCGTCGACCAGCTTGAAGTACCAGCCCTCGAAGAAGGGCGGCTTCTTGCCCGCGCCGTGATACGCCTCGGGACGCCAGGTGTTGCCCATGTGGTGCTTCCTTTCGAGCTACAGGTCCAGCGCGCCCTGGTGGCCCACCATCAGCGCGGCAAGGATGCTCTCCGCCACCTTCGCAGGCGCCAGCGCGCTGGAGGGCATGGTGAAGGGGACCTTGTCCCAGAAATCGGTGGCCACCGCGCCGGGCCGGACCACCATGACCTTACGCTTCCGCTCTTCTTTGCGCAGGGACTCGGCGAACGCCTCGAGGCCGGCCTTGGCGGCCGCGTACGCGCTGAGGCCGGGCAGGCGCATCCGCTCGCTCACCGCGCCGATGAACACGAGGGGCGCCGTGGGCGTCAGGAGCGGCAGGGTCGAGTGCGCGGCGTTGAATGCGCCGGTCAGGTTGGCGTCCAGGATGCGCCGCCACGCCTGCGGCGTCATGGCCGCGACGGGCTCGGCCGTGATGTCGCCTGCAGCATAGATGAAGAGGTCGACCTCGCCGGCCTCCTGGCTGGCCGCGACCACGGCCCGCTCCACGTCGAACGCGTTGCCCGCGTCTGCCTCGATGTTGAGCGCGGCCCGGTCCACCGCCGCGCCGCTGTGCATCACGGCAATGACGCGCCACCCTTCATCCGCCAACCGGTCCACCAGCGCGCGGCCGATGCCGCCCGCCGCTCCCCATACGATCGCCGTCCGCTCGTTCATATCCACACCTCATACACTCAGAAAGGTCCTGCCTGGTCTCCTGGTCGACACTGGCTTCTCAAGCATCCTGAGCGGAACGGAGCCGCCCGGCGATGCCGGCGGCGGAGTGCAGCCGAAGGATGCAGTCCAACCGAATGACCGCTCCGCTCCTTCGACTTCGGGCTAGCGCCCGCCGCTCAGGATGCTTCGCTTAGCCATCCTGCTAAATGGCTGCAAGGCCATGCCTCTACCCGAGGCCCTGCACGAACGCGGTCACGGCGTCCAGCCACGGGGCGGGACACTCCTCCTGCGGGGTGTGGCCGCACTGCGGCAGCACCACCAGCGATGCGTTCGGCAGCTCCCCGGCCAGGCGGATGCTCTCCGCCGTGGGCACGATGCGGTCGTCGTCGCCCGTGATGACCAGGGCCGGCTGGGTCACCTCAGCGAGCCGCGCCTCCAGGTTCAGGTCCTGGCTCGCCACGGTCAGTTGCCAGAGACCCCGGTCCCAGTCCTCTGCCTGCAGGGGCAGACGGTATCCGGCAAGCACCTCGGGGGTGACCTTCGACGGGTCGTGCCAGGCCAGCCGGATGAGCCGGTCGCCCGACGACATGAGGCTCCGACTGACGAGCGGGCCGATCCGCTGAAGCTGGGGCGTGCCCAGCAGCGGGCGGATCCACGACGGCGCACCGCCGCCGGTGTAGATCGCTGGATCCACCAGGACGAGTGCCTGGACGCGCTCCGGGTATTCGAGCGCGGTCAACATGGCGACCGTGCCCCCTGCGGAGTTGCCCACCAGGATCGCCTTGTCGATGCCCAGTTTGTCCATCAGCTCCACGACCTGGCCGGCCTGGGCCTGCGGGCTGTACGGGTTCTGGCCCGTCCACTCCGCGCCACCGGCCATGCGCGGATGGCCCGGCAGGGGCCGCTCGGTCAGGCCGGAGGAGGGCCGGTCGTAGGCGACCACCGTGCCGAGCGCGGCGAGTGGCTGCAGCACCTCCCGCCAGGAGAACGTGCTCGCGGCAAAGCCGTGCAGCAGGATCATGGCCGGCGCGCCTTCGCCCGCCTGGATGACGTGGAACTGGAGCCCGTCCACCTCGATGAACTGGCTGTCCGCGCCGGCCAGTTGCTGCGGCGGAACCACCCCTTCGAGCGGCGGAATCGGAACCACCAGCGGGCCGACCACGATCAGCAACGCCAGGACCCCGAGAATGATCGCAATCACGCGCAATGCTTTGGGCATCTGTAACCTCTTGGCACCCATTCTACGGGGTTGGGGTGGCCTGATCTGTGAGGAATCTACCAATATGTATAATGTTTGTATAACAAGATGGTAACGGGGGCCGACACGCAGGTCGGCCCCTACGCGGTGCGGTTATTTGGTCAACCGGCGGTGGACGAGGCGATGCGGCGTCTCCGCGGCGATGCCGAGGCGCTGGCGGCGGTCGGCCTCATAATCGGAGCAGTTGCCGACGAACCACTGGATGCTGCCGTCCTCCTCGAAGGCCAGGATGTTGGTGCAGATGCGATCGAGGAACCACCGATCGTGGCTGACCACGATCGCGCTGCCCGCGAAGTCGTCCAGCGCCTCTTCAAGTGCACGCAGCGTGTTGACGTCGAGGTCGTTGGTGGGCTCGTCGAGCAGGAGCACGTTGGCGCCCTCTTTGAGCACCTTGGCCAGGTGCACGCGGTTGCGCTCGCCGCCCGACAGGTCGGCCACGCGCTTCTGCTGGTCCGACCCGATGAAGTTGAACCCGGAGACGTAGCCGCGGCTGTTGACCTTGCGGCTGCCCAGGACGATCGTCTCAGCGCCCTCCGAGATCTCCTCCCAGACCGTCTTGTCCCCGTGCAGCGTGTCGCGGCTCTGGTCCACGTAGCCGAGCTGCACCGTCTGCCCGATGCGCACCGCGCCGCTCGTGGGCTGTTCCTGCCCGGTGATGAGCCGGAGCAGGGTGGTCTTGCCCGCGCCGTTCGGCCCGATCACGCCGACGATGGCGCCCGGCGGCAGCTGGAAGCTGAAATCCTCGAAGAGGAGCCGGTCGCCGTAGGCCTTGCCGACCTTGTCGAAGTCGATGACCACGTCGCCCAGCCGGGGTCCCGGCGGGATGTAGATCTGCATCTCCTCGCGGCGCTGTTCGGCTTCCTGGCCCAGCAGCTTCTCGTACGCGGTCACGCGCGCCTTGCCCTTCGACTGGCGCGCGCGCGGCGACATACGGATCCACTCCAGCTCGCGCTCCAGGGTGCGGATGCGTCGCGTGTCGGCCTTCTCCTCCTTGCGCAGCCGCTCCTGCTTCTGCTCGAGCCACGAGGAGTAGTTCCCGCGCCAGGGGATGCCGTAGCCCCGGTCCAGCTCCAGGATCCACTCGGCCACGTTGTCGAGGAAGTAGCGGTCGTGCGTGACCGCGATGACCGTCCCCTTGTAGTTCTGCAGGTGGCGCTCCAGCCAGCCGACGGACTCCGCGTCCAGGTGGTTGGTGGGTTCGTCGAGCAGGAGGATGTCCGGCTCGGTGAGGAGCAGGCGGGTGAGCGCGACCCGGCGGCGCTCGCCGCCGGAGAGCACCGAGATCGGGGTGTCGGACGGCGGGCAGCGCAGCGCCTCCATGGCCTGTTCGAGGTGGTTGTCCAGGTTCCAGGCGTCGTGCTTGTCCAACTCCTCCTGCAGCCGGCCCTGCTTCTCGATCAGCGCGTCGAAGTCCGCGTCCGGCTCCGAGAACGCATTGCTGACCTCGTCGTACGCCCGCAGCAGGTCCACGATCGGCTGCACGGCCTCCTCGATCACCTGGCGCACCGTCTTGTCGTCGTCGAGCTCCGGCTCCTGGGAGAGCAGCCCGCGCGTGTAGCCCTTGGAGAGCATGGTCTGGCCGATGTAGTCCTCATCGATGCCGGCCATGATGCGCAGGAGGGTGCTCTTGCCCGCGCCGTTGAGGCCCAACACGCCGATCTTGGCGCCGTAGTAGAAGCCCAGCGAGATATCGCGCAGCACCTGCCGGTTGGGCGGGTGCACGCGTCCCACGCCCACCATCGAGTAGATGACTTGTTGTGTTTCGGCCATGATTCGAATCCTCCACCGGGTTTTCGCACGTTGGCGATTGAAATCGCACCTAAAGGGCCTGGGGCCGTGCGTCCACCTGCGTGGACCCGATGCGGGTCGGCGCAGGCCGACCTGGCGGCCCGTGGCCCCTTAGGCCTGATTTTAATCGGGGCTCACTGGCTCGCCGGCGCCAGCGCCGGATCCGGATGCGTGATCAGCCGGCGCCAGCTGAACGCGGCAACGGCCGCCATGATGGCCGCGCCGACCACCCCCGGCGCCCACAGCCCGACCGACCCGAGCAGCCAACCGCCGGCCGCGGGCGAGATGACGCGGGAGAGGCTCTCCAGCGAGCTGGCGATGCCCAGCGCACCGCCGATCTCCTGCGGCGATACGACGCGGGTGATGGCCGAGTTGATGACGGTGTTCAACACGCCGGTGGTGAAGGCCAACGGGATCATCACGACCAGCAGCACCGGCACGCTGAGGGTGAAGGCCCATGCCGCCAGCGCCGCGCCATTGATGAGCGTGGACAGGAAGATCAGTCTCGGCTCGCTGAAACGCTTCGTCAGGGGGCCGATCAGGCCGCCCTGCACGATGACCGACAGGAGGCCGACGTAGGCCAACAGGAGGGACGTTGCCTGCGCGTCCAGCTTCAGGCGGTCCTTGGCCCACAGGGTGAACATGGTCTGAAAGAGCGCGGCGGCCAGCGCGTAGAAGAGGCGGATCGTCAGCAGCGGACCGACGCGCGGTGTGGAGAGCGCCTCCCACATGGCGCGCAGGCTGATGAGCGGCCGGCGCGTGTGCACCATCGTGGCGCGGACCTCGGCCGTCAACGATTCGGGCAGGGTGAGGAAGACCCCAATCAGGTTCAGCGTCGCCAGCGCAGCCGCGGCAAAGGCCGGCACCGCGTAGCCCCACCGGCTGAGCAGGCCGCCGGTCGCAGGCCCGAGGATGAAGCCCAGGCCGAAGGCCGCGCCGATCATGCCCAGCCCCTTGGCCCGGTTCGTGGCGTCGGTGACGTCCGAGATGTAGGCCTGGGCGACGGTGATGTTGCCCCCCGCCAGCCCGCCGATCATGCGCGAGAGGAACATCACCCCGATGACCGTCGCGTTGGTGAGCGCGGCGAGCTGCTCCGGGGAGGCGTCTGCCAGCGGCAGCCCCGCCAGCCAGCGTCCCAGGGGGTCGGCCAGGGCGAGGAGGAGGAAGCTCAGCGCGGTGCCCGCGATGCTGATCATCAGCACGGGCCGCCGGCCGTAGCGATCGGACAGGCGGCCGAGGAACGGCGCGCCGATGAACTGCGCCAGCGCGTAGGACGCTGCGAGAAGGCCGACGACGAAGTTGCTGGCGCCGTACTCGCCCGCGTAGTAGGGCAGCAGCGGCAGGATGAGCCCGAACCCGAGCAGATCGATGAAGACGACCAGGAAGATGTTGAGCAGGCGGGCCTTTTTCAAGCGACATTCCCTTCCGGTTCAGATGGATGATGATTGAGCGTTCGCCGTGCAAACCGCTTGACGGCCGCGTTGTCGGTGGCGAGAAACAGCACCATGCCGAAGACGATCAGCATGTTGGTCAGGAAGAAGAAGAGCACTTCCTCCGCGGGCAGCACGCCGCCGAACATGAGTCCCGTCGTCCGGCTCGGCGCGATCGTCCACGTGCCCGCGCCGATGGCGAGATAGTCGGCGGCGGACAGGTAGAGCCACGGCACCAGCAGCCCGAGCAGCACCAGTCGCCGGTGATGCCACAGCGCATCCGCTCCTACCAGCAGCTGGAGGATGACGGGGAAGAGCAGCCAGCCGACCTCCAGCGCCAGGTACGTGCCAGGCTGCCAGCGGCTGAAGAAGAGGACCACCGCGGCCAGCCAGACGGCCGCGGCGATGGCCGCCGTAAGGAGCCGGAGCCGCGGCCGCGTCGGCACGGGCTGTGAGGCCGCGGGCAGGCGCCGTGCGAGCCAGAGCACCCACAGGCCGGTCAGCAGGGTCTGGGCAACAAAAAAGATATATTCTTCGATCGGCACCCAGCCGAGGGTGATGCCCGTCACCAGCGCGGGGTCGTAATACCAGACGCCCGTGGCGACCAGGTAGTTGTCCCACGGCGTCGTCCAGACCACCGCCGCGACGATGTGCGCCAGCACCAGGAACCAGCCGGGCATGTTGTCCAGCCCCGGACGCGGCCGGCGCCCGCGGGCAAGGTCCCACAGGGTCAGGACGGCCATGATCAGCAGTGGAATGCCGACGTACCGCAGCAGAAATCCGAAATAGGTCACGGGGTCTCCAGGCTTTCGATGGCCTCGCGCACGGTGCCTGCGCTGGCGTGCAGCCGAGCGGTCTCGTCCGGGTCGAGCGCGATGGGCAGGGTGGCGATGACGCCCTCTCCGCCGAGCAGCTGGGGCATGGAGACGGTGACGTCACGCACCCCCGCCACCTCGGCCTGCGGCGTGCAGACGGTCATGATGGCGCGCTGGTCGTGCAAAATGATGTCCACGATACGCGCCAATGCGCTGCCGATGCCGTAATACGTGGCCCCTTTGCCCGCGATGATCGACTTGCCCGCGAAGCGCACCCGGCCGTCGATATCCGTCTGCACCTCGGGCGTCAGGGAAACGCCGCGCAGGTTGCAGAATTCATGCAGGTGCACGCCGCCCACCGTGACCAGCGACCAGGTCAACACCTGGGAGTCGCCGTGTTCGCCGAGGACGTACCCGTGCACGTGATGCGGGTCCACGCCGAGATGGTCGCTGAGCAGCGCGCGGAAACGGGCGGTGTCCAGCGTGGTGCCCGACCCGATGATGCGGGAGGAGGGCACGCCGCCCTCGGCCGCGAAACGCGCGGTCAGGTGGGTGGTGATGTCGACCGGGTTGGTCGCGATGACCAACACCGCATCCGATGCGTGCTCCAGCACCTGGGGCACCACCTGCCGGAAGATGGCCGCGTTGCGCTGCAGCAGCTGCAGCCGGGTCTCGCCCGGCTGGCGGTTGACGCCGGCTGCGATCACGACCGCGCGGCTGCCCGCCAGGTCTCTGTAATCGCCCGCGTAGATGTCCAGCGGATGCGCGAACGGGATGGCGTGGGAGATGTCATCGGCCTGCGCCTGGCTGCGCTCGCGGCTCACATCGACCATCACGATCTCGCGGCCTACGCCGCTCATGACCATGGCGTAGGCCGCAGTGCCTCCGACCTGCCCGGCCCCGACCACACCGACCTTCATATGTCACCTCCCCGTGCGTGATGCGCACATTGTAACATCATCAGGCGTTGACCGTCAGTTGGCAGGGGCGAGGTCGCCCCCGACCGCGGCGGCCACCCGCGCGCCGCCCAGCGCGGTCGCGAGCACGGACTGGCCGGGAAAGATGCTGTCGCCCACGAGCCACAGCCTGCGACCCAGCCGCGGCCCCCAGGCCCGGAAGAGCGATGTCTGCGGAAAGCCGCCCACCCAGCCGAGGGAGCGCCCGGTGAAGCGCTGGAAGGTGACGGGCGTGCCGTCCATCACGAGACGAGCCGCCCCGCGCAATCCGGGCAGCGCGACCTCGGCCAGCGCGAGCACGCGTTCCGCGTATTCCGCCTTGCGGGCCTCGTACGCGGGCCGGTCGTGCTCGAAGAGCCGCCACCAGGCGTGCAGATCCGTGTGCGTGCTGACGGTCAGCGCGCGGTGCCCCTCGGGCGCGCGCCGCGCGTCGCCCGGGAGGCTGAGCGACAGGAAGACGCTGTTGCCCTCGCCGGGCGAACCGTCCTTCAGGACCTGGTAATGCAGCGGCGCGCCGGGCGGCACGATCGACCCATCGAGCCCCACGTATAGCATGAACGCGCCCCAGCCGTCCGCGGGCCGCTCTGCGCGGCGCAAGGCCCCGGGCGCGGCGTCGCGGAGCAGGGCCGCGGCGTCCCACGGCGGCAGGTTGAAGAGGACCGTGTGTGCGTCGAACTCGCCCTTGCGCTCCGTGCGGATGCGATAGCCGCCGCCGGGCGAAGGCTCGACGGAGATGACGCGCTGGCGGTTGAGCACCTGGCCGCCGTGCCGGCGCACCGCGTCGACCAGGGCCTCAGCCAGGCTGCCGACGCCGCCGCGCACGTGGGCCACCCCGCGCCGCGGCATGTCGAGCGCGGCCGCGCCGTAGAGTGCGTTGGCCGCGGCAGAGGTTGCCTGCGCCGCGATCAGGAGCTGGCCGTCGACATAATGCTGAAGCGGGGACGAGGCACCATTCAACCGGGCGCGCACGGGGCGGAACGCATCTGAAAGGAGCCCGGGCACCGCGAGCGGCGCACGCGCGGCCAGGCCCAGCCCGGTTCGGCCGAGGGCCAGCAGGTCGCTCAGATCCTGGGGCGGCCACGGCACCCCGCGCAGCGCCACGTTCCACAGCTGATCCGCGGTGCCTTCCTGCCAGCGCCAGAAGGATTCCGCCTCAGCGCCGAAGGCCGCCACGCGCTCGGCCTGCCACCGCTGCGGATCCGACCAGCGCGTGACCGTGCTGCCATCGGGCAGGTGGACGCGCATCGCCACGGCTGCTGGCTCGACGGGCCACTCGATGCCCAGCGCGGCGCCCAGCCGCGTCATGCCGCCGTCCGGCTCGAAGCCGGCCGCCAGGGTCGCGCCCGCGTCGAAACGATAGCCGCCGTGGAAGAACGTGCCCGCACACCCCCCGGGGTACACGTGTGCCTCCAGCACCGTGACGTCCAGCCCGGACTTGGCCAGCCACGCCGCGGCGCTCAGCCCGCCGATGCCCGCGCCGATGACGACGACCTTTCCCGTCATGGCTTGCGGAGCAGCGCGCGCGTGCGCCAGCCGCGATACGCGAAGAGGAGCGGCATGCCGGCCCACATCAGCCGGCCGATGAGGCCCCAGAACGGGTGCCGCTTGAAGGAGGCCTCGACGCGGTCCACGACGTCGGTGGTCGTCTCGTCCACCCGCTCGAACGCGTGGCGATGGACCCAGGTCTCGTAGGGGCCGCGCACCTGGCGGTCGGTGAACCCGGCCGGCGACACGTCCTCGATGCCCGCGACCCAGCGGATCGGGAGCGGGCCGGCCCAGAGGGTGAAGTCCATCCGGTCGCCGCTCTTGAGGTTCTGCGGCGCATGGTGGATGATCGCGACCATAGGTGGCGGCGTGATCGCGGCCATGCTGGCCGAATCGTTGTGAAACGCCGCGACCTTCTTCACAGGCGCGTTGACGGTGAAGCGGTGTTCGAACTTCAGACGCTCTGCCATGTCAGCCCCCCAGCAGTTCTCTCAGCGCGCTCTCCGCGGTCGGATAGCGGAAGCGGAAGCCCAGGTCGGTCAGGCCCTTGGGCGCGGCCAACTGACCCTCGAGCACCATCGACGCGGCTTCTCCGGCCAGTGCGCGCAGCGCGAAGCCGGGCACCGGCAGCCAGAAGGGGCGTCGCATCACGCGTGCCAACGCCTGGCCGAACTGCGAGTAGGTCGTCTGCTCGGGTGCGACGAGGTTGAACGGCCCGCGGGCCTCCTCGCGCTCGATCAGGAAGCGGACGGCCGCCACCTCGTCGGCCGGATGGATCCAGGGGAATCCCTGCCGCCCGCTGCCCATCGGCCCGCCGGCGAACAGCTTGAACGGCAGGATCAGGCGTTTGAGCGCGCCCTCGTCCGGGCTCAGCACGACGCCGGAGCGGATGCTGACGTGGCGCACGCCCCAGGCGGTAACGGGCGCAGTGCTGGCCTCCCAGTCGACCGTCAGCTTCGCAAGGAAGTCGGACCCGGCCCCATCGCTCTCGGTGAGCACCTTGTCGCCGCGCGGGCCGTAGTGGCCGATGCCCGATGACTGGATCACGACCTTCGGCTTGACGGCTGCCGCCTCGACCGCCTCAACCACCGCCCGGCCCGCATCGAGCCGGCTGTCGCGGATGCGCGCCTTCCGTTCGGGCGTCCAGCGGGCCGGGAGGAAGCTCTCCCCGGCCAGGTTTTCGCCGGCCAGGTTCACGATCGCCAGGCTGCCGTCGGCCAGCGGGCCCCAGCCCTGGGCCGTCCGCGCGTCCCATCGCTCGACCCGCACGCCCACGGGCATGCCGGACGCGCGGCCCGGAGTGCGCGAGAGCGCAACCACCTCGTGCCCTTGCGCCACCAGCGATTCCGCCAGCTGCCGGCCGATGAAGCCGGTTCCCCCTGTGATGATCACGCGCATGACGATTTCCTCCTATACTTTTTCCGTTTCGGGAGCGACTATAACACAATGTACAAACTTTGTCAAGAGTTTCTATAGCATTTCTGAACGTCTTGCCGGACCGGTCGCCTGATGATAACATGCTCCGCAGAGGATCGGAGGTTCGGGATGGCGGATGCACGGTGGGATGACCTGGAGGCGCGCGTGGTGGCGTGCCGGCTCTGTCCGAGGCTGGTGGCGTGGCGCGAGGAGACCGCGCGGGTCAAGCGCCGCGCGTTCCGGGACGAAGATTACTGGGGCCGGCCCGTGCCGGGCTGGGGCGATCGCCGCGCGCGCGTGCTGGTCGTGGGCCTGGCGCCGGCCGCGCATGGCGGCAATCGGACGGGGCGCATCTTCACCGGCGACAGCTCGGGCGACTTCCTCTTTGGGGCCCTGCACCGCGCGGGCTTCGCGAACCAGTCCCTCAGCCGCAGCCGGGACGACGGGCTCGAGCTCACCGGCGTCTACATCGCGGCGGCTGCACGCTGCGCGCCGCCGGACAACAAGCCGCTGCCCGCGGAGCTGGCGGCCTGCCGGCCGTACCTGCGCGGGGAGATCGACCTGCTCGACCGCCTGCGCGTGGTCGTGGCACTGGGGCGCATCGCCTATGAGGCCGTGCTGAAGGTCTACGCGGAGGCGCCGGGCTGCGCGAGCAGGGCCACGCTGTTGCCGCAGTTCGCCCACGCGGCCGCGGTCACGCTGGGCCCGGGGCTGCCCCTGGTGATCACCTCTTATCATCCCTCGCGGCAGAACACGCAGACCGGCCGGCTCACCGCGGCGATGTTCGACCGCGTCTGGGCACTGGCCCGCGCCGCGCTGGCCTGACGCCGTTTCTGTGCCCGTTACGGTATAATGTGCTGACCAAGCGAAAGGAGCATCTTCATGCGCCGACTGAACGAGATCCAGGCCGCGCTCGCGGACGAGCAGCTGGATGGATGGTTGCTTTACGATTTCAAGGGCCTCAACCCCATCGCCCTGAGCGTTGCGGGCGTCCCCGCGGGCCGGTTCCTGACCCGGCGCTGGGCCTGTTTCATCCCTGTTCGGGGCGAGCCGCGCTGGCTCGTGCACGGGATCGAGGCGGGCGGCATGCGTGACCTGGCGCCCGAGGCGGTCACGTACGTGTCGTGGCGCTCGTGGACCGAGGGGCTGCGCACGCTCGCCGGCGACGCGCAGCGGATCGCCATGGAGGTCTCGCCCGGCTGCGCCATCCCCTACATCAGCCGCGTCGATGCGGGAACGGTCGAGCTCGTTCGCAGCCTGGGCCTTGAGGTGGTCACCTCCGCGGACCTGGTGCAGGTGGCCGAGGCGGTGTGGACGCCGGAGCAATTGGCCAGCCACCGCCGCGCCGCGGCCACGCTGATCGGGATCATGGGGGAGACATTCGAGCATGTGCGCGGGCGGCTGGCCGCGGACGAGCGCGTGACCGAGTGCGGCGTCCAGGACTACATGATGCGCCTCTTCGCAGACCGCGGGCTGGAGACCGACCATCCACCCATCGTGGCCGTCAACGCGCATGGGGCGGACCCCCACTTCGCGCCGCAGCGCGACGCGGACACGGAGCTGCACTGGGGCGATTACCTGCTGATCGACATGTGGGGGCGGGAGATCGGCCCGGAAAACATCATGGGCGACATCACCTGGGTGGCCTTTGCCGGCCGGGAAGTTCCTCGCCGCGGCCAGGAGATCTTCGACCTGGTGAAGGCCGCGCGCGACCGCGCGGTGGCCTTCGCGCGCGAGCGCCTGCAGGCGGGCCAGACGGTCTATGGCTACGAGGTGGACGACGCCTGCCGCGACGTCATCCGTGCAGCGGGCCTGGCTGATTACTTCTTCCACCGCACCGGGCACTCCATCGGAACCGTGGGGCATGGCAACGGCGTCAATATCGATAACCTGGAGACGCAGGACCGCCGCCGGCTCTTGCCGGGCGTCGGTTTCTCCGTCGAGCCGGGCATCTACCTGGCCCACGAAGGGTTCGGTGTAAGACTCGAAATCGACTGCTATGTGAACGGCAACGACGTGGAGGTCACGACGCTGCCCCTGCAGGACGCATGGGTGCTGCTGGGGTGATGTGCGCGTCCCTACTGCGTTTGCCTGGCTGCCGTGCTAGCATTGCGTGTCAGGAGGAATGACGCCTTGAAGTCAATACGCATGATCTCTCTGCTCGCCATCGCGACCCTGCTGGTCGTCGCGGTCGTGAGTTGTGCTTCACCCAATCAACAGCGCCAGGGCGGCGAATGGACGCCCGCGCCCATCACCGGCGCCCTGGCCATCGGGACGGCCGCGCCACCGCTGCCGACCCTCGCGCCCGCGGCCGGCACGGCCGCCCAGGCGCCCGCGATCCCGCCGCTGGCGATTGCCACGCCGGTCGCGGTGGCGCCCACCGTCCCTCCAACCGTCGCGCCGACAGCGGTGTTGCCGACCGTGGCCCGGCCGGCCGGGGTCTCCCCGACAGCTAGCTCCGTGCCGCCCACCGCGACCCCCGATCGCAGCCTCGTGATCATCCGCGAGGAGGACGTCCTGGCCTCGGTGGCTTCCGGCGCCACTGCGGAGAGCGGCGCCACCTTGGAGGGGCTCGCGGTTGATTTCACCGCGGATGGCCGCATGGTGCTGGCCGCGACGCGCGTGGGCTATGGCTTCATCACCGCGGAGAACGTCACCATCGGCGGCAAGCTCATCGCAGTGGACGGTCGTCTCGAGTTCCAGACCGAGACCATCAGCCCGCGCGGCATCGTCACCTCGATGATCCCGCCCATGATGAACCAGGCGCTACACCAGTATACCTCTCAGTGGTACATCGAGGAGGTGCGCACGCTGGACGGGCGGCTCGAGTTGCGTGTCCGGTAGCGCCGATGGATCCGACCCTTCACGATAAACTGGCCCGCGTGACCGAGATCCTGCAGGGACTCGGCCGCGTGGCCGTCGCATATTCGGGCGGCGTGGACAGCACGCTGATGCTCAAGCTGGCACACGACGCGCTCGGTGACGACGCGATCGCGGTGACCGCGGTGTCGCCCAGCGTGCCGCTGCACGAACGGGAGGCCGCTGCTGAGGTTGCCGCGCTGATCGGCGCGCGCGTCCTGTGGATCAACACCCATGAGGTCGAGGACGAGCGCTACGCGGCCAACCCGATCAACCGCTGCTACATCTGCAAGACCCACATCTTCGGCGAGCTGTCGGCCGCCGCGCGGGCCGAAGGATTCGACGTGCTGCTGGACGGCTCGAACGCGGACGATACGGGCGACTTCCGGCCGGGGCGGCAGGCCGCGGCCGAGCAGGGCGCGCGCAGCCTCCTCGAGGAGGCCGGGGTCACCAAGGCCGAGGTGCGCGCTGCCGCGCGCGGGCTGGGTCTGCCCAACTGGGACCTGCCATCCGCGCCATGCCTGTCGTCGCGCATCCCCTACGGCACGCGCGTCACGCTCGACACGCTGGAGATGATCGGCAGGGGCGAATGGGCCCTGCGGGAGCGCGGCTTCCGCGAGGTACGCGTGCGCCATCACGGGAACGTGGCGCGCATCGAGGTGCCTGTGGCGGAGTTCGACCGCCTGGTGGCGCAGCGCGGGGAGATTGTCGCTGAGTTGCTGGCCGCCGGGTACACCTACGTCGCACTGGATCTGGTTGGGCTGCGTTCGGGCAGCCTGAACGAAGGGATGGGGCATGGACGAGGAGAAGCTGCGGGCGCTGCTGGCTGAGGTGGCCGCGGGCGGCGTCGCGCCTGCCCAGGCCCTGGAGCAGCTGCGGAACCTGCCTTACGAGGACCTGGGCTTCGCACAGCTGGACCTGCATCGCGCGCTGCGGCAGGGGCTGCCGGAGGTGGTCTTCTGCCAGGGCAAGGCGCCCGAGCATGCGGTCGCGATCTTCGAGCGGCTGTGGGCCAACCATGACCGCGTCATGGGCACGCGTGCCACGCCCGAGCTCGCCGCGTTGGTCCGCGCGCGGCTGCCCGAAGCGCACTACGATCCCCTGTCCCGGCTGGTGACCCTGGCCCGCGGTCCGCTCCCCGTGCCGCCCGCAGATGCTCCCTATGCGCTGGTCGCTGCGGCAGGCACGGCCGACCTGGCGGTGGCCGAGGAGGCCGCCCAGACGTTGGCCTTCTACGGGAACCGCGTCGTGACGGCCTACGACGTCGGCGTTGCCGGCATCCATCGCCTGCTGAACCGCCGCACGGAGGTGAGCGGTGCGACCGTCATCATCAGCGTGGCGGGGATGGAGGGTGCGCTGACCAGCGTGATCGGGGGCCTGGCCGCCTGTCCCGTGATCGGCGTGCCCACAAGCGTCGGCTATGGCGCCAGCTTCGGCGGCTTGGCCGCGCTGCTGGCCATGCTCAATTCCTGCGCGTCCGGCGTATCCATCGTCAACATCGACAACGGCTTCGGCGCTGGCGTTGTCGCACATCGCATCCTGGACTTGGCCCGGGGAAAGAAGGCCTCATGAAGACACTTTATTTCGACTGCGTGGCGGGCGCCAGCGGCGACATGATCCTCGGCGCGCTCCTCGATGCCGGCCTGGACGAGAGGGCGCTGCGTGCGCGGCTGGCGGGGCTCAGGCTGCCGGGGTTCGACCTGGAGGTCAGCCGCGTGCAGAAGATGGGCATCGGCGCGACGCACGTCGAGGTCGTCGTGGACGACGATGCGCCCGAGCGCCACCTGGGCGACCTGGTCGCGGTCGTCGAGGCCGCGGACCTGCCGCCCGCGGTCATCGCACAGTCGGTCGCGATCCTGCGGCGCATCGGCGCGGCGGAGGCCCACATCCACGCTGCGCCTGAGGTCGACCACGTCCACCTGCACGAATTGGGCGGCCTCGACACGCTGGTGGATGTGGTAGGCGCGGTGAGCGGGCTCGACCTGCTCGGCATCGAGCGGGTCGTGTGTTCGCCCATCCCTCTCGGCCGCGGCTTCACCAACAGCGCGCACGGCCGCATCCCCCTGCCCGCGCCTGCAACGATCGCACTGCTGGGGGGCGCGCCCATCACCAGCAGCCAGGTGGAGGGCGAGACGGTCACGCCGACCGGCGCGGCGCTGCTGACGTCGCTCTCGTCCGCGTTCGGCCCGATCCCTGCGATGACCCTCCGTGCGATCGGCTATGGGGCCGGCCGCAAGGAGTGGGCGATCCCGAACGTCCTGCGCGTCCTGATCGGCGATGCGGTCGGGGCAGAGGACGAGTTGCACGCCGAGACGCTCGCCGTGCTGGAGACCAACATCGACGACCTGAACCCGGAGACGTACGAGCACGTGATGGCGCGGCTCTTTGCCGGTGGTGCGCTCGATGTGACGCTGGCCCCGGTGCAGATGAAAAAGAACAGGCCCGCGACGCTGGTCACGGTGCTGTGCCAGCCTGACGCTGCGCAGTCCCTGTCGGAGATCCTCTTCCTGGAGACCAGCACGCTGGGCGTCCGGCGCCACGACGTGCAGCGCCACTGCCTGCCGCGCGAGTCGCGCACGGTCGACACGCCCTACGGCGCCATCCGGCTGAAGGTCGCGCGGTGGGGCGATCACGCCAAGGCTGCGCCCGAATATGAGGATTGCCGCCGTGCGGCCGAGGCGCACCGGGTCCCCCTGCGGGAGGTCTACGCGGCCGCCCTGCGTGTCGCTTAGCCGCGCGCGCTTGCGCATCCGGACGCAAACGGCTACAATGCGCCTGTCGTGCCGGAAAGGTCCGGCGACGATGTGGGCGACGCACCTGTCGATGATGAAAAGGAGCAGACTGCCATGGCTTTTGAGCTACCCCCTCTGCCGTATGCGGAGGACGCACTGGAACCTTACTACTCCGCCCGGACCATCAGTTTTCACCACGGTAAGCACCACAAGGCCTACGTCGATAATCTCAACAAGCTGCTGCTCGGCAGCGCGTTCGAGCACAGCTCGCTGGAAGAGATCATCACGGCGACCGCGGGCGATGCATCCAAGGCCGGCTTCTTCAACAACGCAGCCCAGGTCTGGAATCACACCTTCTTCTGGAACTGCATGAAGCCGGGCGGTGGCGGCAAGCCCACCGGCGAGCTCGCCCGGCGCATCGAGGCCGAGTTCGGCGGCTATGCCCAGTTTGCGGAGCAGTTCAAGGCCACGGCCGTCGGCCGCTTCGGCAGCGGCTGGGGCTGGCTCGTGCTGGACGGCGGCGCGCTCAAGCTGATGAGCACTTCCAACGCGGAGACGCCGATGACCTCCGGCAAGGTGGCGCTGCTGACCGTGGACGTCTGGGAGCATGCCTACTACCTCGATTACCAGAATCGGCGGCCGGACTTCGTGCAGACCTTCCTCGACCACCTGGTCAACTGGGAGTTCGTCGCGCAGAACCTGGGATGAGCGGATCCCCGAACGCCGGCTGATTCGAGACGTCGCACCAGGCCCGATCGCCGGGCCTGGTGTATTGTTAATAATAGCAATTTTCATGGTATCATTGATCGGCAGGCAAACCAGGGACGTTGTTGGCCTCGCCTCCTGACGTCCCTATTCAGAGGCCGATAGTGCATGCAGGATCCTCTTCGCACATATGAATCGAGCAACGGGCTCCAGCGCATCCTGGTCGTAGACGACGACCCGGCGATTCAGCGGCTGCTCAAGGACAAGCTCGAAGGCGCAGGCTACGAGGTTTGGACTGCGTCATCGGGCCAGTCGGCGCTGGACGTCATCGATCGCCGCGGCCTGCCTCATCTCGCGGTCGTCGACATCAACATGCCGGGGATGAACGGCCTTGGCTTCTGCCAGGCCGTCCAGCAGTTCAGCGATCTGCCCGTGATCATGCTCAGCGCGATCGACGAAGAGGAGACGATCGTCGGCAGCCTCAGCCGGTATGCCGAGGACTACATCACCAAGCCGTTCAGCCCGCGCGAGCTGGTCGCGCGCGTGCAGCGCGTCCTGCGCCGCATCGGCGATTACTCCTACACCTGGGACGTCGTGACGCGCGTCGATCCCCATCTGTCGGTCGATTTCCCCCATCAACGTGCGATCATTGACGGTCAGTCCGTGCAGCTCACGCCGACCGAGACCAAGCTGCTCTATCTGTTGATGCGCAATGCCGGCCGCACGGTTTCGACCAGCTTCCTCCTGCAACGCCTGTGGCCGATGGAGGAAGTCTTCGAGGATGCACTGCGCGTGCACATCCATCGCCTGCGCCAGAAGATCGAGCCCTCTCCATCGCGGCCCCGCTATGTCCTGACCGAGCGAGGCATCGGCTATAGTTTTCCCGCGGGCTCGTGATTCCCGCGTCATCCATTGTTATTCGTGTAACTCATCGCAGAGGAGACCAACATGGCACAGCAACCACCGCAACCACCGCTTCAGGAGGAATCGGTCGATCGTATCCGGGACATCATCTTCGGGCCGAAGATGCGCGACTACGAGCAGCGATTCGAGGCCATGGTACGCGATCTCGGCCGGCTCCAGGGTGAGTTGGACCGCCTTGGGGAGCAGCTTGCCGCTAAGGACGCGGCGCAGGCCAAGCAACTGCAGGCCGCCCGCCAGGAGGCGCGCCAGGCCGATGGCGAGCTGCGCGGCGAGTTGAAGGCCGAGGCCGCGCGGCTGGCCGGGCAGCTGTCCGAGCAACAGACTGCGCAGAGCACCGCGGTGCAGGCCGTCCGGCAGGAGCTGGGACAGGTCAACGAGAGCCTGCAGGCCAGCCTGAAGGCGGAGATCGCACAGCTGGGCAGCGCGCTCGAAGAACAGGATCGCAGCGAGAAGGACGCGCTGCAGGCCTTGCGACAGGAACTGAGGGCCGCGGACACCGGCCTGCGCGACGAGCTGCGCGCGGTCGTGCAGCGTCTCACCGAGGACAAGACGGACCGCAGCACCCTCGGCGAGCTGTTCATCGAACTGGGCAGCCACATCAAGGGCGGCGGCAGCCTGAACGATCTCCTGCAGGGATTGGACCTGCCGAGCTGAGGCACGTGGACCGCAACGATCAAGGGAGACCGGCCCCAGGCCGGATTGACGACGCGCTGCTGAATGACCTGCGCACGATCCTTGCCGGCCCGGATCGCGAGCGAGCCGCCGCGCTCGAAGCGCGCATCCTGGAGCTCGAGCATCGGACCGGCGATCACGAGGCATTGGTAGCCGCGGTCAGCCCGATCCTGGGCGATGCCATCCGGCGCCAGGTGCGCGAAGATCGCGACGAGATGGTCGAGTCGCTGTACCCGATCATCGGCTCGCTGATCTCACGCGCGGTCGCGGAATCGATTCGCGACCTGGCCCGCACGATCGACCAGCGGATGCGCACATCCGTCAGCCCAGCGTACTTCTTCAGGCGGCTGCGCGCGCGTGCGGCCGGCGTATCCGAGGCAGAGCTGGCGTTGCGCGATGTGTTGCCCTTCAACGTGACCGAGCTTTTCCTCGTGCACCGCGACAGTGGCCTCCTGCTGTTGCACCTGGACGAACGGACCGCACGCGCGGAGGGCGCCGGAGCCGAGGACTCGGACCTGGTCAGCGGCATGTTGACCGCCATCCGCGACTTTGCGGCGCAGGCCTTCGGTCGCGGCGAGCAGGGCCAGCTCGACGAGATCCAGTACGGCAACCGGCGCATTCTGATCGAGGCCGCACAGCACGTCTACCTTGCCGTCGTAGTCGACGGGGTCGAGCCGGTCGGCTTCCGCGAGAAGCTCCGCGAGCGCGTGCTCGAGGTCGAGCAGGCATACAGGGGCGTGCTCAGGGAGTACGACGGGGATGCGTCGCGTCTCGCTGCTGCACGGCCCGGCCTCGAGGCGATGATGGCGCAGGATAATGGTGCGCAGGCAGCGGAAGACTTTTCCGGCAGCCAGAAGCGGATCGTCATCGTCCTCGCGGCGCTCCTGGCCCTGTGCCTGCTCAGCGCCTGCGCGGGGAGCGTCGTGCTGGCCCGCCGCGCGCTCAGCCGGCCCGCGTACATGGTGGTCGTGACGGCCACGCCGGGCCCCACCGCGACCGCGACGGCCACCGCCACGCCGACGGCCACTGCCACGCCGACCCTGACGCCTTCACCGACCGCGTCAGCGACGCCGACCGCAACGCCCACACCGCTCCCGACGGAGACGCCGACACAGGCCCCCACACGGACGCCGACGCCGGGCCCCGCCCCCCAGGCCCGGACACTGGTCGTCGTGAACGTGCGGGAGGCGCCCGGCATGGACGCTCCGATCCTCGAGCGCGCGGTGGCCGGCACGACGTTCACCGTCGTGGGCCGCGATGCGACCGGTGGCTGGCTGCAGGTGTGTTGTACCGCGAGCGGCGCGCAGGGCTGGATGGCCGCTGCGCTGGCCGAGATCGATGGGCTGATGGAGTCTGTACCGATCGTGGGAGGGGGGTGAGCCGTGGTTGCGCTGAGCATGAAGATCTGCCTGTTGGGCGACTATGCCGTCGGCAAGACGAGCCTGGTGCGTCGCTTCGTGTACAATCTCTTCGAGGACAAGTATCTCAGCACGATCGGCGTCAAGGTCAGCCGGAAGCCGGTGGCTGTGCCGCGCGGCGACGACGTCGCGGAACTGACGCTGATGCTGTGGGACCTGGCCGGCAGCGAGGAGTTCGACCAGCTCCGCGCCAGCTACCTGCGCGGCGCGGCCGGCGCGCTGATCGTGTGCGACCTGACCCAGCGCAACACGTTGGCCAGCGCGCGCGAGTACGCCGCCCAGATGCGGGCCGTGAATCCAAAGGCCGCGGTGCTCATCGCGGCCAACAAGCAGGATCTGTTCGATCAGCACGTCCTGAAACAGGAGGAGATCGCTTCGACCGCCGCGGAGCTGCAGGCCGGCTGCTGCCTCACGAGCGCCAAGACGGGGCTTGGCGTCGAGGAGGCCTTCAGGACGCTCGGCCGGCTGGCCATCGGCGCGTGACCGGAGATCGGGCTGTGGGAGCGGGATGCTACGGGGAAATCGTGCTGCAGGACAGGCGCATCGCGTACGCGGTCACCGATCGTGAGCTGCGGGTGATGCAGGTGGGTGGCCGCCTCGACATCTTCCCCGGGGGCGCTGCCAGCTGGCTCGGCGCTGCCCTGCCCGACCTGGTTCCCGAGCTGGTGGGCAGCGAGGAGGCCCTGCAACAGGTCCTCGATGGTTCGCGGCCGCGCGTGCGCATCCCCTGGGTGAACTACGATGGGCCCGGGGGCGAAACGCTCTATTTCAACCTGGTTGCGCTGCCCCACGCGGATACCGGGGGCAGGGTCTCGGGCATCGTGTACGTCATCCAGGACGTCACCGAGATCGGCGTGTTGGAGCAGCGGCTGATGCAGCATCGCAACGACCTGCGCATGCTGGAGCGAACGCTGCGCGAGCAGAACGTGCGGCTGTCGGCAGCCAATACGGAACTGCTGCGGCTCGATGAGGTGAAGTCCGCGTTCGTGTCCATCGCGGCGCACGAGTTGCGCACCCCGCTCTCGTCCATCTCCGGCTACGTCGAGATGCTGCTCGACGGCGACGCGGGCGAGCTCACTCAGCGCCAGCACGAGTATCTCAGCATCATCGAATCGAGCGCGGAGCGCCTGCTGGGCATCACGCGCGACCTGCTCGACCTGGCGCGCATCGAATCTGGCCGCCTTGAGTTATCTCTGCAGCCGACGGACCTGCTTGCATTGCTCGAGACGCTCGTCATGGAGCAGGCGCCGCAACTGGAGGGCCGTTCGCAGCGCGTCGTGGTGCACGCGGCGCCGGGCGTGCCGCTGGCGCTCGTCGACAGGCAGCGCACGGCCCAGGTGATCGGCAACCTGATCAGCAACGCCAGCAAGTACGCCGCACCGGGCACGACGATCGACATCGCGGTGGGCGGGGATGCGGCCGCGACCGGCTTCCTGCAGGTTGCGGTGGTGGACCAGGGGTGGGGCGTCACCCCCGAGGAGGCCGACCACCTGTTTCGACCCTTCATGCGCGGTGCCAGCGCAGCGCGCACCGGCGAGCACGGCGCGGGCCTGGGGCTCTACATTGCGAAGCTGCTGGTCGAACAGCACGGCGGGCAGATCTGGCTGGAGAGCAAGCCGGGCGAGGGATCGACCTTCTACACCACCTTCCCTGCCGCCGCGGGGATGGCGGCGTAGGGCGGCTACGCAAGCTGCGCCCATCCCGCATAGCGCATCGTAATGTTGCATGTAATTGCGTCATGCTAAGCTGCGGCTGGATGATATGGCTCCCGGCCTGCGAATCGTGCTGGCCGGCATCCGTCCGGGACTGAATCCGAATCTCAACAGTCAACTGAGGAGGGTATCGTGATCAAGGAATTTCGTGATTTCATCGCTCGCGGGAACGTGTTGGACCTGGCAGTCGCGGTCGTGATCGGCGCTGCGTTCGGCAAGATCGTGGCCTCGTTCGTCAACGACCTGGTCATGCCGATTATTGCGGCCATCTTCGGCGCGCGTGATTTCGCGGACATGTTCGTCGTGCTCAAGGGCACCGGGCCGTTCGCAACCCTCGAGGCCGCCAAAGAGGCAGGCGCGGTCACGCTCAACTACGGCAACCTGCTGCAGACGATCGTCGACTTCCTGCTGGTGGCCTTCGCCGTTTTCCTCATCGTCAAGGCCTACAACAAGATGAAGCCGGCCCCGGCCGCGCCCGTCGTGACCAAGCCTTGCCCGTTCTGCAAGACCGACATCCCGCTCGAGGCGACCCGCTGCCCGGCCTGCACGTCGCAGCTGTAGGATTAACACCAGACGAGCAAGACCTCCGAGGACGTGCCAGCCGCAGGCTGGCACGTCCTCGGAGGTTTATTGTTTCGCCCGCTACTTCGTCGCCAGGAGATAGACCGCGCCCTCTACCCCCGCGATCACGCCATGCGCGACGCCCTGCGGAATGTCGATGCGATCCCCGGGCAGCAGCTCGATCATCCGCGCCTCAGACGTCAGCAGGATGGTGAGGCTGCCCTCCACCACCCACATCGTCTCCGGATAGACGTGGGCATGCGGTCCATACCCGGCGGCCGGTTCCTGCCGATAGCGCACGACGCCGTATCCCTCACGTGTCAGTTCGTCGAGGATGGCTGCCTCGTCGGGCCGGTGCGCGGCCTCCCACAGCACCACGCGCGGCGCGGGCTTCGGGAACTCCGGAAAGCGCAGCGGCTCATCCCGGCCCATCGCCCAGCTCCGCCAGGACCTGGCCGATGCGCGGGGTGCCGTAGCCGCCCAGCTTGATCACCCGCCGCGCGAAGGCCGGGTCGCGGATGATGGAGAGCAGCGGCGCCAGGGCCGCGCCCTCGTAGACCCCCGCGGGTATGATCAGATCATACTGCTCTTCGCCGATCGGAATGAAGTCGAGGTCCAGCGCGCGGGCAGCGCCCAGGATGCCGAGCCCGCAATCGGCCGCGCCCGACGCGACCGCGGCCGCCACCGCGAGATGGGTGAACTCCTGGCGATGGTAGCCCTGGATGGCCGACGAGTCGATGTTGGCCTGGCGCAACAGGTAATCGAGGAGGACGCGCGTCCCTGCGCCCCGCTGGCGATTGATGAAGGCTACGTCCTCCCGCGCCAGGTCCGCGATGCCGCGGATCCCCTTCGGATTGCCCTTGGGCAGGAACAGGCCCTGCTCCCGCTGGACGAAGCCCAGTACCACCACCTTCACCGCGGGCAGGATGCGACGGATGTAGGAGAGGTTATATTCGCCCGTCGCCTCGTCGAGCAGGTGCGAGCCGGCCAGGTGCGCCTCGCCGCGGCTGAGCGCGAGCAGCCCACCCAGGCTGCCGACGTTGGCCGACGACAGCGACGTGCCGGGGAAGCGTTGGCCCAGCTCGTCGGCCAGCAGGTCGAGCGTCAGATCGTGGCTGCCGATCGCGACGATCGTGCGCGCCAGCAGGCCAGGCGACTTGAGCAGTCCCACGGTGACCGTCGCACCGGGCTCGAACCCGGTGACCCCGCGCGGGATGCGCACGATGCCGTCGGCCCGCACGAGCGACATCAGCACGCCCGAGCCGCCCGGCAGCGGGGTGGCCACCAGCCGCTCGCCCACCTTGCCCACCGTCACCCGCAGATACTCCTCCTCGCCGTCAGGGCTGACCACCTTGCGCGTCAGGGTCGCCTCGACCGCGGGCCGCTCCTCCGGCGGGCGGCCCAGCCAGCGCGCCACCGTCGGCTTGACCAGCAGCTCGCAGGTGATCGCCGCGCTGACCGGATAGCCGGGCAGGCCGATCACGGGCACCCAGCGATCGCCGGTCTCGTCCGACAGGGGCCCGTCCGACAGGCGCAGGAGGCCCATGATCACCGGATGTCCCGGCCGGATGGCGATCCCGTGCACCAGCAGCCGGCCCACCTCGGCCACGATGCGCGCGGTGAAGTCCTCGGAGCCGGCCGATGACCCCGCGTTGACGATCACGAGGTCGTGCTGCTCTGCGGCCGCCAGGACTGTATCGCGGATGGCCTCGTAATCGTCCGAGAGCATGGGCAGCCGCGTGACCTCGCCGCCCCACTCGGCCACCATCGCGCCGAGCACCAGGGAGTTGTACTCGATGATGTCGCCCGGATGCAGCGCCGCGCCCGGCTTGACCAGTTCCGTCCCGGTCGGCAGGATGGCCACGCGCGGCTTCTGCCGTACGAAGAGCGTGCCGTGTCCGGACCCTGCCGCGGCGCCGATGTCCTGCGCGCGCAGCAGGTGGTTGGCCGGCAGGATCAGCTCCGTGGCCACCATATCCTCCCCCATGGGGCGGATGTGCTGCCACGGCGCGACCGGCGCCAGGATCTCGATCTGTTGCGCGCCCGACGGGCCGCTCAGCTGCACGTCCTCCAGCATGATGACCGCGTTGGTGTGAGGCGGGATCGGGTCGCCGGTGTCCACGTAGAACGCTTCTGTGCCCACCTTCAGCTGCCGCGGCCGGATCTCGCTGGCCCCGCGCGTCGCGTCCGCATGGACCGCATAGCCGTCCATGGCCGATGCGTGATAATGGGGCGACGAGACCGCGGCCCACACGGGCGCAGCCGTCACCCGGCCCACGGCTTCGTCGAGCGCGACGATCTCGCCCGGCATCAGGCCGTCCAGGCGGGCCTCTGCCAGCGCGTCCCACCAGCGCTGCAGCGCGGTGTCCAGCGGGATGTCTTCGAGGTACGGAGAATGCGAATGACCTGCCAACTCTTTGCTCCTTGCGTCGTGCCGGTGATGGCGGCGTTTGCTGCGCGAGTATAGCATAAAAATGGAGACGAATGGTAGATGCACTTGCGCGAAAAATGTGATACAATATGTTTGTAGGCATTAATTGGAAGCAAGTAGCTGTTTCCCATCGGGAAGAAAGGCGGCACGAATGCAGGGGCATCGCTTTTTGCGTGGTGTAGCAGTATTGATCCTGGTCGTTGCTCTCGTCTACCTGGCGGCTGCCATCGGCGGAGCATTCTTGTTGAGCAGTCGGGGCTTCGGCGCAGGGTGGGGGACCGGTTCGACGGCTTGGGTGGTCATCCCGCTGGCGGCCGCGGCCATTCTGTCGGGGCTGACGTTGCTGGTCTTTGGCCTGATGCTGTTCTTCCTGGCGCGGATCGACAACAATCTGGAGGCGGTGAAGCGCCAGCGCGTGTTGCGCGCCGTGCCGCCGGAAGCCCCGGTGGTTGCGGCGCCCTTGGCGGCCGCGGCGCCCGTCTTCGTGGCGCCTGAGGAGCGCGTGCTAGCGCCTGCGGGCGAAGCGCCTGAGATCGTAGTGCCTGAGATCGAAGCGCCTGCTGAGCCGGTGTTCGTGGCACCTGAAGTGGAGTTGCCCGAGGTCGAGTTGCCCGAGACGCCCGTTCTCGAGGCGGCCGTGCCCGTGATCGAAGAAGTCGTCGTCGAGCAGCCCGCGGTTGGTGACGTTGTGATCGGTGGCGCGGTGCTGCCCGACGTCGAGATCGAGGCTGTGCCGGAGGTCGAGGTTCGCGTGCCTGAGGTCGAGCTGCCCGAGATCGAGCTGCCGGAGGTAGAGCTACCTGATGTGGACCTGCCGGAGGTTGAGCTTCCTGATGTCGAACTACCGGAGGTAGAACTACCCGAGGTGGAACTGCCGGAAGTCGAGTTGCCTGAGGTCGAGCTACCGGAAGTAGAGCTACCTGACGTCGAATTACCGGAACTAGAGCTTCCCGACGTCGAACTACCGGAGGTAGAGCTGCCTGAAATGGATCTGCCCGAGGTTAGACTGCCCGAGGTGGAGCTGCCGGAAGTAGAACTGCCCGACGTGGATCTGCCCGAGGTGAAGTTGCCCCAGGTGGAGATCGAGGCGGGCGAGGTTGCCCCGTTCGAGATCGCTGACATGGCGCTACCTGCGGCCGCGGGCGTCGTGCTGCCCATGGTCGAAGTCGTCGAGGAAGAGGTTGAACCTGAGCCGGCAGTCGTGGACGCGTTTGAGGTACAGGCCCCTGAGGTAGAGGTCCCTGAGGTGCATGTCCCTGAGGTACAAACCCCCGAAGTAGAGGCTTTGCCCGCCGAGGCGGAGCCGTCCGAGGCCGACCGCCTGCGCGCCGAGCTGGAGGCGCTGCGCCAGCAACTGGCGCAGCTGCAATCCCAGGCAGCGCCCGCGCCTGCAGCGCCCGCAGCGGCGCTCGACGAGTCTGAGGCCATTGACCTGGAAGCCCAGGCGGCTCGGCTGCCGGGCACCGATGAAGTCGCGCGCATCGCGGCCGAGATGGCCGCCATCGCGCCGCGGCGGGGTGGCAGTGTCCCCCTGGATGCACCCGCCGGCGGGAGTCTGCCGCGCCGGGGGCCGACCGGCGAGGACAACCTGGAGCTCATCATGGGCGTCGGCCCGATCTACGTCAAGCGCCTGCGCGAGCTCGGCATCACGACGTTCGAACAGCTGGCCGACGCGTCCTACGAGGACCTCGACAAGGTGACGCGCGGCAACCTGGAGCGCGTCGTCAAGGAAGACTGGCGCGGCCAGGCCCGGCGCCTGATGCAGAGCGAGTAGGACCGGCGCATCCGCGCCTTAAGGTGCCGGGCACCTCCGAGGTGCCCGGCACCTGGATAACACGGCGCCTTCGCCTGTAGGTGCG
>JAXGQB010000011.1:0-305866 GCA_040766655.1 Anaerolineae bacterium
TCCTCGTTCAAATCAGTCAGCCCATTCCACTCCAGGCGATACCGCGTCACGTCTCTGCCTGTGTAGCACGGGCGATAGCGATCCGGCACGGATGCCCCAGGTGCGAGTTGGATCACGTCCTGTGGGAATTTCGAACGGTCGCGCAACTGTTTCCCGAAATTAACGTGGGCCAGCTCGCCCAACAGTCGACCGATCGATTGGATACGATTCCACAATGCGATCGAACCGGTCGTTCCTTCTCCCATGAAGAGCACTTGCTCGTGCGCTGCAGCTGTCACAACCGACACGCTTAATTGACTTGTGACCTTGAGTCCTCCTTCTCCAGGAACAGCACGGACGAGGGGAAAGGCAGCTGCTCTACCAGCACCAGCACGCACCACGAGGATGGCGTTGTCCACACTGATGCCCTCAAATACTGGTCGGTCGATCACTACAATCTCTTGAATCGTTGAGGATTCCAGAAGGAACTTCCGGAGAGGGGCTAAGAAGTTGTTCGTCAGGAAGTTGGAGGGTGTAATGAGTGAGCAGTATCCACCCGAACCCGTGAGCCGCACTCCTTGCTCAATGAAGAGATGGTAAGTATCTAGCTTGAATGAGGCAACAGCGTACTCTTTGCGATAGTAGCTGGCAACCTCGTCGTCGCGGAATTCATCCTGCAGCAACACGTACGGCGGATTCCCCACCACCGCGTCGAACCCGCCGGCCGCCATCGCGTCGGGGAACTCCGCGCGCCAATCGAACGCGTTCACGCGCCGCGCGGTCTCTTCGTCGGGCAGGTCGAGCTTCCCCTCGTAGAAGTCGGGCCCGATGAGCGAGTTGCCGCACTTGATGTTGCGCCCCAGGTCGGGCAGGACGCGCTCGGGGAACAGCGACATCTGGCCGGCCACACCCTCGCCCTCCAGCACCTTCAGCAGCAGGGAGAGCTTGGTCACCTCCACGGCCTGCGGATCGATGTCCACGCCGTAGATGTGGTTCATCAGGATGCGCTTGCGCTCTTCGATGGCGAGGCGGAAACCGCCGCCATCGGAGCCGCTGCTCGCCCCGGTCATGCGCTCGATCGGGGGCTGCTTGCCCTTCAGCCAGCGCTCAGGTTCCTTCAGGTACGCCCGCAGATACCAGTCGAGGAGGAACTGGTACGCGCCGAGCAGGAATGACCCGGACCCGCACGCGGGATCCAGGATCCGTAGGGGCGGGGTTACCCCGCCCCTACCACCATGCCCCCCGCCCACCTGGCCGGGCGTCTTGCCCTCCAGCAGCGGGCCGACGGTCTGGCGCACGATGTAGTCGACGATGTAGGTGGGGGTGTAGAAGACGCCGCCGGCCTTGCGCACCTCGGGCTTCTCCTCGATCCTGACCTGCCGGCCGGGGGTCAGGCGGATCACCTTGCCCAGGAAGCGCTCGTAGACGTGGCCCAGGATGTCCGCGGGGAGGACGGAGAACTCGTAGGGGCTCTGCGGATAGTACAGGTGGCCGATGATGTCCTTGAGCACCTTGTCGTCGATGGCCAGGCCCGGAGTGAGGGTGTCGGGCGCCTCCGCGCGATCCTTCTCGTGCTCGAAGTGGAACAGGCCGGAGTTGTAGCGCATGTCGGCGCGGCGGAAGAGCTCCTGCAGCCGCTCGTACACCTGCCCGCCGTTGAGCAACGCGCGCAGCTGTTCGAACGTCTCCAGGTCGCGCGCCTCGCAGATGCGCAGGAAGACGATGCGGTCGATGGTCTGCTGGACGGCCCAGTTGAGGTCCCGGCCGCGCAGGCCGGGGTTGCGCAGCGCGAGGTTGCGCGCCAACAGCTCGCGCCAGCGCTCGATCTCGGCCAGGAACTCGTCGTCCACCGGCGCGGTGCCCCGCTTGCCGGCCTTTGCCTCTGCGAACCGGTCCAGCGCGCCCTGCCACACCGCGGCCTTGCCGAACACGTCCGCGATCTCGTCCCATCGCTCGCCATACTCCCGGAAGTTGAGCAGGAGGATGCGCCCCGCGGAGGCCTTGTCGGTCACGGCCGGCCTGGCGCGGCAGTCGTAGACGGAGAGCTGCTCGAAGTCGGTGAGGATGGAGAGGGGCAGCTTCGCGCTCCACGCGTAGCGGCGCAGCTGGTACGCGGGCTCGATTTCGGTCTGGATGTCGACTGCGGGCTTCTTCGCCTCGACGAAGAACTTACGCTCCTTGCCGATGCGGAAGGAGTAGTCCGGTGCCTTGGTCGCGCCGCCCATCTTCACCTTGTCCTCGTGCACGACCTCCTTGTACTGCTCCGCGTAGCCCTGCGTGTTGTTCACGTCCCAGCCGAGCGCGGCGAAGAAGGGGTCGATGAACTGGTGGCGGACGGCTGCCTCGGTGAACGCGGGGGAGCGGTACTGGTCGTAGTTGCGCTGGAACAGCTCGACGAGCTGGACGATCTCGGCTGGAGCGGGCATCGGCGCCTCACGGGTGGTTGTGATGATCGGTCGCCAACGATTGTAGCGCACCGCCGCAGCGGGGTCAAACGAATTCCGACGCGCCCAGTGCCCCTATTCGGACACGGCGTCGAGGGCGGTGCCGCGGCCGCGCGCCATGGCGGCCTCCAGCCGGTGCGGGGGCAGGCGCTTGCGCAGGTACGCCAGGACCTCGTTGGCCTCGGCTGCCACTGTGTCGTCGCACGCCTCATGGCCGAGAATCAGCCCGATCCACTCGGCCGCACCCATCGTGTTGCCCTGCCGCGCCCGAACGTCCGCCTTCCCGGCGAGCGCGGACAGTGCCATGGGCACGGCGCCGGCCGCCCGGGTCAACTCGAACACGGTGCGATACGTTGCGCCGGCAGCCTCGACGTCGCCGCTCTCCAGCAGCACCTCAGCCAGGTTCCTGGTGAACATGGCCTCGAAATCGGCCATCCCAAGCTCGCGGGCCAGTGTGATGGCTTGTTCGAGGGTTTCCTGCGCACCTGGCAGGTCCTTGCGGCGCCGAGCCACCTCGCCCAGGTTGCCCAGGACGATCGCAACCGTGAAGCGATTACCGATCTCCCGTGCGACGGCCAGGACCTCCACAAAATGGTGCTCAGCAGTGGACAGCTCTCCCTGCGCGACTTCGGTGTTGGCCAGGTTGTTCAGGCAGGCAATCTCGCCTTCGTGGTCGCCCAGCTCGCGGTAGAGCGCCAGGCTGGTGTTGTAGCGCTCCGCGGCCTCGCTGGGGTTGCCCATCCGCCGGGCGATCACGCCCAGCCTGCGCAGTGCCAGGGCTTGCGCCGCGCGGTCTGACCGGGCGCTGGCCTCTTCCAGCGCCGCCTCGCAGAGCCGGCGCGCAGTGCTGTACGCGCCCTGCTTCATCTCGACCCAGCCGAGCCCGCAGAGCGCGCCGGTCGCCGCGGCATCGTCTCCGAACTGCCTCGCCAGGCGCAGCGCCTCCTCGAAGTTGCGCCGGGCCACCTCAAGTGCTCCCAAGTGCTCACGGACGGTGCCGAGCCTCACCAGCAGTTCCGGCCGGCGTTCGTCGGCGGTGTGCGTCTCGTCCATCAGGGCCAGCGCGCGCTCGTAGGATCGGATGGCGTCGGCAAAGGCGCTGACGCTGCGTGACCGCTCGGCGGACTGGACCAGGTACGGTATTGCCTTTGCTGCGTCGCCGGCCAGGTCGTAGTGGTGCGCGAGTTGGGTAACGATCTCAGCCTCGTGACCGGCGTAAAGCTGTTCCAGCGTAGCCGCGACATCGCCGTGCAGAATACGGCGCTCGGCCCGCGTGAGGTTATTGTAGAGGTACTGCTGGAAGACGCTGTTAGCGAACTCGTAGCGCGATAGCACCTGGCGCCCGGCCCGCATCTCTGCGGCTTCCCTGACCAACTGGTGCCGCCGGTCCAGCTCGCGCGACAGCTCGCGCAGCAGATCGCGCTCGCTTGTCTCGAGCAGCCGGGCGAGGACTTCAAGGTGGAATGTCACCCCTTCGACGCTGGCGTTCGACAGGATGTCGCGCTGTTGGCGCGTCAGGCGCGCCATGCGTTCGCCGACGACTCCCTCCACGCGTGGGGGCAACGCTTGCCAGTCCAGATCCTGCCGGCTGCACCAGCGCCCCGACGCATCGGTGAATAGATCGCCACGCGCCTTCATCTCCCGAATCAATTCGCTGATGAAGAGGGCATTGCCGCCCGTATGTCGCAGCAGCGCCCACCGAAACGGAGCGTCCAGCGCGTTGGGCTCCTGGTCCAGCATCGCGTCGAGAAAGTCGCGTCCATCGCGCTGCCCCGCCAGGTCAAGATCGATCCGCACGTCTCCGAAGTAGCGCTTGATCTCGTTCATGGTTGCTTCGAGCGGGTGTCGCGTGCCGTCTCGGCCGATCGCAACATCGTCGGGTCGATAGCTCCCCACGATCAGGAGCGCGCCCTCCACGATTGCGCGCAGCAGGTGGAAGAGGAGTCCGATGGAAGGTCCATCGCACCACTGCATGTCGTCCAGGACGATCACGAGTGGCTTGACCTGAACCATGCGCCGGAGTGCGGCCGCATACTGCTGGTGGATCTTGGCCTGATCCAACTCGAGGGCGTGCGCTGCTCCCGCTTTGGTCTCGATGCGCTGCTCGAGTTTCTTGACCACGTCCAGCTTGGTGGCAGCCATCCTGGCCGCTCGGCCAACCAGCACTCCGCCGGGGATGAACGATCCCATCACATCGGGCGCGAATTCGAAGAAGAACCCGTAGGCCACATTGACCGCCGCAGTCAGGCGCAGTGCGTTCTCGCGGGTCAGCGTGTTGTGCGCTCGCTCCTGCACTCCGCCGGTGAGCAGGTCGATCACCTGGCGCCACGGCAGGTATGAGTCCGACTGGCCGGTCTGGGCGTTGCATTCCGCCAGGGCAAACACCACATCGCGGTGGGCATCCTGGGTGCGCCGTGCAAACTCGGCCAGCAGCGTCGATTTGCCCGCGCCTGCTTCGCCGCTGATCAGGCAGATCTGCGGCCTGCCATCGAGCGCGGCCCGAAAGAAGCCATCGAGTTGCGCCAACTCATGCGCCCTGCCGACGAACGAGCCATCGTCCAATGCGATCCTCCCTTAACGCAGGATCATTGGCAGCTGGGTGCCCCATCCGAAGACCAGGAAGGGGTTGCCGCCATTGTCGCGCCAGGCAACGTTGCCCGAGCCGTCCACCGCCTGGGCGATGAACTCCACGGTGGCCGTGCCCGCCCCCGAAATCTGCCCGGTCCATGTGCCTGAGTCAGGCGCAGTCAATGCCAGGTCCACCGATCGCCACTCGGAGGAGCCGGCCACCCGATACACGATAACGACACGATCAACCCCGCCGGCATCGGTCGCTGTGACGCTGAAACGGACGGCGCCGCCTGCGCGGCGTGCCTCCGCGCGCCACAGGTTCGGCTGGGTGAAGTCTGTGACGGCGAAAGGCGTGTGATATGTGACGATCTTCATTTGGTCCCAGAGACGCTGGGTACCGGTCGCGGGCGCAGCGCCCGAGGTAGGGCGAAACTGGCCCGGCACTACGACCAGTCGCTGCAGCAGGTCACCCTCCACGCGTAGCAGCCGATTCACGGCCACGATGCGGCCCGGGTAGAACGCAACGCCCTCGAAGGGTGGCTCGGAGGCGAGGCTTACGCTGTCGGTGATCATGCGTGTAACCAGTGGGTTGAGGGCGACGTCCCGCGTGCGGCCACCGACGAGCAGCGCGCCATGCACGATCTCCGTGCTGCCACCCAGGTCGATGCTCAGGCGCGGCTGGACGGGGCGGCCGGCGGGGGCATGTACCTCGCCATTCACGGTGTAGTAGCGCCCTTTGGCCGTGTCCACCGCAGTGAACGCGGGCGTGATGGTGCGGGTAACCGCGCGTGTGGCGTCCAGTTCGGCAGGCGCGGCCTCCTCAGCGGCGTCGATCGCCTGTACGGAAGGGTTGGATTCAGCCAGGGCTGTGGCCTGGGCCGCCACGCGCACGACCCGCATGGGCAGGCCGTAGAGGGTCCAGATGGCGAGCACCTTCTCGTCATAGTTGCTGAGGCCGGCAGGTCCCAGGCTGTTGAAGTAGCGCTGCTTCGCCAGGCGCAGCGCGTCACCGGCTGCGATCGAGCCGCTGCCCGTATTAATGAGGGACGCGAACTCCAGCGCCAGTCGTTCGGAGTAGACGACCAGGTCGGAATCGCCGTAGCCGTAGCCGCTGTTGCCGATGAAGAGCGCACCCCTGCCTGCAAAGGCTTGCGCCCAATCGGCCGCAGCATGGGGTACGTTCAGCCCGGAATGGCAGCCTACAGAGAAGATCAGGGCGCGGCTGAACTCGGTCGAGGCGGTGGAGACCTCGCTCGCCGCGATATTGCCGCCGGTGGGGAGCGCGGGGTGGAGCCATCCGTGCTGGAAATGGGCGTTGAGGGAAAGCTGAACCCGGGACGCGCCGGCCACGAACAGGCGTGTGCGAAGGTCCTCCGCGGTCCAGGTGTCGTTGATAAGCCTGGTCACGGAGACGCCGCGCGCCTGCATCACCTTCGCGATGGCCTCGGCCTGATCCGTCAGGAAATCGTAACCGGTCAGGAGCGCAGTGGGTGCATCGATGACCGGTGCGGCGGTGAACGTGTTGATCTGGCGGACCATATCGCTGGGGGTTTCGACGAGACGGCCGATGCTGAACTGCGGCAGATACAGTTCGCGGCCCTGGAAGGGGATGGGCAGCATGCCGGCGTAGTAGTCGTCGGTCAGCAGGTAGCGCTGGCTGGCCGATTGGGCCAACAGCGGATTGCCGGTGATAGCACCGGCGTAATTGCGCTCGTTGGCCATCCGGGCCAGGTCGGGCGATCGGAAGTAGGGGACCACGTCGTCGCCGCCCGCAAGTACGAGATATTGCAGGTTGGGGTAGCGGGGCGCGAGGCGGTACAGGAAAGATTTGATGGACTGCGCGACGTGGTTGGCCGCATTGGGATTGGCCGGCTGTGCATCCCACTCTGCGTACGCGGCCGCCAACTCACCAACGGTTCCGAGGTCGATGATCTTGCCGTGCACCCGGCTGTGCGCGGCAAGGGCCTGCAGGGCGGCGGGCAGCGCGGCCGTACCCGTCGGATCGCTGCCCGCGTATTGGGCCGTTGTGCGCGTGGTGTTGGCCAGGATCAGCGTCTTGATCGTCGCGTCATCGGGAGGAAGCGCGAAGGATACCGGCACGGGCTGAGTGACCTGCGGTGGCCGCGTCTCATCTGCTACCAGTTGGAGCCACAGGCGATAGGGATGTGACACGTAGTCGCCGTTGAAGGGCTTAACCAGGAGATAGTAGGGTCCGGTGGCCTCATGAATCCGATATCCGATGTGTTCAGGAATCAGGTTGATGTGCGCGGAGAAGGCCACCAACGCGCCGATCGGCGTCTCCGATCCGGGTGGGCACGTGGTGCAGCCCTGGCCGATGTCTGCGAGCTGGCCGATGTCGGCCAGTTGCCCGATGTCTGCGAGTTGGCCGATGTCTGCGAGCTGGCCGATGTCGGCCAGTTGCCCGATGTCGGCCAGTTGGCCAATATCGGCGAGTTGGCCGATGTCTGCGAGTTGGCCGATGTCCGCTAATTGGCCGATGTCCGCCAATTGGCCGATGTCGCGCAGTTGCCCGGTTTCCTCGTCGAGCGCGGGCGCATAGAGCAGCAGGTCGTAGTTGGCCGGCAGCTGGTCCAGCGTGGCGCTGATCACCGAGCCGGCCTGCGGCACATCGAAGTGGTACCAGTGCCAGCCGCGCGGGCCGTAGACCTGCCCCTGCACCGGCACGCCGGGCGCCAGGTCAGACGGGTTGCTGCGCGACGTGCCCTCGGGCGTTGCTGTCGGGGTTGGGGTCGGAACGGGTGTGCCACCGGTCGTCTCCAGCCGCACGTTGTCCAGGGTGATCGTAGCGTGCTTCCTGCAATCCGTCCGCCAGATAGGACACAGATCTGTGGTCGTAATATAGGCGATCTGAATTCCACGCCAGGCTTTGAGGATGGCGCTCAGCTGCTCCGGTGTGAGCGGCGTCGGCGTATACGGCGGGGGATAAGGCATGTTCAGGTAGTTGTAGACACCCCAGGTGCCGTCGTTGGCGAGCGGAAAGGTCACCGGGCCGTCGATCAGCGGGCGCCACGCGGTGCACGGAAGATGCGATAGTGGGAGCAGCCCCGGGGAGGTGTATCTCAGGCAGACGCTGAAGAGGACCTGGGCGATGTCGCCCGTCTTGGTGTGAGTGAACGAGATCGAACCACCGGTCCCCCAAAGCGCCGGATCGAGCCGCACCGACAGAAAATTGGCGAGGTCGAGATCATTCGGGTCGACAGAGTCGCCGATGTTGCTGAAAGTCTCATTGATCGCCCCGACGGCCCAGGCTGCGGGTTGGTAGTCGTCGAACACGTCCCGGCTGGTCCAGCCCATGTTGTCCTGATCGAAGGTATAGGTGACAGCTCGTGGGCCTACAGCCCAAACGGTGGCCGTGGCAGAGGGGGTGGTGGTGACCGTGAGGAAGGGTGCGCTGGCCGAGGTCGGCACGCTGATCGGAAAGGTCAGGACGACGATGCAGAGCACGAAGGCGGCAAAGGCGGTGGGCAGGAAGAGCTTGTTCATGCGGATACCTCCGTGGCACCGGACGCGCGGAGTCGGCCCGGCGCGGGTCAAACGGTATGAATGGCATCTTTCCTTACTTTAGTACACCGCGCGTGCAATGTCAACAGCATCGCACGGCGAGTGACCCCAAAAATGTACCAACGCTTACTTGACACCTTGACCATGCTGTGATAGTGTTAGCGATTGCTGTCCGTGTGCCAAGAAACGATGAAATACGAACTTACGACAAACCCCCTCACTCTCAGTGACCGAGATGTACCAAGTCGGATGGGGACTTGGCGTTTTGTTTTTCTCAACTAAGGAGTGATCGCTGCATGACGCATCTCCGAAGTGGTGGCCTTCCTGCCCTTCGCAAATCGTACGCGCGTATCCATGACGTGTACGAATTGCCGCGCCTGATCGAGGTGCAATTGGAGTCCTTCCGCTGGTTTCAGGTGGAGGGTCTTCAGGAGTTGTTTGAAGAAATCTCGCCGATCGTCAGCTTCAACAAGAACCTGGAGCTGCACTTTGGGTCGACGCCCGGACCGGACGGGTTCTGGTTCGGCGAGCCGAAGTATTCTGAGCCGGAATGTCGTGACCGCGACATGACCTTTGCTGCACCGCTGTGGGTTCGGGTGCGCCTGGTCAATCGAGAGACGGGCGAAGTGACGGCCCAAAACGTCTTCATGGGCGATTTTCCCCTGATGACGGATAACGGCACCTTCATTATTAACGGCGCAGAGCGCGTCGTCGTCAGCCAGTTGATTCGCTCGCCTGGCGTCTACTTCACCATCGAGGAAGACCGCGTCACGGACCGGCGCCTGTGCTTCGCGAAGTTGATCCCGAATCGCGGCGCGTGGCTGGAATTCGAGACCTCCAAGCGCGATATCATGTCGGTGAAGGTGGATCGGAAGCGGAAGCTGCCGGTCACCGTGTTCCTGCGCGCGATCGGTTACGGAGCCGATGAGCAGATCCTGGAGCTCTTCTCCGAGGTCGACAACAACTCCGAGCATCCCTACATCGCGACGACCCTGGAGCGCGACCCGACCCGCACGCCCAACCTCTCGGATGCGGCGAAGGGCGTCGACGGCGCGCTGCTGGAGTTCTACAAGAAGCTGCGTCCCGGCGATCCGCCGACCCTGGACAATGCCAAGAGCTTCATGCAGAACCTGGTCTTCGCGCCGCGGCGTTACGACCTGGGCAAGGTGGGCCGCTACAAGCTGAATCGCCGGCTTGACCTGGACGTGCCCCTGAGCCACCGCACGCTCACCAACGACGACCTGGTTGCGGTGCTGCGCCGGATGATCCAGATCAACAACGGGATCGAGGGCGAGGACGACATCGATCATCTGGGCAATCGACGCGTCAAGACCGTGGGCGAATTGATCCAGAACCAGCTCCGCGTCGGCCTGCTTCGGATGGAGCGTGTCGTGCGCGAGCGCATGTCGATTCGGGACACCGATCAGACGACGCCCCTGTCGCTCATCAACATCCGGCCGGTGGTTGCGGCCATCCGTGAGTTCTTCGGCGGTTCGCAACTGAGCCAGTTCATGGACCAGACGAATCCGCTCGCAGAGCTGACGCACAAGCGTCGCCTGAGCGCACTGGGTCCCGGCGGCCTCCGCCGTGAGCGCGCCGGCTTCGATGTCCGCGACGTTCACAATAGCCATTATGGCCGGATTTGCCCCATCGAGACGCCCGAAGGTCCGAACATCGGCCTCATCGGCTCCCTGGCGACGTACGGCCGGATCAACGAGTTCGGCTTCATCGAGACGCCCTATCGCCGGGTGCTCAATCGCGTTTCCAACCGCGTCGATGCCCTGGTGGGCAAGACCCTGCGCGAGCGCATTGCGCTGCCCGACGGGACCGTCGTGGCAGCGAGCGGGACGCCGATCGATCAGGAGCTGGCCGAGAAGATCGCCACGCTGGGAGACGTCCATCCGGAAGTGCGCGTCGTGCCCGAGATCACCGACGACATCGTCTATCTCTCGGCTGACGAGGAAGACCGCTACGCCATCGCGCAGGCGAACGCGCCCACCGACGCGGATCGCCACTTCACCGAATCGCGCGTCTCGGTGCGCCGGCAGCAGCAGTTCCTCTTCGAGGTGCCGGATCGCATCGAGTACATGGATGTGTCGCCCAAGCAGATCGTCTCTGTGTCGGCCGCGCTCATTCCGTTCCTGGAGCATGACGACGCGAACCGCGCGTTGATGGGCTCCAACATGCAGCGCCAGGCGGTCCCGCTCCTGCGGCCTGAGGCGCCCATCATCGGCACCGGCATCGAACGCCAGGCGGCGGTCGACTCCGGCCAGGTGGCGATTGCCACGGGTGCGGGCGAGGTCGTCAAGGCCTCCAGCGACGAGGTGATCGTCCTCGAGGACGATGGTGCGCGGCGAGTCTATCGCCTGCGCAAGTACCAACGCTCGAACCAGAGCACCTGCATCGATCAGCGGGCTGTGGTTCAGAAGGGCGATCGCGTCGAGCGCGGGCAGGTGTTGGCTGACTCGTCTTCGACCGACCTGGGCGAGATGGCGTTGGGCCAGAACGTCCTGGTTGCGTTCCTGAGCTGGGAGGGCGGCAACTACGAAGACGCGATCCTGATCAGCGAGCGCATGGTGCAGGAAGACAAATTCACGTCGATCCACATCGAGAAGCACGAGGTAGAGGCGCGCGACACGAAACTGGGGCCCGAGGAGATCACCCGGGACATCCCCAACGTCGGCGAAGACGCGCTGAAGGACCTCGACGAATACGGCATCGTGCGCATCGGTGCGGTGGTCGCGCCGGGCGACATCCTCGTCGGCAAGATCACGCCAAAGGGCGAGACCGAGTTGAGCCCCGAGGAGAAGCTGCTACGCGCGATCTTCGGCGAGAAGGCGCGCGAGGTCAAGGACTCCAGCCTGCGCCTGCCGCACGGTGAGTACGGCAAAATCGTGGACATCAAGGAGTTCAGCCGCGACTCGCATCGTGACCTGCCTGCGGGCGTCGAGAAAATGGTGCGCGTGAGCGTCGCGCAGCGCCGCAAGATCATGGAAGGCGACAAGATGGCCGGCCGCCACGGTAACAAGGGCGTCATCTCGCGGATCGTACCCGTCGAAGATATGCCATTCCTGCCGGACGGCACCCCGGTCGACATCATCCTGAACCCCCTGGGCGTTCCGGCCCGCATGAACATCGGCCAGGTGCTCGAGACGCATCTTGGTTGGGCCGCGGATCGCCTGGGCTTCCGTGCGGAGACGCCGGTCTTCGACGGCGCCACGGAGCGCGAGATTGAGGCCGAGCTTGCGCGTGCATGGCTGGCCGATCGGGCGTGGGAAAAAGCGTCCAAGCGTGCGTGGGACTGGGCCGTGAGCCTCGGCTACGACGAGAGCGAGCTGCAGGACGACGACGAGGTCCGCAGCCTGTATCTCGCCGAGTGGTTGAGCGAGCGCGGTTACGACCCCGAGCGGACCTATCGCGATTACGGCTATGCGCGGCGCGCGATGCTCCGCGAGTGGCTGCGCGAGGAGCCCCAGGGGTACGACCCCGATCAACTGATGTCCTTTGCGGACGATAACCGTCCGCTGCCCGTCCGCGATCAGGCCGATGAGCTCGCGATCGTGGTCTGCTTGCGAGAGTGGCTGAAGTGGGTGGTGCGCGAGAAGATGCGCGTCATCGATCTGGCCAGGCAGGAAACCGAGGCCGAGGCCGAGGGCGAGGCGTTCGTGGAAGTCCCTGAGTCGGATGAGGAACGTGCTGCGATGTACGCAGCAATGGACCGCATCTCGGCCCTGCCGGCCGAGGAGGTCGTTGCGGAGGCACTGCTGGTGAGCCGGGACTCGGCCCAACCGCTGCCCACGTGGGGCAAGACGGTGCTCTTCAACGGCAAGTCCGGCGACCAGTTCGACTCCCCGGTGACGGTCGGCATCATCCACATGATGAAGCTCCATCACCTGGTCGAGGACAAGGTCCACGCCCGGTCCACCGGCCCCTACAGCCTGGTGACGCAGCAGCCGCTGGGCGGCAAGGCGCAGTTCGGCGGCCAGCGCTTCGGCGAGATGGAAGTCTGGGCCCTCGAGGCCTACGGCGCGGCGCACAGCCTGCAGGAAATGCTGACGGTGAAGTCGGACGACGTCACGGGTCGCGTGAAGACCTACGAGGCGATCGTTAAGGGCGAAAACATCGAATCGCCGGGCGTGCCGGAGAGCTTCCGCGTTCTGGTCAAGGAGTTACAGTCGCTTGGCCTGGCGGTCGAAGTCGTCGATGCAAAAGAGGAAATCATCCAGTTTGGCCGCGAGGACGCCGAGGAGAAGTTGCCCAATCTCGGCTTCAGCCTGAGCCTGCCGGGCCCCATGACCAAGGGGATGGATTGAGGAAAGGGGTAACCCGTGGAAGTTAACGAATTTGATGCCATCCGTATCTCGCTGGCCTCGCCCGAGCAGATCCTGGAATGGTCTCATGGCGAGGTTACCAAGCCGGAGACGATCAATTACCGGACGCTGCGGCCTGAACGCGACGGCTTGTTCTGCGAACGCATCTTCGGCCCCCAGAAGGACTGGGAGTGCGCGTGTGGCAAGTACAAGCGCACGCGCTACAAGGGCATCATCTGCGACAAGTGTGGCGTTGAGGTTGCTCACAGCCGGGTGCGTCGCGAGCGGATGGGACACATTAAGCTGGCCAGCCCGGTCAGCCATATCTGGTACGTCAAGGGCGTGCCCAGCCGGCTCGGGCTGCTGCTGAACATCAGCCCGCGCAACCTGGAGCGCATCCTCTACTTCGCGCAGTATGTGATCACGAACGTCGACGAAGACGCGCGCAACCGCACGATCTCTAAGTCGGAGCGCGATCTGAATCTCCGCGCAGCGCGCCTTGAGGGCGAGGTTCAGGCGAAGATCGATCAGATGGAAGCGGAGCGCCAGGCCAAGTTGGCCGCGCTGGACAGCGAAGAGGAAGCTCAACTTTCGCGCCTGGCCGAGCGCCTGGCAGCGGAGACGGGTGAGGTCATCGAGCTCGGCAAGCGCCTGCAGGAGGCGATGGAGAAGGTTCAGGGCAAGCCTGCGCCGGACACCTTCGCACTGCCGTGGCAGCCCGAAGATCAGCCACTGGTCGTGAAGGGCACTGCGGTGACCCGCGACCATCTCAATGCGCTCAATGATCTGATCCAGCGCCGGCTGAGCGACATCGAAGACGCGATCAACGGCGAGCGGGAAAACGTGAGGACGTTGACCCTGGCTCACCGCGACCTGCTGCGCACCGAGGTGGAGCAGGAGATCGACCAGCAGCGCCAGGCCGTGGAGACGCAGAAGTCGCAGTCGCGCTCGCAGCTGAACGACTCCCTCGAGGAGTTGAAGAACCTGCGCGAGCGTGAGTTGCTGACGGAGAGCCAGTTCCGCGATCTGCAGGACAAGTGGGGCAACGTCTTCCGGGGCGGCATGGGCGCCGAGGCCATCCGAGAGCTGGTGTCGAAGATCGACCTCGATGGCATGGTCAAAGAGCTGCGCCACGAGATTCAGACGACCCAGTCGAAGCAGCGCAAGAAGAAGGCGGCGAAGCGGCTTCGCGTGGCCGAGTCATTCCGCAAGAGCGGCAATCGGCCCGAGTGGATGATCCTGACGATGCTGCCCGTCCTGCCGCCCGAGCTGCGTCCGATGGTGCAGCTGGATGGCGGCCGGTTCGCGACGTCGGACCTGAACGATCTCTATCGCCGCGTCATCAACCGCAACAACCGCCTCAAGCGGCTGCTCGAGCTCGGCGCGCCGGACGTGATCGTGCGCAACGAGAAGCGCATGCTGCAGGAGGCCGTCGACAGCCTGATCGATAACGGTCGCCGCGGTCGCGCGGTCAGCCGCAGCGGCAAGCGCAAGCTCAAGAGCCTTTCCGACCTGTTGAAGGGCAAGCAGGGCCGGTTCCGCCGGAATCTGCTCGGCAAGCGCGTCGACTATTCGGGGCGCTCGGTGATCGTGATCGGCCCGGAGCTCAAGCTGGATCAGTGCGGCCTGCCCAAGAAGATGGCCCTCGAGCTGTTCAAGCCGTTCGTGATGCGCCGGCTGGTCGACTACAACTTCGCGCACAACATCAAGAGCGCGAAGCGGCTCGTGGATCGGGAGAGCCCCGAGGTGTGGGATGTGCTCGAAGAGGTGACGCGCGAGCGGCCGGTGCTGTTGAACCGCGCGCCGACGCTGCACCGTCTCGGCATCCAGGCCTTCGAGGTCGTCTTGATCGACGGCAGCGCGATCCAAATTCATCCGCTCGTGTGTGCCGCGTTCAACGCGGACTTCGACGGCGATCAGATGGCCGTGCACGTGCCGCTCTCCAACGAGGCAGTCAAGGAAGCGCGGGAGCTCATGCTGAGCTCCGTCAACCTGCTGAAGCCGGCCTCGGGCGAACCGATCGTGGGCCCCTCGAAGGACATGGTGTTGGGGTGTTACTACCTCACCGTCGAGGACCCGAACGGGAAGGGCGCGGGCAAGGCATTCGGCAGTGCGGATGAGGTGCGCCTGGCATACGACCTTGGCGTCGTCGGCTTGCGCTCGCCCATCAGAGTGCGGTACGTCGACTGGGCCGACGAGGTGCAGATCGCGGATCTGAATCTCGATGAGGAACTTGCCGAGCAATTCGCGCAACGCGGGATGCACAGCGCAGGCGACATCGTTCGCGCGCTCATACACGATCGCGCGGCGCTGTTGGAAGAGCTGGCGCTGAGTGCGCGGGCGCATGAGGATCTGCGCGCCAGCCTGTTGGCGCAGCACGTGCGCCCCGATAAGTTGCCCCAGACGGGGATGCTCGACACCACCGTGGGCCGCGTGCTGTTCAACATGGCGCTGCCCCGACCGCTGCAGTTCGTCGACGACGTCATGGACAAGAAACGGCTCAATGACTTCGTGGGCCTCTGCTACGAGCTGATGGGCTCGGCCGTCACGGCCGAAGTGGTCGATGAGATCAAGCGCCTGGGCTTCACCTATGCGACCATCTCGGGCATGACGATCGCGGTCAGCGATATCGTCGTGCCTGACTCGAAGCAGACCGTCCTCGATGAGACTGCGGCGCGCGTCGAAGAGACCGAGCGGCAGTACCGCCGTGGGTTGATCACCGAGGAAGAGCAGTACAACAAGGTGGTCGAGCTGTGGACGCGCGCGACTGACGAGATTACCCAGGCCGTGAAGGGCCTGCTCAATCCGCTCACCGGCCTGGGGGCCATGGCCACCTCCGGTGCGACAAAGGGCGGCATTCAGCCCATCCGGCAGTTGGCCGGCATGCGCGGCCTGATGGCCGATCCGTCCGGGCGCATCATCGCGCTGCCGATCCGCTCCAACTTCCGCGAAGGCCTGACGGCGCTCGAGTACTTCCTGAGCACCCACGGCGCGCGCAAGGGCCTGGCCGACACGGCGCTGCGCACGGCTGACGCGGGCTACCTGACCCGCCGCCTGGTCGACGTAGCCCAGGACGTGATCATCATGTCCGACGATTGCGAGACCGAGGCCGGCATCTGGTTCACCGAGGCCGACGCACGCGACACCGGCCAGAAACTCGACGAACGGCTGATCGGCCGCGTTGTCGGTGCGCCGGTCATTGATCCGGCTACCGGAGAGGTGCTGATCGAGCGCAACCAGATCATCGACGAGCTTGTCGTAGGGGTGATCAGCAGGGCAGGCGTCGACAAGGTCTTCGTGCGCTCTCCGCTGACCTGTGAGAACCGCATGGGCCTGTGCAAGCTGTGCTACGGCGGCGACCTGGCACGCGGCGGACGGGTCAAGATGGGCGAGGCCGTGGGCATCATCGCAGCGCAGTCGATCGGCGAGCCCGGCACCCAGCTCACGCTGCGTACGTTCCACACCGGCGGCGTCGCCGGCGCGGAAGACATCACGCAGGGCCTGCCGCGCGTCGAGGAACTCTTCGAGGCCCGCACGCCCAAGGGCGAGGCCGTGATCGCGGAAATCGGCGGCATCGTGAACGTGTACTGGGACGATGATGTGCGCAAGCTGAAGGTGACCAACAGTCGCCTCCGGCGCAAGACGCACCTGATTCAGCCCGGCTACGAGATGCTGGTCGAGAGTGACGATCGCGTGCAGGCCTCCACACCGATCGCGAAGGCCCTGAGCCCCGATCTGGAGCCTGCCGAGATCCTCGCCGCGTTCGATGGCAATATCTACATCGACGCGGATGATGAGGGCGGCTACAAGGCGGTCATTCGCCGCGAGGACGTGGAGGAATGGGTGACCGATATCCCTGCCTCTGCCCGCCTGCGGGTCGACAAGGGCGATCGCGTCGAGGTCGGCACGCAGCTGACCGAGGGCTCGAAGAACCCGCGCGAGGTGCTGCGCATTCAGGGTCGCGAGGCCGCCCAGATGTACCTCCTGGACGAGGTTCAGAAGGTCTATCGCTCCCAGGGTGTGAGCATCCACGACAAGCACATCGAGGTCATCATCCGCCAGTTGGTCCGGCGGGTGCGCGTGCTCCGCAGCGGTGATACCGACATGCTGATCGGCGAGCTCATCGATCGCTTCGAGTTCGACGAGGCCAACGCGGCAGTGATAGCAGCCGGCGGTGAGCCGTCACGCGGCGAGCCCGTGCTGTTGGGCGTGACGAAAGCGTCGCTCAACACCGACAGCTTCCTGGCCGCGGCTTCGTTCCAGGAGACCACCCGGGTGTTGACCGATGCGGCGGTGCGCGGCGCGAAGGACACCCTGAGGGGCCTCAAGGAAAACGTCATCATCGGCAAGCTGATTCCGGTCGGGACCGGGTTCGAGACGCGGCGCCAGCGCTCCGAGGGGACAGGCGACGCTCAGCAGCGCACGTTCGAGGATGTGTTGGGCGATGAGGACATCGACGAGGAGCTGCTGCTGGAAGAGATCGCAGTGGCCGACTTCGCCGATGACGAATTCCCCGATGACCTGTCCGAAGAGATGGTGGCCTAGACCACGTGTTAACGGGCTCCCGTTTGAAGCGGGAGCCCGATGCTTCGCATGATGCGGTCTCGTTTTTGACCGCGTCATGCTCTTGTGATAAACTATCTTTTCGTGGGCCAGATTGCACCTGGCCCGCGTTTGTTCCTTATTGCCGGGCCAATGCCTTGGTTTTATGGGGTTCCGCACCAGTCTAAGTGGAGGGCAGCTTGCCGACTATCAATCAACTCGTACGTAAGGGTCGAAAGCCGATCGCGAAGAAGGAAAAGGCTCCCGCCCTGCAGTTCACGAACAACACGATCCATGGCCGCATGCGGCGCACGACAAAGGGCAACCCGTTCAAGCGCGGGGTGTGCACCCAGGTGCGCACGATGACGCCCAAGAAACCGAACTCGGCGTTGCGCAAGATCGCACGCGTTCGGTTGACGAACGGTCTCGAAGTCACGGCCTACATTCCGGGCGAGGGCCACAGCCTTCAGGAGCACTCCGTCGTGCTGGTGCGCGGCGGCCGTGTGAAGGACCTGCCCGGCGTGCGCTATCATATCGTGCGCGGCGCGCTCGACACAACCGGTGTGGACGCCCGCAGGCGCGGTCGTTCGAAGTACGGCGCGAAGGTGCCCAAGGCCACCGTTGTGGCAGGGAAGGGCGCCAAGGGCGCGGTAGCCAAGAGGAAGTAAGGAGCGCGGAGTAAGTCATGTCTCGACGTAATCGTCCCGAGCCGCGCGAGGTCCTGCCGGATCCGCGCTACAGCAACATCCTGGTGTCGCACGTGGTCAACAAGATCATGTTGAGCGGCAAGAAGTCCACCGCCGAAGGCATCGTCTACGGCGCGATGGCGGTTCTCGAACAGCGGACCAAGAAACCGGCGCTTGAGGCGCTGGAGCAGGCCATCCGCAATGTGACGCCCATGATCGAGGTTCGCCCTCGCCGTGTTGGTGGCGCGACATACCAGGTACCGATGGAGATTCGCGAGGACCGGCGTTTGGCGCTGGCCCTGCGCTGGCTCATCCAGAACTCCCGCAAGCGCGCGGGCAAGAGCATGGTTGACCGCCTGTCCGGTGAGCTGTTCGACGCGTTCAACAACCAGGGCAACACCGTCAAGAAGCGCGAAGATACGCACAAGATGGCCGAGGCCAACCGGGCGTTCGCACACTACCGTTGGTAAGCCGATTCCGGCTTCGCAGCATATTGCTGAGAGCCGGCAGTACGGCCAACTGATTTCGAAGGTGAGACCCGGCATTCGAATGAGGATGCCGGGTTTCTGTCCATAGAGTTCGAGTGAAAATTATGACTGAAGTCCCTATGCCCCCAGCCGAACAACAGCGACTGGAGCGATTGCGCAACATCGGCATCATCGCCCATATCGACGCGGGCAAGACCACCACGACAGAGCGCATCCTGTACTACACGGGCAAGACGTATCGGATGGGCAACGTGGACGAGGGGACAACGGTCACGGATTGGATGGTGCAGGAGCGGGAGCGCGGCATCACGATCCAGTCCGCAGCGATCACCAGCGAATGGCGCGAACACCGGATCAACATCATCGACACGCCGGGCCATATCGACTTCACGGCCGAGGTGCAGCGCAGCCTCCGCGTCCTGGATGGCGGCGTGGTTGTCTTCGATGCGGTGGCCGGGGTGGAGCCGCAGTCCGAGACCGTGTGGCGCCAGGCCAACCGCTATGGTGTGCCGCGCATCTGCTTCGTCAACAAGATGGACCGCACCGGGGCCGACTTCTGGCGCACCATCGATATGATCAAAGATCGTCTGGGCGCGCGGCCGCTCCCGATTCAGCTGCCCATGGGCGCCGAAGAGCAGTTCATGGGGATGATCGATCTGCTCGATCTCAAGGCATGGACCTTCCCCGGCAGCCTTGGCACAAACCCGGTCGAAGTGCCGATTCCGGATTCGTTGGCCGAGAAGGCAAAGGAACTGCGCGACAGCCTGGTCGAGCACGTCGCCGAGACCGATGACGCGCTGCTCACGAGGTACCTGGAAGGCGAGACACTCACCGACGCGGAGCTGCGAGCTGGATTGCGTCGTGCCACCATCGCGGGCGAGCTAGTGCCGGTGCTGTGCGGCTCCTCACTGCGGACGAAGGGCGTCCAACTCCTGCTGGATGCCGTGGTCGATTTCCTGCCATCGCCGCTCGATATTCCCCCCGTGACTGGGACGAATCCCGACACCGGCGAGGAAGAAGAGCGCTGGGCGTCCGTCGACGCGCCGACAGCAGCACTTGTCTTCAAGATTCAGACGGATCCTTACATGGGGCGCCTGGCCTACGTGCGCGTTTACTCCGGCGCGCTGACCTCGGGCAGCACGGTGCAGAACAGCAATCGGGACCGCAAGGAACGCATGGGGCGGCTGGTTCAGGTCTACGCGGAAAAGCGCGAGGACGTGACGGTCATCCGCGCCGGCGACATCGGCGCGATCGTCGGCGTCAAGCAGACCTCGACCGGCGAGACGCTGTGCGATCCGGGCGCACCGGTCGTGCTGGAAGCCATCGAGTTCCCGGAGCCGGTGATCTCCATTGCGGTTGAGCCGAAATCGAAGGCGGACCAGGACAAGCTGGCCAACGCCCTCGGCCGGCTGGCCGAAGAGGATCCCACTTTCCGCGTGCGCGTCGATGACCAGACGGGCCAGACGCTGATCAGCGGCATGGGCGAGTTGCACCTGGAAGTCCTGGTCGACCGGATGCTGCGGGAGTTCGGGGTGCAGGCACACGTGGGCCGCCACCAGGTGAGCTACCGTGAGTCCATCTCGCGGAAGTCCCCGGTTGAGATGCGATTCGTTCGCCAGACCGGCGGGCGGGGGCAGTATGCCCACGTGGTCATGGAGTTCGAGCCACAGGAGCGGGGCAAGGGCTTCGAGTTTGTCAACCGCATCATCGGCGGCGCCATCCCGCGCGAGTACATTCCCGCCATCGAGCAGGGCATTCGCGAGTCGATGGACAGCGGCGTGCTCGGCGGCTATCCCCTCGTCGATATCAGGGCCGTCCTTCTCGGCGGATCCTTCCATGAGGTCGACAGTTCAGAGATGGCCTTCAAGATCGCGGGCTCGATGGCCCTTCGTGAGGCAGCGCAGAAGGGCGGTCCCATTCTGCTGGAACCGGTCATGAGGATCGAAGTCGTGGTGCCTGACAACAATACCGGCGATGTGATCGGCGATCTGATCGCCCGCCGCGGGCAGGTCGCGGGCCTGGAGATGCATTCGGTCGGTCTGCAGGCGATCAAGGGCAATGTGCCGCTGGCGGAGATGGTGGGTTACGCCACCTCACTTCGTTCGTCGACCCAGGGCCGAGGTACGTTCACGATGGAATTCTCCCATTACGATCGGGTCGCCGAAGACCGTGCCCGCCAGATCCTGGGCCTGTCCTAGAAACGGTGGGCCTGGATTTGGAGATACGGTGCGGTTTGGATATACTTTGAAAGTTGCCTCCGATTGCAAGCGCCTTCGGGCGTCCCGACTCGGATGGGCATCAGGTGCTACTCGCCTGGCGAAGCGGCGCCGAGGATAGTGATGCAAGAGGCCCAGGCCGCCGGTCACCGGACCGGAATGAAGCGGCCACGGGTCATGCTGCGTCTCTTTGCCTCGTCAGCCTGTGCTGGACGGGGCTTTGTTTTGTAACAGGCAGGCCAGTAGTCTGGCTCTCAGTTTCGTAAGGAGCTTGTGTCTCAATGGCGAAGGAAGTATTTCAGCGCACGAAGACCCACGTCAACGTGGGGACGATCGGGCACATCGATCATGGCAAGACCACGTTGACGGCCGCGATCACGAAGGTTTTGGGCATGAAGGGGTGGGCGAACTTCCGGGCGTTTGATTCGATCGACAATGCGCCGGAAGAGAAGGCGCGCGGCATCACGATAGCGATCTCGCACGTGGAGTACCAGACCGAGACGCGGCACTATGCGCACGTGGACTGTCCGGGGCATGCGGACTACATCAAGAACATGATCACGGGTGCGGCGCAGATGGACGGGGCGATCCTGGTGGTAGCGGCGCCGGAAGGGCCGATGCCGCAGACGCGGGAGCACGTGCTGTTGGCGCGGCAGGTGGAAGTACCGGCGATGGTTGTCTTCCTGAACAAGGTGGATCAGATGGAAGACGAGGAGTTGCTGGAGCTGGTGGAGCTGGAGCTGCGCGAGCTGCTGTCGAGCTACAACTTCCCTGGGGACGATCTGCCGATCATCCGGGGCTCGGCGCTGAAGGCGCTGGAGTCGACGTCGAAGGACGTGAACGCACCGGAGTACAAGTGCATCTGGGACCTGATGCATGCGGTGGACACGTACATTCCGGCGCCGGAGCGGGCGACGGAGAAGCCGTTCCTGATGCCGGTGGAAGACGTGTTCGGGATCAAGGGTCGCGGGACGGTGGTGACGGGCCGGATCGAGCGTGGCAAGGTGAAGGTTGGTGAGACGATCGAGATCATCGGCCTGAAGGAGACGCGGTCGACGGTGGTGACGGGCGTCGAGATGTTCCGCAAGATTCTGACCGAGGGTCTGGCGGGCGACAACGTGGGGTGTCTGCTGCGCGGCATCGAGCGGACGGACGTTGAGCGGGGCCAGGTATTGGCGAAGCCGGGGTCGATCACGCCGCACACGTTCTTCGAGGCCGAGGTGTACGTGTTGAAGAAGGAAGAGGGCGGGCGGCACACGCCGTTCTTCCAGGGATACCGGCCGCAGTTCTACATTCGGACGATGGACGTAACGGGTGAGGCGGAGTTGCCGGCGGGCGTCGAGATGGTGATGCCGGGCGACCGCGTGAACCTGCAGATCAAGCTGATCGTGCCCGTGGCGCTGGAAGTGGGCTCGCACTTCGCGATTCGCGAGGGCGGCCGCACGGTTGGCGCCGGCGTTATCAGCAAGATTATTGAATAACGCAGAATGTAGGCAGCCAGGACACAGGGTCCTTCGGTCAGCAATTATCGACTCGCTGGGCACCTGTGTTCTGTCTGTGCTAAGCAATGCCTGGAGGCATCATGGCGAAAAATCGTATTCGGATCCGGCTGAAGGCCTTCGACCATCGCGTATTGGATGATTCCGTGCGCAAGATCGTGGATGCCGCTGAGCGCACCGGTGCCGCAGTGGTCGGGCCGATCCCGTTGCCGACACGCATCGAGAAGTTCACGGTCAACCGGTCTCCTTTCATCGACAAGGACAGCCGCGAGCAGTTTGAGGTGCGCACGCATAAGCGCCTCATCGATGTGATGGAACCCGGGCCTAAGACGATCGAGAATCTGACCAAGCTCGATCTGCCGGCGGGCGTGGACATCGAGATTAAACTCTAATCCGTCGAACGCAGCCAATCACGAGCGCGACAAGCGCCCGGGATTTGTGAAGCCAGGATGGTAGAGAGGGTGGCGCCAAGCCGCCCACAGGGGATGATGCGGCCACCGCCTCGGTGTGGTCTCGACAGTCCCAAGGAGGAAGTTGTGAAGGGTATTTTGGGCCGCAAGGTGGGCATGACGCAAGTGCTCACGGCCAGAGGAACGGTCGTACCTGTGACCGTCATCGAAGCAGGTCCCTGCTACGTCACACTCATCAAGACCGCAGAGAAGGACGGCTACACGGCCGTTCAACTGGGTTATAGCGAGACCAAGCCGCGGCGCCTGACAAAGGGCGAGGTTGGCCATCTCCGCAAGCGCAACGCGAATTTGCCGATGCTGCGCGTTTTGCGGGAGATTCGCGTGCGGGACGCAGGGGATGTTCAGGTCGGCCAGAAGCTGTTGGCCGATGTTTTTGCCGCAGGCGAACGCGTAGACGTCATGGGTGTCTCTAAGGGTAAGGGCTTCCAGGGCGGCGTCAGGCGCCACGGCTTCCGCGGCGGGCCGCGCACTCATGGCCAGTCGGATCGCCTGCGCGCTCCCGGCTCTTCGAGCGCGGGTACGACACCCGGTCGCGTCTACAAGGGCAAGCGGATGGCTGGGCACATGGGCAGCGCCCAGGTGACTGTCTCCAATCTGCGGGTTGAGCTGGTCGATCCGGCTCGGAATTTGCTTGCGGTTCGTGGCGCCGTGCCAGGTGCTAAGGGTGGTCTTCTGGTGATCACCGAAGCCCGGAAGCAGGGGTGAGGCGATGTTGAGTTCAGTCATTAATATGGCCGGCGAAAAAGTGGGCGAGATCGAGCTTGCGGATAACATCTTCGCTGCGCCAGTTAACGAAGCACTGATGCACCAGGCCCTCGTGCGCCAGCTGGCAAACGCCCGCCTGGGCTCGGCCAAGGTCAAGGGCCGCAGCGAGGTAAGGGGTGGCGGTCGCAAGCCGTGGAAGCAAAAGGGCACCGGGCGTGCACGCCAGGGTTCGATCCGGGCCGCGCAATGGCGGGGCGGCGGCATTATCTTCGGGCCCACGCCGCGGTCGTACGAGCAGCGAATGCCGCGCAAGATGCGCCGCGCAGCTCTTTGCTCCGCTTTGACGGTCAAGGCGGCCGAGGAGCGCATCGTGATCCTGGACCGGTTGGAGACCACCGGGCCTACGCCGAAGACGCGCGAGATGGCAGCCACCATGGCGCGTGTTGCGCCGGCCGGCAAGGTGCTGGTGCTGTTGGCTGAGGGCGATGCCAATGTTCAGCGCGCAACCAACAACCTGGCCCATGTCAAGGTGCTCCGCGCGGGCTACCTCAACATGCGGGACCTGCTCGATTACGACACGCTCGTGATCACACAGGACGCGTTGCCGGTGCTTGAAGGCGTCTTGAGCTAAGGAGATTGGTGCAATGCATGTCTATGATATTCTCAGACGCCCGATCGTAACGGAAAAGAGCAACGCTCAGGCAGGCGCGCTGAATCAGTATTCTTTCGAGGTCGATCGCCGCGCAAACAAGATGCAGGTCAAGGATGCTGTCGAGACCGCATTCAGCGTGACGGTGCTCGAAGTGAACATCGTCAATGTCAAGCCCAAGATCGGGCGCTACGGTCGTTCGACGGTCACCAAGAAGGCCGCCTACAAGAAGGCCGTGGTGACGCTGGCCCCCGGGAACACGATCCAGTTCTTCGAGGGTGTATAAGCCGATTGAAGGTTGGCAGGTGTAAGGTGGCAGGTTTGAACAACCTGTAACCTGTGGACCTGTCACCTGCAACCGTATGGCAGGCGGCTAGGACGGCAAGAGTATCGCCTGCCCCGGCGCCTGGCGCTCACACGGTGAGCGCCACGAAGCGAGCGCCGGTCAGTTTGCCGGTAGGAGTCCTGAATGGCTATCAAGATCTATAAGCCCACATCTCCGGGCCGTCGCGGCATGAGCGTCTCGACGTTCGAGGAGATCACCCGGTCGAAGCCGGAGAAGTCGCTCCTCCGCCCCATTCGCCAGCGCGCGGGCCGCAACAACCAGGGCCGCGTTACCGTGCGACACCGGGGTGGTGGGCATAAGCGCCAGTACCGGATGATCGATTTTCAGCGCAACAAGTACGGCATTCCGGCCCGCGTGACGTCGATCGAGTACGATCCGAATCGCTCGGCTCGGATTGCCCTGCTGACCTATGCAGACGGCGAGAAGCGCTACATTTTGGCGCCGGTTGGCCTCAAGGTCGGCAACCAGCTCATGTCGGGGGCCGAATCCGAGATTCGGGTCGGCAATGCGTTGCCCTTGCGCAACATCCCGCTCGGCACCGTGGTGCACAACGTCGAGCTGCAGCCCGGCCGCGGCGGCCAGATGGCCCGCTCCGCGGGGACTGGTGCTCAGGTGTTGGCGAAGGAAGGCGACTACGCTCAGTTGCGCCTGCCCAGCGGCGAGGTGCGTCGGGTCCTGATGACCTGCCTGGCGACCATTGGCCAGGTGGGCAACACCGATCACGGCAACCTCAAGATGGGCAAGGCGGGTCGCAGGCGCTGGCTCGGTTGGCGACCTACGGTGCGCGGCACGGCCATGGATCCGAACTCGCATCCGCATGGTGGTGGTGAAGGCCGTTCTCCGGTGGGCATGCCCGGTCCGAAGACGCCTTGGGGTAAGCCGGCACTGGGTTACAAGACCCGCAGGAACAAGCGCACCGACAAGTACATCGTGCGCCGCCGCGGCAAGAAGTAAGGAGAGCAAGGAGCATGAGCCGATCTCTTAAAAAGGGCCCGTACGTACAGAGCAAGCTGCTGAAGAAGGTCGAGACGATGAACCGCACGGGCAAGAAGACGGTCATCAAGACCTGGTCTCGCGCCTCGACGGTCTTCCCGCAGATGGTCGGGCACACGATTGCGATTCACGATGGGCGGCGCCATGTGCCGATTTACATCGCTGAGAATATGGTCGGGCACAAGCTTGGTGAGTTCGCACCCACCCGTTTCTTCCGTGGGCACGTGAAGAGCGAAAAGCGGAGCACGAGGTGAGATGATGGAAGTGCGAGCTGTTACCAAGTACGTGGGCATCTCCCCACAGAAGACCCGGTGGGTGATCGATCAGGTCCGTGGCATGCAGGCGGAGCAGGCTCTCGCGTTGCTGCGCTACATGAAGCAGTCTGCTGCTGAGCCGGTGGCGAAGACCATCGCGTCCGCCCTGGCCAACGCTGAGGAGAACCTCGGCCTGGCGCGCGAGGACATGTACGTGGCAACGATCTCGGCAGATGGTGCTCCCTTGCGGCGGTGGCGTCGCTTCGGGGCCCGCGGCCGGTTCAAGCCGATTATTCGCCGATCGTCACACATTACGGTCGTTTTGGCAGAGCGCGAGGCGTGAGCGATTGGCGGGCGCAGCTTGGGGCAACTAACTCCCCGATCTGCGATCGTTGATCCGTAATCTAGGAGGCAACGTGGGTCGAAAAGTACATCCCATTGGCTTTCGCCTGGGCACAACGGAGAATCATCGCTCTCGCTGGTTCGCTGAGGGCAAAGAATACACCAACCTGGTCGCTGAGGACCGCCGAATCCGCAACGTCGTGCTGACGGCACTGCCCGACGCACAGATCTCGCGGGTCGACATCGAGCGGTTCCCGCCCAATCAGATTCGGGTTGCCGTGCATACGGCGAAGCCTGGCGTCATCATCGGCCGCAGGGGCGCGACGGTTAATCAGTTGCGCACCGATCTTCAGAATGCGACCGGCAAGCGTGTCAAGCTTGACATCGTGGAAATCGAGAAGCCCGAGCTGGATTCGTTCCTGGTTGCGCGCAGCATTGCCGACCAACTGGGCCGGCGCATTTCGCACAAGCGGGCCATGAAGCAGGCCGTGCTGCGCGCCCTCAAGGGCGGCGCTCAGGGCTGCATGATTCGCTGTGGCGGCCGTCTGGCCGGGTCCGAGATGGCGCGTGTCGAGACCGTGCGCGAGGGGCGCGTTCCGCGCCACACCTTGCGCGCTGAGATCGATTATGCCAGGGAAGAGGCGCTGACCACCTTCGGCCGGATCGGCATCAAGGTGTGGATCTACAAGGGCGAGCGTCTGCCCGGTGCTGTGGATTGACGATCGATGGTTGAAGAGTCGCCCTAGGCGCCCGAGGGCAGCTTGAGGGCAGACCCTTCGATCGGAGATCCGAACAGGAGTTTGTAACCATGTTAATGCCTAAGCGTGTGAAATATCGTAAGCAGCACCGTGGGCGGCGCAAGGGCCTGGCCAGCCGAGGCAACGAGGTGAGCTTCGGCGAGTTCGGGCTCCAGGCGCTGGAAGCCGTGTGGCTGAACAGCCGCCAGATCGAAGCTGCCCGTCGTGCCATCGTGCGCTACCTGCGCCGTGGTGGGAAGCTGTGGATTCGCGTTTTCCCGGATCACCCGGTGACGAAGCGGCCGGCTGAAACCCGCATGGGTGGCGGCAAGGGTGCGGTGGAATACTGGGCGGCCGTTGTGCGGCCCGGGCTGATGTTGTTTGAAGTGGCGGGCGTGACAGAAGACGAGGCGCGGGAAGCGATGCGGCTGGCGTCGCAGAAGCTGCCCATTCCGACTCAGTTTGTTCGCCGCGAGCTGGGGGAGCAAGCATAAGATGCGCGCAAATGAAATTCGTAATCTGAGCGAGGTCGAAGTGGCTCGCAAGTTGGACGAGGCGCATCAGGAGCTGTTCAATCTGCGCTTTCAGTACTCGACGGGCCAGCTGAAGAACACGGCTCGCCTGAGCGAGGTCAAGCGTGAGATCGCCCGGCTTCGTACCATCCTGCGCGAGCGCGAGTTGGCCGCGGCCCGAGGAGAGAACTCATGACAACCGAAACGACAAGCAGCACTGAGGCGCCGTTCAGCCGCAAGGGCAAGCGCCTGACAGGCCGAGTTGTCAGCACCAAGATGCAAAAGACCGTCGTCGTCGAGGTCGAGCGAACCCGCCGCCATCCGCTGTATGGCAAGGTCATTCGCGTGCATAAGCACTACAAGGCTCACGACGAGAACAATGACTGCCAGGTGGGCGACCAGGTGCAGATTGCCGAGACTCGGCCGTACAGCAAGGACAAGCACTACCGCGTGGAAGCGATCCTGAATCGCGCTGCGCAAATCGACAGGGCCCCGCTGACAGCGTCGCAGGACGTTGAAGCACAGGCGCAAGGGTAAGGTGCATCATGATCCAGCAGGAAACCAGGCTCAAAGTTGCCGACAACACCGGCGCCAAGGAAATTCTCTGCATTCGGGTCATGGGTGGATCCACCCGCCGGTATGCTCATCTTGGTGATGTGATCATCGCCACCGTGAAGCAGGCCGCACCGAATGGCTCGGTCAAAGAGGGTGAAGTTGTACGCGCCGTCGTGGTGCGCACGACCTACGCCCAGAAGCGCGCAGATGGCTCGTCGATTCGTTTCGACGACAATGCGGCAGTTATCATCGACCAGTTGCGGACGCCGCGTGGCACGCGTATCTTCGGGCCGGTGGCCCGCGAGCTGCGCGACCGCGGGTACATGCGCATTGTGTCGCTGGCGCCCGAGGTTCTGTAAGAGGTAAGGTATGAACATCAGAAAAGGCGACAAAGTGGTGGTGATTTCGGGCGACGACCGCGGCAGCGAGGGCGAGGTGCAGCGCGTGATTCGTGCCAAGTGGGGCAAGGGTCGCAAGGCTGGCCAGCGCAAGATCGAGGGCGACCGCGTGGTGGTGGCCGGCGTCAACCTGATCAAGAAGCATCAGCGTCGCACGGGCAACGTCAACACCCAGTTCGGCATCATCGAACGCGAGGCCCCACTGCACATCTCCAACGTGATGTTGGTGTGCCCGCGTTGCGGTCAGCCGACACGCGTCGGTCACACGATTCATGCTGATGGTTCACGCTCGCGCGCATGCAAGAAGTGCGGCGAGGGCATGGACGCATAAGGTCACGGGATGCGGCCGGCTGGCATCAGTCCGGTTTGCAGCCGGTGATCCAATCCGGATCAGGGCGCAGGGCGACCCTGTATAGGATGGGAGTAGGTCATGGCAACAACGCATAGGATGTTAGAGCGGTACCGGAACGAAGTTGCGCCGGCGCTCGAGAAGGAATTCGGCTACGACAACGTCATGCAGGTGCCGAAGGTCGTCAAGGTCGTGTTGAACATCGGCATGGGCGAAGCACTGCAGAACGCCAAGAGCCTGGATGCTGCGGCCGGCGATCTGACGGCCATTGCGGGCCAGAAGCCCGTCTTCACCAAGGCGAAGAAATCCATCGCGAACTTCAAGCTGCGCGAGGGCAACACCATCGGCGTGACGGTGACGCTGCGGCAGGAGCGCATGTGGAGCTTTCTGGATCGCCTGATTGGCATCGCGCTGCCGCGGCTTCGTGACTTTCGGGGTATCAACCCGGACTCATTCGATGGTCATGGCAATTACAGCCTGGGTCTGAGAGAACAGCTGATGTTCCCGGAGATTCATTACGAGAAGGTCGACAAGATTCGTGGCATGGCGGTAACCGTGGTGACCACGGCCAAGACCGATGAGGAAGGCCGGCGGCTGCTTGAACTGCTCGGCATGCCGTTCCGAAAGTAGGAGGAGTTTCTGTGGCAAAGACTTGTATGCCGATTCGGGAACAGCGCCGCAAGTACGACGTGCGTGTGCGCAACCGCTGCAGCATGTGTGGCCGGCCGCGGGGTTACATGCGTCGCTTCGATCTGTGTCGCATCTGCTTCCGTGAACAGGCTTTGAAGGGCAACCTGCCCGGCGTGGTGAAGTCGAGCTGGTAACGAACCGGCGCACGCGCTCCTCCGTTTTGAGAGAGCGCGACGATCGCCGGATTGGGATGCGGAATCCCGGGTTGCGCTACCGCAGAGAGCATCGTGCTGCTCTGGCCAGGCCGCTGACACTGGGTGATCCGAACTCCGAAGGAGCAAGAAATGATTAGTGATCCAATTGCCGATATGCTGACTCGCATCCGCAACGGCGCCTTGGTGCGGCACAAGCAAGTGGTCGTGCCTGGTTCGAAGGTCAAGCTCGCAGTGGCCCGGATCCTGAAGGATGAGGGATTCATCAAGGATTTCGAGATCACCAAGGATGAGCCGCAGGCTCAGTTGCGCCTGGTGCTGAAGTACGATCGTGATCGTAAGTCAGTGATCACCGGGATGCAGCGGGTCAGCCGGCCTGGGCGGCGAGTCTATGTCAAGCGCACCGATATCCCGTGGGTCCTCAGTGGCCTCGGGGTCGCCATTCTGAGCACGCCGCAAGGCATCATGTCGGACCAGAAGGCCCGCCGGCTCGGATTGGGCGGCGAGGTGCTCTGCTACGTTTGGTAGGAGGCAGGACTGTGTCGCGTATTGGAAAAATGCCCGTGGCGCTGCCGAAGGGCGTAAGCGTGACGGTGGGTGAAGGCAATCTCATCACGGTCAAGGGGCCCAGGGGCCAGCTGCACCAGCAGTTTCCGCCTGCGATGACCTTCTCGATCGAGGGGGACGAAGTCCAGGTGGCCCGGCCGTCGGATGCTAAGAACCATCGTGCATTGCATGGTTTGAGCCGTGCCCTGCTGAACAACATGGTGACAGGCGTCAGCACTGGCTTCACGCGTATCCTGGAAGTTGAGGGCGTCGGGTACCGCGCGGGCATACTCAACAAGAACCTGGTGGTCCTGGCGGGTTACTCGCACCCGGTCGAGCTCGTTCCGCCTCCGGGCATCGTCTTCGAGGTGGATAAGACCGGACGGGTCATCACGATTACCGGGAACGATAAGCAACTTGTGGGCCAGATGGCCGCGCACGTCCACGACCTGCGGCCGCCCGAACCCTACAAGGGCAAAGGCATCCGCTACAGGGGCGAGAAGGTCCGCCAGAAGGCCGGCAAGAGCGGTAAAGTGGGCGGCAAGGGCAAGAAGTAAAGCGGAGGATCAAGGTCAATGTCCGACAATACGAGTCTCGACGCCCGGAAGCGCCGGCATGAGCGCATTCGCAAGCATATTCACGGCACGGCCGAGCGCCCTCGTCTGAATGTGTTTCGCAGCCTGGAGCACATCTATGCCCAGGTGATCGATGACGACATGGGCAACACATTGGTTGCCGCGTCAACTGTGGATCCGGAATTGCGTGAGCAATTGAACGGCCTGAACAAGTCGCAACAGGCGAGCCAGGTGGGCCAGCTGGTGGCCCGCCGGGCCCTCGACAAGGGGCTGAAGAAGGTCGTGTTTGACCGCGGTGGTTATCCCTACCACGGCCGGGTGAAGGCTCTGGCCGACGGGGCGCGCGAGGGCGGGTTGGAGTTCTAGGAGGACCGATGCCAGGTAAAGAACGAAATCAACGCGAGGGCGCAGGCCGCGATCAGCAAGCCGCACGGCCGGGAGGCCCTGGGGGCCAGAACCGGGACAGGCAGCGGCGCCCCCGTGAGCGTGAAGAAGAACGTGAGCAGCTCGATGAGCGTGTGGTGCATGTGGCACGCACATCGAAGGTTTTGAAGGGCGGCCGCCGGTTTGCCTTCCGGGCAGTGGTCGTCGTTGGCGACAATCACGGCCAGGTCGGTTTTGGCGTCGGCAAGGCGCGTGAGGTTCCGGAAGCCGTGCGCAAGGCCTCGGAGCACGCGCGCAATCACATGTACCGCGTCCCGATGGCCGGCACAACCATTCCGCACATCGCCTTGGGCGACTTCAGTGCTGCACGCGTGTTGCTGCGACCGGCATCGCCCGGGACCGGCGTGATCGCGGGCGGCGGCGTCCGTGCCGTGCTGGAAGCGGCGGGCATCCGGGACATCCTGACCAAGTCTCAGGGCAGCGCGAACATCCTTAACGTCGTCGCTGCCACCTTCAAGGCGCTTGAGGCGCTGAAGAATCCTGAGGACGAGGCCAGGCGCCGTGGCCGGCCGGTGGAGGCGTTGATGCCTTACTGGCTGCGTGGTGGAGGCAAAGATGCAGCAGAGCAATCCTGACGCGAAGATGCTTCGCATCACCTATTCCACGAGTTCCATCGGCGTCAAGTTCGATCAGAAAGATACGGTGCGCCGCCTTGGTCTGCGGAAGCTTGGCCAGGCCGTGGAACTCCCGGATTCGCCGGTCGTGCGCGGGATGATCCACAAGGTGCGTCACCTGGTCACGGTCGAAGAGTTTGAGGCGTAATGATGAAGCAGAATGATTTGCAGCCAGTCCCTGGCTCAAATAAGAAGCGCACTCGGTCGGGCCGAGGTATCTCCGCCGGTCGCGGCAAGACGGCCGGACGGGGCACCAAGGGCCAGAACAGTCGCTCCGGCGGCTCGAAGCGTCCGTACTTCGAGGGCGGCCAGCTGCCGCTCGTGCGGCGCCTGCCACACCTGCGTGGGTTCAAGAACCTGTGGCGCATCGAGTATGCCCCGGTGAACGTTGCGCGCCTGAACGTGTTTCCCGAAGGCGCGGACGTCGGTCCGGAATTGATGGCGGCTGCCGGCGTGATCAAGGGCTCCGGCCCTGTGAAGATTCTGGGCGAGGGCGATCTCACGGTCGCGATCACTGTTCGAGCGCACAAGTTCTCAGACACTGCCCGCCAGAAGATCGAAGCTGCGGGCGGCACCGTTCAGGAATTGACCCTGGAATAAGGCCATGTAGGACAGGCTGGTGAGGTCTGTCCCGACGGAGAGAGTACGATGCTTGAAGCCGTTCGTAACGCGTTCCGGCTGCCAGACTTACGCCGCAAGCTGCTCGTCACCCTGGGCATCCTGGTGATCTATCGCTTGATGTCGCACATCCCGGTTCCGGGCGTCGACCGTCAGGCGCTGAGCACGCTTTTCGGCTCAAATCAGCTGCTCGGCCTGCTCAACCTGCTCTCGGGTGGGGCGCTGCAGAACTTCTCGGTGATGGCGATGGGGGTGTATCCCTACATCACGGCATCGATTATCGTTCAGCTGCTCATCCCGATCGTCCCGGCCTGGCAGGAGCTGCAGAAGGAAGGGGAGTCCGGTCGCAACCGGCTCAACCAGTATACCAACTGGCTCACGATCCCGTTGGCAGTGCTCCAGGCGTTCGGCCAGTCGTCGTTGTTGGCCCAGTCGAGCGGTGGGTCCGGCCCTGTGCTGACCAAGTTCGGTTTTGCGAACTACCCGCTCCAGACCATCACGATCCTGATCTCGCTGACCGCGGGCACCATGCTTGCGATGTGGTTGGGGCAGTTGATTACCCAACAGGGCATCGGCAACGGCGTCTCGATCATCATCTTCGGCGGCATCATTGCCGCGATGCCCCAGAACATCGTCCAGACGACGGTCCAGGGCGGCATCGGGCAGTTGCTCGTCTTCATCCTGGTGACGATCCTGACCGTCGCGGTGATTGTCATCGTGCAGGAGGGTCAGCGCCGCATTCCTGTTCAGTATGGCAAGCGGGTGCGCGCCATGCGGGGCAACAAGCTCATGGTGGTTGGTGGGCAGAGCACGCACGTGCCGATGCGCGTTAACTCAGCAGGCATGATCCCGCTGATCTTCGCGTCGTCCATGCTGATCTTTCCCAGCACCATTGCGAGTTACTTCGTGAACTCGACGTCCGCCTTCGTGAGAAGTGTGTCGAATTTCTTCTACAACTTCTTCACGCCGGCCAACGGCTGGTACTGGATCATGTACTTCCTGCTGGTCATCGCATTCACGTATTTCTATACGGATGTGATCTTCCGGCAGCAGAACCTGCCTGAGACGCTGCAGCGACAGGGCGGGTTCATCCCGGGCATCCGCCCAGGGCTGAACACCGAGAAGTACCTCAACACGGTGCTCTCTCGCATTACCCTGGTGGGCGCCCTGTTCCTGGGCTTCGTGGCGATCCTGCCGTGGCTGGTCCACCTGGTGTTCGGTGGCGCCAACTCCAGTGGGGCGGTGAGCGGCACGCTGCTCATCTCGAGCACGGGCCTGCTGATCGTCGTCGGTGTGGTGCTCGACACGATGAAGCAGCTTGAGGCGCAGTTGCTGATGCGTCACTACGAAGGCTTCATCCGGAAGTAGTGGCGTCGGTACAGGGGTGGATGTGGCCACTGACAGGTTTCGCCGTCAGTGTTCTGCACACGCCCCCTGGCTTGCGAGGCGGAGCAGATATGGTTGATCAAGCAAAGCCGTTGTTCATTGTCATGCTCGGAGCACCCGGCGCAGGCAAGGGCACCCAGGCGCGTCTGCTCTCTGAGGCCCTGGGCCTGCCGCAGGTCTCTTCCGGCGACATCTTCCGGGAGAACCTGAAGAATGAGACGGCCCTTGGCGTGTTGGCCAGGCAGTACATGGATAAGGGCGAGCTCGTGCCGGACGACGTGACCATCAACATGGTCATGGATCGGCTGAGCCGGCCCGATGCAGCGCAGGGCGTGGTGCTGGACGGGTTCCCGCGCACGCTAGCCCAGGCCGATGCGCTCGATCGGGCGCTCGAGGCCAAGGGGCTTCGCATCAGCGTGGCGCCGCTCCTTGAGGTGCGTGATGAGGCGGTGATTCAGCGATTGGCCGGCCGGCGGGTTTGCCGTGACTGCCAGGCGATGTATCATGTCGAATTCAGCCCGCCTCAAGTCGAGGGACGCTGTGACAAGTGCGGTGGCGAGCTGTACCGGCGCACGGACGACGATCCGGAGACCGTGCGGAACCGGCTGTTCGTCTACTATAAGCAGACGGCGCCGCTGATCGGCTACTACTATGCCAAGCGGCTGTTGGCCGGCTTGGATGGCGACCGGCCAGTGGAGCAGGTGCAGGCAGACCTGCTGTCGGTCGTGGCGGCTCGGGCATGATGCAGGCGTATCGATGATCATTCTGAAGAGTCGATCAGAGATTGCTCTGATGCGGGAAGCGGGCAGGATCGTCGCCAGGGTGCACGACGCGATGCGTCAGATGGTGCGGCCGGGCGTCACAACTGCCGAGTTGGATGCCCGGGCTGAGGAGATCATCCGGCAGCACGACGCCATCCCGACGTTCCTGGGATATCCGCATACGGGGAAGAACGACTACCCGGCTAGTATCTGCGCCTCGATCAACGCGGAGTTGGTACACGGGATCCCGAGTGCCGAGCGGTGGCTCGAGCCCGGCGACATCATCAGTATCGATGTCGGTGCGACCTACAAAGGCTGGGTCGGTGACTCCGCCTGGACCTATGCAGTCGGCAGCATAGATGCCGAGGCAGAGGCCCTGATGGCAGCCACCGAGGGCAGCCTGTGGGCAGGAATCGCGCAGGCGCATCCGGGCAACTTCCTGTCCGACGTCTCGAGAGCTGTCGAGACGCACGTGGTGGAGCGCGGCTTCCACGTGGTCCGTGAGTATACGGGCCATGGCGTGGGACGCCAGATGCACGAGGAGCCGAACGTGCTCAACTATGTGCCGGCTGGCGCCGGCCGCGGCCCGAAGCTCAGGGCAGGCATGACCTTTGCCCTTGAGCCCATGGTCGGTGTTGGCACGTGGCGAACTAAAGTGGCGGGCGATGGCTGGTTAGTGACCATGGCCGACGGCAAACGCTCGGCGCATTTCGAGCACACGATCGCCGTGACTGATGGCGAACCAGAGCTGCTCACGGTTCTGTGATGCAACTGCAACCGAACCGAAGCCAAATACAGCAGGCTGAGTTGCGAGCTTTGTCCATCTGTGGCCTGCGGGTAGTTAGAGGAGAATCGAGATGAAAGTTCGACCGTCGGTAAAGCGCATTTGCGACAAATGCAAGATCATCCGGCGCCATGGTCGTGTGCAGGTCATCTGCACTAACCCGAAGCACAAGCAGCGCCAAGGGTAATTTTCGGAGGAGAGCGAATGGCTCGTATTGCTGGTGTAGACCTGCCGCGTGATAAGCGGGTCGAGGTAGGCCTGACCTATATCTTTGGCATCGGTCCTACGTCGAGTAGAGAGATCCTGGGCATGACCGGCATCAACCCGGATGTTCGGATCAAGGATCTTGATGAGACGCAAGTTGCGAAGCTGCGTGACGTCATCGAGCGGAACTTCAGGGTGGAGGGCGATCTGCGGCGTGAGACAGCAATGAACATCAAGCGCCTGCAGGAGATCGGCAGCTACCGTGGCCTGCGCCACCGCCGCAATTTGCCGGCGCATGGCCAGCGCACTCGCACGAACGCTCGCACGAAGCGCGGCGCTCGCCGCACGGTTCCGGGCAAGAAGCGCGCTCGGAAGTAATGAGTTGGCCGCTGCGGGTTGGTCTGCGGTGGGTTGGCTTCCGTTCTTTGACGGCAAGCCTCACCCGGCTTCAGACGGCGGACTCGCAGCGTTCGGCACTGTAGGGAGAAACACGGAATGGCGAAACCTACTGGTACACCGGCTGGCGGCAGGCGCACACGACGTGCCGGGCCGCGGCGTGAGAAGCGCCTGGTTCCACAGGGCCAGGTTCATATTCAATCGACCTTCAACAACACGATCGTGACGATCACAGATCCCCAGGGCAACACCCTGGCCTGGACGAGCACGGGTGGTGTGGGGTTCAAGGGCTCCCGCAAGAGCACGCCATACGCCGCGCAGCTGGCTGCTACGCAGGCTGCCAAGCAGGCGATGGATATGGGCATGCGGGAAGCCGACGTCTTTATCAAGGGCCCTGGCCCTGGTCGTGAGTCTGCGGTGCGTTCGCTGCAGGCGGCAGGGTTGCGCGTGCGTTCTATCACCGATATCACGCCCATCCCGCACAATGGCTGCCGGCCGCCTAAGAAGCGTCGCGTCTGAGACCTGTATCTGCCGATACGCGCTGCTATCGTCCATTTGGTTACGCGGTGCAGCGGTCAGGCTTATCGGCTGAGTTGCGGTTTACGTAACAGGTTATTGGAGAGGGACGAAGGTTGCCAAGCCGTAAACCTCTCGGTCGGTCTCTCTGGGGTGACCCTGGCATTTGGCCGGGCCCGGCGGTGCGGGTCACAGTAGTTCTGTTTGGAGGATCAAGTTGGCACGTAACATAGATCCGGTGTGCAGGTTATGCCGCCGGGAAGGTATGAAGCTATTCCTAAAGGGCGAGCGGTGCTATTCGCCGAAGTGCGCGGTCGAGAAGCGCGCGTACGCGCCGGGTATGCATGGCAAGAAGGGCTCTTTCAGGCACAAGGAGTCTGATTTCGCTCTGCAGCTGCGCGAAAAGCAGAAGGTGCGCCGCTTCTACGGCGTCCAGGAATGTCAGTTCCGTCGCTATTTCCGCGGTGCACAGCGCATCAAGGGCATGACCGGCGTCACGCTGCTGCAAACGCTTGAGCGGCGCCTCGATAACGTGATCTACCGCATGGGCATCGCGGACTCCCGACCACAGGCCCGGCAGTTGGTGCGTCACGGTCATTTCATGCTCAACGGGCGGAATCACAATATCCCGTCTTATCTCGTGCAAGTGGGCGACGTGATCGACCTGCGCGAAGCGAGCCGTGGCAACGGCTATTTCAAGAATATCGCCGATCATCTGGGCCAGCGCGCCATTCCGGATTGGCTACAGTTCGACGAGAGTCGCATGTCCGGACGCATTGTTGGGATGCCGGATCGCCAAACGATCGATATCCCGCTCAAAGAGCAGCTCATTGTCGAGTACTACAGCCGGTAGGACGGGCTTGCTGTGGAGAGCCGGGCGTGAACCGGGCAGGGGACCCGATCGGTGTGCCCCCTGCAGGAGCGTCCCGCTCTCTGCGGTAGTTAGAGGGAAGATGCTTTCTTCCCCGAAGGATGCTTCGTTATGTTAGATTTTGTGCTGCCTAAGATTGAGCGCGAAGCGAGCGCCCGGAACTATGGGAAGTTCATCATCGGTCCGATGGAAAGCGGATACGGTATCACGCTGGGAAACGCCCTCCGTCGTGTCCTGCTCTCTTCGCTTCCCGGTTCGGCCGTAAGTTCGATTCGCATCAGCGGGGTGCATCACGAGTTTTCGCCCATTCCCTTCGTCAGGGAGGACACCACGGCGCTGTTGCTGAACGTGAAGCAACTGCGCATGAAATCTGATCTGGACGAACCGGTCCGGCTGCACGTTGACATTCGCAACGAAGGGCCGGTGACCGCGGGCGATCTGATCTGTCCGCCCGGAGTCGAGGTCGTCAACCCTGAGCTGTTGCTGCTCACCGTTGATGCCCCCGAGGTCGATCTGGACATCGAGCTCACCGTGAGCCGCGGCCGTGGCTATTCCCCGGCCGAGGAGCGCGGTAAGCTGCCGCTGGGCGAGATCCCGGTCGATGCGATCTACAGCCCGGTTCGAAAAGTGAATTACGCCGTCTCTCGCGCTCGCATCGGCCAGAGCACCAACTATGACCGGCTTGTCCTTGAGGTCTGGACCGACGGCACATTGGCTCCGGAGGCTGCGCTGCGGGAATCCGCCAAGCTTCTGGTGCGTCACCTGGCGCTCGTTGCCGGTGCCGACGTCCTGCCGGCCGAGCAGGCTGCTGCTGAAGGCCACGGCGTGCCCAGCCGTGTGTACGACGTTGCCATCGAGGAACTGGAACTGAGCGTTCGGGCATATAACTGCCTGAAACGTGCGGGGATCACTAAGGTTGGCGAGGTCCTGGAGCGGCTGGAGAGGGGTGAGGAGGAAGTCCTCGCGATTCGTAACTTCGGCCGCAAGTCGCTGGTCGAGTTGGTGGATCGCCTGGACGAGAAGGGCTTCCTGTCGACGATTTCCTATCGACCAAGTGTATCGGCCGAGCAGGAAGACGAGGGCGAGGCGTCCCAGTGGGATGCTGAAACCGAAGACGTTGGGTGACCGTAAATTGAAGATCGGCTGGTGAAGATCGCAGATCTTCGACCGCCGACCGGCAATGCTTAATGGAGTATTTCGAATGAAACATCGAGTCGCAGGACGTAAGCTGGGACGTGACAGTGCTCAGCGTTCAGCCCTGATGCGGGGTCTCATCACAGAGTTGTTCCGCCACGATCGTATCAGCACGACTGCAGCGAAGGCGCGCTTTATGCGCGGCCATGCGGAGCGCCTGATAACGATCGCGAAGCATGGCCTGGCTGAGGGCGGGAACAGCGTTCATGCCCATCGTCTGGCAGCCAAGGTCATTACCGATCCTGAGATTACCAAGCGTCTGTTCAACGACATCGCGCCTCTCTTCCTCGAGCGTCCCGGTGGTTACACCCGCATGATCAAGATCGGGCCGCGCCTGGGCGATGGCGCCGAGATGGTGGTCCTGGAACTGGTCGAGCGGCCGCAGCCGAAGACGGCTGAGAGCGACAAGGGTCCGGCCAAGGCCGCCCGCAGTCTTGGCTCGCGCGTGCGCGGGGCGGGCAGCCGCCTGCGCAGCAGAGAAGAGAAGTAACGTACGGCTACCATGGCGGCTCACCTCGTGAGATGGTGGGCCACCATCACGTCAGATCGTGGCACTTTACCAGGTTAGGGATGTGCAGTACTTCAGAGCCACCGTTGCCTATGATGGCACGGACTTTCAAGGCTTTCAGCTTCAGGCCCGCGGGCGAACCGTGCAGGGCGAGTTGGAGACAGTGCTCTCCCGGCTGACAGGCCTTGAGGATCGGGTGGTTGGCTCAGGGCGTACGGATGCGGGCGTGCATGCGCGTGGCCAGGTCATCGGGTTCAACGCTGACTGGCGGCACAGCAGGGCCGATCTGCATCGGGCCATGAATGCGTTGTTGCCCTCGGATGTAGCGGTGACTGCTCTTGAAGAGGCGCCGCCGGGGTGGCACCCGCGATTCAGCGCCAGGTGGCGGCACTATCGTTACAGCCTGCTCTGCGGGCCCTGGCGATCGCCACTGGAGCGACGGTACAGCCATCACACGGCCAGGCCGATGGATCTGGCGCTGCTGCAGGCAGCGTCCGACGTCCTGGTGGGGCAGCACGACTTCGCAAGTTTCGGCCAGCCCATGAGCCGTGGCCAGACAACGGTCCGCGTCATCATGAGCGCGACCTGGACTGCACCGGTGGCCGAGGGCGCTGTGTCTGCGCAGGCGCAGGACACCCGCCTGCAGTTCGATGTGGTCGGCAACGCTTTCCTGAGAGGCATGGTCAGGTCCCTGGTGGGGGCCATGCTGAAGGTCGGCGCCAACGACTGGACCGTGGCGCACCTGATCGAAGTGCTGGACCTGCGGGATCGTGCGCTGGCAGCGCCACCCGCACCGGCCTGTGGCTTATGCCTGATGCACGTTGAGTATTGAACACCGAAGATGGCGGGGCGCAAGCAGGAGCCCGCTTTCTTCTGCGCCTGCCCGGAACTGCAGGTGCCAGGTCTGCAATCGTTAGAGGAGTTAGAGTTGTGAGAACCTATAGCGCAACCGCTGCGGATGCTGAGGCCAGCCGCGAGTGGTATATCGTGGATGCGACTGGCATGAATCTCGGTCGTTTGGCCACGCAGATTGCCAGCGTCTTGAAGGGCAAGCACAAGCCGATCTACACGCCTAGCATGGATTGTGGCGACTTCGTGATCGTCATCAATGCGGACAAGATCTACGTGACCGGCTCGAAGCTTGATGATAAGATGTACTACCGGTACTCCGGTTATCCGGGTGGACTGAGCGAGATCAGCCTGCGCAAGCAGCTCGCCACGCATCCCGACCGGGTGATCCAGTCAGCGGTGATGGGCATGTTGGCCCGTAACCGTCTGCGCAGGCAGTTGATTAAGAAGCTCAAGGTGTACGCGGGGAGCGAACATCCGCACGCGGCGCAACAACCGAAGCCGTTCCCGCTCGCGTAAGTGCTTCGCAAAGGAGATCGATATTGATGTCAGCTAGATACTACGAAGCGGTCGGCCGTCGCAAGACCTCCAGCGCGCGCGTCCGTCTGTATCCCGGAACCGGCACAATCGTGGTCAACGAGCGCCCGTTCTCCGAATACTTCCCGCGGGAGACCGACCAGCTGTTGATCGCGCGACCGCTCCAGATGAGCGACACGCAGAACAGCTTCAATGTGAGCATCCAGGTCAACGGCGGCGGCTTGACCGGCCAGGCCGGCGCGTCAGCGCTGGGCATCGCCCGTGCCCTGTGCGTGGCCGACGAGAACCTGCGGCCCGTGTTGAAGAAGAACGGCTTCCTCGTGCGGGATTCCCGCGCGAAAGAGCGGAAGAAGTACGGCCTGAAGCGCGCCCGCAAGGCACCGCAATACACCAAGCGCTAGAGCCGCACGCAGGGTAACAAACACAGCCGAAGACCGAGCCGATCTGCCGCTTCTCATACTGGGAAACCGGCGGATCGGTTCGTTGTGTTATGGCGGCGTTCTCCTTCTGTCAGGAGGTGGTCCGATGCGGGTTGGGATACTGACTGCGAGCGACCGAAGCCATCGCGGCGAACGCGAGGACCTGAGCGGCCCTGCACTGGCGCAGGCCCTGCGTGATTTCTGGGCCGCGGGCGAGACCCGGGTCCCGGAGGATCACGCGATCGTAGGCGCGATTGTCCCGGATGACCGCGCGTCCATCAGCGCCCAGCTTGTGGCCTGGTGCGACGACGACCGGTTCGATGTGGTGCTCACGACGGGGGGGACCGGCTTTGCGCCGCGCGATGTGACGCCTGAGGCAACGCTGGACGTGGTGGAGCGCCTGGCGCCGGGTCTCGCGGAGGTAATCCGGGCCGAGAGCCAGCGCGTGACGCGCCACGCCATGCTCAGCCGCGGCGTTGCCGGTATCCGGGGCCGGACCCTGATCGTCAACCTGCCGGGGAGTCCGCGCGGCGCAGTCGAGAGCCTGGGGTTCATCCTGCCCGTGCTGCCGCATGCGGTCGAGTTGCTGCGCGGGGATGGCGCGGCAGAGCAGCATCACCGCCGCGTGGACGACCGGCCGGGCTCGTAGCGGAACTGAATGCGGCACCGCGTTCGCTAGCGCGCCCGGGCCGGATCCTTGAACGGTCCCTCCCGAAGCTCGTCCCAGTAGCCCCTGGTGTCGATCGCGCCTGCCGACCAGATGGCCACGCCCCTGGCGCCGAGTGCCCGGGCCGCGGCGATGCGCTCGCTGATGCGATCGAACTCGGGCATGTCTCCGCCGATGCCCAGCCATACCTGGCGCCCCGCCTGCACGCGGACGTGGTCCTCCGCGAGCACCTGCCACTTGGCGAAGTCGCTGTTGAACGTCGCGCCGTAGATCATCGGCGCGATGGCGTCCACGCTGCCCTCGGCCAGCCACCGGTGTGAGTCCTGGTAGTAGTCCACGTAACCTTGCGACGTGGGGAAGGTGATGGCGGCCGTCTTCCGGTATGTGAACCAAACGGCCGCGCTGAAGGTGATGCCGGGACGAACCGCCTTGATCGCGGCCGAGTACCGCGCCACCCAGTCGCTCAGGTGGTTGCGCTGCCAGTCTTCGAACGTGACGGGCGGCATGGTTGCACGCCACGCTGCCAGCGTCTCCGGGTCGTGCGAATACTGGCGTCCGGGATACCGCATGCGGTCCAGGTGCATGCCATCGAGTGCAGGGTAGCGCGTCGCGATGTCCTTGAGCACGGCCTCCGTGTGGGCTTGTACGCGCTCGACGCCGGGGCTGCCCCACAGATACTCGGAGCAGGGCACCGGATCGTCCTTGCCGTCGCCCATGGGCGTGGGCTGGCCGTTGACCAGGGCATGGACGCGCCACGAGGGATCGTAGTGCAGCGATTCGGGGTTATACCCGGCCAGGCGCCAGTACGCATGCTCCGGCACAGTGTGCGGGGGTGCGCCGCGGCCGCATTCCCAGACGCTGAAGGCATTGACATAAGCGTGGAGCTCCAAGCCGCGCCGGTGAGCAAGCTCAATGGCGACTGCCAGGGGATCCCAGCCCGGATCGCGGCCCAGGTCTGCCACGCGGGACGAGGTGAGGCGATAGGACCACGGATCCAGCCCGGGCGTGTAGTAGGCGTCGGTCGTGGCGCGCACCTGGAGGAGGATCACATTGAAGCCGGCGCCGGCGGCGGCCTCGATCAGCGCCTCCAGCCGCGCCTGGGTGACGGGCGGGCTGCCCAGGTCGAAGCGCGAGATCCAGAGCGCGCGCACCTCCAGGGGCAGGGGAGGCTTCGGGGCGAATTGCCCCAGGTAGGGCAGGTAGGTCGGTTTGGTCACGGTGAAGATCGGTCTCACGGTCTCCTCTGCATGGACGAGGGCCGGCTGTGCCAGCAGGAGCAGGGAGGCTGCGAGCAGGCTCAGCACCAGCAGCAGCGAGACTGTGAGCCAGCCGCGCCGGCTGCTACGCGCGTTCAAAGATACACGGCCCCGGCTCCCGGAGCCATATCGAACTTCCGCGGGGGCGCTGGACACCCGAGCTACTGCTCCTTATCTCTTCGCAAACGTCATCTGCCAGACCATATCTATCAGCATTCTAGCCGTGAGCGGCGAGGAGCGCAACCCCGTGCTTCACGCTCTGCCGGCTCATGCGGTATACTAGGCAAATTGCATGATAGCATCGTAAACGGAGAGCCCCGCGATCCCCTGCCAACGGAAGGTTGGCGCGGCCGCGGAGAGCTCCCGTAGAGGAGAGTGCACCCTGGGTACGCTCAATCCAAACATCGTGTCGCCGGAGTTGGCGCGTACACTGAACGCGGCTGCGAGCCGCATGCGCGCGAGCGGGCGTGGCGCAGGGCTGCTGACTCCCGCCATGCTGTTGTTGACGTTCATCAAGGAGCCGGACACCGCTGCGCACCGCCTGCTGACCGGCCTGGCTGCGGAACGCAGCTTTCGGCTGGACGAACTGGCTGCATCGGCCGAGGCCTTCGCGCGGGCCGCGCCGGGACAGGACGCGGACTTCACCTTTGCCGGTGAGCGCGGGCCGATCCGGCTGTCCACCGAGATGGTCATCGTGCTGGACGAAGGGCGGAGCATCGCAGAGGCTGCCGGCGAGACGCAGGTCGGCACGGAGCATGCCCTGGGCGGACTGGCCGAGCGCGGCGTCGCCACGGCCGGGATCCTGCGCCGTTACGGCATCTCGCGGGAGACGCTCGCCGCGCGGCTGGCCAGCCAGGCGCAGACCAGGCGCTCTTCGGGGCACGACCAGGTGGAGCAGGCCAGGGCTGGCGAAGGTGCGCCGGTGTTCGTGCGTGAGGACCTCATGCATGACCTGCTCGGCCTGCTGACCCTCGCGAATCACCGCCACGTCATCCTGGTGGGCGACGCAGGCGTCGGGCGGCGATCGTTGGTCCAGGGGCTGGCGCTGCTGATGGCAGAAGGCAAGGGCCCGACCGGGCTCCGGAACCTGGTGACGGTGTCGGAGCACGCACTGTTGATCGATCCTGAAAAGGCGATCGAGAGCGCCCAACAGCAGGCCCGAGACGGGATCGTGTTCATTCCGAACGTGGAGCGCTTCTTCAGCGGGGCGTCAGCCAACGCGGATTTTCCGAAGGCGACCCGTCTGGTGCAGCGCGCTTTCCTGAATGTCCTGCCGGTTGTCATTGCCAGCACAACCGATCCTGCGTGGAACGACCGCCTGGTGTCGAACAACACCGTGCGCGAGAACAGCCATCGCCTGCGCGTGCCGGAGCCGACGGCCGAGGAGACCATCAAGATCCTTGCGGTGCACAAGTCCCATCTCGAGCATGACTACGGCGTCACGATCCAGGAGGATGCCCTCTCTGCCGCGGCAAACATGGCAAAGCGCTATGTCGCCGGTATGCCGCTGCCCGCGTCTGCGCTGGCCGTCATGCATCGCGCGGGCGCGCTGCTCAAGCTGGCGCGCCAATCGACCGTGAACCCGCAGGGCGACGGCAAGGCGGCTGTACCGGCCGCCGAAGCCGGCGACACCGTTGGGCAGCAGCCGGCGGCAGGCCAGCCCGTGACGGCAGGTCAGGCGCCGGGCGGCGTCGGGCTGGACGTGGTCCTGGACGCGGATGACGTTGGGGTGGCCGTCAGCGCCATGACCGGCATTCCGGTCAGCAAGCTGGGCCTTGATGAACGCACCCGCTACGCGCGCATGGTCGACGCATTGCACCAGCGCATCATCGGCCAGGACGAGGCGGTGCTGGCGGTAAGCCGGGCAGTCAAGATCGCGCGTGTCGGGCTGAAGGATCCCAAGCGGCCCATCGGCTCGTTCCTGTTCCTGGGTCCGACCGGCGTCGGCAAGACGGAGCTGGCGAAGGCCCTGGCGGAGTTCATGTTCGGGTCCGAGGATGCCATGGTGGTGCTCGACATGAGCGAGTACCAGCAGGATCATACGGTCAACCGCCTGATCGGTGCGCCACCGGGCTACGTCGGGTTCGAGGCCGGCGGCCAGCTCACCGAGAAGGTGCGCCAGCGCCCGCACACCGTGGTGCTCTTCGATGAGGTGGAGAAGGCGCATTCGCGCGTGCTGGATGTCCTGCTGCAGATCATGGAGGAGGGCCGGCTGACCGATGCCCAGGGCCGCCTCACCTCGTTCAGTGAGACGGTCATCATCCTCACCAGCAACCTCGGCTCCGAGCACCTCGACAAGCCGGTGATGACGGACGAGATGCGCGAAGAGGTGCTGGGGGTCATGCGAAAGGCGCTGCGGCCCGAGTTCCTGAACCGCCTCGACGAGATCATCATGTTCCTGCCGCTCTCGCCGGACCAGCTGGCCCAGATCCTCGATCTGCAGTTGAAGAAGGAGATCAGGATGCTCAGGGATCAGGGCATTGTGCTCGAGGTCTCCGACGCGGCGAAGCGCTGGCTGCTGGACCAGAACGATCATCCTGAGTGGGGGGCCCGGCCGCTGCGCCGGATCATCCAGAAGAACCTGCGCGAGCCATTGGCGGACTGGCTGCTGACCGCGGCGCCGGAGAAGGGCGCGGGGGTGGCTGTCGATGCGAACGACGACGGACTCGTTTTCACCATGCGCGAACCGCAGGAGCCCCCGGCGGCGCAGGAGGCGGTCTCCTAGACTGCGCGGCGCCGGACGTAGGTCGGCATGCGCTGGGAGCGGAAGTTCGCGTGCGTCCAGTCGGTGGGAATGGCCTCATCCGGCATGGCGGATTGCCGCCGAATGACGACAAGGGTCACGTCATCGTATTGCGTCGCGTCCTGGGCGAATGAATCGAGCGCATCGAGTATCCCGCGGATGATGGCGTGTGCGCTCTGTCCGGCGTGGTCGACCAGGACTTGTACCAGCCGCTCTTCGCCGAACGGCTCCTCCGCCGCGTTGATCGCGTCGGTCACGCCGTCAGAGTAGAGCAATAACACATCCCCAAGGCCGAGGATCGTCTCCCGTTCTTCGAGCTCGATCTGTTCGAACGCGCCCAACACCAGGCCGCGCGTCAGCACCTCCCGGACCTGGCCCGACTCGGCGCTCCACACCACCGGCCGGTTGTGCCCCGCATTTGCGAGCACGATTCTTCCCGTCGTGAGATCGAGGGTGAGGTAACACGCGGTCAGGAACATGTCGGTCTGGCTGTCGCTGAGGATCATGCCGTTGGCGCGGACCAGGACGGAGGCCGGCCGCCGGCCACTCAGTGCGCTGGTCCGGATCACTGTGCGGCTCAGGGCCATGTAGAGCGCGGCCGCGACGCCCTTGTCCGCAACGTCCGCGATCACCACTCCGAGACGCAGGGGCGTGCCCGGCAGATAGAAGTAATCGTAGAAGTCACCGCCCACGACCTGCGCGGACCGGTATGTTGCAGCGAAATCCCAACCGGGCACCTCGGGCGCCTCGCCCGGGAGCAGGCTGAGCTGGATCTGGCGCGCCATTTGCAGTTGCTCGGCCAGGTGTTCCTGGCTCGAGACCTGCGCATGCCAGCGGTCCTCCGCGATCGAGAGCAGCCGCGCGCGCTCCACCGCCATCGACATCAGCCGGCCGGCGTGGGTCAGCACTGCAAGCGCGGTGGGAGAGAACGGCGTGCGGTCGTTCGCAACAACGTTGAGGATGCCGAGAACTGTCCCGCCGGCTCGGAGAGCCGTGGAGGCGTGGATGCACGGTGCGCTCTCGGGCAGCGATTCCTCTGGCGAGTTGCCAGGCGTCGCATCCTGGCTTGATGGGTGCCCGGTCGCTCTGAGACGACTGCACTCGATGATGTTGAAGGCATCGCCCAGATGGTCGTTCAGGCACAGACGCTGGCACTCGCAGAGACCGTCCCACCCTTCGGAGTGCCCCGGCGCCATCTCCGGCGAAAGGCCGCAATGCGCGGCGAGGATGAAGCCGGTCCCGAAACGTCGATCCTGGGCAGCAGGGTCGGTGAGGAGGATCCAGCCCGCGCGCTGGCCCATGAGACGGAGCACCACCTCAAGGGCACGCGTCAACGCGTGCTCCAACTCTTCCGGCGCAAGGAGCAGATCCGTCACCTCGGTCAGGCCCCTGAGGCTCTCGCCCAGGCGCTCTTCGCAAGGATCAGACATACTTGTCGACCTGGAACCGTTGCAGCGTGACGTCCGCATGCGGAGCGATGCCCGCCTTCATGCGCGCGTAGCGTACCTGGGTCTCTGCCGTGTCGATCCCCTCGATGTCCGGAAGGAGCAGGCCGCGCCGCCAACCCTGTTGCACGATGACGCCGTAGACCGCGGGATCGAGATCGTCGATCGACTCAATCGGCTCGGGTGGATGCAGCACGCTGACCTCGATCGTCAGGTCGTGCAGCTCCCCCGGGCTCACGGGAGGGAAGCGGGGATCCTGGGTAGCTGCCGAGATGGCGTTGTTGATGACTTCATGGACGATCGAGGCTTCCACCGGCTGAATGGTGCCGATGCAGCCGCGCAATTGGCCGGTACTCGCCGTGTGCAGCGTTACGAATGCGCCAGCCCGGGCATCACTGATCCCGGGCGGCGCCTCGTCGGGCCGCAGCCGGCGATGCTCGTGCACATACAGGTCGATCGTCTTGCGGGCCAGTTGCACCAGGGGATGCTCGTCTGCCATGTATTGCGCCTCCGCAGGGTTCGATACGCCCCTCAGACGCCGCTCATGTCGCCAGTTCGCCGACCAGCATCGGCTCTGCCCAGACCGCCCAAGCCCACGGATGCCTGCCGAGTCCATCCGTGGCAAAGGCCAGCTCCAGCATGCCGCCAGCCTGGAACGGCAGCTGCACGACGGCAGGCTCCCAACGGTTCGGCCAGTTGGCGCGGCTCCAAATCTGCCAGCCGTCCACTCGAATGCGGAACGCAATCAGTTGGTCCTCGCCCTGTGCGCCGTCCCGGATGCCGGTGGCGAACTGAAGACGGAGATTGCGAACGCCCGCCGGCACCGGTACGTGAAACGTGACCAGCGCCTCGCCGGCGACCGGCGGATGCTGCCAGAGCGCGGGCCTGGCAAATCCGCCCGCGGTGGCGATGGCGACTTTGACCTCCATGCCCGCGGGGTCTTTGGAGGCGGAGACGCTGGCCTCATCGAAGTGTTCCAGGAAGCTCCATTGCCAGGGACGTTGTCTGGCCGCGTCATCCTCGCGGGTCTGTTCGTGGCGCCACGCCAGGAAGCGCAGAAAGTCGCGCACAAGCGCCCTGTCACTCTGCGACAGTCCCGAGAGCTGCTCGTGCAGGTCATCCATCGTTTCGTCGCTCATGCTCGCTCCCTGTGGGAACCCCAACTGATTCTCAGAGTGACCTTCGTTCGTTCGCCGGACTGCAGCGCCTGCCTCTTGAGGTGCAGCCAAAGCCGCACCAGGGAGGCCTAGCCGAGCTTCTGGCGCAGGATCGGCTCCAGGCTGGGCTGTCCGATGATCTGCAGCTCGTAGCTGACGCGCTGGACCGGGTGATAGATCTTCGCGACACGCGTCAGATCGATCGGAGTGGCGGAGATCACCAGGTCACACGGAACGCGGCGGATGGTCTCTTCCAGATCGTGGACCTGTTCGCCGCCGTATCCCATTGCCGGAAGGAGTGTGCCGATCGCAGGATACTTCTCGAACGTTTCGGCGATCGTCCCGACGGTATAGGGCCGCGGATCGATGATCTCGGACGCGCCGAAACGTTGCGCTGCCACGATGCCCGCACCGTACTTCATCTCGCCGTGGGTGAGTGTGGGACCGTCCTCGATCACGAGCACGCGCTTGCCGCGGATGGCATCGGCGTCCTCGACGAAGATGGGCGACGCCGCCTCGACGATCACCGCGCCCGGGTTGACCGCAGCTGCGTTATCGCGCACCGCGCTGATCGGCTGGAGATCGGCCGTGTCGACTTTGTTGATGATGATGACATCCGCCATGCGGAAGTTGGCTGAGCCCGGCCAATAGGAGAGCTCGTGCCCGGCACGATGCGGGTCGGCCACGACGATGTGGAGGTCCGGCTTGTAGAACGGCAGGTCGTTGTTTCCGCCATCCCACAGGATCACGTCCGCCTCCTGCTCCGCCTGGCGCAGGATCGCTTCGTAGTCGACGCCGGCGTAGACGACGATGCCCCGGTCGATGTGCGGCTCGTATTCCTCGCGCTCCTCGATGGTTGTCTCGTGCAGGTCCAGGTCGGAATAGGAGGCGAAGCGCTGCACGCGCTGCTTGACAAGGTCGCCGTAAGGCATCGGGTGGCGGATGGCAACGACCTTCTTGCCCATTTCCTGCAGAAGCCCCGCGACGTAGCGGGTCGTCTGCGATTTGCCGCTGCCGGTCCGCACTGCGCAGACGGCAACCACGGGCTTGTTGGACGCCACCATGGTGTCCTTGGGCCCCATGAGCCGGAAATCGGCGCCCGCGGCGATGACGGTCGCGGCCTTGCTCATCACGTACTGGTGCTGGATGTCCGAATAGGCGAACACCACCTGGTCGACGCCCAGAATGCGGATCAGCGTGGGCAGCTCGCTCTCCGGGTAGATGGGGATGCCGTTCGGGTAGAGCGCCCCGGCAAGTTCCGGGGGATAACGGCGGCCCTCGATATTGGGTATCTGGGTCGCGGTAAAGGCGACAACCTCGTACGCCTCGTTATCGCGGAACACCATGTTGAAGTTGTGGAAGTCGCGACCGGCGGCTCCCATGACCAGTACACGCAGCTTTGACATGACTCGTTTGCTCCTTAGGAACTGCTCTGTGAGCGCGGGCGGTAGACCGCGCGCGCCATCAGCACACCGAGAAAGTACAGCATGATCAGCGGCCCCATGACGAGGGCCATATTGACGGGATCGACGGTCGGCGTAATCGCGGCAGCGACGAAGGCGATGCCGACGACCGCATAGCGCCATTGCTTCGCCATGGCATGCGGCGATACGATGCCGAGCCTGGCCAGGGCGGCCATGATGACCGGCGTCTCGAAAGCGGCCCCGATCCACAGCATGACGGCCAGGACGAAGGAGAAGTACTCGCGGATGTTCCAGTTCGCCTGCGCGAGATCGCTGCCGAACCCCTGCAGGTACTTGAGGCCGAAGGGCAACAGGATGAAGTAGGAGAAGGCCAGCCCGAGCACGAAGAAGATGGCAACCATCGGCATGCCGATGATGCCGACGGCCCGGTAGACGGCAAGCTCCTGCGGCGATTCGAGCGCCGGCCGGATGAACAGAAGGATCTGGTACAGGAACACGGGCAGCGCCACGATGGCGGCCGCGCTGAAGATGACCTCGAAGTAGGTCCAGATCATATCTGTGGGGCGCAGGACGATGAGGGGCACACCGCCGGACGGCTGCTTCAGGAACTCAAGAATCGTGTTGGCAAAGACGCCCGCCACGATGCCGCCCACCAGGAGCGCGCCCAGGACCATGAAGATGCGCTTGCGCAGCTCGACGAGGTGATCGACGGTGCCATACATGATCTGGACCAGATCGTAGAGCGGGTTCTGGCTGCGCTGCCAGACCCGGCGCGCCTGTTCGAGGCTCAAAGGTTCCTGGTCTGCCTGCGAGCGCCGGAAGTTGGTCAGCATCAGCCATAGCTGCTCGATGCCCTGGGGCAGTTTCGCCGGACCGAGCAGCGCCAGCGCGACGATCGCCAGCAGGACGAGGCCAAAAACACCGGTGAATGACATGGGCTAGGCCTCCGCAGCAGGTGGGGTCGCATCGGGGGCGGCCGGCGCCGGGTCAGGGGCGTCCCCGACCGGCGGCGCCTCGGTCTCGCCCTCAGACTCTCCGGAGACAGGGGGATCGGCGGCAGGCGCCGGCGCATCACTCTGCGCGCCTTCACCGACGAGGGGCGGCGGCAAGGCCGGCGGGGCAATGCGGCGCTCCTCCGCGTCGCTCGCTGCCGCGGTGCCAGCCTCTTTGGACTCGGGCGTCGACCCCTGCGGAGCTGTTTCCTCCCGCAGTGCGTTGAGCTCCTTGAGCACCGAATCACGAATGGCGTGCGCCGGGTTCTGCACGGCTGCGGCCGCGGTGCTGATCGCCTTGGCCGTGTCCGTGACATCCTGCAGCGGCTTGGTGACTTCCTGCGCGGATCCCTCGATTGCAGCGCGGGTGCTGCTGATCTCCTCGGAGATCGATCGAGTCGCGCGGCGCATATCGCGCATCGCGTGCCCGAGCTTGGCGCCGATGGTCGGAAGGCGATCCGGTCCGAACACCAGGAGCGCAACGATCAGGATGACAATCAATTCAAGGGGGCCGACGCCGAAAATGTCCACGATTCAGTCCTGTCCCGCAGCCAAGTCGCCCAGTTCGCTGCGCAGGCTGATGCGATCGGACGCGCTCACCGCTGCGCCCAGCACGCCGTTGACGAACCGAGAGCTGTTGTCGCTTCCGAAAAGCTTGGCCAGGTCGACCGCCTCGTTGATCGCAACCTTGGGCGGCGTTCCGGAAGCTCCGCTGATCTCGTACAAGGCAATCCGCAGGATGTTGCGGTCGACGATGGCGATTTGCGAAACCGGCCAGGCAGGCGCATGCTTGTGGATCAGGGCATCGAGTTGCTCCCGGTGCCGCATCACGCCGCTCACCAGGTCCCGCAGGAATGTTTCCCCTTCGGGCGGCAGTGGCGTGTCCTCCAGCCGATTCTGCACGACATCGCCGGCACGGTGGTTCGTCGTGTCGATTTCGTAAAGAGCCTGGAGGGCGCTGATCCGAGCCTGGCGGCGAGCTCGCACGCTACTCAATCTCCTGACGCATCAGCGCTCGTCTGTCGCCGGCGCAGCATGCACGACGTCATCGATGTGGACGTCCACGGCCACGACGGACATGCCGACCATCTCTTCGAGCGCGCGGGTGATCGCAGTCTGCAGATCGCCGCCCAATTTCAGCATATTGACCGCAGCATCGGCGATCACGTGCACTTCCACGTGTACGCCTTCATCGGTCACAGCGATCAGGATCCCCTCTTCGAGCGCGGAACCGGCACGCAGCCCGCGCATCCTGGCGGGCAGGGGAGCCAGGCGCTTCACCCCGCGCTGATCGAGGGTCGTCTGGCGAACGATCGTCGTCAGGACCGGCGGTGCAATCGTTACTCTGCCTTGTACGTCTTCCATGGTTCTCCTCTACTGCATCACCAGGCCGCCATCTACGGACAGGACCTGGCCCGTGATGAAGGCGGCGCGGTCGGAAGCCAGGAACGTGACTGCGTGAGCGATCTCCTCTGGTTCGGCGAAGCGCCCCAGCGGCGTCATCGCAATCGCAGTGTTCTTCTGCTCCGGCGTGAGAACGTCGGTCAGAGCGGTCGGCACGAAACCAGGGGCCACGGCATTGACCGTGACATTGCGCGGGCCGACTTCCTTCGCGAGCGACTTCGTGAATCCGATCAGCCCCGCCTTGGATGCTGCGTAGTTCGTCTGGCCCGCCTGGCCGGCCAGTCCCGCCACGGACGTGATATTGACGATGCGGCCGTAGCGCTGCTTGAACATCGGGCGAAGCGCGGACTTGCAGCAGTTGTACGCACTCTTCAGATTCGTGCGGAGAACGACGTCCCAGGCTTCCTCGCTCATCATCATCAGCAGCATGTCGCGCGTCGTTCCGGCGTTGTTAACGAGGATGTCGAGCCGGCCGAACCGATCGACCGTCTCCTTGACCAGCCGCTGCGCATCGGCAAGCTGGCTGACATCGGCCTGGATGGCGACCGCGGCGCCGCCCGCAGCCACAATCCCGGCGACCACCTGCTCCGCGCCCGAGCCGCTGTCCCGGTGATTGACGACCACAGTTGCCCCGTTGGCGGCGAGATCGATGGCGATCGCAGCGCCGATCCCCCTGGAAGCGCCCGTAACCAGTGCTATTTTGCCTTCAAGCATTTGATGCAGCCCTCACAAGGCCCGCAAGGCCAGCTCGATGTCTTCCGGCGTGCGGAGAACGGCAGTCTCAGCCTCCGGCGCGATCCGCCTGACCAGGCCGGTCAGCACGTCGCCAGGGCCAACCTCGACGAAACGCGTCGCGCCCATCTCCTGCATCTTGTGCACCGAGCCGGTCCACTGAACGCTGCCCGTGAGCTGGCCGATCAGCTCATCGCGTATCTCAGATGGCGATTCGAGCGGACAGGCGGATAGGTTGCCGATGACCGGGCCGAGCGGCGCCTCGAAGCGGGTGGCTGCCACATGATGGGCAAACTCGTCGGCCGCGGACGCCATCAGCACAGAATGCGCAGGGATGCTGACTGCAAGTGTCCTGGGCCGGCCGCCGGCCTCCCGCGCCAGTTCCATCAGGCGCGCAACGCCGTCCGCGCTGCCGGATACGACGACCTGTCCGGGTGCATTGTAGTTGGCGACCTGCACGACGTCATGCGTCTCTGCCTCGGCGCGCGCACACAGCGCGGCGACGAGCGCGTCCTCCAGCTTGAGGATGGCGGCCATGCTGCCCGGCCTGGCAGCCCCGGCGCGAGCCATCAATTCCCCACGGACTCTGGTCAGCCGCACGGCGTCGGCAAACTCGAGCGCACCGGCTGCGACCAGCGCGCTGTACTCGCCGAGGCTGTGGCCCGCGACGCAGCACCAGGCCGGCGAACGGCCCGACGCACCGGCAAAGGCCCGCCAGGCAGCGATGCTCGTCGTCAGAAGGGCGGGCTGGGCGTTGCGTGTCTCGGTCAGTTCCTCACTCGGGCCCTCGAAACAGAGTCGGGACAACGGGAAGCCAAGGATCTCGTCCGCTTGGGCGAACGTCTCCCGCGCAACCTCGAAGGCGTCAGCGAGGAGCTTGCCCATGCCGACAGCCTGCGAACCCTGACCGGGGAAGGTGTAAGCGGTGTTAGAGATCGGTCCGGACATCGATGGCTTTCATCTCAGGTTAGACAGAAAGGGGACATGGGCAGCGATTCCCAAGTCCCCCTCACGACCCGTCGGGTCACCTTACACTGGAAGCACAGAGATGCGCTGCGATAGCGCAGTCACCTTACTTCTTTTCGGCCCCAACATCAAGGACGGTCTGACCGTTGTAAGTGCCGCAGTCAGGACAAGCGTGGTGAGGCAGACGCATGCTTCCGCACTGCTTGCATTTGACAAGGTGCACAGGCTGGAGCGCATCGTGGGCACGACGCCGATCGCGGCGGCCCTTGGACAACTTACGTTTTGGAAGAGGTGGCACTGTTAGATACTCCTTCAGACATTAATTCTTCAACAAATCGGCCAGGCTACTCCAGCGCGGGTCGATGTCGGGTTTACAATCGCAGGTTGTTTCGTTGAGATTAGCGCCGCAATCGGGACACAGGCCCCGACACTCCTCGCTGCACACAACGTGCAAGGGCAGCGCCAGCAGGACGTCCTGCCGCACTACCTCACCCAGATCCAGTATGTGGTGCTCGTCGATCCACAGAGCCTGGTCTTCTTCCTCTGGACGGATCGCTTTGCCCGTCACGATGTCGAGCGTGGGCACGAATAGCTCTTCCAGCTCGATCTCCAACGGGACGACGACGGGTGCCAGGCATCGGGCGCACTGCACGAGCGTCTCGCCGGTCAGCGTGCCCTGCACCAGGATGCCTTGGTTCGTGCGCATCAGACGCACCCTGCCGGCAACGACCGAAGCGTCCTCATCCTCAGCCATCCCGAGTTCGGACGACAGATGACGTAGGTTAGCTGTGACGTCCACGTGCCGATGCGACCCGACCGGGTCCTTCATCAACTGCGCGACGTTGAAACTCAGGTTGTCAATCACCGTGAACCCACTTGCAGTCTCCGTGCCGTCCCGTCGTACAATTGGAGAACTGCTCGGCGCGCAGAAGTCGACGGGCCAGCGCCAAGCGGTTATTATAGGTTAGACGACATCCTCTGTCAAAAAATGCCTCTGGTTCACCTGTCGGCAGGCGTCTCGTCCGCGCCCTGCTGTCGGGTGAGCGCCCGCTGGCCCGCCTGCACCTCGCGCAGGACGCGCATGAGGCGCGCCTCCATCATGTTGAACTGGTTAATGACGTACTGATCCGTGTCAGCCCGCAGCTGGGACGCAGCTTTCTCCGACTCGGCAATGATGTCGCGTGCTCGCTGCCGTGCCGCGACCACCACAGTCTGATCATCCAGGCGCGTGCCTGCCTGCTCGTGGGCGTCCTCGACGATTCGCCGCGCCTGTGTGCGCGCGTCTGCGAGGATGCGTTCACGTTCACCTGCCAACCGTTGCGCCTCGTGCTGGCCGTCCGGCAGGGCGGCGCGCATCTCATCGACAAGGCGGCGCATCGCGCCCTCGTCGATGAGCAGCTTCCCGCCCACGGGCATGCGCATCGCGTTTCCGACCAGTCTTTCGAGTTGTTGTAAGAGAGACTGCATGGTCAACTCCTCATTCAATCGCGTGATGTGCGGATGGGCACGGAGCCGTCTCCGATCAGGTCGAGGCCATCGAAGCGGGCGCGCAATGCAGCACGGACCGGGTCGGGCGCCAGGCCATCGATGTCGCCCCCCAGGAGCGCAACCTCTTTCAGGATCGACGAACTGAGGTAGGCGTACGTCAGGCTGGTCATCAGCGATACGAACTCAACATCGGGCGCCAGTTTCTTGTTCGTCAATGCCATCTGGAACTCGTATTCGAAGTCGGATATGGCACGGAGGCCGCGCACCATGACGGTCGCTCCGATTTCGCGTGCGAAGAACACGGTGAGGCCGCGGTAGGGCTCGACGCGCACGTTCGGAATATGCGCCAGCGACTCCTGCGCCAGCGCCACCCGCTGCGACGTATCGAATGTCAGCGTCTTGGGCGGGCTGTCATAGATGCCGATGATGAGCTCATCGAACAGCCGGGCCGCGCGTGCCGCAATGTCGACGTGGCCGTTATGGATCGGATCGAAAGTGCCAGGATACAGGGCTCGAATCATGGTGTTCTCGCTGTGCTCCGTTCAACTCACATCAGTATTGCTGCGCCAGAACTCTGCCACGCGTTTTGCCAGCGGCGCATGTTCGGGCAGCGACAGGGCGGGGTCAGCGTCAAACAGCGCCCGAGCCGCGGCGCGCGCATCCTCAAGCGTGCGCAGGTCGCTCAGCCTGGCCGTCTCGAGCGGCGGCAGGCCGCTCTGCCGGGTGCCGAAGAAATCGCCGGGCCCGCGCAGGTCCAGGTCGATCTGGGCCAATTCAAAGCCGTCCAGGGTCTGCTCCACGGCATGCAGGCGCCGGACACCCTCTCCCTCGGCAACATCGGAGATCAGGATGCAGAAGGATGGGTGCTCTCCGCGGCCCACGCGGCCGCGGAACTGATGCAATTGTGCCAGACCGAAGCGCTCGGCGCCCTCGATCACGATCACGGTGGCATTTGGCACGTCGATCCCCACCTCGACCACGGAGGTGGCGACCAGGACGTCGAGTTCGCCGTTACCGAAGGCGCGCATGACCGCGTCCTTCTCCTCGTTTTTGAGCCGTCCATGTAGCAGGCCAACCCTCAGGTCCGGGAAGATGGTCGTGCTCAGGCGAGCGTGCTCCTCGACCGCCGCCTTTGCCTCGCTGTTCTCTGACTCCTCCACCAACGGATAGACGATGAATGCTTGTCGCCCCTCCTGAACCTGCCGCTGGATGAAGCTGTACGCTCGCTCGCGCTGCGTCGTGGTCAGCCACTTCGTGCGGATCGGTGCGCGGCCTGCGGGCATCTCATCGATGACCGAGACATCCAGGTCGCCGTACAGCGTGAGTGCCAGCGAACGCGGTATCGGCGTGGCGCTCATCACGAGCATGTGCGGTTGGGTGCCCTTTTGGCGCAGTGCGGCGCGCTGTGCCACGCCGAAGCGATGCTGTTCATCGACGACCGTCAGTGCCAGGTCCTGGAATTCGACGTCTTTCTGGATGAGCGCGTGGGTGCCGACCGCGATGTGTGCCGCACCGGTCGCCAATGCCTCCAGCGCCTCCTGGCGTTCGGCGGGCGACATGCTGCCGGTCAGGAGCAGGACTTGCACGCGCTCGCCGGTCTGCGGGTGCGCGAGCGGGCCGAACATCCGGCCCAGTGAGCGGGCATGCTGCTCTGCCAGGATCTCTGTCGGCGCCATGATGGCGCCCTGCGCGCCGTTGGCCACCGCGATCCAGAGCGCGGCTGCCGCGACTGCCGTCTTTCCCGAGCCCACGTCTCCCTGCAGCAGCCGGCCCATCGGCTGTTCCCTGCGGAGGTCCGCCAGGATTTCCTGCAGCGCGCGGGATTGCGCGGCGGTGAGCCCGTAGGGCAGGGCGCTCAGGAACGGCGCCACCACCTCGGAGCCGGCGTGCAGCGGCTTCGCGGGCACGCCCTGGAACTGGCGGCGTGCAGCCAGCACGCCCAACTGCAGCAGCAAAAACTCATCGAAGCTCAACCGCCGGAGTGCAGCATCCAGTTGCTCCTGGTTGTTCGGAAAGTGCGTCTGAGAGATGGCCTGTGCCAGCGTCATGAGGCCGTGGTCCTGCCTGATGGCCGCGGGCAGAAAGTCCGGCAGATCATCGCCCCATGCATCGAGCGCCAGGTTGATGACGTTGCGCAGCCAGCGGACGGACAGCCCCTCGGTCAGGGGATAGACGGGGACGAGCCGTCCGGTGTTGAGCATGGCGCGATCCAGCGCCTCGAACTCCGGATTGCGCATGACGATGTCGCTGCGATACGCGTCGATCTTCCCGCCGAACGAATAGGCCTGGCCTACGCGCAGCTGTCGCTCGATCCAAGGGTTGAACCAGGTCACCTGCAGTTCCCCGGTGCCATCGCCCACGCGGGCGATCACGATCTTGCGATCCTGGCCGATCTCCCGGGTCTTGATCTCCCAGACCGTGCCGATCACGGTCGCTTCCGCGCCGATCTTGAGCTGATTGATCGTGCGCAGCTGGCTGTAATCGTCGTAGCGGCGCGGCAGGAGATACAGCAGGTCCCGAACGGTCTGCACGCCCAGCTTGGCGAGTTTGCTGGCGAACGCCGGGCCGACATTGGGGAGGCGGATGACCGGTGCGTCCAGGCCCGGTGCGGCAGGCCGCGCCGCCTGCCTGGTTTCAGCCCGCGCTGCGCCGGCGGCGCCTGCACGGTCCTTGGCCGCCTTGACATCCGGCGTGTTGACCGCTCCGTGTACCGCGGCAGGTGTGGGCGAGGGGCTGAGAGTCTCCTCGTAAGGCTTGGGGCCAGCACTCCGCACCTCGGCGGGCCGAGCGTCGGCGGGCCGAGCGTCGGCGGGCCGAGCGTCGGCGGGCCGAGCGTCGGCGGGCCGAACGTCGGCGGGCCGAACGTCGGCGGGCCGAGCATCGGCGGGCGCGGTCGACGCCGGCTTGCTGGGTGCAGGGACCAGCGTGTCCGGCAGGATGCCCCTGGGCTTTTCATCCGCGAGGGGCGCCGGCTCTTCGTCCTGGAGCGCCGGCGTATCGGCGTGAGCAGCGGTTGTCTTAGTTTCGGCGGCATCGGATGCAGGACGCGTTGATTCCCCCGCGCGTCGCGCGCGAACCAAGATCGCTTCCAGCACGCGCTCACGCGCGGGCCGATCATCTACAGCTGCATATCCGAGGAGAAGGGAGACGATCTCGCTGACTGCCGCCGGATCAGGCACTTCGGCAAATGCGTCACTCTCCCATCTGCTTGCGAACTTGTCGAGGCCGCCGATGACGGCCTTGTTCCGGTAACCCTGTTTTCGCTCCAGCTCCAACACCTTGATCAGGCGCGTGATCGCATTATCCATGATCGCCAAGTCCCATCACCGGCTTCCTTCATACACCATCACACCCAGCGCCCGCGGTCCGATATGTACGGCGAGGGAAGGCGGATAGCCTACCACCGCGAAGTCGCGCTTCGGGAATGCCTCTTCGAGTCGTTCCAGCAGCAGCGCCGCTTCGTTCTCGAAACCTTTCTCGACGACGAAGAGCTGTTCGACGCGCGAAAACTCGATGACGAAATCGTACAGCTTGTCCACGGCACGGGCATAGCTGCGCACTTTCTCCATCGGGATCAGATCGCCGTCCTCCATGGTCGCCAGTGGCTTCAGGCCCAGCATCGTCCCCAGGGTGGTCTGGGCCGGTCCCAGTCGCCCCCACGCCTCGAGGTACGCCAACGAGTCCGAGAAGAACATGGCGTACATGTGGGGGATCATGCCGCGCACGATCTTGACGATCTCAGCTTGCGACGCCCCCGCCAGTGCAGCCTCAGCAGCAGCCTCGACGATCACGCCGAGCATCGCTGAGGTGGTCTGTGTGTCCAGGACGATGATGCGTTGCCGCCCCATGAATCCGGCGGATGCTCGTCGGGCGATCTCGCCGATGTCATGGAGCGCGCTGGAGGTGTGAATGCACACCACGCTGTCTGTAACCTGCCCCAGGCGTGCAAACACTTGTTGCACCTGCGAGAGGGTCGGCGTCTCGATCCAGCCGCTCTTGCTGTCGGCTGCGATCCGGCGCATGAATGCGTCATCCACCTGGTTGATTCGTTCCGGGTATGCCAGTTGGCCGGAACGCACGATCAAGGGCAGCACCTCGATGCCGAGGCGTTCTCTCGAATCGGCCTGGGGCAGATACGCGCTGCTATCCGTAACAATTTTGACCTGTGCCACTGGGTTCCTCGAGTCTCTATTCTGCCGAGATAATGAAGTGATAGAACGGCTGTCCGCCCTCGACGACTTCGATCTCTTGCTGGGGATAAAGCTCACTCAGCTCATCCCTCAGCGCTTCCGCCTGTGCGGCAGAGACCGGCCTACCGTAGTAGATCGTGATGACCTCCAGGTCGGCCGCTTCCATCTGCTCCAACAGCTGGCGAACCACATCCGCCGCATCATCGCCCTTGGCGGTCAGCTGGTCGTTGAGCAGGCCGATCATCTCCCCCGCACGGACTTCGATGCCATCGAAGTGGGCGTCCTGGACCGCGACCGTTACCTCGCCGGTCTCAACGTTCTTCAGCGCGGCGGTCATGAACTGCAGGTTGTGTGCCAGGTCGCTGTGTGGATTGAGGGCCAACAAAGCGCTGATCCCCTGGGGAATCGTCTTGCTGGGCACGACGACGACATCCTTGCCCTCGCTGGCTGCAAGGATTTGGGCCTGGCTCGCAGCCATGATGATGTTGCCGTTGTTAGGCAGCAACACGATGTGGTCCACCGGCAGCTGGCGAATGGCGTCAAGGAGGTCCTGCGTGCTTGGGTTCATCGTCTGGCCGCCCGCTATGACGCAATGTGCGCCAAGGCTTCTGAAGATGCGAGCGAGTCCGGTGCCGGGCGCCACGGCGATCACGCCGGGGCCGTCTATGGGGCCGGTTTCGCACGGACCGGCTTCACTGTCTTGAGCGGCTTCCGCGACCTCGAAGCGAGGCGGGACGGGGTCGAAGCCTGCCGGCATGTCGGGAATCGACATGTCGTCCATGTTCTCTACGACCACGTCCGTGACGAACCCCAGGCCGATCGCGTACGAGAGCGCAACGCCCGGGTCCGGCACATGTACGTGGACCTTGACGAGGTTACGGTCCCCCTCGACAAGAGGGCAGTCACCCATGGCCGTGATCCGGTCCCGGATGCCGTTCACATCCAGCTCTTTTCCTTCGACCAGGAACTGAACATCGAAGCCGTAGACCAGGGGCGGCAGCTCACGGGCTCCCTTCGAGGCCCGGGGTGCAAGGGCAGGCTCTGCCTCAACCGTGGCGACCGCAGCCGTCACGTCCGCGCCGGTGATCTGGCGGTAGAATCCCTCCAGGATGAAGAACAGGCCCTTGCCCCCGCTGTCGACCTTGCCTGCCTGCGCAAGCACCGGCAGGAGGTTGGGCGTATTGGCGACCGCGCGATCTGCCGCCAACACGGCCTGGTGCAGCACGTGAGCCAGGTTCTGGTTCAGCTGAGCCGCGCTTTCTGCTGCCGCTGCCGCCTCCCGGGCCACCGTCAGGATGGTGCCTTCCACGGGCCGGTTGACGCCCTTGTACGCGATGCGACTCCCCTCGGCCAGCGCGGCCGCAAATGCCGGGCCGGTCAGGATGCGGCTGTCAGACAGGTCCTTGGCCATGCCGCGCAGGATCTGCGAGAGAATGACCCCTGAATTGCCGCGCGCACCCATGAGCGCGCCATGCGCCGCGGCTTTGGCCACCGCTCCGACGCTCGTGGCGTGCTCATCCGTCACCTCGCGGCAGGCGGATTTCATGGTCAGCAGCATGTTCGTGCCGGTGTCACCGTCGGGCACCGGAAACACGTTCAGCGCGTTCACGATCTCATGGTGGCGGTCAAGCCAGGACTGTGCGGCGCAGAGCATTTCGCGGAAGCGTGCACCGTCCACAGGTGGTGTGTCGTGCTCGCTCGCAGCAGGAGGTGCGCCAGCACCGGGCTGGGTTGGTTCGTTCATCAATGCCAACTTAAGACTCCTCGAAGAACGGAATCGTTCGACAGATTGCTAGTCCCCTTCGCCTGGCATGCGCAGGCCCTGGACATGCACGTTAACTTCAGTGACAGGCACGCCGAGGGCTTGCTCGAGTGCGTATTGCACGCCGTGCATGACGCCGTGCGCCACCTCAGAGATACGGGTGCCGTATTGGACGATCACGTAGAGATCGACGCTGATCTGGCCGTCTCGCACGCGCACGTCGACGCCGCGGCCCCAACGATCCGGCTGGAGCAGGTCGGCGATGCCGTCGATGAGGTTTCTGCTCGCCATGCCCACGACGCCGTAGCACTGGAGCACGGCCTGACCAGCAAGGGTTGCGATTGCCTGGGGCGCGATTTCGATTCGGCCCTGTGTTGTCTCCTCAGTCATACCCTACCCTTTCTGAAGTTACCCTCAGTTTTGCACAACTCATCCAGGTGTGGTACTATTCGTCTACTTGTGGCCGGGCCCCCTGGATTGGCTCGGTCAACTTATGTCAGGACAACGAGCAATACTGGGGGTATCGTATGGCCAAGTGTGAAGTATGCGGCAAGGGGCCACAGTTCGGTCACAATGTCAGCCATTCCATGCGTCACACCAAGCGACGCTGGAACGTGAATGTTCAGCGCATGCGCTTGCCGGTGAACGGCGTCGAGCGCAAGGTTTACATCTGCGCTCAGTGCATCAAGACGTTGCGGAAAGCTGCTTGACGTCTCTCTTGCGGCAATCGTGAGCATGCGGCCGGCGACCTCGCCGGCTGTTTGCTTTTAAGGAGCTTGGCGTCCCAGGGCGCCCTGGGCTGCCTCGCGCAGCGCAGCGATGGCCGCAGTAACGCCAGCCTCATGCCGGAATACGGCGGTGCCGGCCACCAGGACATTGGCGCCGGCTGCGACGGTGGCGGGCGCGGTATGGACATCGATGCCCCCATCCACCTCCACGTCGATGTCAAGACCTCTGGATTGGATCATCTGTCTCAGGCGCGCGATCTTATCGGTCATGGTCGGGATGTAGCTCTGACCACCGAAGCCAGGATTGACTGACATGACCAGCACCTGGTCCACGTAGGGCAGGATTTCAGCCAGGGTATCGAGAGGTGTGGCGGGGTTGAGCGTGATTCCAGGCCGGGCGCCCATTTCCCGGATCTGCTGGACGGCCCGGTGCAGATGGGTGCAAGCCTCGACATGGACCGTCAGGATGGATGCCCCCGCGCCGATGAAGTCGGCGATGTACCGGTCCGGCGCGGCGATCATGAGATGGACGTCCAGCGGCAGCTGTGTGATCTTTCGCAACGCTGCAACGACGGGCAGCCCGATGCTGATGTTGGGCACGAAGACGCCGTCCATGACGTCGACGTGCACGTAGTCTGCCCCGCCGGCCTCGATGGCCCGGATGGCTTCGCCCAGATACGCAAAATCCGCGGCGAGGATGGATGGCGCGATCTTAATCACGATTCCCTCTGAGGCGATCGCACATCTTCGGGCGTCGCTTACTGGTGTTCCGTCAAGGGTAGGAGCCGGACGGTGTCAGGCTCAAGGCTCGCACAATCATACAATGGAACGGGCCTGAGCGCAAAGACTTCGGCGCTTGTTTCATCGCGTGATCCGAGGCATCTGGGTCGTTTGGCAGCCGGTTGGCGATCACGCTGGCGGCGCGAAACTTTTGAAGCGTTCGGCCGTAAAGAATATCAGGTGAGATAGATTGACGGCGAGCGCGCCGTTCGATGACAGAGCCACCCGGAGGACGCAATGACGGAAGAACTGAAGCCTGAGGAGATCCAGGGCGAGGCGCCCGCAAGCGAGGAAGTGCGCGAGGATCGCGCCATCGTCAACGAACTCGAGAAGCTGGGCAAGCAACTCATCGGCGCCGCGAAGGCGGCCTGGGAGAGCGAAGAGCGGCGAAAGCTGCAGGACGAGATCGCTACCGGCATCCAGAAGATCGGCCAGGAACTGGGCGTGACGCTGGAGAAGGCGAGCGAGAGCGAGCAGGTGCAGGAGATTCGCACGCGCGCCGGCAAGGTCGCCACCGATATCCAGCAGACGGATGTTGTGGACGAAGTCCGCAAGGGACTTCTGGTGGGCCTCGAAGCCATCAACCGAGAGTTGAGCAAGCTGCTCGATCGTCTCGAAACGAAGCCAGCCCCGGTAGAGGCGGTGGAGGATGTCGTCGAGGCGGTTGAGGATGCGGCGGAGAAGGCAGCGGATGCGATCAAAGAAGAGGTCGCTGACGTCGTCGAGACCCTGACGCCGCCGGACGTGCCTTTAGACTAGGAAACGCGCTCCGCTTAGGAAGCGACGTGACCGCATGGGGCCAGCAGATCGGCAGAGAATGCCGCTGTGCTGGCCCTCTTTGTTGGATCTCCTTGAAAGACCTCAGTCGTCCGCAGGTGCGGCAGGCGTCCCGGCCTGACCCTGGGCCATCTGCTCGAAGACGTTCCATGTGGCGCGGGCCAGCTCCTGCATGGTGGGGTTGGAGTAGTGCCATTCCAGCCAGTGCGGGCGGTAGAGAAACACGGATAGGACGTAAGGTCCGGCCGGACCCCAGATTGCGGCGACATCGCCGTGCGTGTCGGGCACATAGCCGTGCTTGTGAACGGCCTGCGCGCCCTCCGGCAGGCCGCCGACCAGCAGTTCCGTCATCTCATTGTACGACATGTACTTGAGCGCCTGCTGGCATTCTTCAGGTGTGATCGCGTCGCCGTAGACCGCGACCATGGTTCCGCCACCCTCGCTGCATTCCACGAGCATCTGCAGTGAGCTGCCGATATCCCGCGGCGTCGTCTGCATGTACGGGTCCGGCTCCGTGTTGATATCGGTGCGCTGGTTCGCCTCGGTCACGATGCGGGGCGGGACGGCCATCTGGCGGTCGTAGGGGGTGGCCATGAAGGTGTTCTTCATGCCCAGCGTCTTGAAGGCCCGGTTCATCTCGGCTACGCCCGCATTCCAGTCGCCATCGCCGATGATCCCCAGCATCAGGTTGGCGGTGAAGTTGCCGCTGTAGGTCATCGTCTCGCTGATGATTTTCGCGGTGTCGATGCCGGGCGGGCCGTCGAGCTTGCGATACACCTGGGCCAGGATCGGTATCTTCAGGGTGCTGGTGCCGGCGTAGGCGACGTCGGCATTGATCGCCACCTCCTCGCCGCTGGGGACGTGATGCACCCAGACGCTGCTGATCCCCGGGAATTCGTCCAGGATGGCCTGGAGCAGCGTACCCAACGCGGCGACGTCGATCGGCAGGGGTGGTGTTTCGACCACAGGCAAGGTGACCGACCGGTTTCCGGGCTTTGCCAACCCATCCAGGATCACGGCCTTTGCGGCTTCCTGGTCAAGCTGCGTGCCCGGTTTGCCCGGCGCCAGGGTCAGGGTTTCCAGGATGGGCGTCGGTGCACCGGGGGCGCGGTCGTAGCTGGCCGCGATGCCCGCGATCCACTGCTGCAGAGCGCCTTCGTTGTAGCGGAAGGTGAGGGGGATATCCAACGTGCGCGGGGCGCGCTCCAGGGAGTCTTCCACGAGATAGCGGATGAGGTGGACCGGCATGTCCAGCGCCTGAGCCTGCTTGAGCATGGCGTGCGTGTCGACCCGAAAGCCCACCGTCTGAGGGCGCAGGACCGTCCGCTGATCTGCATAGAAGATTTCGAGCGGCTCCTCGAGGCCCCGCGTCAGGGATGCGGTCGCCTCGCTCTCCGTCGAACCATGGACCTCGAGGCCGCCGATGGTCACCCAGGCCGGCACGATGCCGGCCGTGCGCCGGTAGCGGAGGTAGGGCAGGGAGAGGAGCGCAACCGCGACGAGGACCAGGATGAACAGAATTCGAAGGATCCTACGCATCTACTCCCACTCGATGGTGGCCGGCGGCTTCGAGCTCACGTCGTACACGGCCCGGTTGACGCCGATCACCTCATTGACGATCCGGTTGCTGATCCGCGCCAGAACCTCGTACGGGAGACGCGCCCAGTCCGCAGTCATGAAATCGTCCGTCGTGACTGCGCGGATCGCCGCGGTATCCGCATAGGTGCGGCCATCGCCCATCACGCCGACGGAGCGCACCGGCAGCAGGACCACAAACGCCTGTGAGACCGAACGGTACAGCCCGGCCGAACGCAGCTCCTCCAGCAGGATGGCATCTGCCTGGCGCAAGGTTTCGAGGCGTTCCTGCGTTACCTCGCCGATGATGCGAATGGCCAGCCCGGGGCCCGGGAACGGGTGCCGCCAGACGATCTCCTCGGGCAGGCCGAGCGCCTCGCCCACGCTGCGCACCTCATCCTTGAACAGGGTGCGCAAGGGTTCGATCAGCTGAAAGTGCATGTCTTCCGGTAGCCCACCGACGTTGTGGTGTGTCTTGATGGTGCGTGCGGTGCGCTGTTCCCCGCGGCTCGCGGATTCGATCACATCGGGGTAGAGCGTGCCCTGGGCCAGGAAGGCGGCGAGTTCCTGGCCCAGGGCGGCTGCCTGGGCGGCCGCAGATTCGAATACGCGGATGAAACGAGCGCCGATGCGCTTTCGCTTCTGCTCCGGGTCCGTTACCCCGCGCAGGTCGGCCAGGAAATCTGGGGCGGCGTCGATGGTGATCAACCGCATGCCCAGGTGGCGCTGGAACGTCTCGATGACCTGGCTCGCCTCGCCGTGGCGCAGCAGGCCGTGGTTCACGAACATGCACGTCAGCCTGTCGCCGACCGCGCGATGCACCAGGCTGGCGACAACGGCCGAGTCCACGCCTCCGCTCAGACCACACACGACGCGGGCATCTCCGACCTGCCGCCGGATCTCGGCCACGGACTCCTCGATCACGTTGGCCGCGGTCCAGTCCGGGCGACAGCCACACACGTCCAGCACGAAATTGCGCAGAAGGTTCCTGCCCTGGGGCGTGTGCTGCACCTCGGGATGGAACTGGACGCCGTAGATGCCGCGGGCCGGATCACCCATGGCCGCCACCGAAGTGGGCGTCACCGCCAGCGGCACGAAGGTCGACGGAAGGTCGATCACGTGGTCACCGTGGCTCATCCAGACGCGCATCTCCAGCGGAAGGTCGGCCAGGAGCGGGGCATCTTCTGAGACGACGGTGACCTCTGCCTGGCCATATTCGTGCCGGGCTGAGGCGTCGACGCGGCCTCCCAGCTCATGAGCCAGCAGCTGCATGCCGTAGCAGATGCCGAGGACGGGCTTCCCAGATTCAAGGACGAAATGGGGCAGCGTGGGCGCGTCGGGCGAATATACGCTGGCGGGCCCGCCGGACAGGATGTAGCCGAGCGGCGCGAGCTGGGCGAACCGCTCGGCGGGCGCGTCCCAGGGGATCAGCTCGCAATATACGTGCAGTTCGCGGATCCGCCGGGCAATCAGCTGCGCGGTCTGAGAGCCGTAGTCGAGGATGGCGATGGCGTCGTGCGTCATTCTTCCAGCGTTATCCTGCCGTTTTCCATCGAGGAGATCACGGCCAGCGTCTCGATGGGGACGTTCAGGTCCGCGAGCGCCTCGCGGCCGCCCTCGAAGCGCTTCTCGATGACCGCGCCGATGGCGACCAGCTGCGCGCCGGCGTTCTGAACCAGGCGCACCAGCGCCCGGATCGTCTCCCCGCGCGCGAGGAAGTCGTCGATCACCAACACGTGGTCGCGCGGACCCAGGAACTCGGGCGACACCATCAACTCGGTCATGACGCCCTTCGTGTGCGAGGGTGCCGATGCCGTCATGGCGTTGGGGTGCATCGTGACCGGCTTGGTCTTGCGCGCATACACCACCGGAATGCCGAGCGCCAGCGCGGTCGTGAGCGCGGGCGCGATGCCGCTGATCTCCGCGGTGACGATCTTGTTCGCACCGAGATGCGCGAACCGGGCCGCGAGCGCGCCGCCGACGGCCAGCATCAAGGCTGGATCGACCTGGTGATTGATGAAGCTGTCGACCTTGAGAATGCCCTTGCCGAGATTCACGCCGTCGCGGCGAATGCGATCTTTAAGGAGTTCCATCAGCACCTCTTTCCCGAACCGTCTTCGATCATTCTACGATCGGTCAGTCAAATCGGCAAAACAAACGGCGGAGGGCGCCCTCAGAGGGACGACCCCGTCTTGCGCCAGTGGATTTCCGGGCGGCGCCAGTTGCGGATCCGCCACGCCCATCCGGTCGGGTAGCCGGCCATCTTCGCCAGGTCGCCCAGCGCGCGGATGAAGGGCACGAGCGCGATCGCATGCAAGCGTTCGTTGGGGGACAGGGCAGGCAGGTGTTTGTTCAGGCGGCGGTAGGGGGTCCTGCAGTAGGCCGCCGCGCCGCCCACGAGGCCGGCCAGCCACCAGGGCCGATGCAGGATGCTCAACCCCACCAGCGCGGGCAGGGCAACGAGGTAGGTGACATAACGGACGGCATGCCGCGTGCGCCACAGGTCGGCCTTGCCGTCCCCGCGCGCGTAGCGGTAATACTGCTTCGTGAAGGCCTTAGCGGTTCTTCGCGGACGGAAGTGCGCCAGCGCCGCAGGCGCCCAGGCAAACCGGCCCACCTCTTCGCGTAGCCGCAGGTCGAAGATCAGGTCCTCGCAGTAATCGAGCCACTCCGGGTACCGGCCCGCTGCCTCCCAGGCAGCCTTCGTGAAGGCGACAGATCGGCTCGAGGGGAGAAAGGTGGTTGGGTCGATGTCCTCCACGTCGGGCAGGACCGTCGCGCCCATGGCGATCTCGAAGGTGCTGTGCGGATCGCTCGCAAAGAAGCCCGCACAAACCTCCGCCTCACCCTGCAGCAGTGGCCGCACCAACTCCTCCAGCCACTGCGGCTCCAACCAGACCCCCGCGTCGGTTGCCGCGATGATCTGCCCCGTCGCGGCGGCGATCGCTGCATTCCTGCCCCGCGAGATGTTCGCGCCCGGTTCGACCAGGACGCGTATCGGCAGCCGGCCCTCGTACTCCCTGAGTACCGCCACCGTATGATCGCGCGAGCCTCCATCGACGATCACGAACTCGTCCGGCTGCCTGGTCTGGGCCACCACCGAATCCATCAGCCGCCGGATTGAATCGCCCTCGTTGAGGACCGTGCAAATCACTGAGACGCGCATCGCAGATCAACCTATCGGGTAGGGTCGTTACGGTCGGTTTGACCGAGTGGGTTATAATGATAAGGCAAAGCTGGTTTATGGGCAATGTAGCAATCGAGGAGAATGATGATGGCAAAGAGAGAAGAGCGAGAGCAGCGAGCCGAAGACGGCAGCATGGTAGATGCACAACGCGACCTGGCTGGTCTTCTGGGCGGCCTGCTGGGCGGCCAGATGCCGCAGGGCGGCCTCACAGGAAGCCAGGCGGGATTCGGTCAACCGGGTCAGGCCGGTTCCGGCGGTGGTGAGGTTACGGACCTATTGGGTGGCCTTCTTGGGCAGGGCAGCCAGGGAAGCAGCGCTTCAAGTGCACCCTCGGCGGGCTACTCTCAGCAAGCGCCGAGCAGCGCGGGCGGCGACGACCTGGCAGGGATGCTCGGCAGTCTGTTGGGCGGTGGCGGAAGCGCGCCTCAGCAGCAGATGCCCAGCTCGGGCGGCGGCGAGGACATGATGGGCAGCCTGCTCGGCAGCCTGTTGGGCGGCGGCGGAAGCGCTCCGCAGCAGCAAATGCCAAGCTCGGGCGGCGGCGAGGACATGATGGGCAGCCTGCTCGGCAGCCTGTTGGGTGGCGGCGCGAGCGCGCCTCAGCAGCAGATGCCCAGCTCGGGCGGCGGTGACTTGATGGGCAGCCTTCTCGGCGGCCTGCTCGGTGGCGGCAGCTCGTCGCAGCAGATGCCCAGCTCGGGCGGCGGCGACATGATGGGCAGCCTGCTTGGCAGCCTGTTGGGCGGTGGCGGAAGCGCGCCGCAGCAGCAGATGCCCAGCTCGGGTGGCGGCGATTTGATGGGCAGCCTTCTCGGCGGCCTGCTCGGCGGCGGCAGCAGTAGCGGCGGCGCGGGCAGCCTGCTCGGATCGTTGATCGGCAGCCCGCAGGCGAGCAGCAGCGTCTCGCAGCAGACGGGCCTTGCGCCGAGCCTGGTCCAGGCGCTCCTGCCGATGCTCGTCGGCCTGCTGTTCCGCGGCAACAAACGCTCGGCGGCCCGGTCCGAAGGCATCGACATCGATGGGGACGGCATCCCGGACAACGCGGATGGCCTTATCGATCTGCTGCATCACGTCGAAGCTGGCGATTCGGTCGATCTGGACGGTGTCCGCACGTCGGGCTATGCTCGGGCGTTGGCGAATCACAGCGGTTACCCGGTCGACGAGGTTGCGCCGGCGACGGTTAAGATCCTCGAGGTACTGGCGCAGCAGAACCGTTGACGTCCCGCTGCGTTTGACAGATTCAGGAAGCGCTCCTCACGGCGATACGATGCGTGAGGAGCGCTGTTTGTGTGGTGCGCACGAAGGCGTTCTCTTTCGCAGCAGTGCGTGCGTCGTTGTATACTCACCGCCATGGCAAAACGTGAGTTCCGTCTCGACCACGAGCACCGATACGATCGCCGGGGCCCCGTGCGCTGGCTCGTGTCGCACCTGGCGCGTTACCCTCATTTTCCGCTCCTGGCCCTGCTGGCCGCGATTGCCAACAACTTCTTCTACAGCCAGATCCAGGTTACCGTCGGCCGGGCCTTCGACCTGATCGCCGTGGTTAGATGGACAAAGAGCGCGCTGGCCGCAGTTGCGCTGACCGCCGTGGGGATCGCGATCGGCCAGGGGATCACCGGGCTCCTGCGCAACTACTCGGTCGAGTTCGTTGCCGCGCGCATCGAGCGGGATGCGCGCGACGAGCTGTATGCCAGCCTGTTGGGGAAGAGCCAGACCTTCCACATGCGGCAGCGCATCGGCGACATCATGGCGCGGGCCACCAACGACGTCAAGATTCTGAATCTGCTGTTCAGCCCGGGCCTGATGTTGTTGCTCGACTCATCGATGGCCGTCGTGGTGCCGCTGGTGTTGATCGCCCGGATCGACACGCGGCTGTTGCTCATTCCCTCACTCTTCCTCCTTGGGCTCGCGTTCACCATTCATGATTACAACCGCAGGCTCAACCCGGTGAGCAGTGCGATCCGCGAGCAGTTCGGCGTGATGAACGCTGGATTGGCGGAGGCCATCGCAGGCATCGAAGTGGTGAAGGCTAACGTGCAGGAGCGGTACGAGTGGCTGAAGTTCACAGGCGATGCTCGCAAGGTGCGCGATCTGAACGTCCGGCAGGGCGAGATCCAGGCCCGCTACTGGCCGACGCTTGTGTTCGCGGCCGCGTGGGCCGCGTCCCTCTGGCACGGGCTGGTGCTGTGGCGAGCAGGTGACCTGACCCTGGGGCAGGCGATCGCCTTCCTGGGCCTGGTCGGGACCCTGCGCTTCCCCACGAACATGTCGATCTTTACGTTCAACCTCGTGCAGCTGGGGATTGCCAGCGCGCGCCGCATCCTGGAGACGATCAACACCGAGACCGAGCTGGACGAGAACCCACAGGGCATCTCTAAGGCGATCCGCGGCCAGGTGCACTTCGACCGCGTGGGTTTCAGCTACGACAGCGGCGGCGACGCGGGCGATGGCGCGGTGCTGCGCGACGTGAGCTTCATCGCTGAGCCAGGCGAGACGATCGCGATCGTCGGCCAGACCGGCTCCGGGAAGTCCACGCTGACGCGGCTGATCAATCGCATCTTCGATGTCGATTCGGGCGCAGTCCTGATCGATGGCATCAACGTGCGTGACTGGAACCTGGAGTCGCTGCGCTCGCAGATCTCCTTCATCGAGCAGGATCCGTTTCTTTTCTCCCGCACCCTGCGGGAGAACATCGCGTTCGGCAAGCCCGGCGCAACGAAGGAGGAGATCCTGCAGGCCGCGGAGGCAGCCCAGGCGCACGACTTCATCATGAGCTTTAAGGACGGCTACGACACGGAGGTGGGCGAACGGGGCGTCACGCTCTCAGGCGGGCAGCGCCAACGCATCGCGATCGCGCGCGCGTTTCTGACCGATCCCCGGATCCTGGTGCTGGACGACAGCACCAGCGCCATCGACAGCGCGACGGAGGACCAGATCCAGCGCGCGATGCGCCGCATCAGCAGCGACCGGACGACCTTCCTCATCACTCACCGGCTCAGCCAGATCCGGTGGGCCGACCGCATCCTCGTGCTGCGACGGGGCGAGCTGGTGGACCAGGGGAGCCACGAAGAGTTGCTCGAGCGCTCGCCCGATTACTGCCGCATCTTTGCCAGGTGTAACTGATGGGATTCGTGCTGGACGGCCTCGACAGCGAGGCCTACGACCGCAACTACGGCGACCGCGAGCTGGTGCGCCGCGTGCTGAGCTACTTCTGGCCGCACCGCAAGCGGATGGTGCTTGTCGCGGCGGCCATCTCGCTCAACTCGCTCGCTGGCAGCGGCGGGCCCATCCTCATCTCTGCCGGCATCGATCTGATGGCCCGCAATCCGTCCACGGCCGCGATCCTGATGCTCTGCGCGGGGGTCCTGCTGCTGGGGGTCATGGCCTGGGTGTTCAACTACATCCAGCAGTGGTTCTCCGCCCGCGTGGTGGGCGACGTGGTGCTCAAGATTCGCGAGGATGTATTCGCTGCGACGATGCGGCACGACATGTCGTTCTATGACGAGCACCCCTCGGGAAAGGTCGTCAGCCGCGTCACATCGGACACCCAGGACCTGTCGGAGGTCGTGACGCTCACGACGAACCTGCTGAGCCAGGTGATGGTTGTTATCTTCCTCTCCGGCTGGTTGCTGACGATCAACGCCCGGCTGACGCTGATGCTGCTCGTTATGGCGCCGATCGCCGCGGCCTTCGCACTCAGCTTCCGGCGGATCGCGCGCGTCGTCACCCAACGGGCGCGGCGCGTGACCGCCAAGATCAACGCACAGATCCAGGAGTCGGTGAGCGGCATCGTGGTTGCCAAGAGCTTCCGGCAGGAGCGGGCGATCTACGACGCGTTCGCGGCGAACAACACGCAGGCCTACGGCGTCGTCCTGCGCCGCGGGCTGACGCTCGACACGATCTTCCCGATCATCGGCGCATCATCCGGGCTCGGCGTCGCGGTGTTGATCTACTTCGGCGGGCTGGCAACGCAGCCGCCCAGCAATATCACGCCCGGCAACTGGTACCTGTTCATGCAGTCGGTGGGGTTCTTCTGGTGGCCGATCATCGGCATCGCGTCGTTCTGGAGCCAGTTCCAGGATGGCCTGGCGGCTGCCGAGCGGGTGTTCGCCCTGATCGATGCGGAGCCGAAGGTGGTGCAGGTCGCCAGCGAGCCGGCGGACAGGCTGACCGGGCGCATCGAGTTCCGTCACCTGCACTTCACCTATACGCCGGACGAGGCCGGCCAGCGCAGCGGCGAGGTGGTGCTGCCCGATTTCGGGCTGCACATCCGTCCCAGGGAGACGGTGGCACTCGTGGGGCACACGGGTGCGGGCAAGAGCAGCGTCGCGCGGCTGGTGGCACGCTTCTACGAGTTCCAGGGGGGGGAGCTACTGGTGGACGGACGCGATGTCCGCACCTTCGACCTGGCCGAATACCGCCGGCAGATCGGCATCGTGCCCCAGGAGCCATTCCTCTTCTCGGGCACGGTCGGCGAGAACATCCGCTATGGGCGTCCGGAGGCCACGGACGAGGAGGTGGACCTGGCCGCCCGGCGCCTGGCCGGCGGCGATTGGGTGGCTGACCTGCCGCACGGCCTGCAGACCGATGTCGGCGAGCGCGGCGCCAGCCTGTCGATGGGCCAGCGGCAACTGGTCGTGTTGGCGCGCGTGCTCCTCAAGGACCCCGCCATCTTCATCCTGGACGAGGCCACGGCCAGCGTCGACCCGTTCACCGAGACCCAGATTCAGGACGGCCTCGACGAGATCATGCGCGACCGGACCGCCATCGTCATCGCTCACCGCCTCTCGACGGTTCAGGCAGCCGATCGTATCATCGTCATGGATCGGGGTCAGATCATCGAGGAGGGCGATCACGCAGGCCTGCTTGACGCAAACGGCCACTACGCCACGCTCTACAACATGTATTTCAGGCACCAGTCTGCCGACTATCGTCCCTACTGAGCGATCGGGAACTTCGCTAGATGTGGCTGCCGCCCGCGTCGACCCACACGTCGGCCATCTGGGGGTCGTCTTCCGTACGCAGGTGCGCGACGGACGCCTCCAGTGCGACGACGCGCGCGGTCAGGTGGCGCAGGAGATCGGTGCGCGTGTCGGGCAGCTGGTCGTGATGGAGGTCGATCCGCTCTGATTCAGGGGCATCGCCATTGCGGCTCTTGACGCGGCCAGGAATGCCGACCACGACCGAGTGGGGCGGCACGTCCTTGACGACGACAGAATTGGCGCCGATGCGGCTGTGCGCCCCGATGCAGATCGGGCCGAGGATCTGGGCGCCGGCGCCCACCACGACGTGATCCTGAAGCGTGGGGTGCCGCTTCACCTTTTCCCAGCTGACGCCGCCGAGGGTGACGTTGTGATACAGCGTCACGTCGTCGCCGATCTCAGCGGTCTCGCCGATGACCGTGCCAAGGCCGTGATCGATGAAGAGACCCCGGCCGATCTGCGCGCCCGGATGGATCTCGATGCCCGTCGTGAAGCGGGAGACGTTGCTCACGAATCGGCCCAGCCACTTGAAGCCGTTGGTCCAGAGCGCATGCGCGATCCGGTGCATCCACACCGCATGGAGCCCGGGATAGAGCAAAACGATCTCCCATACGGAGCGCGCGGCCGGATCCCGGTCGAACACCGCCTGAATGTCACGACGAAGGGCTGCGATCATGTTCCCACCTCTTCATGGTGGGGCGTCACGCCCTCGTGGGTGACGCCCCGTCCCACCGATTATCCTTCAAGGTCCGCGAAGAGCACCGTGCTGAGGTAGCGCTCACCGTTGGACGGAACGATGACCACGATGCGCTTGCCCGCGTTCTCCGGCCGGAGCGCCAGTTGCACCGCAGCGTGGACGGCCGCGCCGGAGCTGATGCCGACCAACAGGCCCTCTTCGCGCGGCAGCCGCCGCGCCATGTCCAAGGCTTCCTCGTTGGTCACCTTGACGATCTCGTCGATCAGGCCCGCATCCAGGACAGCAGGCACGAAGCCGGCGCCGATGCCCTGGATCTTGTGGGGGCCCGGTGCGCCGCCCGACAGCACGGGCGAATCGGCCGGCTCCACTGCCACGATGCGCAGCCCCGGCAGCCGCTCCCGCAAGGCCTGGCCCACGCCCGTGAGCGTTCCACCGGTTCCGACGCCCGAAACCAGGATATCGATATGGCCGGCGGTATCGCGCCAGATCTCCTCCGCGGTCGAGCGCCGGTGGACCTCCGGGTTGGCCGGGTTCTCGAACTGTTGCGGGATGAAGTAGCGGGGGTCCGCTCCAGCGAGTTCCTGCGCCCTGCGGATCGCGCCCTTCATGCCCTCGCTCCCCGGCGTCAGGATGAGCTCGGCGCCATAGGCGCGCAGAAGCTTGCGACGCTCCTGGCTCATCGTGTCCGGCATGATAAGGGTGCAGCGATAGCCCTTGGCGGCTGCGATCATGGCGAGGCCGATGCCGGTGTTGCCGCTCGTCGGCTCCAGGATGACCGTGTCCGGGCTCAGCCTGCCCGCGGCTTCCGCCGCCTCGATCATGCTGAGCGCAATGCGGTCTTTCACGCTGCCGCCCGGGTTCTGAAACTCCAGCTTGGCCACGACTTCTGCCTTCGCGCCCTGGGTGACACGGCTCAGGCGCACCAGGGGCGTATTGCCGATCAACTGCGTGACACTATCGAAGATGCCTGGCATTGCGGGTTCAACCTGCGTCATCGTCTCTACTCCTTCTCATAGTCCCTCCGGGACCTGGTGACTCGATCCGAACAGAAAAGGCTCACCGGGGCGAATGCGCCTTATGGCGAATGCGCCCTGCGATGAGCCTGGTTGGTGATCCCTGTGCCGGTCGGACGAGGGCTTACCTCGAGACCGCAGTTTATCCGTTTAGTTCAGCATCGACGCGACCCATCGCAGCTTGCGCGGTGGCTCAGCGGGAGTGGTTGGCGCCCTGCCAACTCACGCCCGCCCAAGACACGAGCACGCGCGTGCCACGGAGCGGCGGTTCTGCTGAATCATCTCTTTCACATTCTATCCGTACACCGACATGCTATTCGAATATGTGACTTAAGTAAAGTAAGCCCGATGACCGGTTTCGAGGTTACGCCGAGCTTATGGATATGGGGACCTCGCAGAAGCCGTCGCCGCTGATGACGAAGCCGCGCAGCAGTGGCCGGTCGCGGTCCGCCAGGCTGCAGATGATGTGAACGACCCCGGGGTAGGCTGCGCGGGCGATGTCGGCCGCCGAGGGGGTTGCCGGCCCGCGGGGATGCGAATGGTAGATGGCGACCGTTTCCAGGCCGGCCTCTTCGAACCCGATCTGCAGCGCCAGCGTATCGACGTCGAGCTCGTAGGCCATGTGCGGGTTGGCGGAGACGTTGCGTCCCTCGTGCACCTGCACTGCGATGCCATCGCTGCCGGAGACGAGGCCGCACGCTTCGTCGGGGTAGGCGGCCAACGCGTGGTTGGCGACCTGTCGGGCCAGCGCCGCGGGCAGCCGCAGCGCGTTCCCGCTCATCACCACGCGTCGTCGTTAAGGTAGGGGTTCATACGCCGCTCGTCGACCACCGTGCTCGACTCGCCGTGGCCCGGAAGCACGGCATAGTCGTCGGGCAACGAGAGAATCTCGCTGCGAATGCCTTCCAGCAGCGTCGCCAGGCTGCCGCCGGGCAGGTCGGTGCGGCCGATGGAGCCGGCGAAGAGCGCGTCGCCCGTGAACGCGCGGCGGTGCGCGTGATCGACGAACGTGACGCCGCCCGGCGAGTGGCCTGGCGTGTGCCTTACTTGGAGGGCCAGGTCGCCCACCTGCACCGTCTCCCCGGGCGTCAGATCCCCATCGACCGCCGGCGGGTCGCCGGGATCGTAGCCGAGCCACGACAGGCACGTGGGACGCATCGCGGCGAGGAGGTGCCGGTCGGCCGCGTGCAGATAGAAGGCCGCGCCCGTGGCCTCCTGGAGCGTACGGGCGGCGAGGAGATGGTCGAAATGCGCGTGGGTGGCGAGGATGCGCGACAGCTTCAGATGATGGCGCGCCAGCAGCGCGAGGATCTCGTCCGCCTCGTCCCCGGGGTCGATGACGATCGCCGCCCCCGTGCGCTCGCAACTGAGCACGTAGCAGTTTACCTGCAGCATGCCGACGGGCAGTGTGTGAAGGGCCAACTTGGTTTCTCCTGACATGGCGCCCCGTCGCTAAGGCGCCTGGACTCTGACGGTTCCGAGATAGGCCGCGCCCGCCTCGGTCGCCTCATCGGGCAGCAGCACCAGGCTGAGCCGATACGTGTCGGGTGCGAGATCTGCCGGAATCATGAGATCGTGTTCGCCCCGCACGATTTCGCCCTCCTGCCACATGGTGGTGAGGTACGTCTCGCTGACCAGGGGCGCGGCCAGATCGGCCACGGCGTTGCCGGCAGCGTCGCTGAGCACCAGGTGGAAGCGCCAATCCGCGCGCGGCGACACGTTGGCTCTCCAGTAGAATGTTGCGTGGAGCAGGTCGCCCCCCTGGATCGGCGTCTCCGGCGCATGGCCGAAACCGCGCTTGTACCGGTCATGGCCGAGCAGGCTGATTGCTCCGAAGTCGAAGCGCTGCCGATACAGCATGGCAAAGGCTTCCAGCGGCGGCGGCGCCTGACTGCGCTGGACCGTGATGGGCGGCAGGCTCACGAAATCTGAGCCATCGGGCAGGCGTAGCCGCTCGAAGGTCTCTGCGTCATACAGGCCGACGATCCTGCGGTAGCTGCCGGGCGGGGTTCCCGGCGGGATCAGGACGCCGTGATTGTCGTAGATCGTCTCGCCAGGGGCCCAGCCGGTGGTCGGCTGGCTGTCTCCTGCCGGCTCAGCGTCGCGCTGCGCGATGACCTGGTCGCGCGGATCCAGCAGCTGCAGAAAGACCTTGTACGCGCGTTCCGGCTGCTGATCCGCCTGCCACAGAAGCTGCAGCTGCGTCACCTCGCCCGCGGCAGGCGTCAGATTCCAGCCGCGGTAGCCCAGCAGGGAGATGCGGGGCCCGAACCGGGCATCCAGCTCCGTGGCGGTCTCCTCCGGCGCGCGGCGCTCGGGCATGACGTAGACCGCGAGCCGCACGTTGCCGTACCATTGGTCCAGCGTCTTATAGCCCTGGTGGTCCAGCCACCGCTCGATCACGCGTTCCGGATCGGCCTCCTCCGTCGCCCAATAAACCGCGTAGACCTTCCTGTGCTCCAGCAATCGGAACAGGTCGTCCTGCGTCTGCGCCGGATCGAGGGGGCGTTGTTTCGGCAGGGGATACACCGGCAGTTCTCCCCGGTAGTAGTAATCGAACGCTTCTGCCTGGCCCGGCGCCGTCAGGACCACGGCGTCTTCACTCTGGCCCGTGGCGACGATGAACTGGCTGATGCCGCGGTAGTCATCGCGCGCCGCGGAGGTGGCGTTGAAATAGTGCGCGAGGGCAGCGCCGGATGTCGCGGCCACCAAGGCGATCGAGCCGATGATCCATGCGATGCCGGCGATGCTCCTAAGCGCTCCACGGTCGATCGCCGGTTCGTCTGTCCGGGCATCGGCCGCGGGTGACGAGGCGCTCAGCTTCGACCGCAGCATGAAGGAGGCAGGCCCGACGATCGCACGCGCCAGCAACAGGCTGAGCGCGGGGCTGCCGATCAGCAGGAACTTGAGATAGGCGCCACGGTAGAGGCCCAGCGCTACGAGCATGATGGCGGGCGCCAGCAGCCACGCAGGCGGCAGCAGCGAACGCAGCCAGTCAAGCCGCGGCGTTCCGCACTGCTCTGCACGGTTGCTGTGGGACCACGGCAGCACGCCGATCAGTGCCAGGAGGAAGAGGGCAATCGTCCAGGGTTTGAGCGTGACGGGCGGGACTGGGCCGAACGCAAGGGTCGTGAAGATCGTGGCAAGTTGTTCCATCAGGCCCGGTCCGCCGTCCGGTGCGGGCCACGCGCCGAGCTGGCGCAGCGCCACGCCGGTCCAGGGCGCGTACAGTCCCATCGTCAGCAGGAGGAGAAGGACCCAACGCACCGCGCGCCAGCCGAGGCAGCCTCGACCCCGCGTCACGATCAGCCAGATCCCGTACAGGCCGCTGGCAAGCGCGATGACGAGGGGGAACGCGTAATGGGTGAAAAGGCCCAGCGCCCAGACCAACACCAGGAGCTGGCCCGAGAAGGGCAGCCAGCGCAGACGCCTGCCGTGCGACGGTTCGCACGGCAATTGGCGGTCTTCCTGGCAGAGCAGCCACCAGAAGAGCAGCATGGCCAGTGCGCCTTCGAGCGCCACCAGCATGTACATGCGGGCCTCCTGGCTGTAATACACCTGGAAGGGCGCCATCGCGGCGACGAGGCCCGCCACCAGCCCTGTGACGTTGTTGAAGACACGCCGGCCGAGCTCCGCGATCGTCAGCACCAGGAGCACGCCGAGCGCTGCGCTCAGCGACCGCAGCCCTGCCTCCGAGTCACCGAAGAGGCCCGTCCACAGGTGCAGCAGCCAGTAGTAGAGCGGCGGGTGGATGTCGTTGGCCGCATCCCCGGCGATGCGGGCGAGCGATCTTGACGCCAGCGCCGCGCTGTTGCCTTCGTCCGCCCACAGGCTCTGGCTGCCCAGCTCGTAGAAGCGCACACCTGCTGCGATGGCCAGCACCAGGAACAGCAGCAGGAGCACCAGGCTGGTGTCGCGTCCCGATCGCTTCATTGCGTCACCGTTTCAGCCCTTTCCAGAGCATGCGCCGGGGATACACGGGCGGCTCAGTGCGATCCGGTGGTTCGTGAGGCGGCGGTGGTGGCGGCTTGCGATAGGCCCGTGCAATGCGCACAAGCTGCGCCAGGATCAGCCACAGCACCAGGCCGATGGCGATGCCCGCGGCCGCCCAGCGCAGCCACGCGGGCAGCTCGCGGCGGACGACGATGGCTGCCACGCCGGCCGTTCCGGACGTCACGGCCACGGTGGCGTTGTGCCGGCCATTCGGGAGGCTCCGCACGACGGCCGTCGACGGCGCATTCGCCTCGATGACCACCGGCTCGGCTCCGTCGACCGTCACCGTGATGACGCCGTCGCACGCCGCCGCGCTGCCGCACCCGGTCACCACGTGCAGGGTCGTGCCGGCGAAAGTGAAGCGCAGCAGGGAGCCCTCACCCGTCGTTCGCACGCTGCCGTACGGCGCGGCTGCGTCATCGACCGTCCGCCAGGACCCCGCCTCAGCGATCGCCCAGCCGTGCGGCTCGTGCATGCCTGCGCCCAGCGCCGGCTCGGCCGAGATCATGTAGGCCTTCAAGCTGTGATAGACCGGCTGCAGGGTGAAATCGGGATCGGCCAGGCGGAAGTACGCCTCCGGCCGCCCCGCCTGCAGCCACTCGTCCGTGGCCCGCTTGAAGTACCAGGTGTTGACCACGCCGGCCCACGGCCATTCGGCCTGCGCTCGCTCGTACGCCAGCGGGGTGTAGCGCGCCTGCTGCTCCGGCGTCACGCGGCCGAAGCGCTGGTCGGGCGCGTCCGCGGGCACCGTGTTCCACCCCATCTCGCTGATCCAGATGGGCTTGTTGGCGTCCCCGTTCGCCACCATCAGATCACGCACGAACTGCGGCCGGCCGTAATTCATCACACGCGGGTGCAGCCGGTGATCTGTGGGGCCTGACCACAGCCCGTACGCCTGCATCGCCATGATGTCGAAGTAGGGCGCCGCGCCCGCATCGTACATGCGCTGCAGGTAGATCAGGTCGTTAAGTGCATTGCCCGGCGGCGCCGCGGCGGGCGCCAGCTCGATGGTGCTGGCGAGCGCGCCTGCAATGATGACGACGTCCGGATCGGCCTCGCGGGCGCGCGTCGCGCCGATCTGTAGCAGGTGGGTGTAGTCCTCGGGGCTGATGGGGTAGATGCCCCACTCGGGGTAGATGTTGGGCTCGTTCCACAGCTGGTAGAAACGGATGCGGCCCTTATACCGGTCGACGAGGGTATAGACGAAGTCGCCGAAGTCGTCGTAGTTGTCCGGCGGGGCAAACGTGCCCACCTCGTCGCCGCGGCCGCGCGTCCACGTGGGCGGCGTGCTGACCCGGACGATGAGCTCCATGTCGTACTGCCCGGCCAGGTCGACGATCTGATCGTATTTGTTCCAGGCCGACACGGCCGGCGGATTGCGCCGATCCTCGAAGTCGCCCTTGCCGTGGATCTCGATGTCCTGCCAGGGGAACTCCTGGCGGAGCCAGTGGAAGCCGGCCTCCTGCGCCAGGCGCACGGTCTGCTCGCGCTTCGCGGGCTCGACCTCCTCGTTGAGGAACACGTTCACGCCGAAGGGGTTGAGGTTGGCATACTTGACCGGCGCCTCGGGCGCCAGGTCGAGCCGCGGGCGCAGCAGGTCCGCGCTCAGGTCGGTCAGGCCCTTGATCTGCGAGAAGAGCTGCTCTTCGCCGGTGAGGTCGAAAAGGACGCCGCGAATGGCGTCGCGGCTGCCGTAGACGCCCAGGGCAAGCACAGCGACGAGGATGAGCCAGCCAACCTGGCTGGAACGATGTCTACGTCGTGACGATGTCATGACCGGCCACAAGTGAGCATCCTGAGCGGAGCGAAGCGAAGTCGAAGGATGCGATCCTCATCGAGTCCTTCATCTCGGCCGTCTCCTTGCCTCACGGACCATCCGTTCAGTGCGCACGATTTCGTGTACGCCTTCCAGATCACCCCTGATCAAGGCCTCCTTCTTAGCCCGTGACCATCCCTTGATCTGCCGTTCTGCGAGGAACGCGTCGTGTTCGGTCGGAAAGTTGGTGGACCACACAAGTTCGACGGGTATTCGATGACTCGTGTAGCCTCTGAGTGAGCCAGCACGATGTTCTTCAAGGCGATATTCGAGGTCATGGGTTGAACCTACGTTGTAGGAACCGTCGGAGCAGCGGAGGATGTAGACGTAGTGCATGGTGATTGACAGGGACCGCGTCCTTCGACTACACTCCACAGGGGTTGCAGCTTTAGCTGCAACCCCTGCTCCGTTCCGCTCAGGATGCTTACTTCTCCATCCCTGTGCAGTTACGCTCAGCCCTCGAAAATGATCGTGGCGTCGTTGCACCCGGTGCCCTCGGGCACCGGTCCGTCTGACCTGAACACGGCGATCTCAGAGATGCGAGCGCCGCCTGCATCCTGGATCCAGACGTACCAATCGCCCTTGCGCGACACGCCCGGCGCCTCGTTGAGGATATGGCTGAAGTAACCATGATCCCACCCCGGATAACCGCTGTGCGGCCCGACCTGGATCGACGCAACCACGGGGCCATCGGGCGACCAGCTGAAGACGGCAAACTCCCCGTCGACTGGGGCGCCTCCCAGCCGGACGTAGCCGTTGAACCAGGTCCCGCCGGCCTGCGGACGGCACGAGTCGACCCGCGCGGTCTTGTATTTGTACAGAGACGGTGGCGGTGCGGTCGGTGCGGGCGGGCTGGTGGGCTGCGGCCGCGCGGTGGGCCGCGGGGGCGCAGTCGGCAAGGCAGGCGCCTGCGCGACCTGCACGATTTCCATCGCACCGGTCACGGTCACCAACGATGCCGTCACCCAACCTGACCGCCCGTTGAAGTCGAACTGCAGCCAATCGCCTGCGCTGTTGCGCCCGGTGATGACATAAGAATCGCCTGCACCCAGCCGGCCGATCGCGGGATAGGCGGTGCTGGGACCGGTGCGTACGTTGACGTTCTGCGACGCGCTCAACCGCGCTTCCGGCACCGGCGTCTCGGTCGGCGGGACTTCGGTGGCGGTCGGCTCTGGCGTGGCCGTCGGCTCGACGGGCGTGAAGGTCGGAAAGACAATGGATGTCGGCGTCCAGTCGGGCGTCGGCGTAAAGGTCGGTTTCGGCGTCTTGGTCGGCGGCACAGGGGCCGGCTCGGGTGCAACCGCAGCACAGCCGGCTGCCAACGCCACCACCAATATCGCGATGGATGGAACAAGGTACTTCCTGAACATCGAAACAAACACCTCTGGTTTTGTTTGGAAACGCCTGACCCGGTCACGTAGCTGGGGTGACGGGCCCTGCCGCGCGGTCTTGCGACCGGCAAGTTTGATCATTCTAACACAAGGGGACGGTCGGACCTAACGGGCGGGCCCCTATTTCCCCTCGCAGCGCCGGATGCCGTCGAGTGCGGGCCTGGAATCGGGATTCAGGTCCAGGGCCCTCTCCAGCCACTTGACGCCGTTCGTGCAATCGTCGAGATAGGAGTAGGCGAGGCCCAGCTCGTAGAAGTACTCCTCGTTCTCCAGCCCCAGATCGAAGGCCGTCGTGAAGCTCTCGATGGCGGATTCCCAGCGCAGTTGTGTGTAGTACAGGCGGCCCAGGTGCGCGTGGGCGACTGCGTATTCCCCGTCAAGATCGATCGCCCTGAGGAGCGTCGCCTTGCCCCTATCGGGATCACCGTTCAGCGCGCTGGCGTGTCCGAGTGCATCGTACCCCGTCGGGATGTCCGGGTTGACCTCGACGGCCTTTTCGAACTGCTGGATGGCCAGATCGTACTCGTTGAGCGCCATGTGGATGTTGCCCGCGCTGATATAGATGTACCCCAGCTTGGGGTCCAGTTCCGCTGCGCGTGCATACTCGACCAGGGCCTCCTCGTAACGGCCCTGCATCGACAGCACGTAGCCCAGGTTGCGGATTACGTACGCGCTGTTGGGGTCCAGCTTCTCTGCCTCGCGGGCCTCTTCGAGCGCGCGCTGCCAGTTGTTCCGATCCGCGTAGACCTCGGCCAGGGTGGCGAGCGCCTGCGCGGAGAATGGGTCGGCGTCCACGGCGTCGAGTGCGGTCTCGATCGCATCGTCGTACTCGCCATTCCAGTCCTGCGCCATCGCCAGCATCGAGAGGTTCTCCGCGCTGGGCTCGACATCGACGGCCTGCTGCGCGACCTCTACCGCGCGCTCCGGGTGGCCGCGAAGGATCCAGAGCCAGGCGACCCGGTTGAGGATCTGGTGGTTGTCCGGTTCGAGCTCCACCATGCGCTGGTAGCTTTCAGCCGCCTTAGCGAAAAGTCCCGCATCGTACGCGTCTTCCGCCTCGGCCAGGTAGCTCACCGCAGAGCGGGTGGGCGTCGCGGTAGGCGCCAGCGGATTGAAGGGATTCTCGAAGAAGCGCGTGCGCGTCGAGAGCAGGTAGATGCCAGGGATCAGGATCAGGCCGAGCAGAAAAACAAACGGCCACGGGGATCGCTTGCGACGTCCGCGATACCGGCGGTCGATATGCATCAGTGCCCAGCCTCCAGCGCCCCCGATAGCGCTGCTTCTGCCCCGACTCTCCGGATGGTCTGCTGGATTGCCTCGACGATGACGGGTTGGCCGTTGCTGACGATAAGCGTCTGACTGTCCAGCGAGATGGGCGATCCGTCGAACTCGACCAACTGCCCGCCGGCCTCCTCGACGATCAGCCAGCCGGGTGCGAAGTCCCACGCCTTGAGCCCGGTCTCCCAGTACGCCTCCAGGTGACCGGCCGCGATCCAGGCCATCGTCAGCGCGGCCGAGCCCAGGCGCCGGACGGATTGGCTGATCGTATCGAGGTGCGCGAATTCGGCGTGCCGGTCGTAACTCCCCTCATGTCGTGAGTACTGAAAGCCGGTCGCCAGCAGGGCGTGTTGAAGGTTGCCGATCTGTGACACGCGCAGGGGGAACTCGCTGTTGCCCCTGCGCAGCCACGTACCTTCCCCGGGCATGGCCCAGTATGTCTGCTGGTAGGTCGGCTCGTAAGTGACAGCAAGCACAGGCCGGCCGCCGTACGCCAGCCCGATGTTGACCGCGTAAATCGGAAGGTCGTGCGCGAAGTTGGTGGTTCCGTCCAGCGGATCCACGATCCAGACCCACTCCTTGTCCGAGAGGCGCTGGTTGGTCTCCTCCGACATCACCCCGTAGTTGGGAAAGGCCGCCGCGAGCTCCGACAGGATGAACTGCTCGGAGGCCAGATCCGCCTCGGTGACGATATCGAAGTGCCCGAGCTTCGGGCGAATCGTGTCCTGTCGCAGCCCCCGCTCCCGGATGTCGATCAGGATGTCGCCTGCCCGCCGGGCAAGGTCGATAGCAAAGTCACGAACCGTCGTATCCAAACCGTTTGCTCCCATCTGTGGCCGTCAGCCCACGCCGTCAAGGTCGCTGCCGCCGTCGTAGCCGGCGAGGCCCACCCGCAGCAGGTTGGCGCGCACCTGGCGCAGGTAGTCCGGCCCCAACAGGCGCAGCATCTGCCCCATCTTTGCCCGCCGCGAATCCGCGCCCCTGGGACAGCCAGGGGGTGGCGCCGGAAATCCGCACGCGCGGCCGAAGCGTGCGATCTCGCTCTCAGGCGTGAGAATCAGCGGGCGCACCAACCTGAAACGGCCGCGAAAGTAGCTCGCCGACGGCGCCAACGTATGGACGCTGCCGCCGTAGAAAAGGTTCAACAGGAGCGTCTGGGCCGCATCATCTGCGTGATGCCCATAGGCCACGACGTTGCAGTCCAGCTCTTCTGCTGCCTGAAAGAGCGCCTTGCGCCGCAGCCACGTGCAGCGCTGGCAGCCCAGGGGCGGCGCGTCTCCCGCGTCGAGGTCCGGCGCCACTGTCTGGTGCGGCAGGCCGCGGCCAGCCAGCCACTCCTCCAGCGGCGCATAGGCGGGCGTCACGCCGAGCGCATCGCCGCGCACGTGGAGGGCGCACAGATCGTACGTCACGCCGGACGCCTGGCGCCAGCGATCGAGCAGCTCGAGCAGGGCGAGACTGTCCTTGCCGCCCGACAGTGCGACCGCGACCCGGTCGCCGTCCCGCAGCATGCCGTACGTCCGAATAGCCTTGCCCACACCCCGGAGCAGGAAGTGCGCCTGTCGATCCGCCGCGTCCGTCACTGAATGGACCCTGTCTCCGCCTCCGTCGCGTGCTCGACGGCCCAGGACCCGTCTCTCGCCCGTTCCCTGAGCCTGCGCACCGTCTTCATCGGCACGTAGACGCCGCCAAGGTCCGGCTCGCCCGGGCGAACGCCGTGGAAGTCGGTGCCGCCCGTGACGACCAGCCCGTGGCTGCGCGCGACGCCGAGCAGCAGCTCGATCGTCGTCGCATCGTAACGGGGGTAGTACACCTCGATGCCCGCCAGGCCGTTGGCCAACATCTCGGGCAGCAGCGCCTGATCGAAGCGCGCCTTGACGGCCCCGTACCTGTCGAAGAAGACGGGGTGCGCCAGCACCGGGAGGCCGCCCGCGCGGCGGATGAGGGCGCACGCTTCGGCGGGGGAGAACTTCTGCCGGCTGACATAGGCAGGGCTGTTGCGCCCGATGTACTTCTCGAAGGCCTGCTGGTACCCGTTGACGTGTCCGGCCTCGATCAGCGCCTGCGCCACGTGCGGGCGGCAGACCGCGCCGTCGCCCGCGATCTCCAGGATGCGCTCGAAGCGCACCGGCGCGCCCATCTCCGTCAGGACCTCAGCCATGCGCCGCGCGCGACCGATGCGCCCCTCGCGGATGGCCGCCAGCTTTTCGTTCAGTTCGCGATGTGCCACATCGAAGAAGTAGCCGAGGACGTGCACCTCCGCGCCTGGCACGTCCGTGTTGATCTCGACGCCGGGGATGACCTCGACGCCCAGCCGGGCACCCTCCGCGGTTCCCACTGCCACGCCGTCGACCGTGTCGTGATCGGTGATCGCGAGCACCTTCACGCCCAGCCTGGCCGCGCGCTGCACCAGTTGGGCAGGGGTGAGCGAGCCGTCGGACGCGGTGGTATGTGTATGCAGGTCAACCTGATTCATGGGTCTCGATTCGTTGCTTCGGTTTCGGGCCGGCCGCGCCGGACCCGATATGACATACTATGATAGCACACGCCGCGGGGACGGGATAAATCGCGAGGCGCGCAGTCTTAAGGTGCCGGGCACTTGCCAAGTGCCCGGCACCTGAGTCGCGTGAGTTGCAGACCGCACGATTCCACTCGTTGCGGGGAGGTGCGGTCTGTGCTATAGTCGCGAGCATGTCTGACCGTTCAGCCGTAAGCCTGCGCCGCATTGCCGGCGCGTTGATGCTCATCGTCCTCATCGCCGCGACCGCGGGATGCGCCGCGCCCGCGGGCCAGGGTGCACCTGCGACGAGCGCGGTGCCCCTGCTGGAGGCGCCCGCGTTGAGCCTGGTCACCCGCGCGCCGGCTGCAGCCGCGGCCGCAACCGTGGCGCCATCTGCGACGTCAGTGAAGAAGCCGGCACAGGCCCCGGCACAGGCCCCAGCCCAGGCGTCAACGGCTGGGCCGACACAGGCCCCGACGGCCACTCGCAGGGCGCCGCGGCCGACCGCCACGCCCAACGACGGGCTGCGGACCATCGCGCTGGCCGACCTGCCCCGCGAGGCGCGCGACACGATCCGGCTGATCGGGGTCGGCGGACCGTTCCCGTTCGACCGTGATGGCCTCACCTTCCAGAATCGCGAGGAGTTGCTGCCGCAACGGCCGCGCGGCTATTACCGCGAGTACACGGTCATCACGCCGGGCTCGCGCGACCGCGGCGCGCGACGCATCGTGGCGGGCGAGGGCGGCGAGCTCTACTACACCGACGACCATTACGACAGCTTCAGGCGGGTGATCCCATGACAGCGACCCTCCACCAGGTGCTGGCCGGCGAGGCCTGCGCCCCAGTTTACCGGCTGGTCGAGCGGACGAGTGCGCGCACGATCGCACGCGCCGCGGAGCGGGCTGGCTGGCATGCCATGCTCCTCGATGGGGCGCTCCTCGCGTCCAAGGCGGATTTCCTCGATGCAGCCGGCAGGGCCATGTCCTTTCCGCCGTGGGCCGGGCACAACTGGGACGCATTCGAGGAACTCGTCAACGACCTGTCCTGGCAGCCGTGGGCCGAGGGCTACCTGCTGCTGTTCGAGCGAGCGAGCTGGCTGGCGAAGGCGCAGCCTAAGGTCATTTCCGTGGCGCTCGACATCCTGGCCACGGCCGCGGAGAACCGTCGCGCTGCGGGCCTCGTGCCGCTGGCTGTGGTCCTGCGCGGCGCGGGCGCGCTCGCGGCCGATCTGCCCCTGCTGACCATCAGCAGGTGAGGCGCCGATGCGGAGGTGCGGCATGACGAAGACCGCCCTGGTAGGACTGCTCGTGATCCTGGTCGCGGCCGGCTGCGTCGCGCCGCCGCGCGTGCCCCCCACCGTCGCACCGCCTGCGACCGAGGTGAGCCGCGCGCTGGCTCCGACCGTGGCCGACGTGACACCACAGCCCAGCAACACTGCCCCTGCCACGACCGCCCCTGCGGTCACGACCGCGGCCACGGCTTCGGCCTCCCCGACGGCCCCGCCGACGGCCACGACCGTGCCAACCGCCGCGCCGACCCTGGCCCGCATCACCGTGCAGCCGACAAAGGCGCCGACAAAGGCGCCGACAAAGGCCGCGGCCGCCGCGGCGACCGCCCTTCCGCCGCCGACGGTGTCGGGGTCCGAGGTCGTGACGCGGGCGGTACGCGGCGCGACCACCTATCGCGTCGAGCAGATCAGCCTGCCCACGTACCCGTACGGGGCGCTGCTCGGCCGGACCGCGGACGACGAGCGCGCGGGGTACCCCGTGCTGACGCTCGACCGTGCAGCGTACGAGGCGACCGGCGCGCAGCCGGCGCCGGAGGCGTATCGCCTGCTGGTGCTCGAAAACGAGTATCTCCGCCTGGGCATCCTGCCCGACCTCGGAGGCCGCATCTACGAGCTCACCTTCAAGCCGACCGGCTCGAACGAGTTGTACGCCAACACGGTCGTCAAGCCGACGCAGTGGGGTCCGCCCAGCCCGCCCTATCCCCCCGGGGCCAACTGGTGGCTGGCCGCGGGCGGCATGGAGTGGGGCTTCCCGGTCGAGGAGCACGGCTACGAGTTCGGCACGGTTTGGGGCTACGACCATGCGGCGCAGCCCGACGGCGGCGTGATGCTGACGCTCTTCACCAAGACCGGACCCCAGGCGCCCTACGCGGTGGTGGACGTGATCCTGCCGCCCGATGCGGGCTACTTCGTCGTGCAGCCGCGCATCGTCAATCCGCTCGGCGCATCCTTCCGCTTCAAGTGGTGGGCCAATACCATGCTCGCGCCCGGCCCGGCCAACAGCGCGTCGCCGGAGCTGCGCTTCATCCTCCCCGGCAGCTCGGTCACGGTGCACAGCACCGGCGATCCGACGCTGCCCCAAGCCGGCCAGACGATGTCGTGGCCGCTGGCCGGGGGGCGAGACCTGTCCCGCCTGGCCAACTGGCAGCACTACCTGGGCGCATTCAGCCAGCCCGTGGCCGGAGGCGCGTTCGCCGGGGTGTACGACGAGGGGGTAAATGAGGGTATGCTCCGTGTCGTCCCGTCGGGCACCGCGAAGGGGCTGAAGCTCTTCGCACCGCGGGGGACCGACGGGCTCGATCCTGCCCTGTGGACCGACGACGGCTCCTCATACGTCGAGCTCCACGGCGGCCTCACGGCCAACTTCGGGGAGTGGTACGAGCTGGCGCCCGGCGCGGAGGTGACCTGGAGCGAGTACTGGTATCCGGTGGCGGGCATCGGCGGCGTGACCTTCGCCAACACGGCCGTGGCGCTGTCGCTCGGGCCGGCGGCTGGGGGGCTCAGGCTGGGCCTCTTCCCGACGGAGGCGACCGAGGGCCAGGTGATCGTCGCCCTGCCCGGGGTTGAGACGCTGACCCTGGACCTGCAGGCCAGCCCCGCCGCACCGTTCGTGCGCGAGCTCGGCCTGCCGGCGTCCGTGCCCTCGTCCGGGGAGGTGACCGTCCGCCTGGTCGACCGGACGCGCGGGACGATCCTCGAATGGACGGGGGCCGTCCAGTTGCGGTAAAAGGGGGTCTTGAGTATACTGGCTGTCGTGCGGGGCGTAGCGCAGCCAGGCAGCGCGCTTGATTTGGGTTCAAGAGGTCCGGAGTTCAAATCTCCGCGCCCCGATATAGGCTTGGCCGACAGGCCAAGCGCGTGCGGGTGTAGCTCAGGGGTAGAGCGTCTGCCTTCCAAGCAGAATGTCGCGCGTTCGAATCGCGTCACCCGCTTGAATAAGCAATCACAGGGCGGGATTTCCCGCTCTGTTTTTTATCCCGATTTCTCCACCTCGAACGCGCGTCGCGGGGGCGAGTGCGCCGAGGTGGGGCACGGGGCGGCCCAGGGGCGCGGGGCTGCGGTCGTCACGGGTCTGGCGCACTAGCCCCTACGAAATGCCTCGCGACTGGAATGGATCACGCAACCACCTGTAGGGGCGATGGTTTGCCACCCGTGAGGGTGATCGTGGCGCGATCCTGCGCCTGCCGGCCAACGCTGCGGCAAACCATCGCCCGTATGCCGCGCGTCACGGGGGTCGCGCGTCACGGGGGGCGAGTGCGCCGAGGTGGGGCACGGGTTGGCCCAGGGGCCCGTATGCCGCGCGTCACGGGGGTCCGGCGTCGCGTGGGCGAGTGCGCCGAGGTGGGGCACGGGGCGGCCCAGGGGCGCGGGGTTGCGGTCGTCACGGGTCTGGCGCACTAGCCCCTACGACATTACCACACGTCACGCGGCAATCGCCGCGCGCGGCCTCCCCAATCTTCAATCTTCAATTTTCAATCTGCAATCCATCGCGGCGCTGCACCCTACTCCGGGAACAGCCCCCGGATGTTCTTCTCGAACCGGCGCACCTGCTTCTCGTCGGGATGGATCGCGGCGATCATACGGCTCACCTGCGCGGTGATCTCCTCGGGCGTCCAGCTCCGCATCTCCTCGAACGAGGCGTTGTCGTCCACGATGACGGTTCCCGTGGCCTCCAGCACCGCGATGTTGGTCTTGGGCTGCGCGCGGCGCCCGGCCTCCCGGTTGATGTACTCGTCCGGCCCCGGCCGGTAGTCCACGCGGCGCTTGTCGCGCAACAGGATGTAGGCCGCGCGGCCGTGCTCGCGGCCCGGCACGTAGAGGTTTTGCGTGTGGACGGGCACGAGCTCCCCCTCCTTCGGCACGTAGTCCTCCGGGAAGGTGCGGTAGGGGATGGTGGCAGAGCCGCCCAGCAGCCGCCACGTGCCCGCCATGTCGTTGCCCACCAGCCCGATGTTGATCGAATCGTCCGCGGTGATCTTGTAGACCGGCGTCTCCCACGGCAGCCTGCTGATGCGGATGTCGTCGCTCTTCAGCACGATCTGGGGCCTGGCCTTCGTTCTCCGTGAGCCCTGCGCCCAGGCGGCCAGCCGCGCCTCGTCGGTGATAGGGCAGGGGTACTCGGGCCGGAAGAACTGGAAGTGCTGGTGATAGATGGTGTTGCCGGCCCAGCCGTTCGAGACGCCGTCGATGATCGGCAGGTCGCGGATGTCCGTGCCGGCGAAGAACTCCGCGATCGACGTGTTGATGCCGCGTGTCATCTCGACCAGGTCGGAGAAGGTGATGGGCGTGAGGTTCATGTTCAGCGGGCGGCCCGTCACACCGCCCGCGGCATAGTGCCAGGCCAGGAAATGGACGCTCGACAGGGGGTTGCCGAACGGCGCGAAGGTGAAGCCCAGCTCGTAGTTGCGCGAGAGCCCGAAGCGCCGCCCCTCGATGCGCACGACCACCTCGACAGGGTTGATCTCGGCCGCGGAACAATAGTTGCACGCGTTCGAGACCTGCTCGTGCGTCACCAGCGCGGCCTTGTTCCATAGCTCCGGCGGCTTGGTGATGTTGAGCTCGGCCAGGCGCTTCCGGTCCCCGCGGTGCTTGCGGATGGGCACATAGAGGATGTTCTCCCCACGCGCGCCGACCAGCCGGGCGGTGGGCTGGGCCAGGTCCTGCACCTGCCCGTCGATCTCCAGCTCGAGCAGGATATGGCGGGAGTGCATCTGCTGTGCGTGCAGCACGAGCATGCCCACGCCCAAGCCGTGGCGCTCGATGATCTTCTCCACCCGCGCGGCCACCTCCGCACGATGGTCGCCCGCGATCAGCCAGCTGTGCGGGGTCTTGCTGATGTACTCCACCGCTGGAATGGTGATGACGTCGGAGAAGCGGCGGTAGATCTCGCGCTGGTAATCGGCCAGCCCCGCGACCTGCAGATAGCGCGGGAGGGCGTCTCTGCGCCGGCCCGCGGGCGCGACCTGTGGGGCCGCGATGGTGCGGATGATCGCCTCGCTGTCCGCCAGGTGCTCCGCCACCATGGCCTCCAGCGCGGCTGCCGCGTCGACCCCGGGTTCATCCGTCTTGCTGGCCGCGGGCTGTTGTGTGCGCTTGCGTCCGTTTGCCGCTCTCATGCGTCCTGCTCCTCTGCTGCGGCGCACGGGGTCGCAGCGCACGATGTCGAACCTGCCAGGGTAGCCCGCGTCACCTTTCGACGATGACCGGGTTTTCGAGGGCGCCGATTTGCTCGATCTCGATCCGCACCACGTCGCCGTGGCGCAGCCAGCGCGGGGGCTTGCGCGCGAAGCCCACGCCGGAGGGTGTGCCGGTGGCGATGATGTCGCCGGGCTCGAGCGTCATGATGCGAGCCATGTCCCAGATCAGGTGCGCGACGGTGAAGATCATGTTGCTCGTGTGGCCCTCCTGCAGCACCTCGCCGCTCACCACCGTGCGCAGGCCCAGGTTCTGCACGTCGGGGATCTCGTCTGCGGTGACCAGCGCGGGACCGATGGGGCAGAAGGTGTCGGGGGCCTTGCCCAGCGACCACTGCCCGGTGCGGAACTGCCAGTCCCGTGCGGAGACGTCGTTCACGGCCAGGTATCCCGCCACGTAGTCGAGCGCATCGGCCTCCGCGACGTCCCGGCATGGCCGGCCGATTACGACACCCAGCTCGCCCTCGTAGTCGGGCTGCGTCACCGTGGGCGGGACGACGATCGGCTCGCCCGGGCCGACGATGGCGTTGGCCCACTTGGCAAAGATGATGGGAAAGGGGGGCGCCCCGTCCTGGCTCTCCTTCGCGTGGTCGAGGTAGTTCTGCCCGATGCCGATGATCTTGCCCGGCCGCAGGATCGGCGCACGGAGCGTCACCCCGGATAGGGGCAGGCCCCCACCGGCCGGCGCGGCGGCCAACGCCTGCACGGCCCACTCGTGCGCTTCATCCCCCGCCTCCAGGAACGCCACCATCTCCGCCGGGATGCGCGGGTCCAGGCGGTTCAGGTCGTAGACCCGCTCGCCGTCGGGTCCGGCCTTCAACGCGCCGATCGCTAATCTGTCCTCGTATGTGAACGTGACCAGTCTCATGGCTGCATTACCCTCCGTAGCACGAGCATACAGTGCACTGTGATGTGTGTGCAAATCGGCCGGGCGCGAGCGTGGTACACCAGGAGCCTGCATCGCCGCTTCAAGCGGAGGCATCCTGAGCGGAGCGAAGGCGAAGCCGAAGCGAAGTCGAAGGAGGCTTGTGCTCGGCTGTATCTGAGACGCCCGGACCTTCAACAGGTTGGCTTGTGGAAAAAACGCACCGTGTGGTATAGTGTTGTCGTGGTTAGGGCCCCTAGCTCAGCGGTTAGAGCGGCCGGCTCGTGACGGACCCTCCGTCAAGGGCTGCCCGGTGGGTAACTGCCGGGTGATTACCTGTCAAACTCGGGGAAGCCTACGTCTTGATGGCATGGTGATCCCGAGCCAAGCCCCTCCTCGTGGGGGGAAGGTGTAGAGACTAGACGGCAGGCGCCCGACGGGGGCGGTGTAGTACTCCGACCCCACAGGGCGAAGGGATAGTCCAGCCCACAAACCCGTCTCCGGGTGCGTACGGATGCTTCACTCCGGTGAAGGGTGCCGGACCGGCGGAGATAGCGGGGCGGCGAAAGCCGTAGTGGGACGCATAACCGGTTGGTCCTGGGTTCGAATCCCGGGGGGCCCACTCAGAGCGAGGTGCTGCACGCACTTCGCTCTTTTGTTGTTGCCCACCAGCCCAGGCCGTCAGGCCTGGGCCTTAGACCCTCAGCCGCGCCCAGCGGCCGCTGCGGAAGCGCAGGAACATCCCCAGCCCGCGGAAATTGAGATCCACGCCCATCGCGATCCACGCGCCCAAGAGGCCCAGGGGGCCGGTCAGCAGCATGGCCAGCGGCACGCGCACGAGCCACAGGCCCGCGGCCGTGATCACGAGCGTTGCGCGCGTGTCTCCCGCGCCGCGCAGGCCGCCGGAGAGCACCATCATCGTGGCCAGCGCGGGCTGCGAGAAGGCGACCAGGCGCAGCGGCCAGATGCCGAGCTGGACGACGGCCGGGTCGTCGATGAAGATATCCAGCAGGGGCCCGGCGAAGACGAAGAACATCACGCCCATGAGCGCCATGAGCAGCATGGCCAGGCGCTGCGACAGGAACGCGTCGCGCCGCGATCGCTCCGGATCGCCCGCACCGAGCCCCTGGCCGACCAGGGTGGTGGCCGCGATGGCGAAGCCGAAGCCGGGCATGTACGCCAGCGACTCGGCCTGCAGCGCGAGCTGGTGCGCGGCGTAGGCCTGCGTGCCGAGCGAGGCGACCGTGGTGACGTAGGTCATCATGCCGATGCGCATGAGCATCTGTTCCGCGCCGGCCGGCAGCCCGATGTTGGCGATCCGTTTCATCTGGACGAGATTGGGGCGCAGTTGCGGCCACTTCAGCTTCAACGCGCCCCGCCCGCGCAGCAGCAGCGCGGTGACCATCAGGCCGCCGGCGCCGCGGCCAACGGCCGCGCCCAGGGCGGAGCCGGTCACCCCCAGTTGGGGAAAGGGGCCCGGCCCGTAGATGAAGAGCGCAGCGACCACAATGTTGACGACGTTCACTACGGCCATGACGAGCATGGGGGAGCGCGTGTCTCCCGAGCCGCGCAGGGCTGCGTTGCCGATGAACAGCCACGATGCGAGGATGAAGCCGGCCGCGGCCACCCGCAGATAGATCGTGCCCGGCGCAACCACATCGGCGGGCGCACGTAGAACATGGAGGATGCCCGGCGCGAGGGCGACGCTGAGCAGCGTCATCAACACCCCGATGGCCGCGCCGATCAGGTAGCCCTGGTGGAGGATGCGGTTGGCGCCGTCGGGCTCGCCGGCACCTGTGTGCCGTGCGACCAGGGCGGTGACACCCGTCGCCACCGCGGCGAAGAACATGGTGACGAACATGACGGCCTGGTTGGAGAGGCCGACCGCGGCGACCGCGGCCGCGCCGAGGTGGCCCACCATGAAGGTGTCGACCAGCCCAACCGTCATGTTCAGCAACTGCTCGCCGACGGCGGGCAGGGCCAGGGCCAGGACGCGCGCTGCATCGCCACCGATCGGTTGGCCCAGCCGGCGGACGGGTTGATCTGTTATTGGCATCGGGAGCGTAAGCTTTCTGTCATGGTCGGTATCGAGTGATTATAAGCCAGATCGTCTGAGACCCGTAATCTGGCGCGTTCAACGGGTGACCGTGACTGAAACTTCGATATATTGATTTTGAATCTTTACTTTATTCAGATCTTGCTCTATATTATTCAACATATCGTCCACTGGAGGATGCGTGGCAGTACAGCGGGTGACGTCAGGGGACCGATGGGCCCCGCGATTTTTCGCGATCTTCGGCGGCCAGGTGGTTTCGCTGTTGGGCAGCGGGCTGGTCCAGTTCGCGCTGGTCTGGTGGCTGACGAGCACGACCGGCTCCGCGACGGTGCTGGCCGGGGCCACCATCTTCGCCATCCTGCCACAGGTCGTCGTCGGTCCCTTCGCGGGCGCGCTGGTCGATCGCTGGAATCGACGCCGCGTGATGATCGTAGCGGACGGCGCGATCGCGCTGGTCACCGCGGGCCTGGTCGTCCTCTATGCGACCGGCAGCATCCAGGTCTGGCACGTGTACGCGGCTATGCTCCTGCGCTCGTCGCTGGGCGCGTTTCACTTCCCCGCGATGCTCGCCTCCACCTCGCTGATGGTGCCGGACGAGCACCTGGCGCGCATCAACGGGCTCAACCAGGGCCTGCGCGGGCTGCTGAGCATCGCTGCCCCACCGCTGGGCGCGTTGCTGCTCGGCGTGATGCCGCTGCACCTCGTGCTGGCGATCGACATTGTGACTGCGACCATCGCGATCGTGCCCTTGTTGGTTTTCGATATCCCGCAACCCGCGCGGGTTGCGGTCGCCGCGCACGCCCATCCTGTGCGCGTCATGCTGCACGATCTGCGCGAGGGCCTGCGCTACGTGCGCGGCTGGTCCGGCCTGCTGGTCTTGATGATCGTTGCCATGGCGCTCAACTTCTTTCTGACGCCTTCCGGCACGCTCATGCCCCTGCTGGTCACCCAGCACTTCCGCGGCGGCGCGCTGCAGCTCGGCTGGCTCGAGTCGGCCATGGGCGTAGGGATCGTTGCCGGCGGCCTTCTGCTGGGCGCCTGGGGCGGCTTCAAGCGCCGCATCCTGACCTCCCTGATGGGGGTGGCGGGCCTCGGCCTGGGCGTGGTGCTGGTCGGTCTCGCGCCGAGCGACCTGTTCGGCATGGCGCTGGCCGGCATGTTCTTCACCGGCCTGATGAGCCCGCTGGCCAACGGCCCGCTGATGGCGATCATGCAGTCGACGGTCGAGCCCGGGATGCAGGGACGCGTCATGTCGCTGCTCGACAGCGGCGCGGCCGCGATGATGCCCCTCAGCCTCCTGCTCGCCGGACCCGTGGCGGACGCGGTCGGCGTGCGGCCATGGTACATCGTGGGCGGGCTGGTCTGCATTGGGATCGCGATCGCGTCGCTGGGCATCCGGCCCCTCATGCGCATCGAATGCAATGGTCGCGATCGGGCGGCGCCGGAGCCCGGCGTGCTGGCGGCGGATCCGTGCGCGGGCGAATGAGCGTTCCGCCGGACTTGGAGTAAAATGCAGGCGGGCCATCACGGCCCGCCTTTCTTGTGTGCGGAGGATGAATGTTTCGGAGCGTCGAGCGCATCGGCAGGGCGTATCCGCGCCAGTTGTGGGTTCTCGTGTCGGGCATGTTGCTTGTCAGCATCGGCGGCAGCATGTGGTGGCCGTTCATCACGATCTACATGCGCGAACAGATGAACGTGTCGCTGACCCAGGTGACGCTTCTGTTTACGCTGCACTCTGCTGCGGGCCTGGTGGCAACGACCGTCGTGGGCCCCGCGGTGGATCGCTTCGGCCGCCGCGGGGCCATGATCGCGGGGCTGCTGGCCGACGCCATCGCGCTGGCCGTCATAGGACTTGTCAGCGGGCTGTGGTTGTGGGCCGCCGCATTGGTTCTCTTGGGATTTGCGGGCCCGATCTACCGGATCGGCTCGGATGCCATGGTGGCGGACATGATTCCGTCCGATCGGCGGGCCGAAGCGTACGCCGTCCTGCGGATGGGCAACAACTTCGGGATCGCGATCGGCCCGGCCATCGGCGGATTCATCGTGGCGATTTCCTACAGCCTGGCCTATTTCCTGGCGGCCGGGGCGAATCTGATCTTCGCCCTGCTCGTTGTCCTCTTCGTACGGGAGACGATGGCGCGCGGTGTGGACGGCCAACCATCCGTGGTCGCCGGCGGGTATGGCCCGGTGTTTCGCGACCGGCGCTTCATCGCGTTCTGCGTCATCATGATCGCGGCGACGATTCCGTCGCCGCTGCTCATGATGCTGCTTCCGGCGTATGGCAAGGAGCACTTCGGCGTACTGGAGTCGCAGTACGGCTTCATCATGTCGGCGAACGCAATCATGGTCGTGTTGCTGCAGGTGCTCGTCACGCGTTGGAGCACACGCTTTCCGAACCTGCCCATCCTCGCGCTCGGCGCATTGCTGTACGGCCTGGGTGCAGGCAGCGTGGCGCTGGGGACGGGTTTCTGGCCGTTCTTGGGTAGCATGGTCATCCTGACGTTCGGCGAACTGCTCCTGGTGCCGACTGGCACTGCGTTCGCCGCGAACGCGGCGCCCGCCTCGATGCGCGGGCGCTACATGGGGTTGTATGGATTGACGTGGAGCGTGGCGTTCGGGATCGGTCCCGTGCTCGGGGGCTGGCTGAACGACAACATCGCGCCCGTGATGATCTGGGTCGGCGGCCTGGCTGCCGGGCTGCTCGGGGTGGCGGGCTTCCTCCTCCTCTGGCGCAAGGTCGGCCGCCACTACGGGGAGATGGCGCCAACGAGCGACACCGTGCCGGCCGCGGAACGCTCGCTCGCGTGAGAGCGTCTCATGAGAGAAAGCGTCTCATGCGAGACGGCGTAGATGCATGGTGAAAGTTTACAACATAACCGTATCATCCGAGTATATCGGTCGCCACGACGCCTGCGGTTGAAACCCGCAGGCTGCTACATGGCAAACCTGCCGAGGCAGGTTCACAGCGACCTTGCTGTCGCCCGTTCAGTGCGCCTCGGCGCACTTACGCATACCAGCCACTGGTTTCCAACCAGTGGCGGCGTTGCTTCGTCCTGGGAGTCGCCGGGGAGAGAGGCCCATGAAACGTAAACTGATCCTATCGGGGAGCCTGCTCCTCGTCTTCCTCATTGTGGCCGGCTGTGCCGGCGGGCGGCCGGTTCCGCCCGCACCCCAGGTCACCGTCGTCGCGCCGGAGCTGCCCGCGACTACTGCACTGCCGCAGGCTCCAGCGCCCGAGGCGCTGCCCCTGGCCCCAACGCCTCAACCAGCGCCCGCCGTTGCGGAGGCGCTGGCCACAGCCGCGCCCCGAACCTCCGGGCGGGTCTCCGCGCTCACCATCGGCATTTCCGCGGGCGACGCGTACCAGCCGCTGAGCGCGGTCGTCGACCCGGCGCGCGGCCTGGCATACGTCTATCACGGCGATTCGGCCGAGCGCCGGCCGGTGATCTCGGTGGTCGACCTCCGTGCGGGCCAGGTGGTCAAGCTGTTCCGCCTCGGCGCCACCTCGCCGATCGGCCATGGCCGCCTGTTGCTCGCGCCGGATGGCGGTACGCTCTACGCGATGGACGGGCAGAACGAGACCTTCGCGCCCGTCGACGTCGAGACCGGGGCGATCGGTCCGGCCGTGTCCGGCATTCGAGACGGCGTGCTCAGCGAAGACGGCAGGATTCTCTACGCGATCGGACCGTCGGGGGTGCGCGCGTACGAGACCGCGGCACTGCTGTCCGGCAACGAGGCGGCCCTGTGGGAGGTGGGCGGCGCGCGGTACGAGAAGATCGTCCGTAACGGCGAGACGCTGTTGGCCAGCGCTCTCACCCCGGCGCGGGGCCTGGTGAGCTACGACGCGGCCACCGGCCGCGAGGTGGCCCGAGTTGCGCTCGACTACGCCACCGCGATTGCCCCCGGCCCGGACGGTGGCTGGGCCGCGACCGTCAGCGGCGAGCAGATGCGGCTCATCCGTTACGACGCCGCGCTGGCCCCCGTGGCCGAGGCCGTCGTTCCGTACACCAACGACGTGACGTACGACGCGGACCTCGATCGCTACCTCATTGCCGGGTACCTGCCAAGCCAGGACCCCGGCGGGGGGCCCGGCGGGGAGCCCGGCGGGGAGCCCGGCGGGGGGAGCACGAAGGAGATGCCCGTGGTGTGGGGCCTGTCGGCCGGGGACCTCACGCGCGTGGCCGAGCAGGCGTGGCCCGACCAGCAGGCGCCCACGGTCTTCGTGCCGTGGGGGAGCGATCGCCTCGTGGGCTTTGCGCCGGCGGGCGCGGCCCGGCTGGCGCTGCTGGATCGGGAGAGCCTGGCGCCCGAGGGCCGCATCATCACCGGCGTGCACGCGATCGATCTGGTGCTCGACGATGGCGCGGGCGTGCTTTATGTCGCGGACGACCACGACCGCATCCACGTGCTCCGCCTGCCCGATGGGACGGTGCGCGGGGTGTGGGAGGGCGGTTCGCCCCTCGTGTTGGACCCGGCCAACCGGCGGCTCTATGCCAACGGCGCGGCGGGGGTGCGCAGCCTCGACCTGGCCACGGGCGACGTCATCGCCGAGTTCCCGCAGGGGGGCTATCCCGCGCCCGACCCGAACAGAGACCTGGTCTACATCGCGCAAGAAGGGGTGACGATCTTCAATCGCAGTGGGCAGCGCCTCGGTCGTTGGGATTCTACGTTCCCTGTCGAGGGCGGCTTCTCACCCAATCCCTTTGCCTTCGCCGCCAGGGTCAACCAGGTGACGGGCCACGTGGCGGTGGCGCTCAACAACGGCGTGCCCGGGTCCAACAACGGCAGCTTCCTGCGCGTGCACCCTGCCGAGGTGGACGCTCCGGCTGAAACGGGCAGTCCCCACAGCTTCGTGATGGACGTGACGAACGACGTGAACGGCGCCTGGTACGTGTCCTATAGCCCTGCGCGGGGCCAGGAGGCGATACAGGTGCTGAGCCCGAGCGGGCAGGAGCTGCGCCGCCTGGATGGCCGCACCGGGGAGATGGTGCTCGACGAGGCGCAGGATCAGCTCTACCTCTTCCTGGGCGGCACGGTCACGGTGCTCGACGCGGGCGCACTCACGCCGCTCGATTTCTATGAGGGTCCGGCCTATGTGGAGGCGCTCCAATTCAGTCCGAGCCAGCGCACATTGTACGTTCTCTCGGGCATGGACGCGCGCGTCGAGTTGCTGCGCATCGATGATCTGAAGCCCATCGACCTGCGGCCGCGCGCCGGCGCGCCGGCTCCTGACATGCTCAACGAGGGCCTGGCCGTAGTCACGGATGGCCGGTCGAGCCGGGTGGTGGGTCAGTTCGGCGGCCTCTACCGGACGAGCGATGGCTCGACGTGGGAGAAGCTGCCCGCCGGCGTGCAATCGACCTACGGGCACGTCACCACGGTGCGACCGGACGTGATTTTCTACGTCGGGCAGGGCTCTATGGGCGCAGACGGTGTCTGGCGCAGCCTGGATGCAGGCGACACGTGGGAGCTCCTGGCCGCGGGCCTGACGGACCTGCGCCCGAGCGGGCCCCTGCTGGCGCGGGGGCCGGACGAGGCCTACTTCCTGAACCGGGGCCAGGGCCTGTTGCGCTGGCAACCCGAGGCGCGGCAGTGGCAGGCAGTGGGCGGCCAACCGGAGGACGACCAGTGGGGTGAGCTGGCACTGGCGCCCGACGGAACGCTCTTCCGGAGCGGCACGGACCTGTTGGAAAGGAGCTCCGATCGCGGCGAGAGCTGGGAGGCGCTTCCTACGCCCGAGGGCTACGGCGAGATCATCGGCTTCTCCTCGCTCTACACGGTCACGGAGACCCTCTACGGCGTGTGGCAAGGCACCGGGCAGACGTTGATGCGGTCGCAGGATGCCGGCGCCACGTGGGAGCCGTTGGACTTCGGCGCACCGCTGCCCGATGACGTCTATGCGCCTGAGCTGAGCTCCGGCGCCGGCAGCACATGGCTGTATCTGCGGCGTTACGGCGGTCCGTCGCTGTTGATGCGCTCGAACGACGACGGCGACACGTGGACCGTGGCGCCTGCGGAGGTCGCGGCGGATGCAGAACACATCGCAGTCGATCCGGCGAGCGGTGCGCTGTGGCTGGGGACCAGGGGTGGCGTGCGGCGCATGGAGGCTGGTGACATCGCGTGGGCGCCTGCCTCCCTTGAGGCCGTTGCTGTCGCGGTGTCCGAGCCTACGGTGCCAGCGCAGCTGGCAACGCCGGCACCGCGGCTGACGCCCCGCGCGCCGGCTCAGCCCGTGCCGACGGCCGGTCCGTGCGAGGAACCACTGACGGGCGGCGATGCGGACATCAACGTCCGCGGGTACGGCATCGGGTGTCCCCAGGGGAGCGCCGTGTCGATGACGCTGGCCCGCCAGCGCTTCGAGAACGGGCAGATGGTCTGGCGGAGCGACGACAGTTCGATCTACGTCCTCTATGGCGACGGTCGCTGGGAGGGATATGACGATACCTGGGTCGAGGGAGAGCCGTCCGACGATCCCGACCTCGTGGCCCCCGAGGGGCTGCAGCAGCCGGCGCGGGGCTTCGGCAAGCTCTGGCGTGATCAACTCGGCGCAGACAAGGCTGCGATCGGGTGGGCACTGGAGAAGGAGCAGGGGATCACCGGCTCGGTGCAAGCCTGGCAATACGGCCTGGTCTTTCGCTTCGGGGGGGAGGTGCTCGTGCTCCGGGAGGATGGCGCCTGGCGCTGAGCATGCAACCCGGCTGCGAGCCTTGCGTATGTTTAGATGTGCGCTCGATACCATGCGCAAGGAGGGAAGCATGTCAGGAATCGTGCGGGTTTGCAGCCTGCTGGCCGCCATGGCCCTGCTCGCCGGCTGCATGATGACGACAGGAGGCGCCGTGATCACAGGTTCGGGCCGAACAGTGACGCAGGAGTACGATTTCAGCGACTTCACCCGGGTGAGCGTGAGCAATGCATTCAGGGTGACGATCGATCGAGGGGAGCGGCATGCGGTCGCAGTCAGCGTCGATGATAACCTCACCGACTACCTGGACGTGCGGCTCGAGGGCGACACGCTCTACATCGGCATGAAGCCCAGCCTGCACCTGGGTTTTCGCAACGCCACGCAGCGCGCCGAGATCACCATGCCCTCCGTCGAGGGCATCGAGCTAAGCGGCGCGACTCAGGGCGACATCTCGGGCTTCAGCGGCGATGAGCGGCTGGAGATCGAAGTGAGTGGCGCCAGCCGGCTGCGCGGCGACGTCACCGCCGGGGACATGAGGATGGAGATCTCGGGCGCGAGCACGGTCGAGATCATCGGCAGCGCCACCGACCTGGACGTCGAAGCGTCCGGCGCGAGCAACGCGAAGCTGGGCGAGTTCGAGTCGGGCGACACGCGCGCGGAAGCAAGCGGCGCGAGCCACGTCACCATCCGCCCGAGCGGTCGCCTGACCGGCGCAGCCAGCGGCGCATCGACGGTGACCTACCTGGGCAACCCCGAATCGGTGCAAGTCGACACGTCCGGTGCATCCAGCGTGCGCCGGGGGTAGCATCTGCACCCGGATTTCACAGTTCATCAGCATGCTGGTACACTGACCAGCATGCTGTGAGCCGGACGGATGTCCACATCCATCCATCTGCCAGAGGCCCAGAGCACTCATACGCTGCGCCAGGAGCACGATCTGCTCGCCATCGAGCCGTGCCCCCAAGCGCCCTGCGATTGAGGTGAAATGACAGCGATCGACATGCTCGAGCGGCCTCCCGAGTCAGCTTATCTGAACTGCATCAAGTGCGGCCTCTGCCTGGCCGTGTGTCCCACCTACCGAGAATCGCTGGTCGAGACCCAGTCGCCGCGCGGTCGCGTGGTGATGGCGCGGAAAGGGCTGGAGGGCGAACTGCCCCTCGGCAAGGGCCTCACCGACCAGATGTACACCTGCTTCGCCTGCATGGCGTGCAACGAGATCTGCCCGGTCGGCATCCGGCCCGCGGACCTGGCCCTGGCCATGCGGAACATCGAAGATCGGATGCGGCCGCGCTGGTGGAAGAAACCGCTCTTCGAGGGCTTGCTGCCCCATCCCGGGCGGCTGGAGGCGTTCACGCTTCCGTTGCGCTTGTACCAGGGCCTGGGCATCCGCCGCTTGGCCTACGCCCTGGGTGCGACGCGGCTGCTGCCCGGCCAGCTGCGCGACCTGGAATCCCAACTGCCCCATATGCCCCAGCGCCCCCTGCGCCGCATCCTGCCCGAGACGACTGATCCCATCGCCGCGGCGCCAAACTATCGGGTCGGCTTCTTTCTGGGCTGTGCGCAGAGCCTGATGTTCGCTGGCGAGAGCGCCGCGACGGTGCGCGTGCTGGCCCGCAACGGCTGCACAGTGATCACGCCGCGCGACGTCCAGTGCTGCGGCATGCCCGCGCGCGGCTACGGCCGCGCGGACCTGGTGCAGGCGCAAGCCCGACACAATATCGCCCTGTTCGAGAAGCTCAACGTCGACGCCATCATCACCGACTGCGCCACCTGCGGCTCCACCCTGAAGGAGTACGGCTCGTTCCTGTCGGTCGATGACGAATGGGCCCCCCGCGCCAAGGACTTCAGCGCCAAGGTGTACGACATCAGCGAATTCCTGGCCCGGATTCCGCTTCTGCCGCCGCCGGGCCGCGTGGAAGGCACCGTCACCTATCACGATCCCTGCCACCTGCGCCGCGCCCAGGGCGTCTGGAAGGAGCCGCGCCAGTTGCTCGAGATGATCGACGGGCTCGAACTGCGCGAGATGCCGGCCGCGGACAGTTGCTGCGGCTCCGCGGGCAGCCAGCTGATCAGCCACTACGAGACGTCCCTGAAGGTGCTGAAGCGCAAGACCGACAACATGGCGAAGACCGGCGCAGACATGGTCGCCTCGGGCTGTCCCGGCTGCCAGATGCAGCTCAGCGTGGGCATCCGGCGGCAGGGCCTGGAGATGAAGGTGGTTCATCCGATCGAACTGCTCGATCGGGCGTACGGAGGCGGCGATGGCAGAGGCTGAACTGGTGAACCGGCTGGCCGCGATCGCCGGCAGGGACGGCGTGTTGCACTCGCCCGAAGATCTCGTGTCGTACAGTTACGACGGGACGTTTGTGGAGAGCCGGCCGGACCTGGTCGTGCTGCCCCGCAGCACCGATGAGGTGAGCCGGGTCGTCAAGCTGGCCGGCGAGTTGGGCATGCCGATCGTCCCGCGGGGCATGGGCTCCGGCCTGGCCGCGGCCTCGGTCCCGGTCGGCGGCGGGCTCGTCGTCTGCCTCACGCGCATGAACCGGATCCTCGAGATCGACACCGCGAACGCGACCGTGCGCGCCGAGGCCGGTGTCATCACCGCGGAGCTCCAGGCCGAAGTCGAGCAGGTGGGTCTCTTCTACCCGCCGGACCCCTCCAGCATCCGCCATTCGACCATCGGCGGCAACATCGCGTGTAATGCAGGCGGACCGCGCTGCCTGAAGTACGGCGTCACGGGCGATTACGTGATGGGCCTGACCGTCGTGCTGGCCGGCGGCGAAATCCTGCGCACGGGCGGCAAGCCGGTGAAGGACGTGACCGGGTACGACATGAACGCCCTCTTCACCGGGTCCGAGGGCACGCTCGGCATCATCACCGAGGCGTTGCTACGGCTGGTTGCGAAGCCGAGGCACGCGCGCACGGCACTGGTGGAGTTCACGAGCCTGGACGACGCGTCGACCGCGGTGAACGCGATCCTGCGCGCAGGTATCGTGCCCGCGACCCTGGAGCTGATGGACCAGACCGCGATCATCTGCGTCGAAGAGGCGCTGCACATGGGCCTGGCGACCGACCTGGAGGCCAGCCTGATTGTGGAGACGGACGGATCGGATGGGGAGACGGTGGTGCGGGAGATCGACGCAGCAGCGAGAATCTGCCGGGAGAACGGGGCCCGTTCCGTGAAGGTGGCGCAGAGCGCAGAGGAGCGCGCGACGCTCTGGCGTGCGCGGCGCTCCATCTCGCCCGCGCTGGGCCGCCGTGCGCCGAACAAGCTGGGCGAGGACATCACGGTGCCCCGGTCTGCGATCCCCGAGGCTGCCCGCCGGCTGCGTGCGATCAGCGAGAAGTACGGCCTGCCCATCGTCATCTTCGGACACGCGGGCGACGGCAACCTGCACCCGAACATCCTCTTCGATCGCCGCGACCCGCAGCAGCAGGCGACGGTCGAGAAGATGGTGGAGGAGTTGTTCGCCCTCGCGCTGGACCTGGGTGGAACGCTGTCGGGCGAGCATGGGGTGGGCGTCCTCAAGCGCCCCTACCTGGAGCGGGCGCTGGGGCCGGCGTCCATCTCGATACAGCGCAAGATCAAGCAGGCGCTTGACCCTCAGAACATCTTCAATCCGGGGAAGATCTGGTAGCGGAATGGCAAACCTTCGAGGCCTAAGGTCCACCGTGGGTGGGCACGACCTCGAAGGTTCCGGCTCTTGATCTCGCTGTGGAATCAGATCAGTCCTTCGCGACCATGACCTCCGTGGCCTTGATGACGGCCTTGACCTTGTCGCCCACCTTCAGGTCGAGCGACTCGACCGAGCTGCGGGTGATGGCCGCCACGACCTCATGACCTGCCACGTCGACGATGACCTCGGCCATGACCGCCCCGAGCTTGACCTCTTTGATGGTTCCTGCGAGCTGATTGCGTGCACTAAGCATGGTATCTCTCCTTTTCTGATCGTCTTGACGATTGATGCATCCATTGTCCTCTCATTTCGCGCGCCTGTCAACGGGGTTTCCTCACAATGCGCGCTTCTTCACGCATTTTAATCTAACTCTAATCGCCATTCGGGCAGGTTGTGCGTATAATAGGCTGTCGCCTGGGCCTGTGCCCGGGCGTCCATGCTTGTTCGTCAACATCACTTCCACTGAGGCGCTGCACATGATTGAGGTGTCAGAACTCAAGAAATCGTATGGGTCCGTGGAGGCCCTGCGCGGGGTAAGCTTCGACATCGCACCTGGCCAGATCGTGGGGCTCCTGGGTCCCAACGGTGCAGGCAAGACGACCATCATCAAGATCATCACGGGCTATCTTCAGCCGGATGCCGGCAGCGTTACCGTCGACGGCCTGGATGTTCTCACACACACCCGACAGGTCCAAGCCCGCATCGGCTATCTGCCGGAGAACGCGCCGCTCTATCCCGAGCTGTCGGTGCAGGGGTACCTGAAGATGATGGCAGATCTGCGCCAGATCCCGGAGGCCGAGCAGATTGCCCGACTCTCCGAGGCGGTCCATGCCACCGGCCTGGCCGAGCATCTCACCCGGCCGATCGCGACCCTCTCCAAGGGCTTCCGGCAGCGGGTGGGCCTGGCGCAGGCCATCCTGCATCAGCCCAAGCTGTTGATCCTCGACGAGCCGACCGTCGGCCTGGATCCGACGCAGATCATCGAGATCCGCCGCCTGATCCGGCGCCTGGCCGATCACACGACTATCCTCTTCTCCAGCCACATCCTGTCGGAGGTGGAAGCGCTCTGCGACAGGGCGATCATCCTCATCAACGGCCTGGTCAAGGCAGATGCCCGGCTGTCGGAGCTGGAGGAGACGGCCGACGCGGTGCTCGTGCTGGGCGCCAGGACGGACGGCGTCGAAAGGAGCCTGCGCTCGCTGACCGGTGTCCGCGGCATCGAGCCGTTGCGCAGCTCGCCGTATCCGACCTACAGGATCATGGGGATGGGGGACGTGGACCTGTGTCCCGCGGTCTACGACCTGGCACGCGCGGAGTCGTGGCCGGTTCGGGAGCTGCGCCGTGACGTCCGCACCCTCGAAACCGTGTTCAACCAGCTTGCGACGGGGGCATGACGATGAAACAGACGCTTTCCATCGCTCGCAAGGAGCTCTCCGCGTACTTCGGTTCGCCGATGGCCCTGATCTTCGTCGGCGCATTTCTGGCGGTCACCCTGTTCACGTTCTTCTGGGTCGACACCTTCTTCGCGCGGGGCATCGCGGACGTCCGGCCCATGTTCCGCGCCATGCCGGTGCTCATGATCTTCCTCGTCGCGGCCCTGACGATGCGCCAGTGGAGCGACGAGCAGCGCTCGGGCACGCTCGAGATGTTGCTCACGCTGCCTGTGAGCAAGATCCAGCTCGTCCTGGGCAAGTTCTTCGCCGTCATGGTACTGGTGGTCCTGGCGCTGGCGCTGACGCTGTTTCTGCCCATCACCGTCTCTCTCCTTGGGTCGCTGGATTGGGGTCCCGTGATCGGCGGTTACCTGGCAGCCATCCTCATGGCGGCCGCGTATGCGGCGATCGGGTTGTTCGTCTCGTCCCGCACCGACAACCAGTTGGTCGCCCTGATCCTGACCGTCATCGTGGCAGGCACGCTGTACCTGGTAGGCTCCTCTGGCGTGACCGACTTCGCGCCGGGCGCGGCCGGTGCGATCCTGCGCGCACTCGGCGCAGGCAGCCGCTTCGAGAGCATCGAGCGGGGCGTCATCGACCTGCGCGACCTGCTCTACTATGTGTCGATCACCGGCATCTTCCTGGTGCTCAACATCGTTTCGGTCGATCGCAAGCGGTGGAGCTCCGGCGAGATCACCGCACCGTATCGACGCGGTGTGGTGCTGACCTCCGCGCTGCTGGTCGTCAACCTCCTTCTGATGAATGTCTGGCTCTATCCCCTGAACGGCCTGCGGCTCGACCTGACCGCGCAGCGCGAGTACAGCCTGTCCGAAACGACGCGAGAACTCCTCACATCGCTCGGCGAGCCCCTGACCATCCGGGCCTTCGTCAGCGAGAAGACGCACCCGCTCCTCGCGCCGCTGCAGCCTCAACTGGAGGACCTGCTGCGCGAGTACGAGATCGCGGGGCGGGGCAAGGTCGTGGCCGAAGTGGTCGATCCGACCACCGACCCAGACGTCGAGGTGGAGGCCAACGAGACGTACGGCATCCAGCCCTCCGCGTTCCAGGTCGCCGGCCGCTACGAGTCATCGGTGATCAATGCCTACTTCGATGTGCTGGTGCGCTACGGCGACCAGACCGAGGTGCTCAACTTCCAGGACCTGATCGAGGTGCAACCCACGGGCGATGGCGGCGCGGACGTGCGCTTCCGGAACCTGGAGTACGACCTGACGCGAACGATCAAGCGGACGACCTCGGGCTTCCAGAGCGTCGACAACCTGTTGGCGTCGCTCGATGGCAAGATGAAGCTCACGCTGTACGCCACTGCTGGCACGCTGCCGGAGGTGCTGGCCGGTGCGCCGGCTGTCTTCCAGTCCGTCGGACAGGAACTGGCAGGCAAGTCGAACGGCGCGCTGACCTTCGAGATGGTGGATCCCGACGCGCCCGGCGCCGCAGTCACCCGCAGCCAGCTCCTCGAGCGCTACAGGCTCCGGCCTATCGCCGTCTCGCTCTTCTCCGACGAGTCGTACTATCTCGACCTCCTGCTCGAGTCAGAGCCGGATGAACAAGGCAACGCAGAGGTCCAGTTGGTGTCTCCGGCCGGTGACCTGAGCGAGACCAGCGTGCGGTCCGCCATCGAGGCGGCCCTGAAGCGGTCATCCAAGGGGTTCCTCAAGACGGTGGGAGTCTGGTCGCCGCCACAGACGCCCACGACGGACATGTTCGGCCAGCAGCAGGCGCCCTTCCGCACGTGGCAGATGGTTCGCCAACAGCTCAGCCAGGACTACACCGTGCAGGAGGTCGATCTCTCCACGGGCCAGGCGCCCGGCGACATCGACGTGCTGCTGGTGATCTCGCCGCAGGGGCTCGATGACAAGGCGAAGTACGCGGTCGACCAGTTCCTCATGCGCGGCGGCTCGGTGATCGTTGCGGCGGGCAACTACAGCGTCGGCTATGACCAGTACATGGGCGGCCTGATGCTCAACCCGGTCGAGGGGGGCCTGAACGATCTGCTGGCGCACTACGGCATCACGGTCGAGAACTCCCTGGTCATGGACGCGCAGAACGAGCCGTTCCCCATGCCGGTCCAGCGCAACGTGGGCGGAATCACCGTGCAGGAGATTCAGGCGCTCAACTACCCGTTCTTTGCCGACATCCGCACGGATGGCATGGACAGCACGCATCCCATCGTCAGCCAGTTGAATGCGGTTACGCTGAACTGGGCGTCGCCCGTGACGGTGGACGAGACGAAGAACCAGGACCGGCAGACATCGGTGCTGCTGCGTTCCAGCGACCGTTCCTGGCTGCGCACCAGTCTGGACATCAATCCTAACCTGGAGCAGTATCCGCAGACGGGGTTTGCGGTGGAGGGCGAGCAGTCGTCGCATGCCCTGGCCGTGGCGGTGAGCGGGAGCTTCGAGAGCTACTTCAGGGGCAAGCCCTCGCCGTTGCTCCAGGCGGGCCAGGAGGCGGCGGAAGGCCAGCCAACCCCGACCCCGGTGGCTCAGACCGGCAGCACCATCGAGAGCTCGCCCGACAGCGCGCGCCTGGTCGTGATCGGCAGCGGCGAGTTCCTGACCGACGTCATCTTCCAGATCTCCTCCAGCATGTCGGGGGATCGCTACCTGAACAGCCTGCAGCTCGCGCAGAACGCGGTGGACTGGGCGGTGGAGGATCTGGATCTGTTGAGCATCCGGGCACGCGGCACGTCGTCGCGCATGCTGGCGCCACTGAGCGACGGACAGCAGCGTTTCGTGGAGTTCCTCAACTACGGGCTGGCACTGGCCGGCCTGGGCGCGATCGGCATTCTGTGGGGCGTGCGCCGGCGCAACGAAAAACCACTGCCCCTGGTGGGGGAGAAGCGATGAGCAACTTACAGCGTGTTCTGATTGGTCTATTGGTGCTTCAGCTGGCGTTGGTCGCCCTTGTTTTCTGGCCGCGCCAGGCGTCGAGCGTGGGCAGCGAGCCTCTTCTCGGAACGCTGACGGCAGACGATGTGACCGGGCTGCGGATCACGGACGACCAGGGCCGGACGGCTGCGCTGGCGAAGCAGGGCGATGCGTGGGTGGCGCCCGATGCCGGCGCGTACCCGGCGGATGCGGCGAAGATCACGCCGCTCCTGACGAAGCTGGCGGAGATCACCACCGATCGCCTGGTCACCCAGACGCCGGCCAGCCACGCGCAGTTGCAGGTGGCCGACGGCAAGTTCGCGCGCAGGATCGATCTGACCGGCGCGGACGGCGCAACGCAGACGGTCTATCTCGGCACGCCGGGCGGGAGCCAGGCCGTGCACGTGCGGCGAGGCGGCGCGAACGAGGTCTACCTCGCGCGCGGGCTGGCCACCTGGGAGGTCGGCGGTGACCTGGTGTCGTGGATCGATCCGGTGTATCTGAGCGTGGCTGCCGCGGATATCACCACGTTTACCTTGACGAATGCGAACGGCCAGCTGGTGCTGACGCGCGGCGAGGACGGCACGTGGCAGCTCGGCGGGCTGGCCGCGGACGAGGCGCTGGATGCCAACAAGGTGTCGAGTCTCGTCAACGCGGTCACCTCGTTGCGGATGACTGCGCCGATCGGGAAGGACGAGGATGCGTCCTGGGGCCTGGCGCAGCCCACCGCGACCGTCGCAATGCAGGTCAAGTCGGGCGATCAGATGAAATCCATCACGCTACTGATCGGCGCCAGCGACGAGGCGAGCAGTTCCTACGTGGTGAAGTCGTCCGAGTCCGAGTACTACGCCCGCGTGGCTGAGTTCAGCGTGGACGCCCTGGTTTCGCAGGACAGAGCCGGGCTGCTGGCTGCCGCACCGACCCCGGCGGCGACACCGTGACGCGTTGCCGTAAGAATGTGCCGGCAAACCTGATACCCGTCATTTTCATGGCGCCGCGATGGTGGTAGATTGTTTTCGGCGCCGGACTGCGGCGCTGGATTACATAGCACGACTCGGAGGAAATGATGTTCGTTGTGACTGTCGATGTTGACAAGTGCCAGGCTTGTGGGGACTGCATTGATTCGTGCCCCCAGGAACTGCTGGCGCTCGTGGAGGAAGAGGGCAAGAAGTACGCGATGTTCAAGGGCGATCCGGATGATTGCATCGGCTGCTACTCCTGCGAGTCGAGCTGCGACGAGGGCGCAATCACGGTGACGGAGCTGTAGTCCGCCACCTGGACCGATCCGAACTACGAAGCGAGGGACGCCGTATGGTCGCCCCTCGCTTTTTTAGTTCCTAATGCGCCTGCGGTGTGTGAACGCGCTGGAGCGCCAGGACCGAGGTGAGGAACATGACGCCGAAGATCGCAAAGAGCATGACGTAGCCGGCGCCCGGCATGTCGGGCAGGCGGCGCGTGACGTAGTCGGCCAACGGGCCGCCGATGTAGGCGCCTACCGCACCCGCGCCGGCGCCCGCCAGGTTCGAGATGCCAAGGTAGCGGCCCGCCTCTGCGTGGGGTACGATGCGCGTGCCCAGCGCCCAGTTCGCGGTGAAGAAGAAGCCGGTCGCGATGCCGATGAGGCTGCCGCCGACGTAGATGACCGTCATGTTGGGTGAGAGCAGGGCAATGAGCACCCCCAGGGCTGCCACAATCCCGCTGATGAAGACCATGCGTTTATGGCCGAACCGGTCTCCCAGGATGCCACTGGGCAGCGCGGCCAACAGAATGAAGATGCCGATCACCATCATCAGGAGGGCTGCCGGTCCCGCGGCCTTCTCCCGCTCCAGGCCGAGACGGCCCTGGAGGAAGTAGATGGCGAAGGTCGAGAGGTTCGTCGTTCCGACCAGGAACGCCAACCGGTTGATCACCCACCACGTGAACGATGGGTTCGTGCTCGCCGCATTGTTGCCGATGCTGATCCGCACGCTGATCCAAACCCCAACCGCCACGGCCACGAGCATCGCCACGACGCCCAGCAGCCCGATGACTCCGAGCAGGAGTGCGGGCGACGTGATGCCCTCCAGCAGGCCGCCCAGGCTCCGGACGAGGGTGCCCAGCCCGAGGATGATGGAGGTGAAGAGCGCAGTCATCAGGACCAGGCGCAGGATGGGCGCCCAGTCGAAGGGCGCCGCCTCCGCCTTCGGCAGCGGCTTCTCGGGGGCCAGCATGGTGATCGCCATGGAGATAAGCACCACCGCAAGAGTGACGCCGAGCGCGAGCCACAGGTTGCCGGCGCTGATCATCCGGGCGATGGTGAATGAGACCAGGATGAGGGGAACGGGGAGTTCAAGGATCGCCTTGACCGCCGAGAACTGCCCGCGCCTTTCGTCGGGCACCAGGTCCGGGATGAGCCCCTGCTGCGCGCCGTGAGCCGTGTTCGCGGCAACCGACAGGAGCAGGGCCGTGACGAAGAGGAACCAGAAGCCCGCCATCCCGCTCATGCCGGCCGAGACGCCGGTGAGGATGATGAAGACCGCGATCCCCAGCGTGCCGGCAAAGATGAACGGCCGCCTTCGCCCCCAGCGCGACGTGTTGCGGTCCGACAGCATGCCCATGACCGCCTGCCACAGCAGCGCCACCATCAGGCTCCACAGACGCAACTCGCCGAGACGGGTACCCTTGGTCGCCTCGCCGACGAAACCCTGCACGAGGAGCGGGAAGACCAGGCCGTTCGTCTGCGAGAGGGCAGTCAGCGCGAGGTAGTAGATGTTGATCGTGATGAGGTCATACCAGCGTAGTGGCCGAGTCATGGATTGCCTCCGGTGAGCACGCGCTCGATGAACTGCTCCGTGATACGGAACAGGCTCTCGCGTTCGCCGTCCAACGCGACACAATGCGTCGAGTGGTCGAACCAATGCAGCTCCTTGATCTTCGATGCGACGCTATCGTAGATCTCCTGCGGCGCGCGCTCGTCCACCGTACGATCGAGCCGGCCCTGGGCGATCAGGATGGGCTGACGGATCTCGGGGAGCAGCGGCCTGACGACGGACTGGAGACGCAGCAGTTCGATCACGCCCTTAAGCGGATTGACCATGTAGCCCTGCCAAAGCGCGTCAGCCTCGCTCGGCTGGCCGCCAGCCTTCGGAACTGCGGTCACGAAAGGGGCCAGCAGGCGGAGCTTCACCACGTCGCTGCGCCGCATGGTGAGGGTCAGCGCAGGCGCGAAAGAGAGGACTGCCTTGATCTCCGGTTGCCGGGCTGCCAGGAGCAGCGTGAGGAGCGCGCCGGTCGATTCGCCGCCCACGACCACGCGGTCGCAGCGCGCACTCAGGTCGCGGTACGCATCGGTGACCGCGGCGATCCAGTCCTGCCAGCGGTAACGGTTGATCGCCTCCGGCCGGTCGAAGTGGCCGGGAAGCAGGGGGCCTGACACGGTGTAGCCCAGGCCGTGCAGGTGATGCGCGAGCGGGCGCACCTCCGCGGTGGTGGCGGTGAAGCCATGCACGAGGAGGACGCCGTCGGGCCCGCCCTCGAACAGGAAGGGCGCGCCCTCGAGATGGGGGTTTTGGAGCAGGGGATCAGCCATGTTAGCCCCTTCCTGCCGGCAGCCATCGCTTGGCGAGCCGGCAAACCATCGTGTACGCGGGATCGTAGATGTTCCCCAGGTCATACCGGACGCATTGGCCGAGCAGGATGCTGACCTCCTGGGCGGTCAGGCCGTAGTCTTCGGTCAGCCAGCGGAGCATCTCGGTCGTCGCATGCTGAACGGCCTGGTCCAGCGGCCGTGCGTTGCCCACGGTGAACAGATCGCTGCTGTTTTCCCCGCGCGGCCAACTGATTCTCCAGCCCTTGATCACGCGCAGGACGATCTCGACCTCGAACGAGATCTCGATGCCGGTGCCAACGATCTCCCCATCGCCCTGGACCGCGTGCCCGTCGCCGATGAAGAAGAGCGCGCCCGGCGCCATGACCGGGAAGTATGCCGTCGTGCCAGCGCGAAAGCCCCGGTAATCCATGTTTCCGCCGTGTGGTCCCGAGGTGGCCGTGGAGATCGCCTGGCCCAGCGCTGGCGCCACGCCGAAGCAGCCGACCATGGGGTCCAGCGGAATGCGCAACTCTCCGAGGTGGGGCAGCGGGTCTGCCGGGGTCGCCTCACCGTGGACGGAGTCGATCTGCCAGGTGATGAGCTCTCCGGGGGGCAGGGACCACACGTACTCCGGGTCGACCACGTTGGGCGAGACCGCGTCCCGCGTGAAGCCGGCCGGCCGGTTGGGCTGGAGGCGCACCAGGTCGACGGCCAGGGTGTCGCCGGCCTCTGCTCCGGCGACGTAAAACGGACCGGTCATTGGGTTCGGCCGGCCAGCCACCTGGCGCCCCGTATGGTCACGGCCGAACGCGTCGATCGTCGTGGTGACGATCGTGTCGCCGCTCTCCACCGTCAGAGCGGCCGGGTGGGAGCCGATCGTGTTGTGATACCCGTCAGGTTTGTACCGATGAATCGTCATGGACGGCCTTCCATAAAACTGGTGGCGGGGCGGCATGCGCGCCTCCTCGCAGGTAGTCTCACCCGGTAGAAGTGCCGAATGTCGCCGGAACCGAGCGTCCTTCGACTGCGCTCCCTCCGGTCGCTCCGCTCAGGATGCCTTGGCTGCCAATCGCATTTCCGTTCCTGTTCGCCGGGGACTGGCCTCCCCCGGGGCAGGTCTAGCCCCAGCCCTCGGTTGCGACCTGTGCGGCGAAGGCGGCGTTCGCCTCGCGCAGCGCGCTCTCCGACTCGACCCCGCGTGCCATCGCCCATCCGACCAACTCGAAGAGCGCCTGGCCGAGGATCTCGGGCGTGAGCGGTTCTTCGGAGCCCAGCGCAGCCAGCCTTTCCCACGGCTCAGCCGGCGGCATGGCGGGGCGCAGCCGGGACATGCGGTCCAGGTAGGATTCGGCCTGGGCCAGCGCGGGAAGTCCCGGCGGAACGCCGGCGAGGGGCGAGCGCTTCTCGCCGTTCGCAGCGCGCTCGACGGCCTTGATGGCCTCCCAGTTCGCCAATACCTCGTCCGTTCCGCTCACCGGAACCTCTCCGAAGACGTGGGGATGGCGCCTGACCAACTTATCGACGATGTGCGCGATCACATCGGGGAAGCGATAGTAGCCGTTCTCGGCGGCAATCTGGGCCTGCAGCGCGATCTGCAGCAGGAGGTCGCCCTGTTCCTCCATCACCTTGCGGGGATCGCCCGCGTCAAGCGCGGCCAGCAACTCGTGGGTCTCCTCCAACAGGAAGGGGCGCAGGCTATCCCAGGTCAGCTCCCTGTCCCATGGGCAACCGTCTGGTGCACGCAGACGCGCGGAGATGTTCTGCAGCGCCTCATACGAGCCGGGCATGCCGCGCGGCGGCACGTACAGGGCTGACCCGTTCACGTCCCCCCCGAGCTGGTCGAGCGCCATGGCAACCGGTGCATCGGCGATCAGGGTGACGGTGTGGGTGGGTTCGTACGCCTGCAGGAGAAGCCGCCGAACATGCGGGAGGACAGCTTTCTGCAGCCCCAGGATCAGGGTGGGCGTCGAAGGGTTGAAGAGAGGGTAGTGTTGTTGCTCGATGGCCGCGGCGTCGATGAGTTGCAGCGCATCGGGTGGGGTGATCGCCAGTATTTCCAGAGTGGCGACAACCTCGGGCATCGAAATCGTCATGTGCGCTTCTCCCTGAGGCTTGGAAGGATGTAAGGGTACGGCTTGCGCCGCACCAGGTATATCCGTTGATCGATGCGGCGCAGCCACAGGTACATGCGCCAGATGAGCGCGTCCCAACGGTGGTAGCGCCGAATTTCCTCGATCGTGATGGGCCGAAAGTGGTGTTCGCGTCGTTCGGCAAGGAAGAACCAGTTGACCGTGTCGATCGCGTCCGGCACCAGGTCCGCCCGGCCCACCTTCTGAATGCGCGCGACCAGGTCGATGGCCACACGCCGGACGTCGTAATAGCGCGAAAGCAGGTCCGGCAGCACCGTGCGCCGTATCAGCGGGTGCAACACGGCGGGCGCGGCGCGCAGGAACGGGGCTGGGTCGAGCTGTTCCTGTCCATGGCGGCGCATCAGCGGCGTGCAGGTCTCGATGTACGTGAATTTGAGCCGGTCCGGCAGCGCACACGCTTCCGGGTCGAAGCCCACGAGCGCCCAGTTCGCAAGCTCCGCATCGAAACCCACCTCGAGGTCGCCCTGGTGCACCCGATTCAGATCGAAGACCTTGGTCGTCTCGTTCAGGATGCCCATCAGCATGCGCCCGAAATCCGACCTGGGCAACCGATAGAGTGCCATGTGGCAGATGGTGTCCTCGGGCAGCCGCTCCTGGATGATGTACAAGACCGTGTGGCGCTGCGAGGCGTCCGGCACCTGCATGGTGGTCGTCGGGGCGACGCGCACGCCTGCGCGTTCGCTGAGGGTCTTGGCGTAGCGGCGGTGCAGGGCCTCGAAGTGGCCGGCCTCCTCCTTCGAGCGAAAGACGGGCAGTCGCTTGAACACGACGTTCGGCGCGCCGGGGCCCTCCGCAAGGAGCACCGTGCTCATCTGTCCGTAATCGAGGACGCGCACGGGCACTGCACTGCGATCGGGCCGGCGGACGTCGAGCCCGGCCTCGAACTGCGTCAGGAATTGGAGGTCCACCGTTGGGCCCGTCATGTTGCCCTCGTGACAGTGCGGGCTAGCTCAGATACTCCGGGCGCACCTGGCGCACGACCTCCAACGAGGCCAGTGCCTCCGGCACGGTCAGCTCAAAGACCAGGGGGCCGCCGTAGCCTGCATGGTGCACGTGGTCGAGGAACCGCCCCAGATCCAGGTCTCCCGTGCCCAGCGCCGAGTGGTCCTTGCCGTAGACGATGTCCGTGCCCGGCGTCCAGAGCGGTGAGTCATGCAGGTGAATGTCGGCCAGCCGTGGGAGCAGCTTGTCCAGGGTGTCGAACAGGTCGACCGGACCGGAGAAGCCGCACAGCACGTGGCCTGTGTCCAGGCAGTAGGACATGTCCATCGCCTCAACCAGTTCCATCGTCAAGTCCAGCGGAAATTCGATCGTCTCGACTGCGAACTTGCGCGATGGAACACCGGTTTCTCCCATCAGGGCCTGGAGGCTCTGCAACGCGCGGGCCTGGAACTGCTTGAGGATGACGAACCGAGCCATTTCCGGCAGGGCCATGCGATAGAACTCGGCGGCCAGCGAGCCCGTCGCGTGGACGACGTACGCCTCGACGTCCAGGGGCTGTGTGGCGCGGACCACCTGCACCATCGATGCGACGGAGCCGGCGCGCACGGGTTCCAGGAGCGCGGAGGGCTCGATGGACCAGAGCGGCAGGTGGACCGTGTACTTCAGGCCGGTTTCCGCCTGGAGCGCGGCCAGCCGTTCGATGGCCGGCGGCGCATAGGTGTGGGGCATGAACATCACCAGGTCGCCGCCCAACTCGACCGTGTTGAAGCCATAGTCATGCAACTGCCGGACGAGCGCAGCGTGATCGAAGCCGGCCACGTGAGCCGGAATCTGTGCCGGGGCGATGTCAGGGGGGATCAGCGCACCGATCTGCAGGGCCATGATGCCGAAACGCATGAGACGCCTCACGATAATGGTTTGAGGCCGATTATAGCATGGCGTCTCACGTCCACGCAATGGAGCCGCGGGTTCAGGTAACCCAGTCCTGTCACTCCACCATCGAGAGCGCCATCAGCGTCGCATCATCGGCCCCGAGCAGGAGCAATTCGCCGTCCTGGAGAACCCACGAGCGCGCGTGAAGGAGAGATTCCATGAACTCAACCTCCTGCAGGCTGATCGCGCTCGGACAGCTCTTCCGGCTGAGGAGCGCGGGCGCCTGCACGGCGAGACCGCCTTCGCCGGACGCCAGGCGTGCTCGATACTGATTGCAGCCCGTGGAGCCGCTGATGACGGCGCCGTCGGGGTTGACAATCAGCGTGATCTCCGATCCTGGCTGAAGCGCTGCGGGCTGCCCGTCGATCGTCAGAGATGTCACCGCCCAACGTGTGTCAGCCAGAGACTCGCCCGATGTGATCGGCGCAGGCAGTGGCTGCGCGGTGGCAGGGGCCGTCTCCGTGGGGGCGGATGTCGGCGCCTGCGGAATAGCGGTTGCCGCGGCCGCCGGTTCCGGGGTAGCTGCCACCTCCGCCGGCGCCTCTGCGATTTCGAAGGTTTCGCCCGGGGCTGCCCTGAATCGCATGCTCCCGGCCTCCTCCAGCAGATAGAGGACGAGCGCTCCGTCCTCGAATTCGTATCGATCCAGGTTGTAGAGCTGGCCCAGGAACTCGGAGTCAAACGAGTCCGGCGGGCATGCCATCTTGGTCGTGCCGATGGCATCGAACTTCAGGCGATCTCCCGTCACTTCGTAGATACCGCTGCCGAAGTTGCAGTCGGCCTGAATGATCGCGTTGCCGTCGGCCCCGAACTGAACGGTGTATCGTGCCGGATCATCGGTCGCCAGCGCCAGGCCGTCGGTGAAGATCGACGAAACCCATTCCCAGGTCGGTCCCATCAGGGAGGGACCGGAGACTTCGGACGGCGCCGTTTCGGGCTCCGCGGGTTCCTCCGCGGTCGCCTCCACGGTCGCCTTATCAGTCGCCTCATCGGGTGCCTGATCGGGTGCCTGATCGGGTGCCTCGACGGTTGCCATCGGGGTCGGGGGCGCAGGGAGCGGACTGACGGGCTGCAGGGGCGAGAGCGCGGGATCCGGCGCGACGACGTCCGGAACGAAGAGCGCTTGCGTCGGCCTTGCCGCGGTGGGCTGCACGAAGTCTGAAGGCACACAGGCCGCACAGCCGATCATGAGGGCGATCACCGCCGCGAGCGGGCCAACCCTTCTCAGCGGTCTCCACTTCACCATAGCATCTCCTTCCTGGTTCGAAGCTGGTCACCATTTGAAATTGCGCATCATCTGCGCTAGAATCGTGACAGCAACGTTCGTCATCGGTGTGCTGCCATTGTAGCGCAGATTGCGCAGTCCGTAAACGGCGGGCGCCGGCCCACGGGGGAGAAGACTGCATGGCGTTGAACCTGCTCATCCTTGCCCTACTGATCGTCCTCGCCTACCTGTTCGCGTTGCTCTTCGTTCGCTTTCTTCGTTCACGAAGCCTCATCGGCAAAGTGCTCGGTGCAGCCTTGTCCGCAGTGCTCGGCGTCGCCGTCGTCGCGGCGCTGGGGCTCGGGCTGCTTGGCCTGTGGCGTGCGGAGGCCCCGCGTGACCGCCCTATCGCTGACCTCCAGGTGATCGCGACGCCCGAGCAGGTCGCGCTCGGGCGCGAGCTGGCGCAGTCGTGCGTCCCGTGCCACTCGTACGATGGGACGCTCGTGCTCAACGGCGGACAGGACAACCTGGCTTCAGCATGGGGCCCACTGAATGAGGTCTATGGCGCTAATCTCACGCCTGGTGGGAGCCTCAGACGATGGAAGGATGGCGCGATCATTCGGGCGCTGCGCGAGGGGATCGATGCTGACGGTGTGCCACTCCTGCGGCACCCTGCGCACCAGTACCGCGGCATGAGCGACGCGGATGCAGAGGCCCTGGTGGCTTATCTGCGCAGCCAGCCGGCACTCCGTCACGATCAGCCGCGGCGAAGCCTGAGTTTCATCACCCTGCTCAACATGGCCCTGGGAAGGTTGGTTACGGCCGAACAGCCCCCGTTGCCGGCCTCCCAGTGAAGTTGAGTTGCGTTTTCGGGGTGCAACAGTATACTACTCGCATGGCAGTTACCGTGCACGTGCCGTTCGTCGACGAGCGGTTCACACACTCATAGCGATAGTCAAGGAGGAACAAGCATGGCGAGTTTGATTAGGATCGAAGGCATCGGCGAGGTCTATGCAAGGAAGCTTCAGGAAATCGGCCTTGTCACCACGGAAGCATTGCTGAAGCGGGGGGCCACCCCTAAGGGCCGGGAAGAGATCGCCGAGCAGTCGGGGATCGACGGCAAGAAGATCCTGGAGTGGGTGAACCGCGCCGATCTGTTCCGGATCAAAGGGGTCGCCGAGGAGTACTCCGATCTCCTGGAGAACGCCGGCGTCGATACCGTGCCGGAACTGGCGCAGCGAAACCCGGCCAACCTGCACGTCAAGCTGACGGAGGTCAACCTGGCCAAGCAGTTGGTTCGCCGCCTGCCCACGCAGGAAGAGGTGACGCGCTGGGTTCAGCATGCCAAGGAACTGCCCCGCGCGGTCACGTATTAGTGGGTGATCGATCCGCTCGACCGCGAGTTGGGTGGGTCGCGCCGGCCAGGTGCTGATCGGCCGGTTCTCACATGCGTATCAGAACCCGCCGGTCCGATCATCGTCGGTCCGGCGGGATCAGGCCCGGTTCGGCGGCCTACCTGGTCAGCGCGTGCAGGATCTCGCCGATGTACGCGCGGTGAAAGTCATCGCGTTCGTACATCTGTTGCCTGACCTGCATGTCCGTGAAACCAGCTTCGTTCAGGTCGGCGAAATACAGCTTGCGACATTCCAGAATCAGGCTCGCCTGCTCGAAGGCTACCGCGCCGGATTCGGTCGCGAAGGGCGTCAGGCCCGTCTCGCGAACCTTATCGACGTCGCGACCTGAGTGTGAGCCGCAGTATTCGAGCGCCTTGCGCCAGGACGCATCGAAGTAGGAGAGGGTGTAGGTTTCGCCCACCTCCATGAAACCGTAGGTGTGGCGTTGGGGCCTGACGAAGCAGATAGCCACATCCTTATTCCACAAATGCCCCCATGCACCCCAGCTTGCTGTCATGGTGTTGAATGCGTCGATCTTTCCGGCTGTGATCAACATCCACTCTCTGCCTATCGTCTGGAACGGATTGTGGCTGAGCCGGGCTGGCGGGATCTCAATGAATGTCGCCATGGTTTGCCTTTCCGATGCGTAGTCGCACCATCGTAGTTGGTGGGAGTGTAGCGCCGGAAATCAAAAGGGGCAAGCCGGGGCGAACGACGCAGGTGGACGGCTGTTGCAGATGAGCCTGGCGCGCGCTGCGCCACTCACATCGGACACAAGGTCGGCCGCATCGCCGGATGCCCGACCTGACAGGTGAAGGAGACTGGAATGGCAGATGGGATTGGTTCGATGAAGGGGAGGGAGCCGCTCGCGCTGCTCCAGAGTGCGCATGACGTGGAGAAGGCTTTTCTGTCCGGTAAGCGCGACCGAGGGGCAGACCTCGAAAGCGCTGTCCGCATATTCCTCGAGTTTCTGAAGGGCTTCGAGTTCTTCGACGTCACCGGCCCGTGCGTCACGGTCTTCGGCTCCGCGCGCTTCACCGAAGACCATCCTCACTACCGCCTGGCGCGTGATCTGGGCCGACGCCTGGCAGAGGATGGGTACACCGTGATGACTGGCGGGGGCCCGGGCATCATGGAGGCGGCAAACCGCGGTGCGAAGGAGGCAGGGGGCAGGAGCATCGGCGCCAACATCATCCTGCCGCACGAGCAGGGAGCCAACCCGTACATGGATCGCTTCATGGATTTCGATCACTTCTTCGTGCGGAAGGTGATGCTGGTGAAGTACTCGTGCGCTTTCGTCGTTCTGCCCGGCGGGTTCGGCACCCTGGATGAGGTGTTCGAGACCGTCACGCTGATGCAGACGGATAAGATTTCCGATTTCCCTGTCATCGCCATGGGCACCGAGTACTGGATGCCGCTGATGGAGTTCCTGCGCCGCACTCTTGTCGCGGAGGGAACCATCAGCCCGCCGGACCTGGACCTGATTCGGGTAACCGACTCGGTGGACCAGGCGATGGCATGGATCGCGCAGGCGGGATGCGCGCACCCCGCGCGCTAAGTGCGTGCGTTAGCCCCATAGAACTCCGACATTCCGCGGACCGCCGCGCCGATGAGGGCTGCCTTCGAGTTCAGAATCACGTGCACCGGTATGCGCGTGAGGACATCTTCGAAGCGGCCCTTGTCGCGGAAGGCCGTGATGAAGCTCGGGTTGTCCGCCAAGCGAGTGAGTATGCGCGGTGGAATGCCACCGCCGATGTACACCCCTCCTGTTGCCAGCACCTTGAGAGCGAGGTTGCCGGCCTCGGAGCCGAGGATCGAGACGAAGGTTTCGATCGTGAGCGCACATAGTGCGCAAGGCCGCTCCGCATCGAGCGCGGCGTTGACGATGATGGGGGTCGGATCTGCCGCTGCCGCCAGCCGGTCGGCCAGCCATGCGGGCTCCGCTTCTTCGCCGCTGTCCCGCAGGTAGGCGTAGATGTTCGGGATGCCGATGCCCGAGCAGACGCGCTCGAAGCTGACGTGCTCGTATCGCTCCATCATGTAGCGCAGCAGGCCGATCTGGCGTTCGTCGATCGGCGCGAAGTTCGCATGGCCGCCCTCAGAGGCGTGGGTCTGATAGCGCTGGCCATCCCAGATCATGAACGCTTCGCCCAGGCCAGTGCCCGGAGCAATGACCGCGATGGCGCCATCGCTCACCGGTTGGCCCGGGATCAACGTGCAGATGTCCTCGGGGGTCAGGTGAAGGACCGAGCTCCCGATGGCGTCCAGGTCGTTCATGAGGTGGACGCTGTGCACCTGCAGGGCAGCTGCGAGGCGGCCTTCTTCCATGATCCAGGGGAGGTTGGTGATCTCCGCCCGGTCCTGGATGACCGGCCCCGCGACACCGAAGACAGCGGCCTCGATCGGCAGCTGCACCTCTGCCAGGAACGAACGGGCAATTTCCTCGAGGCTGTCGTGGTCCGCACTGCGATACGTCTTCTCGATCAGCGGTTCGTGTGCGCCCTGCTCCGCGGAGAAGATCGCCAGCACGGTCTTCGTGCCCCCGATATCGCCTGCCAGCAACATGAACTCCTCCTTCAACGTTTGACCGATACGCCAGGATGTATCACGGCGCGCCCTGCGCCGGATGGCGCTTATGGTGCGATGGCAAACAGGCACTTCAGATAGGCGCCCTCAGGGAAGCCGATGGGATGGTCCAGTGCATGGCCCGTGCGCGCGATCTCGCGCAGCGGCCGGTCCGCAGTGACCGCAGCCCGCGTCACCGTGGCGTAGAATTGCTCGGCCGTCACGCGGCTGGAGCAGGATGCCATCACCACGATGCCGCCCTCGATCGTGACCTGGAGCGCCAGCCGCATCAGGCGGCCGTAGGCGCGGCGCGCCGCTTCCACCTCGGCTTCCCGCTTCGCGAAGGCAGGCGGGTCGACGATCACCAGGTCAAATCGTTGCCTGGCTCGTGCAAACTCCTCCATCTGCTCGAAGGCATCGCCTGCGACGACCGTGTGTCGACAATTGGCGACTGCCGGCACCATACCGTTCAACTCGAAGTTACGCTCCGCCGCGGCCAGGGCCGGCGCACTGGCATCCAGGCTGATCACGGAGCGTGCGCCTCCGCGCGCCGCGTAGAGCGAGAAGCCGCCGCTGTACGCGAAGACGTTCAGCGTCGATTTGCCCCGCGCCAGCGTCTCCACACGGGCCCGGTTCTCCCGTTGATCGAGGAAGAAGCCGGTCTTCTGACCCAGAACGACATCTGCCTCGAAGCGGAGGCCGTTTTCCGTGAAGGCGACCGGTACCTGCGGCTGGTCCCCGATCAGCGCTGCCCCATCGCTCAGCCCGAAGAGGGCGTCCGGCTTTGCGAGTAGCTCGCGACTCAGCCGCAGGACGAGCCTGGCCGGGCTCAACGTCGACGTAATGGCGTCCACCAGTTGTTCGAGCCAGGGCAGCCATGCCAGCGTATACAGCTTCAGCACGAAGGTCCGATCATACCGATCGATCACCAGCCCGGGCAGGCCGTCGTTCTCACCGTGTACGACCCGGTAGCCGGTCGTGCCCTTGCCCGGCAGCGAGCGGCGGATGCGCGCGGCCCACGCGATGCGCCCTGCGAACCATGCGCTGTCGATGGTCGCCGGCTCGCCGTGCTGCAGGATGCGGACGCGCAGAGGTGAGCCGGCATCGTACAGGCCGATTGCGAGAAACCGGCGGTGGTCGTCGAAGATCACCGCCAGGTCGCCTGTGTGCCCACCCTTGCTGGTGGAAAGGATCGAACGGTCAAATAGCCACGGATGGCCCGTGCGGAGCGCGTGTTGGGCCATGGCCGTGACGCGCAGGGCGATGCGCCTTGGGGCGGGGTGCGGAATGTGATCGAGAGACGCTTGCATGTAACTCCTGGCAAGATCAGCGAGTGATATCCGATGGCGCCATTATAGCATGGCGCGGGCCAGGCCCAATCGCGGCCACATGGCTTACCGCATCATCCAGCCGATGGCCAGGCGACTTCCTCATCACGATGCTGGGCCCGGCGCCGGTTGATTTTCCATCCATCCGTGGCATAATGGCCCAACCATAACAACGCGAGAGGAGCGTCGATGCAGGCATCAACCAGTTCATCCGCGTCTGCGACGGCCGGCAAGCGGCCCATCATCCAGTTGCTCAACGTTACCAAGCGCTTCGGCAACGCCGCTGCCGTAGAGAACCTAAGTTTCACCATCGAGGAAGGCGAGATCTTCGGCTTCATCGGCCCCAGCGGCAGTGGCAAGACCACCACGGTGCGCCTGATGAACGGCGCCTATCAGCCGACGGAGGGCAGCGTCACCGTCTTCGATCGACCCGCACATCGCATGACCATTGCAGAACGCGAGCGCATCGGGTATCTGCCGCAACTCTTCATCCTGTATCCTAATCTCTCCGTCAAGGAGAATATCGACTTCACCGCATCGTTGTACGGGCTGAGTTGGTGGGGCCGGCGCCAACGGCGCCGCGAGCTCCTGGAGTTCGTCGAGCTGTGGGACCATCGACGCAAATTGGCACGCAACATCTCCGGCGGCATGCAGCGGAGGCTGGAGCTTGCGTGCTCGCTGATCCACGATCCAAAGCTGCTCTTCCTGGATGAGCCGACCGCGGGGATCGATCCGATCCTGCGTGCCAAGTTCTGGGACGCATTTCGCGATCTCAAGGCGCAGGGCCGAACGCTGTTCGTGACGACGCAATACGTGACGGAGGCGGAGTACTGCGACCACGTGGCGGTCCTGTCCCATGGGCGGATGGTCGCCATGGACACGCCGGAAGCGCTGCGCCGCAGCGCGTTCGGTGGCGAGATCGTCGATGTTCGATCCGGCAGTATCGGACATGCCACGCGCCCCCTGTTTGCCGGGTTGGCGGGCGTGAATTCCATTGACACCAGCGAGCAGGGAAGGGCGCGCCTGGTCGTCGAGGATGCTTCTGCTACGATTCCCCTGGCGATCGAGACGTTGCGGGCCGCGGACTACGAGGTGGAGGGGATCGAGCAATATCGGCCCACGTTTGATGAGGTGTTCGTGCGGCTTCTGCAGGGGGAGGACGTGGAAAGTGTCTAAGGCCATCATCCGCGTTTCGTCGTTTCTGAGCAAGGAGATCCGGGAAATCCTGCGCCAACCATGGCTGGTGGTGCGCTTGGTGCTGGGCCCACTCCTCATCCTGTTGCTGGTCGGCGTGGGATACTCCAACCAGGCGCGCACGCTCCGGGCGATGTTCGTTGCGCCGGTGGATGAGCCCGAGGTCGCCGGGCTCATCGAGCAGTATGTGAACGATCTCGGCCCACAGCTCACCTACGTCGGACAGACCGTCAGCCGCGAGGAAGCGCTGGCCCGGCTTCGCGTCGGCCAGGTGGACATCGTGGTCGTGTATCCGCCAAAGGCATACGAAACGGTCCAGGGTGGCTCGCAGGCCGTCCTCGAGGTCTATCACAACGAGATCGATCCGACGCAGGCGGCCTACGTCAGCCAACTCGGTCGGGTCTACGTGGGCGAGATGAATCGCCGCATCCTCGTGCTGTTCGCGGCCGAGGCCAAACGGGAAAGTGGTGCTGCGAGATCTGACCTCGAAGAAGCGCGGCTGGCTGCGGGCGAGGCCCGCACAGCGGCCCAATCGGGGAACAACGAGGCCGCGGAGGCCGCGCTGACGCGGGCGAGCACATCGATCGATCGCGCGACGGCTCTTCTCGCAGCGACGGCCCTGATCATGGGCGGTGTCAGCGAGGGCCTCGGTGCGGAGTCGCTCCTGCCTCTGGGTGAGGAGGGGGAGAGCGTACCGGAGGATGCACCCTTCGACGAGCGTGCAGACGCAGCCAACCGTGATCTGGATACCCTGGACGCGCAGATGGCGCGGCTGGAGAGCGTGCCTCCCGACGTGATGGTCTCTCCTCTCACTACCGAGACTAAGACCGTCGCCACGTTCACCCCTTCCTTCGTCATCTTCTACGCGCCGGGCGTGCTCGCCCTGATACTCCAACATCTGGCGGTGAGCATCGCGTCGCTGGCGTTGGTGCGGGAGAAGCTTTCCGGCGCCATCGAGCTGTTCCGCGTCGCGCCCATCACGGCCCTCGAGATACTGCTGGGCAAATACGGCAGCTATCTTGTCTTCCTGGGACTGCTGGCTGCCGTGCTCACGGCAGCAATGATCTATCTGCTGGGCGTTCCTCTTCTGGGGAACATTGCCTGGCTGGCAGTGAGCATCGCCTTGCTCGTCTTTGCCTCGCTGGGGATCGGCTTCGCAATCTCTGCGACCTCAGGAACCGACAGCCAGGCGGTGCAGTTCTCCATGCTCGTGCTGCTGGCCTCCATGTTTTTCAGCGGATTCGTCTTTCCGCTGATGTCGATCCTGGTGCCGGTGCGCTATGTTGCCTATCTGCTGCCCGTCACCTACAGCATCCTCAACCTGCAGAACGTCATGCTCAAGGGCATCCCGCCGAACAGCGTGTATCTGCTTGCCCTTGCGGGCCAGGGCGTCCTGTGGTTTCTGTTCGCATGGTGGCGCTATCGGCGCAGCATCGTTCGCTCGTAGGCGCGGCGGATCTGGGTTCACGCCCGTCATTGGCTGAGTCATAGAGGAAGAGGACGATATGAAGCAGGAAGCGAAGGCATCGAGCGTTGCCGGCATGGGTGCGATCATCCAGCCGGACAAGGTTTCGTTCAGAGTCTGGGCGCCGCACGCGTCCCAGGTCCACGTCGTTGGCGACTTCAACGACTGGTCGAAGACGGCTCACCCGCTGGCGAACGAGGGCAACGGTTTCTGGTCAGTGGACGTGCCGGGAGCGCGTGCCGCACAGGAATACCGCTACCTCATCCGGAACGGTGAGGCCGAGTTGTGGCGTATGGATCCCTACTCGCGCGCACTCACCAACTCGGTCGGCAACAGCATCATCGTCGATCCGGCATTCGATTGGCAGGACGGCGACTTCAGGATGCCCGCGTGGAACGAGCTGGTCATCTATGAGATGCACGTCGGGTCTTTTCACGTCAAGGAGGCGGGCAGGCCGGGCACGTTCTTCTCCGCCGCCGAGAGGCTCGACTACCTGGTCGACCTGGGGATCAACTCGGTCGAGCTGATGCCCGCGAACGAATTTCCCGGGGGCTATTCGTGGGGCTACAATGTCGCGCATCCGTTTGCGGTCGAGAGCGAGTATGGCGGGCCGCAGGGGCTCAAGCATTTCATCAACGAGGCGCACCGGCGCGGCATCGCGGTGTTCCTCGACGTGGTCTATAATCACGTCGGGCCCAGCGACAATGCGCTCTGGCAGTACGATGGGTGGCAGGAGAACGGCGGCGGCGGCATCTACTTCTATCAGGACTGGCGCGCGGAGACGCCGTGGGGGCATACCCGGCCGGACTATGGCCGGGGAGAGGTCCGGCAGTACTTCCGCGACAACGCGCTCACGTGGCTGGAGGAATTCCATCTCGATGGGCTACGGTTCGATGCGACCGCGTACATCCGTCACGTCGGCGGCCTGGACACGGGAGTCGATCCGGCGCGCGAACTGCCGGAGGGCTGGGCCCTGCTCCGTTGGCTGAACGAGGAGATCCAGGCGCGCCAGCCGTGGAAGTTCACCATCGCCGAGGACCTCAAGGGCAATCCCTGGATGACCAGGGACATCGGCGCTGGCGGGGCCGGCTTCAGCTCGCAGTGGGACCCCCAGTTCGTAGGACTCATACGGGGCGCCATTGTCGGCATGGCCGACGAACACCGCGACATGATCGCGGTGAAGACCGCGATCGAGGCGGCCCTGGGCGACGATCCGTTCGACCGCATCATCTTCACGGAGTCGCACGATGAGGATGCGAACGGCCAGGCCCGGGTGCCGGAGGAAATCGCACCGGGCGACGCGGAGAGTTGGTATCCCAAGAAGCGCTCGACGCTCGGTGCGGGCATCGTCGCGACCGCGCCGGGCGTGCCGATGATCTTCCAGGGGCAGGAGCTTCTCGAGGCACGTTTCTTCCATGAAAAGGATCCGGTCGACTGGTCGCGCGTGGAGTCACAGCGCGGCATCCTCCAGATGTATACCGATCTCTTCAGGCTGCGTCGCAACTGGCAGAACACGACGGCGGGCCTCACGGGCCCCAATGTCCAGGTCTACCACGCGAACAACGCGGATAACGTCGTCGTCTTTCATCGCTGGAAGGACGGCGGCCCGGGCGACAGCGTGGTCGTGCTGGCAAGCTTCTCGAAGCAGGGCCGCACCGACTACAGCGTAGGCTTTCCGGCGGGCGGGCTGTGGCAGGTGCGATTCAACAGCGACTGGCAGGGCTATGACCCGCAGTTCGGGCAGCAGGATGTGTTCGCCGTCGAAGCCGTGGAGGGCGAGTATGATGGCATGCCCTATCACGGCAAGGTGGCCCTCGGACCGTACAGCGTCGTGATCCTGTCGCAGGATCGACCCGCTGGCGGCTGAGATCCAGGTCATAGGAGGGAACCGGTGAAGGCGCTTTACTTTGTCGAACATGGCGGCCCGGAGGTCCTGCATTACGGCGACCTTCCCGATCCCACGCCCGGGCCCGGCGAGGCGCTCGTTCGTGTGGGCGCAGTCTCGCTGAACCACCTCGATCTCTGGGTGCGTCGCGGCGGTCCGGCGTTCGAGCGACTGCCGAAGCCGCACGTCGGCGGTGCAGACGTGGCCGGCGTGGTGGCCGGGTATGGCGAGGATACCGCCGGTCTCCCCGTGGGCACGCGCGTCGTCGCAGCTCCCGGCTGGGTGGAGGGGGAGGACGAGTGGACCCGCCGCGGGGAGGACAGCGTGTCGCCGAAGTATCGTATCGTCGGGGAACATGCGTGGGGCGGCTGTGCGGACTATGTGGTCGTGCCGGCGAGTAGCCTCATGCCCATGCCGGACGACTTCGACTTCCCGTCTGCCGCAGCCCCGATGCTCGTCTATCTTACCGCGTGGCGGATGCTGGTCAAGCGCGCTGCGCTTCGGGCCGGCGAGACCATCGCCATCGTCGGTGCAGGGGGCGGCGTCAACAGCGCCGCGATTCAGATCGCGAAGTACATGGGCGCGACGGTTTACGCCATCACCTCGACGCCGGCGAAGATGGCCCAGGCGGAGGCGCTCGGCGCGGACCATGCGATCAATTACCGCAATGAGGACTGGTCGAAGGCGGTCTTCCTGGCCACCGGCAAACGGGGCGTCGATGTCGTGGTGGACAACGTCGGTGCGCCGACCTGGACCGCCAGCATCCGCGCGCTGGCGCGCGGCGGACGGCTCGTCAACGTCGGCGGCACGGGCGGCGCGGTGGTGGAGATGGACCTGCGTTTGGTCTTCAGCAAGCAGATCAGCATCCTGGGCAGCACCATGGGCAGCCGGCAGGATTTCCACGACGTCATGAGCCTGGTGTGGCAGCGCAAGCTGGCGCCGGTGATCGACTGCGTGCTGCCGCTCCGCGAGGGCCGCGCCGCGCACGCACGACTGGAAGAGGGTTCGCAGTTCGGCAAGGTCGTGCTGGCGCCGTAGGTGCCTGGCGTGTGGGCCCCGGAGAGACACTTGGAGATGAGACGTATGGAAGAGAATGAAGCATACCCCGATCCCAACCCGTTTGGGAACGTTGCAGCCAGCCCGCTCAGGACGCTGGACGTCAACACCGTCAGGGAGCTGTGGGGCAGAACCTATAACACCGACGGCAAACCGGACTGGTCTCATCTCTATCCGTATTATCACCCGGACGTGGTTTTCCAGGATTCCATCCAGCGCATCGAAGGGATAGAGGAGTTCATCGGCCTGTGCGAACGCCTGACGCAGCGCTGCCAAAGCCTGCACATGGAGATCCTCTCCATTGCGCAGGACTCCAATGTCATCCTGATGGACTGGATCATGACGATGGCTTTTACGAAGTATCCGCCCACGCCCGTCTACGGCAGCACCAAGCTCACCCTGCACGAGGACGGCCGGATCATCGCACAGCGCGACTATTTCGACCTGTGGGGCGCGATCCTCGACGGGATCCCGCTGCTCAAGAAACGCTATCGCCGCTTCATGCGCAGCAAGTTCGGCTGAGGGGAGACGCCATGGCCGCACGCAAGTTGCCGGATGAGCTCGCGTTCATCGAGAACCGCCGGGCCACCCAGAAGATCACGACCGCCTCCCTGGCCGGGAAGCTGTGCGTCGTCTCAGGGTCAACCTCGGGCGTTGGGCTCGCTGCCGCCAGGCGGCTTGCCGGCGCCGGCGCCCACATCGTCATGCTCTGCAGGAACCGCGACAAAGCGGAGGCCGTGCGGAGAGAGCTCCTGGCGCGCACAAATGCACCGGTCGACATCATCATCGCTGATTTCAGCGATCTCGCGAGTGTCCGCGCTGCGGCCGAGGTGCTCCTGAGAGACTATCCCCGCATCGACGTGCTGATCAACTCGGCCGGGCTGTTCTCGACGACCCGAATCGTGACCGCGGGCGGTTTCGAGACAGTGTTCTGCGTGAATCACCTCGCGCCATTTCTCCTGACGCATCTCCTGCTGGAGCGAATGAAGCAGAGCGCGCCCGCGCGCATCATCCAGGTGAACTCCGAAGGCCACCGGTTCGGCGGGCTGCATCTGGCTGATCTGAGCTGGGAGCACAGGCGCTACAACGGATATCGGGGCTATGGGGCATCCAAGATCGCGCAGTTGCTGACCACGTGGGAATTTGCCGACCGGCTGCAGGGCACCGGCGTCACCATCAATGCCATGCATCCGGGGGACGTGAGGACCAATATCGGCAACAACAACGGGCCGCTATACCGGTGGTACCAGCGCGTCTTTATCGGGCCCATGCTCAAGGACCCGGCGATCTCCGGCGAGGCGCTGTATTATCTCGCAGCCGCCCCGGAACTGGCGGACGTAAGCGGCCGCTTCTTTCACCTCACCATCGACGAGAAACCGGCCGCGCCGGCCCTCGACCGGGAGATGGGCCGCCGGGTCTGGGTGGCGAGCTTGCGGTTGACCGACCTTACGCCAGATCCTTGAGGACCCGATCCGCGGCCAGCTTGCCGGTCAGGATGGAAATCGGCAGCCCGGATGGGCTGTAGGTCCACTGTCCCGCCTGGTAGACGTCCGGAATCGGCGTCAGCACCGCAGTCGCCACCCCGGGCAGGCTGCGCACAGCGGGCATGACAGCGTTGGTGAACGCCCACCCCGTGATGGCGCCTTCCGAGTTGCCTGAGATGCGCTCCAGCGTGAGCGGTGTGGACGTGAAGCTGTCGATGATGGCGGCCTGCAGCCCGGGATAGATGCTGGCGTCCAGAACCCGGATCATCTCGTCCGACACGAGCTGTTTGAACTCATCATACCAGCCCAGCGCCGCGATGTGCTTCGTCAGCGAGTAATCGAAGAGCGAACTGACGATCAGCCCGGTCTTGCCTGCGGGGGCAAGCGTGTGATCCCGCAGAACGGGGCAGGAAATCTCGTAAGTGGTAAGTTCCAGGTACCGTCTGAGCCAGTCCTCGATGCGCGGCTGGTCGGCGATCATTGCAGCGGGGTCTTCTGGATCAGCCAGGCGCAGTTCATCCAGGCTGACCTCCGAAAGACCGGCGGTCGACGGCGTGTAGAAGAAGTGCGGGCTGGCGATACGCGCAAAGTAGCCGCTCTCCAGGTCCACCGTGAGATACACGGTCAGGACCGAATCGCCGCCCACTTTCCCCACCAGATGTTCCTTTCTGGCCCGGATGCGTGCGCCGGCCTTGCCGTCCGGCACGGATGCCGGGTCGACGAGCCCGTAGAGCGCCTTTTGATCCGCGGTCCACACCAGCTTCTTGTACGGGTAGATATTTCCCCGGTCATCGCCCGCCTCGCGTCTGCCAGGGTCAAGGCTCGTGATCCGGGTCTCGCGCTGGATTTCGCCGCCGTGGCCCAGCACGAATCGCTCGAGTGCCTGGGGCAGCGCGCCGGTTCCTCCCCTCGGATAGCGGTAATCCAGGTAGAGGCTGAAGTAGCTGAGGGCGAAGTGCGTCGGGGTCTGCCTGAAGAAGTGCTGGGCAATCAGGTCGATCAACGACTGGTTGGCCGAAAACCTGGCGAGGTACCTCTCCACCGGCTCGCGGAGTCTGGCGATCTTCGGCGCGGTCAGCAGATATTTGAACGCCCACGGCAGGATCGTCCGGAGCACGTATTTCGGGTCGTTCTTCAAATCCAGAAAGAGCGGGTTGTCGATCGCATAGAGAACGTCCATGTGGCCCATGATCTTGGCGATCGCATCGATGATCCCCGCAATATCCTGCCGATTGTCCGGGAAGTACTTGTTCAGAAGCTCCTGGTACGCCACCAGGCTTTCCTTCGAGGAGACTTCGATCACATCCTCACCGATGCCGACGGACACAGGGTTGGGGAGGAAATCGACCTCCAATCCCAGTTGCCTCAGCATGGGGGATACGATCCCCGAATCTTCTATGGCCCTGATCCCCCCGTCGAAAACGAATCCATTGTATTCGAACGAGTTGACCAGTCCGCCAGTGTTCCTTTCCTTCTCACACAGCAGCACCTTAAGACCGGCCTTGGCGAGATAAGCGGCAGCCGTGAGGCCGGCCATTCCGCCGCCCACGATCAGGACATCGGAGACAGATGATGATGCCATCGTTCCCTTTCTCAGTGATAGCGCCAGATCATGTTACTCGCGCCAGCTGAGGGCGTGTCAACATGCATCAAGCGTCCAGAATTTCACCTACGACTTCAGGCGGGCGCTCAGCTTTTCCAGCATGTCGCGCACCATGGCGGACAGGTCATACTCCGGGCGCCAGCCCCATTCGGCCCGGGCTGCGCTGTCGTCGATCGTGCGCGGCCACGAGTCCGCGATCTGTTGCCGGAAGTCGGGCTTGTACTCGACCTCGAAGTGCGGCAGGTGCTTCCTGATCTCCGCTGCAAGCTCGCCAGCGGAGAAGGACAGCGATGCGAGATTATACTCCGCCGCGTGCAGCAGCCCCGCCGCATCGGCCTCCATCAGCATCAGGGTGGCCCGGATGCAGTCCGGCATGTAGATCATCGGCAGGACCGTGTCCTCGCGGACGAAACAGGTGTAGCGGCCGTGCAGGATCGCGTCGTAGAAGATGGCCACGGCATAGTCCGTCGTGCCGCCGCCTGGTGGGGTCTCGGACGAGATAACGCCGGGGTACCGGATGCCGCGCACGTCCAGCCCGTAGCGGCGGTGATAGTAGGCGCCCAACAGCTCGCCGCTGACCTTGGTGATGCCGTACATCGTCGCTGGCCGCAGCACCGTTTCTTGCGGCGTGTGGTCCTTCGGAGTCTCGGGTCCGAAGGCAGCAATCGACGAGGGGTGGTAGATGCGGGGCACGCCCTCTTCGCGCGCCACCTCGAGCACATTGGTCAGGCCGCCGATATTGACGCTCCATGCCAGCCGCGGCTTCTCCTCACCGGTGGCCGACAGGATCGCTGCCATGTGGTAGATCGTGTTGATGCGGTACTTTCGCACCAGCCCGGCCAGCGCGTCCCGGCCGGTGACGTCGAGCCGCTCGGTCGGGCCGGCGACAGCCAGCCGATGGGGCAGTGGTTGGATATCGGTCGCGACGACGTTGTCGTTCCCGTGGCGGTCCCGCAGTGCGGTCGTCAGCTCGGTGCCGATCTGGCCGCCTGCGCCCGTGATGAGGATGCGGGCAGGTTCAGAAGTAGCCATGAAGATAGTCTCCATTGAGTGCACAGAGGCTCCTCTATACCAGGCAGGAGCAAGCCCCGCTTACGCTGACGGATGGACAAATGATTCAAAGTCCGGCACGGCGGGCACGCTCACCGCACCGCTGATGCCCAACGCCGGCTCCTCGGCAACCCGCTCGATGGCATTGAATCCCAGGCGGGCCATGGCCTCGGCATCGAAGGTGCGCGTGCGACCGACCAGGAGCGCGATGGGACTGCCCAGCGCCTTGCTCCAGAACTGGGCGGCGGCGATGCGCGTCACGGGATCCAGGTGCATCCCCCTGAAGTCCGCCGGCCGCAGGAGCGGGTGCAGGCCATCGAGCATGTGATTCATGAAGCCAGCCAGGCGGCGATCGGGTCGATCGATCTCGTTGGCCGGCGCGAACGCGTCGAGGAAGCGCGCGGCCCAGGGATAGATGGCTTCGTCACCGCGCAGCAGATCCACGCTGGACTCATACCTGCTGCGGTAGGACAGGCGTGCCTGAGCCAGACCGGTCTGCACGACATGGATCACCTTGTCGGGATCCCATTCGTCCTTGAGGATGAAGTCGAGCACGTTCCACTCGCGCAGGGCCGTGATGGCCGTGCTCACGTCCGCGTGTCCGGTGGCGATGACCACCGACGTGCCCTCATCCTGGCTCACGATCTTCCGGGCCAGCCGCTTGCCGGCTAACTCGCGCTCCTCTTCCTTCAGCCGCAGGTCCACGAAGACCAGGTGAAAGTGCCGGCGGTCCAACAGGGCATCGGCCTCCTCGAAAGAGCGCGCAGCGCAGAGGACGTGTTGGTGGGACCGCGCGTCCATTGCCGTCTCGATGCTCTCTGCGAGCAATTCCTGCCAGGAAGGGTCGTCGTCGATGACGAGGATGCGATCTGGTTGCATATGGATGCTCCCTCCGTTGCACTGGTTGGCGGCCCCCTCAGCTAGGCTGTGCGAAGCATGAGCACGAAGGTCGTTCCGGCTCCCCGTTCGCTCGTCGCCTCGATGCTGCCGCCGAAGCTTTCGATCTGGCCCTTGGTCCACCAGAGTCCCAGGCCGTGTGCCGGCGCGTAGCTGTCCGATGTCGTCGAGGCGCCCGGCTCGAAGATGGATGAGAGGCGCCACGGCTCGATGCCGACGCCCGTATCCGAGACCACGATCGTGATCCGGTCCGCTCCGGCGGGGCGGGTCACGGCGATCGCGAGCGTGCCGCCGTGGGGCATCGCCTTGACCGCGTTATCGAACAGGTTCCAGAAGATGCCCCACAGGCTTGGCCCCGCGATGACGCGGACCGGCTCGTCCGGCAGGGATTTCTCGACGCGGATCTTCCGCTCTTCCAACGAACCCAACCTGCTGAGGGCATCTTCGATCGCGGCGTTCAGGCTCACCGGCGCGGGCGCACGGCGCTTCAACTCGGTGCGCAACTCCTGGATGATCGACTTGGCCCGCCGGATGTCGCGCTCGGCGCGGCCGACAAATTGCTCGACATAAGGATAGGCAGCGATCAGCTCCGCGTAGAAATCCTTGCGCTTGAGCATCTCGACCCAACCGCCCAGCGCGCCGATGGGGTTGTTGAGCCGATGCACGATGTCCCCTGCGAGCCCGCCGATGGCAGCCAGGCGCTCGATCTCGAAGCGCCGCGCGCGCTCCACGGCAACCGCTGCCTGGCCCGCGAGCACCTGCAGGGTGCGGGCGTGTTCGAGCGTGAAGAAGTCGGGCACGGGGCTTTCGAGATTGAGCACCCCCAACACCTGGTCGCCCGTCATCAGCGGGACGGCCAGTTCGCTCTTCATCTCTTCGCCAAGGTAACGGTGATAGCGCGGTTCCGCGTCGACGTCCGGAACATAATACGCATCCCGGCGGGCAAGCACCTCACCGCTCACCGAGTGCGCCGCTGCCACGCGGGTGCCCGCGACTTCGCCGCCCGTGGTGGCCACGATGACCAGGTCCTCCCCGTCGATTGCCAGGAGTTGGCCGAAGGTGGTGCCGGCCAGCGTGAGGGCCTCGATCAGGAGGGTGCGCATCGTGGCTTCGTTCGCGCCTCCCGCCGCATCCTTCATGACGTGCCCTGCCCGCAAGCCCCACTCGGCCAACGCGGTGCGCTGTTCTTCTCCGAAACCGGCTTCGTGCGGCGTCTCGACGTTCAGTATGCCCGTCATCGACGCACCCGACCATAGTGGGACGGCCAGCTCGGCGCGCATCCGTTCCTTTTCGCGTTCCAGCACGCGCTGATAGCGCGGGGTAGAAGTGGTCCGCGGCAGCACGGTCTCTCCGCGCTTGGCCGGTCGATCGACGACAAGGTAATCGGGCTTGGCGACATCCGGGACGATGACGGGGCGCCGCTCGGCCACGGCCAGCCCGCTGACGGAGTTGTCGACCGCAAATCGCAGGTCCTGATCGCGCGGAGGGGAGTTTGTCGTGTAGTAAACAACCAGGTCGCCTCCTTCGAGCAGAAGGATCTGCCCGAAGCGCCCGCCGATCAGACCGAGCGCGCGTTCGAGAACCGTGCGCACCACGTCGCCCAGCTCGGTCTCGCGCGCGAGCTGCAGGCTGATGGCGCCCAGCGCGGCTGCTTCCTGCCGCGAGCGCGCCAACTCGATCGCCAGCGCGGCGTGGTCGGCAAGCAGCCTGAGCATCTCTACCTGGCGTGGCGTGAAGGCCAGCGGCCCGGCGCACTCGATGTCCAGCGCGCCGATGGCATCGCCGCCGAGCACCAAGGGTACGACGAGCCTGCTGCCCATCGGTTGAGCGGTGCTGCGCGATGGCTTGTGGAGGCGGCGCAGCTCGGCATCCGCGGTGTCATCGGGAATGAGAATCGGCTCGCCGCGCACCATGCTCAGGCCGCCGAGGCTGTCGGAGAGGGGAAACACCATGCCCACGTCGCCGCGATGCGCTTCATCCGCGGCCCGAATACGCAGCCGGTCGCCCTCCCGCAGGAGCAGCCAACCGAGATCGAACGGCGCCACTTCGTGCGCCTGATGCAGCACATGGGTGAGGAACGCGTCCAGGTCCAGGTCGAGCCGGAGGGCATCCCGGACGAGGTCGCGTGTCATGCAACTGAGAAGGCTGAGTTCGGTCTCTGGGTGATCAGTCATGGTTGCCGAGCGTTGCAGCAGATACAGGGGGAGTATAGCGCAGTGCAGGGCAAGTGGGAAATGCACCAGGCAGGTCCATGCATTGGCGTCCTGGGCGGAGGCGTGTTATAACGACGACGGCAGTCAGCGTCGAGCGGGCGTGGAGGACGATGAGGCGGCAGATGATAGTGAACGTACCGATACAGGTTGCGCAACCCGTGCACGAAGCTACCCGGCACCTGGTGGAGAATGACGTCTACCGCGGATTCCACCCCATACCACGGTGGGTGCTGCGGATCTGGAAGGACCTGGTTGTCCGACTCTCGGAGGACGATGGCACGACTGCTGCTCTGGCCGCCGTCGATACCCGCCTGCAGGCCGGCAACATCGTCATCTTCATAGACCATCATTACGCGTTCGATGCGCTGCCCATCGCCTTGGGGTTAGCGAAGCGCCTGCGCCGGGTCGATGCTGTGATGCTTCCCTACGCTTCACATCTCGATATGAGACTCGATCCTGAGGGTTATCCCTCGTGGCGTTACAGGCTTCGTACATGGGCCTGGCATTGGCTGGTCGGCGGCATCCGGCGCGGCGCTCCTACGGTCCAGTTTCTTCCCATCGCACGCGAGTTTGAGCTGAATAACCCGCGGCTGAAGGCGATCGTCGATGATCGTTACGGCCATGCCAATACAACCTATCTTAAAGCGCTGGTCCAGATGTTTTCTGGCCATGAGACGGGGCAGGTATGCTTTCTGGCGCCGACGGCCGGTCTGGCGCTTCCGACCCGTGCGCCCCTGAACCCCCAGTTGTATCGTTCGATGGACCTCGTTCAGAAGCGGGCCAATACGGCGATCCCGTTCTTCTTCGTCGGCGCATACCCCCGCTGGGAAGTGCAGCGGCACTACTTCGCGCCGTTGCTCGCGCGGCATCAGATCGTCGCTCGGGGCCCCTTCGTTCTGCCCAGGGATCACTACGCTGATGCCTTGGGCACGGTGGCCCGGGAACTGGCTGCTCTGCGGGAGCGGGCGCATTTCACCCCACCGGACTACTCCCGGATCAAGCACAAGTGACAGAAGCCCTCCGCCACCGGGCAGCGACGGCATCACCTCCGTCGCCGTCATTGCGCGTCGCGTTCGAAGTGCCATAATGTAGCAAGAAATACTTGACAAGTAAATACTATATGGAGTATGCTGTAGCCACTCTCAGGCCTACGGGAGGGCGCTATGCCATACGTTGGAATCAAAGAACTGAAGAACCAGACGACCGAGATCCTGCGATGCGTTCGCGAGGATGGAATGGAATACGTGGTGACCTTCCACGGCCGGCCTGTTGCGGTGCTGCTGCCGATCGACCCGGCATTTCTGGCCGAGCAACAGCGTCGGGCGGTGGAAGAGGCCGCGCCGAGTCGACAGCTCGTCCTTGAGGTGCAGGCGGCTTCGCCCGCCGCGCTGTAGCTCGTCGCCGGCGCTGCACGCTGCGGACTGGCTCTCTGCCCGAGCGGGGGAGAGGCATCGGAGCGCGATCGGTGGCGCGTTCACCAGCCGAACTCGCTGTACACCTCGCCTGACCCCAAACACTTCAGCGCGTGCCTGACGTAAGGGATGATGTTTGGCGGCAACTCCTCCAGGCCGAACCACCTGAGATCGTCGCACTTGTGAGGCTCGCAGTTGGTGGGCTCACCCTCCCACCTCGCCACGGCCAGAAAGAAATCGATCCGGTCATCGTCCGACCGGCGATGCATCACATGCACCACGGCGAAATCTTCAGGGTGAAGGTGCAGCCCGACTTCCTCACGCGCTTCGCGCACGGCTGCCGCAGTGACCGACTCGCCGGCGTCGACGTGACCTGCCGGTACGCTGTAGTGCCCGTCGCCCCAACCCGTGTTGGCGCGGCGCGCGAGCAACACCTGGCCGTCTGCAAGGAAGAAGAGATGCACGGCCACTGGGTAGCGGTCACGCTGTGGGCGATGTGGTGCAGGCATCGAGATCTCCTTTCATGACGACGGACGCGGTTCCTCAGACGCGGCGTACGCATTGTCCTGTCTCCCGAGCGCCCTGTCAAGGGCGAAGACCTTCGAGGAATCCAAACATCTCGTTCACAGATTCTTTACACCTTTGTGCTACGATGCCACCTGGGCGATAATGTGCTGAGAGGTGAAGCTGTGAGCGCCAAAATCCTGGTGGTGGACGACGAAAGCAAGATCGTCAAGCTCGTCCGTTCCTATCTCGAACAATCGGGCTTCTCCGTCGTCGAAGCCGGCGACGGGCAGACCGCACTGATCCAGTTCCGCAGGGAAAAGCCGGATCTCATCGTGCTCGACCTGGGGCTGCCGGGCATCGATGGCCTGGAGGTTGCCCGCGTCATCCGGCGCGAACGAAACACGCCGATCATCATGTTGACGGCTCGCATCGAAGACACCGATAAGATCGTCGGCCTGGAGCTCGGCGCGGACGACTACATCACGAAGCCCTTCAACCCACGCGAGGTGGTCGCACGCGTGCGTGCGGTCATGCGTCGCGCCGCGCCCGCCGATGATGCGACGGGCAAGGTGCTGCAGGCAGGCCCGTTGGCGCTCGACCTCGCCGGCCATTCGGCATCGCTCGACGGTGCACCGCTCGACCTCACGCCGACCGAATTCGATCTTCTGGCCGTGTTCCTGCAACATCCGGGACGCGCATTCAGCCGGCTGGAGTTGCTGGACCGCGTGCAGGGGGATGCGTACGAGGGGTATGAGCGCACCGTCGATGCGCACATCAAGAACCTCCGGGCCAAGCTCGGGGAGGATCCACGCCGGCCGCGCTTCATCCAAACCGTCTTCGGCGTCGGCTATAAGCTGGGAGCCGAGCTGTGAGTCGCCTGTGGGTCAGGCTTACGCTGGCGTTCCTGTTGATTTCCCTGGCAGCGATCAGCGTGGTTGCGGTGCTCTCCCTCAACGCGACCAACAACCAGTTTCGCCGGTATGTGGTGTCCAGCGGCTCGGGTTCGCAGCCCGGTGCTGTTGCCGCGCTGACCGGCTTCTATGCACAGAGCGGCAGCTGGGCGGGCGTGGACAACCTTCTGGACCAGCTGACCCCCGGGGCTGGCGGGCGGGGTCGCGTCGACCAGGGGCAGGCCGGCCCCAATTTCGCCATCGCCGGTACCGATGGCCGCGTGATCGCCAGCCGGACCGGGGAGCTTGTCGGTGAATTGCTCTCTCCGGAGGAACTTGGCCAGGGCACACCGTTGACCGTGGACGGGGAACCAGTCGGCGTGTTGCTGAATTTGCGGTCTGCCGAAGCGGTCCTCGATACGCACGCGCAGATGTTTCTCCAGCAGGTGCAGGCATCGCTGGTGTGGGCAGCCCTTGGCGCTGCGGTGCTGTCCCTCGTCTTGGGCTTCGCGACCAGTCGCCTGCTCACCGCGCCCATCGCGCGCCTGACCGCCGCTGCAGAGGCGATCGCGGCGGGAGATCTCTCGCAGCGCGTCGACGTTCGGTCGCGCGACGAGACCGGCGTGCTGGGACAGGCCTTCAACGACATGGCGGCCAGCCTTGCCGCGGCCGAGACGGCCCGGAAGAATCTCATTGCAGATGTGTCTCACGAGCTGCGCACGCCACTCACGGTCGTCCAGGGGAACCTCCAGGCCATCCTGGACGGCGTGTATCCGCTGGAGATGGCGCAGGTGACCGGCCTGTATGAGGAGACACGGCTGCTCACGCGGTTGGTGGACGATCTGCACGATCTTGCGCTGGCCGATGCGGGCCAACTGCGCCTGGAACGATCCGCCATCGATATGGGCGAGATCGCGCGGGGGGCGGTGGCCCAGTTCGGCCCCGTGGCCGAGGCCGGGGGGGTCAGCCTGAGATTGAGCCTCCCGGAGGAGCGGTCCGCCGTGGTGGGGGATTCGGATCGCCTTGCCCAGGTTCTGCGCAACCTGCTGAGCAACGCCCTGCGCCATACGCCTGCAGGTGGCGAGGTGGCGGTGGTCGTCCGCGTCACGGGAGACAGGGTGCAACTGGTGGTCAGGGACACCGGCTCGGGCATCTCGCCAGCGGACCTGCCGCACGTGTTCGATCGTTTCTACCGTGGCGACCGGAGCCGAAGCCGGCAGGGAGGCGGCGCGGGGCTGGGGTTGGCCATTGCCCGCCAGTTGGTCCGGGCGCACGCCGGCGAGCTCACGGTGGAAAGCAGCCCCGGAACGGGAACGACCTTCACCATGACGCTGCCCTTGCATGCCGCGAGCGAGTTGGCGTAACGTCGGGTGAAGCCTGTAACTTTTCGGTGCCGAACACATCTAATGTCTGCAGGTATCCACGAGTCTCGCCCAAGTATGATCAGGAGAAGCCATCTATGCCGTTATACGAGTTTCAATGCACGGACTGCAGTGACGAGTTCGAGGAATTGGTGTATTCCCAGGCTGCCGTAGCAGACGTCAGGTGCCCCGAGTGCGGCAGCGCACACATTCGTCGCAAGGTGTCCATCTTCGCCTCCAAGGGGAGCAGCGGCGCGGGATCCTTCGCGCCAGCAGCTTCATCGTGTGCCCCAGGCGGCACCTGAGGCATCCGCCGCTGAGCCGGCCGTGCGCCGGAAAGATCGACGAGAAGACAGAGCGCCAGGCGTATGATACGAACGCCTGGCGCTCTGCCATTAACGCTCACCGGGGCCTATGCGGTTACACGCGTCACGACGGTGAACTGGGGCGGCGCCTCCAGGTGCTTCTTGACCGCACACTGGTCCGCCGCGCGGATCAGTGCATCCCTGTACTTCTCGGGGAAATCGGGCGGCACCTGGATCTCGAGCGTGATCTCGGAGATCAGCCGGGAGCGCGGGTCGTTCTCCATGCGCTGAACGATGCGGATTCCGTCCGTAGGCAGCCCGCGCTGGCGGCAGAATCCCAGCACATAAATGCCGGCGCACGTCCCGATGGACGCGAGAAACAGGGAGAACGGCGTCGGCGCGGAGCCGTTGCCGCCACCCACCGCCGGCTGGTCGGTCATGATGGTGTACGGCCCGTAATGCGCGTCTACGCGTGCACCACCGGGAAAATCGACGATCATCTCATTCATAACGATCTTACCTCAACAAACATCTGGACTCAACTCAACGTTTGGATGCAGGCCGCACGGATGGGTTACAGGCGCAGCCAGCGATAGCCGTCGGCCGGCAGGGATATCTGCCAGGGCGAAGCGGTCACGGCCGCGAGCTGCTCTCCCGTGAAGAGATCCACCGGCGTCCGGCCCGCCAGGGCAGCCAGATCGAGCTCGACGGCCTGGGGCTGCGGGGTCAGGTTGTTGACCGACAACAGGACGCCTTCACCGGCCGTTCGCAGAAAAGCGAGCACCGCGCGGTTCGCCGGGTGCAGCATGGTGAAGTCCCCGCGGCCGAACTCCACGTTGGCCGCGCGCACGCGGATCATGGTGCGCAGGCGATTCAGCAACGAGTCCTCATCGGCACGCTGGGCTGCCACGTTGACGCGCTGGTAGCCGTAGACGTCATCCGAGATGAGCGGCGCGTAGAATTGCTCCGGTTCGGCGGCCGAGAAGCCGGCGCCCGGCGTGTCATCCCACTGCATGGGGGTGCGCACCCCGCCCCGATCCTCCAGCCAGATGTTGTCGCCCATGCCGATCTCGTCGCCGTAGTAGAGCACCGGCGACCCGGGCAGGGTGAGCAGGATCGAATTGGCCAGCTCGATGCGCTGGCGGTCGTTGCCCAGGAGCGGCGCGAGCCTGCGGCGGATGCCCATGTTGAGGCGCATGCGCGGCTCGGGCGCATAAATCTCCCACATTGCCTTGCGCTCATCGGGCGTCACCATCTCCAGCGTCAGCTCGTCGTGACAGCGCAGGAAGATGCCCCACTGGCAGCCCACGGGCAGCGGCGGCGTGCGTTCCAGGATCTCCACGATCGGCGTTCGATCGCCGTACGCCAGCGCCATGTAGATGCGCGGCATGACCGGGAAGTGGAAGTTCATGTGGAACTCGTCGCCGGGCACATCCGGATTCTCGGGATCGCCGCCGAAGTACGGCCGCACATCCTCGGGCCATTGGTTGGCCTCCGAGAGAAGCATCGTGCCCGGCGCGTAGTCGTCGACGAAGGCCCGCAATCGTTTGAGGAAGCCGTGGGTTTCGGGCAGGTTCTCGCTGCTCGTGCCTTCGCGCTCGAAGAGATAGGGGGTCGCATCCACGCGAAACGCGTCGGCGCCCAGGTCAACCCAGTATTTCACTACGTCCAAGATCGCCTGCTGGACCTCCGGGTTGGCGTAGTTCAAATCGGGCTGGTGGCTGAAGAAACGGTGCCAGAAGTATTGCCCGCGCAGCGGATCGTACGTCCAGTTGGAGGGCTCGTAGTCGACGAAGATGATGCGCGTGCCGGCGTACTTGTCGTCCGTGTCGCTCCAGACGTACCAGTCCCGATATTTCTCGTGCTCGGGGTGGGAGGGATCGCGCGACGCCTGGAACCAGTAGTTACGGTCCGACGTATGGTTCGGAATCAGCTCTACGACGACCTTGATGTCGCGGGCGTGCGCCTCGGCGATGAGCGCCTTCACGTCGTCGATGGCGCCGTAGTCGGGATGCACCTTGAAGAAGTCCGCCACATCGTAGCCGTCATCGCGCAGGGGAGAAGGAAAGATGGGCAGCATCCAGACCGCATTCACTCCCAGCCATTGCAGGTATGCGAGCTTGCCAGTGAGTCCGGCCAGGTCGCCGATGCCATCGGCGTTGCTGTCCGCGAACGCGCGCACGAACACCTCATAGAAGACGGCATCTTTGTACCAGGTGGCCTCCGATAGGCCTCTCAGATCTTCTGACATGGAACACCTCACTGTGTGAAGACTCGATAGTGCGCACCGGACCTCGCGCCCCGTGCAGGCCCATTTTAGCACCTGTCATGAACATTGGGCCATACAGGACACTGTGTGATACGCGAGCGGGATGGCAAAGGCCATGAAATGCAGTCCGGCCAGAGGCAAGGATGTGTCGATCGTAAGCCGGGGCGTGTTGACGACGGAGGGCAAATGAATATACTGAAAGATATCCTGGTTGGCGGCGTCTGCGCATCGTCCGCCCGTGCTCGAGGGGGAGCCGCTCATGCCGTACAAGGTCTTCTTCGTCGAGGACGAAATCGCAATTCGGGAGGGGATCCGAGACAACGTAGACTGGAGAGCCCACGGTTTTGAGTTCTGCGGTGAAGCCTCCGATGGCGAGATCGCTCTGCAACTCCTGCAAACCATCAAGCCCGACGTCCTCATAACCGATATCCGCATGCCGTTCATGGACGGTCTGCAGCTCAGCCAGATCGTCCGGGATCGCCTGCCCTCGACCAAGATCATCATCCTCAGCGGTCACGACGAGTTTGCGTACGCCCAGAAGGCCATCAAGCTGGGCGTGTTCGAATACCTCCTCAAACCGGTCTCCGTGCAGGATCTGCACGCGGTGCTCGACAAAGCCGCAGCAGCCCTGGAGCAGGAGCAGCAAGAGCTGCAGGCGTTGCAGAAGCTGCAAGACCAGGTGGAGGAGCACCGTGCCGCGCTGCGCGAGAGGTTCCTGCTCAAGCTTGTGACCGGAGCGGCGGCACCCGTCGAGGCGATCGCGAAGAGCCAGGCGTTGGGCCTCGATCTGGTCGCTCGAAGCTACCTCGTCGTGCTCCTGCGGATCGAGTCAAGGTCGCCCTCCGAGCCCATGGACCTGGATCGCCAGCAGCGAGTCCAGCAGCTGGTCGCAGCCCTGATGGAGAATCACCCGGATGCGTACTTGCTGCGGACCGACTTTCGCGAACTGGTTCTGTTGTTGAAAGGACTCTCGCCGGAGAACCTGAACGCAGAGTTGGACCACCTCCTCGAGCGGATACGACAGGAGGTCGCGGTCTTCCATTGTGAACTGATCGTCGGGTTGGGCACGCCACAGATGCGTATCACGGAGATTTGTCATTCCTACCTCGATGCTGTTGACAACCTGCGGGCGACCGCTGGCGAACGCAGTGGCTACCCTGACGATGGTTCTGAGAAGACCGATCTCCTCGGGGTGGACAGATCTGCTGTCGAGGACCTTCTCAAGACAGGGACGGCGGAGGATTTCACCGCATTCTACGAGGCGTTCAGCCGCCCGCTTGGCCCGACCGCGCTTGCATCACCGCTCGTCAAGAGCTACGTCTTTACCGATATCGTGCTGGCTGCAGCGAAGTTCGTCGACGAGCTGGGAGGAGATGTCGATCAGGTGATCCCGGAACTCGGCAGCATCGGGAAGGTTCTGGCCAACATCAATACCGTCGAGCAACTCCGCGAGCGAGTTCAAGCAGTTCTGGTCTCGGCGTTGGCCTTTCGAGACAACCGAGTGGGCCGGCATTATGACGAGGTGATCAGGCAGGCGCAGGCGTACATTGACAGCCGGTTCTCGGATCCGGCGCTGGCGCTCAGCGATGTTGCCGTCTGCGTCAACCTCAGCGCGTGTCATTTCAGTGCCATTTTCAGCCAGGAGACCGGCCGGACCTTCAAGGAATACCTGACGGAGATCAGGATCAAGACGGCCAAGGAACTGCTGCGGACGACGGCGTTGAAGGCGTTCGAGATCGGGTACCAGGTCGGGTACAACGATCCGCACTACTTCAGCCACGTCTTTCACAAGAACACGGGCCTGACGCCGATGGAGTTCCGGGCGCAGGCGCAAGCGGGATGAGGCGCCAACAACTGTGAGAAAAGCAGCTGCCCTGGACTACTCAAGTGCGCCATCCAGGCTGGATTCCGCTCTGGGGCTGCTGCGTCGCGCCCTGCGCAAGGTGCTGGGCCCGTTCGTTGATCTGGTGACAAGGGCCAATTTCTCGGTGCGGGCGAAGATTCTGATCTCGCTCGGCATCCTGATACTCATCATGAGCATCACGAATGTCGTCCTGGTGGTGCAGGTGATGAGCTACAGCCGGCAGTATGACGCGATCATCGCCAACATCACGTCTGCCAACAGCATCAGCGGGCGGATCAAGGTGGACATCGACACCGAGATGTGGCGTATCGTCGCGGGCAAGATCGAGTTCAACGAAGGCCGGCAGTACGACATCATCAACGACGTGAACGCCACGCTGCGGCAGATGATGGAAAACACCGATTCGCCGCGCGCCAGGGTCAAGTTGGAAGGAATCCTGCGAACCATGCTGACGCTGACCTACGAGGTCAATCGGATGGGTCAGCAGATCGTGAGGGGCAGCACCACGGCCGAGAACGAGGCGGTGCTGGAGAACATCCGGTTTGTCTCGGGCGTAGTGGAAGAGGTGGTGCAGGACTACGCTCTGTTCGAGGTGCAGCGAACCAGCACTCAGTATCAGCAGATGCGTGACGGTTTCAGGCGCTGGGAGATCATCTACTTAGTCGTAATGATCGCGGCAATCGGATTCTCGGTCCTGGCAGCCTGGGGCATCTCCAGAGGTGTGTATATACCCATCAAGAAGCTCCATGACATGACGACCACCATCACCAAGAACGACCTGCAGGCTCTGGTGACCCATGACAACGTAGATGAGATCACCGAGATGGGCTTGAGCTTCAACATCATGGTCGGCAGGATTCGTGAGTTACTCGATGCAAAGGTCAGAGAACAGGAGAATCTGAAGAAGGCTGAGTTGCGCGCGCTCCAGGCCCAGATCAACCCTCACTTTCTCTACAATACGTTGGACACCATCATCTGGATGACCGAGTCGAAGAAGACGGACCAGGTGATCGAGATCGTCAGGGCATTGTCGAGCTTCTTCCGGATCAGCCTCAGCAAGGGACGAGACTGGATCACCATCGGTGAAGAAGTCGAGCGAACCAGGAACTACCTGGTCATCCAGAAGATGCGCTACCGCGATATCCTGGACTACCGCATCGAGATGGACGAGAGCGTCGCAGCCAATTCGATCCTGAAGCTGATTCTGCAGCCGATCGTCGAGAACGCGCTGTATCACGGCATCAAGAACAAGCGGCAGGGCGGCACCATCGTTGTGCGCGCCATGCCGCGAAACGGGAACGAGATCCTGCTGCAGGTCGATGACAACGGGATCGGTTTCGCCCCGGAGAAACTGGCTCAGCTTCAGGCAGACCTTGCCGACGATTCAGGCGAGATTAAGCTGGAGAGCGGATTCGGCATCGGCAACGTCAACAAGCGAATCAAGCTGTACTACGGAAGAGACTATGGCGTCTCCATCCAGTCGGAGGCCGGCGTGGGAACCTACGTGACGATTGTCATCCCGGCTCGCCGCGATGACCTCTCAGAGAGCGAGGGCTCCCGACCCGCTGCCCATCTGCTCGATCAGCCTGACAGTCCGGAGCCGATCGTCACGAGTCCGGCTGAACCTGTGCATCGATGAGGGTGAGATGATGAGGGATTCACGAGTCTCAGCCTGGATTGTGGCCCTGGTCGTTTTGGTCGCCGCTGCAGGCTGCGCGCCCGCGCCTCAGCCTGTGACGCCGCCCGCCGCGGCACAGGCTGAGGATGCTGCGCCCAGAAAAGGCTACCGCGACCTGATCGTAGGCTATGCTCAGCTCGGCGCGGAGAGCGAGTGGCGCTCGGCGAACACCGCCTCCGTGAAGGAGGCGGCGGAGGCATTGGGCGTGGAGCTGAGATTCTCGGATGCACAGCAGAAGCAGGAAAACCAGATCAAGGCCATTCGCTCGCTCATTGCCCAGCGTGTGGATGTGATTGGGGTTGCGCCGCTGACTGAGACGGGTTGGGAGGAGGTGTTCACCGAAGCCAAGGAGGCCGGCATTCCGATTATCCTGGTGGACCGGAGTGCCGATGTGTCGACTGATCTGTATGTGACTCTGATGGGGTCTGATTTCCTGGAGGAGGGCCGGAAGGCGGCTCGGATCATGGCCGACCTGACGGGCGGCCATGCCAAGATCGTCGAGCTGGTGGGCACGATCGACTCGGCGCCCGCCAATGATCGGTACAGAGGATTCCGGGAGGTGTTGCAGGACTACCCGAACATGGAGATCATCGACTCCCGGAGTGGGGACTTCACGGTCGCTCAGGGCAGGGAAGTGATGGCTTCTTTCCTGAAGACCCATGGGAATACCATCACCGCACTCTACGCACACAACGACGACATGGCTCTTGGTGCAATCAAGGCGATTGAGGCTTACGGGCTCAGGCCAGGTGTCGACATCAAGATTGTGTCGATCGACGCAGCGCGTGGGGCGTTCGAGGCGATGATCGCCGGAAAGCTGAATGCCACGGTCGAATGCAACCCGCTGCTCGGCCCGAAGTTTCTGGAATTGGCGCTGAAGGTCGCCAACGGGGAGACCGTTCCCAAGCGGGTGCCCTCCGAAGAAGGCGTCTTCTTCCCGGACAACGCAGCGCAGATCCTGCCTACCCGCAGATATTAAGGCTTCAGCACACTGAAGCCGAAAGAAAGTTAACCGTCCTCAGACAAGAGCGACCCGGCGCGCTCGCAAGTGGCCTCCCCAGTCACGCGTCCAACACGAAAACCAACTCTCCCCAAAAGGAAACGCATTGACACTTGAGCGGCTGGGGGCGTACCATCCCTTGCAGGGAGACGCGCTTCACACCGGGAGGAGTGCGCCTCGCGAAGCAGTCAAAGCCACAAGAACATACAGAAGGAGACAAAGACGTGAAACCCTCAGCAGTCAAGTTACTTGTCGCAGCGCTACTGATCGTCGTCGTTTTGACGGGTTGCGCACCCGCCGCCACGCCCGCACCGGCGGCTGCACCCGCCGCCCCGGCCGCCGCGACCACCGCAAAGACCTACAAGGACATGACCCTGTGCTACCCGCAGCTGGGCGCGGAGAGCGACTGGCGAACGGCCAACTCCGCTTCCTTCAAGGAAACGGCGGAGAAGCTTGGAGTCAAGCTGATCTTCTCTGATGCGCAGCAGAAGCAAGAGAACCAGATCTCCGCCATGCGCTCCTGCATCCAGCAGGGTGTGGATGTGATCGCGTTGCCGCCTGTGGTTGAGACCGGCTGGGATGCAGTCCTTCAGGAAGCCAAGGATGCCGGAATCCCCGTCATCGTTGTTGACCGCTCGGTCACCGCAGATCCCTCGATGTATGCCTCGCACATCGGCTCCGATATGGTCATCGAAGGCAAGCGAGCAGCTGAGGAATTCAACAAGATGCTGCCGGATGGCGGCAACATCCTTGAACTCTCCGGCACCACCGGCTCGGGCGCCGCAGTTGGCCGGGCAAAGGGTTTCCGCGAAGCCCTGAACCCCAACATCAAGATCCTGGACTCCCAGACCGGCAACTTCACCCGTGCCGAAGGCAAGCCTGTCATGGAAGCCTTCCTGAAGAAGTACGCCGGCCAGATCCAGGGCGTCTTCTTCCACAATGACGACATGGCCATCGGCGCTGTCGAGGCCATTAAGGCCGCCGGCATCAAGCCCGGCGAACTCAAGATGGTGTCCGTCGACGGCACCCGCGGCGGTTTCCAACTCATGATCGATGGTTGGCTGCAGGCGGACGTCGAGTGCAATCCGTTGCTGGGTCCGCAGGTCATGGACCTGGCACTCAAGCTGATGAACGGCGAGACGATCGTCAAGGAAGCACTGACTGACGAGAGCGTCTTCTATCCCGACAATGCCAAAGAACTGCTGCCAACTCGCAAGTACTAAACCGCTGGCAGTGTGAAGCCGGCAGGGGAAGACCTCCGAGGTCTTGGGCCAACCGAAGGTTGGCGCGACCCCGGAGGACTCTGGTGGCATTGCCACCTTGCCATAGGTTCAGTGCAGCCGCTCTGACACTGGTATTCACCGGCGGGCAAGAGGGATATCGTGAGAAGCGGCGTTCCAGGACGCCGCTTCTCCGCTAACAGGCCCGCTCTTACCCTTCACAAGGGGCAGATCTGATGACAGATGCAGGCGAATTTGTCTTGACCATGAAGGCCATCTCAAAGACGTTTCCCGGCGTTAAGGCCCTGGAAGACGTGGACTTCTCGCTTCGTCGGGGTGAGGTCCACGCCTTGATCGGCGAGAATGGCGCCGGGAAGTCGACATTGATCAAGGTTCTGACCGGCGTGGAGCACCCAGATGCGGGCGTCATTGAGTTTGATGGAAAGGCCGTGGAGGTTAAATCTCCACAGCATGCCCAGGAGATCGGCATCTCGACGGTCTATCAGGAAGTCAACCTCTGCACCAATATCTCAGTCGCCGAGAACATCATGCTCGGACGCGAGCCCCGACGTTTCGGCGGGATCCACTGGAAACAGCTGAATGACAAGGCCCGGCAGGCCCTGAAGCGGCTGTCGGTCGACATCGACGTGACCCAACCCCTGGGCAACTACTCGATCGCGATCCAGCAGATGACGGCCATCGCCAGGTCGCTCGAAGTATCTGACGCTAAGATCCTGATCCTCGACGAACCTACTTCCAGCCTGGATGCCAACGAGACCAACCTCCTCTTTGAGGTGATGCGGAAGCTCAAGGCCGAAGGGATCGGCATCGTCTTCATTACCCACTTCCTGGATCAGGTCTATCGCATCTCCGACCGCATCACGGTCCTGCGCAACGGCAAGCTGGTCGGTACGTACGACACCCCGTCGCTGCCACGCGTCGAACTGGTGGCCAAGATGTTGGGCCGCACCATCACCGACCTTGCCGCCGTGTCAAAGGCCAAGGTGCTGCGCACCGAGGAGGATCGGGGTGAGCCGCTTCTCGAAGCCCGGGGCCTGGGGCGCGCAGGATCTCTCGAACCCGTGGATGTGGCGTTATATGCCGGCGAGGTGGTGGGAGTCGCCGGTCTTCTGGGCTCGGGGCGCACGGAACTGGCTAACCTGTTGTTCGGGGTGGACGCGCCCGACGCCGGTTCGCTCATGGTGAAGGGCAAGCAGGTCGAGCGCCCGTCACCGCCTGAGTCCCTCCGGAATGGTATTGCCCTCTGTCCTGAAGACCGCAAGGCTGAAGGGATTGTCGGCGATCTGACGATTCGCGAGAACATCATCCTGGCGCTTCAGGCGCGCTTCGGCTGGTTCAGATACCTGGGCATCCAGCGGCAGTACGAGATTGCAGAGAAGTACATCCGGCTCCTTGGCATCAGCACACCCTCTCCGGATCAGTTGGTCAAGAACCTGAGCGGTGGGAACCAGCAGAAGGTCATCCTGGCACGCTGGCTGGCCACGAATCCACAGGTCCTGATCATGGACGAACCCACCAAGGGCATCGACGTGGGCGCCAAGGCCGAAATCCAGAAGCTGGTGCTGGACCTGGCGGAGGAGGGCAAGTCGTGTGTGTTCATTTCCTCCGAGCTTGAGGAAGTGCTGCGAACCAGCCACCGGATCATCGTCCTGCGGGATCAGAAGAAAGCTGCCGAGTACTCCGGCGACGTTGATGACCAGACCATCATTCAGACAATGGCGGGAACGCTATGAAAGATGACCTCACGCTCCTCAAACGCGTCCGCGAGCACAGGCTGTTCTGGCCGCTCGTTGCGCTGGCCTTGATTCTCATCGCTGATGCTATCTTCGCACCCGGGTTCTTCAAGATCGGCATCATGGACGGCCACCTGTACGGCAACCTGATCGACGTCGTCAATAACGCCGCGCCGCTGATGCTGGTCGCGATCGGGATGACGTTGGTGATCGCCACCGGTGGCGTCGATCTCTCCGTCGGTGCAGTGATTGCCATCTCAGCCGCCATGGGCGCCGTGCTCATCAATCCCGCCCTGGGCAACCGCCTGATCTCCAACGAGATTCTCACCAGGGACGCCACGAACACGCCGCTAGGGCTGATCATCCTGGCCGACCTGGCGGCGGGCACCCTGTGCGGCCTCTGGAATGGCCTGTTGGTTTCGCGCGGCAAGATTCAGCCGATGGTCGCCACCCTGATCCTGATGGTGGCCGGCCGGGGCATCGCCCAGCTCATCACCAACGGCCAGATCATGACGATCTACTATACCCCCTACTTCTGGTTCGGCAACGGCTTCATCCTGGGGCTGCCGGTATCGGTCTACATCGTGGCGCTCGTCTTCGTCCTGGCTTGGCTGCTGGTCCGCAAGACTTCCATGGGCCTCTTCATCGAGGCAGTCGGCATCAACGCGAAGTCGACTTACTACAGCGGGATCAGCGAGAAGAACATCAAGCTGTTCGCCTATACATTCTGCGGGTTCTGTGCTGCCATCGCCGGCCTCATACTCAGTTCGTACGTCCACAGTGCGGACGGCAATAACAACGGCCTCAACTACGAGCTGGATGCGATCCTGGCAGTCGTCATCGGCGGCACACTGATGACGGGCGGGCGCTTCTCCTTGTTTGCCAGCATCATCGGCGCGCTCATCATCTGGACGTTCACCATCACCATGTACACGTTCGGCGTGCCTGCGAATGCACTGCTGGCCGGCAGAGCCGTGCTGGTATTGGCGGTGATTCTCCTCTATTCCGACTACGCCCGACGCCTGCTGAACCGCTTGCTCGACCGGAAAGGTGCCCAACATGGCGCAACGAATTAGGCCTTTCCTGCTCAAGAACGGCCCCCTGCTGACTACGATCGTCATCTTCGTGCTGGTCTACTTCGCGGGAACCCGGCTTTATCCGGCCATGCAGAAGCCGCAGGTGTTCTTCAACCTGTTCATCAACACGGCCAGTCTGATGATCGTGTCGATCGGGATGACTTTCGTCATCATCACTAAGGGCATCGACCTTTCCGTGGCGGGCATGATTGCCCTGACCTCCGCCGCCTCCGCCGCCCTGTTGGCCAAGGGAACCAGCCCGGCCGTGGTGATGCCCCTGATGCTGCTGATGGGCATCGCGTTCGGCTTGACACTGGGCAGCATCATTCACTTCCTGAAGGTGGAGCCCTTCATCGTGACCCTGATGGGCCTCTTCTTCGCCCGCGGCATGGCCTATGTCATCACCCTCGAGGGGTTGCCCATTCAGGATCCGTTCTACCGCATGCTGGCGCTGACGAAAGTGCCGGTCCCCTTCTTTGCCAAGGCATACGTCTACATCCCTTCACTGGTCGGCCCACTGCTTCTGCTGGTGGTGATCTACCTGTCGTTCTTCACGCGTTTCGGACGCACTGTCTATGCCATTGGCAACAACGAGCAGTCTGCCAGGCTGATGGGCCTGCCGGTCGGGCGCACCAAGATCATCGTGTATGCCTTCAGCGGCTTCTGTTCTGCGCTTGCCGGCATCGTCTGGAGCATCTCGCTGCTGTCCGGGTACGGCGGCTACGCGCCGGGGATGGAATTGGATGCGATCGCCTCGGTCGTAATCGGCGGCACGCTGCTGACCGGCGGCGTCGGGAACGTGATCGGCACGCTCTTTGGGGTTCTGATCAACGGCACCATCGTGTCCATCCTGCAGTTCAACGGCACCCTGAGCTCTTGGTGGACGCGCATCGGCGTGGGTCTGCTCACGCTCATCTTCATTGGCATTCAGAGCCTGTTCTACATGCGCAAGAAGCACTCCTGAGTGCACGCTTCGACGAGGTCACCCAACATGAAACCCTATCCGTCGCTCGAAGTCTGGTTTGTTACGGGCAGCCAGCACCTTTACGGGCCTGAGACGCTGCAGCAGGTTGCGGCGGATGCGCAGGCTGTCGCCCTGGCATTGGACGCATCGGACAGCATCCCCGTGCGGGTGGTGTGCAAGCCCGTGCTGACGACTCCGGAGGCCATCCATTTGCTGTGCCAGGAGGCCAACAGCGCACCGAACTGCATCGGCCTCGTCACGTGGATGCACACCTTCTCCCCTGCCAAGATGTGGATCGCCGGCCTGAAGGTGCTGCACAAGCCATTTGTCGACCTGCACACCCAGTTCGGCAGCGACATTCCCTGGTCGACCATCGACATGGACTTCATGAACCTGAACCAGACCGCGCACGGCGGCCGCGAGTTCGGTTACATCACGGCGCGCATGCGCCTGCCGCGGAAGATCGTGGTGGGCCACTGGCAGGATCCCGAGGTGCTGGCTGACCTCGGGATCTGGGTGCGCGCCGCGGCTGCCTGGCACGATGCCCAGGGAGCCCGCATCGCTCGCTTCGGCGACAACATGCGCGACGTCGCGGTGACCGAGGGCGACAAGGTCGAGGCGCAGCTTCGCCTGGGCTATGGAGTATATGGCTATGGCGTCGGCGACCTGGCGCACTGCGTGGGAGAGGTCAGCGACGCCGAGGTTGAGCGGCTGCTGCAGGAGTATGCCGGCGCCTACATCCTGGCCGACGATCTGAGGCCGGGTGGCGCACACCGGGCTGCGCTGGCCGAGGCCGCTCGTATCGAGCTGGGCATGCGCACCTTCCTGACCGCTGGCCGCTTCAAGGCCTTCACCACCACCTTCGAGGATCTCCACGGGCTGGTGCAGCTGCCCGGGCTGGCGGTGCAGCGCTTGATGGCCGACGGCTACGGCTTCGGGGCCGAAGGTGACTGGAAGACCGCTGCGCTGGTGCGCGCGCTGAAGGTGATGGCTGCAGGCCTGCCGGGCGGCACATCTTTCATGGAGGACTACACCTACCACCTGCGACCAGGCACGGTCATGAAGGTGCTGGGCGCACACATGCTGGAGGTGTGTGCCTCGATCGCCGAGGGCCGGGCACGGCTCGAGGCGCACCCCCTGGGCATCGGCGGGAAGGCCGATCCCGCGCGGTTGGTGTTTGACGTTGCGTCCGGGCCGGCGCTCAATGCTTCGCTCATCGATCTCGGCAACCGCTTCCGCCTGATCGTCAACGCCGTCGATGTGGTGCCGCCCGATGAGCCGCTTCCCAACCTGCCCACTGCGCGCGTCGTCTGGGTGCCCCGGCCCGACCTGAAGGTCGCAGCGGGCGCCTGGATTCTGGCCGGCGGCGCACATCACACCGGCTTCAGCCAGGCCCTTACCCCCGCCCACCTGGCAGACTTCGCTGAGATCGCCGGGATCGAGCTGCTGCTGATCGACGATAAGACGGACCTGCGTTCGTTCCGTAAGGAGCTGCTCTGGAACGACGCCTATTACCACCTGGCGCGCGGGCTCTGAGTGAGGGAGGCGGCATGACAAAATACGCGATCGGCATCGATTTCGGCACGGAGTCCGGCCGCGCGTTGCTCGTGCGCGTGGCCGACGGTCGCGAGATGGCGACCGCGGTTCATCCATACGCAAACGGGGTCATCGACGAGCACCTGCCCCTATCGGCCGGCGGCGTGCCCCTCGAGCCTGACTGGGCGTTGCAGGACCCACAGGACTACATCGAGGTCTTCAAGCACGCGGTGCCGGCCGTGCTGCAGCGGGGCGGTGTGGACCCGGCGGACGTCATCGGCATTGCGACCGATTTCACGGCCTGCACCATGCTGCCGGTGAAAGCCGACGGCACGCCGCTCTGTGCGCTCCCGGAGTATCGCCGCAATCCGCATGCCTGGGTCAAGCTCTGGAAGCACCACGCGGCCCAGACCGAGGCGAACCGGCTCAACGAGATCGCGCACGCCCGGGGAGAGACCTTCCTCGATCGCTACGGTGGAAAGATCAGTTCCGAGTGGTTTGTCCCGAAGGTCTGGCAGATCCTCGACGAGGCGCCGGAGATCTATGCGGCGGCGGATCGCATGCTCGAGGCCGCTGACTGGGTGGTCTGGCGGCTGACCGGCGTGGAGACACGCAACGCCTGCACGGCCGGCTACAAGGCAATCTGGTCCAAGCGCGAGGGTTATCCGGCGGCGGACTTCTTCCGTGCGCTCGACCCGCGTCTCGAGCATCTCGTTGACGACAAGATGTCCCGCACCCTGGCGCCGCTGGGCGGCCGGGCCGGCGGGCTGACGGACGAGGCTGCTGGGTGGACCGGGCTGCGGCCCGGAACCGCGGTCGCCGTGGGCAACGTGGACGCGCACGTGGCCGTGCCCGCGTGCACGGTCACCGAGCCGGGTCGCATGGTCATCATCATGGGCACCTCCAACTGCCATATGGTGCTCGGTGACGAGGAGCACGTGGTTCCCGGCATGTGCGGTTACGTGGCGGACGGCATCATCCCGGGGCTCTATGGCTATGAGGCAGGCCAGTCGTGCGTCGGCGACCACTTCGCCTGGTTCACCGAGAACTGCGTGCCGGGCGCATACGAGCGCGAGGCCGAGGCGCATGGCCTCTCGATTCACCAGCTTCTCGAGCAGCGCGCGGCTGCCCTGCAGCCCGGCGAAAGCGGGTTGCTTGCCCTCGATTGGTGGAACGGCAATCGCAGCGTGCTCGTGGACGTGGACCTCACCGGCCTGCTGATCGGGATGACACTGCAGACGCGGCCCGAGGAGATCTACCGCGCCCTGATCGAGGCCACCGCGTTCGGCACGCGGCTCATCGTAGAGACCTTTGCGGCTAACGGCGTGCCGGTGCACGAGATCGTCGCCACCGGCGGCCTGCCTGACCGCAACCGTCTCCTGATGCAGATCTATGCCGATGTGACCGGCCTGCCCATCGGCCTGCCCGACACCCACCAGGGCGGCGCACTCGGATCGGCGATGCATGCGGCTGTCGCGGCCGGTCGCGCGGCGGGGGGCTACAACGACATACGCGAAGCTGCTGCGGCCATGGCGCGGCTGCAGTCGATGCGCTACACGCCGGACGCTGCAGCGCATGCGGCCTACGACGCGCTCTTCGCCGAGTACGTCACGCTCCACGACACGTTCGGTCGCGGGGCCAACGATGTCATGAAGCGGCTCAAGGCGCGCCGACTCCAGGTGAAGAGGAGGTAATCTCTTGCTCGATACACTGCGTCAGGAGCTGTGCCGCCTGCATGGCGAGCTCCCGAAGAACAACCTCGTCGCATGGACCGGCGGCAACGTGAGCGCCCGGGATCCCGGTACCGGGCTGATCGTCATCAAGCCGTCGGGCGTGCGCTACGAGGCGTTGCGGCCCGAGGACATGATCGTCGTCGAACCAGACGGCCGCGTCGTTGAGGGCAACCTCAAGCCCTCGTCAGACACGGCCAGCCACCTCGTCATCTACCGACACAGGCCGGACGTTGGCGGCATCGTTCACACGCATTCGGCCTACGCCACCGCGTTCGCCGCCCTCGGCATGCCCATTCCGTGCGTGCTCACGGCGATGGCCGACGAGTTCGGCGGACCGATTCCGTGCGGTCGCTTTGCGCTCATCGGCGGCGAGGAGATCGGCAACGTGGTGCTCGAATCCATCGGCGACTCGTGCGCCTGTCTGCTGCAGAATCATGGCGTCTTTACCATCGGCGCGCACGCTGAAGAGGCGGTCAAAGCTGCAGTGATGACGGAGGACGTCGCGCGCACGGTCTGGTTGGCGCTCCAACTCGGCCAGCCGCAGGAGATACCCACCGACGACATCGCCCGCCTTCACCACCGCTACCGCACCGTCTACGGCCAACCGGCCACCGGGTAGCAACTCCACAACTCCAGATGTCCGACGCAGCACGGGTCAATCTGGTGTAGAATGGTGGTCCGGCCGAGGAGCGCCTGGCCGAGCTTGGGATCGAGGAGTGAAGCCTCATTCGGCAAACGGTTGAATCACGCCGGGTCTCTACGCCGGCGATTGATTCATGCTCTGCTCGATCCACTGGCGCGCGGTTGACTGCATCCGGCAGCTGGGGCAGAGGGTCAACAGCGCCTTCACCTCCGGCATCATGTCTGCGAGGAAGGCCATCGGCTCGGGCACGAAGAAACGGCCGCACGATGGGCAGGGCTGCAGTGTCACCGTCGTGTGCCAGGTGTGCAGGATGCGCTCATTGCCCCGGTCTTCGATGCGGATCGCGCCGGTGGGGCAGACCTCGGCGCAGGCGCCACAGCCGATGCACGCATCGGTGTGAATCTCGAACGGCGTCCCGACCCGTCGAGCCGCGCCCCGGCCGATGAACGAGAGCGCGGCCGCGCCGATCGCCTCGCGGCAGACCCGCACGCACAGGCCGCACAACATGCAGAGCTCGCCTGCCTTCTCAGGTGCAGGCGCGCCGAACCGCGAGGCGGTCACGCCTTCGCTCGCGGCCAGGTCACGGATCACCTCGGACTGTGGGCAGCGACTCAGCAGGAATTCAAGGGCCAGCCGCCGCGCGGCGACCGCATCCGCCGCGCCGGTCTCCACGACCAGCCCCTCCTCTGCCGGGTGTGCACAGGACGCCACCAGTGCATGGCGCGGCGAGGTGATCGTCACCATGCACAGGCGGCACGCTCCGTAAGGCGCCAGCGCGGGGTGATAGCACAGGGTCGGCAACGCCACCCCTGCGGCCTGCACTGCCGCCAACAGCGACGCGCCTTCCGGCACGGACACCTGGCGTCCGTTCACGGTCAGGTTCACCATCGGCATCACCTCACGATCACCACCGCATGCGTGGGACACACGTCGTAGCACAGGCGGCAGCGCGTGCACACGGCCGGATCGATCACGTGCAACTGCTTCGGCTCGCCGCTGATCGCGCCCGCGGGGCACTCGCGGCGACAGGCATCGCAGCCGTTGCACAACTCGGGCAGGATCTCCAGCCGGATCAGGTTGCGACAGACCCCGGCCGGGCAACGCTTGTCGTTCACGTGTGTTTCGTATTCGTCACGGAAATAGCGCAGCGTGGAGAGCACCGGGTTTGGCGCGGTCTGGCCCAGGCCGCAGAGCGCGGTTGCCTTGACCCATCGGGCCACCTCTTCCAGCAGCGCGAGGTCGTCCATGGTGCCCTGGCCCTCAATGATGCGCGTGAGGAGGGTGTGCATGAAGCGGGTGCCCTCACGGCATGGGGTGCACTTACCGCACGATTCGGCCATGGTGAAGTTCAGGAAGTAGCGGGCGACGTCCACCATGCAGGTGTCCTCGTCCATCACCACCATGCCGCCGGAACCCATGATCGAGCCGGCCTCGCTCAGCGCCTCGTAGGTGATCGGAAGATGAAACAGCCGCGCTGGCAGGCACCCGCCGGAGGGTCCGCCGGTCTGCACTGCTTTCACCGGTTTGCCGTCCAGCCCGCCCCCTCCGATGCCTTCGATCATTTCCGCCAGAGTGAGGCCCAGGGGCACCTCCACCAGCCCGGTATTGGCGATCTTGCCCACCAGGGAAAAGACGACCGTGCCCGCGTTGCCTTCGACCCCGATGCCCCGATACCACTCCGCGCCGTGCGCGAGGATGGCGGAGACAGAACTCCACGTCTTCACGTTGTTGATGATGGTCGGCTGGCCCCACAGGCCATGCACGGCCGGATAGGGTGGCTTCGGGCGCGGCTCGCCCAGGCCGCCCTCGATCGATGCGATGAGCGCGGTTTCCTCGCCGCACACGAACGCGCCTGCGCCGCGCACTACCCGGAGGGTGAAGCTGTAGCCGGAACCGAGAATGTCCTCGCCGAGCAGGCCTATCGACTCAGCCTGGACCACCGCCTGATTCACGCGCGCCACGGCCAGCGGGTATTCATCCCGCACGTACAGGTAACCCTCACGCGCGCCGATGGCGTACCCGCCGATGATCATGCCCTCGATCACGCTGTGCGGGTCGCTCTCCAGAACCGTGCGATCCATGTATGCGCCCGGGTCACCCTCGTCGCCGTTGCAGATCACGTATTTGGGGTTTCCGGGGGCATCGTGGCAGATCTGCCATTTGCGGCCGGTGGGGAAACCGCCGCCTCCCCGGCCGCGCAGCCCGGCGCGGTTGATCTCGTCGATCACGGCCTGCGGCGCCAGGTCGAGCAGAGCGTGCGCCAGCGCCTGGTACCCGCCACGGGCCGCGTATTCCTCGATGCGGGTCGGATCGATCAGGCCGCAGTTGCGCAGGATGATCTTGTGCTGCCGCGCGTAGAATGGCAGCTCATCGAGGCGGGGGGCGAGCGAAGGGGCGGGCGACACGTCCTCCCCGTTCGGCAGCACGGCCAGCGCGCCTTCGGCGGGCAACGTGCCGTTGTCCAGCGAGGCGACCAACTGGCGGCCGCGCTCCGGCGTCATGCGCCTGTACAGGACACGAGCGGCGCCCGGCAACTGCACATCGACCAGCGGCTCCTCCTGGCAGTAGCCGATGCAGCCGGTTGCGATGAGCGCCAGGTCGAGGCCGCGTGCCTGCGCTTCTTCGGCCAGTGCATCGTACACGCCGGACGCGCCAGTCGCGCGTCCGCAGGTTGCCATGCCTACACTGACCCGCGGACGTGGCGGATGCAGGGCAAGCTGCCCTGCATCCGCCAGCGCGGCCAGGTCACTCCGATCACGGATTCTCATGGCCACCGTTCCCTGTGTCATCGACGCGATACCGCTTGAGGATGCGCGGCAGGCGGTCGGCCTTCACCCGGCCGTACGTGTCGCCGTCCACCCGCAGCACAGGCGCCAGGCTGCACGATCCCAGGCAGTAGACCGTTTCCAGCGTGAAAGCGCGGTCTGCGCTGGTCTCGCCCGGACGGACTCCCAGGATGGTCTCCGCCTTCTCCAGCAGCTTGTCGCCGCCCCGGATGTAGCAGGCGGTCCCCTGGCAGAGGTGGAGGGTGTGGCGGCCGCGCGGCGCGAAGCTAAAGGCCGAGTAGAACGACGCCGCGCTGTAGAGCTGGCTCAGCGGCACCTCCAGTTCGGCGGCCGCGCGGTGCAGCTCACCCGCGGGCAGATAGCCGTGCGTCGCGTTGATCGCGTGCAGCCGGGCCAGCAGCGCGCCCCCGGGCGGGGGCGGCGCCGGCGTGATCAGTGGCATGACCGCCTCCTGTTCAGATGCCCAGGGCTGCCCGTTTCTCCGCGATGTGGTCGATCATCAGGCGCGCGGCCTTGAAGGGGTCGACTTCGACCGCAAAGGACGCGCCCACCACGGCGTTGGCATCAACGGTCAGCAGCTTCGTCACCGCCGGGCTGCCCAACACCTGGGGCACGGTGCCCAGCACGGTGAAGACGCCGGAGGACACCACGTACGCACCGATGCTGACCGCCTTCTCGCTCATCCACTCGGGCGCGGCGCCGGCCGCGGGCAGGTCGCTGATGTCCACCCCCAGCCCGTTGGCGATGGCCGCGCACGCCACCAGGATGCGGCTGATGTCCACACAGGAGCCCATGTGCAGCACAGGCGGGATGCCCAGCGCCTGGCAGACCGCCTTGAGCCCCGCGCCTGCGCGTTCCGCCGCCTCGGGCAGCATCAGTCCGGCCTTGGCGGTCGCGATGGCGTTGCAGCCGGTGGTGACCACCAGCACATCGTTGCGGATCAGCTCCTCGACCAGGCGGACGTGGCCGTAATCGTGCTGGACCTTGACGTTGTTGCAGCCGACCACTGCGCCGATGCCCTTGATCGCGCCGCTCTTGATGGCGCCCAGCAGTGGGTCGAGCGTGCCGCCCAGCGCGGCCACGATCGCCTCCACGCTGAAGCCCACCATGCACTCCGTCTTTTCCTGCGGGATGCGCACCTGGGGCGCCTTGCGGAAGCGGTAGTTCTCCACCGCGCTGCGCACGATCTGCAGCGCGATCTCGGAAGCGTGCTCCTCATGGAATTCCATGTGGGTTGCGCCGGGGAACTTGGCCTTGGGCGAGGTGGAGATGAACTTCGTGTGGAAGCAACCTGCCAGCGCACCCAGGGCCGGGAAGATGCACTGGACGTCCACAATGATGGCCTCAACCGCGCCGGTGATGATGGCCAGTTCCTGCTGCAGGAAGTTGCCCGCGATTGGGACCCCGTGGCGCATGAGTACTTCGTTGCCAGTGCAGCACATGCCGACTACGTTGATGCCATTGGTGCCAAACTTTCTGGCCAGTGCAATCATCTCCGGGTCCTGTGTCGCCGCGACGATCATCTCGGACAGGGTGGGCTCGTGGCCGTGTATGACAATGTTCACTTCGTCGGCCTTCAGCACGCCCAGGTTGGCCACGGAGCGCACGGGTGTGGGGGTGCCGAAGAGGACGTCGGAGAGCTCAGTGGCGATCATCGATCCGCCCCATCCGTCGGCCACCGAGGCCCGCAGCCCCTGCAGGATCAGGTTCACCGCATCGTTGTCCACACCGATGTGGGTGCGGTGCATGATCTCGACGATCTCGCGGTCGATGCCGCGCGGATCGAGTCCCATCGACTGCCACAGCGCCACGCGGCGCTCCGGCGCACGGCGGGTGAACTGGATCGGCCCCTCCTGCTTGCCGAACTCGGCGTAGACCGCGCGGGCCAGATCGAGGGCGATCGCCTCCTTGCTGCGGCCCTCCACCGGGATGCCGTACTCGCCGGCCAGCGCCTTGAGCTTGGCCTCATCCTTGATCTGGTAGCTGCCTGCCTTACCCTCCGCAGTCAGCAGCAGGGTGTGGGCGATGTCGCGGCCGTGGTCGGAGTGCGCGGCCGCGCCGGCCGCGATCATGCGGATCAGGCCGCGGGCCACGATGATGTCCGCGGTCGCGCCGCAGACGCCGGCCTTCGGGCCTTCCTCCTCGAAGGGGCTGATGCGGCACGGGCCCATGTTGCAATGCCGGCAGCAGACCCCCAATTCGCCGAACCCGCACTGGGGCAGCATCTTCTCGTAGCGGTCCCAGGCAGTCTCGAGTCCCAACTCCTCGGCCCGTTGCAGCATCATGTGGGTGGCAGGGTCGATGCTCCTGCCCAGGATCTTCTCACTGTAAGCCATGGGGAACACCTCCTTGTGTAGGCCTACCCTTTTCCGCGTGGAATTTGCGTCAGGGATTAGCGGCCAGTCGTTGCTGGCTCTCCAGTGCGTCCAGGAACTGCCGGGCCGTGGCGCGGCTGGTCTCCTGGATGATCTCTTTGGGATAGCGCAGGCTGAGCGCGTTGGTGGGGCACGCCTCCACGCACGCCGGGCCGCCGGGCCGGTCCACGCACAGGTCGCACTTGAACGCCGCGCTCTTGGTTCGACCGGCCACTTCGGTGACTGCCACATGGATGGCGCCGAACGGACAGACCATCATGCACAGCCGGCAGGCGATGCACAATTGTTGGTCGACCGCTGTGTAGGTGGCGGTCCGGTAGGTGGCGCCGGTGGGGCAGACGCGCACACAGGGCGCATCTTCGCACTGGCGGCACTGGGTGGAGAGCTTCACCTCGTCCACCTGGACGACGCGGTTGCGGGGGTGCAGCCTTTCGCCTGCGAGGACCGCACCGATGACGCTGCCAGCTGAGGTGTGGGCGGCGGCGCATGCCAGTTCACACGTATGGCAGCCCACGCAGCGGTCGGGGTTGACGAGGATAAAGGGACTTTCCAGGTTGCTCATGCGATATTGCCTCCTTGCTGGCAAAATGGCTGGGCCAAGTCCGGGGAGCCGGGATTGGTCGCAGTGACGGTTGCGCAGAGCTAAGCTGGGGGTGACAGGCTACGCTGTCCGGTATCCCGGGAGGATTCAGCACAAGGTCGAACGCACCCGGGGCAGGGGCCATCCTGGGAGGGGGAACGTTAGCCCTTCGATACCTGGCCTCGCTGCCTGTGGCCTCTCAGTCGCTCGTTCCTGTAGACACTGCGCATAATAGCACAAGGAAGTTGGCAAATCAAGGGGTAGCGCCGTCTGGATGACGCAATGACGCTGTTGCCTCGCGCCAGGACTGGCCTCCAGATATAGGGGCGTGAGTTTTCACCTACGACAATTCGCGTACTTGACAACCACAATCCTCGCCATTACAATTGTGTTATCTCCCGTTACAGACATCAATCGGTCGAGCGCGTGAGGGTCGGCACCTGACCCTCTGGAGATGGCGTCTATGTCTCAGTCGCGCGGCACCAGCAGGGCGGGACATGCAGTCCGTCTCGCCATCCCCACACCTGTCCTTACGCTGACAGGCTTCACTTCGACGCGGTTTTCCGCTGCAGCGAGCGTCCCGCCAGCCGGCGCCCTTTCTCACATTCCTCATCACCTGTTTCCTGACGGACTTGACCGCCGCCCGTAATTTCGAAACGTGTCTGCGTCATCTTTGGAGGATAATATGCTCTGCGATCACCCACGGTCCGAGGGTTCTTCGAACAACGCCGCCCCTGCCGTCTGCCACGGTTCGATCGGCAGGCTCTTCGTCCTGCTCGCATTGCTGCTCGCCCTGGTGGGTGGATCCACGATGGTCGCCAGCGCCACCACCATCACCTTCACCGCCGAGGAGTTGATCGGCAACCCGACCGACACCTCGATCACGATCAACATCGTCCCAGGGTCCGCGATCGAGTACTACTACGAGTACGACGTGGATCAGGGAGCACCGTACGCGCACAAAACCGGCAACGTGACTGCTGTGGCGGGCCAGCCGTCCGAGGTCACCATCACCGATCTCGCGCCCAACACCCGCTACTACTACCGGATGGTTTACGACGGCGATGGGGACGTGGACGATGGGGATTCGGAGGTTCGCACCGAGCACTCGTTCTATACCCAGCGAGCAAAGGGCGAGGGGTTCACCTTCACGGTGACGTCCGACTCTCACAACAACTTCGGCGGAACCACAGCAACGCATATCCTGAACGGCAGCCCGGACTTCAATGTAGATCTCGGCGATACGTTCATGATTGACACTCTGTCCGAAACCCAAAGCGCGTACAACGGCCGGTATGTAACGTGGCGTGGTTCCGGCTACTTCGGGGGGATAGGGCATTCGGTGCCGATCTATCTGGCCACGGGAAATCATGAAGAAGAAGAAGGCTGGAATCTCAATGACACTCCCAGCCGCGCAGTTCTGAATATCGAGGCCAGGAAGCTGTACTTTCCTCATCCGACAAACGACGGGTTCTACACGGTAAATGCTGACCCCTTGGCCTCGCTCAGTGGTGATCAACTCCGCGAGGACTACTATGCCTGGACATGGGGAGACGCCCTCTTCGTGGTCATCGACCCCTTCCAGTATACGCTGAGTCTGCCTTACTCAGGTGGTCCAAGTGAAGAAGGCGACGAAGGCACACCCACCTATGACCAGTGGACCTGGACGCTGGGCGAAACGCAATACAACTGGCTGAAGCAGACACTTGAGAACAGCGATGCCGCGTACAAATTCGTTTTCTCCCATCAGATGGTAGGAGGAATACCGGATTATGTAGGAACTGCAGGTGCTGAATATGTGCGTGGTGGCGCCAGAGCCGCCGGCTACTTCGAGTGGGGTGGCTACGACGCTGACGGAACGACCTGGGCCTTCGACACCCTACGACCTGGCTGGGGGGTTGATGCCGAACATCCGAATGGTACTCCGATTCACCAGCTGTTCGTGGATAACGGTGTCAGCGCTTACTTCCACGGGCACGATCATCAGTACGTATATGAGAAGCGCGGTTCGGTCGTGTACCAGGAAGTCCCATCCCCCAGCATGAGTGGCACCGGGTTCGATGGCATCTACTACGAGGGAACCTACGCCGAATACTCGACGATCAGGCGATTGGGAGGCCCGGGTCATCTGCGAGTTTCGATCGCACCAACGCAGGCAACGGTCCGATACATCTCCTCCAGCGGGTCGGATAACTACTCCTACACCATCGAACCCAGCACGCCGGTGGTCACGCACGATCTGACGGTGAATGTGTCGCCGGCCGGCGCGGGCACGACCTCGCCGTCGGGCACCACTGCCAGGGCAGAGGGGTCGGTCGTCACCGTAACCGCCACGCCCAATACGGGATACGCCTTCTCCTCTTGGAGCGGCGACTGTAGCGGCCCAACGTGTTCGGTGACCATGGATTCTGACAAGACCGTCACGGCCAACTTCACGACTGTACCGACCTACGTCCTGACCACCGCGGTCAGCCCTGAGGGAGCCGGGACGATCAGCCCGCCCACTGGCCCTCAGAATGAGGGCTCGGTCGTCAACGTCACAGCCGCGGCCAACACGGGATGGGTCTTCTCCGGCTGGAGCGGCGCGTGCACCGGGACCGCCCCGTGCTCCGTCACGATGGATGCGACCAAATCGGTGACGGCGAACTTCATCCAATCCGCCGCCGGCGAAGTGATGCTGGATGGGACGGCCTCGAGCGGCACGGGTGCACCGAACGCCAGCAGCGTGAGCTTCAGCCACACAACCGGCACGGGAAGCGACCGGCTGATGCTGGTTGGGATATCGTGGAACTGCGGCTCGACGGATCGCAGCATTTCCGCGGTTACCTTCACTCCCAGCGGTGGCGTGGCCATACCGCTGACGCAGGTCATCACCCAGCAGTACTACTGGACTGGAACGCCTTCAACGGACAACTACCGGTACACGGCGATCTACCGCTTGCTGGCGCCAGCGGGCGGCGCGACGGGCACGATCAACATCACTTTCTCGGGCGCGGTGACCAACGGCATCATTGCCGGTGCGGCGAACTTCGCCGGGGTGGATCAGACGACGCCGCTGGGAACGCCCGGTGGCGCAGTTGGGACGGGCACCTCGACCAGCGACACGCCCAACCCGGCGGTCACGTTGACGGGGCTGGCGGGGAATGAGCTGGTGTTCGACAGCGTGTTCCTGGGCGCCAGCAGCACATCGCACACCATGGTTGCAGACGCCGGGCAGTCGGAGCTGTGGAACGTGCTGGGCTACACCTCCAGCAGCAACTTCAATGCCCGCGGCGCTGCGAGCACGAAGCCGGCCACCGGGGCATCGGCCACCATGAGCTGGACGACGGCGGGCTATGGTTCGACGGCCACCCGTTGGGCCATTGCGGCCGTACCGATCAAGCCGGCGGCGGCGGGCCCGACGTACAACCTGACCGTGGCGGTGAATCCGGCTGGTGCGGGGACGACAGTCCCGGCTGCCGGCGTACACGCCTACGCCCAAGGGTCGGTTGTCCCCGTCACCGCGACGGCCAACACGGGCTGGGTCTTCTCCGGCTGGAGCGGCGCGTGCACCGGCACCGCCCCGTGCTCCGTGACCATGAGTGCGGACAAGTCGGTGACGGCGAACTTCACCCAATCCACGGCCGGCGAGGTGACGGTCGACGGGGCGGCATCGAGCGGCACGGGTGCACCGAACGCCAGCAGCGTAAGCTTCAGCCACACAACCGGCAATGGGAGCGACCGGCTGATGTTGGTGGGAGTATCGTGGAACTGCGGTGGGACCGACAGCACCATATCCTCGATCACTTTCACTCCCACTGGCGAAGAAGCTATCGCTCTGACTGAAGTAAAGACGCAGCAGTACCGGTGGACGGGGTCACCATCTAATGGAGACAACTACCGGTACACGGCGATCTACCGCTTGCTGGCGCCAGCGGGCGGTGTGGCGGGCACGGTGAACATCACGTTCTCGGGCGCGGTGACCAACGGCATCATTGCCGGTGCGGCGAACTTCGCCGGGGTGGATCAGACGACGCCGCTGGGGACGCCCGGTGGCGCAGTTGGGACGGGCACCTCGACCAGCGACACGCCCAACCCGGCGGTCACGTTGACGGGGCTGGCGGGGAATGAGCTGGTGTTCGACAGCGTGTTCCTGGGCGCCAGCAGCACATCGCACACCATGGTTGCAGACGCCGGGCAGTCGGAGCTGTGGAACGTGCTGGGCTACACCTCCAGCAGCAACTTCAATGCCCGCGGGGCTGCGAGCACGAAGCCGGCCACCGGGGCATCGGCCACCATGAGCTGGACAACGGCGGGCTATGATTCGACGGCCACCCGCTGGGCGATTGCCGCGGTGCCGATCAACCCGGCGCCGGTGAATGTGGTCGCCGTCGCCATCAGCACGTCGGGCACCCACCCCAAGCTTGACTGGGCGCACACGGCAGCGTCCGCGGATCATTACGCGGTTTACCGCAGCCAGACCGCTGCCTACTTCGAGGCCGGCCCGGCGTCCTGGCTGGCCGACGTGCCGGCGTCTACACCTACCTTTACGGACATGACCGCGGACCTGACGGTCGGTGGAAGCAAGTTCTTCTACCTGGTGGCGCCGGCGAACGCGAGCGGCGAGCCGATCGGCAGCTCGAATCGTATCGGTGTGTTCGTGTTCGGCATGGTGCCGGGCGACTGACGACAGGCAGAGACCTGTCAGGTCCCGCGGACCTGACAGGTCTCTGCCCAATTGACCCTGCGTGCAACCAGTTGAATCGGCCACTACATGATGGGAACCTGAGGAGGTCACAGATGTCCTCTTGTCTATCCTCTGCCCACATCCCCGGGAGTCATGCCGCTCCTGCGGTCAATCCAGCCCACATCGGGCGGATCTTCGTTCTCCTCACCCTTCTTCTGTCCATCATGGGAGGTTCGGCCACCAGCGTCAAGGCGGCCAGCACCATCGTTTACATCGGCGACGTCGGCTCGGCTTCCTCGAAAACCTCCGGCGCCAGCCTGGCGATCGTGACCACCGCGGCGGTTGCCGCAGGCGACGACATCATCATCGTCTATGCCACCGACCCGAACGCGAACGTCCCGCCGATCACGGTGACCGATTCGGCCGGCAACACTTACCACGAGATCGGTCCGGCGATCAATACGGGCCAGCTGCGCACCTACATGTTTTCGGCCTACGATGCCAACGCGCTGCCCGCGGACAGCAGCATCACCATTACCGCCAGCGCCTCGGTCACGGCGCGGGCCGCGGTTGCCAGCGCCTTCAGCGGCCTGGCGGACGAGGATCCGCTCGACCGCACCGGCATCGGCACGGGCAGCAGCGACACACCCTCTTCCGGGGCGACAGCTACCACCACCGAGGCCAATGAGCTGCTGGTGGGTGCGGTCGGCACCGAAGGGCCCGACGGCGACGCCGCAGGGACCTGGGGCAACTCGTTCACCGCCGGCCCTCGGCTGGGCACGACCGGGGGCACCGCAGACACGAATATCACTGCCTCGATGAGCTGGCGAATCGTCTCGGATGCGGATGCTTACACGGCCCAGAAGAGCGGCATCACCTCCCGCGACTGGGCGGCGCTGATCGCCACCTTCAAGGCTGAGCCCGATCCGAACGCCCCCCGGATCACGATCGCCGGCACGCCACTGAGCGCTTTCAGCACCCTGCCGGGCGTGCCTTCCGCGGAGCAGACCTACACGGTTTCCGGCAGCAACCTGACGAACGACATCGCGATCTCGGCGCCGGGCGACTTCCAAATCTCGTTGACCAGCGGCAGCGGCTGGACCTCGTCCCTGGCGTTGACCCCATCCGAAGGCTCGGTGGCGCAGACCCCGATCTACGTGCGCTTCAGCCGCGTCGCCGAGGGGACGTCCGGCGGCAGTATTACCCACGCCAGCACCGGGGCGACCACCCGCGTCGTCGCCCTCAGCGGAACCGCGGCGCCGTTGTCGCCCGTGTCGTTCAACATCCTGTTGGGACGGCCGGAAGACAAGTCCATCACGGCCAACATCATTCCGGATCGGAACGCCGAGTTCTACATCGAATACGGCATCGCAACCGGCGCCTACACGCACCAGACAGCCACCTACAGCGCCACCGCGGACGAGGTGGTCGAATTCGCGATCGGGAATCTCTCGCCCAATACGCGCTACTACTACCGCATCGTCTACCGCCAGACCGGCACGACCGATTGGAACCACGCCGCCGAATACACCTTCATGACGCAGAGAGCGGCGGGCAGCAGCTTCACCTTCACTGTGACCAGTGATAACCACCTGGGCCAGTATGGCGGCCAGACCGCGGACGAGCTGGCTCTGTGGGAGGTGACGTTGCAGAACATCGCTGCGGACCAGCCGGACTTCCACATCGACACGGGCGACACCTTCCCGATGGATCCCTCGCCCCTGGGAACGGGCATGACCGATGCCGAAGGCAAGGCTGCCTACCTGTTTGATCGCCCCTACCTGAGCGCGGTCACCCACTCGACCCCCTACTTTCAGGCGGTCGGCAATCACGAAAATGAGGAGGGTTGGAACTTCGACGATGTCTTTGCTGCCCCGGATCAATCCCTGGCCCGGGTCGGGATGAAATACCGGAAGCTGTACTACCCCAATCCCATCACGGACTCGTTCTACTCGGGGAACACGGATACGTCGTATGGCGTGATCGGAGGTGACACGAATCAGGAGGACTACTGGGCCTGGACGTGGGGCGATGCTCTGTTTGTCGTGATCGACCCCTACCACTATTCGCTGGCCTGGTCGTCCGAAGGGGATTCCTACGGCGGCGAAGGGCAGGACGGCGAGATCCAGGGGACGCGCTGGGATTGGAGCCTCGGCATCCGGCAGTACCAGTGGCTCAAGTCCGTGCTCGAGAACAGCGATGCGAAGTACAAGTTCGTCTTTTCGCATCATGTGACCGGCGGAGCGAGCGTGGATGGAACTGAGAGCGTGTACGGGCGCGGCGGACAAAGCGCGTCGCCCTTCTTCGAGTGGGGCGGCAAGAACCCGGACGGCGCCTGGGCCTTTGACGTGCACCGGCCCCCATCGGATGGCTGGACGCTGCCCATTCACCAGTTGATGGTCAGGAATGGGGTGAGCATCTTCTTCCACGGGCACGACCACGACTACGCCCGCGAGCTCGTGGATGGGATCGTCTACCTGGAATGCCCGAAACCGGATGATGCCGGCTATACCTGGCAGCCCTACTCCTACGGCCACAATGAGGGTCTGTATCCGGATGCCATCGTGGAACTGGAGAACTCGGGCTATTTCCGCGTCAACGTCTCGCCGAGCGAGACAAAGGTGGCGTATGTTCGCTCCTACCTGCCCGGCGACGGCGCCAACGGGATCGTGGCAGACTCGGTGACCGTTCCCGGCGCGGCGCCCAGCAGCTACCGGCTGATGGTCGACCAAACCGGCCCCGGATCGGGAACGGTGACGAGTGACGCGCCCGGCATCAATTGCGGCGGCGCCTGCTCAGCCGCCTTCACCTCGGGTACGAGCGTGGCACTGATCGCCGAACCGGCTAGCGGCTCCACCTTCACGGGCTGGGGCGGTGACTGCAGCGGCGACGGCGCGTGCACGCTTACCATGGACGGCGCCCATATCGTCCGGGCCAACTTCTCCGCCCCGGGTAAGACCTACTCTCTCACGGTCAACGCGGGCAGCAACGGCTCGGTGACTCCTGCCGGTACGTCCACCCGGAATGCCGGCGAGGTGGTCAGCATCACCGCTGTCCCCAATTCCGGTTACCACTTCGTCAATTGGACCGGCAACTGGGGCATGATCGCGCATACCACCGGCGCCGCGACCACGATCACGATGAACGGGGACTACGCCATTCAGGCCAACTTCGCAGCCAACACGAGTACCTCCTATGCCCTGACGCTGAACGCGACCGGCGGCGGCACGGTGACCGCGCCGGCGGGCTCGACCACCTCCCATACTTCGGGGACGGTAGTCACCCTGACCGCCTCTCCGAGCCCCGGCTATCGCTTTGTCGATTGGACCGGCCTGATCAACACGGTCGGGGATACAAAATCAGCCTCAACGACCGTCGTGATGAATGGAAACTACTTCATCCAGGCTAACTTCGCGCCCGCGATCCCTACCATGACCGCGACCATCGCCCGGTCGGGGTCAGAAGATATCGAGCTGACCTGGCAGCACACGGCGGACACCGTGCATCACTATGCGATCTATCGCAGCGAGACCGATCCCTTCTTCGCCGGGGGGCCAACCACCTATCTGGGCGATGTGACGCCGGCGGTCACGCCTGCGGCCATGAGCTATCCCGATGCGACGGTCGACCTGACCGCATCCGGACGGACCTACTTCTACCTTGTCGTGCCGGTGAATGCGAGCGGCGAGGCGATCGGCAGCTCCAATCGCACCGGTGTGTTCGTGTACGGGCTGACGCCAGGCCTCAACCCCTGACGACGGGATGCGCCGGCAGCCTCCGGCGCGCGTGCAGCGTCTTGCGGGACTTCAGTCGGTCGTGTCAACGTGTCGATTGAAGTCCCTGCCAGCCTCCTTCGACTTTTTTCGTCTCTTTTGACCTTTGGACCGGGCCAGCGATCTGGCAGAGCACCCCAGGAGGGCACGATGATCAGGCAATCTTTCACAGGCGTACGCCGCCGGCCGGATGTCATTTCGGCCGTCCATCTCCCCACGTTGGGCACGATCCTCACATTTCTGGTACTGGTGGTCTTTCTCCTGGCGGCGCCAGCCGCCGCAGAAGCTGAGATCACCTTCACCGGCGCCGAGATGCTGGGCCGGCCAACCGACACCTCGATCTCTGTGAAGATCGTCCCGGACGCGGCAGTCTCACTCTACTACGAATTTGGGACAGCATCGGGGGTGTACACGGATCAGACGGAGACCGTGTCCGCGCCGTCTGGCCAACCCACGACGGTCGTCATCCGTTGCCTCGAACCGAATACGAGATACTACTACCGCATGCGCTACAGCGACGACGGGGGGACGACTTGGGTCAGCCGGCCAGAGCACTCGTTCTGGACCCAACGGGCTGCGGGCAGCACCTTCAAGTTCGCCATCACGTCTGATTCTCACGTGAACATCCTTCTGGGCAATGCGACCATCTGGACGAACACGCTGAACGACGTGGCCGCGAATGCGCCCGACTTCCATCTCGACCTGGGCGACACCTTCGACATGCGCAGCCTCAGCGCAGGGAACATCTCTGGCGCTGAGAACTCCTACAAGTATCAGCTTCCGTTCTTCAACATCGTCAGCCATTCGGCGCCCATCTTCCTGGCGCCGGGGAACCACGAGCAGCAGGAGCTCTGGCACCAGATCCAGGGCGCCAATAGCCTCAACATCATCGGCACGAACGCGCAGAAGAAGTACTTCGTGAATCCTGTGCCCGACGGCTCGTTCTATACAGGTGACACGAGCACCAACGCCTACCTGGCAGGGGATCAGCTCAAGGAAGACTACTATGCCTGGACGTGGGGCGATGCGCTCTTCGTCGTCATCAACCCCTACTGGTACACCGTGACCAAGCCGTACGTGAGTGACCCGGGGGGCGGAGAATCGGACACCACGGGCTCCGGCGACGCGTGGGACTGGACGCTTGGGCAGGATCAGTTCGACTGGCTGAAAGCGACCCTGGCGGGCAGCGCCGCGAAGTATAAGTTCGTCTTCTCCCACCAGATGGTCTCGGACGGGAGCGTCTCCGGACAGGAGGACTACGGCCACGCCGGCGCAAACCACGCGCAGTATGTGGAGTGGGGCGGCAACAACGAGGATGGCACCACGTACGCTTGGAACACGGAACGCGCCGGCTGGGGCAGCGACCCGGTGCACCAGCTGTTGGTGAAGAACGGGGTCAGCGCCTTCTTCCACGGCCACGATCACCAGTATGCGTACGAGAGTCGCGATGGCGTCGTGTACCAGGCGCTGCCCTCGGCCGGCTTCACCGGCAGCGGCTTCAACATGTACACGACCGGTAACGGGTACACCATTCAGGCAATGACAAACTCAGGCCACCTGCTGGTGACGGTCGCGCCGGCACAGACGACCGTGGACTACATCCGAACCAGCCAGACCACGCCAGCCTATTCGTACACGATCTCGCCGCCGGTTGACAACCTCGTAGACGGCGCAACTTCCAGCGGCACGGGCGCGGCCAACGCCACCAGCGTCAGCTTCGGCCACACCACCGGGACCGGGGTAGATCGCATGATGCTGGTGGGGGTGTCATGGAACTGCGGTTCAACGAGTCGGACCATCTCTTCGGTCACCTTCACCCCCTCCGGTGGCAGCGCCGTTGCGCTGACGCCGGTGATCGCGCAGCAGGCAGGGACGCAACTGCGCTACTCGGCCATCTACCGGTGGCCGGCGGGGACCGCGCTACCGAGCGGTCAGGCGGGGACGGTGGCGGTGACGTTCAGCGGCGCAGTGAGCAACGGCAGCGTGGCGGGTGCGGCCAACTTTGCGGGGGTGAACCAGACCACGCCGCTGGGGACCGCTGCAGGCGCGGGTTCGACCAGCCAGGGCACTGCGCCGACGGTGACATTGAGCGGGCTGGGAGGCAGCGAGCTGGTGTTCGATAACCTGTTCATGGGCGGGTCTGCCGACACCCAGACCGTGACGCCGGGTGCGGGGCAGTCTGCGGCGTTGTGGAATGCGTTCGTGAGTAACACGCGGGGCGCGGCCAGCACAGAGCAGGCGACGGGCAGCTCGGTAACGATGAGTTGGACCGCAAACGAGAGTGCGTACTGGGCCATCGCGGCGGTGCCGATCAACCCGGCGCCGTCCTTCGACTTGACGGTGGCAGTTGAGGGCGCCGGCACGACCGTCCCGTCGAAGGGAGTTCACACCTATGCGCCCGGCACGGTCGTCGAGGTCACGGCCACGCCGGCCGCCGGCTACGTGCTCGATCACTGGAGCGGCGCGTGCACGGGCTCCGGCGCGTGCTCCATCACCATGGACGCGTACAAGACGGTGACCGCGCACTTTGCGGTGAGTGTCGACGTGTCCATCGAGAGGTTCGACGTGGATGACGTCAGGCTCACCTGGCCGCACCTCGCAGCCGCGGTGGACTACTACTCGGTCTACCGCAGCCTGATCGACCCGTACTTCTCGGCGGGCGAAGCGTCGAAACTGCCCGGCGATGTGTCGCCGTCCGATCCGGCCTACACCGACACGGATGCGGATCTGACCGTGGCGGGCAACACCTACTTCTACCTGGTGGGCCCCGTGAACGAGTGCGGCGATGCATGCGGCAGTTCTAACCGCACGGGCGCGTTCGTCTATGGCCTGATTCCGGGCGACACGCCCTGACGTCGGCGCGCGCCGGCGCGGATGGCCTTCTCGGCACGCCCTCGCAATCCGGCAGGCAACCGGATCGGGGGCGTGCCTCCTCGCAGCGGGTTGCACCACGCATGGATCGGAATTGGTTGCAGGAGGGAACGATGGTTCCACATCAGCTGCTTCACCGAAGTCCCCACCCCGATGTTGGGTGGCGTCGCCTCCGCGCGGCAGCGCGGTCTCTCGCGGTATCATTTTTCATCATCGCCTTGGTGTGGGCGCCTGCCTCGCGCCTCGAGGCGGCCACGACGATCACCTTCACCGGCGCCGAACTCCTCGGACGGCCGACAGATTCGTCGGTCATGATCACGATCGTGCCCGACTCGACGATCGAGTACTACTACGAGTACGGGACTGCTTCGGGTGCCTACACCGGGGAGACGCCACTGGCGACCGCCACTGGCGGCCAGCCGGGGAAGGTGGTGATCGGGGATCTCGACCCGGACACCCGTTACTACTACCGCATGAAGTATCACCTGCCCGGCGAGACGGACTGGGTGACGCGGACCGAACGCTCCTTCTGGACGCAGCGGGAACGCGGCAGCACGTTCACGTTCACGATCACCTCGGATTCGCACGTCAACATCATGTTGGGCAGCGCGACCACCTGGGACCAGACCATGGACAACGTCGCGGCAGACCATCCCGATTTTCACCTCGACCTGGGCGACACCTTTGCGATGGATGGCGTCACTTCTGGTTCCACCGCCGAGACGAACTACAAGTACCAGTACCGTTTCTTCAATCTGGTCAGCCACTCGGCCTCCATCTTCCTGGCGCCAGGCAACCACGAGCAGCAGGAGGGCTGGCACCTGGATGACACGGCCGATCCTGCGCTTGCCCCGCCCATCATCGGCACCAATGCACAGAAGAAGTACTTCCCCAATCCCGTGCCCGATGCCTTCTACTCGGGCAACACGGACCCGCACGCTCTTCTCTCGGGCGATCAGCTGCGCGAGGACTATTACGCCTGGGAGTGGGGCGATGCGCTGTTTGTCGTGTTCGACCCCTACTGGTATACGATGTACAAGCCGTTCGCCGGGAACACCGGCGGCGGTGAACCTGAAGGTAGTGACGGCGACCGCTGGCACTGGACCCTGGGGCAGGAGCAGTACAACTGGCTGAAGCAGACGCTGGAGAACAGCCATGCCCGGTACAAGTTTCTCTTCGCCCATCACATGGTGGGCGGCTCCGACGACTACGTGCGCCGCGGGGCCGTGCCGGCGCATATCTGTGAGTGGGGCGGCTACGACGAGGTCAACCAGTCCTCATACCTGTGGGAGACGAAGCGAGCAGGGTGGGGCGAAGACCCGATCCACCAGATCCTGGTGGACAACCACGTCAGCGCATTCTTCCACGGGCACGACCACCAGTACGCCCACGAGATGCGCGACGGCGTCATCTATGAGTCACTCGCAGCCGCCGGATTTTCAGGAAACGGCTTCAATCTCTACAACGAGAGCCATGAGTACACCATTCGGGTGCTGCCGAGCCCAGGCCACATGCGGGTGACGGTCACGCCCGATCAGGCGACCGTCGACTACGTCGGCACTTCGGGCGGGACCGTGAACTACACCTATACCATCGCGCCTTACCTGCCCCCCGCGACGGTCCCCAAGGCGCCGGTGGTGACCTCGATCGAGCTCAGCGGCAGCAACGACGTGGCGCTGGCGTGGGACGCGGTGACGGAGGACACCAACAACTATCCCACGACCATCAGCGAGTATCACGTGTACGGCAGCCAGGAGCCCTACTTCTCGACGGGTGCGCTCCTGACCCCGTCTCCTGTCGACACGGCCTTCACGCACGTGGGCGGCTCAACCGGTGCGACCAACTGGTACTACCTGGTGCGCGCGCTGAATGGAGTAGGCGAGTCGGCCAACTCGCCGCGGCGGACCGGCCGGTTCGGGTTCGACCTCGTCCCGGGCAGCACACCTTGAGCTCGGGGGCGTGCCGCCCCTGCGACGCCTCTCCTACCCCTCCCTCCCCCCTCCGGGGCCGGGCAGACCTTCATGCCCGGCCCCGCACTTTGACGGAATTGCCTTCTCTTGGGCTATCAACTGAGAAGGACGCCTTTGTGATCGGTGTCGCTGCGATGTGATTCTGCCCTCTCCCTGTTGACAGGACGGCTCTTCGGGCGTATTATCAACATGGTCACCGTACTTTGCATCCCACCGCGTCCTGGTGCAGTGATATCTTCGCGGCCGCCCGACGCCTGACCAGGGCGCACCTTCGCCTTCGGAGGAGTGAGTCCAGATGGAACCATGCCGCTATCCTCGTGCCCCGAAGCTGGCGAACTGCTTCGCACTGTTCGCCATCGTTGCCCTCCTGTTCTCCGGCCTGGCAGTCCCGGCAGCCCAGGCCGCGCCGGACGCGCCGGACGCCACTACCGTCATTGCCGCCCTGAGCGACTACGGCTCGGGCACCACGCTCGAACAGACCGTCGCCGACATGATCGCAAGCTGGAGCCCGGCCTGGATCGTGACGGCCGGCGACAACTACCACTACCAGAGCTGCAACAGCTATGCAACCTGTGTCGGCGCCTACTACGGGACCTTCGTCAGCAACCAGACCTTCATGCCGACGATGGGCAACCACGACTATGACAGCGTCGTCGGGCTTACCGCATGGAACACCTACTTCACCTGGCTTCCTACGGACGACGATCCTCAACGGCGTCGTTATGATTTTGTTGCCGGCGACGTTCACTTCTTCATGCTCGATGGCAACCGGGACCGGTACACGCAGTCTGCATGGGACAACCAGACCGCGTGGTTGCAGTCGACAGCGGCTGCGTCGACGTCGACGTGGAAGATCGCGATTTTGCACCAGGCGCCCTATTCCACCGGCTACTACGGCGACATTGCCGCCTCCCAGCTGCCCTACGGCCAGTATGGCATCGACTTCGTGATCTCGGGCCACAACCACCACTTCGAGCGGCTCGTGAAGGCGGACGGCGGCAAGACGGTGCGCTACTTCATCGACGGGTATGGCGGATCTCTCCCCACTGGCCTCGGCCACAGCGAGTGCGGCACCAGCACCAGTACCGCGACGAGCGAATTCTGCCTGGCCAACACCCCCGGCGCCATAAAGATCACTGCCTCGGATACGTCGATCACGTTCGAGTATTACAACAGCAGCGGTGTGTTGCAGCACACCTATACCCAGGATGCCAACGAGGAGTGCGCGACCGTCAATCTGGTGGCCACGGAAGACAACTACCTGAGCGCTGCCAACGTGCAGTACAACAACGGCGGCAGCACCGAGTTGCACGTGGACGCGACCACGGGCACCAGCCGCCGGACGTCGCTCATGAAATGGGATGTGAGCAGCATTCCCGCGAACGCAGTCGTCTCATCGGCCAGCTTCTCCCTGAACGTCTCAGATGCAAGCCCACTTGTCTTCAATCTCTACAATATGCGCCGGGCCTGGGTCGAAGGGACAGGCAACCGGACGAACTCGACAACCAGCTCCAACTGGAACACCTACGACGGCGCGGCCAACTGGGGGACCGCCGGGGCGGCGAACGTCGACTCGGACCGCTACGACACGAACCTGTGGAGCGCGGGCACGACCAGCTTCTCCACCACCGGCAGCAAGACGGAGGCGCTCAACGCCGAGGGCGTGGGTGTGGTCCAGGGCTGGATCGACGGCACGGTCGATAACCACGGCCTGATCATGCAGAACTACTCTGGATCCACGAGCAATGCCGTATTCTTTGCCTCCTCGGAGAACGCAACGACGGCCAACCGGCCCAGGCTCAACGTCACCTACTGCGTCGTGGCCGGTCCGACGATCACCACCTCCGGCGCCCTGGCACCCTTCAGCACCACGCCGGGCGCGCCCTCGGCCGCGCAGACCTACACCGTTTCGGGCCGCAACCTGACCGAGGACATCACCATCACCGCGCCGGCCGGCTTCGAGATCTCGACGGACGGCACGAGCTACTACTCGAGCCGCACCCTGGCCCAATCCGGTGGCACTGTTCCCGCAACGACCGTCTGGGTCCGCCTGACCGGCGCGGCCGGCACGTGGAGCGGCGACATCGTCCACACCAGCACGAACGCGACCGCCAGGAATGTGGCAGTCAGCGGCACGGCAGGATGGTGCTCGACGGTCAGCTTCCAGCAAGGCGCGGATGGCTATGCCGGGGCGCGCGATGCCCACATTCGCCAGGCCAACGCCACCTACAACTACGGCGCGACGACGCCGCTGATGGTCGACAGCGATGAGCCGTACAACAGCAGCAACGACATGTCGGCGCTGCTTTACTGGGACCTCTCTACCATCCCCACCGGCAGCACTGTTGACTCGGCCTCCGTGACCGTCTACGTCGAGAACGTGACCGAGTCCCCGGGTTACAACCTGTACGCCATGATGCAGGCGTGGACCGAGGGCACCGGCAACGGGTCGGCCACGGGTAACGGAGCGACCTGGAACACCTACGACGGCACGAACGCCTGGCCGGGCGGCGCGGGCGGGGCCGGTGCAAGTGACCGCAGCGCCACCGTGCTGGCGAACTTCGCAGCCACATCTACCGGTTCCCACGAGGTCAGCCTGGGTGGCAACGGCTTGGACGTGCTGGAGAGCTGGGTCAACACCCCTGCGGATAACAAGGGCTTCATGATCCACGCCGGTTCGACGAGCAATGGCCTGGACTTCACCTCGAAGGAAGGGACGACGGTCGCCAACCGGCCCAAGCTGACCATCAGCTACTGCACGCCGCCGCCCGCAGCGCTGCCCAAGGCGCCGGAGGTGACGTCGATCGTGCTGAGCGGGAGCGACGTTGTTCTTGGCTGGGACGAGGTCACGCTCGATGTGAGCGAGAACCCGACGGACATCATGGCCTATCGCGTCTACGGCAGCCACGATCCGTTCTTTGATCCGGCTCCTGCCGACCTGCTGGGCGCTACGACGGATGCGGAATTCACGTACACCCACACGGGCGGCTCGACCGGCTCGACCAACTGGTACTACCTGGTCCGTGCGGTCAACGCGGTGGGCGAGTCGGCCAATTCGCCGCGGCGGACCGGCCGGTTCGGATTCGTCCTTGTGCCGGGGGCCCTGGCGCCCTGACATTCCTCTCACGCGGATCGGGGAATGATGGACGCCCCCGCAGATCACCCGCTGCGGGGGCGTCTGCTCACTTGTGCAGTTGTGCGCGACCAAAACGTAAGTTGACGAGCCGGCCCCGTTCTGCTATAATTGTGTTGTTCAGTTTGCCGTCATAAACCCATCGCGTCCGGGTCCAGATGTCCCTTCACTGGCTCGGTCGCACCTTGCTGCTCGTGAAGGAGAGACCTCCGATGAGACCTGCTGTCCGCCCCTGTCCTTCGAAGCTGGCGAAAGTTTTCGCCCTGTTCGCAATCGTAGCTCTTCTGTTCTCCGTTCTGCCGGTCCCGGCAGTCCAGGCTGCGCCGGACGCGCCGCACGCCACCACCACTATCGCTGTTCTGAGCGATTATGGCTCAGGGACTGCCCTCGAGCAGACCGTCGCAGACATGATTGCGAGCTGGAATCCGGTCCGCATCGTGACGGCCGGCGATAACTACCACTACCAGAACTGCAGCAGTTATGCGACGTGTGTCGGCAATTATTACGGCAGCTATGTGACCGCCCAGACTTTCATGCCTTCGTTGGGCAACCACGACTATGACAGCACCGTCGGCCTGACTGCGTACAACAGCTACTTCACGTGGCTGCCGACCAACGCCGATGCGCAACGGCGCCGCTATGATTTCGTGGCCGGCGACGTGCATTTCTTCATGATCGATGGCAATCGGGATCGGTATATGCAGGCCGAGTGGGACAACCAGACCGCGTGGCTGCAGTCGACAGCAACTGCGTCGACGTCGGCGTGGAAGATCGCAGTCATCCATCAGGCGCCCTATTCCACCGGCTACTACGGCGATATTGCCGATTCCCAGCTGCCCTACGGCCAGTTTGACATCGACTTCGTGATCGCCGGGCACAACCACCACTTCGAGCGGCTGATGAAGGCGGACGGCGGCAAGACGGTGCGCTACTTCATCGACGGCTACGGCGGGACCATTCTCAGTGGCGATTATGGCCACAGTTATTGCAGTTACAGCACCAGTGAAGCCACGAGCGAGTTCTGCCTGGCCGACACCCCTGGCGCCATCAAGCTCACTGCGTCGGACACGTCGATCACGTTCGACTACTACGACAGCACTGGGGTCGTGCGCAACACCTACACGGAGGTCATCGGCCCGGAGATCACCACTAGCGTCAGCTCGTTGGATTCCTTCAGCACCACGCCTGGCACACCCTCGGCCGCACAGACCTACACCGTTTCGGGCAGCCTTTTGAGCGCAGATATCAGCATCACTGCGCCGGCGGGCTTCGAGATCAAGACCGACGCTGGTACTTACGGTTCCACTATAACATTGCCACAGACCGGCGGCGTGGTCAGCCCCACAACTATCTCCGTCCGCCTGACCGGCGCGGCCGAAGGCAACTTCGCCGGCAACATCGCCCACACCAGCAGCGGCGCGGCACAGAAGGATGTCGCTGTGAGCGGCATTGTGGGCTGGTGCTACGATGTGTCGCTGGTGGCAACCGCTGATACGAGGATGAGGTCCTCTCAGGCCAGCACCAACTTCGGTTCCGAGGCTACGGTCACGCAGAGTCCTTTCAACAGCTACTCACAAGGCGGCTTGTACCTCTGGGATGTCAGCGGGATTGACAGCGGCTCTACGGTGAGTGCTGCCAGCCTCTCGTTCTACGTGACCGACAGCTCCGCCTACGCATTCAGCCTCTACAACCTGCGACGGGCCTGGGGCGAAAACACCGCCACCTGGAATACTTACGATGGAAGCAACGCGTGGGGCACCGCTGGTGCCGCTAACACCTCGACGGACCGCTACAGCACGAACTTGTGGGACGCTGGCACCAGCGCTTTCGGTGCGAGCGGCAGCGTGACCCTCGATCTGAATGCCGGGGGCGTGGCCGTCGTCCAGGACTGGATCGATGGCGACCTGCCGAACTACGGCATGACCATCCAGGGCTATAACCAAGCGAGTAGCGCAGATTACTGGATAGTCGCCTCAAGCGAGGCCACCACCGAATCACAACGACCCAAGCTCAACATCACCTACTGCGCCTCGACCAGCCCGACGATCACCACCTCGGGTACGTTGGCGCCTTTCAGCACGACGCCGGGCATGCCCTCAGTCGCGCAGACCTATACCGTCTCGGGCAGCAACCTGACGGCAGACATCAGCATCACCGCGCCGGACGGGTTTGAGCTTTCGACGGACGGCAGCACCTACTCCTCCGGCCTGACCTTGACCCAATCGGGTGGCGCTGTCGGGACCACGACCATCTACGTCCGCCTGACCGGCGCCGAAGGCACGTTCAGCGGGAACATCGCGCACACCAGCGCGGGAGCCGTTACAAAGAATGTGGCGGCCAGTGGCACGGCGTCGTTGTGCACGACGGTCAGCTTCCAGCAGGGGACGGGGGGTTATACCGGTGCACGTGACGGCCACATCATGCAGAATAACCCCACCTACAACTACGGCGCGACGACGCCGCTCCTGGTCGACAGCGATGAGCCGAACGGCAGCGGCAACGATCTGTCGGCGCTCCTCTACTGGGACCTCTCCGCCATTCCGGCCGGCAGCACCGTCGAGTCCGCCTCGGTGGCCGTCTACGTGGAGAACGTCACCCAGTCGCCGGGGTTTGACATGTACGCCATGACGCAGGCGTGGACCGAGGGCACGGGCAACGGGTCGACGACCGCCAACGGCGCGACGTGGAACACCTACGACGGCGCGAACGCCTGGCCGGGCGGTGCGGGCGGTGCGAGCGACAGGGGCAGTACGGTGCTCGCCAACTTCACTCCCACCGCCACCGGCGCGTACCAGGCGGCGCTGAACGACGCCGGTGAGGTCGCGTTGGCAGGGTGGATCAACGACGCAGCCAGCAACATGGGCTTCATGATCCATGCCGGCTCGACAACCAACGGCCTGGACTTCACCTCGAAGGAAGGCACAACGGTCGCCAACCGGCCTCAGTTGACCGTAGCTTACTGCCTGGCCCCGACGACGCCGTACATCGTCACGTCGGGCACGCTCGACCCGTTCTCGAGCACGATCAACGTGCCATCCGCCGAGCAGTCCTACACCGTCTCGGGCGGCAACCTGACCGGCAACATCGTCATCACCGCGCCGGACGGTTTCCAGATCTCGACCACGCCGGGCGGTGTCTTTGGGGGCAGCGTCAGCCTGACCCCGGCTTCCGGAACGGTGGCTCCGACGCCCATCTACGTGCGGTTCCTGAGTTCGACCCTGGGCACGAGCACCGGGGACATCACGCACGCGAGTGCGGATGCCACCACGCGTAACGTGGCGGTGAGCGGTACCATTATCAACGGCGCGCCGGCAGTGAGCCTCGTGCAGCCCGCGGACGACGCGACGGGCGTCGCACTTGCGCCAACGCTGCAGGCGACGGTCACGGATCCGGAAGCGGAGACCATGAGCGTGTCCTTCTACGGCCGGCCGGTCAGCACCGCGGCGCCCGCCGAGGACTTCACCCTGTTCGTCATTCCTGACACGCAGAGCCATGTCGCCAGCTCGACACTCTATGTGGCCTTCAATGCTATGACGAACTATATCGTGGCGCAGAAGGATACCCGCAACGTCGCCTTCGTCACGCACGTTGGCGACATCGTCAATACGTCGAGCAACACGACCGAGTGGCAGCGGGCGGACGCGGCGATGGACATCTTGGACGCGGGCAGCGTGTCCTACAGCGTCGGCCCGGGCAACCACGATGTCGCCTTCGGCACGACCTACTATCCCGACTGGTTCGGCAACGTAAGATTCGTGGCCCAATCCACCTATCAGGGCTACTATACTGCTGAAGGCGACAACTACAGCAACTACTCTCTCTTCAGCGCCTCGGGCATGGACTTCATCCTGATCAACTTGAAGTACCAACCGAGCACAGGGGCGCTGGACTGGGCCGATGCCCTGCTGAAGACGTACAGCGATCGACGGGGCATCGTGGCACAGCACGACATCCTGAACACCAACGACACATGGGCGAATCAAGCCACGTATACGGCCTTGTCGGACAATTCCAACCTGTTCCTGATCGTGTGCGGGCACATGCACACTTCCAGCGACGGCTCGGCCTATCGCCTGGAGACCCGAACCGGCATGAACCCGGTGCATGTCCTGCTCACGGACTACCAGGATTACAACAATGCGGCGAACACCGGCTACCTGCGGATCCTGACCTTCAGGCCGGCAAGCGACGAGATCTACGCAGAGGTCTACTCGCCGTACGTGAGCGCCTACCTGACCAACGCGAGCAACTACGAGCAATTCACCATGGCGTACGACATGGAGGGCACCGCGGAGGCGCCCTTCGAGCTGATCGGGACGGTGAACGGCGTGGCCAGCGGCGCGAATGCGACCGTGGCCTGGGCGGGGCGTGACCCGAACACCGAGTACGAGTGGTACGCGGTCGCGACGGACAGCGCCTCATCGGCCGCCAGCGCTGCGTGGTCGTTTACTACGGGTGCGGGCGGCGCGGCCGTGCCCAAGGCGCCGGTAGTCACATCGATCGCACTGAGTGGCAGCAATGATGTCACCCTGGCGTGGAATCCGGTGACCCAGGACGTGAACGGCAACGACACGACGATCATGAAGTACGCGGTGTACGGCAGCCAGGCTCCGTACTTTGCGCCGGGCATGTCCGATCTGCTGGGTGAGCCAACCACCACGAGCTTCACGCACACGGGCGGCTCGACCGGCGACACCAACTGGTACTACCTGGTGCGTGCGGTGAATGCAGTGGGCGAGTCGGCCAACTCGCCGCGACGGACTGGCCGTTTCGGCTTCATCCTGGTGCCGGGAACGGCCGGGGAGTAGGCCCTACCGGTCCACACCCACAAGATGCACCTCAGGCGCCCCTTCGAGCTCCGGCCCGGAGGGGCGCCGCTTCGTGCCGGCTGGGTTTAGAGTGGGCCTCACCTGACCGGCGCTTGAACCCCGATCCCCCCATTCCGCCGCGTGTAAGGAAAGTTGGAATGACCTGTTGCGGCGGTGCGACGGCTTGACAAGCCCCCCGTTTAGTGTACAATTTCCTTATCCACGCAGAATCTCTTTGACGTCGGCAGACGTCATGGGGCCCCTTCCTCAGCCACTCCGAGAGGGAGCATCATGTGGCCTGCCAGACGTGTGTCGCTCGTTGGTCGGGACCCGCTCATCGGGCTGGTCCTCCTGTGTTTCGTGAATTCGACGCTCGCCGCCGTTTGTTGCTCGCTCCCAGGACGAGGTTACCCCTCGCACTCATCGTGGGTCGCCAGAAGCAAGCGGACCTCACCCCAGGTTGTTCAACGGAGGAGATCATGAAGACGAAATCATCCAGTCACCCCACCCGGAGACCGTTCTTGTCCATATGGGCGCGCATCCTGCTGATCATCGCGTTCGCGCTGCCGCAGGGGTTCGTGTTCGCCGCGCCGGCAGCTGAGGCCCAGACGACGTATGTCTGGGAGGCGTATAATGACTGCGCGGGAACAAATTCGATAGCAAACACAACCAATATTCTGGGTAGGACCGGTACTGGAACATTGAAGAACTTTGCCACCGGCTCAACGCTGACCGGAGTGACTGCGACGTTCGTATCAAGTGGCTCCCCAACAGACGGCGCCAGCAGTGGGGCAGCCACCGATTTGGGCACCGATGCTTACGACACATTCAACGGAAAAGCAAATCTGGTGGGGGTAGTCAACTACGGCAGCTCGTCTGGTTGGTACATAGACCTCACCATCACCGGACTGGACCCGACCAAGACCTACACCTTCGCCACGACCGCTAATCGAGCCGATGCTACTTATACGACCAGAATATCCCGCTATACGATTTCGGACATCTCCGCTGCTACCAACGCCAGTACGAGTGGCGTGACCGTCATCAGCAACGAATCCGTATCCTTTGTCACCGGTGACAACACCGAAAATGGATACGTAGCGCGTTGGACAAGCATACAGCCGGGTTCGGATGGCGATTTCAAGGTTCGTGCTGACTATCCAAGCACCTATCAGGCCTACGGTTTCAGCGTATTCATGCTGGCGGAGGAGCTTCCCACCGGCCCCACGATCACGACCAGCGTGAGCACGTTGCCGGCGTTCAGCGCGCCCATCGGTGAGTACTCGGCGGTGCAATCCTACACGGTGACCGGCAGCAACCTGACCGAAGGCATCACCGTCAGTGCACCGCAGGACTTCGAGGTCTCCACCGTCGGCGGAGGAAATGGTTTCGCTTCGACAGCATCTCTCGGCGCTACCGGGGGCACCGTATACGTGCGCTTCAAACGTGGCACGACAGGCACGTCCAACGGGAACATCACCCACACCAGCGCGGGGGCAACCCAGAAGGATGTGGCTGTCAGCGGCACGGCGGCTGTCTACTACACGCTGACGGTCAACAGCGGCAGCAACGGCAGCGTGGCATTGGATCCGACGGGGGGTAGCTATCCATCCGGCACCGAGATCACACTGACCGCTACCGGTAGTGGTGGCTACATCTTCAAGGAGTGGTCCGGCGATCTGACCGGCAGTGACAACCCAGCCACCATCACGATGGACGGGGACAAGACCGTCACGGCTAGCTGGATGGCTGGCGCGTGTGTGACGTCCAGGGTCAGCTTGGGTTCGGATGATGTTGAGGAACGCGTTAACACCGGCAGCACCAACGGCGATGTGGATTTGGATGGTGATACGACGACCAAGTCCCTTCAGATGTACCGCGCCTACGGTGGAAGCACGACCGATCTTAACTGGTGGGGCCTGAGGTTCCAGAACGTCAACGTACCACAGGGCGCCACGATCGCCAGCGCGAATATCACATTCCGCGCCAACGCAACCAGCGACGCCACTGCATCCGGCATGACCCTCTGGGGTCAGGCTGCCACCAATCCCGCGACCTTCACCTCCACCGATTTCAACGTCAGCAGCCGGGCCCACACGAGTGCGACGGCCAGTTGGACCGTCCCGCAGTGGACCAGCGGCTCGGACTATTCGACGCCTTCGCTGGCCGCCATTGTTGAGGAGATCGTCGGCCAGCCGGAGTGGGCAGCCAACAACGCCATGGTCATCATCGGCCAGACCACCGCGTCGGAGAACCGCAGTGCACTCTCGTTCAATAGCACCAATGGTTCCACCTTAGCGCCACTGCTGGAGATCTGCTACACGCAGGGGCCGAACATTGTGACCAGCGTGAGCTCGCTGCCCCCGTTCAGCGCGCCCATCGGTGAGTACTCGGCGGAGCAATCCTACACGGTGATCGGCAGCAACCTGACCGAAGGCATCACCGTCGGTGCACCGCAGGACTTCGAGGTCTCAACCGTCGGCGGAGGAAGTGGATTCGCTTCGACAGCATCTCTCGGCGCTACCGGGGGCACTGTATACGTGCGCTTCAAACGTGGCACGGCAGGTACGTCCAACGGGAACATCACCCACACCAGCGCGGGGGCAACCCAGAAGGATGTGGCTGTCAGCGGCACGGCGGCTGTCTACTACACGCTGACGGTCAACAGCGGCAGCAACGGCAGCGTGACGTTGAATCCGCCCGGGGGCAGCTACGCCTCCGGCACGGTGGTTACCCTGACAGCTGAGCCGCACCAGGGCTACGTCTTCGATAGCTGGTCGGGCGACCTGAGCGGTGACACCAATCCCACCACAATCACCATGGATGGGAACAAATCAGTCACGGCGAACTTCGTGGTGTCGTTATGCACGACGGTCAGCAGCACTGTCGTGGCGTCAGGCGATGATGCGGAAGAAAGCCGTGTGCCAAGCGGCGGCTCGGTGACAGCCGGCACCGTCTCCATCAGTAGCACGGATCTGGAGATGGTATACGACTCGGCCACTGGATATGGCCGCCAGATGGTAGGCATGCGCTTCCCGAACCTGGCCATACCGCAGGGAAGCACCATACAGAGCGCCCATATCACCTGGCAGGCAAAGGACACGGATTCCACTGCGCTGAACCTCACGTTCCAGGCGGAAGCGACCGATGACGCAGCCATCTACACAGAAACTACTAACAATATCTCGAGTCGTTCCGTGACCAGCGCTTCAGTCGTGTGGTCGAGCGTGCCGTCCTGGACAAGCGGCTCTTCATACCAGTCTGCGGATCTGGCTCCTGTAGTGCAGGAGGTGGTGAATCGCAGTGGCTGGGCGACCGGCAATGCTTTGAATATCATCGTCACCGGTTCTGCGAACGCCAAGCGCAACGCCTACGCCCAGGACGGTGGATCCGGCAACGCCTGGCCTACGCTCGATGCCACCTACTGCGTAGTCTCCACCGGCCCCACCATCACGGCCGCGGGCACGCTGACCCCGTTCGCCACACAACCCGGCGTCGCATCCGACCCGCAGACTTACACCGTGTCTGGCAGCAATCTGACCGATGACATCCTCATCACCGCCCCGGCCGGCTTCGAACTATCGGAAGACGATAGCACGTACAGCGACTCACTGACGCTTGAACAGGTCAGCGGCGTTGTGGCAGACACCACCCTCTACGTGCGCTTGTACAGTGCCACGCAGGGCACTCTCGGTGGGAACATCACCCACACCAGCGACGGCGCGGACACGAAGGACGTCGCGGTCAGCGGCGAGGTCGCACCGCCCAACACGGCACCCGTTCTGGACACGATCGGCAACAAGAGCGTCGATGAGTTGGTGCAGCTGAGCTTCACCGCCTCCGCCACCGACGACGGCCTGCCCTCAGGCACCCTGACCTACAGCCTGGTGGATGGGACGGCCGGCTCGGTGCCCGCCGGTGCGACCATCGGCAGCTCCTCCGGGGCATTCACGTGGACCCCGACAGAGGTGCAGGGTCCTGGCACGTACACCTTCGACGTCTGCGTGAGCGACGGTGCGTTGAGCGACTGCGAGACGATCACGGTCACGGTGGCCGAGGTCAACGTGGCTCCGGTCCTGGCTGCGATCGGGGGCAAGAGTGTTCAGGTTCTCCAAGAATTGGCTTTCACGGCGGATGCGACCGACGCGGACCTGCCCGCAAACACCCTGACGTACAGCCTGGCGGATGGGACGGCTGGCGACGTTCCGGAGGGTGCACAGATCACAGCCGCGGGCGCGTTTACCTGGACCCCGACAGAGGCGCAGGGGCCGGACACGTACACCTTCGACGTCTGCGTAAGCGATGGCGTGGTCAGCGACTGCGAGACGATCGTCGTCACTGTCACAGCCCAGGCGACCGGTGTGACGCTCGACGGCACGCCTTCGTCCGGCACGGGCGCAGCGAACGACTCCAGCGTCTCCTTTGCACACACGACTGGCTCCGGCGCCAACGGGCTAATGCTGGTTGGCGTGTCGTGGAACAGTGGATCAACCGCACGAGCGATTTCTTCAGTGACCTTTAAGCCCACGGGGGAGGATGCGCTGGCGCTGACCGAAGTCATAACCCAGAAGCACGGCACCGCGGCGAACTACCGTTATGCCGCGATCTACAGACTCGTCGGCCCACCCAGCGGCACTGCCGGCACCGTTACGGTGACCTTCAATGGCACCGTAACCAACGGTATTGTGGCAGGAGCAGCCACCTTTGCGGGCGTCAACCCAGTAGCTCCGTTTGGGACCGCAGTCGGCTCGTATTCATCTAGCAACGACACAACCCCGACGGTGACCTTGTCGGAGCTCGTGGGCGATGAGCTCGTGGTTGACACCGTGTTTCTCGGAGGCAACCCTCCGGCCACGTTGACGCCCGGTTCGGGCCAGACCCAGCTGGGTGACTGGAACAAGACTGTCAGCAATACGCGCGGTGCGGCCAGCATCGAGCAGGCCACCGGCACCTCCGTCACCATGAGCTGGACTGCTGCTAGCAGCAGCCTGTGGGTCATCGCTGCAGTGCCCTTGAAGCCGGCACCGGTCGGAACGACGTACGACCTGACCGTGGCGGTGAGTCCAGCCGGAGGCGGCACGACGCTGCCAGCGGCAGGCACACACACCTACCCTGAGAACACTGTTGTTGCTGTCACGGCCACGCCTGCCCCTGGCTACAAGTTCGACCGTTGGGAGGGCGCCTGTACGGATAGTGGCGCCTGCCAGGTAACCATGACGGAGGACAAGACCGTAACGGCGTACTTCACTGAGCTGCCCCAGTACACGCTTACCGTCGGCACCTCCGGCAACGGCAGCGTGGCTCTCGATCCGGCTGGCGGCCTCTACTACGAGGGCACGACGATCACGCTGACCCCTGTTCCGGGACCCTGCAACACGTTCGACGGCTGGACCGGGACGAACGCCGACGACATCATCGACACTGACGGTATCTACACCATCGAGATGGATGAGGGCAAGTCGGTCACGGCCAACTTCGTGCCGCTGCCTGCCGGCATGGCCTGCTATCGCGTCAATGCCGGCGGTCCGACGTTGGACATGGTTCCTGACCCGGATTTCCTCGGGCTCCCATACAGCAACCTGAGCGCTATCCCAGGTCTGACGGTGGCAGGCGTAACCAACCAGTCGTCGACGACAGAAGCGATCGATATGTCGGGTGTTGTAGCGGGACTTCCGATGGAACTGTTCCAGACAACGTTATATCGGCAAGACGATGGGTCGATGACCTACGACTTTGCCGTCCCTGATGGAAGCTACGAAGTACGCCTGCACTGGGCCGAACACGCCACCACGGTCGATTCGGCAGGCGATCGCGTCTTCGACGTCTTCATCGAAGGGGTGGAAGTACTGCCGAATTACGATATCTGGGCCGCGACGGGCGGCAGGTACATCGCTGTTACCGAAATCGTGCCGGCCACCGTGAACGATGGCGTGCTCAACCTGGCAATCACCGTGGACGTCAGCGTGGCCATCATCCGTGGCATCGAGATCGTGCCTGCAGGCGATACGGAGCCTCCGACCCTCGATATCACGGGTGCGACGGCGGACGGGACGGCGCTGGGTGGCGACCTGGAAGATGGCTTTATCCTCCAGACGACCAACAATCCGATCGTCGACCACGAGATCCAGTTCGCGGCGAATACGGTGGCGAGCGAGCCGCTGGCGGCGCAGTACTTCGGCCTCTACCTGACCGGCTCGACCGTCACGCCGGCTGTGCTTGAGGCGTACTACACGGCGCGCGGCGTGCCGGCGCCGTACCTGGCCTACCTGGTTGGTGCGGCCAACGGCACGAACCCATTCGTGTACATCAAGGGCGACGGCACTATTGCGGTCAGCCTGGTGGATGCGGCGAAGCACGATATCCAGTCTGCTGATGTGGCCATGACGGTGCCGGACGACTTCCCGCTGGGGACGTACACGGTGCAGGGCGTGATCAAGGACCTGGCGGGCAACGCGACGACGGTGACGCTGAAGCTGGTTGTCAGCGGCGACCGCGTCGCGCCGGAGCTGACGATCACGGGAGCGACGGCGGACGGCGAGGCGATGGCCGGTGACCTGGCGGCGGGCTACATCCTGGAGACGCTGGGCAACCCGTTGGTGGACCACCTGATCCAGTTCGCGACTGGGACGGCGGCGAGCGAGCCGCTGGAAGACACCTACTTCGGCCTCAAGCTGGTCAGTTCCACCGTGACGCCGGCTGAGCTTGAGGCGTACTACACCGCACGGGGTGTGCCGGAGCCGTACCTGACCTACCTGAACGCGGCAGCTGACGGCGACAACCCCTTCGTGTACATCAAGGGTTCGACCGTGACGTTGGTGGACGCGGCGAAGCATGACATCCAAAGCCAGGATGTGGACATGACCGTGCCGGACAACTTCCCGCCCGGCACATACACGGTCCAGGGCGCCATCGCCGACCCGGCGGGTAACGAGACGACCGTCACCCTGATCCTGATCGTGACGGTGGACGCGAGCGGGCCGGAGCTGACGGTCACAGGCGCGACGGCGGACGGGACGGCGATGGGCGGCACGCTGGAGGCCGGCTATATCCTGCCGACGACCAACGATCCGGCCCTCGACCACCTGATCCAGTTCGCGGAGGACACGGCCGCGGATGAGCCGCTGGACGATGAGTACTTCGGGCTGTACCTGGTCGACTCGACCGTGACGGCCGACTTCCTGAAAGCCTACTATGAGTGGAAGGGGGTGCCGGAGCCGTACCTGGCGTATCTGAAGGCCGCGGCTGACAAGACCAACCCCTTCGTGTACATCAAGGGGTCGACGGTGAAGCTGGTGGATGCGGCCAAGCACGACATCCAGGGTATGGATGTCGACATGACAGTGCCGGACACGTTCCCCTCCGGGACTTACACCGTACGGGGGGTGATCAAGGACCTGGCGGGCAACGAGACCACGGTGACGCTGAAGCTGGTGGTCCAGGGCCCGCCGCGGGTTGCGCCCAGTGCGCCGGTGGTTTCCATCGTGAAGGACGGCGGCAACGCTCGGCTCAGCTGGCCGGCCGTGAAGACCGATGCCAATGGCAACTTCATCGGCAGCGTCATTGGCTACTACGTCTACTACAACACGGCACCGTACTTCGTCCCCGGGCAGACAGCGTACACGTATAGCGTGATCGTGCCGGCGTTCGCCTACACGCACTACGGGGTTGCGGCGACTCCCGGCATGTACTTCTACCTCGTGCGCGCCGTGAACGGCGACGGATTCTCGACCGACTCGAAACGGGTGGGGGTGTTCACCTTCCCGCTGGTGGCCGGGCAGTAGCTGTGGCGCAACGGACGTCGGTGGCGGCGGCCATCCCGCCACCGTGGACCTCCTGACGCGATGACATAGGATGGCTGAGTGGGGGCTGCCTCGCGATGATGTGGGCAGCCCTTCTTCGCGTTCAGATGCGGTTGGAGCCGAGCACGTGTGGTATCATACGCCGCAACAGGTCGACAGCGAGATTGCCATGAGTGACTCCATACAATTCATCAGGACCCTGCGCCGCATGCCGCGCTTCGGCGAATTGACAGAAGAAACGCAGCGCACCATCGCCGCGGCCGCCATCCATCGGCAGTTCGGAAGCGGCCAGGTGATCTTCCTGGAGGGCGAGCCTGCTAACTGCATCTATGTTCTCGAATCGGGGTGGGTCAAGGCCTCACGCATGACGCGCGAGGGCCGCGAGCAGGCGTTGATGTTCTTCCGGCCGGTCGAGGTGTTCGGCGACATTGCATCGCTGACCGGCGCGGCCTATCCGGGCACCGCCGTGGCCCTGGAGCCGGTCACCGCCTGGGCGATTCCTGCCGGGACCATCCTTGACGCGATCCCGTGCCGTCCTGATCTCGCGACTGCGATTATCCGACACCTGGGCGAGCGCATCCTGCATTACGTGAATCTCGTCGAAGATCTATCATTGCGGAGTGTCGAGGCTCGGGTGGCGAATGTTCTGTTGCGGAACGCCGAATTGCACGATCAGCAACTGATCGTGCCGCGCCGAGAGTGGACGACCTTCGACCAGATGGCCGCGCGGTTGGGCACGGTCCGCGACGTTCTCAGCCGCGCGCTCAAGACGCTCGAGGCGGAGCAGTTGCTCAGGGTGGAGAGACAGTCCATCGTCATTCTCGATCCCAAGGGACTGGCCGACCGCGCAAATCGGTAGAAGCCGATACGCTCCCATCACGATCTCACAGGGGCGAAGCCGGCGCCCGCGTGCGGTACCCTGCCGGCGCTGAAGTACGCCCCACAACTCACCGCTCAACACGACAAAAGTAGTGCACAAAGCCCCGTCTAACCTGTACACTGCAGATAAGCGCGGTGTTCGCGCGCCAGACAATCCCGGGCAGGTGGTTCGTCCATCCTATCGCTCAATGAGGAGAGGCCATGAATACAACGTCCCAGAGAAATCGTACCATCATGTCGGTCATCGCCATCGTCGTGGGCCTGCTGATGGTCGCGGTCGTCCCGTTCATCGCGCAGACCTCGCTGGACCGCGTCCTCCGCGGTCTCGTCGACCATGTCAATGCGGGCAACCCGACCTTTGCCAGCGGCATCCCGATCTTCGATCTCTTCTACCCGATCTGGCGGGCCGTCATCTTTGTGGCGGGCATCGCGCTGATCGTGATTTCGCAGGAGATACGGAAAGGCGCAGCCTGGACTTATCCGCTGTCGATGGTGCTGTTTGCCCTGCCCGCGATCGGCGGGATGTTCATGTTCCTGCCGTACGTCAGCTGGGTGGATGGTTTCCCGCTGCCGATGATCGTCTCTGTCATCGGTCTGATCGGTTACTTCAGCTTTATCTTCCTTCCAAAGGCCACCAAGGCCCAGAAATGGGTGCGCTTCGCGGCCCTGACCATCATCGGTATGCTGACCACCCATGCGTTTACCATCGGCGTCGGCGCGGTGCGTACGATGGCGACCCGGCCCGGGCGCCCCTTCTACCAGGATATCACCTGGTGGATCTTCAACATGGTGGGCCAGGTGAACTGGATTGCCGTGATTCTGCTGGTCCTGTCGATTCCGCTGTTGGCGACCGGCAAGCGCAAGGGCTGGTGGCTGGCGGTGATCGCCGCCATCGCGATCCTGGCGATCAATGTTCCCACGCAGATCCTGCGCACCAAGACCCTCGATTACTTGTACGGAGCGGTGCTTGCCGCCGGCGTCCTCGTCTTCACGCTGACGCCCTATTTCAAGAAGCGCCTGTTAGTCGATGAAGTAGGGGATCCGGTTCCCGAGCAGTAAGAAATGCTGGCGAACGACGCGACTGAGGAATAGGAATCAGGGAGGCAAATGCTATGCTCACGCTCGACAATCTCTTCCTGCTGCTCACGGGATTGCTCGCGGCCTATCTGTGCTGGTATTTCTGGAAGCGCTACAACCTGCACAAGGCGCTCCATAACGTCTACTACCTGATGGGGTTCGCGGTGCTCCTGGTTTCCGGGCTGTTGCTGATCTTCCTGGGCCTCGACATCCTGGCATCGCCCTACGTCCTGACCGTCGCCAGCCTGATCCCGCTCGGCATCTCGATGGGCCTGGCGGAGGAGTACTTCCCGAAATGGAAGAAGTACTTCAAGTGGTTTGCGGCGATCGGCTTCCTCGCCATTGCGGTCTCCAGCATCGGCGGCCTGGACCTGGTCAAGAAGATCTCCGTGCCGCTCTTTCATGGCGTGGCAGGGCTGGTCATCTTCCTCGGCCCCTTCGTGGCCAAGGGCACGCCGAAGGGTTTCTTCTGGGTGGGCATCGGCGGCCTGCTGATCGGCCTGGGCGGGATCGCACTGGCGTTCATCTCGGTGGGGAAGCAGTTGCTGTTCTTCAGCCCTGAGTTCGTCATGGCAATCCTGACGCCGCTGCTCTTCCTGATGGCCGGCGCGTTCACGCTGGGCTTCACCAGGCGAGGCTAGCCGGGACGCGGCGAGTCGGTGACATCCCCGGTGCTCCCGATGAGCGCTGGGGATGTCAAATGGGAGCATCTCTGATACAATTCATCACGGTGCTGCTTCGCTAACTGCTCGATCACGATGAGGTGCGGGGTGAATACTCTGGCTGAGAAACTGCGCCTTTATTGGCCGCTCATCAAGAGCCTGCAGACCGGTCTGCTCGTGGCAACCGGCCTGGCGGGCTATATGAGCGCGCGCTGCCCCATCTTCAACCTGCCTACCATGGCAGGGCTGTTCGTCAGCCTGGTGGCGGCCGTCAGCGGCAGCACCGTCCTGAACATGTGGTGGGATCGTGACATCGATGCCAGGATGGCGCGCACGCGGCGCCGGCCCCTGGCCGCAGGCCGGATCGATCCGGATGAGGCGTTGCAGGTGGGGCTGGCGCTCTCCCTTATCGGCGTGGGGCTGGCCGCGCTGCTCGACCCGCTGTACGGACTGATCATCTTCGCGGGTCTGTTCTTCGACGTGGTAGTCTATACGGTCTGGCTCAAGCGCCGGACTTGTTGGAGCATCGTCTGGGGCGGTGTTTCGGGCGGTATGCCCGTCCTGGCCGGTCGCGCGCTGGGGCTGGGACACGTGGACGCGATCGGTATTCTGCTTGCGTTCGGCATCCTGTTCTGGATACCAACCCACATTCTGACCTTCAGCATGCGCTACTTCGACGATTACCGCGTCGCGGGCGTGCCGACGTTTCCGTCTACGTACGGATTCAGCTTCACCCGGGCCACCATTGCCATCTCCAGTGTCCTCGCCGCGCTGGCCATGGGCCTTGCAGCCTGGGGCATCGGGATGTCGTGGGGCTGCCTGCGCCTATTGGGGGTCCTTTCGGCCGGCTTGCTCCTGCTGGCCGTCGCGGTGACGGTCAGGCCCTCCGAGCGAACCAGCTTCGGGCTCTTCAAGTACGCGTCGGTGTACATGCTGGCCGCGATGCTCATCGTCGTGATTGGGGTGCTGTAACGGATGAAAATGACCCCGTTCGATCGTGTCCTGCTGCTCGTCACTGGCCTGCTGGCAGCGTATCAGGTGGTCGTCGGGATCGATGGCCTCTCAGCCCTGCCGATCATCGCCTATACGAGCGCCTTCGGTGTTCTGCTGCTCGCAGGCCTTCTGCTCATTATCCTGGGCTTCGACGTGCTGGACTCGCCTGTCGTGGTGGTCGTCTCGACGATCATCCCGCTCGCGCTCGCGCTTGGCCTGGCCTGGCAGCATCTTCCCTCGCTGCGCGGCGTGTACCTGGTGTTCGTCATCCTTGGATTCGGCGCGGTCGTCGCCACGCGGACCATCCCCCTGCGCAGCAAGTGGCCGACCGTCGTGCTGGCGATCGTCCATGGCATCGCTGGCCTCACGATCTTCCTGTTGCCGCTGCTGCTCGTGCTGCAGGGGGCCATGAAGCCCGCTTTTGCGCTCGTGGGCGTGGGCGGCGCGCTGATCGGCGTCGGGGGCCTCCTGCTCTCATTCCTCAAGGCGGGCAGGCCGATCCTGGGACGCGAAACGATCCTCAGAATCCTGCCGGGCCTGTTGCTGGCCATGACCGCGTGCTTCGTGGCAGGGTTCAGTTTCGGGTAGTGTCGCCCTCACCTGCGCAACTGGCCATCACCTCCGGAGTGTCAGGCCACCGGCAGCGTCTTTTGGTGCTTCCTCCCTGCTAATGAAACAACGCGAAGTCGAACTCCCCGACCGCCTGCGAGGCCCCCACCATCTGCGAGTTCGCGTTCAGGCTCAGCACGCGATAGGTGTAATTGACCGCCGGGTCGCCGGCGCCCGCACTATCCAGCCACTGCAGCGGAACAGCGCCGGTGGCTACCGTGCCCAGCACCTCAGATTGACCATCACCGGGGATGAAATATGGGTCTTCACTGCGCCACACCTCGTAACTGTCGACGGCCACCTCTGCCGGTTGCCAGTCCAGCCGCGTTGCGCCGGGAAGGTGTGTGATGTCGAGAAGCGGGTGCGGGGGGACATACAGGTCGATCTCCCAGACATCCAACGCGCTCCAACGCACCGGCGTATCCGGCATCACAGGGCTGAAGTTCTTCGCGCGCGGCTGCGGCGTCGCCATACTGGCGCCGACTGAGAACCTTAGCAGGTCATTCCACATCGCGCCTTCATCCACCCCGATCGTCAGCATGTCGTCACCGTAGCAGGGCATGACTGGCGAAATCTGCCCGGGCGTTACCACAACCCGTTCTCCGCATTTTGTGCCCTGTGGATCCATCACGGCCACGTAGGCGCCTGCAGGGATGGGAATGCCGGCGAATGTGCTGTGGCTGCCGTAGATGTCCATCCAGAGATTGGTCGGCGTCACACCGCTGCCCTGGGCAGCGCCCAGGGTCAGGGCGGCGAGCACTCCGATGCCGAGCGCAACCCACATACCCGACGTTCTGAACCGCGGACTGGAAACTCGACGCTTCATGACCCTCACCTCGTTGCTTCAGAACCCGCTCTCCGCCAACAGCGAAGAGCGGGCAGTTGCTATTTGTCAGCCGCATCGCGGTAGATGATCGGCAGGTAGATCCGAGACGTGTAGGGGCCCGGCTCCTCGCCTGGCGGTTCGGGCGTCACGGGTTCCTCCGGCGTTTGAATGACGTCTGTGTTGGCAGTCCAGATTCCCTGGGCGATCTGTTGCTGCCCGGCAAACAGAGTGATTTCGTCGCCCGCCTGAGCGCCCTCGTCGGCTTCCGTATCGTCCAGGTCGCCATAACACGCAAGAGGCCCGTACTCGCCAGCTGCCACGATCACAGTGGCACCGCAGATCATTCCCTGCGGATCGACGGCGTGAATGATGGTCCCGGCCGGCAGCGCCGTGCCGTCCTCCGCCAGGGCGACGCCGATGAAGTCGACCCATATCGCTGAGGGCCGCACGCCGGCTACCTGCTCGGCTTCGCGGATCGGCCTGACGCGTTCATCCTGGCGGATGAGGGCTTCCCGCGTTGCGCCCCAGGACTGTCCCGTGCACCCTTCTCCCCCAGCGACTGCAACCGGCAAAGCGCCTGCGACGGGGTAGGTGAGTGTCACCGCGCCGGTCGTTCGGATCCAATATCCCATGCCCGGCTGCATGACCTGCAGAGTGTTGTAGTTCGGCGGCAAGATCGGGTAGAACGACTGCGCGCCGCGGTTGAAGGTTAGCACCGCCTGATAGTGGCCGTCGATGCTGTGCAACGCCTCTGTCACCGGCAGCGAAGCGCGCGGCAGGTAACTGACCAAGTTCCATCCCTTTGCCAGCAGCAGTGGCTGGTTCTCGGCAAGCCGGATGCCGCTGACCCGGAGTGTCGCGACCGGATCCACTTCCTCCGAGGCCGGCACGGTTGCGGGCAAAGTGGTGCGGATCGTGTAGCCGTGCCGCGCGTCCATCGTCTTCAACGAGCTGAACTCCGACGGCAGCGCCGGGTAGTATGACAACGCGCCTTGGTCGTAGGATAGAATCGAGATGTAGTTGTCACCGAGCGGCCGGGTCACCGTGGCGATCTCCTGGCGAAGGGGATCAACGGCGAACGAGACCAGGTTCCACAGGTCGTAGAGCGGCCGGTCGAGCACCGAGATCGTTCGCGTTGCAGCGGCCGGTTGTGCGCACAGCGCCAGGCGCTCGCCAACGTCGCTGCCGGTGACGGCGTTTGGCATCACCGTGAGGTCGTAGTCGCCGGGATGATCGACCGGCCAGTCGAGCGTCACCGTCAGGGTCTGGCCGGCCGCAAGGGGCTGCGTCGTCAAGGTTGAGCCGATGGGCTGGATGCCGGAGGAAAACGTCACCGGCAGCCCTGCGGGTATCTCGATCTTGCTGGTGTTGGTGATTGCTGCCGTCAGCGTCACCGTGAACGGTGAGTTGGCGGAAGGCTCGGTCGAGACAAGGCCAGCCGTCAGGTGGGCAGCGATGCAACTGACCTCCACTCCGTAGGGGCCGGCGATCGCGAGGTTGCCGGCTGCGTCTGTGGCTGCCACCGAGATGGTGTAAGCGCCGGACATTCGCGCTGTGAGATCATACCACCACTGTTCGCCCTCGCGGGCCGCGGCGTGAACGGAACGCGTGCCATCGGGGGCCTGGATTTGCAGCACTACATGGGTTGTCGGACTGCCGTCGGTCACGGCGCCGCGGATGACCGTCGCGGCCTGACCCAGCGCCAGGGATGGCAGGTGATCCGTGACCGTCAGGATCGGCGCGACGTTATCCACCCACGCATCGAACGTAAGTGGGGCGGCCGTCCGGTTGCCCACTGCATCCTGTGCGTAGATCTGCCAGACCTGATTTACATAATCCAGATCGCTGGACAGAGGCGTCTGATAGGTCCAGCGGCCGTCCAGGGGGAGGGTATCACGTGCGGACAGGCCCAACTGGCCGCGCAGGTAGCTGCCGGCGTTTGCGTCCGGCTTGCTGTCGCAGATGGTCAGCGTCCACTGGCCAGCGCTGTTTTGACCCTCAAAGGACTGCAGCGGGCTGGCCGGCCGTACCGCCCGGTCGAAGTAGGGCGGCTGGGGATTGTGGTCTCCCAGGCTGGTTTCGATCCCGGTCGCATTGGCATCGGCAAGGAGCACGTCGTAGCTGGCAAAGTCCGTACCTGCGCCGTCGCCCAGCACGTGGACGGTCGTGCCGGAAGGTGAAGTCAGATCCACCCGCAGCTCGCCCCGGCGGGGGTGTTCCGCAGTGAAGCCGAGCGCGACCTGCCCGACTACGAAGTCCTCGACGACGGTGAAGGTTCGGACGATGCAGGCCTCGGTGATGGCGATGGGGCCAGGCGCGTCGTCAACGGTCGTGCCGGAAGGGCGCGTGACGGGCTGAAGCTCGGCATTGGCGCAGGTGGTGTCCGCGCTGCAGACTTCCACCCGGCTGATGCCGCGAGAATCGGTCACGTCGCCGTAGAGCCGCAGTGCGCCGCGCGTCACGCCGGAGGAGGCGATCCCCATCGCGGCCGTGTCTATGCTGACGATAGGTGGCTGGGCATCGACCACGAACGGCAGCGATGCGCGCCACGCGGAGGCCTGTCCCAGGATGTCCTCCGCCTGCAGGCTCACCTGGAGCACGTCGTCGTGGTTGCCGGTCACCATCCAGGGACAACTCCACTGGCCGTCTTCCGGCGAGGTGGGCGAGCATTCGACGGCCGTTGCGCCGCCGGCGGCCAGGCGGACAACTGAGATGCCGGCCTGGTCATACGCATAGCCTAGCGCAGGGGTGTTTCCAGGGGCCACGACGTAGGCCGGTCGGGTCATGCCGAAGAATTGCGGCGGCGTGCGGTCGACCGGGTGGTGCGCCCAGAGCCGTTCGACGGGCTCAGTCGTTCCTGCTGCATGCGCGACATCGTAGATCTCGACGGCCATGACCGCCCACTCTTCACTGCTGAGGCCGCCATCGACGGCCGCGTCGAATGTGGCGCTGCGTTCCTCACCGGGCGGGATGTCGCCAACCGCTACGGTGGCGGAGCCGGTGAGCCGCAGCGCGTGGTGGGCGCTCAGGGCGGCGGAGACGCTGGACGCCGTGTCCGTTCCGAGGTTGCGGATCTTCAACGTGTAGTTGATCGTGCCGCCTGTGCTCACCGGCCGCACGAGGGGAAGCCCCAGTTGAACCGGCATACTCGCCGGTGGTGTGCTGCTCCCGAGCAGGACATCCCCAAGGCTTGCCAGGCCATCCTGGATGAAGCTGTAGCTGGCCGTCGTGGGTTCGGCGGTCAGCTGCATCTGAAGGTCGGTGTCGCCGTACCGAACGCCAGAACCCGTGCTGCCGTTGGGGCAGAGGCCGGCGCCGATCTGGCTCCAATGATAGCGTTGGGTCAGGCTGAAGGCCAGCGTCTCGCCGGCAGCATCCCCCGCCAGGCTCGTGACGCTGCGGGCGCTGTTCACCGGGTTGGTGTTCGGCAGGGCCGCCCACAGGCGCAGCGCATCCTCCTCGCTGGCCAGCGCGACAAGGTCAAGCGGCGAGGTCGCAGGCTCGGCCATGCCGAGCAAGGTGAAGGGGAGGTACAAGTCGGTGACGAGATGTGACACGCCGCCCACGCTCACTGCGCCGAAGCGGTACTGGCTGGCGTTCAGTACGACGCCTTCGCCCCATGCACTGCCATCCCAGGTCAGCAGCAGAGCTTCACTGGTCGAACGCACCCAAGCCAGACGGTCTGCTGCCATGGGGGCAGCTGCGCTGCCGTTGGGCAGCGTGATAGCGCTGCGCCCGGCCGTGGCGGGATAGGGATCAAACACGGCGGTCGAGCCGCTCCCCGGCAGCGTGTCGAGATAGATGAAGAGGTCGCCGTCGCTGTCCCAGTTGGCGCCGGTCCAACTCAGGCGCAGCGCCTCCGCGTTCCAGGAGGCTCGCAGCGCCTGCTCGGTGCCGCGGGCCGCGTTGCCCGCGGCTTGGCGGGCAGCCCGGCGGTCGACGCCGAGCAGGGTGCAGGCCGAGTTGCCGAACGGCGTCGCACCGGACAGCGCGTCCAGCCAGATATAATCCGGTGTGAGAGGGCCATCCGCGTAGGCCACGAAGGTTTGCGTGCGCCCCTGATCGTACACATCCAAGCTGGTCAGATGCGCCACAGCCTTCTGGCCTTCGTCGGGGCTGAACGAGGAGGTGAGTGCATTGGATGGCAGGAAGGAGGCCTCCGTATCCGCGACCAGCGTATCCGTGACCTGGCTGGTCCAGCGCAGGTCATAGCCGGACACGCCGCTGCCGTCCGTCGCGGGAGACCACGCCAGCGTGAGGCCGGCGGCCGGGTCGATGGCGCCACCTGCAGAGACTGGCGCGCCGCCGCTCGTCGCCGTCAGGAGTACGGTTGCCGGGGGCAGGACGTCGACCGTTATGGCGGCACTGGTTTCGGTGACGTGGCCGCCGACGTCGGTGGCACGCGCCCGCACGGTGAAGGTGTCGCCGTCGGGCAGTTGGCCTTCATCCAATGTCCACGCGGCGCGCCAGAGGCCGCTCGTGATCGATCCCACGGCCGGATCGAGCAGCGAACCGTCGACTTGCGCCAATACGGCTGGGTTCCACCCCGTGCAGGCGGGCAGCGCGCAGCCATCGACGCGCCATTCCACCTGCACCACGCCGGCCGTATCGGTCATCGTGCCAGCCAGGTCGAGCGTGCGCGGCTCGTGATAGCGCGCACCGGTGATCAGCACGGGGTCAACCGTGACTTCCGGCGGCTCGGAATCCACGATGAACTCGAACGAGGCTTCCCGGCTGGCGCCATCCTGATTGGTCACGGTTGCGGTGAGGGTGTGCGGTCCATCGCCTGCCGGCGTCCAGTCCTTGCTCCAGACGCTCTTGCTGGTCGCGCCCGGCACCCAGGTGTAGGAGAGGAGGGTCAGGCCGTCCACCTTCACGACCAGGCTCTTCAAGGTCGAGACGAACGCCTCCGCCTCGCCGGCCACCTTCAGGGCCGCGAGGTTGTCTACCACGCCGGCCGGACTGGTGAACATCACGTAGACGTTTTCCTCGCCCTCCGTCGCAGCGATGGCACGGATCCAATCGGGAACGAGGCCGGTTTCGCCTGCCACCATCGGCAGCGCAACCGCCGGGCTGGCGGCAACCGCCACTGCGGATGCTTCCGCCGTCGCGCAGTTGCCGGCGCTGTCGCAGGCTGCAGCATCCGATGCGACGATAACCGGGTTGACCAGGCGTAGCCCGCTATCATTGGAGGACAGGAAAGAGAGCGCCTGTTCAGCGCCAATGGTGAGTCCCGTGGCGACAACGATATCCAGCGCGGTGCCGGGGGTTTGCGTGGTGGAGATCCACTGCGGCGATGCTGGGTCGGTCACGTTGATCACGTGTAGGCCCCAACTGCCGTCGGCCACATAGGCCCAGACCTGGCCCGGGGCGGTGGAGGGCGAGGAGCCGACCGACACCCCGCGCGCCTCGCCGGGCGTGTTGTATACTTTGACCAGGGACGGGTTCAGCGGATCGGCCACGCTCACGATAACGAGGCCTGGCGAGCCGTCCGCGATGTAAGCGTGTGCGCCGTCCACCGAGACATCGTAGGCCATGCCATCCGAGTAGTAGAAGCTACCGCCCGTCTTGGGTGCGACGGGGTTGGCCGGGTCCGTGATGTCCACGATGCGTAGCGCACTCTTGCCGGCGCCTACCTTGCTGTCAGCCAGGTAGGCGTAGTTGCGGCCGTTTTCGCCCTGGCTGACGGCGATCCCGACCGCATTCCCGGGGGTGTCAAACGCGCCGATCACCTGCATGGCGTTCACGTCTTGAATGTCAACTACCTGCAGGCCCGCCGAACCGGCCGCCACCAAGGCGTACTTCTGGGAGCCGCCCGACCGATCGACGACGACCACGTCATTGGCCTCACCGGGGATGGTCAGCGCGATGGGTGCCTGCGGAACGGCCGGGTCCGACACGTTCACTGCCTGCAACCCTTCGCTGCCTGCCGCCACGAACGCGTAGCGCGTGCCGGGCTCCGGTGTGGGTGTCGGTTCCGGCGTGGGTGTCGGCTCCGCGCCGGCATCACCCACCTCGATCAGGATCGTGCCCTTCGTGTTGTTTGCCTCGGCGACCGACCATTCTTCGACGCTGCACGCGCTGTCCGCCATCGCGGAGACGTAGTACCAGCCTGCGGCCGGTATCGCCTTCTGTAGTTCCACCTGTGCAGTCGCGCCGGCCGCCAGCTCGGGCACGGTTGCAGTCACATCCGGCGCTACGCCACAGCCCGGCTGCGGCGACTTATTCAGGTAGATGCCAACTTGCGAGATGGCGCTCTTGGCCGCGCCGGCGTTGCGCACCTGCACTACATAGTGTGCCGTATCGCCCGCCTCCAGGCCATCCGGGTAGGCGCTGAGGCTATCGATCACCAGATCGGGCAGCAACGGATCGCCGACAAAGACCTTGAGCGGGCCGAAGCGGTTGTTGTTCCAATCGCGGTCCTGGCTTGCCAGGTCGCACGCCGTGTCGAGGATGGCGTAGGCCCACTGCTCGCCGGGTTCTGCCCAGGCGGGCGCAGGGATCGTGAGATTCGTGGATGCTCCGGCCGCAAGGGGCGGGACCGTCACCGGTGCGAAGTCCCAGGTGGTCTCGCCGCACGTCTCGGGGTACTCGGTCGAGCTGATGCCGAGCAGTACCGCTGGGGCGGGCCCGTCGCCCCGGTTCCTGACGCGCACCGTGTAGGTGACGGGTTGGCGGGCGTGGACGCTCGCGGGCGCGATCGTTATGCTCTCGATGCCCAGGTCGGGATGCAGCGCGGCGATGCTGATCGGGCCGTAGCCATTGTTGGCGTAGTTCCACTCGGTGCCGCCTGACCCGGCCGAGCAGCGGTAGTTCTCAAACAGGAAGATGTCATGGCCCGATATCCGGGTCGGGTCGAACGCCGCGCCGGGCACCTGGATGTTCAGGGTTGTGCTGGCGCCGGCAGCCAACGCCGGCACCGCTGTCCAGCCGCCGGTCGGATCCGTGGTGACGCAGGCCTCGAATGCCTCGTCCACGAAAACGCCGAGCGCCGATGTCGTTGCGGCCGCCGCGTCGCCGAGGTTCTTGACGGTCACATCGAGCGCAACGCCCTCGCCTGCCGAGATGCTGGTGGGCGCGTATGTGACGTCCTGGAGCGCGAGGTCGGGTAGCGCGGTTGCGACGTCCACCCAGGTGTAGCCGGCGTTGTTTTCGTTGTTGGTCTGGAATTCGTCGTCATTCAGCTCGGGCAGACTGCACTGCCAGTCCACGACCGCGACTACGAACTTCTCGCCGGTCGCGGCCCAGCCGCGATCGAACACCACATGCACGTCGCGAGTTTCCCCGGGCGGGATGGGGCCTACCGTGATCTTGTCGTCGTAGGCGGGATCGCCACAGGTCGGCCAGTCAGTGCCTTGCGAGTAGATCGCGAGCTCCGTCGTCGCGTTGGCCGCTACGCCCGAGTTCTTTACCCGCACCGTGTGCGTGATCGGCGAGAGTGCATAGACAGGCGACGGCGCCGAGGTGATGGAGATGACCTCGAGATCGGGCCGCTGGTTCTCGTCGGGGTAGAAGACGATCGGGCCGTACAAGTTGTTCGACTCGGTCATCTCGTCCACGACGCAGGCGCGGTCGGCCATCAGATACACGATGTGCTGCGCCTGGTCCTGGAAGGCGCCGGCTATGCCCACCTCAAGCGGGAGCAGCGGGGCCAGTCTGATGACCTCCGCCTCAGCGTAGGGCGTATCGTCACACGTGGGCACGTGGCCCGGATCGATGTAGAGGCCCAGCTTCGAGGCCGGTGCGATGGCGCTGGCGTCTCCTGGCGCGGCCACTCTATTCTCGACGAACAGGTCGAAGAAGACCGGCTGGCCGGGCTGCGGGTCGATCGGCATCCAGTCAACGCTCGTGATCTTCAGGTCGGGCTTCACGGTATCGGTCAGCACCAGTGTGAGCGGCCCAGCATCGTTATCGTTCTCATTCTGCTCGGATATTGCGCAACCGTAGTCCACGGCCGCGTACAGGTCGTGCGGCGTGTCCTCGAAGGTCTGCGTGAAGGTGTAGTAAGACGTCTCGCCGATGTCGAGTGAGTCCAGAGGCATGCCCCAGTCGGGCATGACCACCTGGGTAGCGCAGTCAGTCGGGAGGACATCCACGTACAGGCCGACGCCGGGCTGCAGCGGCCCGTAGAACGGGTCCGTGCCCTGGTTCTGCACTGCGACGACGATGTCTACCGGCTGGTCGACCGCCGGCGCAGCGCTGGCAACCTTGAAGTCCACGATGGCCAGTTCGGGATAGGTCTCCGGTCCAACCTCGACTGTGTAGGGGCCGGCCGCGTTATTGGCCTTGTCTTCATCCAAGACGCAGAAGAAGTCCAGATAGACGGAGGCTTCATGTGCGCCTTCGGTCGCGAATGTCGCGGTCAGGGTGAAGGTCTGCGTGGCGCCTGCGGTGAGCGGTGGCACCTCAGTCGCATGATTCCCAATATCTGGGCTGCCGGCATACGGACAGCCGGCCGGGTCCCGGTCCAGGTAGAGACCCAAGGAGGACTTGGTCGGCGTGTCGCCCGTGCCTGCGTTGCGGACGGTGATGCTGAATTGGATGGGCTGCCCGACCGACGTTTGCTCCGGCGCGAACGTCACGCCGTCAATCACCAGGTCGAGCGTCTTCGGCGGCCCAACGGTGATCGCTTGGGGGCCGAAGATGTTGTCTGCCTCATCGCTTTCCTCGACGCGGCAGCCGTAGTCCACGTAGCCGTAGATGTCGTGCGATCCCTGCTCCTCCGGCGTGAAGCCGTACGAGAACAGCGTCAGGTCAACCGAAGCGCCGGGCTCGATGGCGGGGATCTCGATGCCGGAGAACTCCGCGCCAGCGGTGCATTCTGCCGGGCGACTGTCCTTGTACAGGCCCAGAAAGCTCTTCAGGTAATGCCGGGCGTTGCCCTCGTTTACTACGTGTACCGTGTAGTAGACGTACTCATTAGCGGCCGGGCTGGCCGGGTCCGCAGTGATGCTGGTGATCCTGAGATCCGGCTTTCGCGCCTCGGCCACAGTGAAGTTGAGCGGGCCGGCGTCGTTATCCGTCTCATCGCTTTCAATGACGCTGCACACATAGTCCACGAACGCTCGGGCAGTGTGCGCGCCAGCTGTGCTGAAGGGCACCGCCCACGTAACGGTGTAGGTCTGGCCGGCTGCCAGCACGGGGATGTAGGCCGTGCGGATGTCATACTGCCCGCACGCCGGCTCAGCCGCGTAGTCGAAGTAGAGGCCGGCGTAGGTGATCGAGTGGGTGCTGGCCGACCCGTCGTTGCTGAAGACCAGCGTGAAGCGGACGTCCTCTGCGGCGGCCGGCGTCAGGGTGTCGGCGGTGAAGCTGGTGATGGTGAGGTTCGGGAGCAGCGCCGGCAGCACGTCCAGCTCGGCCTCGGCCTGATTGTCGGTCTCGTCGGTCTCGATGAGGTCATCGTCCGGGTCGGCAAAGACAGAGACGGTGTGCGCGCCGTCGGTGGCATATTCGAGGCCGGGGAACACAAGGATGGCCGTCTGGCCGTAGTCGAGCGCAGGCACCTGCTTGGCAGCTTGCACCGCGCCGTCGGCGGCGAGGTTCAGCCAGGTGGTCGCCGACGGTACGTCGCCGTTGCTCAGTACCGTGACCGTGGCGGTGAAGTACTCCAGGGCGTGGATATTCGTCGCCGGCTGCAGTGTCAACGCGGTCACCGCCAGGTTAGGCGCCAGGACGGAGATGGTCCCGGTGTAGACGTTGTCGGTCTCGTCGCTCTCCTCTTCCAGGCTGAAGAAGTCGGCGAAGGCCCAGACGGGCTGCGCGCCCGGGATCTCAATGTGGACATGTGGCAGGTCAACCTGCGTGCTCTGGCCAGGCGCCAGCGCCGCGACGTCGGCCTGCCATGCCTCGGCCGGGTCGGGATCGCTCGGCAGCGTGCCGGTGTAGACCCCCAGCACCGTGCCGAGTGAGTCGCGGTCGCCCTCGTTGATGACGTCCACCGTCAGGGTGAAATACTCGCCCGCGATGACGTCCACGCCAGCCTTGGGCGTCAGCCCCGTCACCCTGAGATCCGCCAGCCGGGGCGGGCCGACGACGATGTTGAGGGCGTACTGGTTGTTGGACTCGCGGCCCTGGTATTCTGCGATGGCGCACGTGTGGTCCGCGAAGGCCCACACGTTATACGTCTTTGGCGTGGTGAAGCCGGCGGTATTGACCACCACATCCGCCGTCCCGCCGGCCGGGATCGCCGGGATGGTATCGAAGGCGAACGCGCCAGATGCGTTACAGGCCAGGGGCGGCCCGTCGGGATCGGCGAACAGCGCGAGGCTTGCCGCGGGGCTGGCGGCCAGGCCGTCATTCCGCACATGCACCGTGTAGGTGATGGCTTCGCGCGCGGGGATGTCCTCGGTCGCGCCCTGCACGTCAACGCCTGTCACGAACAGGTCCGGCAGCGGCGGCCACTCCGCGGTAAACGCGACCGGCCCGAACGCGTTGTTGTCTTCGCCGGTCAGGGTGGCGTTTTTCTCAACCACAGTGTTGCCGATGTCCGCGTAGGCGAAGATCTGGTGGTTGCCCACGCTGGTCACGGCCGCGCCGGGGATGACGACGGTGGCGGTGTACGCTTCACCGGGACCAAGCGTGGGTGCCATCGTAGTGTTCTTCCAGGCCGTATCGCCGGGACCGGCCGGGCTGTGATCCACGTAGATGCCGACGGCGGAGACCTGGGTGATGGTCATCGCACCCTGGTTGCGCACGGTCACGCTGACCGAGAAATCCTCCCCGGCGTATACGGGTGAGGTCACCAGCGCCAGGTCTGTCACGACGAGGTCGGACTGGCGTTCGGGAAGCACGGTGAAGGCCAGTTGCTTGAGGTTGTTGGTCTCGTTCGGCTCGACCACGGAGCAGCCGTAGTCCGCGAGCGCGTAGGCGACGTGGGAGTCCTCGTCGCCCGCCGCGTCCGCGATGCCCGCGTGCGTCACCGTGTAGGTGAAGCTGGCACCAACGGCCAGATAGGGGACGTTGACCCCGAGATCGGGGATGCCGGGGCTGGGGCAGGTCGGGATGGGGTTGGGATCAAAGTAGACCCCCGACAGCGTGGGCGGCGCGGCCGCCTCCCCACCGTTGTGCAGGGTGACGGTGAAGGTGACTGGCTCGCCCGCGTACGGCTGCACCGAGCTGGCTATGACGAGTGTGTCTACGATCAGGTCGGGCTGCTGTTCGGTGACGAGGATCTGAATCGTGGCGTCGTTGTTGCTGTCGTTGTCCTCCACGACATCGCACTGGAAGTCGGCGTAGGCGACAATCTGATGATAGCCCAACGTTGAGTAGGCTCCGGGCGCATTCAGCAGCACATCAGCCTCGGCTCCAGGGGCCAGCGCCGGCAGGTCGGTCGTGTCCACCCAATCCGGGTCGTCGCACTGGTCTGGCGGGGTGTCAATGAACAGGCCGAGCAGCCCCGCGGCCGGGCTGGCGCCGGGGCCGCTGTTATGCAGGCGGACCGTATAGGTGATAGGTTGGCCCACCCCCGGGTTCTGCGGGTTGGGCGTGATGCTCTTGATCACCAGGTCGGGCCGGGGCACGTGGAATGAGACCGGCCCGGCCGTGTTGTTCGTCTCGTCGCTTTCGGTGACTGTGTTTTGGTAGTCCACGATGGCGGTCACCTGGTGATCCGCCCAGTCCGTCACGGTCAAGGTCTTTGTGACCGTCGTCGTGGCGCCTGCGGCCAGGGGTTCGCCGTCCACCGCCGGGTACGCGATGCCATCCACCGAGAACTGCACTTTGAAGGCGCCGGCCGCGGCGATGTCCGTGTTCGCCACCACCGCCGTCATGGTGAACGGCTGGTCCACCGCAACGGGCGGCTCGACGGCCAGGTTCGCGATCTCCAAGTCGGGGTAACCGATTTGGAACGGCACCGGCCCGGCCCTGTTGTTGTCCTCGTACAGCTCGGCGATCACGCAGCGATCGTCGACCACGGCGTAGACGGTGTGGCTGCCGAGGAGGTTCTGCGAGCTAATGTCGAAGGTCAGAGTCGTCGTCGCGCCGGCGACCAGGCCGCCGCCGTACGCCTGCCGGCCGCCCCACGTGAGCGGCGCGTTGCAGAGGGCCGGGTTCGAGTCGATGTGGACCCCGGTCCAGAATTCGCCCGCGACCGCAGCCCGCCCTTGGTTCTTGAGCGTGACCTCGATGTGCACCTGGGCGCCGCCCATCGGGACCACCGACGGATTCGCCACCAGGCTCTCCACCACCAGGTCGGGCGCACGATGCAGGACGGAGATCGGCAGCGACCCGGTGTTGTTCACCTCGTCAGACTCAACCACCGCGCAACCGGCGTCGGCCAGGGCCACGATCGTATGGGCGTCCGGGTCGCCACTGGTGTTCGAAATCCCGCCGGCGATCACCACCTCAACGCTGTGGCTCTCGCCGGTCGCCAGCGCCGGGACCGCGGCCATGCCCAGCGCGGCGCCAGGGCTGGGGCACGCCGGGGTCGTCGCCGGATCCAGGTAGATGCCGAGCTGCGTGGCGGGCGCGGCGCCGCTTGCCGCCGCGCTGTTGTGCAGCGTCACGGTGAAGGTGACCGGCTCGCCCGCATAGATCGGGTCCGGGCTGGCCGTCATGGTGTCGACGATCAGGTCGGCCTGTTCGACGTCGACCGTTGTGTCGAGCTTATTGTTGGCGTCGTCGTCTTCGACCACGTCGCAGCCGTAGTCCGCGTAGGCGTAAACGGTGTGACTGCCTGCGGTTGCGAAGCCGGGCGCACTCAGCACCAGGTCGGCAGTCCCGCCCGCGGCCAGGCCGGGCAGGGCGATGCGGGCGACATAGGCGGCATCGTCGCACCCCGCTGGCGTGGTGTCATGGTAGAGCGCCAGGTAGCCGCCGGCTTCGCCGGCGCCCGGCCCCGCGTTGGCCACGCGCACCGTGTAGCTCAGCGACTCCCCGACCAGCGGCGTGACCGGAGCAGGCGTGATGCTGACGACCTGGAGGTCGGGCCGGGCCGCGTGGTACGTCACCGGGCCTGCGGCGTTGTTCGTCTCGTCGGTCTCCGTGACCGTGTTGTAGACGTCGGCTGCCGCGGTAACCGCGTGGTCGTTCCAGTCATTCACGCCCACGGTCCGCGTGAGGGTCGTCGTGGCGTGCGGGCCCAGCGAGTTGACCACGGCGTACGGGTATTGCTCTGCGCCGTCGAGCGTGAATCGTGCCTGGAAGTACCCGGCCGGGCCGTCCGACTGGTTTTCGATCACCATCGTCAGCTCGACCGACCCGCCCTTTGCCGGGACGGCAGGCGACACAGACAGGTCCGTCACCACCAGGTCCGGGTCGGGCGGCGGCGTGTACGTGCTAAAGTCGTGGACAAAGACGTCGGGATAGCCGCTCGCGGCGCCGGGCGCGAGGTCCTGGGCCACCGAATAGAAGGCGACGAACAGCCCGCCGGCCGAGATGGCCGGATACTCCGAGCCGCCGCCCGCCTGGTACCCGCCCGACTGGACCGAGGCCCGCTGGGTCGTGCCGGCCTGCCGGTCGCGCACGAAGATGTCCACGCCGCCGTTGGTGTCGCCGGCCACCAGGTTCGTCGCGTCCGACTGGAAGGCCAGGTAGCGCCCGTCGTCGGAGATGCTCACGTAGTGGCCGTGGTATTCGTAGAAGTTGACCGTGCCCGAGCGGCCGTTCGCTTCGCTCTCGTCGTCGGCCAGCGACACGCGGTAGGTCTGGTCGTTGACCAGGTCCCGAACGAACACGTCGGTGCCGCTAACACCGTTGGTGTCCGGCCCGCCGTGAGCGGCGTCGGCGACCAGGTCGGTCGCGTCGGACAGGAACGCGACGAAGTTGCCATCGGCCGAGATCGTCGCGGCCGACGAATCGCCGTTCGCCTGCCCGCCGCCGGCGTTCACCGAGACCCGCTCGGTCGTGCCGTTCGTGCGGTCGCGCACGAAGATGTCCACCCGGCCGGTGTCGCCAGCCACCAGGTCGTTCGCCTGGGACTCGAAGACCACGTACCGCCCGTCCGCAGAGATGCTGCCCTGCGTTCGCGACCGGGAGTTGCCCGATCCCTGAACCTCGTCCGATGACACAGAGATCAGCTCCGTCGTCGACGCCGAGATGTCCCGCACGAACACATCATCCGCGGCGTTGGCGTCGCTCGCCACCATGTTGCTGGCCGAGCAGGTGAAGACTACGAACGGTCCGCTCGACGAGACGGACGGGTGATCGCAGTTGCCGTTGGGCTGGGCGCCGGCGCCGGTCAGCGAGGCCGTCTGCCACGTGCCGGCTTCGAGGTCGTTCAACCAGATCTTCCACTTGCTGGTGTAGTCCAGGGACTTGTACACCGCGTAGCGGCCGTTCGCAGAGATGCCGGGGCTCTGCGATGCCCCATGCAATTCGGTCTGATCCGAGACCAGTTGCGCGGTATTGTGCGCCCGGTCATGAGCGTAGATGGCGTAGTCCGTTGTCTCGTAGACGATGATGTCGCCGTCGCTCGAGATGGCCGGGTGCCAGGCAGTGCTGGCGATCAGTGACGTCGTGGAGCCGTCCGGCATGGGCGTGGCGGTCGGCGTGGGGGTGATGGTGGGCGTCATGGTAGGCGTGGCGGTCGCGCCGGAGATCGTCACGTTGATCGGTCCGAGCGTGTTGTTGCCCTCGTCGGTCTCCTCGACCATGCCCCAGTAGTCGGCTTCCGCCCAGAAGGGGTAGTCCCCCCCAGAGGCGTAGCTGAATCGCTGCGGTGCGATCAGCTCCTCCGACTCACCGGGCCCCAGCGGGCCGCCCGTGAACTCCGAATAGAGGCAGCCGCCCAAGTCGGGCTCACACTCGCCGACGTAATAAGAGATCCAGTCGCCCGCTTCATCGCTCAGGCCAGCCGTCGCCTCGCCCTGGTTCTTGACCACGATGATGACATCGAAGAACTGACCGGCCAGCGGCGCAGCGGGATGGGTGCGCAGGCTCTCGACGACGAGGTCGGACAGCGCGCCGTGGACGGTCAGGGCCAGCGAGCCCAGGTTGTCCGTCTCGTTGCCCTCGGCGTAATTGCACCAATCGTCGGCCAGCGCGTAGATCGTTTTGGCCCCCGCGGTCTTGAAGCCGTTCGTCGGGATGACGACGGTGGTTGAGGCGCCGGGCGCGAGATTCTGTACGTAGCCCTCCGCGTTGCCGGACTGCCCGCACGCCAGCGGGTCGGGCGGCGTGTCGCTCTCCGACATCAGGAAGATCAGCACATTTGTTTCCGCAACGTATGCCGCACCCTGGTTACTCACGGTCACGGTGACGGTGACGGGCGCGGTCGTGCCGGGCGCGGCCGGGGATGCGCTGATCGCGTCCACGCGCAGGTCGGGCTGGACCGGTGAGCCCGAGACGGTGAACGCCACTGGGCCGGCCGTGTTGTTCTCGCCGGTCTCCGGCACCAGGCAGCCGTTGTCGGCCTGTGCATACACGTCGTGCGCCGTGCCATCAAGGTAGCCGAGCGGCTCCGACATCTCGACGGTGGTTGAGGCGCCGGCGGCCAGGCCTGCCACTGTGGCGGCGTAGAGGGCGTTGCCGTCGCACACCCCCGGCGCCGCATCGAGGTACACGCCGGTCGAGAACGCGCCGGTCGCATCCGCACCGCCGTTGGTGATGGTCACTTTGTAGGTCACCGGCTCGTTCGGCCGTGGCGCGGCCGGCTCCACGACCAGGCTGTCAATCACGAGGTCGGCGTCGAACGCCGTCGCTTGGACCGTGAACCCGCCCGCCACCGTGTAGATGTTTGCCTCAACGGTCTCGGTCAGCTCGCATGCGCTGTCCACCTGTGCCTGCAGGGTGTGCGATCCCGCCGTCCCGAATCCGCTGTGATGCCGCGTGAACTCGTAGGTGCTGCCGGCGCCCAGGGAGAAGATCTCGGTGCCGTCCCAGGCCCCCGCGCCGCTGTCGCACGCCGCAGGCGTCGCGTCCAGGTAGACGTCGGCCAGGAAGTGACCGGCCGCGCTCCCCGTGTTGCGCACCCTGACCGTCACGTCGAACGGCTGGCCCAGCTTCGGGCTCGCCGGAACGACCGTCATGCTCTCGATTTCCAGTTCTGCGCCCGGTGCAACGATGTCGCGCAGGCGCAGCCACGTCTGGGAGTTGCCGTACTCGAAGACGGGCGCATTGAAGGCCGCTGCGCTGCCGTCCGCGGAGAGCGCACCGCCATGCGCGAGGGTGGACTCCGTCTCGAACTGCACCGTCTCGGCCCGGAACGACAGCCGTTCGATCGCACCGGTTTCGCGGTCATAGGCGAAGACGTCCGGTAACTCGTTCGTGTCGCCGCCGCTGCCGCTAACCACCAGGTTGCTGGCCATGGAGACGAAGGCGACGAAGCGACCGTCCGGCGAGAACGAGGGCTGGTACGAGGCGTCGTTTCCCTCGCCGTTTGGCCCGATCACACGCCACGTCACGCCGCTCGTGCGGTCGTGAATGAAGATGTCGCCGATCCCATTGGTGTCGCCGCCGGCCAGGTCGCTCCCGTCGGACTGGAACGCAACCCAGCGGCCGTCGTCTGAGAGTGCCGGGGCCGTCGAGCCGCCATCCGCCGCTGCGCCGATGCGCGCCACGGCGCCCGTGTGCGCTGCAGGATCGTAGTCGAAGACGAACACGTCGGTCTGCCCGTTCGTGTCGCCGGCCACCAGGTCCGTCGCCGCGGACTCGAAGGCGACGTGCAGGCCGTCCAAGACGCCTTCGGCGCCCGAGATAGCCGGGTGCGCCGAAGGCCCGTCCGCTGCGCCGCTGCCCGCATCTGCCGACACGAGCACGGTGACGCCTGCAGGGACATCGCGCAGGAAGACGTCGGTCGCGGCGTTCGTGTCGCCGCTGACCAGGTTCGTGGCGTCAGACTCGAACACAACGTAGTTCCCGTCCGCGGAGATGGCCGCGCCATAGGAGGTGGAGCCGCCATCGGCCTGCGCCCCGGCGGAGCTGACGGAGATGCGCTGGATGGACTCGTCCGCGCAGTCGTACAGGAAGACATCCGCTGCGTCGTTGGTGTCGTCCGCCACCAGGTTGCTGGCCAGGCTCGTGAAGACGACGCGGCAGCCGTCCGAGATGGCGGGGTTGTATGACTCCGCGTTTCCCGCACCGCCCGTCGTCGCGAACGACACGAGCGTGTTGTTCACAGAAGACGTATCGCGCAGGAAGACGTCGAAAGTGCCGTTCTCGTCGCCATCGACCATGTAGGGGTCTCCGGACGCGAAGGCGACGACCTGTCCATCGCCGGAGACGACGCCGTCGCGGCCCTCTCCGTAATCGCCGAAGATGTTCGAGGAGACGAGGTAGCTGCCCGTCGCATCGAGGGCCGCGGGCAGCAGCCAGGCCGCATCCGGCGTCATGCTTGACGGCGCCGCGCTGGACGCCGTCACTCCAAGGCGACCTGCGGTCGATGCAGCGCGAGGGACATCGTCCAGGCTGACCGGGGCCATGCTGCCGGCGACTGGCCAAGCCGAAGGCAGCACAGATCCGAGATCCAGATCGGGCGGCTCGTTCGGGCTGGCCGAATGCGGCCATTCTGATGGCAGCACTGCCCCAAGCTCACGCTCTGCCGGCCCTGCCGGGATAGACGACTGCCCCCGGCCCTGGCCTGGCATGCCGGCATCCCTTGACTGCGCGGGGCGCGGTCCGGGATGCTCTGCTTCCGCCAGGGACTTCAGCCCCTTGCCTGCGCTGCTGCCCGGTGGGGCCGGTGTCGGGGTGGTGATAATGGGGTGGTCACCTGTGTCGGGCGCGGGCGGCGTCGGCTGCATCCGGCCTTCGTCCGGCGTCGCAGCGGTGCCGCGTCCCTGCGCCTGCACTGCACTCGTCGTGGTCAGTGGGTACAGCGCCAGGTCAATGCCGCGCGCCGAACTGATCGAGGAGAGACTGCCGATCAGGATGGGCAGGGCCGGGTCCGAGATGTCAATGATCTGCAGCCCGCCCGCTCCATCGGCCACATAGGCCAGGGTGCCGCTCACGACGGCGCTGCTGGCCAGCCCGGCGGTATCGTACGCGCCTACCTCGCTCTGCGTCACGAAATACGGCAGCGTGCAGTCGGCCGTCAGTGAGTTCAGCCGATTGTCGTCGCCGAAGAGCCCGGCATACCACGGTGCGTCGAAGGCCAGGCGGCTACTGACCACGCCGGCGCCGCAGGGCGACTTGAAGCCCGCCTCCTGCAGATTGAAGTCCTCGGCTGTGGTCAGGTAGTGGATGGCGCCGGTGCTCTGCACGGTGCGGGTGAGCGCCAGCCGCGGGGCCAGCGTATCCACGCCGCCATCCCAAACGCCAAGCCGCGGCGTGCCGAGTCCTCCTTCATCCTGACCCCGAAGGTCGAGTCGGTAGGCGCCTTCCAGGCCCGCCGGGACGTGGGCGGTCCAGCCTGTCTCGACGACCCCCGCGCCGCGCTCGGCCAGTTCGGCTGGCCGGAATCCGTCCGCGGCCAGCGCGGCCACCTCGATAGCAGACAGCGGCCGTGGCCAAATGCGCGCCTCGTCCAGCCGGCCGCGGAAGTAAGTCGCCGTCGAATCGGCGGCCAGGACAATGTCGAGCTTGCCATAGGCATCGTGACTGCTGATCCCTGGCGCCGCGGCCAGCGATACAGCGCTGGCACCAGCTGCTTGCAGGTGCGGGGTCTCCCCGCCCCTGCCCCCGTCGTCTGCATCAGCGGGCACGATCGGCCACACCGCCACATCGGCTGCGCCGCAGACGGAGAACGGCTCGGACATGATCCGATACGTTTGACCAGCCACCGGCACGCCGGTCCAAACCTTGTCTCCGTTGACCCAAATCTCGTAGCCGCGTGCGTTGAACTGCTCCGGTGTGAACGTCAGCTCGGCTATCTGCGCGCACGACACCCCGCTGGCGGCCGCGGCGTTGAGCGTCTCGGTCGCGCCGCGGCCGATATCGAACCGGCGCATGGGCGCGGGCAGCTTGCCGGCCAGCGCGTCCGATGCATAGATCGATTTGCCATTCACGTAGATCGTGTAGGTCGTCCCGTCGAAGGTCGCGGCCACGTGGTTCCACGCGTCCTCCGTCAGCACCGGCCCCGTGGTGACGCTACGGATGCCCGTCCCATCGCCGAAACCCGCCGTGAGCTGCGTCCGGTTCACTACCTCCAGGAACGGGTACTGGCTCGCCAGGGTGCCGTAGGCCGCGCTGCTGAACACGGGATTGCTGCCCGTGTCTTCCGGGCTGGGATATACCCAGGCAGCCTGGGTGTATCTTCCGTGGCCCAGGTCCAGGCCGAAGTCCTCGGCGATGGTGACGTAGTCCTCGACGCCGTCCAGCGCCAGTGACTGGCTGCCGACCTGTCCGGCAGCGGCTTTAGCGCCGGTGTTGTCGGTGTACAACCGGCCGTTGTGGCCCGCGCCTGAAGTGTCTTTGAGCGATGCGAAGCCGGCAAGCGGCTGATCCTCGAAGGACAACGCCAGCACCGCGCCACTGCCGCGCACCAGCCCGGCGACCTCGTACGCCTCCAGGCTACGGTCGAACACGCGCACGTCGTTGAGCCAGCCGCGGAACGGCGACCAGTACGGACTCACATTGGCGCGCCGGTTAGAGCCGATCCAAATTGACGTGCCCGAGTCGATCTGGTTTAGGTCCTGCGACATCGAGGTGTGGGCGGTGGCCGCGCCGTCAATGTAGACGCGCAGCACCTTGCCTGCACGAACGAGGGCCAGGTGATGCCATGCATCGGGCCCGATTTGGCCGGCGTCAGCGATGAGATGGCTGGTCGCACCCCCGTTCAGCGTGAGGTCCACCACCAGGTGGGTGTTACTGATCAGCCGCAGCGAGAAATCATCCCCTGCATCGTTGCTCCAGTGCAGCAAGTCCTTGTTGATGTTGGCGCCGTCCGGTTTCACCCAGAAGGCCAAAGTGAAGTCGCGATCGCCGAGATCGAAATCCGCGGAATCGGGGATTTCGATCGCATCATCGGAGCCGTCGAAGTACGGCCCGCTGCCCAGATGGCCCTGCTGGCCGGTCGCGGGGCAGCGGCCGCCGGTGCAGACGCCGTGGTGATCGCGCCCAGACCGGTCAGCGAAGGTAAGGGTTTCGTTGGCTACCTCCGTGTCAGAGAGCGGCAGGAACGCAATCTGGCCGGGCAGCGACTCGTTGAAGAACGGCGAGCCGGGGAAGGTGGCGACGAACCCCACCTCCGCCTGGCTGATGCCCGCCACCTCGGCCTGCGTGCCGCACAGGGCCGCGTCCGCGGTGAACGCCATCCCGAACTGCCCGGCTGACCAACTGCCCACCTCGCTCCGGCAGACACGCACTGTGCCTGTCACGCCGCTGGCCCCTGCGCCTGTGATGCTGACCTCGCAGGCCGAGCCACGGTGCGTCTGGCCTTGCCACCGAAGTGTCTGCGTCGCGGTGATGAGCTGGCCGGCCGCGATGGCGAGCAGGTTCAGGCCGTTGCAGCCGATGGTCACGCCTACCTGATCGCCGCCAGGTCCGCCGGACCCGCCGTCGGGCGTCGTCCAGGTCACTTCCAGAGCGACGGGATGCTCGGTCAAGCCGCCGCCGAGGATGGTGTCGCCGTTCATGAGCAAGCCGGCGGGAGCTGTCGCTTCGCTGAGCGCTGCGACCGATGCGACCGCCGCCTCGGCCTCTGCATTCGGCAGGTCGCCTTCGTCGAGCATCATGCCGGGCGGTGTCGCATCCACCACCAGGCTGCTCTCGAACCTGGTGCGATGGGCCGCGCGCTGCTCGTCGGTCAACTGCGACTGGCTGGCGATCACGTCCTCGGCCTCGACGCTCAGCGTGAATGGGCCACTGGGTTCGCTTTCGGTGAAGATGTAGTCAACCGACCACGTGTTGCCCGCTACGGCGGCATACTGCGTGCCCAGGCCGGCCGCGCCCCCGTTCTCGTCGAGCAACGTCACGCCGACGGCGTTCGCTGCGACGCCGCTCGGCGGTGAGCCGTCCGTCAGCGCAGGATCGCTCACCGTGCCGGATAGCCTGATGAACCATGCATTTGTCCGGTCCGGGTGCGGTTGGGCATCGAAGCGCGTTCCAGCGGCCGGGCCGGTGATGGCCGGCGGTGTGTCATCCACGTAGACGGCGACCCCGGCCGATTGGGCGCCGTTGCCCGCCCGGTCGGCCGTCCGCACCTTGAGGACGTAGCGGCCTTCGCCACCGGGCTCGAAGTAGGGGCACCAGGCGCCGTCGTTGGGGAACGGGTTCAGAATGACACACGGGTCAACCGGTGCCCAGTTATCCGGCGTGCAGTCACCCACGCTGCGACAGCTCCCAAGCTCCACCGACGCGATCCCGGAGGTGGCGTCGCGGGCGGCTGCCAGGATCTGCATGCCTTCGGCCGGCAGATAGGTCTCGGGCGAGGATACTTCGCATTCCGGGACATCGCCGTCCACCATGATGTTGTTGCTCTGCCGTTCCTCGACCCAGCTCATCTGATCCGCGAAGATGCGTTCGATTTCGTCTGCGCGCAGCCCGCGGTTGTGGAGCGTCACTTCGTCCATGCGGCCGCTGAAGGGATTGCTGTAGTCTCGGGTCGCGCCCGCAGGGATGCTGAAGCCGCCGACGTGGAATGGCCAGCCTGCCTCAGCACAGGCCTGCGAGCCGCTCAGCCCGGACAGGCGAGCCTGCTCGGCGCCGTTGACCCACAGCACCAGCTGCTCGCCGTCGAAGCTGGCCATGACGTGGTTCCAGTGATCCTTGATCAGGCTGACCTGGCTGGTGACCCGGCGCATTGTGCCGGTGCAGCCGTCGTCGAACTCTGCTACGGGAACCAGGGTGTTCGGCTGTAGGTAGAGCCGATAGTTGGCGTGCCGGGTGGGCTGTGGGCCGATTTCGCCACCGACCTCCGAGTCACTGCGGACGATGATCTCCTGAGGCGCGGCGGGATTGACGTGCGTGGGGAGGACCCACGCACCGATCGTGAACTCCGCGGTCCGGAGCTTTCCGTTGTCCGGCGCCAGAATCTCGTCGTCCGCGCCGTCGAACAGCGCAGCCAGGCTCAGCTGGCCCTTGATGCCGTCGCCGGTGGTCGGGCAATGGTCGCCGGTGCAAGCGCCATCGTTCGCGTTGTCGCTGTTGTCGGCGAACTGCGTCGCGCCGTACGGCTCGTCGAGGCGCAGATGCAACACGGGGGCCTCGCTGTAAACATCGAGGACTTCGGCCGCAGTGAGGCCGCGCACGTAGACGCGCACTGCGTCGATGCGGCCGCCGAAGAAGTGCTGGCTGCTGTCCGCGTGGCTGCCGATGGCCGTGTCCCCCGTACACTGATTGAGAGCGCCCGGCGCGGCCGTGGTCGCGACTTCCGTCCCGTTGCGATACAGGCGCAGCTGCGCTCCGTCGTAGACGCCGGCCAGGTGCACCCAGGTGTTCAGCGGCACGGCCTCGGCGAACTCGACCTTGTGCAGCGCGTTTTCATCGCCGTCGGCGATCCACGCGGAAAACATTGGGTACTGGCTTGCGCCATCGTCGTTCAGCGCCAACGCGATCCCACAGCCGGCGCCTTCCTGTGCAGAAATGATGGTTGCGCGGGCGGCGGTGCTCTGGGTGCGATACACCCAGGCCGAGACGGTGGCCTGCTCCAGATCGCCAAAATCGGAAACAATCAGGTGATCCTGCTCCGCGGTCTTGAACAGGGCCGCGCGCACGTCGCGGCCCCCCACCCCGGCGGTGGGGCAGGCGTCGCCGGTGCAGGTGGCATCGTGGCTGCCCGTGCTGGCATCTGCGAAGGAGGTCGCGCCCGGCGCATCGTCCAGCGCGAGGTTCAGGGCGGTGTTCGTGCTCAGGAAGATCTGGCGAACCTCCGCCGGGTCCAGCACGGCGCGGTAGATCAGCAGCTCGTCCAGCGTGCCGCGGAAGGGGAGCGATTCCTTGGTGTAGTTGTGATTCAACACGCCGGTGACGTTGGCGTCATCGGGCATGGTCAAGCACGGCATGTTTAGCAAACACGGTGCGGCATAATCGTCGTGACCGGGCGTGGCCGGATCGGTGAGCCGGAACCACGCGCCGGTGATGAAGTCGTCGTCGCCGTCCCGCGCAGTGCCGCAGGTCGTCCCCTCGTCGTCCTCCCAGATCTGCCAATAGGTCTCGTCCGTGAAGGGGCAAACGGCGTTGATCGCATAGGTGTTGTCGCCGCTGACGGAACCGCTGTACACCGCCTGGCCGGTGCACGCGATACACAGCTCGGCATCGCCGCTATCGTCCTCATCCCAGGCGTCGAAGGAACTGAAGTGCACCGCGCCTGCGTCGGTGGTGCGGCCGATCTCGAATCGGCGGGCCGCAGCGGGCGTCTTGAACGCGCCCGTCGTAGCGTCTTTGAACGTCGTCTCGTCGGAGGCGACCAGCTCGCCGTTGAGGTACACCCGCACCTCGCCGCCGCCGTAGCTCAGCGCCAGGTGGTTCCAGGCGTTGTCCGTCAATCCGATCGCCGGAGTGGTGTAGTAGCCGGCCCAGGTCGGCTCGCCACTTTCACTGGCGGCAGCAAAGCCGAAGCGGATCGTGTTCGCGCCGCCGCGCACGACCATGCGCTGGAGCGACACGTAGGCGTCCTCCGTCCCGCTCTTCAGGCCCAGGATGCCCTCCGGCTGCCACCAGCCGCAGTTTTGGCCCTGCCACTCGAAGTCCCCGCAGTAGGCTGCGTCCGTGCGACCCGTCTCCGGTTTCAGCCACAGCGCGATGGTGAAGTGCCCCTCGCTCAGGTCGAGGCTCGGGTCTTCGGCGATGTCGACGTGCCGGTTTTGGCCATCGAACTGTAGGCCTTGGCCCTGAACACCCGCCACCTCGCTCGGACATTGGTTGCTGGTGCATGCGCCTTGATTCACGAAGGCGGACGCGTCGGTCCATTGGGTGCCGGTCGCGGTGGCGATTGGATTCTCAAATGTCATGGCCAGCACCGGCTGCCTGAAGAGCAGACGCGCCTGATGCGCACTCAGCGCTGTGTTGTATAAGCGCACATCGTCAATCATGCCGGAATATAGTGCCGCGCCGCTGAAGGCGTTACGGCCGATCTGCACGCCGCCCGCGCTAGCGTGCGGCAGCCCCATGGCCGTGCCCGCGGCGGCCAGTTCACCGTCAACGTAAAGCCGCTGGTTCGCGGTGTCGCCGCCGAACGCGTGGACGACGTGATGCCACTGGCTATCGGCATAGTCCGTACCCGTGCTGCACGCCGTCTCCGCCACACCCTCCCGCCGCACCGTTGCGCAGACGTGACCAGCGCTCAGGTAGACTTCAGCGCCATCGTCGCCTGTTGCAGCGAAGAGCGCACCGGCAGCATGCTCGGTCTTGAACCAGAGCGAGACCCCATAGGCGGTTTCACTGGCGTCGGCCGGCGACGACAAGTAGCTGGCGCCGTCCAACAGCAGCGCATTGCCGTAGGGGCCGCCCGTGATTGACGCGCACGTGCCGGTGCAGATGGCATCGTTGGGCGGGAAGCTGCCGGACCGATCCGCGGTGACCGGGTCGTCCATGGCCAACCACAGCCTGGCGCCTTCGGCCAGTACGGTCCAATCGGCGATCAGCGCGCTGGCGACCAGCGTGGCGCTGTAAACGCCCGAAGCCGCGCTCGCGCTGACGCCCAGCTCGCCGTCCAGCGTCTGCGCCTCGGTGGGCTGCAGGATGAAGCTGACCGGCGCCAGGGCAGCGGGGTCATCGGCCGCGGGGAACTGGCCGCTGAGCAGGCCTTGCATGTACCGGCTCAGCAGCTCGTTGGTGAGGGTCGCGGTGTAGTACAGCGTTGAACCGGGCTGGACCACGTTATCGGTCGGCTCATAACCTCCCGCCCCCGTCGGTTCCTGGAACTGCGATGCCAACGACAGCACCCTGGCGTTGGACCAGACGTTGGGGTTGAAGCCATAGAGATGCTCGTCCCGGTCGATCAGGCCGTCATCGTCAGTATCCACTTTCTCCGGGTCTGACGTGACCCAGGCGCTTTCCTGCTGGCCCGCCGCGTTGATACGATATACGTAGCGCCAACCACCCACCCATTCAATCCGATCGTCATCCAGATCCTCGTCACCCTTATCCTGATGGTAGACCTCCTGCCCATCCCACAGCCCGTCGCCGTCGGTGTCCTTGCGGGTCGGGTCGGTGTTGAGCCGAATCTCCTCGTAGTCGTTGATGCCGTCGCCATCGGTGTCGGTCAAGGTCGCAGATGACCCGAACTGCAACTCGCGCGGGTCAACCAAGCCGTCACCGTCGGTGTCCTGGTACGCATCGTTGGGGTCGATATTGGCAGCCAATCCGTCGCCGTCTGCGTCCTGCATCATGACGCGCCCGATGCTGTAGTCCTGGCCCCAACTGCGGCTGTAGAACTCATCGAGCGTGGCCGGGAGGATATCGAAGACCAGGGTGTTGGTCAACGGATAATGAATCGTGTCCTTGTCGTCGTCGACCACGCAGACGCCGAGATAGCAGTTCTGCACGGGAATGTTGTATCCCTCCGACAGATAGACCTGCAACTCGCGGTTGATCCCGGCCGGTGGCAGCGTCACAGGGACCTCCGGCACCACTTGGTGGATGTAGATATCGCCTGACTGGCCTTCTGGGACTTCTTGCCATTCGTCTTCCATGGCCCATCGGCCCAGGTCATCGTGGATATCGGTTTCCTCCGTCTGCATCTGATAAGAGAAAGTTGAACTGGGGAAATGCTCCTTGAACTGCCAGTAGTAGCCGCCGCCAACGTTGCCCGGCCGTCCCATCATGGTGAGGGTGTTGGTCAGGACCACGCCCACGTCGAGGAGATTGCCGGTCGTGAGACCGCGGTCAGGGTCGTGCAGGTGGTGGGCGTTCAAGTCGTCGAACTGCAGCCGGTCCTCGGCGCCCATATCTACGATCTCGTTGCCCGCATAGATGAACCAGGCCAGGAACGTGGAAACCAGTCCCTGGATTCCCCCGCATAACCAATCCCCTGCATCATTGTACGGGTTGGTATCACCCTCCTGCTCCTCATCCCAGCCGAAGATGGCACAGATCGCGCCGATCAGCCCGTCGATAATGCCGATGATCCCGGTGATGATACCTCCCACAATCGGGATCAGCGAGATCACGAACATGATCACCAGCACGATCGTCTGGGCGATGGTTCTCGCCACGAGGTTGCCCATCTGTTGATATGTCAGGTCCATCAGCCCGGCCTGGACCGCGAAGACGGCCCAGGTGATGACCGCGGACACGATCGCGCCGGCGAGCGCGAGCTTGTTCGCGGTGGACGAAAACGTCTTTCCCAGGAAATGCGCCATTTGGGTAAGCTTGGACGCTTGCGACACGGCGCCGCTCACCGACGCGGCTGCCGTAGTCGCCGCGCTGGCGGCTTTCACCCACTTCGCGATCCCGTCGATGACTCCCTTCACCTGCAGGACCATCGCAATCGCAGAGACGGCCCACCCTACGGCTGCTAATGCGTTGTCGGCGGTTGCAGCCGCGGCAATGCAGGCCCCGATAGCCAGGAGCCCAGCCACAAGCACGATGGCCGTCCCGACTGACGTGCCATAGCCGCCTCGTTGCGAGGATGCGTTGACGAACAGGCCTTTGAGGTCGGTCACACACCCCACCCAGCTGTCCTTGATGCCCTGGAAGCCTTTACCTTGGGTCTGGAAGAGCCACTTTGTCGCGGCAGACGATTGCGATCCGGCTCCGGCTGCGACTGCAGTCGCCGTCTGGCCAGCCGCCGCCGCGACCGCAGTCGCAGCCGCGGCCACACTACTTGCCACCTCCCCAATGAAATCTCCGGTGAATGACATGACGATGCCGAAGACATTGTTGAACATCCCAAGGGCTCCGGCGGCAATCGCGGCGTCCGAGTCCATGCTGCCTTCAACGGAGTAGGGCACCACCACATCAAACTGTAGCCCTTCATTGGCGGAGCCCGTCTGCACCAGCCCAGTGATGCCCGCTGCGATGGTGAAATACAGGCTCCGCGCGGAGAGCATCTGGCCGATGACGGCGTATTCGTCATCGCGGTACGGGTTGACTTCCTCGGGCAGATTTCTGAACGCGGCCGTGAACTGGGCCTCCAGCTTGTCCCAGTAGAGCGCGGCCGGATAGCGCTCCCAGCCGATGGGCTGCCGGTCTGGCCCCAGAGTATCGTTGTAGCGATAAGGCGCCCAGGACACCTGTGCCAGTGTGATTGACGTGTGGCCGTCAAAGTCCAGGGTCACTACGTCGTTGACCACCCCAGTTATCGCCGTCAGGTCGAGGCCGATCGCGGTCTCTTCACGCGCGAACAGCAGGGTCGGGGTGATGGGGTTATGGCTTTCGAACGCCTCTGCCAGGATGGCGCGGGCGTCCTGGCTGGCGATCTGCCCAACGTAGTCTTCGTGAGGGTACTCGAAGCTGCGGACCTGCAGCGCATCCCTTGGGATGCCCCAGCGTTTGACATCGCCGTCAGGGACGCTTCCCTCGGCGTCCAGACGGTCTCCGATCGTGCCGTCCGCGCCGTTACGCGCGTTGATGCCCAGATCCAGTTGGCCGTTGCTGTCCTCATCGCGGCCGGAAACAAACGCGGTCAGCAGGCCGCGCGCCGCCTGCCATAACCGATCATCTGCGTTGTGATCGTTGTCGGTGGCGGGATCCTCCCAGATGATCGCTACGTCCATCCCCAGGTCCTGACGCACCATCAGCCCGGTCAGGTACCAGGATTCGTCGTAGGTCTGGACGATGCGCGAGACGTCCCCGGTGCGGTGTTCACTGCACCATTCAGTGCGTTCCTTTGCATACTGCGCTTCGTAGCCCTCAGCCGGTTCTTGGGCTGCCGCTGACGGCTCAAAATCGGTAGGGTCGCACTCGTCTGTCAGCATCTGCACCAGCCACATCACACGTACCTGCTGCGCAGACGACCACACCATGTCCTTCTCGCTGTCTGTCTGGTAATACATGCGCGCCTGGAATGCCACGTTCGCGCCGCCCGTCGGGTCGGTCACGATATTCATCGGCACGTAGGCCAGCAGCGTGCCCGCCTGATCCTTCTCACGGACGGAGATGCCGTAGGGGTCCAGGGGCTCGGCATCGATCATCTTGTCGTCATATGTGCCGTTGGTGATGTTGCCCAGCGGCTCGCATGCGATCTTGCCACCGCCCTCGATGTGGATAACGTGCTCGCCATCCGCCAGTTCGGTGGCGCGACCGACGGCTGCGTCCAGGGTGAACGCATTGCCGTCCGCGGCGACCAGATCAGACGCCAGCAGGGGTTCGCCGTCCGCGGGGCACGCCCCCTCGTATAGGTTGACGCTGTAAGAGCCGGTCGCGTCCTCGAAGTCAAACGCGAGGTCGGTGCGAGCTGCGTCGTCTGCGTTCTGGCTAAGCTGGATCGTGACTGAGATGGCGCTGTCGGCTACGATCTCGATGGTGGGGCGGGTCAGCGGCAGCGGCACGTCTCCCGCAGGAAGCGTGATCTCCAACATCGGGATCAGGCGTACGTCGCCATCGTCCAATCGCGGGTCGTATTCCACCTGCCCTGGCCGGCCCTGCGAAAATGTGGTGCCCTTGACGTGCTGAATCTGCCCGTCCTGATCCGTGCTGGGCCAGTCCATGACATTCATGGCATACGTGAGATGCTGGGCGTCCTCCGTGCGCAATTGGAAGTCCACCAGGACTGGCTTTCTGTCACCGAGGTTATTGATGGTGAGTTGGAGGGGCCCATCTGCGTCAAACGGCTGTGGGTTGCCTGGGTCGTAGGTCAACCCGTCCTTGCCCATGCTGCTGCCCTGGGTCAGGTCTACCGTGTCGGGCACGGCGTCGGCATCGTCGTCGAAGTCAAACGGATCGGGCAGCCCATCCGCATCAGCATCGCACTCAACGACCGCGTTGGGGTCGTACCCGGGCTGTGCACCAGTCAGCACAGCGCACTCCACGCCGTCACTGATGCCATCGCCGTTGGTGTCCGGGCTGGCCGGGTCTGGATACCACCGGCGACCGGCCGCGTCCGTGAAACCCAGCACCTCAACGTTGTCCCAAATACCATCGTTATCGCTATCCTGGGTCCACAGGCTGATCTTCAGGCGTGCTTCAACACCGTCATCCAGGCCATCGCCGTCTGAGTCTGGATTCAGCGGGTCTGCGCCCACTGCGATCTCGATGGCATCGGTCAGGCCGTCCCCGTCGGTGTCAAGCGAAGGGGCCTGGGGCTCATCGAGAGGGTGCGCTGCCCCGGGCGCGAGAATGGGCAGGATGGCGTCGCCGGACTTCTCCTGCGGGGCCGCGGCAAGCGCGGCTAGCGGATCCCGGTGAGGATCCCAGACACCCATCATTTCCTCGCGTACGGAGACGCTCGTCTCCTCGTCATCGCGGCCGGCCTGGGCGGCGCTATCCTTTTCCGCTTGGCGTTCGAAGAATGCCGACACCTGCTGCGCCTGCAGCAGCGGGATTACGATCATCGAAACGATGACGGACACGACCACGATGCGGTAGGCGCGGGGAGATCGACGGGCCACGACAATTGCGAGGCAGCAGAGAATCGCGAGAGCCAGCAAGAGCGTCTGCTGCGGGAAGTCCGTTCCCCGGCTGTCGTGCAACCATGTCGTCAGGGACCCCATCATGCCGCCCGGCGCGGTGTTCATCGCGGCTGACTCCGTCCGCGCGAAGACGAATGAGATGTCGATGTCTGCTTCGGTACGCTGGTTTCTGTCATCGGGCGGATAGACCAGGTGCATGCTCAGGTGCTGCGGAAGGCCGCGGTCGTCGAGGGAGATCTCGCCAGCACCGGTCGTTGCCCGGTAAGCGTTGGATGTGTCGAGATACACACCCGAAGGCAGCTCGCCCTGCTCGCGCAGAATTTGCTCCAGTTGATCCCGCGTGTGGCGAGCAAAGGCCGGGCCGTCGAAATCGAACTGGAAGCTGGTGACCAATCGTGAGACACCAGGTGCGCGTTGTGGGCTGCTGGTCTCGCGCACGTTCTTGATGCCCGAAAGGTAGGAGAGAAAGTCGCCGTTGGGCGCGAAGCCGCCTGCGAAATCCTCATCCTCCTGCCATGAGCCGCCGGCCTGGCGCATCCACCCTTGCTGCCCCTGAATGCGTATCTCGGCGGCGGTTTCCGGGCTCACCACGCTGCCCCCGTTCGTCCAGAGGCGCATCTCAAGCGTGCGCGCTGGCAGATCAACGGTGCCTTCCAGGTGCAGCGCGTTGCGCGTGCTGCTTCGGCCGACGCTGCTTAGTGCGGGGACCGGGCGGGTGGTTTGCACCAGGTCGCTGGTGAACTGATATGCCCCCACATCGCGCGCGGCCTCCCAGGCGCGGCGAACCGCCTGCTCGGGCGATACCGGCGTCCCGGCAGCTGCAGCAGTTGGCGCGGCCACGCATCCGATCAGTATCAGGACCAGCAACAAGACCGATATACGGGTGGAAGTGTGGGGGTTAAGGTTCATGGTGGTTCTCCTGGAAGCAGTGCTTCGGTTCGCACGATTTCTTCGAGCTGTCTCAGGGTGAGAGAGTGGGCTTTCCGGCTGGAAAGCAACATCGCCTGATTTTGTTCCGAGTCCAGGCCGATCAACAGGAGATTGCGGTTCTTCAGTAGCAGCGGGAGGACGTGACCTTCGCTGGAATTAACCAGATCAAAGATTAGCACGTCGGGCATGCGCTCTGACAGTGAACGGGAGGCGTTCTCCCATGTTTCAGCGCGCGTCACGCGCAGGCCCGAGTCCTGTGCAAGGCTCTCAGCCACCAGCGACAGCAGCAGTGAACTGCCGTAGACAAGGACTTGTCGTGGCATCATACAGGTGATTATCGCGAAAGCCGGCACGTTTGGATACTCCCCGCAGCGGTAGGAGAAGGCTAGTCGCGCAGACGGCCGGACTATGCTGAGGGATAGGGAGAGACGCAAAGAGACTGAATCGTGTTCGCGTCCCTGCGTTACTTCGTCAGGAGCCCGCATCGCATGGCGTAGGCCACGGCTTGCTCTCGGTTCTTCAGGTGCAGGCGGTTCAGGATCTCGCCCATGTGATACTTGATTGTGTGCTCGGACAGGCTGAGCGCGGCGCCAACTTCCTTGTACGACAATCCATTAGCGATCAGGTGGAGGATCTCGTGTTGGCGCGGGGTCAGTCCTGGCGCGGCCTGCTCATCGGGGAGGGCAGCAGCCTCGCGCTCGTCGAGCACGGCCGCCTGGTGCGCGAACTCCGCCATCAGGCGCGCAGACAGCTCTCGAGATAAGGGCGCTTCTCCCTGCTCCAGCCCGGCCAGATAGTCGAACAACTGCGCCGCATCCAGGTTCTTGAGCAGGTAGCCGCTGGCTCCGCACCTGATCGCTTCGAACAGATCCGCATCGTCTGCCGAAGTGGTCAGCATCACGATCTTGATGTCCGGCAGTTCGGCATGGATCAGCCGGGTGGCGCGCAGCCCGTCACAGCCGGGCATTCGGATGTCCATGAGGACGAGATCCGGACGCAGTCTGCGGACGAGCGTCAGGGCCTCCATCCCATCGCGCGCGGCGCCCACCACCTGGTGGCCGCCGGCGCGCAGCAGGTTGTCCAAGCCTTCCAAGAAGAGACCGTGGTCGTCAACGAGTAGAATCTTCATGCAGAACTTCCTGTTCTTTGTCCGAACGGGATGCCCCCTGTTGGGAGGGGCGCGAGTGGACAACGTACGGCGGTGCAGACAGCGAATTCAGCGGCACACGCACTTCAATTCGCGTGCCGTGGCCGGGCGTCGAATGCACGGCAATCTCCCCACCGATGCGCGCCGCGCGTGTGCGCATGACCTGCAAGCCGAAATGGCTACGCGCGGCGCCTGGCAAGGCCGGATCAAACCCGGTGCCGTTGTCTTCGACACTCAGGTGCAACTGCCCGGCCTCAACCTTCAGCCGCACGTAGATCAGTCTGGGGGAGCCGGCGTGCTTGCGCACGTTGGCCAGCGACTCCTGGACGATGCGCAGGAGTTGCACGCCTGTGGCAGGAGACAGGGTGGTCGGACTACAGACCGTGCCAGCGTCCCCCTCGATCTCCAGCTTGATCCCCAGGCCGGTCTGCTCTTCAAACCGGGCCGACACCTGCCGCAGCGCGCTGCAGAAATTCTCGGATGGGAGGCTGACGACCAGCAGGTTCCCGATCAACTCCCGTACATCGCCCTGCATCGCGCGCACTACCTCTACAAGCCGGGCCAGATTGGCCCGGGCGGGTTCACCTTGTCCGGCCTGCAGGTAGATTTGAGCCGCCTGAGCCTGCAAGTTAAGAAAGGCCAGGCTTTGGGAGAGGCCATCGTGCAATTCGTGCGCCAGTTGCTCGCGCTCTTGCAGTGTTGCCTGCGCCCATTGCTGGCTTAGGAGTTGCGTTTGGGCCAGGCGCTGCTCTGTCACATCGTGCAGAAGGAGCAGATGCCCGATGACAATCCCACGATCATCTTTAAGCCGGGACAGATTCACCGCGTAGTGCCGAGCTTCGGAATCCATTTCCAAGGCTACTTCGATCGGCGCTGGGTTCGCCGCAGACAGGCGTGTCTTGAGTTCAGGATGTGCCGGCAGGAGTTCGGACAGGGTCTTCCCGCGCATGCGGCTGGAAGGGGAGCCGAGGATGCTTTCGGCCGCGGCATTGAGGCTAAGTACCTGCCACCGGGTATCCAGCACAACCATCCCGTCGCGCATCTGCTCGATCGCGGCCCGCCGCGCTGCGGGCAGTGGGTCAAAGATCCGGAAGCCGAACAACGCCACACCGTAGATGCCGAACGGTATCGCAACCGAGAGAATGAAGGACTCAGGGCGGGTAGCCGCGTCTCCTGCGATGAGGTCCAGCGTGTACAAGACCCGGCTTGTGACCTGTCCAAACGCCATCAACGCGACCGGCCAGCGATGCTGGGGCGAGCGGACGAACAGCCAGACAAACACGCTGATGTTGACCAGGACCAGTCCCAAGCCATAGCCGGTGAGGATCGAATGGCCGATGCCACGCAACGGCGGGAAGGGGCCTTCAGCAGAAGATTCATGCCAGATCAGGTGATGGTGATCGTTGGTCAGGATCAGAACCAGAGCCAAAAGCGACGGAATGGACAACAGGAGCAGATTGCGGCGGGTCAGCCAGCGGCCAGGATAGGCGTATTCCAGGGCGAAGCACGTCATGGCGGTGATGGCAGGAGCCGACCACACCGCCTGGAACTTGGTCCAGGTGAGCTTCGCAGGCAGATCGATGGCTGCGACCTCGGCGACGATGCCTACCAGCCACAGCATCGCAAACAGGCAGGCGACGGCAAATGGCTGAGCACCCGGCACGCTGCGGCGCCGCCAACTGAACAGCCCCAAGGCGGCCATGAAGAGCGCGACCGCCAGTGGTGGTCCGATGCGGGGCGTGTATGCGTATAGCTCAGTCATCGTTGCCCCAGATGTTGGGTGGGCGCCATGAGCGCCTGATTGCCTGCTTGCCGGTCCCGTGCCAGCTATTTTGCCTGACTCAGAGGAACGGGGGATGCCATTACTTAGGGCGCCTCTGCCTCGGAGCGGGCCGCCACATTGTCGAACACGACCTTGTAGCCCGTGTCGCCCAGTTCTTTGAAGCCGTAGAGGAACAGGGCGGCGCTGCCAGGCTTCCCTGGCGGGTCGAGCGGCCATTCTCCCGCAGGTGCACCGCCAATTTCCAGCGTCAGTCGGTCGTCGTAGCAGCCAACGCGGAGGTGATTGGTGGCGTTCACAGAGGATTCCAGGCCGTCCACACGCTCGGCAGTTGCTCCTCCTGGCTTGCCGGTCAGATATCGGAACTGGTTCTCCTGCAGCCGAGCCGCGGACATGCTGCTGGTTTCCGGGTCCACGGCTATGAAATCGAAGGTATCGGTGTCATCGTAGTGGCAGATGACCCCGAACATCCCGCCGGTGAACCCAGGTGCGACGGTTGCGTCGAATTCGATCACCCGCTGGGGGAAGTTGCCGGGGATCCGGCTGAGCACCCAGAAGTTGGGCTGCTTGACCAGCATGGCGTAGGCCGCGTCCTCGTACGCGGTGCGCGCCGAGTCAGCCTCACGCACCGACCAGCCCAGGGCGTCGGACGAGAAGTCATCGAACAGAGCGTTGGCTTCCAGGCGCTGCTTGCCTGTCAACGCCGGGGCGGCTGTTGGATGCGCAGTGGGGTGCGGTTCGGGTGCAGGTGTCGCTGCGACGCTCTCTGTGGACATGGCGGCCGGCATGCCGCACCCTGCCGGCTCCCAGGCCGGCAGATCACGCACCTCAGGGCCCTCGGCTGCGTAGGCCAGGGAGAAGGTGCCGTTGGCTGCGGCGGAACTCGCCGCGCCGGGCGCCGTGCTGAGTTCGGCCCGGATGAAGACCGGCCAGGGGTAGTCGTCCCGCGGCGGTTCGAAGCTCTGCCACCGGCAGTCGCTCCAGTAACTTGCAGTCACGCGGCCATCTACGCGCGTCAGGCGCAGGTAGCTGGGGCGCTCATCTTCGGTCGGCGCCTCGTGCCAGCGATACCAACCGCCGTTGATCTCCATATCGGTGACATAAGTCAGGCGCACGGCGTCCTGCTGGGCCTGTTCCTTGAATGCGACAAAGACGCGGTCGTCCCCGTCGTCCGTGGCGGCGAACAGCCCGAAGACGCGCGTCTCTCCGGGCCGGCGCTCCCAGTCGCCGGCCTCCGCCTGCATCACCACATCGAAATCACCGGCGAGCCGGCGCTCCCATTGGACCCTGGCAAGTTGTTCGCGCGGCGGCGCTTCGTCCCCCACCGCCAGCGCCAAGGTCGCAGCGTCGGTGACGCTGGCAGCGGCGTCGCCCCGGCCATCGACCGCCGTCCAACCGTCAGAGCGCATGGCGTGCAGTGGCCCGTTCACGAGCGTGACGTCGCTCAGGGTCGAGACGGCCGGCGCGGCCTGACCGTCGTTGGCCATGCGCTTGAATACCCAGCCGGCCCAGAGTGTCTCCGGCGCGGCGATCTCAGTGAAGCCGGTCAGCACCCAGGCTGCGCCGTCGGCGCTACGATAGGTGCGCCATACGTCACCCCGCCGGGTAAGGCGCAGCCATACGGCTCCCTGCGGCGCGTCGGGATAGTCGGCCTCCTTGGCTTCCAGCGCCACCAGCTGGTCGCGACCGCCCCAGGCGCGCCAGCCGCCGCCAAGAATGCGCAGGTTCACGCCAGGGTTGTCCCAGTGGATCTGCCCGGCCAGCCCGCCGAGCGCAGCGCCCGGCGCGTGCAGGGCAAATTCCGTAATGGCGAAGTTCTTACCCTCCGACGCTAACTGCACCTGCCCCTGGAGGTCGAAGTCGCCGGTGATCTTGCGCAGCAGCACTGGCGCAGACGCGGTGTAGGCCCACAGATCGTTGTTGTGAGGCACGGACACCTGGATCGTTCCGGCGCGTGGCGATGTCCAGGTTGCGTCGCCGCCCGGATCGGACCAGGTCCAGACGTCGGGCAGCCCGTCCGGGCTGAATTCAGCCGACCATTCGCCGTAGACGGCCGGGATCGTGTCGTCCGGCGGCAGGTCGGCATAGGGGATATCCTGTGCGATGGCTGCGGCGTTCGCCGGTGCGTCTTCCACGGTGTCGCCGGGCCAGGTGATCATCCTGCCCTCGGGCACCGTGATCTCGCGCCCGGCCGGGTTGCGCACCACCGCCGCGCCCTGGAACACAATGACCTGGCCGCCCTCCGGCGTCGACACCACCTCCAAATCGGTGCCCTGCGGCGTCACGGTGCGGTCGCCCACGGTCACGGGTACGGGCTGGCCGCCGGGCAACGTGCGCAGCCGCAGGGCGCCCTGTTCCAGCTTCAGCGCCGGGTCGCTGCTGCATGTGACGGCCTCCGCCTTGACGGAGGCCGTGGTTCGATCAGAGTATGCGACCGTGCTCTGGCTCCGGATTGCCACGCTGACGAACCCAGGGATGATCAGTTGCGCGGTGCCGTTGTCACCGATGACGATGCGATCTCCGCTGGCGAGTAGGCCGCCTGGTTGGGCCGGCGCGCTGGCATACACTTCGAGCATTGTGGCTTTGCCGGTGACCGACCCGGCAAAGCAGCCCCTGGTTAACGGGCCCGAGCCTGCCGGCGGGCCGATGCTGAGGGTCAGCCGTCCGGGCCCCGGCGCTTCCCCGCTGATCTCGGCGCGCTTGGCGGCCGGGACATCGCCGCAGGCCAGGGAGACGTCCGCGATGCGCTGCGGCGGCCCGTACGTGCCGCCCACCACAGGCTCGTAGTCCAGCACGGCCGATCCGCCTACGTTCCACAGGCTCCACTTGCACGGCACGCCGCTGCCGGTGACCGTGACGGAGATGAGGCCTCCCGCGCTGATCTCGGTCGAGACGGGCGCGGGCGCCGGATCGCAGTTCTGGTCAATGTATTCCGTGAAGCTACCTGACAGGTTGAGCAATCCTCCGGCCTGCTGGGTCGGCTCTCCCTGCTTGATGCGCGCGTTCCGCGCGTTCTTGATGACCGGCTGCGCTTTGCACCGTCGTGCCTGGCCCACCGGTGGATACTGCTTCTTGTAAGTGGCGTAGAGATCGCTGAGATACTTCTCGTACGATTCGGGAGTGCCGGCGCGGTGGTACAGCTCCCTCAGCGCGCCCAAGATGTTGGCCTCGGTCGCCGGGATGCCGTCCTGTTCCAACTGGGCCCTGATCCGCTCGTAGGCCTCCAGCAGGCCCACGATGATCTGCGCATCTTCCCGGCTCAAGTTCGCGGCGTCGGTCGCGGCCACCAGCTCGATGTTACGGCTATTGAGCCAGGATAGCAGCCGCTGCACGCGGGCCACGGTTTCCTTGGCCGCCGTTTCCGCCTGCTTGCGCTGTGCGAAGTAGTTGCCGAGTTGCTTAATGATCTCCGCCTCGGTGAGGTTGGGATTTGCCATCTTCAGGTCAATGGCAAGCTGTCGCAGCCCGCCCGCGTAGTAGGGGACCACCCCCTGGATGTTCAGCAGGAAGTCGAGGTTCGGCTCCTTGGGATAGCGCTGGTAGAGTGCCTCCAGCACGTCGTTTTTGTAGGCGTTTGCGCCGAGCTGCACCGCGCCCGCGGTGAGTTGTCCCACTACCTCGGCGATGGCCACGATGGGCACGCCCGCCTGGATCGCCTCGATAACGGCGCGGCCCATGGCGCTGGCCACGCCGATCGCCTGGCCACCTTGTTTGCTGCCCTGGACGTAGGCGTTGTAGATGGCGTAGCCGGAGAAGGCATAACCGGTGTAACGCAGCGTCTTGCCCATGAAGGACTCAGCCGCATCATCGGCGCCGTGCAGCACGGCGCGCTCGGCGTCGGTCAATTGATCGTAAGCTTTGCCGAAGGAGCGCCTGGCCGCGTCGTCAAAGGACGTCAGGCCGGCCAGCGCCCGCCGCTCGAAGACATCTGCCAGTTTGACGAGCTCGTCGGACTTGGCGCGGCCGAACCGCTCCGCCAGCGCCTCCCCTGCCGCGATGCGCTGGCTGCGGGGCAGGTTTGCGAGCGACGCGGCCAGCTCGTTCTCCAACTGGAGCGTCAGCCGGCTGTTCGCCAGCGATTTGGTCAATGTATCCAGATGGCTGGCAACGACCGAGCGCGCCATGGATTCGTTGAGGTCGTTCATCGAGCGCAGATAGGCCGCCAGCGCCTGCTGCGGATCGCTCATCCCGGTCGCCTGGATCATCACGCCGATCGCGGCATCCGTCTTGCCGTTGCGCAGCAGCTCAGTGGCGCGCAGCAGCGCCTGGTCCGCCTCAGAAAGGGAGCCGCCGGCCAGCCGATACGCGCTGACATTGCGCAGATCATATTTGGCCTGCTTTAGCGCCAGCTGTTGCGAGTCGAGCCCGGCCCCGGCCAGTTGGCTCCGAAAACGCGTGTTGTCGCTGAACCATCCCAGGGCGTCCGCCTTGGTGAGCGGCGGCGGCGGCGTCTTCACCGCAGCGTCGTACCAGACCTCGCGCATCGCGCCGGAAGATGCATCGAAGGCCCACAGGTTCGGCTTCTGCAGCGCTTCCTCGGTGGCCAGCCACTTGTTGCCGCCGATGGTGTTGTACTTTTCCACGTTGCTGGCTGCTGACACGCGGCCCGGCCAGGAGGATGGGTTGGTGGGATCGAGCACGTTCACATCCAGAGCAGCCGGCTTGATGTTGAACATGTCGTCGAAGAAACGATTGAAGTCGTCCACGGCCTGGGAGGCCGTCCGGCCGCGCGGGATGAAATCCTTGTCGCTCTTGCCAGGCAGGTAAGCCGGGTTGTTCCAGCGGTCGCCCAAGGTGCCCACCGGCACGACATGCTCCAGCCCGCTGCCGTGCCTGATGAAGACCTTGCGCCAGGTTTCCTGGGTCATCTGCACCAGCTGCTCGTCCAGGGCGCGGGCGACAGCCTTGTTCACCTTCCTGGTCGCGACCAGATCCTTGTAGTCCGTGTAGTGGGCCAGCACATCGAGCGCGGCTTTTCGCTGCTGCGCGCTGCTGCCCTTGAGCGACGCCTCGAACGCCTTCAACAGGGCCGCTGGGGAGCTATCCGCGCTAGGCGCGGCCTGAGCAGGTAGCACAGCGGCGGCGCACAGCATGACGACGAGGAGCACCATCAGCAGCTTTCGACCGGTGGGGACAGCGGGGGTGGTCATGGCAGCCTCCTGGCCAGGTGGAACCTGCGGGTTGAGGACTGAATTATACCAGAATTCTCTTCAGATCAGAACTTGTTGTTCGCGATCTCCCACATTTGACTCGTCAATGGCTCCTTCTCGCGCGCGCCTGCGCTGGATACGGACGTTAAGTAGAAAGCGCACGAGTAATCGCATTGGCTACTCGTGCGCCCGGGCCTCAGCTGCCCTTTGGATGAACAGAGTATCAGGTTTCTGCCGCAGGTGGCTCCCGCAGGAAAGCATCCACCAGGAGCGAAGCCGCGCCCAGCATGATCGTATCTGGCTCACGGGAAGCACTGCGGATGACCGGGGGCGGCACGCCGCGCACCCGCATCTGTTGGCGGATTTCCTCTGCGATGTCGGTGTCAGCCATGCGTCCGAAAGCCTTCATCCGCTCCTGAAATGCCTCCGGCAGGCCCACGTTGGCATAGCCGATGAGAACCAGTTTGGGATCGAAAAGTGTGATGAGATTCAGGATCGCCAGCGCGTGATTGACGACGACGACGCTTCTGAACACCTCGAGCGCCACCGCATCACGTTCCAGCGCGGCCTGGTGGACGATGCGATGGTCCCGAATCTCTTCGGGCGTGCTGCCGCGCAGGACGCTCGGCTCTCCGCTTGCCAGCCGGCTGGCCACCAGCGAGGCTTCACGCCCGACATCCGCCTGGGCCTGCCAACAGCCGCGCAAGCCACAAGCGCAAAGCTCGCCCTGCGGATCCAGGATCATGTGTCCCGCATCGACTGCCAGCCCGTGTGCACCACGATGAGGGAGACCGTCGACCACCACTGCGACATCGATGCTCGAGCCCACGTCCGTGCCGATGCTGACGTACACGAAGTTCTGGACACCGTGCGCCGCGCCGTGGAGCAGCTCTGCGATCGCAGCAGCCCGCGCCTTGTTCTCTACGATCACGGGCAGCCGGAAGTGTTTCTCCCAGAGCGACTTCAGGTCAAGCTCGCTCCAGCCAAGCGCGGGCGCACGGGTCACCACGCCCCGTTCAGTGTCAACGATGCCCGGCACCGCGACACCGATCCCGAGTAAGGGGAGCTCGTCCTGGTGCGCCCGCTTGATGGCCGCGTCCAACAGGTCCTGGGCCTGCCCAAGTATGACATCCTCCGGCGAACCCGGGGCGATCGCGGCTATTTCCCGCCATACCGGCTGGCCGCGGAGATCGGTCAGCAAGATGGCAACGTAGTTGGCGCTGATCTCGAGCCCGATCGCGCCGCGCGCTTGTGGGTTGAGTTCGAGCAAGTTGCCTGGCCGGCCGATCTTATCCCGATCCTGTCCAACATCGCAGATGAGGTTCAATCGGGCAAGATCGTCGCAGATGGCGGAGACAGTAGCCTTGGTCAGGCTGTTGCGTTGGGCCAGCATGGCCCTGGACAGCGGGGCATTCCACCACAGGTCAAACAGGAGCGCGGACGTATTCTGTTGGCGTGTGTTGCGTTGCTGGACATACGACGTTTTCATTACGCGCCTTGGGACGACAGAGTCCCTTCATTGAACCATAGCTCAACTGTTTGGTCAAAGATGGCGAGCTTTACGCTCCACTCGCCTTGAACGCAACTGCAACGATGGTCTGGGCCTCGGCCTGGATGCGCTTCAGGTGATCCGGGCCGAGGAAGCTCTCCGCGTAGATCTTATAGACATCCTCCGTGCCCGAGGGCCGCGCGGCGAACCACCCGTTCTCGGTGACGACCTTCAGGCCTCCGATCGGGGCGCCGTTCGATGGCGCGTGGGTCAGCCTGGCGATGATCGTCTCTCCCGCCAGCTCGGTGGCGGTGACCATCTCGGGCGATAGCGCGGCCAAGACCTTCTTCTGTGCGGCGTTTGCCGGTGCATCCATGCGCTGGTACACCGGCGCGCCGAACCTGGCTGCCAGGTCACCGTAGTGTGCGCCCGGGTCCTTGCCGGTCACGGCGGTGATCTCAGCCGCCAGCAGGTCGAGGATGATGCCGTCCTTGTCGGTCGTCCAGACGGTCCCATCCTGGCGCAGGAACGAGGCGCCAGCGCTCTCCTCGCCGCCGAAGCCGAAGGAACCGTCGACCAGGCCGTCCACGAACCACTTGAACCCGACGGGCACCTCGGCCAGCCGCCGCCCAAGGTGCGTTGCGACGCGGTCGATCATGGAGCTGGAGACCAGCGTCTTGCCGATGGCAGCGTCGGCGCGCCAGCCGGGCCGGTGCTGATACAGGTACCAGATGGCGACGGCCAGGTAGTGGTTCGGGTTCATGAGCCCGACGCTGGGCGTGACGATGCCGTGCCGGTCGCCGTCCGTGTCGTTGCCGAACGCAATGTCGAACCGATCCTTGAGTCCGATGAGGCTCGCCATCGCGTACGGCGACGAGCAGTCCATGCGGATCTTGCCGTCGTGATCCACCGTCATGAAACCGAACGTCGGATCTACGTAGGGATTGACGACTTCGATGTTCAGCCCATATCTATCGGCGATCGGCGCCCAAAAGCCCACGGTCGCGCCGCCCATCGGATCGGCGCCGATCTTCAGTCCGGCGCGCTGGATGGCGGGAATGTCGATGACGTGCTGCAGGTCGGCCACGTAGGGCGTAATGTAATCGTAGTCGTGCACGTGGCCCGAGGCCCGGGCGCGCGCCAGCGTCATCCGCTGCACGCCGGCCAGCCCGCCGGCCAGCAGCTCGTTGGCACGGGTCTGGATGACCTTGGTGGCGCCCGTGTCGGCAGGGCCGCCGTTGGGCGGGTTGTACTTGAAACCCCCGTCAGTGGGCGGGTTGTGCGAGGGGGTGATCACCACGCCATCCGCGAGGCCGCTGCTCCGGTCGCAGTTGTAGGTCAGAATGGCGTGGGAGATCACCGGCGTCGGCGTATAGCCGCGGCCGGCCTGCACCATCAGTTCGACGCCGTTGGCCGCAAACACCTCGATGGCCGTGCTGAGCGCGGGCTCCGAGAGCGCGTGGGGATCCATGCCGATAAACAAGGGACCATCGGTGCCGTGCGCGCTGCGGTACTCGCAGATGGCCTGGCTGGTGGCCGCGATGTGATCGTCATTGAACGAGCAGGCCAGCGACGTGCCGCGGTGGCCAGAAGTGCCGAACGCGACCTGCTGCGCGGGCTCCGCCGGATCCGGGTGTTCCGTGTAGTAAGCCGATATCAGGTGCGGCACATTGACGAGTATCTCGCGCGGCGCCGGCTTGCCGGCCAAGGGATGTAGAGCCATACGATCCTCCATGTGAGGCAGTGTCTGCCGGTTGCCGATCGTTCGTAGTAGTAGGAGGGCACAATGCTTGCCGATGGTCTGCGACCGACAACTGCGGCCACAGACGGATCTGGGCACATTATACGCGATCTCCCTAACTTCCTCAATCGGCGTCGAAGGTCTCCACCTCGCGCCGGCTCCATGTGGCAGCTTCAAAAACGCTTGACCGCAATTTGCATTTCCGCGATGGGTGTGATACTATCGAAAAAGTTCATAGAAATCAGTGGTCCGGAACCGATCAGGCCTAGTTGCTCCCTCAGGATAAACGCCTCGCTTGCTCTCGCACTACTAGATACTCCATGAAACTATCATCAACAGGAGTTAGCGAGACTAACATGGCAGATCAAACACTTACTTGCACGGACTGCGGACAGCAGTTCACCTTCACCGAGAGCGAACAGGAATTCTATCAGTCCAAGGGCTTCAGCACCCCTGGTCGTTGCCCCGATTGCCGCGCCGCCCGCAAGGCTGCGCGTAACAGCGGCAGCAGCTACAGCGGTGGCAGCGGCTACGGTGGCGAACGCCAGATGTACCCGGCGGTTTGCGCCCAGTGTGGCAAGAACACCGAAGTGCCGTTCCAGCCGCGCGGCGATCGGCCCGTTTACTGCTCCGACTGCTTCCGTGCTCAACAGGGCGGCAGCAGCTACGGCGGCCGCTCCGGCGGTTCGCGATCGGGCGGCGGGCGCTACTAGAAATAGTCAACGCTCAATAGCCTAACCGGCGACAGGACCAGGTCTCACATGTGAGACTTGGTCCTGTCGCGTGCGCAACCTTCCGCGCCTATGTCGTGCTGATGGATCTGCACCCGTGGGAATGCACGCGCCGGGGAGCAGGTCGGAGGGGAAGGCGGCAGACAGCTAGAACTGCGCGTTGGGGCACCGGTGGGCGAAGGGCGCAGGCGCATCGGGTGGATAGCGCCACTCGACGTACCAATAGAGGCTGGCATTGCTCACCGGGCGGGCGACCGGGCGGTCCCCGGAGCCGGATGCCGCCAACTGCATCACGGTGACGTCCCAGTTGAAAACGCCGCAATTGGGCTTCTCATAGAGTTCCGCGGGAAGCGTGAGGTGCGTCTCGCGCGTCTCGAAGGTCACGTCGATGTTGGCCTCCACGTAGTTGTAATCCACGGACACTCTGTAGACCTCGTCGGCAGCCAGTTCCTCCGCCGACTGCCAGCGTAGGACGATCGGCTGCTCGCTGCCGTAGAACCGTGCGCCGAGAGGCGGCGACAACAGCTCTGGCCCGGGCGCCAGATCGGGCAGGGGCACGCGCGCCACGCCTGACGCCTGGACTTCGGGATGCACCTCGAAGCCCGCTCGCAGCGCGGCATGCGGGTCAATTCCCACTGGCGGGAGGGTGACGGTTGTGCCGAGCAGGTAGGTCTTGTCCACCTCGGGCGCATAGAAGGCGACGAACTCGACCTGGGTCGGCTGGACCTGTGCACGCGCGCCCACCTTCCAGGCATCCCACTTCTTAAACTCAAACCGTTCGAAGGGTCCGAGGCTGCGGATCCGGGTGAACCCCAGGTTACCCACCTCCTCCAACATGAACCGCCGCACCGCGTCGGCATCCTCCAGGGCGTGCCGGCCTTCCCGCCAGTGGACTTCGACCCAGTTTTCGGGCAGGACGTGCTGCGCAGGGATCGTCCCACCCCAGCGGATCAGGCCGTTTCGTGCGTCTCCCAGCTCCGCCACCAGGGTGGGCACGATCCCTTTGAGCACCGGCGCATCCAGCCAGAAGCCGTACTTGTTCAGCAGCGTGTCGCTGACAGAGTATTCGATCAGCACGCTGCCCGAAGCCTCGCCTGCCGCGTCCTCTTGCCGGGCTGTCAGGGACAACTGCAGCGGGCCCTCGGGGATGCGGTGCGGGACAGGCCAGGGTCCACCACGGTAGACGCCGTCGCTGTCGGACGTGGTCTCGACCGTGCCGATCACCTGCTGCGAGTTGCCTTCCCGGATGGCGACGGTCAGCCGCGCACCGGTCACCGGAATGCCCTGCTCGTCGGCAACCCTGGCAATGAACCTGAGCCCCTGCCCCATCGTGACTTCCGTCTGCGGCCCCGGGTACAGCAGGGTCACGACCAGCCCTCGCGCGGGGGAAGGCGCCGGCCCCGGGGCCGGCAGGGCCGTGCAGCCGGCGAGACACGCGGCGCACAGCAGAATCGTCAATGCGATGTTCGGAAAGGAGCGTCCCTGAGTCATGGCACAGTCTCTTTCGAGATGATAGCTGACAGAGAGATGGCAGTCAGTGTATTTTAGCGGCAAACGGCGGGCGATGCCAGAACCCGGGTTGGGTCAGCCAGAGACTCGTCCCTGCTGGCCATCACGAAGAGGGCGGGAGAGTCCATTATCAACTGGCTTGACACGTGGTGTCTGTCAGTTGCATGGGAGAGGCGGGGTGGCGCCTACGTAGCCAGCGGCTTTCCCTCTGTGTATAATGAATTCATTGACAGCAACTTGCACAGCAACGCCAACGGTTGCTGGAGGAGAGACAGAACGTGCATCGCACATCCGTCGTATCAGCCTACCTTGCGCGGCTGGACGCGCAGCGCGAGGCGATCTTCGCCGAGCTGGCGCTCGTCGACGCGGCGCGCCTGTGGCAGCGCCGGGGGCCAAGAGAGTGGTCGGCCGGAGAGCATCTGGCCCACGCCCCCGCCGTGTTGCGGTCGTTTCGGCAGATCCTCCAGGTCGTTTGGGTGGCCCTGGCGCCCATCGGCTACCTGCGTCGCGGCCGACCTTACGAGATCGAGATCGACGACGTGTACGCGCGCCCGGACTTCCCGCTCAACGTCGGATGGCTATGGCCGCCGAAGTACACGCCCGCGCGGCCGGCGTCGCTGGCAACGCTGCACGCGCTGTTCGCTGCGGAGCACGGCCGGATGCGGCGCTTCTACGCGGGCCAGGACGAGCGCGTGCTGGGGAACACCCCGCTCTACGACCCGGCGATCGGCCGCTTGAACATGATCCAGGCGCTGCAGGTCGGCGTGCATCACGATGAGCACCACTTCGCCACGATCCGGCGCCTCCTGGAGTAGCCCATGATCCCCTGGCTGAACCTCGCGCTCCTGCTGCTGTCTTCGCTGCTCATGCTCTGGTTCTACGTGCGCAGCGTCAGCCCGGCCGGCCGCGCCCGGGTGGTCGGGCCGCGGGCCTATGCGGCTGCCGGCCGAGACCGCATCATCGCCGGCCTCTTCGAGGCCCTGGCCGCGCTCGGCTATGTGGTCTACTTCTTCCATCCGCTGCCTGCGCCGTTGCCCAGGACCTTTCCCTGGCCGTGGCCGATCTCGATCCTGATCGCCGTCCTCATCGCGGTCCCTGCCGGCGCGCTCATGATCGCCGGGGTTCGGGACGCCGGCGCGGAGACGATACGGCCGAAAGCCGAGCATCAGATGTACGGCGGCATCTATCGCCACATCCGTCACCCGCAGGCTGCCGGGGAGGTGTGGCTGTGGTGGGTGTTCGCGTTCCTGTTGAACTCGCCGTTCCTCGGGCTCTTCTCCTTGATCTACATCCCCATCTTCCTGGTCATGTGTTGGGCCGAGGAGCAGGACCTGCTGCTGCGCTACGGGGATGCCTACGCGGCCTATTGCCGGCAGACGGGGGCGTTCTTCCCCCGCCGGTCGCACGACGGAGCAACCCGCTGATCGGTTCTTAACTGAGGCATGATCCTATGCGCCTGGTCGCTCGGGTTTGGGGAGTTTATCACGCGCGTAGACAGCGTAGCGGGCCTGCTGAGCGAGTGTCTTACACCGGCGCCGCTGTTACACCACGTCGTGCTGACGGCGTGCGCCTGCCGTAGATAACAAGGAGGCCCACGGAGTGCTCTCCGTGGGCCTCAGTAATGCGCCTGATGAGTGTGGGCAACCAGACGGCTGCATTATGGGCGGGGAGGGACTCGAACCCACGACCTCACGGATGTGAACCGTGTGACGGAAACGGGAGGAACTGTTTACACGGTGTGGCGTTTCTGGTAACCGTGTTCGCACGGGGAAATTGCGACCCGTGAGCACAGTTCATTCTTCGAGAATGGTCGATTTGGGCTGGTAAAGTGCTACCCAGTGCGCCGCTTATGGGAAGCGCACCGGCCGGCGGGTCGCCGGCCTTGCCGCCCGGGGGCGGTCGGTCGCGAGTTTCGATGATCCGCTGTGTCGCTGCCTTGCCGCCTGGAGGCGGTCGATCGTGAGTTTCGATGATCCGCTGTGTTTGAGTCCGCCGCCCAGGGGCGGTCTGTCGCGTGCGTTGATGATCCGCTGTGCTTGAGTCTGCCGCCCGGGGGCGGTCGATCGCGTGCTTCGATGATCCGCTGTGTTTGAGTCCGCCGCCCAGGGGCGGTCGGTCGCCTGTGTCGATGATCTGCTGTGCTTGAGTCTGCCGCCTGGGGGCGGTCCGTCGCCGCGAAATCCGGCGATATCTCTGGGATACTGTGCGATATTCGGCCTTGCTTTTGCGCCGTCTTTCTGGTAGGATAGCACTGTTGTTCTACACAGCGAGGGGCAATGGCGCACAAATCCAAGTTAGATGCAGCAGTTGAGCTCTACAAGCAGCTCGACGCGGACGAGCAGACGAATGTCATCGCGGATCTGATCGCGCGCCTGTTGTCGCGTCGAACACCCGGCGATTCAACTCCTTCAGCGCCTCCTCCTGCTCCTCCTCGGTCAGCGCGGCAAACGCCGAACGAAACACCGCCACTCGGTCCTCAACGGAAGGGGCGATCCTCCGGCGATAGCTGAGCAGCGCATTGAAGAGGGCGAGCGTCTCCTGACGCAGGTCCTCGGGCAGGGCGTCCAGCCGCGCCACCAACTCACTCGTCTCATCGGGCGGCGGCTCTGCTGGCACCATGAGGCCGGCCAGGGCGAAGACGTCCCGCGCGGGCACGCCAAAGAGCGCGGCCATCCGGTTGGCCAACTCCGGACTGGGCACGTTCTTGCCGTTGGCGATACGAATGATGGTCGTATGCGCGATGTCCAGCTTGCTGGCTGTCGTGCGCAGCGACCACCCCTGTTGCCGGATCTCCCGGTTAAGCCATTCGCTGAAACTGGAACCCATGGGTTCCATTATACCACGCCACGCGGAAAAGTAAAGCCCCAATTCGCGACATCTGGTTTGACAATGTGCGACACTGGTGTACAATAGCGCCATGCTTCCAAATGGAACATATGTGCTCCGCAGGAGGTGGCCATGTCACACAGCAGTCCACAACGTACGCCTCGCAAGTCCATCGTCCGCCGCCGGCCGCGCCTGAGCGTGACCGTGTCGGCGGACACCCTGAACACCCTGAACCAGATCTGCCGCGAGACGGGGCTGCCCACCATCGGGGTGGCGCTCGACTTCGTGGTGACGGATTGGCGGCGCCGGCTGCCGGGAGGAGGCTCTGATGCAGCCAAGTAACGGAGCGGGCGGCCGGGCGGACCTACAGGCGGGCCTGCGGGCGAACCCGCATGCCTCGGCGTTCGATCCGGAGAGCATCCTGGCGGCGCTGGAGCGGTGGATGCGGCAGGACGTCGGCCACGGCCGGCCCTCGCCGCTGACGCTGGCCAGCTATCGCAGCGACACGAAGCAACACCTGCAGTGGCTGGCGGAGCGGGAACTGACGCCGGCCGGCGTGACGGCGGCAGTGCTCGAGGAGTATCGCGCGCACCTGGCGGGGCAGTACAAGGCCTCGACGGTGGGGCGCAAGGTGTCCAGCGTGCGGCGCTTCTATCAATTGGCGCACGCGCACGGGCTGCTGAAGGTCAATCCCGCCCAGGCGCTGAAGGCGCCGGCGAGCCGTGGGGCGCAGGCCAGGCGCGTGAAGTACCTCTCTCTGGTCACGCTGAAGGCGCTGCTGGCGGCCACGGACGCGGCCCGGGCCCCGGAGGCGGCGGTGCGCGACAAGGCGATCCTGGCGCTGATGAGCATCCACGGCCTGCGGGTGTGCGAGGTGTCGCGGCTGGACGTGGACGACGTGAACCTGGCGGCCGGGGAGGCCGGCGAGGCGGGCGAGGCCGGGGAGCTGCGGGTGCTGGGCAAGGGCGGCAAGCGGCGCAAGGTGTATCTGACGCGCCAGACGCGCCTGTGCATCGAGCGCTGGCTGGCGGTGCGCCGGCTGCTGCGCCCACCGACGGCTGCGCTGTTCGTCGCGCTGAGCGGGCCGGCGGAGCGGATCAGCACGCGCGGGCTGCGGGGCATGGTGGATCGCTACCTGCTGCGGGTGGGCTCGAAGCGGGAGGGCGTGTCGTGTCATGCGCTGCGCCACACGTATGCGGCCCAGAGCCTGGCTGCGGGCGCGAGCCTGCTGGCGGTGTCGGGGAGCCTGGGCCACGCGAGCGTCACGCCGACGCAGGTGTACGCGCAGCTGGTGGAGCATGCGCTGAGCAACCCGGCGGCGTTCCTGAAGGGCGTGCTGTGACTGTGCGGGCTGCTGCCGTCACCCTGAGCGCAGCGAAGGTCTCGGTTCCATGGGGCCGAGATTCTTCGCCGCTGCGCGGCTTAGAATGACACACAATCCGTCGTCACCCTGAGCGCAGCGAAGGGTCTCGCTGCCATGGGGCCGAGATTCTTCGCCGCTGTGCGGCTCAGAATGACACACAAACTATTGCGCGGCTCAGAATGACAGTCAATGCTGCGCAGGTCAGAATGACAGGATGCGGGCTTGCGGACCGGCCGGCGAGGGCGCCGACGAGTGGAAGGATGGGGGGGAACCATGCGCACGTTGCAGGCGCAGTTGCAGGACATTGCCGACTTCATCGCGGGGCTCGAGCTCGAGCCGCTGCCCGAGGCGACCGACTTCACGGAGGGCGGGCCGCGCGCGGCCTGGCTGGCGATCCGCCACCTGGCGTGGACGGGGGATCCGGCCGGCTACGCTCAACGCTGCTGGGCCGAGCTGCAGATGGCGCTGGCGGGCTATCCGGGTGGGCGGGCGCTGTACGAGCGCATCCAGCGCATCATTCCGAACACGGTGGACTGGCCGTTCCCGTCGCTGGCGGAGATCGCGGGCGATCTGACGCCGGTGTCGTGGCTGTGGCAGCCGTGGCTGCCGCTGGGCATGCTGACGCTGCTGGCCGCGAAGCCGGGCACGGGCAAGTCGCTGCTGGCGCTGGACCTGGGCCGGCGCATCATCGCGGGGGAGGCGTGGCCGGACGGCTCGCCGCAGACCCGGCCGGGCGCGAACGTGATCTACGTGGACGGGGAGGGCATCCCGCAGGTGCACAACGACCGCGCGCTGGCGTGGGACCTGGACCGGGAGAAGCTGTTCCTGCTGCTGGCCAGCGAGGAGGACATGCTGCTGGACCTGAGCACGCCGAAGTACCAGGAGCTCCTCAGCCAGATGGTGTATCGCCTGCGGCCGGCGCTGGTGATCGTCGACTCGCTGGGCGCGGTGCTGGGCAGGGGCGAAAATGCGGTGGAGGACGTGCGCGCGCTGCTGGCGTACTTTGCGGGGCTGGCGCAGCACGAGGCGTGCGCGGTGCTGCTGGTGCACCACCTGCGCAAGTCGAACGGGCAAGGTGGGCTGCTCGATGCGGTGGACCCGGACCAGGTGCGCGGGAGCGGGCACATCACGGCCATGAGCCGGGTGGCGTGGGGGCTGACGGGCGTGCAGGTGGGGCCGAGGCCGGATCCCAACGGGCCGCGCAGGCTGGCGGTGATCAAGTCGAACCTGTCCCGGCATCCGGAGGCGCTGGGCGTCGTGCTGGAGCCGCTGCCGGGCGGGGAGAACGTGCGGGTGGTGTACGATCCGGAGGCGCCGCGCGCTTACGAGGCGCCGACGGAGCGGGACGAGGCGGCGGAGTGGCTGGTGGGGTTCCTGGAGGATGCGGGCGGTCCGGCGGGCGAGCCGGTGGCGCCAAAGGAGATCGTGGCCGCGGGGCAGGCGGCCGGCTTCAGCCGGGCGATGATCTACCGCGCGCGCGAGTCGCTGGGCGACCAGGTCGTGACCTCGCGCGGCCGCCAGCATCCGAGGACCGGCTGGCGGCTGGCGGGCGAGGATTGAACATAGAGAATTGAGGATTGTCGGCGTTGCGACAGACCGTCTCAACTGTCTCAAGAGTCCACTGTTTTAAGACACCCCCCGGGCCTGAGACAGTTGAGACAGTTGAGACAGTTGAGACAAAACGACGATGGAAGATGGAAGATTACGGGCGGCCGTGCCGGCGAGCCGGCCTACGATTGAAGATGGAAGATGGAAGATTGAAGATTGCGACCGGCAGCGGTGAACTGCTGCAACGGCAAAGGCAGTCGCAGGTGGCGCGCGGAACACGAGCGACGAGTTCAGGCGCTACGAGTCTCAGGCGCCGGCCGATGCGTCTCTCTGGCCGTGCAGGATCTCACCCAAACGGATCACCAGGCGGAGCGCCTCGTTCACTGCCGCCTGATCCGGGAAGGCTTTCGCTACGTCAGGATCGAGCAGCACCAGATTGGCGCCGGCGCGATAGCGTGCCACGTACTTGCCCCGGGCGCCATCCTTGAGCAGTTCGCTCAGATCGTATTCTGGCCGCAGTTCGTCCTCCATACTCATCCGGAAAGCTCTTGTTCATGCGCTTTGCTCTTTGCACGAGCCGGTGTTCGTAAACAGACAATGCGGTGCGGTCGTCCGTCCTGCGCTCTCAGTTGCCCCGTTCCAGGATCCCCACCACGCGGCGGAACAGATCGCGCGGGTTGCCGGTGTTGCCGCTTGCGCCCTTCTTCTGCGCCTCTGCATCGTGCGCTGGATCGTTCGAGCCAGCATAGATGAGATAGGGCGTCTTCAGCTTCAACTCATCACGAACCCTGGAGAGCAAGGTATAGCCGGCGAGGGAGTCAGGTGGCCGGCCCATATCGGAGATCACCAGGTCATAGCGCCCAGAGCGCAGCTTTTCGACCGCGTCATCGGTCGACGTGCTGATGACGAAGCGGATGCCGAGGGCTTCCAGAGCCATGCGCTCATACACGTTGTTGTTGGGACGATCGTCCACCCACAGGACTGTGCTGTTCGCCATCTGCCTGGTGGTCGTGGCCCCAACCGTTTCTGTCACGACACTGGCGATCCCTTTGGCCTGTTCGGCTGGGGAACCGCCCGCGCCATCGCCGCCCCTCTGGGCAGCCGCGGCGCCCAGGTAGGCGGCCGCCTCCGCCTGCTGCTTCGTGAGCTGGGCCTCCACGCCGCTCGCGCCGACCTTGAGCTTGAACTCGCCCAGGTTCTGCAGGAATGCCCGGAGCGGCCGGCCGAAGTAGAGCAGAACGAAGACGATCACCAGAGGCCAGCTGATTGCTCCGATCAGCGAAGCCCAGCCCTTAAGCAGATCGACCGTGGCGTTTGCGTCCATCCCCTCAGTCATCCTCCTCGGGTGGCGTCACCCCCGCCATCACTAACTCTGACTTTCACCGGCCGGCGATCTTGCGCTCCAAGCCTGGCCGAGACCTGCGTCGTCAGGGCCGCCTGCCTGAGAATCCCGGACCATCATACCAATAGATTCAGGTATTCAAGATCATCGCTCTCCAGCAGCGCCCGGAACGCGGGTCGCAAATAATAGCGCCCCTCCCGGTCCTGTTCCCGGATGTCCAGCAGAAGAAGGATCCCGAGCGGCTTGTCAGGTGGCACACCTTGGGTGCCCTGGACCCGGTGGCCCAAGGCGCCCAACACCCCGGCTAGTTGACCGGGTGTGCGGTTGATGGCTCTGGGGAGTTCGCTAGCAGGCAGTCCAGCTTCTCCAGCGGCGTAAAGGGCCTTGAATACATCGCGTTGCCCCTGCGAGACCCTCAACCGCGTCAGAACCCGTTTCATCAACTCTCGCTCGTCGGTGATCACCACGTCCGGCGGCCGGTCGACCTTCCAGCGTGTCAGCGCCCACTGGCGAATCTCGTCCCGCCTGGTCTTCAGCGCGTCCTCGTTCCAATCGGCGTATCCAGCCAGCGCCTTCTCCATGAAGACCACAGAATTGACGTAGCCGGTCTGCTGGCCGGGCGCGCCCTTCTTTTCAGGGAAGGGCTTGTTGCCCAGGGCGCTGTTGTCCTGCGTCAGGCACAGGTTGCCGACGTCGTGGGTGTACTTGACCACTTGTTCAGGGGTAAACTGCGTGGTCCAGTAGACGACGGCATCGGGGTGTTGCGGCAGGATATGCTCGATGGTTTTGCCTTTCTTGCCGGCCTCCACCTGCGACCAGAGCAGCTTGACCTCCTTGTGTTGCCGTTCGGCAAGGTGCTGCTCATATTCGTACAGAAAGTACTTGATCCCGGACCAGTTATACCAGTCCTCTGGTGCGTCGAACCTTGCGGCGAACTGCTCGTCGGTGCAATACTCCAGAGTCGCCCGCTGCAGGCTGTCCAACGCATCTGACAGCGTGGCTCGGCCGTTAAACAGATCGAAGCCGATACGCGTGAGCCGGGAGAGGCCCACGTTGGACGGCAGGTTGCGCCAGGCGTACGCTCGGAAGGCGAATCGTTCGCACAGGGTCACAGCGCGCAGGTAGCCCTCGGCGTCGTCCGGGAAGCGAAGGCGCGCGGCAATCAACAGCGGCAGGAAAGGCGCCAGGTAGCCGAGCCGGCGCAATTGCTCGCTGGCCTTCGCAATCTTCGTGCGTGACGAGGGGTCATCAGCGAATCCGTTGAATGCGTTTGAGTGAGTCGGGTTGTAGATGTCTGCGTAGGCGATTGCCGCGTTCTCAAGCGTCTCCACGTACGTGTACAGATCCTGAAGCAACGCCGCGTGGCGACCCTGATATGCCCGGAGGCTGAACCGCGCTTTGACCGACCGACTGTCTTCCCACTTCTTGATCTCGTAGTCATAGGCCATGAGCCAGTGTACGCGAAGCAGGCGATCTTCGTCCTCACTCTTCACCAGCTCGGCCCGCATCAGATGTCGGAAGATCTGGCCCCAGGTCTCATTAATGTGTTGGACCTGCCCATGTCGTGCGGGCAGGTCGAGCTTGGTCGCCAGGTAGAGCAAGTGGGTCTTGACCTTGTCGGTTTCGGTAATGGGCCTGCCTCGGTCATTCATGGTTTCGAAAATCACGAAGGCGTCTTCTTCACTGTCGACCTCGAAGAAGATCATCTGCAGATGCTTCGTTACCTTGGCCGCCAATCCCCTCAACCATTCGGGATATGCACTGCCACGGCGTTGCCGCTGTCCGGCCAGGTATCGGCCGAAGTAAGCATGGGCTTGCTGCAAGCGCCGGTGGGTGATGAGCGTGGCTCCGCCGATGCTGGGCCCAAAGCCAAGGACATTCTGGAAGAAGAACTCCTGATCGTCACGTCCCAGACACAATTTCGGCAGCAGTTGTCCCACCGAATCGGAAACGGCCAAGTAGCGCTTCTTGGTGCCTTCGGCGAGGATTTTGAGGGACTCGATTCCATCCATCTCGTCGCGGATCGCATCCAACAACATGACGATCGTAGCCAGGCGCTGTTGGCCGTCGATGACCTCGTAGACTTTGTAGGTGATGCCCTCATCGTCTGTGACTGCTGCCGGAACGGGAGCCCGGCTCACCACAAGCGTGCCGGTGAAGTGATCGCTTTCGTCCGGAAGCAACTCCAGGTCCTCCAGCAGATCAAGCCACTGTTGTTCTTCCCAGGCGTAGCCCCGCTGATAATCGGGGATACGGAACAGACGGTCGGAGAAAATGTATTGAACGGATTGAAGATGGTCCATTGAAGCTAGCTCCTGCTACTCCCGCTCGAAGCCCTGGCTGGTGAACTTCAGCGTACGCCCGTTCTCCGTCACCGTCCGTACGACGTGATCCGGCGCGCCCGCGGGGATCTCGGCCTCGATCTCGAGCGTGACGGTCACCGTGGCGCCCAGCAGCCCGACCAGGTGGCTGATCACCTCGTCCGCGATGCGGCTCGCGTCCCGGCCCACGCGCGTTGGGTCGAGGGTCACGGACCCGTGGTACCGCTTGAGACCGGCCTGCGGCACGGGCTCAGGCTCTGGCCCAGGCCCAGGCCCGGGCGCCGGACCCGTTCCTGGCGTGGGTTGTGACGGCGCCGAACCTGGACCAACGGCGGGCAACTCCACGCGCTCGACCTCGAGTTGCTGCCGCGCAAGCGCCGGCTTGACCAGCACGCCCGGAGCGGCCGGGTCGGTCAACGTCATCTGCTGCCCGCAGCGCAGCCCGCGGTACCGCCCCGCGGCCTCGTCGTAGCTGTCGGCGAACGCGAAGCCGTCCTGCTCCCAGGTGAGGAGCGCGAGGCCCGCGCGAACCGCCTGGAGCAGCACGGATGCGTCCCTGAGCCGCGGCAGATAGTTGTAGCGCGCGAAGTCGTCGACGAGCTGCCTGACGCTGACGTGATCCCCGCGCCAGAGCGGAATCTTGTCCAGCCACATCCGCAGCATCGTGCCGCCCAGCACGGTGGCCAGCAGGTCATCGTTCCTGAGCTTCTTGCCCGCGCGCACCGCCAGCGGGTCCTGCCCCGTCAGCCGGAGCGCCTGCCACGTGACCGGAACCTGCGGCGCGGCCTGCACGGGGACGAGCAGCCACTGGTAGGTTTCCGGCAGCCGAGCCGTGACGGTGCTGTCGGCCGCGGCCTTCTGCGTCTCGGCCTGCTTCACCTGCAGCGGATCGAGGTTCAGCGCCACCTTCTCCGCCAGGATGGACTCCCAGGCCAGGTACTTGCGCGTCGCCTCGTCGAGGTCCTGGAGGCGCGTCTTGTCCGCGGCCAGGAAGACGAGCGCGTTGCGGTACAGGCGCGGCGTGTTGCCGCGCGCTTCCAGGATCGTCCTGGCGGCGAACTCGGCTGGGCTGTCGGGCTCCTTGCTGTAGGGGTGGTCCACCCCGAGCACGACCAGCCGCGCGTCCAGCTCGTCCGGCACGTCCTGGCCGGACTGGGGCAGGGGATGGATGCGGCTGAAGTCGCCCATCTGGCGCAGGTCTGCGCGCAGGCGCCTGTCCAGCTCGGCCACCACCTTGTCGGAATCGCGCTTGAGCTGCTCCGCGCGGTCTTCTGCCAGCTTGGTGACCGTCGGCTGGGTCGAGTACCAGTAGCGCACGCCGTCCTGGTAGAGGTAGGTGGCCGCACCGGCCAGCCGGCGCAGCGCGTCGCCGAAGATCGCGGGCGATTCGCCCGGCATCACACACCCCAGCTTGACCCGCCGGTCCTCGATGCCGCGGTGCGCGGCGGCTGCCGTGGGCGCAGAGCCCAGGTAGATGGCGCGGGCCACGCGGCGGCACGCCGCGAACTTGCCCAGGTTGGGCACTTCGCCGTCCAGCCGGAGCGGGAGGGAGCTCGGCCCGTCCACGTCCTTCTCGATCACCGGCACCCAGTTGTCCGAGAGGTAGCGGGTCAGCTCGAACTGGACGCGCGGGTCGTCGATCGAGATGTTGGCCGGCAGGATCAGCGGGTTGCGGTCGCCCTTCTCCCACAGGCTGTGGATCACCGCGGCCATCAGGCGCAACACGCCGCGCGTGCGCTGGAACTTCACTAGCGTCGACCAATCGGTGTAGAGGCGGTCGAAGATCTCCGGATGGATGGGGTAGGCGGCCCGGATGCGCTTCTCGTAATCCGCGTCGCGACACTCGGGCGGGAACTCCTGGTGCTGCGTGCGATAGAGGTCGGCGAAGGCACGCGCGACCACGTCGCGGTCCCGGAACTGGCTGGGATCGGCCAGCGGCTCGAACAGCCGCCGCCGCACGATCTCGAACCCCTCCTCCGCGCTGGCTGGCCGCCACGACGACTCGACGCGGCCCACCACGTTGCGCAGCCGGTCGAGCGCCTCGCGGCCTCGCCGGCCGCCCACCTCCACATCGTCCGCCTGGGTGTGCGGGGATCCCGTCGTGTCCGATGCGGGCAGGCTGATCACCAGCAGGCAGTTGGGCACCAGCTTGGCCGATTCGGTCAGCACCTGGGCGAACGTGAACTGGGTCTCGAAGCTGCCCGCGGGCAGGCTGCCGAACGCGGACGCGGCATCGGACCGGTCATGGAGCTGGCGGGCATACGCCACCCACTCGTCGATCAGGACCAGGCACGGGCCGTACTCCTTGAAAAGCTCCCGCAGCGCATCGCCGGGGCTGGTCGCGCGCTCGTCGTCGGCCTGGATACGGGCATACGCGGCCTTGCCGCCGAGTTGCCAGGCGAGCTCGCCCCACAGCGTGCGCACCACCGTGCCGTCGGGCTTCACCGCCGGGTTGCCGGGCGAGATCTTGTTGCCCACCAGCACCACGCGGCGGACCGCCGGCAAGGTGGTCGCGCCGGCCGCCTGCATGACCGCGTCGACGCCGGCCAGCTCGCCGGGCGTGATCCCCGAGAAGAGATGATAGAGCGCCAGCATCGAGTGCGTCTTGCCGCCGCCGAAGTTCGTCTGCAGCTGCACGACCGGGTCGCCGCCCCGGCCCGCGAGCCGGCGCACTGCGCCGACCAGCATATCCTTCAGGCTTTCGGTCAGGTAGGTGCGGCGGAAGAACTCGACCGGGTCCCGGTACTCGTCCGTCCCCTCGCCCAGGTGCACCTGCCAGAGGTCCGCCGCGAACTCGGCCTGCTGGTAGCGGCCGCTGGCCACGTCGGGGTGCGGCGTCACGATCTCGCGCCACGGCTTCAGGCTGCCCGTGACCTGGCTCTCGATCGCGACGCCCGTCGTCTTGCGCTTCTCGCTGCGCACCTGCTCGTCGAAGCGCAGGCGCAGCAGCTCCAGCTTCATCTTCTCGACCTCGTCGGCCTGGGGTGCGGAGACCGCTGCCAGCAGGCGCGACGCCGAATCCAACGCGCGATACGTGTCATCGCTGGAGAAGGTCTCCTGGTGCGCCCACTTGTTGCGCACCTCGCGCAGCTCGCTCACCAGGCTGCGCTCCGAGAAGCCCAGCGTGTCGCGGAAGACGACGTTCCACTGGTCCCACATCATGCGCAGGAGCACGGCCGCATCCATCTGGGGCAGCTCGTCTCCCTCGCGCCAGGTGAGCTCGTTCGGCCATGCGGCGGTCACCGACGTGATCCAGTACTTGCCGTGGCGCGCCTCCAGCTCGCGCGCCACGAAGGGCCGCAGCCCGTCCTTCAGCAGTTCCAGCGCCTTGCCGACGCGTTCGTAGTTAGTGATCGCCATGATTGTTACCTCGTGATAGCGGCTTTCCAGGCCAAAAAAGCGTCCTAATCGCCTAGCATCGGCAGTGCCTGCTGGGCGACCTATGATGACGGCAGATCGTTCTCGACTCGCCAGATGTAGACGCTTGAGTCATTTGACGCTCCAGCCAGCAATCGACCATCGGGTGAGAAAGCGAGGGACTTTATCCATTCTCTGCCGCATTGAAGGCTGGCAACCTTGCCGCCTGACTGAGCATCCCATATACGCACTTTCGGCTCTCCCGAAGCAGTCGCAATCTTGCGTCCGTCCGGGGATACAGCAACTGAGAAGACCTGATCCGAGAAGTCAGTGAGTTGCCTCTCCAACCGTCCTTCATAGGCGTCCCAAATGCACACTGAATGGTCGTTCGAGCCACTCGCCAGCTTGTATCCGTCCAATGAAAAGGCCACGCTCCAGACGTTCGCTGTGTGTCCGTTCAGTTCCCGCGTCAGGAGCCCTTGAACAAGATCCCAAAGCAGGACTTGCCGGGTCTGGGATGTCGTCGCCAGCAGCAATCCGTTGCCCGATAGTGCCAGAGACGTAATCACCGCCCTATGGTGGAACGGCTGCCTCGTAGCTTGTCCAGATCTGGCATCCGTGAAGCAAATGCTACGGTCGCCGCTGCTCGAAATCAGAGTGCTGCTATCGGACGAAAACGCTAATCCGGAGACGAAGCCCTTGTGAATCTGCCTTTCCCAGAGTCTGGCGCGCGATAAGGCATCATGCAGGATGACGTACCCAGTTCTGAGACCCACCGCAAGTAAATGACCATCACGCGAGGCGCCAACGGTCCACACGTCCGAAACATACTCTTCCGTCAGGCCATCGGTCATATCGTCTTCCAGGTCCCACCACCTGACCGTGCAGTCCTCAGAACCAGAAGCCACGACCTGGCCCCCATCCAAGAAAGCGACGCTCCTGACGCTGGATACATGTCCCTTAAGCCTGCGCGCGAGTGTCCACGGCTCCTGATGGGTGAATACTGAAGTCCGTGATCTCGGTGCCCAGGATTCGTCGACCCACCCATGAACGCGGATTGTACGCTTTGCCGACGACATCTCCAGGTCTATGCATGCTTCGATGAGCGCGCCCGGCACCAGCAGATCAGTCTGCAAAACCAGGCTCAGCTGCCACCTCCCGCCGTGCGGAAGAGAGTCTGGTTGGACCAGCAACCACGGTACAGTGGAGCGGACAACACAAGGAGCGGACACCTGCACATCGATCGATCGGGTACTGGCAGAAGTGGCCGCCACGACGCCAAGATCAATAGCCTGCGGCAGGTCTTCGCCTGCCTGAGACGGGCCTTGATCGTCAGCACGCGCTGACGGCTTCGTAAACCGGATACGCTTGAAATTGAACAAGCTCTCAACCCTTATTCGTGTCAGTGACCCGCACCAGGCGCACATAGGCGCAGCGAGCGTCGTTTTTTGCGGGGCCCAAGAGCAGGCGCAGCTCATCGGTCAGCACAACTTCCTCCATCGGCCGGACCTCCCGCTGAGGTTGGTTCGGACCAAGTGCAACAAAGCTTCCGCTGCTCTGGTTGCGGATGAGCCAGGCTTTTCGTTTGCTGTCGTACTCAAATCTGGCAACTGGGCTGGTATTGGCCTCAAGACCGGGAGATCGGCCGGACATGGCATGCCACTCGAAGAGTTGTCGCCCGCGCCATGCCACGATCTGATGGTGATCTGGGGAATACTGGCCCTGTCTTCCCGTAACCGGGTGGTACAAGTCCAGAATCGCGATTGTTGGAGAGGCGGACCAACGTGTTCCACACCATGGACATCTCAGCGGCTGTCCGCCAGAAAACGCAAAGTACATCATCTGGCAATTGGTGTTAGTGCATGGCAGGAAGCTGTCGTAGAGGTGGCCCAGCGCCTCCTCCCACTGGGTTGCTTGCGGTCTCGCCGAGGGGTTGCGCAAGCCAGCTGTGAACGCCTGCTCCATCAGCCCGGCGAGCTTCGGTCCCAGCGTCTTGCTGCTGACGAAGGCGCCGGGCGGTCTGTTCGATGAATCGCTGGGATGTTCTATGTACAGAGCCTCTCTTCCATACGCCAGCTGATCGTCGAGTGCCGGATCTTGGGCATGGTACTTGGGTCCCTTCAGAGGGTGGCGGAATAGCAGAACCTGATAGATGAGTACCGCCAGAGCATGAAGATCGGTCGAAATAGATGGACTGGCTTGTCGCTCCACGATTTCGGGCGCCATATATCCTCCGGTGCCCTGCACCGACGGCGGGAGCAGCCCTGGTACTACCAGCCCATCCATATCGATCAAACGAGTCCGTCCGTCGCGGGCATTGGCCATGCAGTTGTTTGCAGATAGATCAGAATGGCAGAGTCCAAGTTGATGCAGCCTTCGCACCGCACGAGCGATTCGCATGGCGATGAGGATATGACTGTCCCACGACCCTCGCTCCGACTGCGATAACCGCTCTCTCGCTTTGGGACCGAGAAACCAGTCGAGTTTCTTCAGATCATCGGGGACTCTGGGCATGACGACGCCTAACCCCGGCTGAATGACAATGCTTTCCGGCCAGCACAGGTAGTCTCGCCACATGGAATTGGCCCCCGAAACTGCGTTGAGGGGGCCAATGATTGAGTCCAAGGTTTTTCTGCGAGTCTGGCTTTCGCTATGATATAGCTTGACAACTGACTTCTGGTCTTTGGTGAGGTAGATTTTCGCCTCGCCGCCTTCGTGAACGGCCTCATCCGCACAATCGATCGCCCGTCCATCTGCTGTTGTGATCAGCATCCCTTGCTCCTATCCGACCACCGCAGGGTCTGGGTGCGATGCGATCACGGCAATAGTGCGATCGTCAAAGGATCCTCTCTTTGCATAGCCAATCAGGTCGAGCAGTCTGCCCTTGGCTGTGTCGGGGGCCTCTGCTAACACGCTGGGTAGATGGTCGAGCAGTTTGGGCAGCGCCTGTGTGGCCGGCAGGAAGTCATCGGCCACGCCATCAGTCATTAGCACCAGGTACTGCAGATCGGACGGGAGTTCGCGCTCCTCAGACACCCTTTGCTCCACATCAGGGCGCTTCGCAGCCTGTGTGAGAAACAGCGTCTCGTTAGCGAACTCCCCGTAGTCGGGCTTCGCCAGAAGCTGTACGCCTTTTGTGGGGCTCCACGCGCAGATGAGGCCGTCTCCCACCTGCGCAGTGTACAGCATGTGTTCGCCGGCGTAGGGGCGATGGGCAACAGCGAGCAGGGTGGTGTTCATGTCCCGTATCGTAACTCCGCGATTCATGGCTTCGACTACCAGCTGCTGCCGCGCCTCTTGAACAGCGATTTCCATCAGACCCCGGATGTGATCATGGAGTTCTGCGGAAGGCTCCGCAGCTCCCAAGTCGTACAGGCATCGAGTGAGCATCTCGACGCAGGTGCGCGTCGCAATGCGTGCGCCCACTCTGGCCAATGGCGCGGACCCCGCCCCATCCGCCACGGCGGCGATGTTCCACCCAGCATGACTCGCGAGCGCGAAGGCATCCTCGCGGTACTTGCCCTCATGTGCATGTAGCTTGCCGCGCCGGCTGGCCGCGATCAGTAGCCAGCCGGCTGCGCCGGCGACCGCATCAGCGATTTCGTGAGCAACCGCATCCGAAGATTCTGTCGGTTCCCGAACCTGCCATTGTGTGGGTCGTGTCTCATCGGCGGTTCTCTGTGCAACTGCCGGTGGTTCGGTTGAGCCAACTTCGCCTGCTGTCGGCTGCAGAGATGGCTGACTCCTGAGATGCTGCAGTCCTTTTCCTGTTCCAGGGAAAAGCCTTCTGACCTCACTCGTCTTGCAGACAGGGCAGGATGGTTCCGGCTGTTGCACTGAGGTGGAGCTCCGAAGCAGCTCTTCGAAGATCCCACCGCACTTGGTGCACTGATACTCTTGAATCGGCACTAATACCTCCTCAAATGAAAGTCAGGAATGAATTGCCGGAAGCCAGGCGCTACATGATCAATTGAATGCCCGACGGCACGGGAGGAAGGTTCACGAGCTGGTCTCCTGATCCGGATGCCTGGGATGCGGTCTTGCTGCTCACTTTCACTGACTGCGACACCCACTTAAAGAAGCTGCGAATCGTCTCAGGGGTGACATCCTGCATGAGCAGCACAATCGCGCCAAGCTGCTTCAGCACCTCGGGATTGACCGCGGGGCCGCAGCCCAGAGCAATCACGTTGGCAGCACGTCGGGACGTCCTCTCCCTCAACTCCTGTGCTGCACTTTGCCAGGTATCGAGATCGGTTGGGTTTGCATCCGTCATGATGAATATTAGGGGCTTGTAGTCGCCCTTTTGAGTCGGAGTATTGGATCGGATGTCCTCGTCCAGCTTGCCGAGCAACATTCGGATTGCCCTGCCCATATTGGTCAGACCGCCCGGCGTTAGCGTCGGCAGCGTAGCGACGCCGATTTCAGTAAGCGGTAAGGCAACCTTTGGCTCCGTACTGAAGGTAATGCAGCAGAGCCAGGCGGTTTCCAGCGCGGAGGGCTCGTTCTTCAACTCGTTCAGCAGCAGTTGGGTGCCCTGGTTGACGGCTTCGATGGGTGCGCCTGTCATGGAGCCCGATGTGTCGAGCAGCAGATAGACAGGCAGACGACGAGTTGAGGTTGAATCGAATTCAATCATCATGTTCTCCTTGATGCTTATGATGCTGCGTCGCGCGACTGCGGCGCAGTCTCCGCCTTGAGCCCTAGCGCGCTCAATCGGCAACTTGGGTGGAAAACTACACCAGGTCCCGGCTTGGCGCTTCGGTATGGCAGTCTGACTGGCGCAGCCCGTCCTTCAGCAGTTCCAGCGCCTTGCCAACGCGTTCGTAGTTAGTGATTGCCATCAGGTTCTCCTTTTCGACAAGTCAGATTCCGATTCGCTGGCACTGCGATGCAGCAAGTCATCTACGTACGGCAACTTCTTGTCGAGAATTTCCAGAAGAACCAGGCCGACCTGATCAGTCAGTCGCTTAAGGTCGAAGCATTCGAGCATCGCCCGCAGATGTTCTTCGCTCCCGGCCTCAAAGCCGAAGAAGCGCTCCAGGTACCTCGCAACCAACTGCAGTTCACTGGGCGGAATCTCAGAGAGGGAGCGTGGCCCTCTGGTCCGCACTTTGACAAGACGACTCTGGGGTGACGTCAGAACCGCCGCTCCCTGATCGTTCGTACCACCCTCGTCCAGCGCAACGACCCGCCCGCGCCTGATCGCCTGCGAGAGGGCCCGGTTCATCGTGGCCCTCAGGTCATGCCCCAACCTTTTGATACCGCAGCCGCGCAGGTAGACATCATAGACACGTTGAGCGACCACAGGGCCTTCTACGTCTACGATGCGGATGATCCCCTCGGTCACCGCGTTCAAGCCTACCCGGCGAGGGTCGCCACCGGCCGTGCCTTCAAACGCTCTGTACTCCTCAAATACGATGCCGAATGCTGCCAACTGACTGCGATAGTACGGCAGATCTGCCTCCGGTGATCTGAAGACGTCCGCACTCCGGGGTCGCCAGATATCCGATGGACCTGGTACGTAGGGACTCGGTTCAGAATGGGTCGTCGGCGCGTTGAGATCAGGAAGCGCTGGCTGAGGTACTGCCGGAGAAGCTTCTGCATCGAAGGTTTCTGTCTCCGGTGGACTGGCCACCTCGCCCATGCTTTTCGGCGACTCGGGTCCTTCTGAGGCGACGGAGACCTTACGGTGCTCTACATGGATGGTCTGTGATGCATCTCCGGCGCCATCTGGCTCGATACCGCGCTCTCTGAGCACGCCAACCAGGTCTTCGACGACCTCTTTTCGGCGACGGACGAAGGCCGAGGCGAAGCAGCGCCAAAAGACCCAACCAGCACGTTCGAGAACTCTCTGGCGTTGCATATCGTCGGCCCACTGAGCCGGCCCGTGATACTGATCCCCGTCGCACTCGACGGCTAGCCTTGCGTCGTTGTATCCCTCAACGACCAGGTCGATGCGATACTGACCGACCCGGACTTGCGGCGTGACCCGGTAGCCGCGACTCGTCAACTCATCAAACATCTCGCGCTCAAACGGCGACTCGCAGAGCTTCCGCAGGTCCCCCGTGTGGGTCTCATCCAGCGTGAAGGGTTCGGCAAAGTGCCGGATGAGGCCGCGCCTGAGCCAGTCTGCTTCAGAGAGGTGATCGGCTTCAACGGACCGTACGAGGTACATGCGATCACGAGCGCGCGAGGCCGCGACGTTATAACGTTGAGCGAAAGTATCGCGCGATAAGGGAGCAGGCCTCCCCTCATTGGGCGCAGCCACCATGGACAAGAACATGATATCGCGTTCCTTACCCTGAAAGGTGCGCGCGTCCCCACACGTGACACGGTGGCGCTGCATGACTTCCGGGCCGATCTGCTCCGTTAGCTGTTTCCAGATCTCCTGAGCCTGATCCGCGGCAAGGAGTGACACAACACCGATCGAGCGGCTCTCCATCTTCGGGTCTGCCACCAGCGCCTTGATTTCCTCGACGATAAAACGCGCCTCGGCCTGGTTGACATTTCCCCGACGGACTCCATCTTCGACCACAACGTCGATAAGGGGCGGATCGACCCGCTCAGACGCTCTCGGCACGCGCAAGGGCTTGAGCTCGTGATTGTAGAACTCACGCTTCGAGAACTCGATGATCGGTGCAACGCACCGAAAATGCTCCTTGAGCATGACGGTGCTATTCGCAAAGACCACCTTGTAGAGATCATAGATGGATCGGTCAGGCGACATCTGTTGGCGATAGAGAGGAACCTGGTTGCCGAGGAAGCGATCCATGAGCGAGCGTATCTTTTCCTCTTCCAGCCCGACGCCTTCCGGCGAAACCTGTTTGTCGTCGCCAACGATGAGGACCTTCTTCGCGCGCATCAATGCAGGGAGTGCGGTGAGGTCAGATTGTGAGGCTTCATCGATGACGACGAGATCGAAGCAACCCAATTCAGCCGGCAACGATTCGGATACACGGTAGTGGGGCATGATCCAGCACGGCACGGCGGGGTTAGCGCGCGCCGCAGCCTCACGCGCGTCACGCCGGTACCGGACCGCCCGCTTGCCCGTGCCCTTGCCGATCTTCTGGACAGCGTTGAGATAGCCCTGCAATGCAGCGCGTATGCTCGGAGAGGCGTTGTCCGCGAGCTTCAGCCAGGTGCGGCGGGCAACGATGTCTCGATATGCACTTAGAAGACCCTGTTCGACCTCCTGCCGGTCTCTCGCCAGCTTCTCTAGCTCGTCTCCGCCGTCGATTGCTTCGAGGTGCGCCGAAAGACGTTTCCAGCGCCATGCCTTGGACAAGTGATCGGGCAGAAGGTGGTCGACAGGTCCGTTCAACGGCTGCTTGAGGCTGGCCGCATACCTGGGTGCCCCGGAAGCTTCGATTCTGTCGGTGATCTGACTCACGACCGCCAAGTGCCCTGCCAGACCCAAAACGCGAGCCAACTCCCGCATGAGATCCGACCACTCGGCCTGCAGCTCTGCATCTCCCACTTCAGGGCTTCCGAACCTCTCGGCAAGAAAGCGTCCGATTCTCTCAATGATACGCCCGTCTCGACCATTGAGAATCTTTTGAAATCGTTCCTTTGTCGCCCACACATTCGCCAGCCGGTCTTTCTGGAGATGATGCTGCAACGCCCTCTCCAGCTCATCCAGCCGCTCCGCATCGATCTTCTTGGGTACGGTCTGCCAATAGGGAAAGACGGCACTCGCTTCTGCCGCGATCTGATTCTCGAGGTTCACCATGGCCTTGACTCTGGCGTATAGAGCGTAGGCTTCTGCTGCGGACACGCAGTCGTCCGGTCGTTCGCCGAAGGTTTCGAGATTCAGCTCGCGTGCGAGTTCATTCCAGCGGATCACCAGCTGACGTTGTCGCTGCCATTGCCGGAGCTGCGATGTTACGTGCAGCCAGTCTTCCGGGCTCGACGGCTTCTGGCCCAGCACGGTGGATGACTCCAACCACTGCTTCTGAGTGGACTTGCCAAAGAGGCCTTTGATCCCGAACGCATTCTTGCCCGCCGCCAGATTGGCCAGCCCCTCATTGAACAAGGTATCCATCTCGGCTTCTGGCGGCACAAAGACAGGTCGTGCAAGAAACGCTTTCCGAGCCTCCATCACTTCTTCTATCTCAGCACCCAGCGACTCCAGCATCCCAAAGATGTCTGCTTTCTCTGAGCGATGGAGTTGCGATCGGACGGCCGACGTCCACGGTCGGCCAGCCTGATCGATTGTGGTGCGCAGTTGGCGCAGGGTGCCGACTTCCTGGTACAGTCGTTGCGCCTGTGCCAGCGTCTCAAGACTCGAATCGGCCAATCGGGGAGTTGTTCCAGATGCAATGCTGCGCTTCAGGAGCTCGAAATGGGCCAGGTCCTGATGCGTTTCCAACAGGCTCTTGGGATCTGGGAACTCGATAAGTTGAGGAAGCGATGCGCCCAGGTAGTCGATGTCTTCGCCAAGGATCCTGCGAGCCTCCCGCAGGCTGACGATGTCTGCGTTGGAGAACTGCGGGTCATGCTCGGTCCCAACCCCAAGAGAGTCCGGGATCCATTCGTACTGCCCCGCGTTTTCTACCACTTCGTGCGCAGCTTCCAAAGGCTGAATGCTCTCCCCATCCAGCGCGATTGCGGTCAGGTTCTTTCTGGCCCAATCATCGACCTGCCGGTCGATACGTGCGAGCCGGCCATGGAGCGCGTCGATCCGCTGCTCCAGTGCTTCGATGGTCTGCCGCGCGCCGACCCGGTCCAGGCTCTGAACCTCCGATGCGATTTTGAAGATGGCGTGCTCGAACTGCTTCATGCCATCGCGCTCGCTCGTCAGGAGTGAAATGGCGAGCGGTTGAATGTCTCGGGGTAATTGCTCGTGAAGCACCGCCAATGCCTGGTCCTTCATCGACGTGACGAGTACGCGTTTGCCGTCGGCCAGGTAGTGGCAGATCACATTGGCGATCGTATGCGTCTTGCCGGTGCCCGGAGGGCCCTGAACGACGACGCCGTCGAAGACATCCAGGAGCTGGATGATGCGCAACTGCTCATCGTTGAATGGCTTGGGGAAGTAGAGATCGCGAGGCTTGTTCCCATTCTGCGATGGCTGGACTTGGGTGGGGACTGAGACCCCGCGGAACCATGGTAGCTGGACCTCCGGATTCTCTGTGCCCGGTTCCGTCACCAACGCCTTCACCGTCGGGGGGTATTCCCCTGCTTGCTCAATCTGTGCCTTCAATCGCTCGAGATCCTGCGACATCAGATTGTTGCTGCGCTGTCGGGCAAAGAGCACCCACGTATTCGTCACCTTGAGGCGGTTGTCAGGTCTTGGGAGGGCTCTGTTTTCGGGCGGGGCCATATCGGGCCAATATCGGCCACTGGCATCCAGATACGTGACCGCTGTGCGCAGCAAAGGTTCGTAGGTGGCGGCGTCAAAGGGCGAGAACGTCTGGGTTATGCCAGCCAGAAAGTCATTCGCCTTGCGTTCAAGGGCGGGAACGCCGGGATTATCGACGGATGCGTACCAGTCCACTTCCAGCCGGGCGTCAAGATCGCGGGGCCGTATTTCCACCTCAGAGGTTTCCGGGTTGAGCGAGAGCTCGACCAGGCGACTCAGCAGGGGATAGGAAACCGTTGTGCCGCCATGCAGCCAGATGCCCACTCCAACTCCCCAGACCAGCTCGATCTGGCTGTCGACGATCCCACCTTCCAGTTGCTGCTTCAGCGTGAACAGCTCAGCATAGAGGCGAATCGTCTTCCGTCGTGGCTTCTCCACTTCCGCCCAGGGCTGCCACATATGCTTAAGGTAGTTCTCCAGCTGCACCTGCACCAGGGATGCCCTGTCATAATCGCCGAATCTTACGACCGCCTGCGGATCGATCGTGGGCTTCGGTGCTTCGTCAGGCCGGACCCGTTCGTTCGCGTTCCGGTGGGTGCCGGCAGCGATGAGGCTCTCACCAACCGTCGTATCCAGGAGTCTCGGCTCTTCACCGGGGCTCTGACTGACGCGCAACCACGGGCGAAGCAACGCGCTCTTCACCTCGGGTGGCTCGGTCTCGCGCAGGCGCTGCACCGCGAGCCATACCTCGTCCTCTCCCTCCTGGTCGGTCCTGTTCAGAGTCACGCCGGGCAAGCCCTGTAAGTCGTGCTCGAAAACGGAAAACAGCTTGTGCTGAGCGACAGTGGATGCCGGTTTGCCGCGCAGAAGCGCCGTCTGCCGGGCATACTCGATGAGCGCGACAAGCCGTTCTTTCTCCATCCCCATACGAACCTCACTCCACATTTAGCGTTTGCGGCGATGAATCCCAGAGTTGTGGTTCGCGCCTCAACTCAACTCATCCTCATCGAACAACCCGGCCTGGCCCTTGCGCGGCACACCACCCTCTCGCGCGAGCCGTGCGATCTCCGGCCAACTCTGCACCAGCCCGTTGTACGACAGCGCCTCCGCAGCGCGCTTCTTCCGCTCGCAGATCGTGTACAGCCGGTAGGCCAGCTCGCGGGCCGTCTCGGCCTGGCTGCCCAGCTTCGCGGCCAGCTCTGCCGCTGCCCCTTCGCCGCGGGCCTCGAGCACGCGGATCAGTTGGTGCACCGCCTCCCACGCGGTCAGGCGCTTGTCGGTCTGCGGATCCCACCCGGCGGGCAGTTCCGCGGGCCGCAGCAGGCGCACCTTTCCGTGGCCCGATGCCACGACCCCCGCCTCCACCATCCCCCCGACGCTCGTATTCTTGGCCTTGGAGAGGGTCTCGGCCACGCCGAACTCGCCCTCGGCGAATCCTGATTGCTCGAACCACGCCAGCGCCCAGCGGGAGTCCGCGTCGAAGTCGCCCTCCTGCTCGGCCAGCGCCTCGTCGAGGGTCTGATTGATCAGCGCCAGCGCCTCGCGCACCGTGAGGGGTCTGCCCGCCGCGTCGAGCACCTTGTCGTAGCGGGTGTAGACCGCCATGCCCGGCCCGATGGCCGCCTGCGCCAGGTCCACCGGCGCGATGTTGCCGCGTTGGAGATGAACCAGGGACACGGGCAATTCCGTCCTTAGCGCTGCCACGAACTCGCGGCGCGTGGCGGTAGGCGCATCGGCCGCGCGCTTGCGGCACACGAGGACTATACTGGAAGCGAGCGCATTCGCCTCTTTGCTGTTCACACGAGTGGCGCCCTCTGTTCGAACGGGCCAGGTTCCGCTGATTGCGAAGCCAGCGTGAATTACCGCCTCTAGGAAAGTCTCCCAGCCCGTACTGGAGGTGCCGGCGCAACTTTCACTCTCGGACTGCTTAAAGGCATAGTAGATAGTGACCGGGAAGGCCGGGTGTGCCTGTTCAGCAAGACGGTGCATCGCCCTCGTCATGCCTTCGAGGAAGAACGCCTCAGCCTGCTCCTTGCTGCCGTGGCGGTAGGGCGTAGCTACCAACTCCTCCGCCTTTGGAACCACAAGAGTGGCAAATAGGTTGGGAAAAATGGGTTTCAGTGAGCGGCGCAGCCACACATAGAAAAAGTCTGAGAGGTCAGCGTAGCCGACGTTGTCGTAGTAAGGCGGGTCAGTTGAAATGACTTTGTCGACGCTGAGAATCTGACTTGCAGCATCATCCTGTGCGACGTGAGAGACGGGTGAACTGGGCAGCGACGCGATAATCCTTGGCGCAGCGTTTGTCACGATCTCCCCGAAGTCTCCGCCTGCACCCGCAAAGGGCTGAACCTCCGTATAGTCCCACGTCATCGGGATTGCTTGGCGACCAAAAGCAGGCGAGGACTTGCCGTCGCCAACCCTCCAATAGGCACCTTGATTGTGAAATGTCGAGAGCTTACTCACGGCTTCGCCCAGATACACTCCAACCGCATCCGCATACGCCGCCGCGCCCACTCCCCCGTCCGCCATTCCCTTGCCATCATCGGTCAGCCCTGAGGTCAGCGCGTCCTGCCTCACCCGCTCTCGCGCCTCCCCTACCAAGTCCGAGAAGGTCGTCAGTGCTACTAGCTGGCGGGGCGTGAAGAGATCGCCAAAGGTCGCCAGCCCGTAAAGCGGGGTCTTGAAATCGCGCGGATTGGCTGGCAGAAGGTTGTCCGGAATCCAATCCGGCTTGGTCTGGTGTCCTATGTCGTCCATTGACTGGGTCGGCGAAAGGTACACACGACCGCGCTCACCGTCGGCAACGATTGCCATCAGCCGCGCCCCCATCCGTCCGGCTTGACCTTCCTCACGTATGTGGTCGTACGGCATCGGAGTTCCCGACATCAAGCAGCGGAAGGCAGCCCGTTTGCCAGCGGATGTTCCGAGTTGCGCCGCCACCGGGTCCCTCGGCTTGCCCACCTTCACCGTGAAGCGGTAGCCGGGCACTGACGTGCCTTGCTCGATCACCGGCTCGACATAGGCCTCCTTGCCCGGCTTGGTCGACAGCATGAACGTCGAAGCAAGCGGCACGTCCACGTGGCTGAATGCCGGGTTCGGGCTCTTCACCGTGCGCGCCCAGAGCCACGCAATCACGGTGAGCTTGCGCCCAACATACGGCTTCAGGTCCGGCCGCTCTTTGGCCATCTCAGCCGTGATCTCGATCTTGGGGTAGAGGTGACCGATGCGCTTCTCCGCCTCGTCGCGCATCCACTTGCCGTAGTAGCGCACGTCCTCGGCCAGCCCCTGTGCACCGCGCCACTCCCGCTGGAACAGGGTCATGTCCTTGCGGCTTTCCGGGTTCACCGGCGGCCGGCCCGCGAACTTGGGGGGAATCTCGATCATCGCCTTGTTGATCAGCACCGCGACGGGGTTCAGGTCGCTGGCGTAGGCCTCCAGCCCCAGGCGCTGCGCCTCCAGCGGCAGCGCGCCGCCGCCGGCGAACGGGTCGTGGAACGCAGGCAGCTTGTGGCGGTCGAACAGCTCCCGCGCGCGCGGGTGATCCGCGTTCTCCGCGCACGCGCGGCGCCAGCTCTGCCAGATTTCGTCGCGCGCCTGCTGGAGCACCACCTCGTTCGTCGTGTTCTCCCACAGCACGAGCTGCCGGATGATCTCAAAGAGCCGCTCGCGTTCGAGGTCGGCCGCGCATTCCTCCAGGGTCGGCTCCGGCCCCGGTTCGGCGGTCGAGTGATTGCCCTGCAGCCGCGCCTCCTCGTGCGCAGCCTTCCGCTTGTTCCACGCGTCCCGTCGCTTGCCGAGCTCGCGCGTCGCCGCGCGCTTCCTGGCGGGATCGCTGAGCAGGACGTCCGTGTACCCCGACGGGTCGTCCACCATCTGGCTGAAAATCACGGCCCGCGCCGCAGCCAGCGGGCGCCGCGCCCACCACAGGTGCAGGGTGGAGGGGTGGCCGTGGCGGATGGATTTCTCGCGCGCGGACGCGACGTTGATCGCGTCGAGCGGCAGCGCGACTTCGATGAGTTTCTTCCTATTCGTCATGGCGTTTGGCGACTTCCTTGATTCTCTCGGTCACGAGATGGTCCAGGGCAGCGACGCTGACCCCAAGGGGAGCCAGGGTCTCGGTTGCGTTGGCAATGAGTCGGGCCTTTCGATCTTCGGCTTCGAATAGCGTTCGCTCCAGCCCGGCGGCGACAATCTCGGCTTGTGAGTAGAGATAACGCAGCTCAAGTACATCGACGAGGGTTGCGTTCAACGGCAACAGGATGGGAGCCCATGGCTCCCTGACCCACCAACATGACACACCCACCCTGCCCACGTGGAGCATCCTTTCGTCAACAAGAATCGATACCTCGGCTGAGACAAGGTTGCGAGCCGCCTCCTGCAATACCTTAAGAGCAAGCCCCGATGCGAACACGCGCCCCGAACCGGAACATACTGCGGGCAATGTGGCTGTCGTTCCAGCCAGGGTCAGAGCCACGCTGTCCTCGGCGAAATCCAGCACCAGCTCAGATTTGGCAAGCTTGGACTTGACGGCGAGTTTCAACAGTCTGCCTGCTTCAGCGACTAGTTCGCTCCGAGGGACGCTCAGTGCAACAGAGTCCATGCTTGTCCTTCCTCATTCCAGTGTGTTTTTTGTCAGTTGGTGTCCGCTTTCGTTGATTTCACTTTCTCCGTGAGTGCGTTGCCGATCGCCTCAAACGAGTCGCCATCGAGAATCTGCCAGGCCAATTCGCAGCGGTCCCTCGCTTCGATGGACGCCTTTTCGATTTTCGAAAGAAGATCGAGCTCCGCTCTACAACGATCCCTAATGTAGCGAGCCCGCAAGTCGCGGCACAACGCGTCGTCTGCCACATTCATGACCTCGATGAGATCATCCTCCGGAACGCGCACTCCGCGAAGAAAGAAGTTATCTGTCAGGACCTTTCGAGGAAAGACGGCGATGTCCGAAAGCAGCGAATAAGCCTGTCCCCAGGGAGAAACGAAAGTCCCTTCTGTGCTGGCAAAACTGATGGTGGAATGGGAGAGGTTGGGCACGAAGCTGGCCATTTCTGCCTTGCGAAATCGATCCTTGAGGCTATCAACAACACGATCTATGACGTCTGTCGGCACCTGCCCCCTTCCGCCAAGTTCTGTGTACATGGCGTTGATGTCAGTAACAACTGAGTCTCGTCTGGCATCGATGAAGTCCTCCGCGCTGCCCTGCATCAAAGAGGAGATAAGCCCTCGTCCCTCTTCATCAAGTCGCTTCAGCTCCGCTTGGAATAGCTCGCGCGCTGTATACGGCATCCAACGCATGTTATCGGCGAGCCCGAAGGTGAACATGGTCAACAGCTTGTGTACTTCGTTCTTACGAGCTTTGATCTGTTCGAGTTCTCTATCGCCGATGATCGATATCCGCATACTGACCTTGCGGGTGATCTTGCCTTTTTGTATCTCCGATCTCTCGCCAAAGAGGCGGGGATCAAGCGGGGCATCCAGAGGCGGAATCTTGCTCAGTTTGTCGATGCTGACTAGTGTCCCTTTCCCATAGAGACGGGCCATCTTTTCGGCCAGGGGATCCAGCTTCTTGAAGCCGATTCTCTCAATGGGCGATGGAATCTCGGTTCCATCGCTTGACCGTATCGTGGTGTGCCCGGTGTCGGGGTCAATTTCCGCGAACGTATTCGGCGCTTCGGTGAAGAACGTGCCACCCTGGCAGGCATCAAGGTAGTCCCGCCATAGTCGGGCTCCCGCCTCAGTCCCTGCTGGAAGAACAAGTGCCGGGATCTGCGTTACGCCTTCTGCGGTGATATCCTGCGACGTGGCCCAGAGCCAGTCGAAGTAACGCTTGTAGGCTTCGACTAGTATTGGGTCTGCCCGGAAAACGAAGTTTATCTGCCCACTGTGCGAGTGTTTCATACCGAAGTCTTCGCTCGGCCCGGTGACGACATGGACGGCGTCGGAGTCCCGTGCTAGAAAACAAAGAGCGTTCGTTGCACGGTCGGTGATATCTTCAAGCGGGTAGATATGGACAGACAGTTGATCCGATGCGCTTTCGGCAATCTGAAAAAGTTGGGTGAGATCCGCCCGCCGCGTCGCACAGGCTGGGTAAACCATCACGATGAGGTCAGCCTTGAGATCGGAGCTTTGCCTGAGCAGGGATTCGAGAAACTCGACTCCCTCAGCGGTAATAGCAGATACAATTCCGAAAACAGACCGCGACGTTCCAGCCAATTCGCTGAAGGGTGGACGGCGTTCATAGGAGCACACATCTGCGAGTACACGAGGCTCGGGCCAAACAAAGGGTGGTTGCGGATTGAGATAATTCATGACGGGTCTCCCGCTCGTGCGAGCAGCTCGGTAAAGTCGTAATTCACGCTCGTCACGCCGAAATCCGGCTCGCGGTGGAACGGGCGGCGCAGGTAGTGCACGCGGTGGCCGTCCTCGCCCGCAAACTCGACCATGGCCAGGATGTAATCGTCTGGCTTGTTGAGCGAATAGAGGATCTCGTTCTTCGTGACGGTGATCGTCGCCGCGCCACTCACGCGGCCCTTCACCTCGATGAAACGCAGCTTGCCCGTCCCTGGCACGCGGCTCTCGACGTCGTAGCCGAGCTGCTCGAACTCGCGATCGGTGGGCTCGAAGCCGAGGCTACGCTCGACCTCCATGACGATGGCCCGCGCGCGGGCGGCCGCAGCCTGCCTATCGCCCTCAGCGGCGGACGCCGGGGCCGGCTCGCCGCGCATGGCCGCAAGCAACCCCAGGGGCACGACCAGCACGCCGCCCAACACCACGGGCGGGAGCGGCGAGATCTGCGCCTCCAGCTTGAGCTCCGCCAGCCGCTTCAGCAGCCGTGCCTGCAGTGCGTCGGCCCGCTTGCGCGCCTCGCCCGAGTTGAGCCGCGCGTTCGGCTTCCCTGCCTGCTCCTGGAGCTTCAGCTGCTCTGCCCGCTGGTCCCAGTAGGCGATCTCCTTGACCAGCCGCTCCTTCACCGCGGCCTCGGTCTTGCGGATCAGCGCCAGCTTGCTCTCCCGAACCTCCGACAGGTGTTCGGGCACCACGTGCGCGATCGCATACCCCTGCGCCTGCTTCTCCAGCTCGCGCGTGATCCAGCCGCACTCGGGCCGGGCCAGGATGTTCTGGATGCCGGGTTCGCCCTCCCCCAGCGGCCGGTAGTCGAGGTACGGCGCGTAGTGCGGGCGCCGCGTGACGCCCGCGGCGTCGAGCTCGATGTAGAGCACCCGCTTCGAGATGACGCGGCGCTCGCCGCCCCGCTCAGCGGGCCGAGTCATGCTGGCATCCTGGATCGCATGCTCCAGGAAGAAGAGGACGCGGGGCTGCGTGCCTGCGTCGCGCTCGTCGACCAGCACGGTCCCGCGCTTGAGCAGGTCGCGATGCCGCTCCAGGGTCAGATCGATGACTGCGTCCAGGAGGGGATGGCCGGGGCAGACGAACGCGGCCGGCGCCTGGCCCGCGGGCGTGAGCAGGTCCTTCTCGAACGCGATGCGCTCGTACCGGGGCAGGACCGGCTCGCGGACGCCGATCAGTCGATCCCGGTTGCGCACGATCGCGGGCACGTGCGTGATCTCGTAGCGCCGCGGCTCGCGCTGCCGGGCCGCACCGCCCAGGCACCTGAAGGCCTCGTGGAAGAACGACTCGATGTAGTGCGGCTGCAGGCGGCGGGCCTCCGCGCGCTCCATCTCCTCGCGGATGCGGTAGACCCGGCTCGCATCCATCGCGTCGTGAGCCAGCGCGCGCTCTTCGAGCAGCGTCCGCAGCTGCTCGTGGTCCAGCGCATGCTCCAGCGCGGTGGTGAGCCGGGCGCGCACCTCCGGCTGATCGCCGTAGCGGATCGCCTCGATCAGCAGCTCGCGCAGCGGCTTGCCCTCGAACTGGAGCTTGCCCAGCACGTCGAAGACCTGGCCGCCGAGGGCCTGCCGGGCCTGCTCCAGCTTCTCCAGCAACCGGTAGTAGACGTCGCCCTCGCGCGTCTCGTCCGCGACCAGGTTCCACAGGTGGCATACCTCGGTCTGGCCGATGCGGTGGATGCGGCCGAAGCGCTGCTCCAGGCGATTGGGATTCCATGGCAGGTCGTAGTTCACCATCAGGTGGGCGCGGTGGAGGTTGATGCCCTCGCCTGCCGCGTCCGTGGCCAGCAGCACCTGCACCTGGGGATCGTGGCGGAACGACTCCTGGGCCTTCATGCGCTCCTCACGGCCCATGCCGCCGTGGATGGTGACCACTGCGTTCGCGCGGCCGAGCAGCGTGGTGATGCGCGTGAGGAGGTAGTTGAGCGTGTCCCGGTGCTCGGTGAAGATCACCAGCTTCTGGCGGGGCGACGAGACGGGCAGTGGGACAGGATTGCCGTGCTGAGCAGGATCTTCTCCGTCCTCATCCTGAGCAGCCTGGCCGTCCTCTCCGAGTACGTACGGCGCCCGTTCCTCCGCCAGGGCATTGGCGATGGCTGCGTCGGTGAAGATCTCGGCGAGCAGGCTCGCCAGCTCGCGCCACTTGGTGTCCGCGCCGCTGCGCCGCACGTCGGCGGCCAGCGACTCCAGCCGCTGCAACGTCTCGATCTCGGCCCGCAGCTCGGCGATGGAGCGGGCAGCTGTGGCCTGGTCGAGCAGTTCCTCTTCGACCCGCTCGACTTCCTCGGCCGGCGCATCCTCCAGGTCGACGAGATCGTCCTGCGATGGAAAACCTCCGAGCCCAGGCCAACCGAAGGTTGGCCCGTCCTCAGCGGTCTGCGGCGGCATGCCCGCGCCCCCGCTGATCAACTTGACCTCGGCCAGGCGACGCTCCAGGCGTTCGCGGCGCCTGCGCAGGGACTGGTAGATGGCCTCGGACGACGAAGCCAGCCGCCGCTGGAGGATCGTGAGCGCAAAGCCGATCGTGCCGGAGCGTTTGTCGTTCTGAAGCGCCTCCGCGCGGTTGAATTCCTCGCGCACATACTCTGTGACTGACTTATAGAGGTGCGCCTCGGCGGGTGACAGCTTGTAGGGGACCGTGTAGGCGATGCGCTCGGGGAAGAGCGGCGTGCCGTCGAACTTGAGCAGGCTCTCCTTGTCCATGCGGCGCATCAGGTCTGAGACGTCGGTTACGTGCGCGCCGTCCCGGAAGCGGCCCTCGAAACGATCGCCGTCCAGCAGCGCCATGAAGAGCTGGAAATCCTCTTCCTTGCCGTTGTGGGGCGTCGCGGTCATGAGCAGGAAATGCCGCGTGAGCGTCGAGAGCAGCTGGGCCAGGCGGTAGCGCTTGGTGTACTTGATCTCGCCACCAAACACCGTGGCCGACAGCTTGTGCGCCTCGTCGCAGACGATGAGGTCCCAGGTGCAGTCGGGCGCCTGGAGCTTCTGCTGCACCGTCTCATCCCGGGAGAGCTTGTCGAGCCGGGCGATCACGAGGTTGGTTTCGAGGAACCAGTTGCCGGTTCGCGCGGATTCGAGCTTATCGTTGGTGAGGATTTCGAAGGGCAGGTGGAAGCGGTGGTAGAGCTCGTCCTGCCACTGCTCGGCCAGGCTGCCGGGACACACGATGAGGCAGCGCTGCAAGTCGCCGCGCGCGACCAGCTCCTTGATGAGCAAGCCGGCCATGATGGTCTTGCCCGCACCGGGGTCGTCGGCCAGGAGGAACCGCAGCGGCTGCCGCGGCAGCATCGCCTCGTAGACCGCGGTGATCTGGTGCGGGAGCGGCTCCACGTCCGAGGTGTGAACGGCCAGCACGGGATCGAAGAGGTGCGCGAGGCGGATGCGTTGTGCCTCGGAGACGAGCCGGAAGAGTGCGCCGTCGCCGTCGAAGCTCCAGGGACGGCCCTGCTCGACGACCTCGATACGTTCCTCGTCGTGGCGATAGAGCAGTTCGTTGGCGACCTTGCCGGTCGGGGTCTTGTAGGTGAGCTCGAGCGCTTCCGAGCCGAACCATTGGACGCTGACGACGGTGACCAGGACGTCCGGCAGGATCCCGCGCACAGCGGCATTGGGCACAAGCTGTTCGAGTAGACTCATAGTAGCAGGCTCCGCTGACTTGCGACCTGTTGTGAAAGCTTCAGCACCCTTCTGCTCCTCAGCCCGCTTGCTCTCCTGCCTCGCATAGCTACAACCTCCGCACCATCTCATACTCCCGCGCGATGAACTGGGGTCCGCCCTTCTTGGGTTTGGCCACTTATCTGCACCCCTGAGCGGCGGTCAGACTGCCGAGGCTTTGATTGTCAAGGCCACTTGCCTGACGGAGTATAGCACAGTCCCGCATTGTGCTACAAAGCGCAAAACTCAACTATGATGGCGACGGGCGCCAACCCAACGAGGCTTCCTCATTCGCCACCCGGGCCAACTCCACCTTACGCAGCCGCATCGGGCTCAACGCAACTGAGGACTCAAGTGAGCGCCTCACTTGAGCTTGGCGAGCTCCACCCGCCGGCATCCTGAAGCCGGCCGAGCGGCGTGCCGTTGCGCGCGTCGCCTAGGCGTGCCGGAGGCCATGCGCGCTCAGGCCCTTGACCGCGACCGCCGCGCCCAACTTCCGCACCCGCGCGGTGATCGACCGCGGGATTGCTCATTGAAGCGTCGACACTGCTGGCAAAACCGGTCCAACTGGTCGCTGCCGATTTCGGCCGGCATCTCTTTCCAGGTGACAAACCAGATGACCCCAATCGATAATTGAAACAAGCGCTGCGCGCAGGCTCGCCGGCAGCTCGCGCAACATGTCGGCAAGAGCGCGGGTTAGCCAGCCACGATGTAGCCGCCCTCCAACACCGCCTTGATGTTATCAAGCCGCTCGCGCAGGCGATCATCGAGTGCCGCTCTGACAGCGGATCGGCAAAGCTTGAGAAGACCTTGGCATTGAAGCGACTCTCGCTGAATCAACCTTGTCCCTCCGTCCTCAGGGAGGAGTTGATAGCTGAGGTGTCCATGCATCCCGGCGCCTTGGAAGTCCTCCTCCAGCCATTTGTTGGGCTCAATACGCGTGATTTCAGAGAGTATCTCACCACGGTAGAAGGGCAGCATCTGGACAACCTCTCTATAGCAGGTTCCTACACGGACAGGGCCCGGTGTCGTTTTCTCAAGCACCAGGACGGGCGAGCCTTCCTCGATAATGTCCCATTGAGTGTGTAAATCGACTGCGCCGTTCTTGACGAGGAGGCGGCCATCGTGGTTTCTCATCGGTGATCAAGTAAATCATCGACAAGGAGAAAGACACGATGGCCGACGATCTAAGGATGGCATTGATCGAGTTGTTGCGCAAGGCCGAGGTAGAACAGGACACGGACGTGCTGCGCGAAGGCGTGCGGGTGCTGAGCCAGGCGCTGATGGAACTGGAAGTCAGCCAGCACCTCCAAGCCGAGCGGTACGAGCACACGCCCGAGCGGACGGGGCAGCGCAACGGCTACCGTGAGCGGCAGTGGGATACGCGTGTTGGCACGATCGAGTTGCAGGTGCCGAGAGTGCGTGACGGCAGCTTCTTTCCGAGCTTGCTGGCCCCACGACGGCGGGCCGAACAGGCCTTGACGGCGGTAGTCCAGGAAGCCTACGTGCAGGGCGTCTCGACCCGGCGCGTGGATGAGTTGGTGCAGGCCTTGGGCATGCAAGGCATCTCGAAGAGCCAGGTATCGCGTCTGTGCCAGACGCTGGACGCCGAAGTGCAGCGGTTCCGCAATCGTCGGCTGGACGGCCACTACCCGTACGTATGGCTAGATGCCACGTTTGTCAAGGTGCGTGAGAACGGCCGCGTCGTATCTATCGCCGTGGTCATAGCGACGGGCGTCCGGGACTCCGGCGAGCGCGAAGTGCTCGGCTTTGACGTCGGCCCGAGCGAAGATGGGCAGTTCTGGCTGCTGTTTCTGCGCAGTCTGGTCGCCCGTGGGCTGGCGGGCGTACAGCTGGTGATCAGCGATGCGCACCAGGGGCTCAAGGAGGCCATTGCAGCCGTGCTGCAGGGAGCGAGCTGGCAAAGGTGCCGGGTGCATTTCATGCGCAACCTGCTCAGTCTGGTGCCCAAACCGGCCGCCCAGATGGTGGCCGCGACCATCCGCACCGTGTTCGTCCAGCCCGACGCGGCCAGCGCCCGCGAGACCTGGCGCAAAGTCGCCGACAGCTTCCGGCCCCGCTTCCCGCGGGTGGCCGCCCTGCTCGATGCGGCCGAAGCCGATGTCCTGGCCTACCTGGCGTTTCCCGCCGAACACTGGCGGCAGATCTGGTCCAACAATCCGCTGGAACGCTTGAATCGCGAGGTCAAGCGCCGGGCCGATGTGGTGGGCATCTTTCCCAATCCGGCGGCGGTCATCCGTCTGGTAGGCGCTGTCCTGGCTGAGCAACACGATGAATGGCAGGTGTGTCGCAAGTACTTCAGTGCGGAGTCGCTGGCCAAGCTGACCGGTCAACCGGCGGCCCCGAGTCCAGTACTGCTGACTGGTTGACAAACGGCCTGATGGATAAGTGGACAACTCTCCGCGCCGCTGCGGCGGCGCTCCGAGTTGCCCACTTACCCACAGGCACTGCTACGACGACGTCCACTGTGACGCCGATGTTAACCACGAATATGATTTACACACTTGACGGGACTCATACCCTTCCTCCTGCGGGTATGTGTCCTTGTCTCTCAAGAAGACGTAGACATCGGCGGGAGGTCGCTTGATGAATACGGACAACTCGAAGTCCACGTAGTCCTTGCTCTTAATGCTGTCTGTGGCGGGCTAACTGCTCATCTTCCCGCGAACTGCGGCATATGTCGACCTGTGTGCATGCTCGATTGAGCCACCGTGCTGCAGGCAGGCGGTGATGTCGGTGGCCCCGAAGGCGTGGCAGCAGGTCGTGTACGGCAATCCCGCCCTCGCGGACGCGGGCTGGCTGCAGGGGGGGAGGTGCGAGGCGGGATGGCGTTCGACTGCGGACATCGTCGCATGGGTGGGCGTGAGTGCAAAGCGGGATTGAGCGGCCTACCCGGTCGTGAGGCAATCTCCTGGCAGAAACGCTGATCCATCAGACAGGACGGAGAGAGCAGTCCTGCACTATAGGATGGTCCTGATTCTGCCTATGGGCCGTCGATCATGAGGCCCCCGGCTCTTGTAAACCGAGGCCACGATCACACTCAGGAAATCAGCGGCCTTCTGCGAGCCGAACTCGAAACCTCCATCTATTTCGATGATCAATTGCTTAAGCTATGAATGTGCACCCAGCGCCCAAAAAGGCTGTTCGTATCATGTGGGACTATGTTAAACAGCGTCGCGCGAGACTGGAGATGGAGACTCCTGCAATCCGAGTTCAATCACCGTTCCTGACGGGCTGGAGCGCACGATGGCAGTCCCCAACGCCTGCACGAGCGCCAGATATGCGGCATCGCCTGTGCAATGACCCGGATAGACGTGGCGCAAGTCCGACATTGAGGTTAGACGGGCGCAAGCGTGTGCCAAATCGTGCTCAGAAACACCCGCCAGATGAAGCCCGCCCACAATCGTCACCACTGACTGCGCAAAGGTGCGCTCCACCTGAATCAGGGTGTTCAGCAGTCCGGCATGACAGCAGCCACACAGAAGCGTAAGATCGTCGCCGTGTGCAAGAACCAGTGCCATGTCGTCCAGGTAGGCGTCAGGAACCAGCCCATCCGGCCCGGACATCAGATGCGTATCACTTTTCCCTTCGAATTCACTGCGTTCACGTATCTGACCCGTGGTCCACACTCCGGGTATGATCTCCTGGGGATCCGCACTGAGCCTTAGTGTGAGCCTGGCAGAGAGCGTTTCCTGGCTTAACGGCGGGCCGATGAACTGTGGGCGCCCCGCGCGCTGTACATAGCGTCCTCGAAACAAGTCCGCATTTGCGTAGAGCGGTACGCCTGGTCGCAGATGGTCGAGCAGGAGCGGTAGACCGCCCGTATGATCGTGATGCGCGTGGCTGATGGCCACTGCATCAATGGTGTCGGTGCCGATCTCGAGGGCCTTCAAGTTGTGCATGAGCACGTCGCCGCTCCGGCCCGTGTCAAACAGGACCCGTCGGCCGGCCGACTCGATCAAGTAGGACAGCCCGTGCTCGCCCCAGAGACCCGAGCTGGCCTGTGCCGCATTATCGACCACACACGTAAGTTTCATGTCACCAACCTCCTGTGTTTTATTTCACCAACCTCCGAAGAACGGCATCGCGGAGCCAGTCGGGCTCCTTTATGAGCTCTACAATGGGGTCGGCTCGGAACAATGATGGCTAGACGCTACGATGCGTGCGGTAATGGCGTTGAGCCGTTCGGCAAACGAGGCCACCTCGGCCTTCAGGCCCACCATTTCCTGCTCGGCAGGAGAAGCGGGAGGCACCGAGCCTGGCCGCGCCCACCAACGCACGCCACTCTGAATTACCTCCCATGCCCACACAGCACACCCATCCGTAACAGCGCACCACGCCTGCCATGCCACTCTTCCCGCAGGCTACAGCTTGAATGCGCGCCGCGCCAGTCCGTTCGCCATGTCGGGCGCCATCTCCGCGGCTTCCGCCTCGTCGATCAGCCCGCGCACCACCAGTCCGGCCAGCCAGTTGGCCGCGGCACGGCGCCAGACGTCGTGTCGCGCGGGGATCGACATAAACGCCCGCGTATCGTCGATGAAGCCGATGGTGTTGTAGAGCCCAGCGGTCTCCATCACCTGGTCGAAGTAGCGTGCAATGCCGTTCAGGCTATCGTGGAACCACCACGGAGGTCCCAGCTTCAGCGCGGGATAGTGCCCGGCCAGCGGCGCCAATTCGCGCGCGTAGCTGGTCTCGTCCATCATGAACAGCAGCATCGAGAACCTCGGGTTGTTTCCAAAGGCATCGGTTACTGGCTTCAGGTTCTGCACCCACTCGGTCGCCACCGGGATGTCGCTGCCCATGTTTGCACCGAAGCGCTCGAAGACCAGCGGGTTGTGGTTGCGGTGGCAGCCCGCATGGAACTGCATGACCAGCCCGTCCTCCACGCTCATGCGCGCCATCTCGAACGACATGTAGCCCGTGAAGCGCCGCGCATCCTCCGCCGTCGCCTCCCCGGCCAGCGCACGGGCGAAGATCGCCTCCGCGTCCGCAGACGACATCGCCTCGGTGTAGGGCGTCTCCACGCCGCTGTCGGTCGATGTGGCGCCCATGCGCTTGAAGAAGGCCCGCCGCTCCTCGAGCGCAGCGATCAGCGCCCGGGCCGTGGTGATCTCCCGGCCAACGACCGCGCCGAGCGCATCGAGATTGGCCCGCCACCCCGGCAGCGCGAGGTTCGTCACCGCATCGGGCCGGAAGGTCGGCCGCACCACGCCGCCCCACCCCGAATCTTTGATCGCCTTGTGGTGTTCCAGCGAGTCGGCCGCGCCGTCGGTCGTGCAGAGCACTTCGATGTTGAAGCGCTCGAAGAGCGCGCGCGGGCGGTATTCCGGCTGTGCGAGCTTGTCGGCCAGCTCGTCGTAGATCGCCTGGGCGCTGGCGCCGGTCAGCTTCTGCTGGATGCCGAAGATCTCGTAGAGCGCGTGCGCCAGCCACACGCCAGTTGGCGTGCCGCGGAAGAGGTAGAAATGCTCAGCGAAGCTCTGCCAGATCTGGCGGTGATCGGGCGCGGCGTGGCCGCCATCCCGCCGCAAGATGCCCAACGACTCGAGCGGCACGCCCTGGGAGTAGAGCATACGAAACACGTAGTGGTCCGGGATGATGAACAGATCGGCCGGCGTGCCAAAGTTCGCGTGCTCGTCGGCCAGAAGCCTCGGGTCGACGTGTCCGTGCGGCGAGACGATCGGCAGGCCCGCAATGCTGGCGTAGAGATCGCGCGCTACCCGGCGCTGGGCCGGATCGGGGGAAAAGAACCGGTCTGGAGACAAGAGCGTTGGTTGTAGTGACATCTGACCTCCGTGACAATCAGGTTAATGCATGCGTCGCGCATGCCAAAACACCTGACAAAGCCCTCTCCTCTTAACGAAGTTCCCGAAGATGAGGGCGCAACTCAGGCTCAAGAGAGTCTGACGGATGTCGTCCCAGCGTTCGCAGCGCAAGACCAGGCGCCGGAAGCGGCTGAGCCGACACAGCATGTGCTCGACAACCCAGCGATGGTAGCCGAGCCGTTACTTTGATCTGATGTCCAAACTGGCAATGAGGGAGTCCCGCCCGCGCTAACGCAACGCCAAGCGACCGAGCTCAGGGTTATGACTCTCGTCAGCCTGTAGCTTAGTAGTTCGCCAGAAGGCGGTCATCTCACCATGCCGCAATTATGCCAGGATGCGTAACTTCGATAGACTCTCGGAAACTACGACGCGAGACCAGCATCGCTCGCCATCCGCTCCCACGGTGCAACCGGCGGCGGCGGCACAGATTCGTGCTCGGCGGCAGTCATGATCTCGATCATGGACGGGCTGTCGCTCGCCAAGGCACGGCGCAAGGCTGGACCGAGCTCACTTGGGTCATTAACCTGCTCGCCTGGCAATCCGAAGCCTTCGGCCACCTGCAGGTAGTTCAGGCACTCACGAAAATCAACTGAGAAGTAGCGCTCGCCATGATAGAGTTTCTGCAGCTCTTTGATCCAGCCGAAGCAGCTGTTGTTGAATAGGATGAGCACGGTAGGTCCTCCAGTACGAGCGACCGTGATCAGATCTCCCACCGACATTGCGTATGAGCCGTCGCCGGTCAGGCCGACCACTGGTAAGTCCGGGCAGGCGTAGCGGGCACCAACCACGCCCGGGATCGCGTAACCAAGAGAGCCTTGGGCGCGTGGCGAGATCACGCGCCTGCCCGGACGGTCAAGTTCATACTGAGCAGCCATGTAGGGTGTGGGCGTGCCGGGATCACAGACAACCACCGCCTCGGCCGGCAGCGCCAGTTGTAGTTCATGAATGACGCGCTGCGCCATTATAGGCCGCCCGGCGGCCGCGGCCTCGCGGCGTGCGTGTTCGTGCCAGGCCTGGCGGGCGGCAATAGCGTGAGACCGCCACTGGCTCTGCACCGGCTCCATCCGGCCGCAGTCTTTGACGGCTGCCAGCAGGTCCAGCAAGGTCAGTCGCGCATCGCCGCACAGGCCCTCATCGATCGGGTAGTTGTTTCCCAACTCCGATGCATCGACGTCGATCTGGAGGATTTTCGGTGGGTTGGCCTGCGAGGGGACGCGCCAGTTGTCGCTATCCACATAGCTGACTTTGGTGCCGACGTAGAGCACCAGATCAGCTTGCTGGATCAATCGATTGGCGTACGGGCGGCCTCCATTGCCTCCCGTTACGCCAAGACTGAGCGGCCACGTCTCGGCTACTGCACCCTTACCGTTGATGGTCGTACCGACCGGTGCTCCCACAAGCTCCGCCAACGCCATCAGTTCGGTACCTGCGCCCGAACTCACCGCGCCGCCGCCAGCGATGATGACCGGCCGTTGAGCGGCGAGCAGTCTCTTGGCTGCCCGGGTTACCGAATCAGCGTCGGGCCGCGTGCGATACGATGGCCAGAGCTTACACGCTTCTTCAACATGCAGGTCGGGATTGGCACTCAACTGCTGCGCGAGCACGTCTTTTGGCATGGCCAGGTGTACTGCACCCGGCCTGCCACCGGTAGCGAGTCGGAATGCCCGGCGCAGGAAGTGGGGCACCATGTCGGCGCTCTTTGGGAACGCCGACCACTTGGTGACGCCGCCAAAGATCCGTGTTTGCGGCAGATCGGTGAGGGCGCCCTGTGCCTCGTACGAAAGGGGGTTATCGGTGGTCAGAGCGATCATGGCTACGGACGAGCCGTTCGCTTCTACTACCCCTGGCAACAGATAGGTGGCGCCTCCGCCGCTTGGTCCTTCACAGACGCCAGGCTTCCCACTCAGGCGGGAGTAGACGTCGGCCATGTAGGCTGCGCAGCGCTCGTCGCGCGCCATGACGTGCTCAATCCGGCCCGCCGCCGCATGCAACGCGTCGTAGAAACCGACTGTCGTATCACCGGGCAGGCCGAAGATTACCTGCGTATCATAACCGATGAGCATCTCTACCAGGGCTTCCGCACCGTTCATCTTTGTCCCTCCTTTGGTTCTCTCATCGGGAGCGCAGCAGCGCACCCAATTGTCCCATATCGTCCAACTGATCGAGGTTCTCGACGCAAGTGATGAGCCGTCTCGTCCGCCGGGTGCCCACGACGCCCGAGGCGATGGCCGTGAACTTGGTGACTACCGCAGCCCAGTCCAGTGCTTTTTCGGGATCGCCGCTGGCCGCATCTGCGCGCGCTCTCAGATCGCGACCGTTGGTCATGCGAATGGTGACCTCGGCTGGCTCCGAGAACCTACCGGCCGCATCAGCGTCAAGGCGGGCATCGCTCCCCACATGCACTCTGGCCATCAGTTCAGCCACTCTTGGGTCGCTTCGTTCATCGCGATAGATGTCAGCCACCCGTAGGGGACCGCGTAGCGCGGCCAGAGCCAGGACGTATTGAACATTATGGGAGCGCAGCTCGTTATTGTCGATGATTCTTACGCCGGCCCGTGGCATCCGCACCTGAATGGTGACGATTTCGGCCGCAGGGGGTCGGTAGCGGCGCTGAATCTCAAAGAATGCATCCAGCGTGGCGTGTAGGAATCGACATACAGGATAGAGCTTCAAGCCGGTGAGATTGATCTCGTAACGTGTCCCCAACTCTTCGAGCAGAGGTTCGAATGTCGCATCATTTGAGAATGCATGAAGGACGTTGTAGCGGCCTTCAAAGATCGCCGGTGGCCCGGAGAAACCGGCCCTGGCGAGAGCAGCTGCAGTGATGCCGTTTCGGGCTGCGATGCCGAGCTGCAGTGATTTCGGCATCTGCGTGGGATCGGTCTCCCAAGCCATGAGACCAGAGGCCTGGCTGCCAGCCAATCCCAGCGCATTGATCGTTCGCTCAACGTCCAGCCCCAGCAATTTGGCAGCGGCGGCGGTAGCGCCAAAGGCGCCAAGAACGGCCGATGGATGAAAACCGCGGGCGTACATGGACGCCGGATTGGCAGCCAGAATGGCGCGGCATTCAAGATCGTAGGCGACGACTATGGCTGCAAGAAAAGATGCCCCATCGCACCGCCCCCATTCGGCCGCTGCGAGGGCAGCCGGAATCACGGAGGACGCGATGTGTGCGCCCGTGCGGGGGTGAGAATCGTCAAGCTCGAGGTTGTCGGCGAGGGTTCCGTTGGCCAGGGCTGCATTCGCTGCCGGAACACGAGCACGCAGCCCGGAAACCGAAGCCTGTGCAGCCCCACCTGCCTGCCGGACGTAGTCGTGGACGACGCGCGTGGCTGCATAGCTGGGCGCGGTGGACCCCACGAGTGAAGTCAGCGTGTCGAGGACAACAGTGCGAGCCTGGCTCATGACCGTTTCCGGCAGTGCCGCGGCCTGGGTCTCAACTACGTATTCGGCGAGGCGCCGCGTGTACTGCTGTGACTCCGAAGACTCCGCCATGTTGCTTCTCCTTTACCCGATGGCGCGCCCGGTCTTCCGGGATGGCTGCTCAGCCTGCCCGCGCGTAGCGGGCTACTTTTTTCATATTCACCTTGACGCCAAGCCCTGGGCCCTGAGGAACTTGTAGCTGGCCTGCAACATAGCGCAGGGGTTCCTCCACGATGTCGTCGACCAGGAACAGCGGCCCTACTAGGTCGCAGCCCAGTGAGACGGCGGGAGCTGCCGCTGCCACATGGGCGGCTGCCGCGCAGCCAAGGCTCGTTTCGAGCATGCTGCTCATCATGCAGGGCAGGCCTGCGGCTTCGGCTATGATGGCCGTCTTGAGCGTGCCCCGCATACCGCCGGCCTTGGCCACTTTGAGGCAGACTGAGTGTACTGCCTCCTCGCGCGTCAGTTCCAGCACGTCAGTCGCCGCATGGACGCTCTCATCAGCCATGATAGGGATTGGCGAAGCCTGCGATAGCCTGCGCATCGCGCCGCGGTTGACACGTGAGACCGGTTGCTCGACGAACTCGACCCCCAGGTCGGCCAGCCGCGGCAACATGCGCCGCGCGGTCGTCTCATCCCAACCAGCGTTGGCATCGGCCCGCAGATGGCCGCGCCCGGCCAACCATGCGCGGATCGCGGTTATGACCGCCAGTTCGCTTTCCGCGTCGCGCTCTGCCAGTTTCAGTTTGAAATGGCGGATGCCGCGTTCGAACCAGTACTGAACCTCCGCCAGCGCGGCGTCGCAGTCGTCGAGATTGACCAGCCAGGCAACCGGCAGTTGATCCCGGCACGCGCCGCCCAACAGCATGTAGGCTGGCACGCCGAGTTGCTGACCCAGCAGGTCGTGCAGGGCAATCTCGATAGCTGCCTTGGCAAAGTAGTTGCCGTTGACTACCCGGTCCATCCAGCGGCAAATCTCAGGTAGCCGGGCCGGGTCCTGGCCCAGCAAGCCAGGTGCCAGGAAGCGGTCGGCGACTGCGCGGGAGCTTTCCGCACAGTCAGGCGACCAAGTTGGACCGCCGCAGGCTGCCGTCTCGCCCCAACCTTCCAGGCCCTCGTTGGTCAGGAGTCGGACCAGGAAATGGTTCACCCTGCTAAAATCGCCGAAGGCCCGCTTCTGCATGCGGGGCAAAGGGATATCCAGAAGGTAGGTTTTTACGTTAGTGATCTGCATTGATCTTCTCCGGCGGTTTCTTCCTGACGCTTAGCGAGCAATCAGGTCCATCAGCTCATTCACGTCGCCAAGCGTCTCCAGCGAGTCGATCGCCGCGATAATCTCGTGTCCGCGCTCCACGCCTACCACTTCCTTGGCCCAACCCAAGAACTTCGCTTCCAACTCGGAACGTGACAGCGGGTTAAGCATGTGTCCGCGCGCCACTTCGACGTGCTCCGAGAAACAGCGCCCGTCCAGAGTCGTAACCTCGACGATGGCCGGCTCCTGGTTGGGCGAGTTCGCTAGCTCCGGGGCACCCACGAGGCGGGTGCGGCCGTAGATAGCGCCGATGGTCGGTTCAGTCCGGCGATCGTTCAGAAAGTCGTCCCAACGCAGACGGCCCTCCACTGCAGCCACGGAGAGGATATATTGCGCATTGTGCGATTTGAGCGGGTTGTTATCGATCACGGGCCGACGGTGCTCTTTGACCTTATGTGTTATTGAGGCGATCTGCTCGTGCTGCAGCTCGTTGTCCTTCATGATCTTGAGCAGAGCATCCAGGCCCGTATGGATGTCATTGCAGCAGGGATACTTCTTGAAGCCATCATGCCGCGTGATGGCGAAGTCTTCGCCCAGATCTTGCGTAATATAGCTCAGGTCCATCGCGCCCGAGTAAGCGTCGAAAATATTGTACTGCGTGCCGTCAAAGACACGCTGTGGACCGCCGAAGCCCTTAGCGGCCAGGAGCGCGGCCATCACGCCGTTGTGCGCACCCAGTCCGATGCCAAAGGGCCGCGAGTGCTCGGTCGGGTCGTAGATCCAGGCGATCAGGCCACCCGCGATGTTGCCGGCCAGACCGAAAGCATTGGTAAATTGCTCCTCGTCCAGCCCAAGGAGGCTGCCAGCGATCGCAACGGCACCAAAGGTGCCGAATATGGCTGAGGGATGGAAAGAGTGCGGGTAGGACTGCGGGGTGAAGTTGGCCTTGCTCACTCGATCGATCACGTCATACGAGAGGACCATCGCCACGATTAGATCCTTGCCGCTCGCCCGTTGCCGCTCGCACATGGCCAGCGATGTGGGCACCGTCAGGGCGGCCGCATGCACTGGGGGTCGAGCCAATATTCCACCCTCGATGTCTCCCGCATAGCCCATAAGCCCGTTGATCAACACCGCGTTGGGCGCAGGGGCCTTGAAGTCTCGGCCCAAGACGGTGCATTCAGGCGGGCCACCCAAGTCTTTGACATAATCGCTCAGGATGCGCGGTGCCGGGTGGCGGTCGGGCCAAGCAGCGAACAGCGCCCCGCAAGTATCGAGCAGCGTTGTTTTCGCCGCCTCAACGGCGGCCGGTGGCAAGTCCGCGAACGAGAGCCTGCGCGCGTATTCGACGATCTTTTGCGTGTTCTGCATCGAGCCTCCCTATAGATGAAAGTGGGTTATCGCAGTACGCCCCGCATTCGTTTCACAGCGGGCCATCTCGATAACAGTCCTAGCCAAGAGGCAGCCCTTGCCCGCTGTGTCAACATGGCCACGTGTCGACTCGGCGTTGAAGTAGTTTTCGCCGTCCACAAGTGGAGCCGGGCACCAGTTGATGGAAGGTCCAGGGTCTCGTCGCTCTCCTCATGGTGGACAGGACCACCTCTATGGTCTTTCTGCCTCTTGACAAACCTTTCGGAATATGTTATAAGATGTTTGTTATCTCCTATTCGCTCGCAGTATATGGCCTTTTTCTTTCGTTGTCAAGCGTTAAAAGGTACTGAATCTGTGATCAGGCTATCCTGAATTGCAGGCAAGGAGCACCGCATGAAAATCACTCACGTGGACACGAAGGTTGTGACAATCCCTGTCGTTACGCCGTATATCTATTCTCACGGCACTCTGCACGCCTTTAGCAACGTGCTCGTCTGGATATGGACTGATACCGGCCTGGCAGGGATTGGTGAGTCGGCATACTGCCCGGGAGGCGGCGTGCGCGAGGAGACGCCGGAGGCCACTAAGACCATCATCGATGGGTACCTGGCGCCCGAGATTATCGGTCATGACCCCTTCGACCTCGAGTTGATCCATGCCAGGATGGATGCCTGCTTGCCTCGCAATCTGGTAGCGAAGGCCGGCATTGACCTCGCGCTGTGGGATGTCATGGGTAAGTCGCTGGGTTTGCCGGTCTACAAGCTGTTGGGTGGGCTCTATGAAAGCAAGGTGTGGGTAACTTACACTCTGAGCATCGACACACCAGAGAATATGGCCGAGCAGGCACGGTTGCGCGTGGCTCAGGGTTACCGCACGCTGGTGATTAAGATTGGACACGATCCCGAAGAGGATGTGGAGCGTCTCCGCCGCGTGCGTGAGGCCGTCGGGCCGCGCATCAAGATCCGCCTGGATGCGAACGAGGGCTACCGGCCCGACCAGGCCATCAAGACCATCCGCAAGATGGAGCCGTTCGATCCTGAGTTTGTCGAAGAGCCGGTCAAGCGGTGGGACCTCGATGGGATGGCGCGTGTTGCCCGTGCCCTTGACACGCCCATCAGCTCGGACGAGAGCAATTCGAGCCTCGAGAGCGTATATGACCTGATCGATCATGAGGCCGTTGACATCATCAATATTAAGATCTCAAAGAATGGTGGCCTCACGAACTGCAAGAAGATCTTAGCACTCGCCCAAGCGAGGAGCATCCCGTGCCTCTTTGGCGGCGACAACACCTATGAGATTACCCGCCAGGCCGGGCGCCACCTTGCTATGGCTAATCGCCAACTTCAGCTTGGCTATGGCTCAGAGGGCTGTGGGCCGGCCTCACAGTCAAAGATCGACGACGTCACCAAGATCGTCGTGTCGTATGACGATGTAGCCCGCCTGGGTGGCTATGTCACCGCCACTCCAGGCCCGGGGCTGGGTGCCGAGCTTGACGAAGAAAAGGTAGCCAAGTACACGGTGATCCAGTAAGAGGAAGAACATTCTGTGTCCGAAGTCATCAATTCAATCGAGATGGGGCTTGGGCGCATCCCGAACGACCGATCTCTCAACGATCTGGTCTACAACAAGCTCAAACGCGCCATCGTCACACATCAGCTAGAGGCGGGTAAGCCGCTGGTCGAGGCGGACGTTGCTACGCTGCTTGGTGTCAGTAAAACGCCAGTTCGTGCGGCGCTGCAGCGTCTGGAGCTTGAACGCTTTGTTGAGCGCGTGCCGTATTCAGGCACGCGCGTCGCTGAGCTGTCACCTGCAGACGTTCGGGAAATCTATGAGGTGCGCTCCGCGCTCGAAGGTCTCGCCGTCACGCTAGCTACCCCTTTGTACACGTCCCAAGATATCGAGCACATGAAGGCCCTCCTTAGCGCTGCCGAGGACGCCTTGGCCGCCAGCGACATTGAACGTGCCCGGGACCTGGGCAGCGAATGGCATGCTTACTTGACTCGTCCTTCAAGCAACAAGTTCTTGCGCGAGCTGTTACGTATGATTGAAAGTCACGTCGAGCGAAGCCGGACCCTGACGTCCAGGGACCTGGACAGTGCGAAGAAATCGGTGCAAGAACACTGGGCGGTCTTGGAAGCGATTGAAGCGCGCCAGCCCGAACTGGCCGAACGCTTGCTCAAGATCCACTTGGTGCGCGTGGACCTCGATTTTGAGTCGTCCGAAGCACCCCAACGCGCTTAGTGGGCCCTCATTCAGGTAAGCTGCGCCGGTAACTCACGATCGTTCACGACGAGGTGGAGATGCGAGTTGTAAAGCATCCGATACTGGGGGACCTGCCGCAGAGCAAGGTCGTGCATATCTGGTTCAACGGCGCGCCGCTTGAGGCGATTGAAGGCGAACCTATCCTGGCTGCGCTGGCAGCTCACGGCATACGCCAAGCTCGCAAAACGGTGCGGCGGCACGAGGCACGCTGGCTGTTCTGCGGGATCGGACGCTGCACGGATTGCGTGATGGTTGTGGACGGTCGCCCCAACGTGCGGACCTGTGTAGAACCAGTCCGTGACGGCATGCGCGTAGAGGTCCAGATTGGACTGGACGAGGAGGCCGAGGATGCCAGTTGAAGTCGCCGTCGATGTGGCGGTGATAGGGGCTGGGCCGGCGGGCCTCTGTGCGGCATCCGAGGCCGCACGGACCGGGGCCAGCGTCCTCGTGCTGGACGAGAACGACCGGCCGGGTGGCCAGCTCTTCAAGCAAATCCACAAGTTCTTTGGCTCAGGCAAACACTGGGCTGGGACGCGCGGCATCGACATCGCCACCAAGCTGCTTGCCGATTGCTCCTCTGTTGGCGTTACGATTTGGCTCGACACGCCTGTTTGGGGTCTCTTTCCCGATCTTTCCCTCGGCGTGACCCGTGACGGGCAGTCGCAGATTGTCCGTGCTCGAAGCGTTGTGGTGGCAGCAGGGGCCAACGAAAATGCCCTCAGCTTCCCCGGCTGGACGCTTCCCGGTGTCATGACCGCCGGCGCCGCCCAGACTCTCGTCAACATTCATCGCGTTCTGCCCGGTCAGAGAGTGCTTATGGTCGGCGCCGGCAACATCGGCCTGATCGTGGCATATCAGCTATTGCAGGCCGGCGCCGAGGTAGTTGCCCTCATCGAGGCGATGGACCACATCGGCGGGTACGCCGTGCATGCCGCCAAGGTGCGTCGAGCCGGGGTGCCGATCCTGTTGGGGCACACGATCAAAGAGGCGCATGGGAGCGGCCATGTCGCCGAGGCAGTGCTTGTTCGGGTTGACGAGCGCTTCGTACCGGTGGAGGGTACCGAGCGTACACTCGCCGTGGATACTGTTTGCCTCGCCGTCGGCTTGACACCCATGGTCGAATTGCCCCAGATGGCCGGCGCCGAAATGATTTATATCCCCGCAGCGGGAGGGTTCGTTCCCAGGCATAACCACGATATGGAGAGCACCGTTCCAGGCTTGTACGTGGCCGGCGATATCAGCGGCATCGAGGAAGCCAGCACGGCAATGGAAGAGGGCCGGCTGGCGGGGCTGGCCGCCGCGTGCTCGCTCGGCTTCGTCGACGCCTGTGTAGCGGCGCCAATTCGGCAGGAGATCCAGTCGCGGCTGGCTGGGCTGCGTTCGGGTCCATTCGGTGAGAAGCGCCGGCTGGCTAAGCAGTTGCAGGAAGCGGAGGTGGCGCAATGACCGGTGGGGCAATGTACGAAGGCACACCGTCACCTTCCGAATTGGCAGCATCGCCCGGCTATCCATCGCCGGAGCGGCTGGCTAGCCGCCGTGTGGTGGTCATTGAGTGCGTGCAGGAGATCCCCTGCAACCCTTGTCAGACCGCATGCAAGAACGGGGCTATCGTTGTGGGGGACGAAATCTGCAATTTGCCGACGCTCTTGGAAGAGAAGTGCAACGGCTGCGGCCTGTGTGTTGCTGCTTGTCCGGGCCAGGCCATCTTCCTGATCGACCTGAACTCAACCGAAACGGAGGCTACCGTGGCCTTCCCGTTCGAGTACGTGCCTTTGCCGGAGGCTGGTCAGATGGTGACTGCCGTAGATCGTGGAGGCAACGCTCTCGGCCCCGCGCGCGTAGTGCGCGTGCAGCTTCCGGTACGCAATGACCGTACGCCCATCGTGACGCTTGCTGTGGGTAAGTCCCTCGCCTACGAGGTGCGGAGTATGCGGCGAATCGAGGTGGCCTCATGAGTGATGAAGTGATTATTTGTCGCTGCGAAGAAATCTCGGAGGAGGAGATTCGCAGTCTGGCCCGCAGCGGCGTCCACACGCTCAGCGGCATGAAGCGGCGGATCCGGGCCGGTATGGGATTGTGCCAGGGCCGCACCTGCCAGCGCATTATTGCCAGGATTATCTCTGAGGAGACCGGCATCCCCGTCTGTGAGATCCTGCCGAATACCAGCCGCCCACCTTGTCGGCCGGTCAAGCTCGGTGTCCTAGCGGGAGTAGATTCATGAGCGAAGAGCGGGCAGATATTGTGATTGTTGGTGCAGGCATCATCGGCTCTTCGGTGGCCTACCATTTGGCTCGCGCCGGCGTGAAGCGCGTCATCGTACTCGACCGAAAAGACGTATGCGCCGGAACCTCGGGCGCATGCGCCGGCGGCCTGCAAATCCAAACCAAGACTGTAGGCGCCAAGCTGGCCTTTGCGCGCGAGAGCCTCCGCCTCTACGACAACCTGTCCGCGGAGCTGGACACCGACCTGGAGATTGTGCGTGAAGGTGGCATCATCGTTGCGTTCAACGAGGCCGAAGAGCAGTTCCTGCAGGACAAATCGAGTGAGCTGTCAGCAGCGGGCGTGGATATCCGCTACGTCGGCCCGCAAGAGGCGCGCGAGATCGAGCCTGGCCTCGCCCCTGGGGTCATCGGGGCACTCTTCTGCGCTGAGGACCGTCTGGTGAACCCCTTCTACGTCAACTTCGGCTTCGCTAACGCCGCTGCCCGGCTGGGCGTGGATTTCCACATTGGCGTTGAGGTGCGCGGCATTGTCGTTCAGGCGGGCCGTGTGGTCGGGGTGAAGACCGATCACGGCACCATCAGTACTGAGCTCGTCGTCAACGCTGCCGGCGTCTGGGCGCCTGAGATTGGCAAGATGGTTGGCTTGGCGCTGCCTGTTGTGCCGCGGCGCGGCCAGCTACTGGTCAGTGAGCCGATGCCGCCGATGGTGCGAGGTGTGGTGCTAGCCGCCAGCTACTTGCTGAGCAAGAAGATGCCGCCTGCCGGCGACACAGGGGGAGCTAAGGTTGCTGGTGGGGCGAACTTCTTTCAGACAGCGAGCGGCAACATCATCATGGGCAGCACGCGCGAGTTTGTCGGCATGGACTGGAACTCGACCGCGGCGGGCATCGCGGACATCGCTCGCCAGGTCATAAGCGTCATACCGGCCACCTCACAGGCGCATATCATTCGCACCTTCGCCGGCTTGCGGCCCGCCGCGCCCGACGGAATGCCCATCCTCGACCGTCACCCCGCGCTTGAGGGTTTTGTTGTTGCAGGCGGTCACGAGGGCGATGGCATCTGCCTGGCACCTGTGACGGGCCACAAGCTTGCGGGTGCAATTACCGGTGCGATCGGCTGGGACGAACTGGCGCCCTTCCGAATGACCAGGTTCCCCAATATCGTGAGTGAGGCAAACCCGGAGTTTGCGCCGTTTTAGAGCCAGACGCCGCGTATAACAGCAAAGGAGCGGGTACAGCCATGAGAATGGTCAAGGGCGGTTACAATACCTATGGTTTCACCATCGGCATCTTGATGCTCGAATCCGGCTTTCCGCGCATCCCCGGCGATTTGGGTAACGCCTGCACCTTCGATTTTCCGGTGCGCCTACGGGTGGTGAAGGGCGCAGACCACCGCCGCGTGGTTCTCGAGGGTGACCCCTCGCTGGTCGAGCCATTCGTTGTCGCAGCCCGCGAGCTTGAGGCCGAAGGAGTCAAAGCCATCACCACTAACTGCGGTTTCCTGGCGCCATTCCAGCCCAATCTACAGGCAGCAGTCTCGGTCCCCGTGCTTACTTCCAGCCTGTTACTGGTTCCGCTAATCCACCGGATGCTGCCGCACGGGAAACGTGTCGGCATCTTGTCGGTCGATGCGGGATCGCTGACCGAGCGCCACTTCTGCGGCGCGGGTTGGTCGTCCGCCGAGATTCCTGTCGTTGTCGGCGGGATGGAGCACGGCCGTATCTTCCGTCGCTTTATCAAAGAAGATCACAGGCTCGTGGACTTTGACGACGTGCAGGCTGATATCATAGAGGTTGCCGGTAGATTTGTCGCCGATAACCCGGACATCGGCGCCATCCTCTTCGAGTGCACAAACATGGCCCCCTACGCCGCTGCAGTGCAAGCAGCGGTGGGCCTGCCGGTCTTTGATATTCAGTTGCTAATCGAAATGGTTTACAACACTTTTCATCGCCAGCCCTACGTGGGGCATATCTAACTGGAGGACAATATGATGGACTTGGAGCTCACCGGCAAAGTAACAATTATCACTGGCGCCGGTAGCGGCATCGGGCAGGCAACTGCGTACAAATTCGCTCAGGAACGTGCCCGGATCGTTGCCGTTTCGCTCGGGCAGGAATGCATCGACGAGACGGTCAATACCATTCAGCAGATGGGCGGCGAAGCCATTGGCCTGGCGCTGGATATCACCGATCCAGCCAGCGGGACCCTGGTCGTGAAGAAGGCTATCGAGACTTTCGGCCGGCTGGACATCCTGATCAACGCCGCCGGTATCCTCGAGGGTGGAAACATTGAGAATACCACCCTGGCCGCTTGGGACCGCACAATGGCGATCAACCTGCGGGCCATGTTCTGGATGATTCACGAGGCGGTTCCGTACCTGATCCAGAGCCAGGGCAACATCGTCAACCTCTCCAGTGTCAACGGCCCGCGTAGCTTCCCTAACGTACTGGCCTACAACGTCAGCAAATCGGGTGTAGACCAACTCACGCGTTGCACCGCGCTAGAGCTTGCCGCTAAGGGTGTGCGCGTCAACGCCATCTGCCCCGGCGTGATCCGCACCAACCTGCACCGGGCTGGTGGCATGGGCGAAGAGGCCTACATCAAGTTCCTAGAGCACTCTAAGACGACCCATCCGCTCGGCCGGGTCGGCAAGCCTGAGGAACCCGCGGACCTGATCGCCTTCCTCGCATCTGCAAGGGCGGCATTTATCACCGGTACCACGATCCAGATCGACGGTGGGCGCGGCCAGACCTGCGCGCGATAGCGGGCAGGCTCATGAAGACAGCTTGGGGGACTCACAAGTGAGCGAGATGCAGGATCCTGATCAGGGCAGCAACGCCACCGAAACTTGGGGGGTGACCAGGCACCGTGTGTCCGACGCGCATGCACAGGTGGTAGAAGACCTGCGGGCGACGGTGATGTTGGGCATGGGGTATCGCCGGGTCGATCTGAAGCGTCCCCTCATTGCTGTCGTGCATGGCTGGAGCGAAATCAGTCCTGGCCACTTCCACTTGCGGGCGGTCGCCGAGGCCGTCAAGATCGGCGTGGCGCAGGGCGGAGGTGTACCGGCGGAAATCATGATCCCGGGCATCTGCGGGTCGACCAGCGGCGGAGCGCTTTCTTTCCGCTATAACCTACCCTATCGGGATGTCGCAGCGGCCATGGCAGAAGTGATGCTGGGCCTCAACCGCTTCGACGGGGCTGTCTTCATCCCGACCTGCGACAACGTGGTGCCGGCGTATCTGCTCGCCGCGGCACGGCTCAACATCCCTAGCATCTTTCTGACAGGTGGCGTAGCCCGGCCGGGTGAAGGCCCGGCCGGGCATCCCGTCACCATCATGGATACCCAGCGCTACTCGGGCTGGCGGCTGGGTGGCACTGCCACCGAGGAGGACGTGCAGCAAGTGGTGTGTGCCGGCTGTGGAGGGGCTGGTGCGTGCGCAGAGATGGGCACCGCGACCACCATGAACGGCATCTGCGAGGTTCTTGGCATTTCCTATCCGGGCAACGCCACGCTGATGGCCGACCGACCTGAGCTGCTGCGTCTGGCCCGTACTGTGGGGGAGCGGGCGCCCGAGCTTGTGCGCCAGAATGTGCGACCTTCTGACCTGTTCACCGAGGCCGCGCTCCACAATGCAGTCCGTCTTGTGCTGGCGGCTGGTGGTTCGCTCAATACCATGGTCCACCTCGCCGCGCTGGCTCGGGAAGTCGGTCAGACCCTGCAGCTCGACCTATGGGATCACTATAGCCGCCGGACGCCTCTGCTTTGTCATATCAGGCCGAACGACTACAGCCGAACGGCGGTGGATCTTGGCCGCGCCGGGGGCTTCCCGGCCTTGCTCAACGAGATGAGGGCACTCCTCAGCCTGGACGGGCCCACGGTGACCGGCTTCACGTTGGGGGAGAACATCGCGGGGCAGTCCTCGCATGACTACAACGTGATCCGCCCTCTGAGTGAGCCGTTTGCGCCCGAGGGCGGCATTGCCATCCTTAAGGGCTCGCTGGCGCCGGAAGGTGCAGTTGTCAAACAGAGCGCAGTCGATGCCGGCCAATTGGTCTTCACCGGTCCGGCACGAGTCTTCGATTCCGAGCAACTCGCCATCCAGGGCCTGCTCGACGGTGGTGTGGCCGCCGGCGACGCTGTGATCATCCGGTATGAAGGTCCCAGGGGCAGCCCTGGTGCGATGGAAATGATGAACTTCACGCATTTCGTGAGCGGGCTTGAGCTCAATGCCCCGGTTATCACCGACGGCCGCTACTCTGGGACCAACAAAGGCCCTTCGATTGGCCACGTCGGTCCCGAGGCGATGGAAGGAGGCCCACTGGCTCTCGTGCAGGATGGCGACCTTATCCATTACGACATCCCCGGCCGCTGCCTCGAGTTGCTTGTTTCGGATGAAGAGCTTGCGCGGCGACGGGCTATTTGGCAGCGACCGCCACTGCGGGTGACGCGCGGTGTGCTGGGTGCCTATGCCCAGCAATCAACGTCACTTGCGGATGGCGCGACGATCCTCTGATTTAGCTCACTGCACTGACAGCAGTCAGTCGAAGGGAAATGAAGATGGAACACAAAGGTGTAATGATCCCAATGGTGACGCCGTTCAAGGATAACGGCGACATCGATGAGTCGGCATTGCGCAACCTGACCAATTACCTGATCGAGAAGGGCGTTGATTCGCTCTTCCCAGCCGGCAGCACGGGTGAGGGCTGGTCCCTGACGATGCCCGAGCGCTCGACGGTGTTCGAGATTGTGGTCAAGGAAGCGCGCGGCCGAGTCCCTGTGTACGGCGGAACCGGTGCCATCAGCACGCGCGAGGCGATCCTGCTGGCGCAGATGGCGCGCGATACCGGCTGTGACGCGATGGTAGTGATTACGCCTTACTACATCGTACCCAAGCCCGACGAGTTGCTGGAGCACTATCGGCTGATGGCCGAGGCGACCAGCCTGCCGCTGATCCCCTACAACAACCCGGGCCGCTCAAACGTCTCCATGACGGCTGACACCGTTGTGAAGTTGTCACAGATCCCGAATATTGTGGGCTTGAAGGATAGCGCTGGCAACCTGGGCATGCACATGCGCTTCATTAAGGAGACAAAACCGGGCTTTGCTGTCTTCCAAGGCCGCGACGAGATGTTCTACCCGTCGTTGGTGCTCGGCTCCGTTGGTCTCATCGCTGCCACCGGGAACGTGGCACCTGACTTGGTCAAGACCCTCTACCGGAAGTTCTGTGCAGGCGACATGACTGGTTCGTACCAGGCGCAGGTCGACCTCGCCAAGATTCGCTTTGCCCTCGAGTTGGGCAGTTTCCCGACTGTGATCAAGGATGCTATGGAGATGCTGGGTGTGAAGGTCGGTCCTGCCCGCGCTCCTGTCGGCCGGCTGACGCCGGAAGCCAGCGAAAAGCTGCGAGGCTTATTGCAGAGCATCAACTTGCTTTAGCCGACTGACGGGGGGCTGTGCCATGGGTAGATATATCGTAAAGCGTTTGCTTTGGGCCCTGGTTGTGCTTCTGGGAGTCTCCATCGTTACATTCATGGTGGTCTACCTCTCGGGTGATCCCACTGCGCTCTACATGGGTCCCGAAGGCACCATGGAAGATTACGAAATACTGCGCCATGCAATGGGCTTCGACCGGCCCCTGCATGAGCAGTACCTGAACTTCCTCTCTGGTGCAGTGCGTGGCGATTTTGGGCTTTCACTGCGTCACAAGATGCCGGCTCTGCCCCTCGTGCTCGACAAGCTGCCCGCTACTGTCGGGCTTGCATTCGCCTCTATGGCATTGGCACTGGTGGTGGCCATTCCACTTGGCGTGATATCTGCGATCCGAAAAGACTCCACGATCGACGTCATCTCCATGATCCTGGCCATGGCGGGGCAGTGCGTGCCTACCTTCTGGCTTGGCATCATGCTGATCCTGATTTTCGGAGTCTACCTTCATATCCTGCCAACCTTCGGTTGGGTTGGTCCGAAGTCGATCATTCTGCCTGCCGTAACGCTGGGCGCGTGGGCGATGGCGCGTACTGCCCGCCTCACGCGCTCGGCCATGCTCGATGTGCTCAGGCAGGATTATCTGCGGACGGCGCGCTCAAAGGGCCTGAGCGAGCGCGGCGTCATCGTGCGTCATGCTCTTCAAAATGCTTCTATCCCGATTATGACAGGGGTTTCGTTGGATCTCAGCAACCTGTTGAGCGGCGCGATCATCACTGAAGCGGTATTCGCCTACCCCGGCATCGGACGTCTGGTTGTCGACGCTGTCATCAACAAGGACTTCCCAATGATCCAGGCTGTCGTTTTTGTCAGTGCCTGCGTGTTCGTGTTCGTTAACCTGACTACAGACCTGCTGTACATGGTTATCGATCCGCGCGTCCGTCTGACCTAGTAACTGCCACAACGAGGGGACAGAGCTATGTCTGGAGAGTTCACATCTATCCACGACTCCATCACGAGCACCTCGTCTGCACCATGCGATGGGCACGCCGACCTCCTGCCGCGCGCTCGCCATAGGCGTCGTGTTCCAGCCGTCTTCACATCCTTGCGTGCAGTGCTTGGATTATTGGTGGTGACCATTGTTATGCTGTGGGCGATCGCACCGCAGGTCTTTGCTCCCTACGATCCTAACGATCAAGTTCTGATTGATCGCCTCAAACCGCCGCTGACCGGGATGGGCACCGATCACGCCTACCTGCTCGGCACAGATCACTTGGGCCGCGACATCTTGAGTCGCGTCATTCATAGCGCCCGCACTTCGGTCGTCATCGGCCTGATGGTGGTGCTCCTCTCAGGCGGTCTTGGCATCACCATCGGCCTCCTGAGTGGTTATTTGGGAGGTTGGGTCGACGACGTCCTGATGCGCCTCGCGGATATCCAACTTGCCTTCCCGTTCATTCTGCTTGCGGTCACCATCATCGGCGTGCTAGGCAACAGTCTGTGCAACATCATCATCGCTGTTGGCATCTCCAGCTGGGTTTCGTACAGTCGTGTTGTGCGCGGGGAAACGTTGGCGATTCGCGAACGCTGCTTCGTAGAAGCTGCACACTCCATTGGCGTGCCCACTTGGCGCATCCTGACGCGACACATTCTGCCCAACATCGCCGCCTCGATTATCGTCATTTCCACCTTCGGCGTAGCCAGCGCCATTCTGGCCGAAGCCGGTCTCAGCTTCCTTGGGCTTGGCGTCCCTCAGGAAGTGCCTTCCTGGGGGAGCATGCTTGCGGACGGCAGGCGCTTTGTCGACACTGCCTGGTGGCTGGCCGTGCTGCCTGGCATCGCCATATTCGCCACGATTCTCGCCATCAACCTTGTCGGGGATTTCCTTCGGGATGTCCTTGATCCCTATATGGCGAAGTGCTAACGACGGACCATCGTCGTAGAAGGAGGGGCAAGCCAATTCAGACCATTTCGATGAGTCACGAGCAAACTGTACTCTCAGCGGCAATCGAAAAAGCCTGACAGAGGAGGCAAGGCACATGAAATCGAGAATGTACACTTTCAACATCAGTCTGATCTTGATCCTGGCCCTTACACTGCTCACCGGTTGTGGTGCTCCGGCCGCACCGGCTGCGCCAGCAGCAACCACCGCACCGGCCGCACCGGCTGCGCCAGCAGCAACCACCGCACCGGCCGCACCGGCTGCGCCAGCAGCAACCACCGCACCGGCCGCACCGGCTGCGCCGGCCGCACCTGTCGCACAAACCGAGGAGGTTGTCGTCCTCTTGGCGGGCGAGCCGGCTACCCTCGACTGGCAGATGCACACGGATCTTAACGCCCACACCGTCGACCGCCAGATCTTCGATACCTTGCTGCGCCGCGATCGGAACACCCTCGAAGTCGTCCCACATCTGGCCGAGTCCTTCACCCTGGTGAATGACACGACGTGGGAATTCAAGCTGCGCAAGGGAGTCAAGTTCCATAATGGAGAGGACTTCAATGCCGCAGCCGCCAAATTCAGCATCGATCGTATGCTCGACCCCGAGTCCAAGGCCACGGGGCGCGCCAACGTCAAACTCATCGACCATACGGACATCATCGACGACTATACCATCCAAATCGTGACCTCGGCCCCGTTCCCACTCTTGCCGAAGCGCCTGGTGTCGGCTGAAACCGGCACCGTCCCGATGATCCCGCCCAAGTACTTCGAGGAGAAGGGCGCCGACTACTTTGCATCACACCCGGTTGGCACCGGGCCCTTTAAGTTCGTCGAGTGGAAGAAGGATGAGTACGTCAAGCTTGAAGCTAATAACGATTGGTTCGGTGGCGCCCCTGCCATCAAGACCTTGTTCTTCAAGCCTGTGCCTGAGCCGGCCACCCGCGTGGCTGCGCTGCTGTCTGGTCAGGCGGACATCGCAGCCGGTATCGCGCCCGAAGACCTGGACAAGATCAACAACAGCGGTGTTGCCACGGTCAAGACTTCGCCGAGAGCCAACTGGGTGATTAACATCATGGTGACGAACTATGTCACCCCTGGCCCCTGGACCGATGTGCGGGTGCGACAGGCTCTGAACTACGCCGTGGACATGGACACGATCATCGCCACGCTGCTAGGTGGCAACGCCAAGCGCATCGGCTACTCGCTCGAGCCAGATGCATTCGGGTTTGACCCGAGCATCCAGTGGTATGGGTACGATCCCGAGAAGGCCAAGCAGCTGCTGGCCGAAGCGGGCTACGCGGACGGCTTCGAGATGGTGCTGAATGCGCCCAACCACCGCTACATTAACGATGTGGAGATTGCCAACGCAGTGGCGAACTACTGGGGCAAGATCGGCGTCAAGACCGAGGTCAAGGTCTGGGAGCAGAGCGTCTATGTCACCAAGTGGCGTGTGAAAGAGCTCCAGCCGGCCTTCATTACGGCCTGGGGCGGCTCCGGTCTGCTTGACGGTGATCTGTTGACTAACGCTTACCACACTGAATCGGCGATCTCCATCTTCAGCAACAAAGAGCTAGATGGGTATCTGAACGAGGCCGCGGCTACGATGGACGAGGCAAAGCGAAAGGAGCTTTACTCAAAGGCTCAGCAGTTGATCTTCGAGGAGGCGCCCTCAGTCCAGTCGTGGCAGCCCTCTGTATTCTTTGGAGTCAGCAATAACATGGACTGGGACCCGTGGATCGGCACAACGATCTTCCTGGCTCAACCTGACTACAAAGCAGCGAAGAAGTGAGATAGTTGCGCCGCCCAGGCTGCTTGGCCCGGGCGGCGCAATCACAGCGTTGCAGATTGTGCTGTCTCATGGAGGGCACTTATGTCCAAACTACAGGACTTGGCCGATGCAATCGTCGCCGGCGACAGCGATGCAGTCGGCGAGAACACCACTGCTTTGTTGCAGGCAGGACTGACGGCAAAGCAGATCCTTGACGAGGGGTTGATCGCGGGTATGAACACTGTAGGGGCTCTGTTTCGAGAGGGGGACTTGTTCATCCCCGAAGTATTGCTCTCGTCACGTGCCATGCACACCGGGCTAGACGTGATCGGGCCCCTGCTCGCAGATGGTGCAGGTTTTGACCAGGGCCGTGTTGTGCTCGGCACGATCGAAGGGGACATCCATGACATCGGCAAGAGCCTGATCGCCACCATGTTACAGGGTGCCGGCTTCACGGTGATCGACCTCGGCGTGGACGTGCCTCCGCAGAAATACGTCGAGGCAGTTCTTGAGCAAGGTGCACACGCGGTCGGCCTTTCGGCATTGTTGACGACTACGATGGTGAACATGAAAAGCGTGATCCAGGCTTTTGAGGAGGCGGGGCTCAGGTCGAGGGTACCTATCATCATCGGTGGTGCTCCGGTCACGCAGCAGTTCGCGGACTTGATCGGCGCTGATGGGTACGCGCCCGATGCCGCAAGGGCTGTGGACTTAGTGCGTCGACTGATCGCCGATCGGAAGGAGCTGAGGAAATGATACGAGGTAGCGACACCTGCTCGACTGCGCCTCAGTTCCGCATGTTGAACGAGAGCCAGGTTGAGCAAATTCACAATGCCGCACTGACGATACTGCAGAAAATTGGTGTGGAGATTCCGCACCGCCGTGCGCTTGCGCTGCTGGGGGAAGCCGGCGCTCAGATCGACGGCACCCGCGTTCGTTTTCCGCGCCGCCTGGTTGAATCTGCGCTGGCGACCACGCCTTCTCAGGTAGCCCTCTACACGCGCGATGGACAACCTGCTTTGGAACTGGGTACGCGCAGCGTCTACTTCGGCACCTACGGCACGGCACCCTATGTATACGATCCGATCAACAACCAGCGCCGCCTGTCAACTAAGGAGGATATTGCGGTCGCGTCGCGAGTCTGCGACTATCTACCCAATGTCGATTGGTCCATGCCCATGGGCGTGCCATCCGATGTCCCAATCCCTGTCGCCGACCGCCACCAGTTCCACGCCGCGATCATGAACCGGCGCAAGCCGTTGATCGCCTCGGCCTACACTGTAGGCGGCTTAATCGACATGGTCGAGATGGCTGCGGTCATTGCGGGCGGGCTCGAGGAGTTGCGAGAGCGACCCTTCTTCGGCACGCCGATCGACCCCAGTTCGCCTTTGCGCATTGGTGAGGAAGTAGTCGGCAAGTTGCTGGTCATGGCCGAGCGTGGGCTGCCGATTATTCTCAACCCTATGCCGATGAGTGGAGGCACGGTACCTGCCACCCTCGCAGGCAATCTGGCGGTTGCCCTGTCCGAGGACCTGTCGGCCCTGATCCTCGCCCAGGTTACGCGGGCCGGCACGCCAATCGTCATGGGCGGCGTGTTGACGCTAATGGACATGGGAACAGGTATATATGCTTACGGTGCGCCCGAGTTATCGTTGATGATGGCCGCCTTCGCAGACTTGACCAGATTTTATCGCGTGCCTATGTACGGAACGGCCGGATGTTCCAACGCTAAAGTTCTTGACCCGCAGGCAGCTATCGAAAGCACCATGTCGATCGTGACAACTGCCCTCAGTGGGGCCAGCCTGGTCCATGACATAGGCATTATCGATAATGCCATGACGGTGTCGCTTGACGCGCTGGTGATGTGTGACGAGATCATCGCGATGGCCAAGCGTTTCATGGGCGGCGTGGAGGTTAGTGACGAGACGCTCGCCTTGGATGTACTGGAGAAGGTCGGCCCCGGCGGTCACTTCGTCTCGGAAGATCACACCCTACGCCACTTCCGTGAACACTATCGCTCGAAGCTAATCGACCGCCAGAACTACGACGCATGGCGGGAGACTGGCTCGTTGACCATGGTGGACCGCATCCGCGCTCGCGTGCCGCAGATAGTGAACGCCGCCCGGCCAGCACCGTTGCCGGACGATGTCCTGCGCGAGCTCGAGGCCATCATTGCGCGCGCTGAGAAGACCGCTGCAGACAAGCGCTGAGTCAACAATACACGGGATGCCCTATACTTCAGGCACGTCTGAGCGCCAGAGATGACTCTGAGATTCCTTGGTTTCTCGCTCGAGCGTGGCAAGCGTCTTTTTCAGTGGTGCGATTTGTGTCGGTGTGCTTCTGCTGTGTTGGGGTTGTTGGATTACCTGGACGCAGTAGGGCTATGAATATGGGGCAGCCTGCAGACTCGGTTGCCCACATTTCTGCAGGTCATGCGGATGGGATGGGTTATTTCAGTGAGTCTACGCGGGTTTGGTGGGCGATTCGTTAGCACGATCGCGGTGCAGGTCAATGACGCGCCAGATCGATCCTCTTTGCAGCTTTGTTGACTGGTCGTTCTACTGTGATGAAGATCGTCACCGTTCGCCAGGGATCGCAAATGCCATCCACTCCTACCATCATCGCCCGCAACCAGCGTATCCTCGCTGATCCCGTCTGGTTGCGGGCCGTCCACCACGAAGGCCACCGGCCAGATCGCCATGGAACTGGGCTGCATGCGCGATTGCGCAAACGCCGCCCTTACACCGCCAGCCTTCCGGAGCGCCAGAATCGCCACAATTCTAACCTGAGACGAGCAAGTGGATTCGAAGCTCATCGAAGATACGCGGGCCACTGGTGGCCAAACTGGCGGCGGACGTCATGGAGAGGTCAGCGGCCGCTGACTCGGGTCTGGCGATCGCCGGACCCTGGGGCTAAGGTGGTGCGCGTCTACGCGCAGTCAAGCGCGCTCGGGGTGGCAGCGCTGGACCTTCGCCTGAGTTGTAGTCCCTACGGTGCTAGATGCCTGTTTATTTCGCCCCGCCATCAGTCTTGCCAGACCCCAGCAACGCTCAAGTGGTCGCTTTGAGTCGGGGCTTTACGCGAATCGGCCGGGATGCCAACCTTGGTCGTGGTTACGAGTGGCAGTGGGGAGGTAGGTATGCAAGGCAGACGACGCATTGCCGGTGCAGTAAAACGGGGCGACGCGTTCCAGATTGTTGTTGATGGGAGGCCAATAGATGCTTACGAGGGGGAAACGATCGCGGCTGCCCTGGTTGCCTCTGGCGTCACGACATTCCGATATGGACCGGACGGTTCGCCTCGGGGTCTTTTCTGCGGCATGGGCATCTGCTTCGAATGCAGGATGACGGTGAACGGCATCCCCAATGTGCAGACATGCATTACGAGGGCGGAGCCGGGTATGTTGGTGGAGACCCAGAGTGAAGAGGGATTGGCAAGGGGCAACTCATGAGTATTGAGACCGATGTCGCCATTATCGGGGCAGGCCCCGCAGGTCTTTCGGCGGCCCTTGAGGCTTCGCAAATTGGCGCAAGGGTCACGTTGATTGACGAGAACGCGCGTCCGGGGGGGCAGTATTTCAGGCAACTACCCGCTGCCTTTAGGCTGCTGAACCGCTCGGCTATGGGCCGCGACTACGGTGCAGGACAAGATCTACTCTCTCGACTTCAAGATGAACGAATCCGCCTAATGTCTGAGGCGCTGGTGTGGGGCTCTTTTGAGCCTGGGACACTGGAGATCTATCACCAAGGGCGGTGTCGGCGCTTACAGGCTGCCCGGGTAGTAGTTGCAACAGGTGCATACGACCGGCCGATCGCCTTTCCAGGGTGGACCCTTCCAGGGGTGATTACTGGCGGAGCCGCCCAGATAATGATCAAGAGTCAATGGGTCCTGCCGGGCCAGAAAGTGCTTCTGTCGGGATCGGGTGTATTTCAACTACCTGTTGCTGCTCAACTCATAAAGGCGGGCGCCCAGGTGGTAGCCATACTGGAAGCTAGTCGAGTCGGTGGCTGGCTGAGCGGAGTCTCCACTGCTTGGAAGCATCTGGGCAAGGCAAACGAGGCAAAGGACTACCTTGGTACGATCCTAAAGGCGCGCGTACCCTACAGATTTGGCTGGGCTGTTATCGAGGCCAGAGGAGACGGCAGAGTGGAGGAGGCAGTCATCGCGCAGGTAGACGAAGAGTGGCGGGTTATTGCTGGTACCGAGCAAACGCTCTCGGTCGACACAATCTGCACCGGTTTTGGATTTGTTTCTTCGCTGCAGTTGCCACGATTGCTGGGGTGCCGTAGCGAATGGGATCGGGAATTGGCGGCGTGGGTGACGGCCCACGATGCTGATCAGCGTACTAGCTTGGAAAGCGTTTTCGTGGCTGGTGAGACCACGGGAACAGGCGGGCATGCCGTCGCTATGGGGGAGGGCTCAGTTGCAGGCATTAGAGCTGCGCTGGACCTGGGTTCTGCCTGCACTGACGAGGTCAATGCTCGGCTGCACAAGATCCGCAACAATCTCTCGCGAGATAGGGAGTTCGCCAGCTTTCTCAATGGAGTCTCTGGCATTCGACACGGCATCTATGAACTGATGCGGGATGACACTGTCATATGTCGGTGTGAAGGGATTACAGTGGAGCATATTTCTCGGGTAGCTCGAAAATCTAAGGGGAACCTTCGAACGATCAAGCGCGCCACTCGGGCTGGAATGGGACCCTGCCAGGGACGAATCTGTGGATCATTGATTGCCCAGATAGCTGCTCGCGAATCTGGCAGGAGTGTGGAGGAACTAGGCTTGGATACGCCACGCGCACCCATAAAGCCGATTCCTTTAGGCGCCTTGATATAGTTTGGACGGTGGCAACGCGATATGCAGGGTCCTGGGTTGAAGAGCTAACTCTTCGTTCAACTGGAAATCTTCCAGTTTGCATGCAGCAGCCTCAGGGTCATGGATGGTCTTTGACAAGGATGCAACTGCCGGGGGGGTTGAGGGCACGCATCATCCGGATAGATTTCCAGCACCAAGCCGATTTTGACAGATTGGGAGAAGAGGTATGGCTAGACTATTAGAGGTGAAGGGGCTAGAAACGCGCTTCTTCACCCAAGACGGCGTCGTGCACGCCGTGAATGGCATCACTTACCACCTGGATGAAGGTGAAACCCTGGCGATCGTCGGCGAGAGCGGTTGCGGCAAGAGCGTCGGCGTGATGTCCTTGTTGCGGCTGATCCCGATGCCGCCGGGCAAGATCACGGCCGGACAGGTGTGGTTCGGCACGGGCGACGACCGCAAGGACCTGTTGAAGATCTCGAACGAAGAGCTGCGCCAGGTGCGCGGCAACCGCATCGCGATGATCTTCCAGGATCCGATGACTTCCCTCAACCCGGTTCTGACGATCGGCTTCCAGATTTCCGAAGCGCTGATGCTGCACCTGGGCATGGACAAGGAAAAGGCACGGCAGCGCTCTGTGGAGTTGCTTGAGCTGGTCGGCATCCCGAACGCAGCCGATCGGTTGGACGACTATCCCCATCAATTCTCCGGGGGCATGCGCCAACGCGTGATGATCGCCATGGGGCTAAGCTGCAATCCGCAGCTGCTGATCGCGGACGAACCGACGACCGCGCTGGACGTCACGATCCAGGCGCAGATCGCGGACCTGGTCAAGCGCCTGCGCGACGAGATCGGGATGGCCATCATCTGGATCACGCACGACCTGGGCGTCGTCGCCGGCCTGGCCGATCGCATGATGGTGATGTACGCCGGCTTCATCGTCGAAGAGGCGTTGGTCAAGGAACTCTACGCCAATCCACGCCATCCGTATACGTTGGGCCTTCTGGGGTCGCTGCCGCGTCTCGATTTGGGCCGCGCGCATCGCCTCACCTCCATCGAAGGTCTGCCGCCAGACCTGATCGAGTTGCCGAAGGGGTGCCCCTTCTACGCCCGTTGCCAGTATCGCATCGACATCTGCGCCGAGAACAACCCGCGGCTCGAGCCGGTTGCGCCGGGTCACAAGGTGGCCTGTCACGTCGATGTGGGCAAGGTTGCAGCGGCAAAGGCCGAGGGGGAGCGTGCAGCATGACGACACAGAACCAACGTGACGGCGTCAAGCCGCTGGTCCAGGTGCGCGATCTGAGGATGTGGTTCCCCATCCGGCGCGGCGTCCTGCAGCGCCATGTTGGCGATGTCAAGGCGGTGGATGGCCTGAACTTCGACATCTACCCGGGCGAGACGCTGGGCCTGGTCGGCGAATCCGGCTGTGGCAAGTCGACCACCGGCCGCGCGATCCTGCAGCTCTACAAGCCCACCGGCGGCACCGTCCAGTTCGGCGAGCATGACCTGGTGGCGATGAAGGGCGAGGAACTGCGCAAGATGCGGCGGCAGATGCAGATGATCTTCCAGGATCCGTATGCGTCGCTCAATCCCCGCATGACCGTGGGCAGCATCGTGGCGGAGCCGATGGAAGTGCACGGCATCGGCAACCGCACGCAGCGCATGGAGCGCGTGCGCGAGCTGTTGGCCGTGGTCGGGCTCAATCCCTACTTCATCAACCGCTACCCGCACGAGTTTTCCGGCGGCCAGCGCCAGCGCATCGGCGTGGCCCGCGCGCTGGCGGTGAACCCGGAGTTCATCGTCTGCGATGAGCCCATCTCCGCGCTGGACGTGTCGATCCAGGCCCAGGTCATCAACCTGCTGGAGGACCTCCAGTCGCAGTTCAACCTGACGTACCTGTTCATCGCCCACGACCTTTCTGTGGTGCGGCACATCTCTGACCGCATCGCGGTGATGTACCTGGGCAAGATCATGGAGCTGGCGGATCGCGACGAACTGTATCGCAACCCCATGCATCCTTACACCCAGGCGCTGCTCTCTGCCGTGCCCATTCCGGACCCGGTTGTCGAGGAGAAGCGCAAGCGCATCATCCTGGAGGGCGACGTGCCCTCGCCTGCCAATCCACCCAAGGGGTGCAACTTCTGCACGCGCTGCCCGAAGGTGATGGATGTGTGCAAGGAACAGGAACCTGTTTTCAGGGATTACGGAGACGGCCACTACGCCGCCTGCTGGCTCTACCCCCAATGAGGTGGGCCGGCCGCTGACGAGTGAGCTGATTCTCAAGTAGACGCTGTCTCTGTTGAGACAATGAACATGCGACGTGGTGGCGCAAAAATGAAAGCGCGATGTCGCAGGCGCGGATAACCGTAAGCACACGGTCGGTGTCATGGTGTTCTCAGCATTCTACACCCGCACCCCCTCATTCGCGACGCGCGCGGCCTCCACGTAGCGCAGCGGCATCGCGGGACTCGACCACCCACCCGCATCCTGCAGCCGGTCGAGCGGCGTGCCGTTGCGCGCGGCGCGCGTCGCCCAGGCGTGCCGCAGATCGTGCGCGCTCAGCCCGACCGCCCCAACCGCCGCGCCCAGCTCGCGCACCCGCGCGGTGATGGCCCGCTCGCTCATCCCGGCCCCCGTCAGCCGGCCCCCGCGCCGCGACCCGCGCAGCAGTGGCCCCTCCGCCGGCATGTCACCCGCGGCCGCGTAGGCCTTCGCCGCGCGGCGCGTGTCGGCCGTCAGGCGGTGCAGTTGCGTCCGGTCCACCTTGGGCCGGTAGAAGCGCAGTTCGCCCAGCGCCAGGTCCAGGTCGCTCACCTGCAGCCGGCTGACCTCGCCCACCCGCAGCCCATGATCCAGCAGCAGGCACAGCAGCAGCGCGTCACGCCGGCCCTGGGGCGTGTTGGGCTGCGTCTTGAGCCGGTGCATCTGCTCCCACGTGAGCGGGACCGGCTCGGCCTTCTTGGCCCCCAACCGCGCGGTGGCCCGAGCCTCGTCCACCCGCTTGCCCTCGGTGTGGCCGTAGCCCTGCACCGCGCGCAGCGCGACGTACTCCGCCCGGTCCAGCGCGCCAGCCTGCATGGCGAGGCGGGCGTAGACCTTCACGGTCGAGAGTGCACCGTTGACCGTGCCGATGGCGTAGCCCTGCCCGAGCAGCCAGCGACTGAAGCCGGCGACGAGGCCCCATGTCACCCCGCGCCAGGCGGCCGGGTCCGCAGACAGCGCGGCGGCCGTGGGCGACTCAGGGATCGCGGCACGTGCCGTGTCGGCGCCACGTGCCGTGTCGGCGCCACGTGCCGTGGCGTAGGCAGCGCCGAGATAGCGGGCGAAGAGGGCCAGGGCGTTGTCCTGCCGGCGCAGGGTGTTGGGCGCGCGGCGGCTGCGGTAATCGCTGAAGAGCGCGGCCGCGGCGTGCGCGTTGGCGACGCGGCCGGCGATGGCCAGCGCGGACGAGGAACTGTCGGGCAGGATCAATGCGGCGGTCGTTGGGGTGTCCATGTCACCTCTCGTGGCTCGGCAGGCCTGCCTGCTGAATGGCGACCAGGCATTTCTGGCCGTTGCGGGTGGTCTGTTCCAGGGTCCCAGAGCGGACCAGCTGGTCGACGGTGTCTCTCACGCGTTGCTCTCCGTGGCGCGCAAACCGGGCTGCAATCCTGGTGACAGGCTTCGGCTGGGCGCAGAACTGCACCACCCTGCCGGCCAGCGATTCCTGCCAGGCCGGCAGGGGCTTGTCCGGATAGACCACGGTGTGGCCCGGGTTGTCGTCCAGCCACTCACCGGTCACGAATCGGAGCTTGTCTGTGTGCTCCGCCAGGAAGTTGCGCAGGGAGATCTGGATGGCGATGCCCTGGTTGAAGCCGTGGATCACGTCGATGGCCTGCGTTCGCCCGGCCGCGACGGACTGATTGTAGTGCGCGGTGAATCTGGTCATGGCCGCTTCGACCGTGAGGTCGTGCAGATCGCACTCGTCTGGCTCCCTGGAGCGGACCGGAGATGACATCGATGGGCCTCCTTTGTGGCCTGTCGCGCAGCTTTCCAGTTGCCGACAGCTTCTGATTTGCCCTAATAATCA
>JAXGQB010000012.1:0-249841 GCA_040766655.1 Anaerolineae bacterium
CTACGTCAGCCAGTACTGGAGCAAGTACCCGGGCATGTACTTCACGGGCGACTCTGCGCGCAAGGACGAGGATGGATACTACTGGATCATCGGCAGGGTGGACGACGTGATCAAGGTCTCCGGTTACCGGCTGGGGACTGCGGAGATCGAGAGCGCGCTGGTGAGCCATCAAGCCATTGCCGAAGCCGCTGCCATCGGTCTGCCGCACGAGATCAAGGGCACCGCCATTCACGCGTACGTGATTCTCAGGGCCGGCCACGAGGCGAGCGAAGCGCTGCTGGAGGAGCTCAAGGCGCATGTGGGGCACGAGCTGGGGCCCATCGCCAAGCCGGAAAAGATCACGTTTGTATCGCAGCTGCCGAAGACCCGAAGCGGAAAGATCATGCGTCGCCTGCTCCGTGCGCGGGCACTCGGGTTGCCGGAAGGCGACGTGACGACCCTGGAAGAGTAATGAGGGGAGACGACGGGCCGTTCGGACAGCCCGTCGTCAGGGTCATGCGAACCGATAGCTCACACCGGTCAACTCCTCGGACACCTGCCACAGCCGCGCAGCGACCGGCTGGTCGTGGGAGGCGGGGCTGGAGCGGACCTTGCGGGGGAAGCCGCGGATGCCGAACGGTCCGCCCGGCCCGTAGTAGTCGCCGCCCTGTGCCGCGGGTGCGATCGCGGCATAGACCGCGGGCAGCGCGCCCATCGCGGCGCTTTGTGCGATGATGCGGTTGGCCACCCGCATCATCGCCTGGCGGCCCCTGGAGCGGTACATGGCGGGCCCGACAAGTTGCAGGTTGGTCGCGGCGTAGCCGGGGTGGGCAGCCAGGCTGATGGCGCCGGCGCCCACGGCTGCCAGCTTGCGCTGCAGTTCGTACGCGAACAACAGGTTCGCCAGCTTGCTCTGCGCGTAGGCGCGCCAGTCGCTGTAGCCGTGCTGGCTTTGCAGGTCCGCGAAGTTGATCCTGCCCATCACGTGCACGCCACTGGACATCGTCACCACTCGCGCCAGCGGTGTGCGCTGCAGGAGCGGCAGGAGCAGGCCGGTCAGGGCGAAGTGACCGAGGTGGTTGGTGCCGAACTGCATCTCGAAGCCGTCGGCCGTGAGGCGGCGGGGGATCGCCATCACGCCCGCATTGTTGATCAGCACATCGAGACGATCGTGAGAATCACGGATGTCTTCGGCAAACCGCCCGATCGAAGCCAGGTCGGCCAGGTCGAGCGTCAGAAGGTGCAACTGCGCGTCAGGGGCAGCTGCGCGGACCTGGGCGGTCGCAGCCTCGCCCTTTGTGCGGTCACGCACGGCCATGATCACAGCCGCGCCGCGCTCGGCCAGCAATTTGGCGGCCTCGTGGCCCAGGCCGCTGTTCGCGCCGGTGACGAGCACGGTCTTCCCGTCAAAGCGGGGGATGTGTTGCGCGGTCCATCGGTCGTACCGGTTCATGACTCTACTCTCCGTCGCGTGGAAACCTGAAGGGCTGCTGTTGCGTATTGTATAATGGTGTATCAATCGTATCTCAGGAGGATCAAATGACCAACTTCATCGTCACCGTGCTCGTCACTGCCGTCGCAATGTTCATCATCTCGCGTTTCAACCTGGGGTTGAGCATCGATGATCTCGGCACGACGCTCATCGCAGCTCTCGTGCTGGGCCTGCTCAATGCGTTCGTCCGGCCCATCCTGGCCCTAATCATGCTGCCTATCAACATCATCACCTTCGGCCTGTTCACCTTCGTGCTCAACGCGCTGATCCTGATGCTGATGGCCAAGATCGTGTCCGGCGTGCACGTCAACGGCTTCCTGGGCGCACTGCTGGCATCGGTGTTGCTCAGCATCCTCACGTCGATCATCTTCAAGATCGTGCGCTAACCAATTAACTCAGAAGAGGGCGGGACGTGTATACCGCCCTCTTCGGCGCGCACTGAGCTCGTCGCTCAGAACTTGATGACCCCCAGCCCGTTCAGCAACACCGCAAACACCAGCAAGGGCGTCACGAACTTCACCGTCGCCAGGAACAGGGAGATGATCTTCTCATTCCGCAGCTTCCCGTCGTTACTGAGGGTGCGCTGCGCCTCGCTGCGCGCCCAGCGCCAGCCGACGAACAGGCAGATGAACAACCCGCCGACCGGGAGCAGGATGTTCGAGGTCACGAAGTCGTAGAGGTCGAACATCGTCATGCCGAACGGCTTGAAATCCGCGAGCACGCTGCCCGAAAGTGCGGCAAGGGAGCCGAAGCCAGCCAAAATGACCGTGGTCACGATTGTGGCCACCCGCCGCGACCAGCCCACGCGCTCGCTGAGGAACGCCACCGGCACCTCGAGCAACGAGAGCATCGCGCCCGTAGCCGCAATCGCGGCCAGGATGAAGAAGAGCACCGCGAATACCTGGCCGAACGGCATGGAGTTGAATACGGCGGGGATCGTGATGAAGAGCAGCGACGGCCCCGCATCGGGCGCAAAGCCGAAGGCGAACACCGCGGGGAAGATGGCCATGCCGGCCAGGATCGACACCAACACGTCGCCCAACATGACGCGCACAGCGGTGGCAGGGATGTTCTGATCCTCGCGGAAGTAGCTCCCGTACGTGATCATCGTGCCCATGCCGACGGAGAGCTTGAAGAACGACAGTCCCATCGCAACGAGGACCGTGGCCCAGGTGACCTTGCTGAAGTCGGGCCGGAAGAGGAAGGCGAGACCTTCGCCCGCGCCGGGCAGCGTCAGGCTGCGCACGATGACGATGAGCAGGATGACAAAGAGCGCCGGCATCAATCGCTTCGTCATCGCTTCGATCCCCTTGGAAACGCCCGCGATGATGATGGCGGCGATGAAGATCAGCACCAGCCACTGCCAGAGGAGCGACTGCCATGGGTTGCTCGTCAGGTTGGCGAATGCCTGGGTCATGGCTGTCGGATCTGCGCTGTTGAGGCCGCCCAGCGCCGCCTTGAAGATGTAGGCGACGACCCACGCGGCCACTTCGGTGTAGAAAGCCAGGATCAGGAACGCGGCGAGAACGCCGGCCGCGCCGACGAGCCACCACGGCTCGCGGGGCGCCAGCTTCTGGAACGTGCTGATCGCGTCGGCGCGTGCGCGGCGGCCGAGCGACAGCTCGGAGATCATGACGGGCAGACCTACCAGCAAGGTGCAGCCCAGGTAAAGGATCAGGAAGGCGGCCCCGCCGTTGAGGCCCGTGAGCGAGGGAAACTTCCAGATGTTGCCCAGCCCGATGGCCGAGCCGAGGGTGGCGGTGATCACGCCGATGCCGGTCGTGAAGCCGTCCCGGAGTTTGACGTTTGGATCTTGAGACATGATGAGTCTAATTCCTCCAGGAAATTCAAATTTGTGCATCTCGATGCACATTGACGAAGCCAAACGGACAGCATGTTACGCCCGTGTTGAGTTCGTGTCAAATTGCACGGGTTAGGGAGCCAATGCTTTGACTTTCCGGCCTCCCTCGACTAAAATGACCACGAACGCGCACGAGGTGACGATGGGGCGAGTGGTGGGCCGGATTGGCCGTTGGAAGTGGTTGCGGCCCGGCATGGGTGTCAAACGCTGGCTGGCGTTGCTCACTGTTGGCCTCGTGCTGCTCATATTCGCCGTCACAGGTCTATCTCGCATCGACGCGATCTGGGCCTTTCTCCAACGACTGCACCCGGTAAACATCAATCCCCTCATTGAGGTCTTTCTCCTGGCAGCTGTTGGATCGGGCGGCGTGGCGATTGCCGTCTTAATCCATGGCGCCACGACGCCCGCAAGCTGGCCGCGGCGTTGATTGAGTTGGTTGAGACGTAAGAGAAGGTGGGAACATGAGTGGATCCGGCCGGGAATCCTTCGAGGCGCTGTATCGCGTCGCACGCACGGTCAACTCGTCGCTCGACATCATGGAGGTGTTGCAAACGATCGTCGTTGCGACGACGGAGGCGCTGAACGCCAAGGCGTGTTCGCTGCGGCTGTTGGCGCCGGACGGCAAGCATCTGTTGTTCGGCACCTCTCACGGGCTAAGCACGAATTACCGGCTGAAAGGGCCTGTTCTGCTGGCTCAGAGCGAGGTCGATCGCCAGGCGCTCGAGGCCGGCGCGCCGGTGACCGTAGACGACGCGCCCAACGACCCGCGTCTGCAGTATCCCCAGCGAGCGAGGGACGAGGGCATTGCGTCGATGTTGGTCGCGCCGTTACACGTACAGAGCCAGCCCATCGGCGTGCTGCGGGTGTATACGGCCGAGTCGCATGCCTTCGACGCGGAGGAGCGCGAGCTCGCCCAGGCAATTGCCAGCCTCAGCGCGATCGCGATTGAGAACAGCCGCCTGTACGAGCGGCTCAATCGCAACTACCAGGCCGCAGTGGCCTTGACACAGCGAGAATTCGACTGACCGCAGTCGGATCAGATACGTCAATACAGGCTTCACCAGAAGGAGGTTATCTCTATGACAGTTCGTGTTGGTATCAACGGCTTCGGCCGCATCGGGCGACAGGTATTGAAGGCAATCCGGGATCATCATGGCGACACGCTTGAGGTCGTGGCATTCAATGATATCGGCGATCTGAAGACTATGGCCCATCTCCTCAAGTACGACAGCAACTACGGCCGCTTCGATGGGACCGTGGAAGTGCAGGAAGATGGCCTGCTGATCGACGGCCGCCAGGTCAAGGCATTCAAGGAAACCGATCCCGGCCGCATCCCCTGGGGCGACCTGGGCGTCGAGATCGTCGTCGAGTCGACCGGCCTCTTTACCATCAAGAAGGACGGCGTCAACAAGAAGGGCAAGACCGTGCAGGGCGCCGAGAACCACATCACCCGCGGCGGCGCCAAGAAGGTCATCATCTCCGCTCCGGCGGAGGGCGAAGACCTCACCATCGTCATGGGCGTGAACGAGGATAAGTACGACCCCGCGAACCATCACGTCGTCTCCAACGCATCGTGCACTACCAACTGTCTCGCTCCGGCGGCCAAGGTGGTCAACGACAACTACGGCATCGTGCGCGGCCTGATGACGACGATCCACTCGTATACGAACGACCAAAAGATCCTCGACCTGCCTCACAGCGACCTGCGCCGCGCCCGCGCGGCCGGCTTGAGCATCATTCCGACCACGACCGGGGCAGCCAAGGCCATTGCGCTGGTGATCCCCGAGCTGAAGGGCAAGTTCGACGGCTACGCGCTGCGCGTGCCGACCCCCACCGTGTCCATCGTGGACTTCACCGCACAGATCGAGAAGCCCACCACCACCGAGGCGCTCCGCCAGGCGTTCCGCGACGCGGCCGCCACACCGCGCTTCAAGGGCATCCTGGCCGCGGTCGATGAGCCGCTCGTCTCGATCGACTTCAAGGGCGACCCGCACAGCTCGTCGGTCGACCTGCCGTTCACCATGGTGCTGGGCAAGGGCGAAGGCGACTTCATCAAGGTCGTGACCTGGTACGACAACGAATGGGGCTACAGCGTCCGGACTGCCGACCTGGCCGCCCTGATGGCAAGCAAGCTGTAACGATTGAAGATCGAAGATTGAAGATTACAGATTGAAGGACGGGACGGCAGGGTCGGACCCGGGGTGCCGTCCTTCAATTTCCTCATGCTCAATCGTCACTCTTCAGTCCGGAGGGTCTGTATGAACAAGAAGACGGTTCGCGACATCGAGCTCAAGGGCAAGCGCGTGCTCATGCGCGTCGATTTCAACGTGCCGATGGCGGATGGCGTCGTCACCGACGACAAGCGCATCCGCGCGGCGCTGCCCACGATCCAGTACGTGCTGGAGCAGGGCGCATCGGTCATCCTGATGAGCCACCTGGGCCGGCCCAAGGGTGGCCCTTCCCCGGAGTTCAGCCTCAAGGCGGCATCCGAGGCGCTCGGCAAGCTGTTGGGCAAGGACGTCAGGATGGCGCCCGCGGTCATCGGCGCGGAGGTCGAGGCGCTAGCCGCAGCCATCAAGCCGGGCGATGTCATGATGCTGGAGAACACCCGCTTCGAGAAGGGCGAGGAGAAAAACGATCTCGAGCTCGCGCAGCAGCTGGCAAAGCTGGGCGACGTCTACGTCAACGACGCGTTCGGCTCGGCACATCGCGCACACTCCTCGACCGAGGGCATCGCGCGCTACCTGCCCGCGGTGTCTGGCTTCCTGATGGAGCAGGAGCTGGAGTACCTGGGCCGCGCCACGGGCGACCCCGAGCGGCCGTATGTGGCCATCCTCGGCGGCGCGAAGATCAGCGACAAGATCCTGGTGGTCGAGAACCTGCTCGCCAAGTGCGATCAGTTGCTGATCGGCGGCGGCATGGCGAACACGTTCCTGGCCGCGAAGGGCTACAACATGGCCGATAGCCTGGTCGAAGCCGGCTCCATCGAGACCGCCGCACAGATCATGGCAAAGGCCGGGGACCGGCTGGTCCTGCCCGTGGATGCGGTGATCGCCGACAAGTTCGACGCAGAGGCCGATAGCCGCGTGGTGGCGGTCGACGAGGTCCCGGATGGCTGGCGCATCCTCGACATCGGCCCCAAGACGATCAAGCTGTTCGGCAAGATCCTCCGGAAAGCCAAGCTGGTCATCTGGAACGGTCCCATGGGCGTATTCGAGATGCCGAAGTTCGCCGAGGGCACCTTCGCGATCGCACAACTGCTGGCAGAGATCGATGCCACCACCGTGATTGGCGGCGGCGACAGCGCCAGCGCGGTCAAGAAGGCGGGCGTCGCCAAGAAGATGACGCACGTCTCGACTGGCGGCGGCGCGTCGCTGGAGTTCCTCGAGGGCAAGGAACTGCCCGGTGTGGCCGCGTTGAACGACAAGTAGGCCTGAGCGATCGGCGCCCCCATGTGATACAATGCCCGCTGTGAACACTGGTTCCAGCGGGCATTTTTGGACGCGGAAAGGAGCGTGCTGATGGGCTTTCTCCAGAGCTTGAAACAGATTCTGGGCGGCAAATCGTCCGGTGCGGGCGGCGGCGGGCGCAGCGGATTCGGTGACGACGCCCATGTCTATTGGGTGCACGCCCAGTGCCGGCGCTGCGGTGAGCCGCTACGCACGCGCATCGACCTGCGCAACGAGCCGAGCGAAGAGGACGACGGCGGCTTCGTGGTGCACAAGGCGCTGACCGGCAGCGGCAAGTACTACTGCTTCCAGACCGTCGACGTCACGTTGCACTTCGACCGCCAGAAGAAGACCGTGGTCAGCAGCGACGTGGCGGGCGGCCAGCTCATCACTGCCGAGGAATACCCGGCCCTGCTTACTCAGTGGCACGAGGAACAGGCGCGCCGCGCGGCCGAACAGGCCGGTTGAGCCATGTCCAGTCTTCTGGCCAGGCTGCGCTGGCCGACGGCCAGCGCAGCCTGGCCAGAAACACATTAATAAGGAGCCATCATGCGTAAACCGATTCTGGCGGGCAACTGGAAGATGAACAAGACGCCGGCCGAGGCCGTGGAATTCGTGCGGGCCCTGCGGCCGCTGATCACCCGGTACGAGAACGTCGAGGTCGTGGTCTGCGTCCCGTTCGTGGCCCTGCCCGCGGTCGCCGACGCTCTGCGCGGGGTCAAGGTCGGCGTGGGCGCGCAAAACATGCACTGGGCCGAGAGCGGCGCGTATACGGGCGAGGTGTCCGCCGCGATGCTCAAAGGACTGGCAGATTATGTCATCATCGGCCACTCCGAACGCCGCGAATACTTCAATGAAACCGACGAGGGCGTGAACAAGAAGATCAAGACCGCGCTCAGCCACGGCCTGACCCCCATCGTCTGCGTGGGCGAAAACCTCGGCCAGAACGAGCGCGGGGAAACCGACACGTTCGTCAGCGGCCAGATCCGCGCCGCGTTCGACGGCATCACCCCCGAAGACGTGCAGAAGGTCGTCGTGGCCTACGAGCCCATCTGGGCCATCGGCACCGGCAAGACCGCCACCTCCGCGGTGGCAAACCGCATCTGCGGCATCGTGGTGCGCGGCACGCTGGCCGAGTTGTACGGCGAAGCGGTGGCACAGAACATCCGCATCCAGTACGGCGGCAGCGCTAACGAGAAGAACATCGGCGAGCTGATGAGCATGCCCGACATCGACGGCGCGCTGATCGGCGGCGCGAGCCTGAAGCTCGATGGCTTCTCCGACATGGTGCGGATCACGTCCGGACGCTAAGGACGGTTCGGCGGGGCTCTCAAATCGGACGCCCCCACGGGATCATCGTGCCTGTGCGGCCCTGCGGCCGCACATGCCGGACCAGCCAGGCCAGCCGTATCAGCGTACCAGCGAAGTCGGCCTGGCTGGCCCGCTGGCACGGCGCCACATCTTCCTGTAGAGATACGATCGCATGCCCCTTCTCTCCCAATCGTTGGCCTTCGCCGTCACCCTCGTCATCCTGGTCCAGCTCAGCCGCTGGGTGACGCGCCAGGTGCAGACCATCGGGTGGCTCATCAGCGGCGACGAAAACGTCACCATGGTCGGCTACTACCTGCTCATGTTTCCCGGCATCCTTCTGCACGAGCTGAGCCACTTCGTCACAGCCCGGTTGCTGGGCATCAAGGTGACAGACTTCCGGCTGGGCCCGCGCAAGCGGCGCAACTCAAAGACGATCGAGCTGGGATCGGTCAGCGTCTACTCGGGTGGGACGATCCGGGACAGCCTGGTCGGCGTCGCGCCGTTCGTCGCGGGCACGGTCGTGCTGCTCCTGGTCAGCTACACCGTGTTCGACGTCCGTGCGCTGGGCCGGACCTGGGTGGATCGGGGATGGAGCGGCTTCTTCGATACGGTGTCGACCCTGCCGCAGACGCCCGATTTCTGGCTGTGGCTCTACCTGATCTTCGCGGTGAGCAACGCCATGATGCCCAGCCCGGCGGATCGGAAGCCCTGGCTGCTGGCCGGGCTGTACCTCGGCGCGGTCGTCGCCATCGCCTGGATCGCGGGCCTCTTCAGCCGCCTGACTGACGGCGTGTGGGAGAACGTGCTCGGCGCGCTGCAGATGCTGACGCTGGCGTTCCTGTTCACCGTGATCGTCAACGTGTTCGTCGGGTCGGTTTTGTGGGTCATCGCGACCGCCCTGTTGGGCGCCAGCCGGACCAGGAGGCAGTGAGTGGATGCCGCGATGCTGCTTCGCGGCCTTGTCCTGGGCTTCTCGATCGCAGCGCCCGTCGGACCGATCGGCATCCTGTGCATCCGCCGCACGCTGGCAGAAGGGCGTGCCGCCGGCATCGTCTCCGGCCTGGGCGCGGCCACCGCCGACGCACTCTACGGTACGGTCGCGGCCCTCGGGCTGACCATCGTGTCGGGGTTCCTGCTCGACCAGCAGATTTGGCTGCGCCTGGTCGGTGGCGCGTTTCTCTGCTACCTGGGGATCAGAACGCTGCTGTCGAAGCCCGCAGTGCAGGCGGCGGCCGTTCGCGGCAGCAGTCTCCCGGCAGCCTTCGTCTCCACCTTCTTCCTGACCCTCACCAACCCGATCACGATCCTCTCCTTCGTCGCTATCTTCGCAGGGCTTGGGCTGGCGGACACGCGCGGCTACTACGCGTCGGCAGGCGCGCTGGTGTTGGGCGTATTCTGCGGTTCGGCGTTGTGGTGGCTGGCCCTGAGCGGTGCGGTCGGGGTGCTGCGGGATCGGTTCAGCCCGCGGGCCATGCTGTGGGTCAACCGGGTTTCGGGGGTTACCATCCTCGGATTCGGCCTCGCCGCGCTGGCCGGCCTGTTCTGATCGTCGTCCGGCACGGGCGCACCGCGCGAGGAAGGCGCACACCGGGGAACAAAAAAGGCGTCCGTTGCCCGCGGGCAGTGGACGCCTTGCTTGTCTCCAGCAGGCTGCTAGATCGTGTAGCACTTCCGGTGATAGATCACCTGGTGCGAGCGCGGCCGGCCGTTCTCCAGCTCGGTCACCTTGACCATCAGGAGCTCGCCGAACGCGACGTCCTGGTTGCACTTGTTGCACTTGTGGCCGGTCAGGGCCTTGCGGCGCCTCTCAAGGGTTGCGGTGTCCGCACCCATCTTGGTTGCTTGAGCCATCTGAGTTCTCCCTCTTCAAACAATTCGGCGCCGCGCGGGCGCCGAAACCAGCTTTCTTCCACTACATTATCGCCAAATGGCCCCGATTGTCAAAAACGACGCCCATTTTCGCGCGGCGGGGCGCCGGTGCGCCGGTGCGAGCGGAATTGCGGACGCCAGGTAGGGGCGACGCATGCGTCGCCCCTACGAACGTAGGCCGTGCGGCACGATGGCGGCGGTGCGCTGTCGTTACCCGGCGACCGCGGGCAGCGTCTCCAGCGACTTGATGAGCATCTCCTCGTTGAAGCCATTGTCCGGCAGCTGGCCGGCCAGGTACGCGTCGTACGCGGCCATGTCGTAGTGGCCGTGGCCCGACAGGTTGAACAGGATCACCCGCTTCTCGTCCTTCACCCTCGCGTCCAGCGCCTCATCGATGGCCGCGCGGATCGCGTGGCTGCTCTCGGGCGCGGGCAGGATGCCCTCGGTGCGTGCGAACATAATCGCCGCCTCGAAGACGTGGTTCTGGCCGTATGCGCGCGGCTCGATCTGGCCGGACTTGGTGAGCGCGGAGATGATCGGCGCCATGCCGTGATAGCGCAGGCCGCCCGCATGGATCGCGGCCGGCACGAAGTCGTGGCCCAGCGTGTGCATCTTGAGCAGCGGCGTCATGCCCGCGTTGTCGCCGAAGTCGTAGGCGTAAAGGCCCTTGGAGAGCGTCGGGCAGGAGGTCGGCTCGACGGCCACCAGCCGGGTGCGGCGACCCTCAGTCAGGTTCTTGTGCACGAAGGGAAGCGCGATGCCGGCGAAGTTCGAGCCGCCGCCCACGCAGCCGATCACCACGTCCGGGTACTCGCCCACCTCCGCCATCGCATCCAGCGCCTCCTGCCCGATCACAGTCTGGTGCAGCAGGACGTGGTTGAGCACGGAGCCGAGGGAGTACTTGATCTTGCCGCCGCTCGTCGCGGCCACTTCCACCGCCTCCGAGATGGCCATGCCGAGGCTGCCGGACGTGTCCGGGTAGCGCTCCAAAATCGCGCGGCCGGCCGCGGTGCGGGTCGACGGGCTGGGCGTGACGGTCGCACCGTAGGCCTGCATGACGGAGCGGCGATACGGCTTCTGCTGGTAGCTGATCTTCACCATGTAGACGTCGACGGCCATCTTGAACATGTCGCCCGCAATGGCCAGCGCGCAGCCCCACTGGCCCGCGCCAGTCTCGGTGGACATGCTCTGCACGCCCTCGACCTTGTTATAGTATGCCTGCGCGACCGCCGTGTTCAGCTTGTGGCTGCCGGCCGGGCTGACGCTCTCGTTCTTGTAGTAGATGTGCGCAGGGGTGTCCAGCGCCTTCTCGAGCCGCACCGCGCGGATCAGGGGCGTCGGCCTCCACATGCGGTAGATGTCGCGCAGCTCTTCCGGGATCGGGATATAGCGCTCGGTGCTGTACTCCTGCTCGATCAGGCCCATCGGGAAGAGCGTAGACCAATCCGCGGGCGCCAGGGGCTGGCCGGTGCCCGGGTTCAGCGGCAGGGGCAGTGGCGTCGGCAGATCGGCCTGGATGTTGTACCACGCGGTCGGAATGCGTGACTGGGGCAGGACGATGCGGTAGTTCTCAGGGTGGCCGTTGTTAGTGAAAGACATGATATTCCCTCCCAATTAGATGAGTACGGCGGATTTTTCGCACAGTGCGGAGGGGAGGGAATTGCCCGCCGGACCTTAAATACAAAACCCTCGCCCCCAAAGGGGACGAGGGTCGTAAGACGCCCGTGGTGCCACCCCAATTAGGCCTGCCGCTCAAGCTGTTCAGACATGCCGGCTGGCCTCGCTCTTTGCAGGGACGGGACGCGGTCCGCTGCGGCAGCCCTGCCGCGCACGTCCTGTCCGATCCCCTCGCCTCGCTAACGGTGGCGAACCGTCCGCACCTACTCGCGCCGTGTGGCGCTTTCAGCTGGCAGCTCCCCGGTCCATTCGGCACGTGCTACGGCGCGGGCCTCGCAGCTATTGGCCCGCTCTCTGACGCCTCGCTCACCCCGAGGGGTGCATGCGTACTCGTCCGGTTCATCGCTTTTATGTGGCGTATTCGATTGTGTGGCGACTATAACACAGGCCCGCGAGGGTGTCAAACGGCGCAAGACGCCCCGACACCTGGTGCAACGCGCCGCTTACTTGAGCGTCAGCAGGTACGCGACCAGGTCGTTCAGCTGCGTGTCGCTCAGCGCGTCCTTGTACGACGGCATGACGCCCACCGTATAGCCCTCCGGCGCATGGCTGTTGGGGTCCACGATCGAGGCACGCACGTACTGGTCGGCCGTCTGCCCCTGGACCTCTTTGCCCGCCCGGCCCGCGATGCCCTGCATGCTCGGGCCGATGAGGCTCGAGCCGTCGAGCGAATGGCACGTCACGCAGCCGGCATTGCTGCCGATGGTCGTCTGCGCAAAGAGCGCCTTGCCCGCGTCCGCACTGCCGCCGGTTGCTCCACCGGTCTGCGCGGCCCCGCCGCCCGACCCGCCACACGCCGCCAGGACCACGACGAGCAGCACCAACACAACAGAGAGAGTCATTTTTGTCTTCACGATTTCCCCCAGAACGTTGCGATTTGAACTACAGCTGCCTATCATGCCACAACTCGCGGCTCAGGCGAGTAAGATGATATCCAATGCGCTCAGCCCAGGTTCGCCTGGATCACCCCGCGCACCCCGTTGACCAGCCAGTCGGGGTCCGCCGCGGCCGTGGCTTCGGCCAGGCCGGGAGGCAGGCCCGTGATCAGCTCCGATTTGAACGTGCGCAGTGCAACGAGGGGCGCAGGGAAGTACGCGGTAACGGCGTCGAAGGCCACGGTGGGCGGCCAGTGCGCGTCGCCGACCAGGCGCCGATAGTTCGCATCTCCCTTGACGATGACCAGGTCGAGCCGGCCGAGCGAGCGGCGCAGGTCCTCTGGCATGGACGAGTGGAAGAGGGGCGAGGCATAGAACGGGTGCGTCTCCAGCAACAACTCGCCCGCGGCCACCGCGCCGTCGATCCGCCGGCCCAGCCGCGCGGCCAGCCCGCCCGCCGCGATGAGCGCGTCGGTGCCGTCTGCCAGGTCGGCCTTCATGGCATCGGAGACGAAGAAGGGCTGCGGCTTGAGGTGCAGGTGCACGGCGGACGCGAGCTCGGTGCTGAGCAGGAAGTCCGCCAGCGCGACGTCCATCAGCAGTTCCGTGCCTGCGTTATCCATGATGATGCCCACCCGCCCGCCCTCGTGCGCCAGGAGGTGGGCCCACACGGCCTGCCAGTCGTCCACCAGCAGGTTCGCCCGCTCCTGCCCCGGCTCGGCCGTCGCGCCGAGGTGGGCCGCCACGGTGTAGCTCAGGTCGGTGCGGTTGCCCCACAGGCTGGCGTGAAGCATCTGCTCGAAACGTGTTTGCAGGTCGCCCGACACCCCGGACAGCAGTCGTTCGACCGTGGCGGGCGCAGCCTCGGGCACCCACTCCCGCCGCTTGGTGGACGCGAAGGGATCGAACCCGCGCAGCGGGCCGGGCTGAAAGTAGCCCGTGGCCTCGAGGATGCGCCGGTAGAAATATGCCTCCGCCCAGTACCATGGCACGTCCAGCCAGGAGCGGCCGAAGTTGGGCGCGGACCAACGGTTCCACTCGGCCACATCCGGCGCGTCCTCGGCCAGGTGCTGGACCACCCCGCCGGTGATCTCGTCGTGCAAGGCGTTCAACCTGGCCAGGACAGCGGGCGGGAAATCGTTCGCTGAGATGGTATCCCGCAGGATGGCGGGCACGCGCACCTTCAGGGTGCGGTGCGCGAACGAGCCGGCCTCGGACGTGTGCAGGAGGGGCGGGAGTGGCGGGGGCATCAGTGGGCGGGCTCCAGCAGCGCGCGCATCTCGAGCGGGATGCCCTTGCCTTCGTCGCGCACGAGGCTGAGCGCGCCGGTGGCGCAGTGGTCCACGCAGACGCCGCAGCCCATGCACGCGTCCCAGTCCACTTTCGACACCCCGTCGACCAGGCTCAGCGCCGCGAACTGGCACACGTCGATGCACTCGCCGCAGCCCGCGCACAGCTCGTCGTCCACCGCGCTGACGTAGCCCGACGCGGCCAGCATCGGCACGCCGTTGCGGTGCGCGCCCATCGCGCCGCAGCAGCACTCGCAGCAGTTGCAGATTGCGTAGAAGCGGCCGAGCATGGCGTCCTTGAAGAACGCGTGGTGGACGTGGCCGCGGCCGTGCTCCTCCCGGAGGATCTGCTCGGCCTCGTCGCGCGTGATCCACCGCGAGCGCGCAGGCTGGTGTTCCGCGATGAAGCTGGCGAACGGCTCGCCGACGATCAGGCAGACGTCGAGCGGCAGGCACGGGTTGGCCCGTGCGGAGCGGCAGGGGCAATCGATGACGACGATGTGGTCGGGGTTGCGCAGCACGATGTCTCGGGCCGTGCTGTAGGGGATGATCTGCTCCAGGTCGCCCAGGTTCACGTCCTGCTCCACCCGGATGAGCTGCGTCGCGGCCTCCAGCGTCACCACCTTGCCGTGATAGGTGTCCGCCATGCCCCGACCTGCCGGCGCCCGTTGGTCGGGCGCCCGGCCGGCTTTGTGTGCGCGGCCACGGCGAGCAAGGCGGTTCAGCCGGGCGATGACCGGCCCGGCCCGCCTGGCGATCGGGTGCTCGCCAATGCCGATGGCGATGTAGAGATGCGGCCACCGGCCGTAGACGTAGCCGTGCACCCAGTCGAACAGGGAGTAACCGGGCGTGCGCCGCGCCTCACGTATGAAGGCACGCGTCGATGGTCGGGGCACGAAAGGCAATCGCATGGCATCTCCTCACGCAACATTTCGGGGGAAGTCGCGCCATTCTACCGCGATTCGCCTTGTGTGACAACCGGCACGCGCGGGCCTCCGAATGAAGGTGCCGGGCACTTGAACGATCCGAATGATCGCAGTGCCCGGCACCTCACGATCGACGGCCTCCGGTCTCAGCCGCCGGGCGTCAATGTATAGCTGAAGAAGCCGATCCGAAACGAGTCGCCCCACAGTCCGCCACACCTCGCGCGTACCAGGTAGAAGCGATTTGCCGCCGGGCTGCCGGCGACCCCTTCGTCAGGGTATTCCTGGCCGGGCGCAAGCACCGTGGCCAACAGTGTCGCCGGGCCGGGCGTGAACCAGGGCGTGTCGCTCGCGTGGACCTCATACGCACCGTTCGCAGACTCGTGCGTCCACGTCACGCGGATATCGTTCCCATCCAGTACAAGGATCACGGCCACGGCCGTGGCTGCGCCGGCCGGACATTCGGGCTGCTCGAAGCCCGGCGTGAGCTCGAACTCGCCCCCCTGGAGCGGCTCTGTCTCCTGCTGGCCCACCGTGCCCTGGAGGCTGAACTGATCGCCGAGGCTTGTGCCGCCTCCGCCAGGCGCCGTATTCCACGTCAGGCTGAAATCGCCGCCACTTTGAGCCTGGACAGGTCCCGCGGCGAAGCACAGGGTGATGGCAAGTGCCAGCACAACGCCGGCCGGGACATGCAGCGACCGATAACGATTGTTGCGCATCGCGACACCTCCCTTTGCTTACCACGCAACCTCAGCCGCGTAGACGGTCGCAACCCAACGGACGGTTGTGCCGGCGGCGCCGGTGGCCGTGATGTCAAGAGAATCGGCCGCGTTGTTGGCGCTCACGGCGATGCTCCAGGAACTCACATCCTCGCCGAGCATCGTCACGATGGGCGTTCCCACGAACGCCGTCGCGCCGCCGTTGTTTTCGATCAATCCCCGGATCCAGTAGCCAGCAGATGCCCCACCATCACTGCGGCCGACGACCAGGATCTGGAATGCCATGCTGCGGCCCGGGGCGATCGTCAGCTGTTGCCCTCCACCATCAAGCGCCAGCATCAAGGGAGTCGCATCGGTCGTTGTCTTGCGCAGCACATAGACCGAGGCCTGGGCATCTCCGACGGCAGAGAACGCCCCGGCGGCATGTGCCATCTGGCCGTAGGCCGAAGCGTGGGCCTGGGACCCACCAGGCACGCTGGCATACGTGGCTGTAGCTTGATTGACGGACCCACCCGAGACGCTCGACCAGCTGCCATCAGCCGTGTTCAGCTGGCCGCCTGCGATCACCGAGTTGGCACCAGACGCCGTGTTGTTGGTTCCCCCGCCCACCGCGCTGCCGTCGCCGGTCGCGACGCTGCCAAATCCACCCGCGACAGCCGACGTGACGCCAAGTGCTCCGTTGTCATGACCGCCAGCGACGGTGGCGTTATTCCCGGAAGCCGTGTTGCGGATCCCACCGCCGACGGACGCACCCGCACCGCTGGCCACGTTGCCGGCCCCCGCCTCGCCACCGCCGGCAATCGTCGCACCCACGCCGTTCGCCAGGTTCTGGATCCCGCCGCCGATGGTCGCGCCCATCACCGTGGCCCGGTTGGTGTTGCCGCCCCCGACCGTGGCATGGTCGCCGCCCGCCGTGTTGTCCTGGCCGCCGCCGACGGAGGCCCACTGACCCGTGGCCTGAATGCTCTGGCCGCCGCTGATGGTGGCGCCATTGCCTGATGCAATGTTCGAGAGCCCGCCGGCAATGGTCGCGTACTTACCGCTGACGGTGTTTGCCCAGCCGCCGGCGATGGTGGCGCCTTCCGCAGTGTCGGGAGCGATGTTGTTTTCCCGCCCGCCGCCGATCGTGGCGTACCAGGGTTCGATGAGGTTAGCCCAGCCGCCACCGATGGTGGCGCCCTCGTTCTTGGCCTGGTTCTCCAGGCCTCCGCCCACGACGGATCCCTTGCCGGAGCTCAGGTTGCCGTAACCGCCGGCAACGACGGAGTAGTCGCCGGAAGCGGTGTCGCCCCACCCGCCGCTCGTCGTGGCAGCCAGTCCCCTGGCATGATTGATCGCGCCGCCGCCCACCGTGCCGTAATCTGCCTCCACTGTGTTGAGCTGGCCCACGGCGCCGCCGCCCGCGATGGTCGCGCCCACCACGCCGGTCGTCACAGTGTTTTCCTTGTACCCGCCGACGAGGTTGGGGCTGGTCGCGTTCTGCTGCGTCCACAGGCCGGGCAGCGCCAGGGCATATGGCGACGGCGTAAGCGCCTGCCGCGGCACGAGCAACGTGTACGGATCGATGCTCCCCGCGCTGCGCACCTCGATCGCCAGGTAGCGTGCGTCCCCATTGAAGACTGCACCAAAATCCAGTTGCGTGGTGAAGTACCCCTCGCTGACCGCGATCGTCTGCACAATGCTGCTTCCCACCTGGTTACCGCCGGCAAGCTCATCGTGCAGGGTGAACTGGAAGTCGTAATCGCCGTTGGCCAGTACGCCATCGTCTACCAGGCGCCCCTGGTAGGTGAAAGCGGTGCCCATGACGTCATCTGTGGCTGCGACCCCGGCCGAAGCGGCGCCGTGTGGTCCGATCTCCTCAGCCGCGGCCCCTGGCGCAACAAGTGCCAGAATCGTCAGCAATCCGACGAACAGGACGAATCCCTTGCTTTGCATCGCACCCTCCCGTGCTGAATCGCATCCGACACATCGATTCCGGCTGCAATGAAATCCGCCTATGCCATCATCAAGGTACAACCAGCAGGCGCTTCCGGCGGCCTGTCACGATGATGGCGCGCCGACACAGTCTCAAGGGTCGGGCAACTCATCACTATCACAAGGGCGTTAAAAAAGCGTCAAAAACAAAAGCGCGACGCAGATTCTTACGCAGTCAAAGAAGATGGATGGTGTATAATATCGCCGTGGTGCAGTGTACGCTCAGCCTGTTCGGAGGACTGGCCATCGACTCGATGGACCAGGTCAACACGCGTCTGCTTGGCGCCAAAGATCGGGCCCTGCTGGCCTACCTGGCCATCGAGCGCGGCCGTTGTCATCGCCGCGAGGTGCTGGCAGGCCTGCTCTGGCCCGATTACCCCGATCATGCGGCACGCGCGAGCCTGCGCCAGGCGCTGCATCACCTGCGTGTGGCGCTCGGGCCGCTCAGCGCGGGCCTCATCATCAGCGCAACCGACGTTGCTTTCGACCTCGGCGCGGGCTGGCGGCTGGACGTGGCGGAGTTCGACGCGCTTCTGGCCGAGTGCGCCGCCCACGTACACCCGGCCCGGGCTGCCTGTCCGCAATGCATCGTGCGGCTGCAACAGGCCGCCGGCCTCTACACGGGCGACCTGCTGGCGGGTTTCTCCGTGCGCGATAGCGCCCTGTTCGAGGAGTGGCTGGCGCCCCGGCGGGAGCACTATCGCCGGGAGATGCTGGCTGCGCTGCGCGATCTCGCAGAGTACCAGGAGCGGCAGGGCGCGCTCGACCTTGCAGAGCGCACGGCCCGCCGGCTTCTGGACCTGGATCCCTTGGATGAACCGGCCTACCGGCAGATCATGCGCGCGCTCTTCGTGCGTGGCCAGTCTGCGGCCGCTTTGCAGCAGTACGAGGCGCTGCGCAGGTCGCTGGCGCAGGAACTCCAGATTGCGCCGGATGACCTGACGGCCGCGCTGGCAGCCCAGATCCGCCGGCCCGGACCGGCGACCGGCCGATCGCCGGCGATCCCTGACGCTGCATTGGTCCGGCCCGATGGGCCGGTGTTCGTGGGCCGAGAGCGTGAACTGGCCCGGCTAGATCAATTGTGGCGCGCAGCTCGCACAGGCCAGGGCGGCGTCGTGCTGGTAAGCGGCGACGCGGGCCAGGGCAAGACGCTATTGCTGGGCGAGTTTGCGCGGCGACTTCAGGCCGCCGACGGGGACCTCATTGCCGTCGGCGGCAGCTGTGGCGCCCGATTCGGCATCGGCGATCCATACCTGCCGTTTCGCGAGGCCCTGGGCATGCTCTGCGGCGACCTGGAGGTGAGGTGGGCGACCGGTGAACTCGCACCCCTGCAGTTGGTCCGCCTGTGGGACATCCTGCCGTCGAGCCTGGCGGCGCTTGCGGAGGCCGGTCCCGACCTCATTGGGAGTTTCATTCCCGCGCCCGCGCTGCTGCGCCGGGCGATCGATTACCTGGGCCGCGAGCAGCCTGAGCCCGCCTGGCTTGCCGTCATCCGGCGCCGGGCCCGGCGTCCCCCAGGGTCAGTCCCGGCACAGGCGAACCTGTTCGGGCAGTATGCAGTGGTCCTGAAAGCCGTGGCGCGCCAGCATCCGCTCGTGCTGATCCTTGACGATCTGCAGTGGGCGGACCTGGGAACGATCAGCCTCCTCTCCTACCTCAGCCGCGCCCTGGCCGGCAGCCCCATCCTGATCGCCGGCGCATTCCGGCCTGCCGAACTCTCCCTGTGCTACCCGACCTCGGCCGCCGGACCTCCGCCGGACGGGGTCCCCTCCGTCGGTCGACATCCTCTGGTCCACGCGATCAATGAACTCAAGCGGCGGTGGGGCGACATCGAGATCAGCCTGGACGGAATCGAGGATCCCGCGTTCGTCGATGCCCTGATCGACACCGAGCCAAACCGGCTTGACGACGGCTTCCGCGATGCACTGTTCCAGCAGACGCGCGGACACCCTCTGTTCACCGTCGAGCTATTGCGGGGCATGCAGGAACGTGGGGACCTGGTGCAGGATCGCGACGGCTGTTGGATACTCGGGGCAGCGCTTGACTGGGAAACACTGCCCGCGCGTGTTGAGGCGGTCATCGCGGAACATATCGACCGTCTGCCGGCTGAACTGCAGCGGTTGCTGGCCACCGCGTGCGTGGAAGGCGAGCATTTCACCGCCGAGGCAATCAGCCGTGCGGACGGTGTTGACCCGGAACTGGTCCGGGGCTGGCTGAGCGACGAGTTGGAGGGGCGGCGCCGCCTTGTGCAGGGCGAAGGCGTGCGCCGCCTCAGTGGCGTGCGACTGTCGCGGTACCGCTTTCGGCATGCCCTTTATCAGCGGTACGTATACGGCCGGCTTGGGCCGGTGGAGCGAGCGTGGCGGCATGAGGCCGTGGCCACGGCCCTCGAAGACCTGTATCGCGGCAGTGAAGATGAGATCGCCGTGCAACTGGCGCACCATTTTCGAGAGGCAGGCATCGTCGACAAGGCCGTTCACTACCTGGCACATGCGGGCGCTCATGCGGTGCGCTTATCCGCGAACCATGAGGCCATCCAGCATTACCGGCAGGCACTGGACCTGCTTGCCACGCTGCCCAAGACCTCCAGGCATGCTGAGACCGAACTTCAGTTGCTCGTAGGGCTGACGACACCGCTTGTGTCGGAGAAGGGCTACGGCGCGACGGAAGTCGTGAAGTGCTGCGCACGCGCCTGGGAGTTGTGCCAACAACTTGGCGAGCCTCCGCAGATCATGCCGGTGATGTGGTGGCTCGCCACCTACTACGCTGGCTGTGCGCAACACGAGACGGCCATCTCGGTCGTCGAAGAGCTCATGGATGTTGCCGAAGAGTCCGGCGACCCGTTCCTGGTGGCAGTGGTGCACTGGGCACGCGGTTGGCATGGCCTGTTTCTGGGGCACTTCGCAGTCGCCAAAGATTCACTGGAGCACATGGTCTCGGCCTACGACCCGGCCGTACACGGTTCTGCGGCATACGTTTACGGGCAGGATCCGGGCATTGCCAGCCGCGCGATGCTGGGACCCACCCTCTGGGCACTGGGCTATCCCGATCGAGCGCAACAACGCATCGACGAAGCGCTTCATCTGGCGCATGACATGGCAATTCCCCCCTTCCAGGCGCTTGCGCTCACCTATGCTGCGTGGATGTGCGGCTGGCGTCGCGACTTCGCCGTCCAGGCAGAGATCGCAGAGTCATGCATTCGTGTTTCCACAGAGCATCATCTTCCATACTGGCATACCATCGGCATCCACATGCGCGGCTGGGCGCAGGTCGGAAGTGGCCAATGCGCCGCCGGCATCGACGCTCTCCTGGAGGCCATGGCAGGATACCGGGAAATCGGCATGATCACCGGCCTGTCGCAGCAGTACACGGTGCTCGGGCAGGCCTATCTCAATATAGGGCAGGTCGATCAGGCGCGCCGCACGCTCACCGAGATCCTGGCCCAAGTCGATTTGAACGGGGAGCACAACAGCACGGCCGAGATTCATCGCCTTTTGGGAGAGGTGGCGTTTGCCGAAGGCCGATCGGGCGACGGCGCCGAACGGATCGCGCAGGAGGCGGCGGAAACGGAAGCCGAGCGGGAATACTGCCAGGCCATCACGATCGCGCAGGCCCAATCAGCGCGATCGTGGGAGCTGCGAGCGACCATGAGCCTGGCCAGGTTGTGGCAGCACCAGGGGCGAACCGTCGAGGCGCGGGCCGCATTGTCGGAGATCTACGGCTGGTTCACCGAGGGATACGACACGCGCGACCTGCAGGATGCGGCCGCGTTGCTGGACGAACTCTCAGGCGCCGATTCCACATCCTGATGCACAAGCCTCAACTCAAGCGCGCGATCCACCGGCTGCCCGCGAGCAGCACGGCCGCGCCGAGCAGCGTGCCGAAGATCGAGGCGAGGAGGTAGCGCGGCAGCGCGTCCGTGGCCCACAACCCGTAGGGCAGCAGGAACAGCAGGCCCGCAAGGAGGCAGACGAGCAGCGTTCGCCCGAGCGCCGGCCGGTCCTGCCGGAGCAAATTGGCGATCGCGATCGCGACCATGATGACCAGCACCACACCGAGCGCGGCCAGGCCGAGATAGGAGAGGCTCTCGCCGTATCCCCGGGCCAGCGCGGGTGGAAACGCAAACGCGACGAGCGCAAAGACCGCCCAGGCCACGACCAACGCAGCGATCCAGAACGCCTTTCGCTTGCCGAACGTGCGCGTGGCGAGCGTGACGAACCCACCGAGCGCGAAGCCCAGGGCCAGCAACATCTCGCCCACGAGCAGGCGCAGGAGGTCGAACGCGCCGGCCACCGCGAAAGGCCGGTAGCCGCCTACCACAATCTCGCGCCACGCGCCGTCCGCCCCGTGCACGAGCACCCCCGCATGGCCCATCGCGAAGATGGCATTGCCCGTCCCGCGGTCGATGGCTGCGTGCATGGGGGTGGGACGCACCTCGGCCCAGGAGGACACCTGTCGCCGCGTGGCTGCCAGGACGGCCTCACTGGTCACCTGTGCGGGGCGGACGATGCGCCAGGTGGCCCCGGCGTCCTCCGTAAGCTCGATCGCCTGGCCGGGCGCGAAGCGATATTGCCGGGCCGCGTCGCGCGGATCGGCGACGATAACCGGCTCGGCGGTCGGACTGCTCCACGGGGCCGGGCACACCTCCTGCGCCCGGCTTGGCGCTTCCTGCCAGGTCAAGCCGCCGTCGGTGCTCCGCCAGCTGCTGTAGGCCGCATGCGCCCGCACTTCGCCATCCGTTGCCTCCAGGCAGTAAATGCCGGGGTCCGGCGCGGGCGCGTTGGCGACGGTCAGCAGCACGGCCATGACCAGGCCGGCCCATCCCGGCGCGGCCAGGCGAGGCCGGCCAGCGCGAGGCTCAGGCGTGCGCACCCACAGGACTGCGCTGGCGAGGAGGCCGGCCAGCGCGATGAGGTCGGTCGGGTCGCGGCGCCAGCCGACCTCGAAGCCGAACAACGCCTCAGCCGCAGCCACGACCGCGGTGTGCGCCCAGGGCACGGTCTTCGCCAGTGCGAAAACGACCCCGACGAATCCGTAGGCGATCAGGCCGGCCGCGCGCGAGTGACGGCGGCCGGGCAGCACCAGCGCGACGGCCGCGGCCAAGACCAGCGGGATGAAGAAGAGCCACGCCAGATCGCCCAGCTTGCCGGTCAGCGCGGAGGGCCAGGCCCGGCGCAGCACGTGATCGTTGACGAGCAGCAGGCCGATCGCACCGAGCGTCAGCGGGTGAGCGAGCAGGTGAAGCGCCTTGCGCAGCGTTGGTTTGTCCATGCGCGCATTATACCACCGGCGTACAAGCAAGTGCGCCGTCTCGGGGCCTTAAGGTGCCCGGCACCTCCGAGTCACGCCTCGCCGCAGCATCTCGGGGCCTTAGGGTGCCCGGCACCTCGGAATCACGCCTCGCCGCGGCATCTCGGGGCCTTAAGGTGCCCGGCACCTCGGAGTCACGCCTCGCCGCGGCATCTCGGGGCCTTAAGGTGCCCGGCACCTCGGAGAGACTGTTGCAAAAGTCGCGCGAATTGCGCGGATTTGGTAGCATGGGGCTATCAATCGAGTAGGAGCTGCCCATGCCATTCAAGTCCTTCAGTCGTGAGCAGGACTGGCTGCTGCCGCCTTCGCTGGGCGAGCTGATTCCGGACGATCATCCGGTGCGCTTCGTGGCCGAGTTTGTGGATAGCCTGGATTGGGCTCAGATCGGCATCCGGAACCGAGCGGAACCCTATGGCGCACCGGCCTATGCGCCGGCGTTGTTGCTGGCCGCCTGGCTGTATGGCTTCATGACGCGCACGCGCTCGACGCGGCAAATCGAGCGGGCCTGCCGGGAACATGTGCCGATGATGTGGTTGACGGGGCTGCAACGGCCGGACCACAGCACGCTGGCGCGTTTTTATCAGGCCAACCGACCAGCGTTGCGCCGCCTGTTCCAGCAGACGGTGTACCTGGCGATCGATACGGGTCTGGTCGACTTCGCCTTGCAGGCGGTCGACGGCACGCGCTTGGCTGCCGCGAGTCCAGACAGCGTGCATACGCGGGCGGAGATCGAGCGGCTGCTGCGTGCGGTGGAGCACGAGTTGGATGACATGGAGGCCGCCCAAACGGCTGAGGATAACGACGCAGCCCCGCCGCCTGGCCCGCGCACCCGCGTGGGGCGGGAGCAGGTGCGGGCACGGCTGCAGCAAGCCCTGGCCGAGTTGGAGCGCCGCGCGGCCTTGCCCGGCCGCAACAAGGCCGATGCGGTGAGCCGCAGCGATCCGGAGGCCGCCCTGCAGCACACCCCCAGCGGCTTTGTCACGGGCTACAATGCCCAAGCGGTGGTCGATGCGAAGGCCCAAATCGTGGTGGCGGCCGATGTCAGCACCTGTTCTTCGGATCGCGGCCATCTGGCCCATGCTGGCCGAAGCCCACGCCATGACGGGCCGGCATGCCACCGCGGTGGTGGCCGACAAAGGGTACTTTGCGATGAGCGCCATCTGCGACGCCCAGCAGACGGGCATCGCCGTCTGCGTACCGCAGCCGGCGCCGCCCCGGGCCAGCGCCGGGCGCTACACCAAGCCCGACTTCGTCTATGATCCTGACAGCGACACCTATCGCTGTCCCGAAGGCCAAGTCTTGACCTTCGCCGGCGTGGTGCGTTCCGAAAGAGGCAAACCCGTAGACGGACGCACCTACCGCGGCCGACAGTGTGCGGGCTGTCCCGCCAAGGCCGCGGGTCGCTGCACGAGCAAACCGGCGCGGGTGATCACCCGCTATGCCCATGATGCCGACCTGCCGGCCTATCTGGAACAACTGCGCCTCCCGCTCAGCCGCCAACGGCTCCGCCAGCGCAAGGCGGTGGTCGAGCCGTTGTTTGCCAACACCAAACAGCGACTGGGCATGTTGCGCTTTGGTCTGGTTGGCTGGCTGAATGCCAAGGCCGAGTGGTGGTTGACCTGTACGGCCTATAATCTGCTCAAACTCTGGCGCCAGTGGTGGCAACCCGACCACGCACCAGCGCCCTGTGCGACATGACGCGACGGGGGCGATGCAGGCTGGAAAACGCGGCTCACAGCTGCAGCTTGGTCTGATGTCTTGACATGCAATGCAGCTGCGCTGCGCGCCTGACACGAGTCAGTGCCTGATTGACTCCTTTCAGGCTTGATTACTGGCAACCAATTGCATTCTGCAACAGTCTCTCGGAGGTGCCGGGCACCTGGGTAACACGCGTGGCCGCGTTGACAACACGCCGCGGCGGGTGTTATCCTCGCGTCACGACATCCGTAAGACGTAGCATGCTACGTCTCTACAAACCTTCGCATTCGCCAGGAGGCACGCCAGCGTGACCGAACCAACCTCAGACCTGCAGCGCGTCATGGTGATCGCAGCGCACCCGGACGACCCCGAATTCGGGTGTGCGGGCACGATCCTCAAGTGGGCGCAGGCAGGGCGCCACATCACCTATGTCCTTCTCACCAGCGGCGACAAGGGCAGCCACGATCCCGATCTGCGGCCCGGCAGGCTCGCAGCCCGCCGCGAGATCGAGCAGCGTGCGGCCGCGGCCGACGTCGGTGTGCAGGAGATCATCTTTCTGCGCCGGCCCGACGGCCTGCTGGAGAACACCATGGACCTGCGCCGCGAGTTGGCCGACCTGGTGCGTCGCCAACGGCCCGACGTCGTGCTGACCATCGATCCATGGCGCCCCTACCAGCTGCACCCGGACCACCGCGCCGCGGGCCAGGCGGCGGTCGATGCAGTGTGGTCCGCACGGGAGTGGTACATCTTCCCCGAGCAGCTCGTCGACGGCGTCGAGCCGTGGCGCGTGCGGGAGCTCTACCTCTTCTGGACGGATAACCCGGACCACTGGGAGGACATCAGTGGCTGCATCGACCAGCGCATCGCGGCGCTGATGCGCCACGTGAGCCAGGTCGGCGCGGAGCCGGAGAAGCTCGCGGAGCGGGTGCGCCAGCGCGCGCACGAGGCGGGCGAGAAGCCCGGCTATGCCGCGGCCGAGGCATTCAAGAGGTTCGGGTTTTGAAGCAGATCGACGGCCACGCCCTGCAACCCAAACGATGCCTTCCCGGCCGGAGGCCCCCCGGAGCAAGGCTGCGCGCACCGCAGGTGCTCGCCATCCTCTGCGCGCTCTGCGTGCTCTGTGGCACCGTCGCTCCCGTCTCTGCGGAGGTGCTCCCGCCCGACGTGCGGTTCGGCGCGGTGGAGGCATTCGTCAACGCGGAGGCGGCCACGGATGCGGGCGTGGGTTACAGCCGCATCATCCTGCGCTGGGACGTGATCCAACCCGGCGGCCCTGCGGACTGGAAGCCGGCGAACGTGCCTGATCCCTACGTCGCGGCGGAGCTGGACGCGGGCCGCGAGGTCGTCGCGATCCTCATCGGCACGCCCGCCTGGGCCGCGGTGAACCCGGCGGACGGTGCACGCGGCGTGCCCCGGATGGACGCGTGGGCTGCGTTCGCGCGGCGCATGGCCCAGCACTACCGCGGCCGCATCCACCACTGGATCATCTGGAACGAGCCTGACGTGTGGCAGGCCGGCCACCCCGGCCAGACGTGGACCGGGAGCGTCGAGGAGTACGCGCAACTGCTCAAGACCGCCTATCTGGCCATCAAGGAGGTCGATCCAGCCCAGCAGGTGCACCTGGCCGGCCTGACCTACTTCTGGGACTGGTCCCACGGCCGGCGGCAGTACCTGGACCGCCTGCTGGACGTCATCGTTGCGGACCCCCAAGCGGCCGCCCACGGCTACTACTTCGACGCAGCCATCTATCATCTCTACTTCAAGCCGCTGCAGACGCCTGCCGTGCTGAACCAGGCGCAGGCCAGCCTCGTGCGCCACGGCATTACGGGCAAGAATCTGTGGATCAACGAGACGAACGCGCCCCCTTCGGAGGACAAGGTGGAGCCGCCCTGGTCGAAACCACGGTTCAGGGTGTCTCTTGAGGAGCAGGCCGCGTTCGTGCTGCAGGAGTTCAGCCTGGCCTTCGCCTCCGGCGCCAGCCGGGTGTCCTTCTACAAGCTGCGCAACTCGACGGATCACCCCGAATCGATCGAGCCGTACGGCCTGCTGCGCGGGGACGACTCGCGACGGCCCGCGTTCACCGCGTACCAGGTGGCGACCACCTACCTGCGCGACTTCCGAACCGCGCGGCGCGAGCAGTCGGGCACGATCAACGCGGTGACGTTCGACCGCGGCAGCGCGACCACCACCGTTGTGTGGACGACCGGGACCGCGCGGACGCGCGTGAAGGTGCGTGCGGCGGCGCGAGAGGCGCTGCTGGTCAACGAACGCGGCGAGACGCAGCGCATCGTGGCGCAGGGCGGGTTCTACGTGGTCGACCTCCCCGCCGCGACCTGTTTGAACCGCGGGGAATGTCTCATCGGCGGCGCGCCGCGGCTGATCGTCGAGGAAGGAGCCGCGCGGGGGCGCAAGGCACTGGTTGCGGCCGGCGGCGGTGCGACGCGCGGCGATATTGCGTCGCGCGGCGATATTGCGTCACGATGGGAACCCTCAGCCCTGGCAGACGTCTACTAAGGTGTGCCCGTTTTTTCGTTTACCCTGTTTTCATTGAGGGCACAGGGCGGAGGAGACCATGCAACAACCAGAACTTAATTCGGAGCCGCGCAGCCGGTGGGCGAAGATCGGCGGGATCGTCCTGCTCATCGCCACACTTGCCGCCGTGGCCGTCACCGCAGGAAGCTGCGGGCTATTGCCGCGCCTGTTGCCCGTGCAGGCCGGCCGAGCGACAGCCACGCCCACCTTGTCGCCCGACACCGGCACGCCCACCATCACCATCGCACCGCTGGCGGGCGATGCTGGCACGCGCCTGACGGTCGAAGGCAAGGGCTGGCGCCCCGGCGACACGATCTTCGTGCGCCTGGAGGATCCGCAGACCGGCCAAACGCCCGGGCTCGACCAGGCCTCCGCGATCGTGACAGACCGCGGGGATTTCGTCATTCGCTTCACCTATCCGTACGATCCGCGCTGGGCGCTCATGCCGGTCGCACTCGTCACGGTGATCGATCCGGCCACGGGCCAGCGGGCAACCGCGGAGTTCAGGATTCTGAACCCCGTCGCGCCCACCGCGACCCCGACGGCGACCGCCCTGCCATCTCCTACCCCGCTGCCGACGCTCGTGCCGCCCACGGCCGCGCCCACGCAGGTCGTGCCGCAAGTCACGCCGGTGGTGACGCTGCCCAGGCCGACCGCAACCCGCGTTCCGCCGACCGCAACGCGTGTGCCACCCACTGCAACGCGCGTGCCGCCCACGGCCACGCCGATCCCGGTCATCACGGATTGGCGGGGCGAGTACTGGGCCAACCTCAACCTGGCCGGCCTGCCCCTGGTCGTGCGCAACGACTGGGCGGTCGACTTCAACTGGGGACTCGGTTCGCCCGCCGGCCAGCTGCCCGCGGACGGCTTCTCTGCCCGCTGGACGCGGACGCTCGATTTCGAGCCCGCGACCTATCGCTTCTTCCTCAGCATGGACGACGGCGCGCGGCTGTGGATCGACGGCCAACTGCTCGTCGATGAGTGGCGTGACAACAGCAACCGCGAGGTCAGCGTCGACTTCCCGCTGGCGCGCGGGCCCCACCAGGTCCGGGTGGAGTACTACGAGAAGACGGGGCTGTCGAGCGTCCGGCTGCGCTGGGAACGCCTGGGCCCGATCACCTTCCCGGATTGGATGGGCGAGTATTGGAACAACGTGAACCTGACCGGTGCGCCCGTGCTCACGCGCAACGACCGCATGATCGACTTCACGTGGGGAACCGGCTCGCCGGCGGCCGGGGTCGTCGCGGACAACTTCGCAGTCCGCTGGACGCGGCAGAGCACCTTCGTGCCCGGGCTGTATCGCTTCTTCGCACAGGCTGACGACGGCGTTCGGGTGACTGTGGACGGCCGGCTGGTGCTCAGCCAGTGGTTCGACCAGAGCGCCTCCGTGCCCTACACGGTCGACGTAGCCCTGGGCGGCGCGCATGTCATCGTGGTCGAGTACTACGAGCGAACTGGCGGCGCGCTCGCCCGCTTCTGGTGGCAGCAGGTCTTCCTGCCGCCGCCCTCGACCGCGACGCCGACCGCGACGCGCACCCAGGTTCCGCCGACTGCGACTGCAACCCCGACGGCAACAGCGACGGCAACGCCGACGGCAACGCCGACCGCGACGGCAACGGCCACGCCGACCGGGGAGTTCACGGCCACCCCGTCCGCGACGCCGTCAGCGACGCCTACGGCCACGGCAACCGCGTCTGCCACGCCGACCGCGACCCCGACGTCGATCTTCACCGCGACCGCGACGCCGACCGCGACGGAGACGCCGACGGCCACGCCGACGTCTGTCTTCACGGCGACGCCGACCGCAACGGCAACGGCCACACCGACAGAAGCGCCGACTGCAACAGCAACGCCAACCGAGACGCCAACGGCTACCCCGACCGCGACACCGACGGAGCTGCCCACTGCAACGCCGACGGCGACGGCAACAGCCACGCCGACCGAGACGCCGACCGCGACGCCAACTGAGACGCCGACCGAGACACCGACGGAGACACCGACCGAGACGCCGACCGAGACACCGACGGCCACGCCGACTGAAACGCCGACTGAAACGCCAACCGAGACACCGACCGCGACACCGACGGAAACGCCGACGGCCACACCGACCGAGACACCGACGGAGACAGCCACGCCGACTGAAACGCCGGACGGCACCGTCACGCCCGGCACAGAGACGCCCACGGTGACGCCGTCCGTGACGGCCCCGTCCGTGACGGCGCTGACGGTTCGACTAAACGAGATCCTGCCCTATCCCCGCAGCGTGAATTGGGACGGCCGCGCGCCGGCCAACCCGGCCGACGAATGGATCGAGTTGTATAACGCGTCCCGCCGTCCGGTGGACCTGACAGGCTGGTCGATCACGGTGCAGGTGCCGGGGCGCCGGGCGGCCCAGACGTACCGCTTTGCCCGGCGAACCACCCTCGCGGCAGGCGACTACCTGGTCCTGTTCCAGCGGGAGACGCGGCTGGTCCTGGACAACAAGACGGCGACAGTAAGTCTCCTCGATGGATCGGGCCGCGTGGTGGATTCGATGCTCTATGAGTTGCCGGGGCCGGACGAAAGCCTCAACCGGGACGAGGATGGCGAGTGGCATGCCGGCTGGACGCCCACTCCGGGCGAGGAGAACGAGGAGCCCGCGGGCCTGCTGAAGCGCATGCGGCCCCTGCCCGCGACCGCGACGCCCGCGGCACGCCGCCGGCCCTGACGCCGCAGGCGCGTCAGATCAGGGTAGGTATCGATGATGAGGACGGTGCGGAGATGATCCCCGCACCGTCCTCGTTTTCTGCCGTGCGTCAGTAGCCGGCGACCGCCGCGTGAAGGATCAGCGGGAGGTACACGGCCGTGTCGGGCAGCTTGAGCCGTGTGGCCGGGTCGCCCAGGAGCACCTGCGTGTCGATGAGGTCCAGCGCGCCTGAGCCACGGGCGAAATAGGCGGCCTTGGCCCCGTCCACGGCCAGCCCCACCCGTGCGATTCGTTCGACAAGCAGCGCGTCGATCATCGCCTTGTTCAAGCCGATCAGGTCCGCACCGATGTGCAGCCCCGTGGGCGAGAAATCTGCCACCGAGCCGCGGCCCGGCGTGAGAAGCAGCGTCTCGCCCAGGCTTGCCTCGCTGCCCCCATACTGGCTGCTGCCGATCACATTGATGAAGTAGCCCGACCAGCACCCGTAGCTGGCGGTGAAGGGCAGGGCCGTGTTGGGGGCCAGCTTCGGCGGATCGTTCAGCTCCCACAGCTTGTCGTTACCCCAGAACGTGCGCGACGCGTGGCCGAACCACTGAAGGTAGAGCGCGCCCGCGTCGAAGGCCGACAGGAGGGCGCCGGTCATCTCGGCCGCCGTATCGCTGGCCGCGCCCGCCTTGTAGTAGATCGCCGGCGTGTCGTAGGCCGGCGGGACCAGCGCGCGGGATTGATCTGAGAAGCTATGGAAGTTGCCCGCGGGATCGCTCTTGTTGTCGGCCACGAAGACCGCTCGATCCTGCCACGCGCCCGGGGGTGCAGCGGTCTCGTAAGCGAGGATCTTCCCGACCACCGCGGTCACCTCGGCCGGCGTCTTGGCCGGGATACGGCCGATCGCCATGTCGGGCAGGAAGTCGTTGGGCCCGTCGACGCTGGCGTAGCGGTTGTCCGCCGCGGTCTCGCCGATGAAGGGATCCACGTCCGCCAGGTAAGGCGGGATCAGGTTGGGCAGCCCGGGCCGCAGCGCACCCTTGAAATCGTAGTGGCCGTCTCCCACCAGCAGCACGTAGGCGGGTGGATCGCCGCCCGCGTTCCACGTCTCGTAGGCGTACGCCAGGAAGGTGCGGAGCGCCTCCGGGTCGACGCGTCCGCCGCTGAACTCGTCGTAGACGTCCTGAATGTCGACCTTCGCGACCCGCAGCCCCTCCGCCGCGCGGTGGTCCAGCAGCGGCTGGACCGCGTCCCACAGCGAGCGGTGGACGACGGCGATGTAGTCCGCCGAATGCGCGGGCGACCGCCAGGCCGATCCCGCGTCGAGCCGCAGGCTCACGGGAGCCAGCAAGGCGGTCTCCGCGGCAAGGTAGTAAGCGGCGGCGGGGTCCTGGCCGGCGAAAGTCACCGCGTAGGAGCCCCCCTCAGGCTGCGCCGCCACCCCGGCCAGGCGCACCGGCTGCCGCGGCTCGCTCACGTCGTACACCCGGATGCCGGGCCCAGGGAAGCCGGTCGCCCGGATGTCGTTGCCCATGTCTGCCGCGGGGGCGCCGGGGGCGGTGGTGGCCTCGATGAAGAGGCGACCTGCGTGGGCGGTGGCCGTCGCCCCATACGCCAGTTGGGCCCAATCCGGCGACACCCAGTAGTTGGCAACCCCGGGCAACTGGCCGAGCGAGGCCTCCAGCGCGAGGTTATTCGGGCCGTCGAGGAGGTCCGTCGCGGGGACGGGAACCGCCACTTCCTCGATCACGCTGCCGTCCCACTGGTGGACGCCGAGGGATGCGCCGTTCAGGCGCAGCGCCACGGACTGGTCCGGGCTGCGATCCGGAAGAGCTTGGCCGCCGTGCAGGCGGACGGTCAGCCGTGCATCGCCTGCGAGGGCCACGTCATCCAGCGTGAGGGTGTAGGTGGTGACTGCGGTCGGGAACGCGCTGTTGGCGTAGAGCGGGTTGTCAAAGAAGTGGTCCACGTCACGGGGCAGGTGATAGGTGCTGTAGTAGACCTTGCTCACCTCCACCCGCGCGGTCCGGCGGATCGTGGTGAGCGGGGGCGACGCGAGCGCGGGCGCCGCGTCCACCGTGGCCATGCGCTCGCCGGCCGCGCCGCTCCACGTCAGCCGGTAGACGTTCTCGGTCATGTAGCGGCCAACGTATGGCTCCGCGTAGAAGATGACCGCATCGCCCGGATCGAAGCTGCCGTCCGCCTCGCCCGTCACCTCGATCGCGACCGGCTCGTTCAGATACGCGATGGCGAACGCCGCGGGGTCCACCGTCGCGACGGGAACGCCCGCCGCGCTCAGCGCATCGTATGTGATCTGATGCATCCCGCGCTCGCGCGTACGGATCTCCAGGCCCGGCAACGCGGCAGCTGAGGTGGCATCAGTCGCGGCCGCACCCACATCAGTGACCGGAGATGCCTCATGAGGCGCCGGCCGCACCACGATCTCCACGCGGGCCAGGTAGCGCAGCTCGCGCGTGACGGGGTTGTACCGGATCGGATAGACGCGGATGGGCAGCAGCCGCTGCCCGCGGCGGATCGCGACCGGCCCAGCCTGGACCGGCTCCGCCGGATACAGGGCCGCGTTCCCGTAGATGGCTGGATCGGGCCGGTCGACGGTCGCGATCAGATCGGGCCACTCGGCCGCGGGGATGTCGCTCGGCGGGCGGTCGAACGCCAGCTCCTGCACAGGCGTGGCGGGCAGCGCCACCGGCGCGACCAGGGTCCGCTCGGAAACGATCGTGTAGTCGAGCGACCAGTCGCCGTCGCCGGGCAGCGTGAGAGTCGTGGTCCAGACGGGCAGCGCGGGCGCGCCCGGCGTGCGATCGGCGGCATAGCCCGGGATGCTCACCCCCGCGGACGTCACCACCGGCTCGGGCGACTCAATCGTCAGGCGGATGGCGCCGTCGTCCGCCGCAGCGGGAGGCACGGGCAGGCCGGCCGCCGCGATGAGAAGGCAGAGGAGGCCCGTCACCGCGCGCCCGGTCAGGTCGCGGCGGCTGCGGCGGGCAGCCTCGGAAAGTGCAATACGCAGTCGTCTCGTCATCGGTCACATCCCATTCTGTAAAGTGACCGAATTGTAGCACAGCCGCCGAGCCGCGGACAACCGTACGGGCGGTCGGACAGCCATTGAGGAGGTAACCGCCAGCGGAGGCATCCGGGATGCCAGCATCGGGGATGCCAGCATCCTGAGCGGAGTTCCGGCCATCTGTTCGGCCGAAACGCAGTCGAAGGAGGCCGAAACAAATCGATCAGGCCACATCCTTCGACTGCGCTCCCGTCGGTCGCTCCGCTCTGGATGCTCAATTTCGACCAGACTAGCACCTTCTATCGGTGAAGCTTGCCTCCTACACCCCCTCGCCGCCGAATGCGCCACGCGCCTGCTGCGAGCAGCGCGAGAAGTGCAAGGGGCAGGCCCAACCCACCATGAGTCTTGCCGGCGAAGCTGCCCAGCGCGACCGCGGTGGGCCCCGCCGAGGCGGCGCTGATCGGCCCGTGCAGGGTGGATGCGCCGTCCATTCCCACGTCCTCGAGCAGGTAGAAGTACGTGCGGCCGCCCTCCACGCCCCCGTCGAGCCACTCGTACGCGTGCCCCATGCCCGACCCAGGGGCCTGGCTGGCGATCAGCGTCGCGTTCAGCCGGGTCCAGGGACCGAGGGCCGTCCCGCCGCGGTACACGTGGAATCCCAGAGTGTCCAACTCGGAGACGGTCTCCCAGGTCACGGCGATCGCGTCCCCGGCCGGCGCGGCAGCGAACGCGGCAAGCGTCACGGCAAGCGGGCCGGGCTCGAACGTGTAATCCTCCACCTCGCCGCCGTCCGCGCGGCCGATGGGCTGAAGCGCCGCTGACACCGCGGCAACGGCGGCAGATGGGCACGCCCCGACCGACGGATCGGGCGCAGGGGTCAGCCGGAAGCGCATGTTGTACTCGGCGTTGGCGTCGATGATGCCGGGCGGCAGTGCGAACGTGACCAGTTGGAGCATTCCGGGACCCAAGGCCTTGCCCGCGATGACGTGTTCGCCGTCGGACCAGGCGCCGTCAGGCGTCTCGACCTCGCCCGCGACGACCTCGCCGTTGCCGAAGTCCAGCCACGCGTCCAGGCAGCTGTGGGTCCCAGCCGCCGCACCGACCGTCACGCTGACCGATCCTTCGCCGTCGTTCCAGCTGCCCTCGACGCGCACGACGCCGTCGTTGACGTTCCCGCTCCACTCCTCCCCGAGGCGCACCTCGCCCTGCCCCGTGTGCCAGGCCGTGCCGTAGCCACCCCCCAACGTGCTTACGTCAGGCAGCAAGGTCAGCCCGACGATCAGCGGGTCGTGATCCGACGCACGATACGCGTCGGGTGCGTAGAGCGACGTCAGCTGCCCGTTTGTCTTGTACTCCATGTTGTAGTCGAGCGCAGCAGGCTCGTCCGCGTTGGCGGCCCACGCGGCCGCGCCGGCCACCTGGGCTGCTAGGGCGCGCGTCACGAGCACGTGGTCGACCGCCCCGGCGCGACCGGCGCCGACGATCGTGTAGGCCTCGGCAGGCATCGGGTTGACGTAGACCGCGGCCTCAAGCGCGGCCACCGGGTCCTCGGCGGCGAATGCGTTCAGCTCGCCGAGCACGAGGATGTCGGGATCATGGCTGGCAGTCGGATCCGTGTCCAGCCACGCAGCCAGGTCCTGCGCCGCGGCCGTGCGCGCCGCATTCCAGCACGCCTGCCCGTCGCCCTCGTCCGCGTTTTCGTCGCCCGGATCCGGGCACGCGTCCCGGCCGTGCCAGTCGTTGACCACCACCGTGAAGCGCTCGCCCCAAGGTATCGTTTCGAAGCTCTGCGCCATGGGCTGGCGATGGAGGACCGGCGAAGCGGTTTGACTGAAGGCACCTGTCTCCAGCCCCGCCGTCCCGCCGGTGGGCGCCACTGCGGCAGTCCGGTAGATGATGCCGACGCTGGTGGCGTCATTGCCCCACAGGGAGGACGAGGGAGCGATCCAGGCATAGGCGCCGGCCGCGGGGGCAGCGTTCAACGCCTCCACCAGGTTGGCGATGGCCGACCCGGACTGGTACCCGTCATTCTCCAGCTTGCTCAACGCGATGACATCCGCGTCAAGGCCTTTGAGCAGGCTGACCAGCTTGGTGAGCTGCCGATCGTACTCCTCATAACTGCTCGCCCCCGGAGACAGGGCTGGGTCGATGGGGATGGTCGTGAAGAAGTAGTCCAGGCTGACGAATGCCACGCGCACGTTCGCGCCTGCAAATGCGGGGACTGCCGGCCGAGCGTTGGCCGCGGTCACGGCAACCATCTGCGTGGGCTGGATCCGGTACGCGCCGTTCAGCTGGTCGACCACGCCCCGCAGGCCCGCGACCATGTCGCCCGCGCGGATCGTGCTGGAGGCAGACAGGCCGCCCGGCGGATAGGGGATCGGATCGGGATGCACGACCGCCGCTCCGTCGTCGAGGACGACCGTGCGCAGGGCAACCTCCACCTCGTACGCCGTGTAGCCCGCTGCGCTGGGGATGTTCGTCTGCGTGTACGCCAGCGGCCGGGTTCCCGCGGCCAGGGTGAGGCTGCCCGTCAGGCCGAGCTCAGCGTTATCGATCACCGTCAGATCCTGCGAGAGGGTGACGAGCATCCCCTCGTAGCGCTCCCAGTCCGCGGCCGAGTCGAGCGGCAGGGTCACGGGCGCTGCGACGGATGAAGTGCCTGATGGGCACGTCAGCGCCTGCGTCAACCCGGTCAGTGCAGTCACACCGTCCAACTCCGCGACCGTGCCCGTCACACGGACGCGGTCGCCGGGCGACGCGGCGGCCAGCAGGCCGGCCGCATCTGCTACGAACAACCCCTCGGAGGTCAGCGGTTCGACGTCCCAGTCCGCCGCGTCCTCCTGCACCATGATACCGTTGAGCCTTGTTGCTCCCGTGAAGTCGCCCACGACCACGCCTTCCACCGTGCGGACCTCCCCAACGAGCGGACTGACCGATCCGGCGCCTTGAATTGTGTGAATCAGCGTCGCCCCCTCCCCACACTGGCCGGCCCGGGTGCTGAAGGACGAGACGAAGTCGGCGGCCATGTTGTCCGGCGGATCCGTCGTGTCCGTGTCGCTAACCTTCTCGTCATAGATCGTCAGCTGGCATCCGTCGTCCGGCTCCAGGTCGGCCGCCGGGTCGATAGTCCAGGCTGTTGGACCGCCCGTGACGGTCGCGGCGACCGGCCCGCCCAGGTCGCAGGAGAGGCTGTACCAGCCGGCCGCCACGTCAACTGGCTCGCTGAACGTGACGATCACGTTGGCATCCAGGGCGACGTCCGTCGCACCGTCAGCGGGCAGGACCCCGCTGACCGCGGGCGCAGCGTCGACGGCACAGATGTGGGTCGCCGATGCGCTGTTGCGCGGCGACGGGGTGGTGGCGGTGAAGTCGGCCGCATTGTCGTCCGTGTCGGTGCAGCCGCCGCCAGCACGGAACGCGGCCGTCGTCGTGCTCAACGCCGGCGCGGGCCAGTTGCCCTCCCACTCGTTCGCCGCGCCGTATCCGACGAAGTCGACGACGTCAGAATCAGATTTGCCCGTGATGGTCTCGCTGTTGCTGACCAGCGCAACCTTGCCGGACGCTGTCGGCATGGTGTTAAGGTAGAGCATGTCCAGAATGATATCTGGATTCGGCAGCGGCGTACCGCTGTTTTGCGCACAACCGGCCTGAGCCAAAGAGAAATGCCCGGCATCAATGGTCACATTGCCGATGGAACGAGCCCACCATTCGACTGCGAACTCGTTGAATACCTGTATGGACCATCCATTCAGGTTCACCGGGCTGCTGCCGCCGTTGAACAGCTCGATATAATCACATCGGTAGGATACACTACTCCCACCGCCGCCGTACACCTGGCTGATGCGCACGGCATTCGCCTGGGGTGCGGCCGGCACGGCATGGGTCGCTGCGTTAGGGAAGACGATCGACAACAGGACGACGAGGACGACTGCGAGCGCGGGGCGCAAGAGGGAAAGGGGGATCATGCGGGCCTCCTTGTGCAGTGAGAAACGGGGTGAGTAGCATACAAGTGAGCCGACTTTATTCTACAGCGCGATCGCGTGGGTTGTCCAGTGGTGGAGAATGGGGATTGGGGATTGGGGACTGGGGATTGGGGACTGGGGATTGGGGACTGGGGACCGGGGAGTGGGGAGCGGGGAAGGAGTGCGCGTGGCGGGCCGCGGTCAACCGGTCAACAGCGTCCAGGGAACAGCCACGATCCTGTCGTCCAGGCGCCGGATCTGCTGCCCGCGGTGCAACAGGATGCCCCCCACAGCCTGGGGGTGTGCGTCCAGGAACCTGACCAAGCCTGCCGCATGCCGATAGCCCGGCGCATCGGTCATCTTGACCTCGATGCCGACGACCCGCCGTCCGTGCTCGACCACGAAATCTACCTCGTCACCGGTCTGCGTGCGCCAGAAATGGAGGCGGCCGCGCGGGGTCAGCAGGGCGCAACTCACGCGCAGGTGTTGGTAGATCAACGTCTCGAAGAACGCGCCCAACTCGCGGGCGCCGGCAACTTCGGGCGCACTGTAGTAGCCCGCCAGGAAGACGGCCAGCCCCACATCGGACCAGAAGGCACGCGGCGACTTCAACAACCGCGTCGTGTGGCTTCCCAGGTAGGCCGGCACCCGCTCGAACAGATGCGTCGCTTCCAACAGATTGAGATAGCGGTGGATCGTCGGCTGAGAAAGGCCGGCATCGCGCGCAACATCCGACTGGTTGAGGAGCTGCCCTGTGCGCAGCGCAAGCAGCGCCATTACCCGGCGAAAGTCCACCAAAGACTCCACCTGCGACAACTGCCTAAGATCTCGCTCCAGGTAGGTGGCCACGTATCCCTCCCACCACCTGAGAACATCGTCCGGCGTCGTGAGCGTCAACAGGGCGGGCATGAAGCCCCGCTGCATCAGCGGCAGCGGGTCGGGCAGCCCTTCGGGCAGGGTATCATCTTCCGGCCAACGGCCGGCCAGGATGGCGGCCAGGAGCGCAGGCGGCGGCTGCCCGTGCAACTCGCCCAACGTCAATGGGTCCAACGTCAGGTAGACTGCGCGGCCGGCCAGGCTCTCGCTCACCTTGCCCATCAGTAGCAGGTTGGCAGATCCGGACAGGACAAACCGGCAGTGACCGGGCTGCTCATCCACCGCGCGCTTGACGGCCGGCAGCAATTCGGGCGCCTTCTGCACCTCATCCAGGACCACCTCATGCGCACCGGCCCACAAGCCGGAGGGGTTCTCGCGTACCTGGCGCAGTGCGTCGAAATCGTCCATCGTGTGATAGCGCCAGCCGGCAAAAGGCTCGGCCCGTCGCAGCAGGGTGCTCTTGCCGACCTGCCGCGCGCCAGTCAGCACGACGACAGGATGCGCCTCACACGCCGCCTGCAACTGCGGCGTCAGCCAACGGCGGTAATAATGAAGCGAAGCTGAATGAAAGTTATTCACGCGATGAATAATAACTCAATACAGGGCGTTGTGTCAAGGCTTCGCGTTTGACATTTGACAGAGCGGACCCTCAACCCCCGACCGCGACGGCGAGGCGGTCGACGTTGCCGCGCCAGGCGTCCCGCGACCCTACGCCGGAACTGAGGGCGACCAGGATGTCCGTGAACGCGCGGTTCACCGGCACAGGCACGCCGTGCGTTTCACCCGTCTCAGCGACCACGCCGTTCAGCCACGCTACCTCGGACGGCTTGCCTGCGGCAAGCGTGGCCAGCAGAGAGGGCGCCTTGCTGCCCCTGCCGCCCGACACGGTGCGCGCCAGGCCGCGCGCGAGCAGCGCGGGCGGGAGAGGGCGAACGATGGGCGACAGCAGGGACAAAGGATAGCCGGCCAGCGAGAGAGGCCGGATGCGCAGCGCGGCCATGACGCGGAATGCCTCCTGCCAGGCGCGGGCGTCCAGCGCTGCGGCGACGGGGTCGGCCATGACCTGCGCCGGGGTCCGGTCCAGGATGGCACACGACGCGTTGGCAGGCAGGTTCAGCAGCAGCTTCGACCACTTGAGCCGCCGGTGGTCGTCGAAGCGATCGACGCAGATCCCGGCGTCCTCGAGCGCGTCGCCGGCCAGGACCGCGGGCGACTGCGCTACGACCGGCGCAATGCCGGCACGATAACGTGCGCGGTGCGCCACGACGAGCCCGGGCGCGGGCATCGAAAGGGGCGTCTCGATCGCGCCCGCGACGACGCACGCGGCACCGAACGCGAGGGCGAGCGCCTCCTCGTTGCCTACGCCGTTCTGCAGGCTCAGGATGGGAGGCGCTGCGTCCGTCGCCCTGCGCAGCTCCGCGATGGCCTGCGCGGTGTCGTACGCCTTGACGGTCAGGACGGCCAGGTCGTAGGAGGCATGGGCGAAGGCCTCCCGGAGGGAGGTGTGGGCCGCCAGGGGACCGGTGCTGCGCTCGCCCTCCGGCTCACGCAGGGTGAGGCCGGCCGAGCGCGCGGCCCCGACCAGCGCAGGACGACCGGCGAGCGTCACCTCGTGGCCCCCAAGCGCCAGCCTGGCGCCGATGAAGCAGCCCACCGCGCCCGCACCGATGATGAGAATGCGCACCGGGTCTCCTACGCCACGTCCAGCCCGTACGCCTCGGCCAGCACCTGCACGGTGTGCACCACGGGCAGGCCAGAGCTGGCCGCAATGTTCCAGCGGCACGTCTCGTTGTCGCAGATCGCGGCCGACGCGCCCGACGCCCTCAGCTTGTCGAAGAGGGGCTGGCCGACCGCTTGGCTGATCTCGTACTTCTCGTGCTTGTAGCCGTAGGTGCCTGTGATGCCGCAGCAATCGATGCCCTGCTCCTCGATCCTCAGGCCCGGCACGAGTGCCAGCAGCTCCAGCGCAGGCCGGCCGATACGGTGCAGCTTCTGGTGGCACGAAGTGTGATAGGGCAGGTAACGACCGCTTTGCGGGATGAAGTCGGTCCTGAGGCGGCCTTCTTCGTGCAGCAGCCAGAGGAACTCGCTGATGTCATACACCTGCCCGGCCAGCGCGGCTGCCTCGGGCGTGTGCAGACCCAACAGCTCGCGATAGTCGGATTTCAGCTCCAGGCCGCAGCTGGTGCCGCCGACGACGATCGGGATGCCTTCCTTCACCGTCGGGCCCAGCTTCTCCAGGTTGGCGCGTGCATAGCGCCGCGCGCCGTCGAAATCACCGTTCGACTGCATGGGCAGGCCACAGCAGTTCTGCGGCGGCAGGACCACCTCCAGCCCCTGGTGCTCCAGCACGGCGACGATCGCCTTGCCGACCTCGAGCTCGTAGTGGTTGGTGGCGCAGCCGTGGAAGTAGGCCACCTTCGGCGCGCCGGGGGGCGTGGGCGCCTTGGTGCGCTGGTGCTCGCCGAAGAACCAGCCGCGAAACTTGTGGAAGTGGAAGCGCGGGAAGGGGGCACGGTGGTCGATGCCGAGCGTCTTCTCCATCAACATCCGCGCGGGCCGCAGGCCCATGACCGCGTTGGTGATCGGCGCGATCATGCCGCCCAACTGGCCCAGCGCCTCGTTGCGGCCCAGCAGCCAGTTGCGCACCAACTTGGGATCGAGCGGCCTGTCCTTCACCTGGCGCTTGCGCAGCTCGGCCTTGGCCGCGGTGTTGATCTCCATGACCTGCACCCCGTGGGGGCAGACCAGGGTGCAGATGCCGCAGCCGGAGCAGTAGTCGAGCGATGCGTCGGGCGACGGCGCGCCCGGATCGCGGAATCGCTGCGCCTGGGGGCCCACGTACTTCGGCCCCGGGAACAGGTCGGTCGCAGGCACGACCGGGCACGCGCTGGTGCAGATGTTGCATTTGACGCACAACTCGGCAGTGCGACGAATGTCCTCTAGCAGGGTGGGGGTGAAGGGTGATGACATGGTGACTAAATGACTTCCACGTCGTGCGGGTGGCTCTCTGCCACGCCGGCCTGGGTGATCTGCACGAATTCCGCGTTCTCCTGCAGCTCGACGATGCTGTTCGCGCCGGCGTAGCTGAGCGCGGAGCGCAAGCCGCCGACCAGTTGGGCCAGCAACTCGTCCACGGAGCCCCGGTAGGGCACTGCCGCCTCGACGCCTTCGGCGACCACGCGCGACCACGAGGGATCGTCGCCGTCTCCTTCGCCCTTGCGGTCGGGCCGGTCCATCGTCGCGCCGAGCGACGCCATCCCCCGGCTCACCTTGGTGCGCCGGTTGTTGCGCAGGACGACGACGCCGGGGCTCTCGTCCGTCCCGGCCAGCAGGCTGCCGATCATGACGCTCTGCGCGCCCGCGGCCAGGGCCTTGGCGACGTCGCCGGAGGTGCGGATGCCGCCGTCCGCGATGATCGGCACGCAGTAGGGCGCCGCAGCCTCGGCGCATTCCACGACCGCGGTCAGCTGGGGCACGCCGAATCCGGTCACGATGCGCGTGATGCAGATGGAGCCGGGGCCGACGCCGACCTTGATCGCGTCCGCGCCGGCCTCGATCAGATCGCGCGTGCCCTCGGCGGTCGCCACGTTGCCCGCGACAATCTCGATGTCGCCGAACTCGCGGCGCAGCTCGCGCACCGCGTTGATCGCATTGTCCGAATGGCCATGCGCGATGTCGACGACGAGTACGTCTGCACCCGCTTCGAGCAACAGCCCGGCCCGCTCCATGAATCCCGCCTGCACGCCCACCGCGGCGCCGACGCGGAGCCGGCCCTTGTGATCCTTTGTCGCGTGCGGGTGCTGCAGGCTGCGCATGATGTCCTTGGTCGTGACCAGGCCCGCCAGCCGGCCGTCCGGGTGAAGAAGGGGCAGCTTCTCGATCCGGTGCTCGTAAAGGATGCGCTGCGCGTCCTCGATCGAGGTGCCTGCCGGTGCGGTGATCATGCGGGCCGCAGGGGTCATGACCAGGCAGATGTCCGACTCGTCCGCCGCGAACTCGAGGTCGCGGGTGGTCAGGATGCCCGCCGGGAGACCGCCCTCGTCGAGCACGACGAGCCCGCCGATGCCGTGGCGGGCCATCACCGTGCGAGCCTCCCGGCAGGTGGCGCCGCACCCGATCGTGCGGGGCGATTCCACGATGTGGCTCTCCGCACGCTTGGCCTTGCGCACCTCTTCCGCCTCCCGCTCGGGCGACATGAAGCGATGGATGATCCCAATTCCGCCGGCGCGGGCCATGGCCACGGCCATCTTTCCCTCGGTCACCGTGTCCATGTTCGCGCTGATGATCGGAATCTCCATGGCGAGGTGGCGCGAAAGCATGGTCGTCGTGCTGACGTCGCCGCGCGAACGGATAGGGGAACGCTTCGGCAGGAGCAGCACATCGTCGAAGGTCAGCCCCGGGTTCAGACGCATCTTGATCATTTTCCTCTCCTCAACGACGTCGCCGGCTTCAGGCCAACAGACTGGATACAGCGCGCGCCGCGGTTGCGAGCCAGGCGCCCTCCGTCGAGCCCTCGCTGACGCCATTATAGCCCGCCACGAGCCGGCCCGCGACCCGCACGTTGTCGTAGAGCGGCTCTCCTCCCGCCCGATCGACGGGCTGCATCTCCCGATTGACGAGGATGCCTGCCTGGTGGATCGGGTGATCCGCGCCGAGCAACGCCTGGCCGAACCAGGCTGCGAAAGGTTGGCTGAAATGCACGGGAAGGCCCAGCACCACCTCGCTCAGCGCACCCGCCGGGTCGCTGGTGATGCCGCCGCCGTACAGGCCGCCGGTGGCCAGGATGAGGTGCTGGCCGCGGTAGATGGTCTCACGCACCACGTTGGTGACCGCGATCCCTGTGACGCGGCGCCCATCGACGAGCCCGCGGGCAACTGGCATGTTGAAGAGCAGCGGAACCCTTGCCCGCGTGAGCGCCCCTTTGAAAGCATTGAAAAGGCGGATGCCCGGCACGCTGGGCGGCAGGGTCGGAATCTCGAACACCGGCACACCGATCAACTCCTGCAGATGCTGCCACGCGGCAGGATAGGCATCGAGGCCCAGGACCGCGGGCAGCCCGACGCGCGCGGCGCCGTTGAGGTGCGCCGCGATCTGCTTCCCAACGCGTTCGCGCACGTCGGGGCGGTCGAAGAGCCGCGCCAGGCCGGTGCCCAGGTTGTCGAACTTGACCGCATGGATCTCGGGCAGGTCGAACGCGAACGGCTCTGCGGCGAAGCCCTGGCGCGCCAGGTTGCCGGCGATCAGCGCAGGGTGGAAATCGCGCCAGCCAGCCGGTCCCGCGATGAGCATCGCCCCGCCCCCGTTGAGGTCGCCCGCAACGAAGCTTTCCGGCGCGTACGCGGCAGGCAGCGCCGCGCCGAGCGCGGTGGGCAGGCGCATGTTGCGTTCGAGGCCGCCGCGGTAGCGCAGGCCCGAGGCCTCGCAGATCTCCTGCAGCGCCGCGATGCCCGCGCGGAGCGCATCGAGCCCCGCCACGGCATAGGGATGGCCGGGGTGCTCACCGGCCAGCGCGGCGATGCCGGCCGGCAGGTCGTCGCCCTGGGCACCTTCCTCCGCGGCGGCGTTGGCAATGCCGAGCCAGCCGGGCATGATGTGCGTCGACCCGATGCCGGCCGCCACCAGGCGCACCTTCGCGCCCCCCTGCCGGGCCAGCCAGGCGGAGAGCAGGCCCGCAGGCCCGCCGCCGACCACCAGTACGTCATCCATCGGCAGCCTCCCCACCGTGCACCGGGAGCTGATCCAGCCCCAGGATATCCCGGTAGATATGCTCGTCGAGCAGGGCCTGGCGCAGGTTTTGGCCCCACAGGAGCGGGCGCTGGCCCTTCCAGCGGCGCTGGGCAAAATCGGCCAGCGCGGCAGTGGCCTGTGCCGCGTCCACCTCGCCCAGCTCGTGCAGGATGCCCGCTGCGCGCACCCCGCAGAAGCCGCCCTGACACGGCCCCATGCCCAGGCGCAGATCGCGGCGCAGGTCGTCCAGCACCCACGGGGCCACCGGATCGGGATGCAGGCGCACGGCCTCCTCGATGTCCGCGCGGGTAACGAGCTCGCACTCGCAGATGAGCTGGCCCGGCCGCTCGGCCCTCTCCAGGTGGTCCAGGCGATGGCCCAGCCAATGCGGCTTGGCGCCGGTGAACGGCTGCCGTGCGTCGGTCAACACCGTCTCCTTGGTGGTGCAGGGCCGGGTGACGCCCAGTTGGCGTGCGGCCACGTCGGCCGCGCGCTCGGCCATCATCCGGTAGGTCGTGAACTTGCCCCCGACCACGGTGACCAGCCCGCGGACGCCGTCGCGCTGTTCGTGATCCAGGACCGCGAAGGTGCGCTTGGCTTCCCGCCCGGACGCGTCGCCGCCTTCTTCGTAGAGCGGCCGCACCCCGGCCCATGCGCGCAGTGCGCGCGCCTGGCTGAACCCGGGCACCATGATCTCGCCCTCGTCCAGCATCTTCCGGACTTCCCACGCCTCGACGCTCGTATCGTTCGGGTCCGCCACGTTGACCGAGGTGGTGCCGATCACGGCCACGGTGCCCACGGGCACGAGGATGTCGCCGTCCCCCGGCATGTGGCAGCGGTTGATGATCGTGTTGACGAAGCGATAGGCCATCGCGACCATCGTGCCTTTGCTTGGCCTGACAGTCACGGGGCAGCCGGCCATGCCGGCAATCTGGCCGGCCCACGCGCCCGCCGCGTTGATCACCATCGGCGCCGCAAGCCTGCGCTCGCCGCCCGTGCGCTTGTTGCGCACCGTGGCGCCAGTCACACGGCCTGCGTCGACGTGCAGATCGACCACCTCGTGATAGGTGAGCACGGTCCCGCCGTGCGCCTGCACGGCCGCGCCGAGCGCGGTGAGCACATCGAACGAATCGCACGACGCATCCGGCACGCGGAACGCGCGCGACGTCTTCGGGTTGAGATGCGGTTCCTCGCTGAGCAGCTGGGCGACGGGGAGTTCCTCGGCCTCGATGCCACAGGCGCGGCAGGCCGCGAGCCATTTGTCCGCGAACTCGGGATCATCCTGCGGCGTGGAGATGAAGAAGCCGCCCGTGTCCTCGATCGCGTGGGGGACGATGCGCCGGAGGATGCGGTTCTCTTCGATGCACTCCCGGGCGGATTCGGGATCGCGCACCGCATAGCGGCCGCCGGAGTGCAGCAGCCCGTGATAGCGGCCGGAAGTGCCGTCGGTCAGGTCGTGCCGCTCGATCAGCGCGACGCGCAGCCCGCGCAGCGCCAGGTCGAACGCCGCGCCGCCGCCCGTCGCGCCGCCGCCGATGACCAGGACATCGTACTCTTCAGACATGGTGAATGGCTTCCTTGAAATCAGTCCAGCCAATGCATCGAACGTTCGACCGCCTTGCGCCAGCCACGGTACAGTGCAGCGCGTGCGGCTTCGTCCATATCCGGCTCCCAGGTGTTGCCGACCTGCCAGTTGCGGCGCAGGTCGTCCAGGTTGGCCCAGTAGCCGACGGCCAGCCCGGCCGCATACGCCGCGCCCAGCGCGGTCGTCTCCGCAACCACCGGCCGGACGACCGGCACGCCGAGGATGTCGGCCTGGAACTGCATCAGCAGCTCATTGTACACCATGCCGCCGTCGACCTTCAGCGAGGTCAGCTGCACGCCGGAGTCCTGCTCCATCGCGTCGAGCACCTCGCGGGTCTGGTACGCGGTCGCTTCGAGCGCCGCGCGGCAGATGTGGCCCTTGTTGATGAAGCGGGTGAGCCCGACGATGACCCCGCGCGCGTCGGCCTGCCAGTAGGGCGCGAAGAGGCCGGAGAACGCGGGCACGAAGTAGATGCCGCCACTGTCCGCGACGCTGGCCGCGTAGTCCTCCACGTGCTTCGAGAACTCGAAGAAGCCCAGGTTGTCGCGCAGCCACTGCACGAGCGCGCCCGTGATGGCGATCGAGCCCTCCAGCGCGTAGACGGCCGGCGCGGCGCCCAACTTGTAGGCCACGGTCGTCAGCAGGCCATGCTTGCTCGGCACGGCCATGGTGTCCGTGTTCATCAGCATGAAGCAGCCGGTGCCGTACGTGTTCTTGGCTTCCCCGGGGCGGAAGCAGGTCTGCCCCACGAGCGCGGCCTGCTGGTCGCCCAGGTCGCCGCAGACGGGGACCTTGCCCAGGGTGTACCCGTAAAAATCGGGATCGCTCGAGGGCCGGATGGCCGGCAGCATGGACCGCGGGATGCCGAGGACGCGCAGTATCCCGTCGTCCCAATCGAGGGTACGCAGGTTCATCAGGAGCGTGCGGCTGGCGTTGGTTACGTCGGTCACGTGCACGCCGCCGCTCGCGCCGCCTGTCAGGTTCCAGATGACCCAGGTGTCGATGTTGCCGAAGATGGCATCGCCCCGCTCCGCAGCCTCGCGCACGCCCTGCACGTTGTCCAGGATCCAGCGGATCTTGGGGCCGGAGAAGTAGGTGGCGAGGGGCAGGCCCGTCTGCGCCCGGAAGCGATCCTGGCCGCCGTCGCGCGCCAGCTCCGCGATCAGCTTGTCCGTCCGCGTGTCCTGCCACACGATGGCGTTGTAGTAGGGCTTGCCCGTGCGGCGATCCCAGACGAGCGTCGTTTCGCGCTGGTTGGTGATGCCGACTGCGGCCAGGTCCGCCGGGGTCACACCGGCGCGGTCGAGCGCACCGCGCACGACATCCTGCGTCCGCGCCCAGATCTCCAGCGGGTCGTGCTCCACCCAGCCCGCCTGCGGGTAGATCTGCGCATGCTCGAGCTGGTGCGACGCCCTGATGCGACCCTCGTGGTCGAAGACAATGCAGCGCGTGCTGGTGGTGCCCTGATCGATCGCGGCTACGTACTTGGTCATGGGATGTATCCTCGCGTCGTGGCCCAGACGCCTGACGACCTCCGGGGTCTGGCAGACCCCGGAGATGCTGGTCCTGCGCCGTCACTAGAACTGGATGAACTTGCTGCTGGGCGCCTGGCAGATGGGGCAGCGTTCGGGGGCTTCGCCCTCCATGGTGTAACCACAGACGGGGCAGACGAAGATCGCAACGGCCGGCATGTCGGCATTGCCGCTCACGGCCGCCTTCGCCCGCTGATACAGGCCCGCGTGCACCTTCTCGGCCTCGTTGGCCGCGCTCATGCTCTGCAGCGCGCGCTTCTCGTCCTCCTGCTCGGCTACCTGCATGTAGTCGGGGTACATCGTGTCGATCTCGAAGGCCTCGCCGTTGTAGGCAACCTCGAGGTTCTCGGCCGTCTTGCCCAGGCCGAGCGCCTTCAGGTGATTGGTCGCGTGGATCTGCTCGGAGTAAGATGCGGCGCGGAAGATGCGCGCGATGTTGGCCCATCCCTCGCGCTCCGCGCGATCCGCGAAGACCATGTACTTCACGTGCGCCTGGCTCTCGCCGGCGAAAGCGTCCTTCAGATTGGCCTCGGTTGATTCCTTCATAACGGTGTCTCCTCTGTTGTGTTTCTATGTAATCGCTGATCAAACCGGGTATCCCGGAGGATAGCGCGACTCAATCGCTGCCTCGGCGCCGCTCTGCGGCTGCCGCACGCGGCCGTACACTTCGGTGATCTCGCGCAGGCGTCCCGCCAACCCGCCGGTCAACATCTCAGGCGTGTAGCGCCACTGCCAGTTGCCGCTGGAGGTGGAGGGGAAGTTCATGCGCGCCTCGCCGCCCAGGCTCATCACGTCCTGCAGGGTGGCCAGCGCCTGGTTCGCAACGCTCGACCACGAGCCGCAGATGAAGTCCCAAGCCACGTCGCTGCCATCGCTGCGGAAGTAGCGACGGATGTTGTGGCGCTCCTGCTCGGTCCGCTCGGCCTCGTGGTAGTAGCCGGCCGTGGTGTTGTTGTCGTGCGTGCCGGGATAGACCACGTAGTTCTGCTCGAACGCGTGCGGGAGGTATTGCGGGTTGAACTCCATGCCGAAGGCAAACTGCAGCACCTTCATCCCCGGCAGACCGAATGCCGCGCGCAACGCGTCGACGTCCGGCGTGATGATGCCCAAGTCCTCCGCAATGAAAGGCAGGTCGCCCAGGGTCTGCTGCAGCGCGACGAACAGGTCTCGCCCCGGCGCCTTCACCCACCGGCCCTTGACGGCCGTCTCTTCGCTCGCAGGGATCTCCCACGATGCGGCAAAGCCGCGAAAATGATCGATGCGCACGATGTCGACCTGCCTGAGCGTCTGGCGCACCCGATCGATCCACCAGCGAAATCGGTCCGCGCGCATGCGGTCCCAGTTGTAGTGCGGGTTGCCCCACCGCTGCCCGAGCGCAGAGAAGAGATCCGGCGGCACGCCCGCCACCACGGTCGGGTTGCCGTCCGCGTCCAGCTTGAACTGATCACGGTTGGCCCAGACGTCCGCGGAATCCTCTGCGATGAAGATCGGAATGTCGCCGACGATCGCAATGCCCCGTTCGCCGGTGTGAACCTTCAGCGCCTCCCACTGCTCCCAGAAGACCCATTGCAGAAACGCCTGATACTCCGCCTCGTCCTGCAACGTCTCGCCGAGCGCATCCAGCGCATCGGCCTCGCGCAGCCGGATGTCGCGCGGCCAGTCATGCCAGCTGCCGCCGCCGAAGTGCCGCTTGATCGCCATGAACAGGGCGAAATCGGCCAGCCACGAGGCGCTCTCCTCACGGAACCAGGCGAAGCTATCATTCTGCCGGTCCGTGCCGTGCGCGCTGAAATGGGCGAAGCCCTGGCGCAGCAGGTCCTGCTTGTACTGGATCACCCACCCGAAGTCGACGCGGTCAGCGGGAAAACCTGGGACATCGGCAATGGCATCGAGTGGCAGCAAGCCCGATTCGACCATCTTCTCCGGGCTGATGAGCATGGGGTTGCCGGCAAACGCCGAGAAGCACTGGTAGGGAGAGTCTCCGTAACCCGTAGGCCCCAGCGGAAGCACCTGCCAAAGTTGCTGCCTGGCCGCAGCCAACCAGTCGACGAAGTCGTAGGCGCCCTGGCCGAGGTCGCCGATGCCGAACCGCGAAGGAAACGAGGTCGGATGGCATAAAACACCGCTCGAACGAGGAAAAGGCACGGGCATCTCCCTTAACATGCGAGTGTTGGACGTGGTGGCCGGGGGCCGGCCGCCGTAATATCAGCTTCTCGGACAACGCGCTCTCACGTCCGTGGCCAGTCTCGTGCCTGGGACGCGAATCATACGGGGATCGCGCGAACGCACACAATCGCAGTATAGCCCAAGGCGTGGGTGGTGGCAAAAGAGGAAAGCCGGCAGAGGGTGGCGGGGCGAAGGGGGGCGATCCCCCCTTCGCCCATGCGTGGGACGAGACTACTTCTGTGCCGTGCCGACCAGGTTCAGTGCGCTGATCTGGGCCCTGCGCGCGAAGTCGATGGCGTTGGCCAGGTTGCGCGCGGCCTCCTGCGGGCTGTGGAAGCCGGTGCTGTTCTCAGACATCGTGAAGTCGTAGCGCATCGAGGACTTGCGATGGAAATCGCGCGCCTCTGCGAGCTGCTCGTCCGTGGCGCCGGCCGCCATCGCGGCCGCAATGGCATCCATCGCCTCGCCCAGCGCCACCTCGGTGCTGCGCAGCAGCTCCGCAGTGTTGTTCTGGATGATGGTGATGCGGTCCTTGAGGGCCTGCTCGTCCTGCTTGTGGCAGGTGCCGCACGCCTGGTTGACGTTGTCGATCGGGCTGCGCAGCCAGTGATCCGACACCTTCACCGCGCCCTCGCGCATGTAGGGCATGTGGCAGTCCGCGCAGGAGACGCCGGAGCGGTAATGCAGGCTGGTGCTGAACGTCTCGAATTCCGGATGCTGCGCCTTCAGCATCGGCGCACCGGTCTCCTTGTGCGTCCAGTCCTTGAAGCCGTACTCATCGTAGTAGGAGATGATGTCGTCGATGCGGAAGCCGTTGTCCCACGGGAAGGTCAGGAGCTTGTTCTCGCCCTCGAAGTAATACTCGACGTGGCACTGCGCGCAGACGTAGGTCCGCATCTCCTGGCGGGTGGCCTTGCTCAGGTCGACCCCGATCTCCTCCATCGCGTTCTTGAACGCCTGGCGGGTGATCCACAACTCCATGGTGTCGGGATTGTGGCAGTCCCGGCAGGAGGTGCCCAGGTGCAGCCGGTCCTGCATCTCCTTGTACGGCGTGCTGTTGTAGACCTCCCAGCCAAGCTCCTCGATCAGCAGGGGCGCCTCTGCTGCATGACAGTTGGAGCAAGTGGCCGGCTGGGCCACCACTTCCTGGCGCCGGGTTTCCTTCTGGTCGATCAGCGCATAGAAGTGCCCGCGCTCCTCGTTGAAGTCCTCAGCGAACGCGTAGCCGGCCCATACGCGCTTCAGCATGGGATAGGCTTCGAGCTTGTCGTAGGGATCCGAGCCGCCGTACGGCGTCTTGTTGCCGTCGATCTCGGTCTTCTTGAAGGAGTCGTACTGCCGCGGGAAATTCTGGCCCCACACGGCCGGGTCCAGTTCCTTCTCGCCGATCGCAACCGTCTTCAGGGGAAACTCGACGGCCTCAGCCTTGCGGGTCTGGATGTTGGTGAGCATGAAGGCAACCGCGCCCATGATGAGCAGGCCGGCGAAGAAGGCCAGCACGACCCACAACCAGCCCCGTCGCGAAGATTTACCAGATGGGGACGATGACATGGTTCTCTCCTCCTATTTATCGTGCCCGACGCCCTCATGACAGGTGAGGCAGTCGGTGGGCTCGTCGGTATGTGCGAAACTGATGGCCTGGGTCAGGTCATTGTGGCAGTAGAGGCAGGCGTGCTGCGTCACCTCGTAGTTCATCTCGGTGATGACCAGCGGGTCGGGATAATCGCCCGTCGTGAAGGCGTAGCTGTGACGAAGGCCATTGACGCCCTTGATGTAGTACTTGTGCACCAGGTTGTCATGTGGGGCGTGACAGTCGTTGCACACCGCCACAGCGTGGTGCGTGCCGCGCGCCCAGGCGTCGAAGTGTTCGCGCATGATGTGGCATTGGGCGCAGGTCGCTGGATCGTTACCCAGGTAGGCCGTAAAGTTGGCGTAGGAGAGCGTGAAGCCGCCCAGGCCTGCCGCGCCGCCGAACAGCCCGGCGAGCGTGATCCAGATCCACAGTGGGAAGGCGCTGAAGAACTGCGCAATGCCGCCTTTCGGCTGGACTTCGGGTGGGGCATTCTGCATGCAGGACCTCCTCGGGCGGAGAATCGGATCTCAGGCTATCGAGCCGCGCGCGGGACACGCGCGGCACAATGTACCATTAGTGTAATGTATCTCAAATACGAATGCAAACGCTACGCGGTGATCGTAACGAGAACAATGTCGAGCGGGATATCCTTGCCGCTGGCGCGCAGCGCTTGCTCCGCGATGAAGACCATGCCGCGGCAGCACGGGACCTCCATGTAGGCGACCCTCAGGCTGCGGATGTCGTTGTTCGCCAGGATCTGTGTCATCTTGTCGATGTACGCCTGGGCATCATCCAGCTTGGGGCACCCGACCGCGATCGCGGTATTGCGCATGAAGTCCGCGTGCATGTTGGGGTTGGCAAAGGGCACACAATCTGCGATCAGGGTGAGGTCCACGCCCTGGAGGAATGGCGCTCGCACCGGCAGCAGTGTCAGTTGGACGGGCCACTGGCGCAACTCGGACGGAACCCGCGCCGATGCTGTGTCTGCCGCCGGACTCGGGGCTGGCTCGTTCCATGCACTGACCACGACCGGCGCACACATGGCGACCGGCGCGCGCTTAGGCTTGGGCTCGTACGAAGACGCCATCCCATGGCTGCGCAGATGCTCGACATGGCGCTCCACCAGGTCCGGCGATTTCTGCTCCAGGAGGGAGAGGACGGACAGCTCGTCGTATTCGTCTACCTCGAGCCGCACCACGGTCAGCGCGCCCTGCGGGCAGTCGCCCAGGCACGCGCCCAGCCCGTCGCAGTAGCTCTCCTTCACCAGGCGCGCCTTGCCGTCGATCACCTGCAGCGCGCCCTCGACGCACGCGGGCACGCAGTTGCCGCAGCCGTCGCACTTCTCTTCGTCGATGGTGATGATGTTGCGAATGGTCCTCATCATGTATTGTCCGCCGTCTTTCTGTACTGGGCGACCACGTCCGCGCCCATGCACTGCTCCGCGTAGCGGCACCACTGGACGCATGACTGGAGGTTATTGAAGACGACGAAGCCGCACTGGTCGCACGCGATCTTCTTGTCGATGGAGAACAGCTCGACATCTGCCCCGCACTGGGGGCAGGTCTTGATGGTCAGCGTGATGTCCCTGCGCAGGCTGCTGGAACCCGGGCAAAAGTGGTTGAGCATGGCGCCCTCTCTTCCTGAAACCGTGGGGTCGCAACTCGCGATCTGCCCCATGTTCGATTGTAACTGGTGGAACAAGCTGCGTCAGAGACTTAAGTCTCTTGCCGCCAAAATCAAGCCAACACGATCACGTATGGGAGCGAGATGGCGCCCTCGGGACAGGCAGGCTCGCAGCGTCCGTCATACTCGCACCGGTCCGGCCGCGCAACGCGCGCCTTACCGTCTACCAAGGCCAGCGCGCCAGTGGGACACGCGGGCAGGCAATCGCCGCACCCGGTGCAGGCATCGAGATCGATCTCGGGTAGGACGTCTCCGGTCATTGCACTCACTCCTGGCGCGAAAATGCTCCGCCGCCAAGATCAGCGTAGCATGAAAGTGCGCGCTCGTCAGGGACTTTTGTCGCTCCGCGGCCGGGAGAGGGATGGCGAAATCCCACTTGACGCGGCGTTGTCTCCTGCACCGCTTGGCGGTAAACTGTCCATATGATGAACGACTTGCACGCGGACACCGATCCGCAGAGCGAACGCATGCTGATCGAACTGCTGCGCGACCGCCCGAATGGCGGCGCATCGAGATTATGTGTGGCATGATCGAGGCCGTGCGGCAGCTGGTTTCTAGCGGTGTGCGCCAGCGGCATCCAGATGCTGGCGAGGCCGAGGTGCGACACCTGACTGCAGACATTCTGCTGGGTCACGAGGCGGCAGAGAAATTGTACGGCGTTCGTATCCCCGGAGGCGCTCCATGACGCTGGCGGAACCGTTGGCCGTGACGTTCGCCGTCATCGAGGTGCTCAATTCGCTGGGTGTACGGTATTTCCTGGGCGGTTCATTCGCCAGCTCAGCGCAAGGTGCGGCCCGAGCGACGCTCGACGCGGACCTGGTTGCCGATCTGCGACTGGAGCATGTCGAGCCATTCATCGCAGCCCTGCGCCCTGCCTTCTACCTCGACGTTGATACCGTACGGTCCGCCGTGCGCACGCGCGAGAGTTTCAACCTGATCCACCTGCAGACCATGTTCAAGGTGGATGTCTTCGTGAACAAAGGGAGACCGTTTGATCGGGCGCAGTTTGAGCGCCGCCAGGCGATCCAGCTCTCCGTCGACCCACCCCGCTCGGCGTACCTCTCCAGCCCTGAGGATACGGTGCTGGCCAAGCTGGCGTGGTACAGGCTGGGCGGCGAGGTGTCGGACCGCCAATGGCGCGACGTGCTAAGTGTCCTCCTCGTGCAGGCGGACCGGCTCGACCACGTGTACCTGCGCACCTGGGCCAAAACTCTGGCCGTCAGCGATCTGCTCGCACGAGCCCTTGAACAGACGGCCTAAGGTTGCGGCGAATGAAGCACTCCTCGCCGATGCCCTCGGCAATGGCGCCAGCGTGACGCCATCGCCCTAACTCAGAATTCGCCCACGCGCGACCAGCGCCTCCGCCGGTCTACTCCCCGGTGGCCTCCCCCGACGCCTCATCGGCCGGCGTACCCTCCGCAGGCGCGGGCGTGGCCGTGACGATCGTGACGATGACCGTTTGCACGGGCGCCGGCGCGCCGGGCGACCCCCGCAGCCCCACCTCGGCATCGAGCGCGGCCAGCGCCTCCGCCGCGGTCAGCTCCCCCTGCACGACGGCGCGCACCGCGGCCATGTAGGCCTCGTACTGCGCCGGGACTTTCTTCGGGTAGACAGGCAGCCGCTCGAGCACGTAGCGCAACGCGGCGGCGTCCGGCTCACCCAGCCCGGACCAGAGCACTGCCCGCTCGACGAGCGAGCGGCGGGCCTGGAGGTGCTCGCCGTCGGGCAGGTGCTGCGACAGGTAGCTGATCCAGCGCCAGCTCGCGTCGGGATGCGCGGTGCTGCCGCTCATGACCAGGCCCGCCTGCACGCTCGCCGGCGCCTTGGCTTCGTCCGGCGCGTTTTCTGGGTAGGGCACGAGGCGGCCGGCGCTGCCCAACCCGGCCCCGTCCAGCGGGAGCCAGCCGGCGTCCCACATCGCGCTCATGTTGCCGTTGATGTAGGGCTCCACGTCGACGTTGGCGTAGCTCTTGCCCTCCTCCCAGCCCAGGGTGAGCGGCGCGGGCGCCCCGCCGGTGGGGCCGTACAGCGCCTCGTACCAGTCGAGGACCGCGGCCATCGCGTCGTACGACGGCGCAACCTGCCAGTCCGGGCTCCAGGTGCTCCAGAGGCGCCAGTGCACCAGGCCGGTGCCCGCGTCGCTGAAGCCCCAGCGCACGACCTCGCCGCCCTCGCGCTGCGTCAGCCGGGCTGCGGTCTGCAGGAAGTCGTCCCAGGTCCATCCCGGCTGCGGGTAGGGCACGCCGAGGGCGTCGAAGTCTGCGGCGCGATAGACGATCAGCGCGGGGCGGAAGTAAGTCGGCACGGAGAGGATCGCGCCGGCCGCTTCCTCCCAGGCATAGAGCATGCCAGGGTAGAAGTCGTCCGGCCGGAATGCCGGGTCGGCCGCGATGTACGGCGCCAGGTCGACAGCCGCACCGTTCTCCAGCTCGTCCGGCGTCGGAATCGCGCAGTAGACGTCCGCCCGCTGTGAGACCTGCTTCATCGCGGCATGGTACGCGGCCGCGTCCGTGCCCGAGATGTACTGAGGCAGGACCTTCACCACGACGCCCGGGTTCGCGGCCTCGAAGTCGGCGATGACTTCGGCCAGGCCATTCCCCGACGCCACCTCCGCACACCGGAAGATGATCTCCGTCACCGCAGTTGCGGCCGGCGCGATCGCAACCGGCTGCCGCGACCGGTCGGGGAAGCGGAGGCCCAGCCAGACCGCGGCCAGGAAGACCAGGAATGTTCCGGCGGGGAACAGCAAACGTGCGGGCGTCCAGGGCCGGCGCACAGGCTTGGGTCGCGCGACCGCCTGCTCACGTGGCGCGGTGCCTCGCGGGAATGTGCCAACTGCGGCCGCGGCCGCAGCCGATTGTGCCTGTTCCCGGATCATCTGGCTGAAGCGGACACGAACTCCCGCGCCAGCCTTGAGGCGTCCCAGGGAGCGGATCTCTGTATCCATCTGGCGGTACGCGGCCAGGTCTGTGGCACAGGCAGGGCATTCGGCCAGATGCCGGTCCACCGCTTGTCGCTCTGCCTCCCCCAACTTGTCGTAAACGGCCACCAGCTTCTCGTACTCGGCATGGCGTGTCATGATTGTCCTCCGTTCGCCCCTTCGGTGCGGGGACCGTAAGCTTTCCGGAACATCTCCCGGGCCCGGCGCAGGCGCATCTTGGCCGCGCCCTCGCGGATGCCCAGGGCATCGGCGACCTCCAACACGCTGAGCCCGTCGTAGACGTACAGCAGCAGCGCCGCGCGGTAGGCCGGCGGCAGCGCACCCAAGGCGCTCGCCACGGCGTCGCGCTCGCGCACGGCCTCCATCAGGTCCCCCTGCGGAACGTGCAGTTCGTCGGCCAGGCTCCACGGCAGCCAGGCAAAGCGTCGGCCGCGGCGGAGCGCGTCGAACGCGACGTTGGTCGCCACGCGGTACAGCCAGGCGCGCGGGTTGGCGGCCTGGGCGAGCTTCTGCCGCGCGTTGAACGCGCGCAGGAAGGTTTCCTGGACCAGTTCCTCCGCTGTCTCGCGGCTGTCGAGCAGTCGATACAGGTAGGCGAAGATCGCATCGCTGTAGTGGTCGAAGAGCTGCGCCACCAACAGGGTCGCGTCGTCGCCTTCCAGGGTCTGGGTGATCATCACCGGGCCTTTCGCTGCGGGGTGCAGTCGGGGCTGCACTCCCTGCTCAAGTCACATCGGGCACGATGCGCATCGTTCTGACAAGTATGACGAAGGAGCGGCGGCAGAGGTAACAAAGCGAAGCCATCGCCGGCCAGCCGACTTGCCGGCGATTCCCGTGTGATACTTCCCGTGCCTGCCCGTATAATACAGTAGAAGGGACGCGCGTGAGGTGACGCAATGAGCCGGGAGAAGATCGCGATGATGCCGTGGGCGAGGGGCGAGGCAGCCGAGCCGGTCGACTGGGAAGCGGTCTATCGCGCAGAGATGCCCCACATCTACAACTTCTTCCGCTACCGCCTCGGCGACCGCGACCTGGCCGAAGACCTGACCGCGCTCACCTTCGAGAAGGCATGGCGCTATCGCCGGCGGTATCGCCATGACCTGGCAAAGTACTCGACCTGGCTACAGCATTGCGCGCAACGTGGCCACGGACCACCTGCGCAAACATCAGCAGGCCGCGCTCGACCTCGATGCGTTGGCCACCGTGGCCGATGGCGGTCCGGACCCGACCGAGGCGGCGCAGCAGCGGGACGACCTCCGCCGGCTTACCGCACTGCTGGGCGCCCTGCCGCCTCGCGATGCCGAACTTATCGCCCTGAAATACGGCGCCGGGCTGACCAACCGGGCAATTGCGCAGTTGACCGGGCTCAGCGAATCAAACGTCGGCACGATCCTTCATCGGGTCGTTCAGAGACTCCGGGAGGTCTGGTAATGAACGATGACTTTCTGACCCAATTGCAGGAGGCCCCGCGGCGCGAATTCGGCGATACGCTCTACACCGCCCTCGAGCGCCAGGGGGCGGACGCGCACCGCCTATCACCTGCGGGGATGGTTGCGATCGGCATCCTGGCCGTCCTCATCCCCTTCGCCATGGCTTTGACGTTCTCGCCGGCCGTGCGAGCGGTGACACAACGCGTGATCCGGACCATCGGCGGCCTGCCGTTCGACGTGACAGATGAGTACCCGGGACGCGAAGGGCCGATCGAGACCCTCGAGAGCGAGCCGCTGAGCTTAGCCCAGGCAAGGGCGGAACTGCCGTTTGCCCTCAGGCTGCCCGCGTGGGCCCCCGACGACTATCATCTCGAAGACACGGTCACCATCACGCACCTGCCCGACGGCAGCATCCTGGCCACGGTGACGTGGCGTGGCGACCAAAACAGGCTCTTCCTGGATGTCTTCTCGTCCGCCGAGACGCTCAACCGGGAGGGTGGCATCGCGGTGGGTCCCGACAGCGTCGAAGAGGTGTTACTGCGCGGCAGGCCTGCGGCATTCGTCCGCGGCGCCTGGGATGCGAATGCCAGGGCCTGGGGGCCGGGCACCTTGATCGGCCTGCACTGGACCGAAGGCGGGCAGGGTTACCGGCTGGGCGGCATGGCGGAGCATATCACCGCCGCCGAGCTGATGGGGATGGCAGAGTCGATGCCATAACCACCGTGCGTGCCGGGCTGATCATCCGGGTTCAGCCCGGCACGCACGGTCAAAAACAACTCCCGCATGACGCGGCCTTGTCTCATGCACCGCTTGGCGGTAAACTGTCTATATGATGAACGATTTGCACGCGGACACCGATCCGCAGAGCGAACGCATCCTGGTCGAACTGCTGCGCGACGCGCCCGAATGGCGGCGCATCGAGATTATGTGTGGCATGATCGAGGCCGTGCGGCAGCTGGTTTCCAGCGGTGTGCGCCAGCGGCATCCCGATGCTGGCGAGGACGAGGTGCGCCACCTGACTGCGGACATTCTGCTGGGTCACGAGGCGGCAGAGAAAGTGTACGGCGTTCGTATCCCCGGAGGCGCGCCATGACGCTGGCGGAACCGTTGGCCGTGACGTTTGCCGTCATCGAGGTGCTCGAATCGCTGGGTGTACGGTATTTCCTGGGTGGCTCATTCGCCAGCTCAGCGCAAGGTGCGGCCCGAGCGACGCTCGACGCGGACCTGGTTGCCGATCTGCGACTGGAGCATGTCGAGCCATTCATCGCAGCCCTGCGCCCTGCCTTCTACCTCGACGTCGATACCGTACGGTCCGCCGTGCGCACGCGCGAAAGTTTCAACCTGATCCACCTGCAGACCATGTTCAAGGTGGATGTCTTCGTTAGCAAGGGGAGACCGTTTGATCAGGCGCAGTTTGAACGCCGCCAGGCGATCCAGATCTCCGTCGACCCACCCCGCTCGGCATACCTCTCCAGTCCTGAGGATACGGTGCTGGCCAAGCTGGCGTGGTACAGGCTGGGCGGCGAGGTGTCGGACCGTCAATGGCGCGACGTAGTGAGTGTCCTACACGTACAGGCGGACCGGCTCGACCACGTGTACCTGCGCACCTGGGCCAAAACTCTGGCCGTCAGCGATCTGCTCGCGCGGGCGCTCGAACAGACGGCGTAAGGTTGCGGCGAATAAAGCACTCATCGCCGATGGCATCGGCGACCTCCAGCACGCTGAGCCCGTCGCTTTCCGTCCCCAACGCGCCTCTGGCTAGCCCAAGAACCCCAGCAGCGGCAGGTATTGGCGGTGGCCGAAATTGCACTTTTTGCCCGTTCGCATGACCTGGGGAATGCCTGCTACCCACGCGTCAAATGCCGGATCGTCCGGCTCGCACACGCCCGTGTCACCGAAGTCGAGGTAGTTCAGCGGCAAGCCAATCAGGTTGCGTGGGAGGGGGCCGGTCAGCGGGTTGTCGCCGAGGAGAAGCTGTTGGAGAGCTTTCAGGTTGGCCAGCTCATAGGGGACCGTCCCGCTCAGTTGGTTCTCGCGCAGCCACAGTCGCTGCAGCCGTATCAACCCGCCGAATCCAGGCGGGATCGGACCGGTGAGCCTGTTGTCTTGGAGCATCAGGTGCTCCAAGGCCGTCAGATTGGCGAGGGTAAGAGGGATCGGGCCGTCGAGTCGATTATCGTTCAAACAAAGCGCCTGTAGGTGGGTCAGGTTCCCCAGTTCGGACGGGATCGGGCCCGAGAGATAATTAAAGGCCAGGTCGAGTTCCTTCAGGTTGCCCAGTTGCCCCAGTGCTGGCGGTATCTTGCCGCTCAGGCGAGAGCCGGCTAGGATCAGCACGCGCAGATTCGCGAACCGGGCAACTTCGGTCGGAATGCTGCCGTAGACGTTCGTGCCCGCCAGGTAAAGCTCCTGGAGAGAAACCGGCAGCATGTGCCAGATGTCGTCGCGGCTAATTCCGTTCAACGACAGATCGAGCCTGGTCAGGTAGAGTAGGCCGCCGAGCGCGCTCACGCCGCCGTTGTTCACGCCATTCTCGCGGAGGCTGATCGCCGAGACGTGGCCGGCCGCACAGGTAACGCCGTACCACCCACACGGCGTGTCGGTCTGGAGCCACCCATCATTCCGAGTCCATATCCCGCCTAAGGTGTCGGTGAAGAAGTCGACCAACGCCTGGCATTCGACCGTGGGGATCTCGCTGACGCTGCCGCAAGTGAAGGCTGCCGGCACGGGCGCAGGCGCGACGGCTGCGTCGGCCGATGCGACAGACGTGGCAACGAGCATGAAGGCAAGCGCGAGCCGCAGAACGGGGCAGCGCAGGATGAACAGATACATTGTTGTCGCTATCCTGATGTGAAGACTGGCGTTATCCTGGAGCGCGCGTCTGTGAGTAGAGCGAGCCGGGGACCAATACCAGGAAAACCGCCATGTCTTTCTGGGCGCGTGACCGCGCACGCACATTTATGACGTGAATGACAATGCAACAAGACCAACATGTCAAGGCACAGAAGATCGGGCATGGTCGGCTCAAACCAACTTGACCTTGTGTAACCGCTCCTGGAAGGCAGGCCGGTTGGCATACCGCGCCTGCAGGGCTGCGAACCTCGTTTCGAATTCCGCCAGGCGACCCTGGAACACGGCCAGGTCGCGCAGCTTGAGTAGCAGAGCCACCGCTTCATCATAGGGCCGCGCCTTCTGAACTCCACAACGACGCTCCCGAGATCATGCCCTCGCCGCGGTGACGATCATCTGAGTAAGATAGTAAAGCAGGACAACGGAATCCGGCAACTGCCAGCGCACGCCGGTGACGTCCACGTCCTGGTCGACCTCCGCGACATGGATCGTATCATCATCGACCCACGTCACGGTGTCCGACGACTTCTCCGTTGCCACGCTTTCGCTGAGACTGAATACATCTCGTTCGACCAACGGCAGCGCGCGATGCTGCACCCCCACATGGATGCGCCCATTTCCGCCTCCATACGCCCCGACGCCGCGAAAGTAGACGCTGGCCACGAGGTGATTGTTGGGCGAGGCGCTTTGTTGGATGCGCGTCTCCCCAGCGATCTCGCCTGCCAAGAACAAACCGCCCAGGGTGAAGGGCGGCACGAACAGCATGATGCCGGTCAGCAGGAACAGCAGGCCCCCGGAGATCGCGGGCAAGTGGGCCAGCGCGACAAGGAGTCTCCCTCGCCGCCGAGTCCTCCGCCAACTGATGACCAGGGAGATCGCCGCGAATAGCGCTACCGCCGGCGGGAAGATCAGATCAGGCAGGGTACCGACGAGTGAGTAGTCGGTGATACTGAGGAGCCACAGGGTGAGGCCCAACACCAGGCTGAGTACCGTAAGCCTCTGCCACCAGCGCGACGGGCTCGATACCGCTAATCGATCGGACATTGAGCGTTGCTCCCCTCTGACCGCAGCAGCAGCCCTTCGATGCTCACCTTCCCCTGCACCTGCCGGCGCGCAGTGATGCAGCCTGTCCCCGTGGACAGGCGGTTGATGTTGCTATCTAAGTCGAATGGGTGGCTGACCGGCCCCGGATGGCTGGCGAACGCCTGCCCGACTGCGGCGATGCCAGCCACCCGGGGCGAGCCATGAAGAAGGTGCGGCTGCTAGCTAGCCAACAGCCGGCGGCCGATCTCCTCAAAGTACTGACGGAACTCACGCGGGTCGATATCGAACTTTGCAGCCTGCGGCAGAATGATCTGGAAGTAGCGCTGCAGTTCAGAAAACTGAACCAGGCGCGCCTGCAGCATGAACATGACATCGTCGAGGTCGGATTCGAAACCACGCGCAATCTTGCTCAGGGCGATCGAATACGGGTCGAAAACAAATACCTCTACTTGACCGAAGCGACCCACGAACCGTTTGCGTTCGTATGCACCCGGGGGTAGTGGGAGGAACTCCCCTATCGGCACCTCTTCGAGATCCAGGTGCATGTCTGAGGCGACCTCCACTGCAGCCCGGCGAAAATCGTTCAGCAGATCGCCGGGCAGGTCAACTGTGTAGTCCAGATCGCGGGTTTCCCTGAGATTGCCGAGAAGGCCCAGCGCGCCACCGCCGAGCAGGTAAAACGAGGCCGAAGAGGTCCAGCGCTCGCCGATGCGCTCTAGAAAAGCGAACAGGTTTTCTCGGGTTACTTGCTTTGGCTCCACCGGCGTTCCATCTCCCATCTCCGAAGCAGCTTGCACGCCGCGCTTTCGTAGGTGCCCGTCCAGTTAGCCGTGATCCCCGTCCGATCGCGATGGGTTTGCGCCAGGGCCGCTATTCTTGCATGTATGGGCGCGTCGCCTCCCGGTAGCCCGAGCTCCGCAGAGAACAAGTCGGGGAGCGGACGTAAGCCGCCCCCTGTCGCCGCGCCTAGCGCATCGCGGTGCTCGAGTTGGAGCAGCACTGCGGCAGAATAGAACAGGCGGAGCGTGAGTGCCTGATCTTCGCTGAGGCGCGCGAGTGCCGCAAGTACGGCGCCGGCATATTCGGGGCGAGTCAAGAATAGCGAGATGAGCGCCTCGCGCACGCGTGCGCTCGGCTGCCGTACAAGGTCGGCGATCAGTTGCGCGGGCAAGCGCACCTTCACAGCCTGGTGCGGGGTCTGGCGCGACAAGTAGCGGATGCCAAGCAGTTCAAGCTCAGCAACCAGCACCTCTTCCTCCGACACGCTGTGGGTGGCTAGCATCCAACAATCCTTACTGGCCAAGTCACACGCTCTGCCCCGACTCCTTGCTCGATTATACTACGGAAGGGATGCTCGACATAGATCCTGCCCGCCTGAATCGAATCCGCCCCCGCCGGCCGATAGGGTGCGAACTCCGCAGGCAAGATCGTCAGCAGCCACTCCTGAACCTCGTCATCGGTCGCGTAGAATTCGAACTCGTGGCCGCGCCCCAGGCGAAACCAGGAGACTACGTCTTCGGTGATCGATTTGTTGAGGCATACTGCTCGCTGCTCATTCGGTTGCATTCACGCCGCCAGCCCTTCTCTCCTCAGCATCGCCAATGCAGCCGCCAGCTGCAAGACACGTGGCAGTTGTCGAAGACGCAGCCGTCCAACTCCAGCCCTGACATGCGCCAGGAACCCAAGATGCTGTTTCGCTTCGAGCGATATGTCCTGCCGACGACGCGCCTCATCGCTCCTCCGGCTCCGATGCCGATGGATCTGAGTCCTCTCGCCTCCGCATACCACACCCTGCGTTCACCGACACTTCTCGACCACCTCATCCCCGAACGCTTCGCACGGCGGGCTCCAGAAGGTCACGCGGCACCCCTCAGACTTCTGTTCCAGTTCGATCGTTTCGAGGCGGAGGAGATACGAGCCGCCTGACCAGCAGAGGTAGTTGAATCCGCAGCTATCCTCGGTGGGAGCCTTGTTGCCGGATCCACAGACCAAAGAACTCTCGGAGGCCTCGATATCGAGCGAAAATGGACAGGAGAAGCCCCGACGCGCCGACATCCACTCCTCGATGCCGGCGTCTGAGACGGCCAGCCAGGTAGAACTGCTCGTGGTCAGGGAGTCGCACGAATTCGGCGAGAAAGGCGCGCTGAATGGGGGACAGCAGCCCCTTACCCTGTAGCACGGCGTTCCTCCAGGAAGCCGGCCCACAGGCGATATAGGTGCGGCGACAGGTGCAATTCGTCCAGCAGGCTGGCGACTTCATCGAGATCAAGGCGCGCGATGTCGGCGGAGCGGCCGTGCTCGATCACCTGGCGGATATACCATTTACGCTGGAACTGATCCGCCAGATCGACCTGGTTCGTGCTCCACACGATATGTCGCGGCGGCGAGATAACCGTCACTTCACACCTCGCAAGCTGTCTTCGACGCAATGCATTGCCGACTTCATTATACTGCAGTTGAGCGCTCGAGCTGCGGCAGGCTGGCGAACGGTCCCTTCATCTTTGCCACCCGCTCAACCCCAGAACCCATGGATGAGCAGTGCGACTACCACCTACCCAAGGCAGGTTAGGCTGATCTGCATTCTGGCTGCATATTAGCCGACCTGCGACACCTGTCAATAAGAACGACGCACGGAAGCACGTGGCCGGGAGCCCGCAAGCGCAGCCGCTGGAGGAGTATCTCAAGCCGATGGGCCTGAGCCAGCACCGCTGCGAGTCATCCTGCCGGCGCGGGCGGCGTCGCCAGCGGCGTGGATGGTGTCAGCTGAGTCGCGCCGGACGGTATCTTGGTGAAGCGGAGAACCTCGCCGCGCTGGGTCTGGAGCTCAAGCTGGTCACCGTCAATGCGGTAGCGGCCGAGCCAGCCGAGCATAGTGGTGTATTCGCCCTCCTGGTGAAGGAGTTGGTCCGAGGCGCAGACCTCGCTCAGCATCTTCAGCATCGGAAACCAGACGCGCCGCCCATCCGCTTCGAAGTCAGCCTCATATGGCCGGCAGCCGGCCGAGCCGAATGCACGACCAACGGTCGTTCCGTCATCCTTCTTGCCCGTGGCCTCGAATGCCAACGTGATGATCGAGCCCTCGATGGGCGGCACTTCGTTCACGCTGACTAGCTGCCAATGGTTGCCGAGCAGTGCAGCGACGTCCTGGGGCGGCCCCTCCGCCGTGCGGGTGAAGGACAGTCTCACCTGGCCGGCTTGATCAAGAATCTCAAGCCGGTCGCCGTATAGCCGATACTGGCCGCCTGCATGCAGCGCCTCAACGTACGCTCTCTCCTGGTCCAGGACTCCCAGTTCAACGCAGCCCTCGAGGGTTTGTTCCATGGTGCCCGGCTGCAGGCGATCACCATCGATGCTGTATTCGCCGCCGAAACGGTTGCAGCCACCGAAGCCCGAGAACTCAGACTGGTCAAAGGTGAGGGTGAGATGGCTGCCGGGAAGAGGCGGCTGACCGTTGAGAGAAGCAAGGACCCAGGTGGAACTGGCAAGCGGACTCGCGGCCGCAACATCGACTCCTGCCGGTACCATCTTTTCGACGGTAGGTGCAGCCAGTCCTGTGGCAGGTGTTGGCAAGGCGCAAGCCGCGAGCGTCAGACCAGCTGCGAGCATCGAGATGAGGTGTAAGGCGACCGCACAACGCGTGGCGGCCAGAGGTACGCGCATTCTCTGCTCCTCATGCCGGACGCAGGCGCCACTGTCCTCGAAACTTCGTGTGTGCCAATAGATCGTTGCCACAGTGAATACCCCTTCCGTTCGGGTTCCGTCGCGCAGGGCTCGCCTGCCGCCCACTGCTACTGCCCGCTGAGCGGACGTACGGACACACAGCCCTGGAAGCTCCAGTTGATCGTCACACAGAACTCTTCGGCGTCCGGGTACTTGTAGTATGCCTCACTATCCGCCCATCCCCAACGCTCGATCCTCCCCATGGGACCGGACTTGGCCGAGGCGCGATCCGCCATACGCAACGCGCTTGGTGCTTGACGCCCAATTCATTTCGGAAATAATGATGTAGAGATCATGGACTATCACCAGGGGGACGACAATGAGCGATACGGCCAAGATGCCGCCCGTGCACCCGGGCGAGGTCCTGCTGGAGGAGTATCTCAGACGGTCGGCTAGCACCCCCGGCCACGTCGTAGGCCAGCACCGGTCCCGGGGCGCCGTCTTGCCATGCACCCGTCCGGTCGTAGCCTGCGCCCCGCCAGGTGCGGTACACTAATATTCGTTCGTTGGCCCACCCAAGCGGCTCGTAGACCAGCGGTCTGATCTCCGCCCCGGCTTGCAGCCCCTTCACGGTCCCGGCCGGCCAGCCCCGCTGCTCGACCTGCCGCAGCTCGGCGCCGGGGGCAGCCTTCACTGCCGGCTGATACGTCCCGTACACGAACGGCAGCGCCAGCACCCCGGCTACCCCGGACAGGCACAGGTAGAACGCAGGCCGGCGCCACACCCGGGAACGGTCGCGCGCGATCAGCGCGCCGGCGCCGGTCGCGGCGGCCGCAGATGCCGGCTCAAACCAATGTCTAACCTCAAAAAGTAGGACGCGGACGAGCGCGGATGAACGCGGAGCACTTTTTATCGTCGTCAGCCGCGTTTATCCGCGCTGATCCGCGTCCCATTCTCGGGTTACGGCATCGGCGGCGGGCCGGCGTCCGGGGGGATGGGGATGCCGTCGGGCACCGACCGCAAGTCCTCACAGGAAACCCACGTGACCACATCACTCCAACGGTAGCCCGCGGCCGTGAGGGTCGGGATGTCTCGAATCCAGCGCTTCTGGCCGCCCTCCAACAGGTAGATGTGCGGGCTGCGGTCGCATTTCAGCAGGATAGGATCCGCCCGCTCGTAGAGGACATACTGCACGCTCTCCGGCAGGCCGGCGACATCGGCCGGCGCGCCGCGGAAGAGCCAGGGCGGCGCCAGCAGGCCGATGGCGGCCCAGGCCAGGTAGAGGGCGATGCCGACGGCGAAGGCCTGCCGCATGGCCTCCAGCCAGCGCGTCCGCCCCGCTCGCGCCTGCCCGATCAGCACGACCGCCAGCAGGATGATGTTGACCACGTTCCAGCCGATGAAGAGCAGCCGGTTGGGCGTCAGCCGGCCGTTGGCGGTGCGGTAGAGGATCGCGGCCAGCGCATACAGGCCGACCAGGAGGGTGAGCCCGGCCAGGGCGATCACCCCGCGGCGCAGCCAGGTCTGCGCCCGCTCGCTCAGCTCGGCCCCATGCACCGGCGTGGCGCCGATCAGCAGGGCCACGACCGCGAAGAGCAGCCCGCTGAAGACCATCAGCACGTCGCGGTTCTCGAACGGCTCCCGCCAGTTGAAGGGGATGAAGCCCAGGTAGACGACCAGCACGGCCACCGCCAGCGGCAGCAGCAGGCGCAGCAGCAGCGCCACCAACCGGCTCAGCCCCTCGTCAAAGGACTGCTCCCGCGCTGCTGCGGCGGGATCGTAGACCAGCGCGACCGCCACGACCGCGATCAGCCCGCCGCCGCCCGCGGCAAAAAGCCGTACAGCCCAATCCGGCGGCTGGATGCCCAGCGCGTTAAACAGCCCGAAGGTGATCGCGGTGAACAGCCCGCCGGCGATCGCCAGCAGCCCACCGACCACGAACGCCTCCAGCGACTTGACCAGGAACGCAAAGCGCCCTTCCCGGTCATCACCCCGCGCCAGCGCGACCGCGCCGACCCCGGCCCAGGCCAGCAGGCCCAAGTGCAGCGCCATCAGGCCCAGGTATTGCTCCTGGAACAGCCGCGGCCACATGCGGGGGAAGAGCAGCAGCACGTAGGCCGCGCCCGCGGCCAGCCCCAACCCGACGGCCACTGCGCGGCCCGGCCGCCGCTTGCCCGCCAGGGCCAGGAAGAGGGCGATGAGCACCGCGCTGACCGGCGCGGCCAACAGCAGAACGGCCGGGAAGAGGCTGTACACCTGGCCGTTCAGCGGGTTGGTGAACCGGATGGTGAAGCGCTGATCGTCGGACAGCAGCCAAAGCAGCAGCCCGTTGAGCAGGCCCAGCGGCAGCGCCCAGCCCCAGGCGATGACTCGCTTCTTCACGGCCGCGGCCGCACCGATCAGCCGGTAGTGCCAGGCCGCCAGCAGCAGGTTGGCGGGGGCATCGGCGCGCGCGGCCTCCACCGCCTCGGCGAAGGCCGCCTGCTCGCCGGACTTCACGGCCTGCTGATAGGTCTGTTCCAGTGCTTCGGGGTTTTCGGCAAGGTGTTGGATGGTTGGTAGATAGGACATATCGCAATCTCCTGAGATTATCGAGAATGACTAACTCACGTGGAACTCCACCGTCCGCTCGGTGATGTGCAGCCGCCAGCTGCAGGACACGTGGCAGTTAAGGAGTTTGGGCCTGGAATGTTGAGCGCCTCTCATGGGTCTGCAACGAAATGCATCTGGAATCTGCCGGCCAGGCACAGGTAGAACGCAGGCCGGTGCCACACCGGGAAACGATCGCTAGCGATCAGCGCGCCAGCGGCCGCGATCGCCGCAACCAGGACCGCCGCCGAGATGCTAACATCGCGCGGCAGATCGGCTAACAGCCGCGTGGCAAAGAAGTGCGGCGCGCCCAGCAGCCACTCCAGCAGCGACGCCCGGATGCCGAGCGCATACAGCGTCCGCAGCGGATAGACCAACAGCAAGATGGCCCAGAACGGCAGGGCGAGCAAGAAGGCGGCGCTAGTGAGAATGGTGGACGTGCGTTTCATACGATCACTCCTGAGAGTTTTGTGGTGAGTTCAGCCGACCGTGAGCCTCGTTACTCGCCTATCTTCGCCGCCGACGCGTTCACGGTGTCATGACGTTGCCGAAACCAAGGACGAGTAAAAGGGACAGCATGACGAGCACCAGGATCACGATCAGCACCGACAGGCTCACAGCGATCGGCCTCGACACCCTGATTGTGCCTGCTCGTATGCGATCGGCGCCCACAAATAGGAGGCCCAGGAGAACGAAGGGGCCGGCGCTCACCAGACCCAGCGCTGCCAGCGGTCCGGAGCCTAGGCTGGCACGCCAATTGACCAGCGCGAAGACGATGCCCGCTGCGACCGCGATTCCTCCGCCCAGGCGCGGCCAGCGCCACGCAACCAGCAGGGCTGCACATCCCAGCAGCGCAAGCGCCAGCAGACTCCAACCGTGGGGCGCCAGCGGATCTTCTGGCGCGATGACTGCAAAGTATGTCATCGTCAACCAGACCAGCGTAAGAATCACGCTGCAGGTGCGCGCAAGCCATTGCATCATAACCTCCTATTTGGCCTTCAGTCCCACAGCCCGCGCGTGATCAGCGCGGTGGCGATCACCGTGCCGACGAAGCTGAGTGCGGCCAACACCACCGGCGTCACCACCCGATAGACCCAATGCCAGCGCCTGCGCCACAGCCAGGCTGCACTCGCCAGGGCAACAACCAGCGGCGTGAGCGACACGGCCGCGGTCATCCCCCGCACGATGGTGACCTCCGGCAGATTCTCGACCAAGTAGAGGCGTCGTAGCGCGGCCAACTGATCGGCGTCCAGCCCCAACGGCTCGGGCAGATGGATGCTGGGAAGGTCATAGCCCCACACCACATCGCACGGCCACGGCTGACCGTTGTAGTTTGCCTGGCAAACGCCATCAAGTTTATTGGGGTGCTCCGGTGGATTGCGAGTCGCCCGGATCTGCAACACCTGTCCAGCCAAAGAGCCGATGCAGGTTGCCGGCGCGTAGATGTCGCCTCCGACCGGATCATCGCACTGCAAGCGCCGCGCCGAAATACGCACCGCCTCGGCCTCACCCGCAAAATCGCTGATGTTAACGCCGGTGATCGTGCGGTGCTGCCAGCTCGGAAAGGACGCCTGATGCACCCAGGCTCCCACCGTAAACAGGCCCAGGAAGTAGACCGTCGCCAGCAAGAGGATCAGTTTCCGCATCTTGTTGAGTTCCTCTCTTGTTTACCCCTCAATCCCAGAAGCCGCGGGTGAGGAATGCCAGCCCCCACGCCGTGCCGAGCAGCGCGATCATGCTCCACGCGGCAAAGACCAGCCCGGTGTAGGCCCGGCGCACGCGGCCATACGGCCAAACCGCCGCCAGGGCCAACACCAGGGCAAGCGCGGTCAGCGGCCACAGGATCAGCGCAACCTGCACGATAGTCGTCTCCGGTAGGTTCTCGATCGGGAAGCGGCGGCGCAAGGCGCTCATCTGCCCCGCGTCGAGGCCCAGTGGATCGGCCAGGTGCGCCACCGTGGCGCCGGGGTAAGTGTGGTGCGATTGCAGGGTGCAGGGCCACGCGCGGCCGCCGTAGGTGGCGACGCAGACACCCCGGGTGGTCAGGCTGTCGCCCATGCGCCACGGCCGCGCGGCCAGCGTCAATGCCTGGCCCGCGATCTCGGCACGGCAGCCCTCCGCGTAGTCGGAGTCCGCCGCCGGCTCACAGCGCAAGCGCTGGCCCGAGAAGTAGACCGTGCCTTCGGCGTCCTCCCAGGCGCCGAGGCGCACGCCCTGGACGACCTGGGCGGCCGGCCCCGGCGCTGCGCCGCGCAAGAGCACGGCCAGGGGGTGGCGAAGAGCAGGAAGCAGATCACGAGAACGATGCGTAGGCTGCGCACGATGTAAGCTCTTCCTTCACACGCCAGACGTCTGGCATCGGCCGCCGGTTCCTCAGCCGGCGCGTGCCGATCACGGTTGCCCGGTCAGGTCCCAGCTCAGCCGCCAGGGGCCGTGAACGTACTCCGTGTAGCCGTTGACTTCGACTTGGTACATGCCCGGCACGATCTCGCCCGTGGCCGGATCCATGACGGCGAACCCTGGCGCCAGCGTGCATGGCCCCTGCCCCAGCGCGTCCAGGGTCGGCGCGCCCGCGCCGCTGGGTCCGGTAATGCGGAGGCCGCAGAACCCGAAGAGGCCCGGCCGTCCGCTGCCGGCCGCAGGCTGCGGGACAAGCATCAGATAAACGCCCTCATTGACGGCTACGAGCTGCGCCTCGGCGAAATGCGAGGTGTAGCCGCCGATCTTGAATGAAATGTCCACCGGCCAGGGGGCGCTCTGCGACGGCCGCCCGGCCTGGGCCTGGAGTTGGATGTCCGACGGCACCGTGAGGTTGAAGCTGGCGCGGCCGGGGCGCAGCACCGCGATGCCCGGAAAGGTCACGGTGACACGGCGGGCCAGCGGCGCCAACGGCGGCAGCGTCAGCGCCTGGACGCCCGGCTCCGGCCCAACATCGGGTGCGTCCGTTTCACCGGCCGGCCGCCAGGCGACATCAGCCACGTCGCCAGCGTAACGCGTACCCTGTTCGTCCGTCACGGTCAGCATCTGTTGCGCCGAACCCGGATCGCGCCGGATGAGCTGATAGAGCTGCACGTCCGCAGGGGGATCGCGCAGGTCAGCCACGACCCGGATCAAGCGGTCCGTGTGGATGGCTTTCCTGACCCGCAAGGTGAGGCCGTGGTGCGTGTCGGTGGCGGCTGCCGGCCGCAGGGTGATCGGCACGGCCGGAGCGGCCCCGCGGCCCGGCACAGCCCAGCTCAGCCGCCACGGGCCAGGCACGGTCACGTCGACGCTCTCGATCTGCACCGGAATAGCTGTGGCCGTCAGCGGCATGTCTGGATTCAGGTCGAGGCTGAAGCGCAGCTTCTGGCCGGCGTCGTCGTAGCTGCTCGCTGCGCCGAGCCAGAGCCCGGAGTCCGCTGGCCCTGGGCTGATGGCTGTCAACGTGCGCCCATCTTGTCCGGTGATGCCCGTAAGCTCGAGCGCCAGCGCCAGGCGGCCGGTCGCTTGCTCCACCAGCCGGGCGCCGGTGACATGCACCGGGAAGCCGGCGATATCGAGCCGGGTGTCCAGCGGCCACCGGTCGCCGGCTCGCACACCCACCGGCAGGGCCACCTCGAAGGTCGCGTCGACCGGCATGGAGACCCGGAGGCTGTCAATCGTCAAAGTCAGGTGCGTTGCGAGCGCACTCACCGCCGAAAAGGCCAGTTCCTGCTCCAGAACGGTCGGCGGTGGGGCGGGCGTGGCGCCTGCTTCGACGTGAATGACCTCAACCGCCACCGTGGAGTCGCCGGCTGCAGGCGCCGCCTCCCGATACAAATGTCCTACATCGTCGCGCAGCACCGGCAGCGTCATACCGCCGCTCACGCTCCAGATCTGCCAGGTCGGGTCGGTCCAAACGCCGCGGAGCGTAAGCGCGGTCGTCTGCGGGCTGTGCGCGACCTGCAAGACGCTGAGGGTGATGCCCGCCTGCGTGTCGCTGGCGCCGGCCGGCTGATACGGCTCGGCAAAGAGCTGGGAGACCAGCGGGCCGGTGACGGGACGCAGCGCCAGCGCGACGGCCCAGTTCTCAGGCGCGGCGCCTGGCGGCAGCAGCGGCAGGCGGTCCAGCTCCAGGGTGGCGGTGTAGACGTTGGATGGCAGCGGAGGGAATGCGATCGTGGCGGCGCCCCAGCGCAGCGCATAGTCGCCGGCGTTCAGGCTGCTGCCATCGGGCAGGCGCAATCGGGCGGCAAAGTCCGCTGCGCTGCGGGCAGAGCTGTCCTGGGCGGGCAGGCCCCGGCTGCTCAGCACCACGCTCGTGCGGCCGGCGTCGGCGATGGCCTGCTCGACGCGCAGCGTCACGCCATCACGTTCGATCTGCACCGGCGCCACGAGCACACGCGCGTCCGCCAAGTTCACGAAACCGATGCCTGGCACGTAACCGAGCAGGCGTTGCACTTGGGCCCACACGCGCTGGGGGCCGAGCGCGCCCACGACGAGCGCCAGGACCACCAGCAGCGCGGCCATCCCGGTCGCCCAGCGCAGGCTGCGCGGCGTCGCGCGCCAGCGCTGCCAGAACCGCAGCGCTGGCTCGTGGCGAGTTTGTGAGCCGGTTGCGGCCACGGCTTGCGCGTTCAACTGCCGTTCCAACCGCTCGACGAATGCCGGCGCAGGGTCGCCTGTGGCGTAATGGCGCAGCAGTGCCCGCTCCACCCCTTGCTCGGCGGGGTTTAGTTCCACATCAGCGCGCATAGTCTCCCTCCCATTCGTCGTGCAGCCGGGCCAGGAGGCGGTGGACTGCCATCTTGACGGCCGCCTCACGTTTGCCGAGAATCTCGCCGATCGCGCGGTAGGTCAGGCCCGCGGCGTAGCGCAACCGCAGCAGTTCACGCTGCACCTCGTCCAGCCGGGCGAGCTGCCGCGCCAAGTCGGCCGACATTTCATCGGCCAGCATCTGGGCGAGAGGGTCGGGATCATGCGCGGGAGGATCTGCCAGGTCATCCAGTTGCGCCGTGGGATGTGCGCGGCGATGATGGCCCGCTACCGTGCGGCGGGCGATGCTGAAGAGCCAGCCCGCAAATGCGCCGCGCTCGCGATACGCGGGCAGCCCGCGCAGCGCGGCCGTGAACACCTCGGCGGTCAGGTCCTCTGCATCCGCCCGGTTGCCGACGCGGCTGTAGATGTAGCGATGCACCGGCCCCACGTAACGCCGGTAAAGCTGGGCGAACGCCGCAGGGCGCCGCTGCGCCTCCTGCACCAGCCAGGCGTCGTCAGTGGGCGCGGGTTGCGTTGTATCCGTCAAAGCCAGCTCAGCCACGGCTCCTCCCTGGTTCGTTCGATCTTCTGTCATAGATATCGCGGGAGGAGCGAAAAGGTAACACTCAAGGTTGGGCTGGCCCTGCGCGCAGCCTCGTGCCGATGCGGAACGCGGCCACGACTTCCTCGAAGATGAGCAACTCGGAATCGGTCGTGTAGTAGGTCCCCAGGACAAGTGCACCCGCACCCAGCCTGACCAACACGCGACGGTCCTTCGTGCCTGCGGCTATCCCCCAGGGACGCTCGTTCTCCACCACGATCGCGCTGAGCCCGTCCACCGTCACATCGGCAAGCCGGGCGTACCTGTGATATTGCTCGTACCCGGTCGGCGCGCGGGGACTGGTGAACTGCTCGCCCACGGCGGCCGCGAAGGCCGCGGCTAGCTCGTCCGGGCTCCACCAGTTGTACGCCGACGCATCCTCGTTCATGAAGCCCGGCGGCAGCAGCGTAATGTAGAACGCAGGCGGCGCCACGGGATTCTCGGTGGGCGGGCCGGCCACGCAGTAGAGGCGGCTCAGCGCGGTCACCTGGCACTGCTCCCAGCTTGCCGGCCGCGTGAACTGAACGCCGAGAGCCTCGTCCGCGTCGGACACGAAGCCCGGCGCAACCGTGGGCGCGGGCGCCGGCGCCGCCAGCGGCGTGGGCAGGGGCAGCGCAAGGTCGGCGGTGATGGTCTGATAGAGCTGCGGGTCGAGGTAGGGCTGCGCGCTGCCCAGGAGGAAGCGCTCGACCGCACGATCCGGGTCGGCCAGGCAGGTCGCCTGTGGATTGGCGCCGGGATGGCCGAACCAGAGCGTGCCGCCGAACGCGGTCATCCGGCTCTCGTCAGCCATGCCGAGTCCGACGACGACCCCGCGATAGCCGAGCTGGCCCGGCATGGGCGGGCACTCGACCGCGGGCAGCCCTTCGAGCAGCGCCCCCAGCTGGGCCAGGTCGAGCTCGTTGAGGTCCCACCGCGGGTTGTCGGCGCGGCCCGAATAGAGGTCGATGTGCGCGCCCGCGGCGCTGACGTCCGGCCGGGGCGGGATGATTTCCGCCGCGCCCAGCGGCGGCAGCGTGGGCAGGGTCAGCCGGCGCCGCGCATGCTGCTCCAATCGGGACAGCATCGCTTCGGGCAGCCGGCCAAAGATCTGCTCCTGCACGTCGGCCGGGAACAGCGCCCGCACGTCCTCCGGGTAGTACGTTCCGTCGCGCGGGATGCGCGCGGTGACGGTGTGGCCGTCGTCCGCCAGGGCGAGCACCGCGGGCAGGCTGGCCGCCGCGATGTCTGTCTCGGGTTGATTCGCCGCGCACAAGGCCCACACGTAGACTTCCCGCTCGGTGTGGCCCAGGACCCGCCAGTCGCACACGCCGTTCGCCAGCGTGGCGGGCAGGATGGCCCGCACGAGCGCGGTCTCGTAATCGCGCCAGGTGTGCGCCAGCCCGTTGGCCGGCGGCAGGAGGTCGCCGGCGGCTGTCACGTTGACGACGGTGGCCGCCCCGGCCGTGGCCATCGCCTGCGGCTCCGCGGTGGGCGCTGGCGATCCGAAAGGAACGGGCGACACCGCGGCGGCCGCCGCTTGCCACAAGGGCGGCGCGACGTTGCCGGGATCGAGCGGAATCGCACGGGCGCTCTCGACCATCGTCGCGAAGTCGTCCACGATCCCTGCAGCCTCCAGGCGGTCCATCGTGGCGTACGGCCCGGTGGCAAGCAGGACGATGACGAGAGGCTTGCCATCGTCCACCTTGTAAGAAGAAAGCATGAGCATCGGAGCAGGGCCTTCCGGGGCGTCGAGCGTCAGATAGATGCGCGCCGTGGGGAAGCTGCGTACCAAGGTCACCGTTCCCGTGGGGAAGCTGCGTACGATGGTCACTGTTCCGCCTGCGCTGGCCATGGCCTGCTCAATACTCGCGATCCAGCCTTCGAACGTCGGATTTTTCCTGAAGAGATCCAGGATGATGGAGGGTGAGCCGCTTCCAGTTGGCGCCACTTCTGCCAGGGCTGCATCAACGACCGATATCGCCACGAAATCAGTCCCCTGAGCAGAGTCCGGCATCCAGAACAGGCGCGCGCCGCTCTGGTCAGTCGCATTCCAATCTGCCGGACGCAACATCTGGTAGCCATACACGCCGTCCGTCTGCCAGATCAGGCTGCCCACCTCGGCGCTCTTCGCCGCCGGGATTGAGCCCTGGCCCCGGGGAAGGCCGGCGGCAGGATCGCCCGGAAGCAGCGTGCTCCACACCGCAACGACCAACACCAGCACGGCTGCCGCCGCGGCAAGGCCGTAGAGCCAGGGTCCCGGTCGACCGCGCGCCGGTCGCGCCGGCACCCCGGCCCTCTCGTCGCGGACCGCGGCATCGTAGCCGGCCCGGAAGGCCGGGGAGGGATAAGGATCCCGCAGGCCCTGCAGATCCCCATCCATCGCCCGGTATTCGGCCAGCCGGGCCGCGCATTCGGGGCAGGCCGCCACGTGCGCGTCCACCGCTTCGCGCTCTGCGCCGCGCAAGCCGCGATAGTCCGCCAGCAGCAGTTCGATCGTGGCGTGGTTCATGCTTGGTCTTCCTTCCGGTACACCTGCCGGAACAGGGTGCGCGCCCGGTGCAACCGCATCCGGGTTGCGCCTTCGCTGACGTTCAACGCCTCGGCCACTTCCGAAATCCTGAAACCGTGGTGTGCATAGAGCAGAAGTGGCGCACGATAGTCCGGTGGCAGCGCGGCGAGCGCCGTCTCGATGAGCGTCTGACGGCCGACTTCCTCCGCCAGGTTGCCGTTGGCCGGCCGCTCCTCCGAGTGCCACGGCAGCCAGGCGAACCGGCGCCTGCGCTTGAGCGCATTGAGTGCAAGGTTCGTCGCGATGCGGTAGAGCCAGGCGCGCGGATTGTCGAGATGCGCGATCTGGTCGCGCGCTCGGTACACGGCCAGGAAAGTGTCTTGCGCCAGGTCCTGGGCCGTCTCCCGGTCGCCGATCATGCGCAGGAGATAGGCGAAGATCTCGTTCGCGTACCGCTCGAACAGGTGCGTGGCCAGTTCCTCAGCGTCGCTGGGGATGGCGGCCGGCGCTGCGACGGCGGCCCCGTCGTAGGGTTGGTTGGACATGGTGTTGGGCTCCCCGGCCCCATCGCTTCAGGTCGTCTGCACGTGCTTCTGAATGATATGACAATCGGCGGGCCGGATTAATCACGCGTTCTCGACAGCGGTGAAAATCCTGCTTGTTAGTTGCGCCGGCAGATCAGAAGTTTGTGCCTCTGTACGGCACGCCGTAGAACGTGGGGCCGAGCAATTCCTCGATGCGCACCCGGTCCTGGTGCGACGGATACTCAATGGACAGGTAACCCTTGCCGGGACACGCCGCGCCGGCATCCGAGACTCTGACAAAGATCAAGCCGGGGTGAATGTTCTCAACCGCTTGAACCGTGGCGCGGTGTTCCTCGACGAGGCGCTGCAGCGCCTCCAGAGTGGGCAGTTCCGCACAAGAGGCCGTGAGGGGAATATTGTCATAAACGGCGCTTGCGATAAAACGCTGCAGCACGTGCCAGCGTGCTTCGATGAGCACTGCCAGCAGGGCCAGAATAAGCAGGGCCAGGAGCAGGCCGCGTTTTCCCGATCTGATCATGATAAGATACTCCCTTCTATGCTCACGCCATACCCTCCCGGGATGAAAAGTACGGCAGGTTCCGCAGCGCTGTTCACGGTGTTATCACGCGTCCGATGCCCAGGCCAAGCGAGAGGACCACGGTTGCGAACACGAGGGCCGCGACGACTGCCACCAGCAGGACGGACCAGGCACGTGACCCGTGCGACGCGTCCGCCTCGGTGCGGCTGCTGAAGGCGAAGGCAAGGCCGGCGAGGATGAACGGGGCAGCCATCACCACGCCGAACGCGCCGAGAAAGGTCGACACGCCGGCGTTGGCTATCCAGTTGACCGCGATGTAGGCGCTGCAGGCGGCGATCGCGATGATCCCGCCGAATCGCGGCCGGCGCCAGGCAATCAGCAGACCGGCGCAGGCGAGCAGGCCAAGCGCGAGCAGGACCCATCCGTGCAGAGCCATCGGGTCTTCCGGCACGATCACCGCGAACGCGGTGAACGCCGCCCAGGCCAGTGTGAGGATCACGCCGCTGATGCGGGCGCTGAGGTTGGCGCCAAGGTTGGCGCCTGACCGGGCTCCTGGCCCGGCGCTGACATCGAGGTTGGTGCGGGCAGAACGTTGCATCGCCAACTCCTTTGCGTTGCTTAATCCCGATAACGTCTGCGCGCGCGGCACGGTTCCATCCTCAGCCAACGCCGAGCCGGATGGTTACCGTGTCGCCCTGGTCGAGGCCTTCCGCCTGCCTGACGCTCGCCTTGAGTGGGACGATGTAGAGGCCGTCTTTGGGGAAGAGTGAGGTCGTAAACGCCGTTCCGCCGATCCGGACGCGCACCGGGATGACCCCCCACCCGTAGGTCACCATAGCCGAGACCGATTTCAGCATCCGGCTCTCCTGCTCAGGGACTGTTACGAAGTAGAACGGGGACGGCCCGCGCCAGTACCAGATCTCACCGCTGAATTCGATATCCATGGGGGCAGTATAGCATGGACTTCCAGGTGGCGCGCTGGACAACCAGCTGCCGCCACCCCAGTGGTCCCAACCCTCGCAGGCTACATCCCATCGCCCACGGCCGCGAGGGCCGCGCGGTCCACGACCACGATGCGGTGCCGGTCGAACTCGATGAGGCCATCGTCGGCCAGCTCGCGCAGCGCGCGGCCGACCATCTCCCGCACCGTCCCGAGCCGCGCGGCGATCTCGGCCTGGGTCACCATCTGGCTCCGATCCAGTGTGTCGACCTTGGCGGCCTGTTCCGCCTCGGCCAGCAGTAGCCGCGCCAGCCGCGCCTTGACCGAGCGCAGCGACAGGTCCTCCACCATGGCGACCAGATGGCGGGCGCGCCGAGCGATCGACTCGATCAACGCCCAGGCCAGCTGCGGGTATTGCTGTGCGAGGCGCTGCAGCGCATCCCGGGTGATCACCCAGAGGTTGGTCTCTACGATGGCGGCCGCGCTCGCCGGGTTCGGGCCGCCGTCGAGCACCGCGACATCGTTGAACGTCTCGCCCGCGGCCACGCGATGGAGGATCTGCTCCCGACCATTGGGCGATAACTTGTAGATCTTGACCGCGCCGGACGCGACGATATGCAGCCCGGCGCACGGCTCGCCTTCCAGAAAGATCAGCTGACCCCGACTTACGTGACGCGCCATGCAGGCCGCCGCCAGGCTGTCGAGCAACGGCTCTGGCAGTCCGCTGAAGTACGGCACGCGGCGCAGCAGCGCAGGGTCAGCAATGTGCGTCATGGCGACAGGATGATCCGCGCGTCCACCGCGACCGCGCCCTGCCCCTCCGGCAGCACCAGCAGCGGGTTGATGTCCAGCTCAGCGATCTCCTCGTGCCCGGCCGCCAGGTGGCTGATGCGGACGATGGCATCGACCAGTGCAGCCCGATCCGCGGGCGCCGCGCCGCGCAGGCCGGCCAGCAGCTTCGCGGAGCGTACGTCGTCGATCAACTCCTCCGCATCCGCCCGCGTCAGCGGCGCCAGCCGGAAGCTGACGTCTGCCAGCGCCTCAACGTAGACGCCGCCCAGGCCGAACATGACCAGGGGGCCGAACGTCGGGTCGCGCTTGACCCCGACGATGACCTCGTGGCCGCCCCGCACCATCTCCTGCACCTGGACCCCGCGCACGCGCGCGCCGGGATGGGCCGACTTGGCGCGCGCCAGAATCGTGTCGAACGAGTCGCGCACTCCCCGTGCGTCTTCCACCCCCACGACGACCCCGCCGATGTCCGACTTGTGCAGGATGTCCGGGCTGATGATCTTCAGCACGACCGGATAGCCGATATGCTCCGCGAAGGCCACGGCATCCTCGGGCGAGGTCGCCAGTGTCTCCTGAGGCGTGCGAACGCCGTACGCTTCGAGAAGCGGCCGGGAGTCGGCCGCATCCAGGGCCGTCTTGCCGCTGGTCCGGGCCAGGAGCAGCGCATCCTGCGTCTGCCGCCTGCCCTTCGCGGCCGCAATGCGCGCTATGTCGTCCGGCGCGCCCTCGACAGGCCGCCTTGCAGCCCGCGCGACGATCTGCTGCTGGCGCCACATCGCAGCGAGCGTCCGCACCGCGTCCTCCGGGAAGGTGTAGGCCGGCAGTTGCAGCCGATGAGCGGCAGAGGTCGCCTCCTTGACGCTGATGTCGCCGAACAGGCATGCGACGACCGGCTTGCGCGGCTCCGCCTGTGCGGCAGCGGCCGCGGCGAACGCCTCCACGACGGCCACGGGCTTCACCAGAATCTGGGGCACCAGCACCGCAAGAACCGCATCACAGCCCGGGTCGGCCAGCGCGGCATCCATCGCGATGCGGAAGGTATGCTCGTCCGCGCCGCCCAGGAGGTCGACCGGGCCTGCGAGTTGCGCATCGGGCGCAAGCTGCGGACGCAGCACAGCTTGCGTCTCTGCAGACGTCCGTGCCAAAGCCAGCCCCGCCTCTTCGAGCACGTCCGCGGCCACGGCCGCGGGGCCGCCGCTGTTGGTCACGATCGCGACGCGTTTGCCCGCGGGCAGGGGCTGGTAGGACAGGGCCAGTGCCACGTCGAAGAGCTCCTGGACGCTGCCGACCTCCTGTGCGCCCGCGGCACGAACCGCCGCGCTGAACGCGGTGTGCGCGCCGGCCAACGCGCCCGTATGCGAAGCAGTAGCGGCCTGACCGCTGTTCGTTCGTCCGGTCTTCAGCGCCAGCACGGGCTTGACCGCAGCTGCCTCGCGCAGCGCATCGACGAACGCGGGCCCGCCCTTGACGTCTTCCATGTAAAGCGCGATGACCTTCGTGCTCTCGTCGGCCGCGAGGAACGGGATGACGTCGGTCTCGTTAACGTCGGCCTCGTTGCCCACGCTCAGCAGGCGGCTGAACCCGATGCCGTGGCCGATCGTCCAGTCGATCACCCCGCCGCACAGTGCGCCCGATTGCGACAGGAACCCGATGCCGCCCTGGGGCGGCATCCCGCGCACGAAGGTCGTGTTGAGGGGCGTGTGCGTGTCGATTACGCCGATGCAGTTGGGCCCCATGACGCGCATGCCATAGTGCTGCGCGGTCTCCACCATCGCCTTCTCACGCGCAATGCCCTCCGCACCCACCTCGCGGAACCCGCCGGAGATCACGACCGCGGCCTTGACCCCGCGCTGCCCACACGCCTCGATCGCGGCCACGACTGCGCCCGCAGGAATGATCAGCACGGCCAGCTCGACCGGATCGGGCACGGACGCGATGTCGGGGTAGCACTTCAGCCCGAAGATCTCGTCGGCCTTCGGGTTGACGGGATAGATCGGCCCGGGATAGCCGCCCACGGGGTCCAGCAAGTTGCGCATGACGCCGTAGCTCAGCTTCGAGGGGTCGCGGCTCGCACCGATCACCGCCACCCCGTTCGGGGTGAAGAAGGGCTGCAGGGAACTCGATCGCTCATTCATGTCTGTCCGCTCCATTGCGTCTTATGCCAACCGAAGATTGGCACGACCTCCGAGGTCACTGTCTCAGTATCCCAACACCTGTCGCGCCAGGTCGGGCACGTCGGTGACGATCGCGTCGACGCCCAAATCGGCGAGCCGGCGCATCTCCTCGGGCTCGTTGACCGTCCACACGCGCACCGGCAGGCCGCGGCGCCGGGCCTGGGCCACGTACTCCTCGGTCACCATGACCGATTCCGGGTGCAGCGCCCCGGCCTTGCTCCAACGGAACATCAGGCCCGACTTCATCCACCCGGGGCTGTCCACTGCCAGGAGCAGCGCGTGCTCGATCTGGGGGCCGGTCAGCCTGGATCGCCGCAGGGCGAAGGGGTTGAACGAGCTGATCACGACCTGGTCGGCCATCCCGTGACCGAGCACTTTCTTAGCCACGTCCTGGCCCAGCCCGTCATCGCTGGCGCGCACCGACTTAAGTTCGATGTTGACCAGCAGCTTGTCCTTGAGCAGGTCGAGCACCTCGTCGAGCGTGGGAATGCGCGTGCCCGCGAACTCGGGGCCGAAATGCAGGCCCGCGTCGAGCTCGCGCAGCTCGGCCAGGGTGTGTGCCGAGACGCGGCCCGTGCCGTTCGATGTGTTCTCGAGGCTGAAATCGTGGAAGATGACGAGTTGGCCGTCCGAGCTGTACTGCACGTCGAACTCGACCCCGTCGGCCTTGAGGCGCACCGCAGCCTCGAACGCGGGCAGGGTGTTCTCCGGCGCGGCACGCTTCGCGCCGCGGTGTGCGAAGATGAGCGTGCGATCCTTGGCGACTTGCTTCATAATGACCTCGCTGTCGATGATGATTTATCGGGCCCTGCGGGCCAATTCGACCAGTCTCTGGCCGTCCCACAGTTCTATCGGCTTGCCCGCGCCCCACTCGCGCGCCTGCCGGGAGATCGCGCCCGTCGTGGCGATCCAGGCGCGATCCGCGCGTTCGTGAATGAGCGCCCCGTACATCTCCCGCACGACGCGTTCGCCCACCGTGCCGCGGTACCGCTTGCACTGCACCAGGCCGGTGACCACAGGCGGCCGCGAGACCTCCAGGTCGATCCCGTGATCGCCGCTGACGGGCGTGTTGCGCACGCGGTAGCCGTTCAGCTCGAACAGCATGCCCACCCACACCTCGAACTCCGCGGGCTCCAACGCGAGCATCTGGGCCAGCGTCTGAACACGGCCAAAGCGCCGGCGCAGCGCGGACCGGCCTGCATCGCGCTGGGCGAGGAAGACGGGCGCCGCGAGCACGAGCATGTGCAGCCCCGCAACGAGCGCGGGAAGCCACACAGGCAGCCAGCCCGACCCCAGGCCCTGCCCGATGCGGAGACTGATGACCGCGGGCCAGACGAGAAGCCAGAGCGCGGCGCCGATCAGCCAGGCCCAGGGCGTCTCGCCCGGCGCCACCATGGCTGCGGCGGGCGCTTCGCGTCCCTGCAGCAGCACCGGCACCCCGCGGCGCTCCAGGCGCGCGCGTTCACGGCTTACTTCTTCGGGTGAAGGCATCCAGTCCGGTTCGCCGAAGGTCTGACCGTCGTCGAGCGGCAACAGAGACGCCTGGAATTCCAGGATCAAGCGATCTTCTCCTCGCAAATCATCGTTCGTAGCGCGTCACGTCGACGCGCGCGAAGCTCGCGCGGTCGACGGCGCGGGCATTCGCGTCGAGCCAGCCCTGCGCCAGGCCCCGGTCATCCCACATGGGAACCTCCGACGCGATGAACCAGATCGTTCGCGCCGTGCCCAGCCGGCTCGCCAGGTAGGCGTCGACGCCGCCCTCGGTCATGCCGCCGTTCGTGTAGGGCCCGTCCACGCCGGCCCAGGCCCCATCCTCCGGATCGAGCCGCCCGCTGGCATAGTAGGTGAAGGTGTACCGGTTGTACGGAATCTGGTACAACAGCGCGTCTCCCGGCTGAAATTGCTCAACGACATGTCGGGCCGCGCCGCGAAAGTCCGCCTTGATGGGCTCCCGCACCTGCGTGTACGCGCACGACCACAGGTTCAGCGCCACGATGGCCACAGCGACCAACAGCCCCAGGGGCCGAGCGACCCGGCTCAGCGCTATTATGCCACAGGCCAGCAAGCCCAGATAGGCGGGCAGGGTCCAGATCAGGTAGCGGTCGGTGAACACCGGCATGCCCAGCGACACGCCGTAGAGCAGGAGCACCGGCAGGACGAGCCAGACGCCCAGCAGGAGCACTACCAGGGCCGAACATCTTTCAGAGAGCCCTCCTGAGCGGAGCACAGCGGAGTCGGGGCATCCTGAGCGGAGCGCAGCGGAGTCGGGGCATCCTGAGCGGAGCGCAGCGGAGTCGGGGCACCCTGAGCGGAGCGCAGCGGAGTCGGGGCATCCTGAGCGGAGCGCAGCGGAGTCGAAGGACGCCGGCCCATCATCTCCCGAGGGGCCGCCCTGGCCGCTGGCTTTCGGCTGCGCGGCCTCGTCCCTCCTCCCGCCCGAAACCAGCGGCCACGCGATCAGCCCCGCAGCCAACGCGACCATGTAGGGCGCCAGCGTCAGCGGCGGAGCGCCGAGCACGCCTCGACTGAACCCGCCCGCGAGGATCTCCACCATGTCGCCAAGCGGGACGAACGGATGCCCGGTCTCGTAGGTGGACAGCCACACGGCCGGCATCCACCGCAGGAACGGCGCGTAGGGCAGGAGCAGCGCGGCCCCGTAGATGGCCACCGCCGCCGATTTTCGCCAGAACCGCGCCGGCGTTGGCCGCTCCCAGGGCAGGAGCAGCAGCCAGATCACCTGGACGGGAATGATGAGCGCCGCGACGAAGTGCGTGTAGAGCGCGAGGCTGGTCAGGACGTACAGCGCGACCCACGGCGCCGCGTGGCCGGCGCGGCGCGGCCGTGCGATGGCGGTGACCGCCAGCAGCGACGCGGGGACGAGCGCGGTCAGCAGCCCGTACATCTTGGCCTCGCCGCCATACCAGGTCGCATAGGGCGCAGTGGCCAGCAGCAGGGCGGCCAGCAGCGTGATAGACGGGCGCGCCGTCAGCCGGCGAAGGATGAGGTAGGTGATGGGCACGGCCAGCGTGCCGGCCAGGGCTGCGGGCAGCCGCAGGCTGAACTCGCTGTGGCCGGCCACGGCCAGCCAGGGGCGCAGAAGCAGGAAGTAGAGCGGGCCGTTCTGGCCGGGCAGGCGGAACATGTCGAGCAACTGCGGCAGCGGTCGGGTGGCGAAGAGCAGCGCGTCCACCTCGTCGCGCCACAGGCTCTGCGACAGCAGCGTTCCCGCGCGCAGTGCGAAGGCGAGCAGGATGATGGCGAGGATCGCGAGCCGGGACGCGCGCGCAGCCATGCGGCGCTAGGCCCCTTTGTTGCGCCGCGAAAGCAGGAAGATCGCGACCGCACCCCCGATCAGCAGCGCTGCACCGCAGAAATACCAGAGGGTGTTCAGGAATGCCACCGCCGCGCGCAGCCCGCGATCCTCCTGGGGTGCCGGGGTGGCGGCCCGCTCGGGCTCGCTGCCGCCGTCCGACACGTTGGGCTGAGCGAGGGGCAACTCCTTGATGTCGTCCGGGTTGACGATGGTGGGCGCGGGCAGGAAGCCTGCAACCGTCGGCGTGGCGACGATCTGCACCGGCAAGGGGACCGAGGTCGGAGCCTCCAACGTGGGCGGTGCCGGGGGCGGCACGATCGGCGTTGCGGCTGGCGCGACGGGTGCGACCGGCGACCGGACGGGGGTGGAGACCAGCGGCGACGTCTGGGGCGCCGGCTGCGCAACCGCACCGCTCGCGAGCGCGAGCGTCAACGTGCCCGCGAGCACGACCACGGCGCAGATCAGCAGGGCGGAACGAACCTGGTTTCGCAATGCGAACTCGACCTCTTGTGCAACAGGATTCCGGCCGCGATTATAGCACGGTGCGCCGCGGGGCGGCAATTGTCTTTGGTGCGTGGATGCTGCGCCAGACGGCGTTGGCACGGCCGGCCAACATTAACTGACGAGCGGCGGCGCCGGCCATTTGACTGTGCTATAATAGCGGCTGTCACACCGCCGTCATCCAGACCGCACCTCTCCGTGGAGGTCCATCATGACGCAAACCCCTACCCCCGAATCCAGGCCCGGCCTGCGGCCCGAGGTGATCGCTGCGCTCATCACCGCGATCGGCGGCGTCATCGTCGCCGCCATCACGATCCTGCCCGACTTGATCGAGAAATCGCGGCTGCCGACGCCAACGCCTACCGTGGTCGTCGCAGATCAGGCAAGCGCGACCGCCATGCCGATCGCGGCCCTGCCCGCGGCGGGTTCGACCGCACCACAAACTGCGCCCGAGGCGATCGCGACGGGCGAGGTGGCGACCCGTGCCAGCGCGCCGGCCCCCGCAGCCACGGACACGCAGCCGCCCGCTGCGCTCCCGTCGCCCACACTCACTCCGACGCAGGTCGCGGCCACCCGCACGCCGACGGCCGTGCCGCCGACCGCCGCGCCGATCCAGCCCATCACGGCCGCCAACGCGGCGTCCCTGGTCGGAACGCTGGTCATCCAGCCCTTCGGTGGCCCCAGCGACATCGTCGCCATGCCGGATGGCCGGCGCCTGATCGTCGGGACGGCTTTCAAGGTCCTCGTGTACGATCTCGCGCAACCTGACAAGCCGCTCTTCGAGATGGGGGAGGCGGGCAAATCAGTCGCTTGCCTCGCGCTCGATACGGGGGGCGCCCTGCTCGCGACCGGCGGATCCAGCTTCGACGGCGCGATCCGCCTGTGGGACATGGCCGCGGGCGGCATCCCGCGCAATACGATCCCGGCCCACACCGAGAACATCTTCGACGTTGCCTACAATCCCACCGGCGACCTGCTGGCGTCCGCCAGCCGGGACAAATCGCTGCGTGTGTGGGACGTGGCCAGCGGCAAGCAGGTCTTTCAATCGATGGCCCACAAGAACTGGGTGCATTCGGTCGCCTTCTCGCCTGACGGCGCGACGCTGCTGTCGGGCGGAGGAGACGCCACGATCCGGGTGTGGGATGTGGCGGAATGGCAGGAGATCCGACAGCTGCCGGCCCACGAGATCACAGTGGACGCCATCGCGTTCAGTTCATCGCAGCCGCTCATGGCCTCGGCCGGCCAATACGACCCCGCGGTGCAGCTATGGAGCACCGAGAGATGGGAGCCCGTCCTGGTGCTGCGCGGGCACGAGAAGGTGGCGGGCTATGGCGTCTTCAGCCTGGCAATGAGCCCGGACGGCACTCTGCTTGCATCCGGGGGCGGCGACTACACGATCCGCGTGTGGGACATCGCCGCGGGTTCACCCACCTTTGGCACGGCCCTCGCCGTGCTCGAAGGACACTCCGATTGGCCCGACAGCCTGCTCTTCACGCGCGACGGGTCCACCCTGATCTCGGCCAGCGAGCGCGACGGGACGATCCGTCTCTGGAAGGTCCCGCCGGCGGGAGGATAACAGCAGCCCGCCGCGTCGCGGCCGTCACGCCGCTGTGCGACCCGCGCCGTTCCAGTACAGGAAAGCGATCGCGCCGATCAGCAGCGCCGCGCCCAGGACGCCCAGCGTGCCGAGCCGCTCGCCGAAGAAAAGGACCGCGAGCAGCGTCCCGGTCAGGGGCTCCAACAGGCTCGCGATCGCCGCCTCAGACGCGGTGGTGTGCTGCACCCCATGATAGAAGAAGGCATAGCCCAGCGCGGTCGGCGCGAGGCCCAGGTAGAGGAACAGCGCCCAGACCGGCAGCGGGTAATTGAGTGACACGCCGGTCGTGGCCGCCATGAGGGCCAGGAGCAGCCCTGCACCGATGCCGACCGCGATGGTAACGGACCACAGAGGATGATAACGATAGGCCAGCCGGCGGCTGGCCAGGATGAACGTGGCGAAGCAGGTCGCCGCACCAAGCGCGAAGAGGATGCCGCGCAGGGCCGCCGCACCCTGCAGGCCCGCCTCCACCTGGCCCACCCCGATCAGCAACACCGTGCCGGCCAGCGCAGAGACAAGCGCGATCGCAACGCTGAGCGTCACCCGCTCGCGCAGCAGGGCGGACGAGGCGAGGCTTACCAGCACCGGCGCGGTGCAGATGGTGACCAGGGTTGCAATGGCAACGCCCAGTTCCGCGACGGCAGCGAAGTAACAGGCCTGGGAGATGCCCAGCGTGGCGCCGGAGAGGAGCAGCAAGGCGAGGTCGCGGCGGTGAATCTGCAGGCTGCCCGAGCCTTGCATGATGCGGTAGGCGGCCAGTAGGATGGGCGCACCCAGGGCGAGCCTCGCTGCGGCAACCGTGATCGGGCTGACACTGGCAAGCGAGTAGATGGTCTTTGTCACCACGCCCGAGGTGCCCCAAAGAAACGCGGCCAGCAGCACGAAAAGCAGTCCCCGTCGTGCGCTGGTGCGGCTGGCATCGCCATGCGTTGTATTCAAAACGGGTCTCCTCGCGCCGTGATCGGCCGTCCCCCTCGCGGTGGGATGTTCCGCATTGTACCGCCCCTCGGCGTGCTGTCAACCGCTTGCGCGCCGCACCGGCCGGCCGGCTGGTCAAATCCGGGTTTCTGGGCTAAACTAGCCCCCGCAGCGGGCGCCAGGCCCCCGCACAATCCGCTTCACGGAGCACCGATCCTTGTCCGACACCGTCCAACCCTCGCGCACCCATATCATCACCTGTGCCACGCTGGAGGGCGAGCTGAACCGCTTCGTCTCGCCCGGCGACGCATCGTGCCATTGCCTGCCGTTTGGCCTGCACAACACGCCGCAGAAGCTGCGCGCGACGTTGCAGGAAGCGATCGATGCCGCGCCGGACAGCGCGGACACGATCCTGTTGGCGTACGGGATGTGCGGCCACGGCGCGGTCGGTCTGCGCTCGGACCGTTGCCGGCTCGTCATCCCCAAGGTGGACGACTGCATCGCCATCTCACTCGGCTCGCGCGAGGAGCACCTGCGCCAGTCGGCCCACGCACCGGGCACCTTCTACCTCACCAGGGGCTGGATCGCAGCGGGCGACGACCCCTACACCGAGTACCTGAAGGCCGCGGAGCGGTACGGTCACGAGAAGGCCTACCGGATCGAGAAGCTGATCATCGCCAACTACACCCGCCTGGCATTCATCAACACCGGCGGCACGGACGAGGAGTTGGCCGAGGCCCGCGCCTACGCTCGGCACGTGGCCGACTTCTTCGGCCTCGCGTTCGAGGAGATCGAGGGGTCAGACGTCTACCTGCGCAAGCTGGTGGAAGGCGGCTGGGGCGGTGACTTCGTCCTCGTAGAGCCGGGCGAGACCGTCGAGGCCAGCCACTTCGCCGCGACGAAGAGTGAGAGCTGAGCCGCGACGCGCTTCACCAGAGACGACACCTTGATGCCCGTGCGATCCTTGGCCGCCAGGAAATCAGGCCAATCCTTCAATCAAGTAAATCAAGGTTGAGAACCGCCCTCGAGCATTCCGATGAGCTTGAGCAGGCTCACCTTGCTCTCCGCGGTGGTCTCCCCCAGCAAGCCGGCAATCTCGTGCGCCACGCGCATCTGGTTCTGGATCACCTCGTTCACGCGCTGGATGGTCTCGCGCTGCAGCTGGAGCAGCTCGTTCTTCTGCTGCCACTCGTGCGTCACGTCGACCATGATGCACGCGATGATGCGCTCCGCGTGGATGGGGAACATCACCTTGCGCACGTGCAGGTCGTACGCGCGATAGTGCTTCTCGCGCGCCTTGACGGCCTGGTTGCTCTCCCAGACCTGCAGAAACTCCTCCGGGTCATCCACCAGCGTCGACACGGGCTGGCCGATCACGCGCTCCGGCGTCGTCTTGAACATGGCGCAGAGCGCCTGGTTCACCACCCTGATCTTCAGGTCGGTATCGACGACCAACAGGCCGTTGGGGTCGTAGTCCCACAACAGCTCCCACATCGTCTTCTGGGTCTCTTCCAAGGATCCTCCATTCGCCTGCGACCGGAATGCGCGGCGCAGGGCGGCCTCTGATGCCATTATAGTACCCGGCAACCGGAAAGGATCAATCAGGCGCAGCGTCCTTCGACTACACTCCGCCACCCTGTCGGGCGGCTCCCTTCCGGTCAGGATGCCTGTGAGGTCGTCGTCCGATCAGGCCGCATTCGACACGGCAGGGCGTGCGGAGTACAATGCCGCGACACCCGCGCACAGGAGCGTCGCATGTCCACAGACAAATGGTGGCAGACGGCCGTCTTTTACCAGATCTACCCGCGCTCGTTCGCGGACGGGGACGGCGACGGCATCGGCGACTTCCGCGGCATGATCGAGCGGCTCGACTACCTGGTCGCGCTGGGCATCGACGCGATCTGGTTGTCGCCCCATTTCCCCTCGCCCAACTGGGACTGGGGCTACGATATCAGCGACTACTGCGCGGCCGCGCCCGAGTACGGCGGCCTGCCCGCGTTCCGCGCGTTCCTCGACGCGGCCCACGCCCGCGGACTGCACGTCATCCTCGACCTGGTGCTGAACCACACGAGCGACCAGCACGCCTGGTTCCTCGAGTCCCGCTCCAGCCGCGACAACCCCAAGGCGGACTGGTACGTCTGGGCCGACACGCCGCCGAACAACTGGCAGTCGTGCTTCGACGGCGAGGCGTGGACCTATGCACCCGAGCGCGACCAGTACTACTACCACTACTTCATGAAGCAGCAGCCCGACCTGAACTGGCGCAACCCGGCCGTCAAGGCTGCCATGTGGGATGCGGCGCGGTTCTGGCTCGATATGGGGGTGGACGGCTTCCGCCTGGATGCGATCGGCACGATCTACGAAGATCCCGACCTGACCCCGCACACGGTGCCACTGACCCTGGCCGGGCTGCGCCGCCTGTCCGAGACGGCTGCGACGCCCGCGGAAAGGGCGCTCGTCGATCGGTACTGGCGCGATATGTTCGTGCACCAGCTCGGCGGTCCCGGCCTGCATGACCTGATGAAGCAGCTGCGCGCGGTGCTGGACGAGTATCCCGGCGACCGCATGCTGGTGGGCGAGGACGAGGACGTCGCCTACCTGGGCAACGGGCAGGACGAGCTGCACCTGGTGTTCAACTTTCCGCTGATGCGCACGCCGCCGCCGGGCGCCATCACGCCCGCGCACGTGCGCGCGAACCAGGCCGCGCGGCTGGCCCTGCTCGACGCGCTGCCCGCGGCCGGCTGGCCCTGCAACACGCTGGGCAACCACGACTGCTCGCGGGTGGCCACGGCCTTCGCGCCCGATCCGGACCACGCGGCGGCAGCAGCGCGAGTCAACGCGGCGCTCGTGCTGACCCTGCGCGGCACGCCGTTCCTCTACAACGGCGAAGAGATCGGCATGACCGACCACCTCATCGCCGACCCAGCGCACTTGCGCGACACCATGGCAACCTGGTACTACGACGCGCTCGTCAACGACCTGCAAGTGGACCCTGCCGAGGCCGCGCTCCGGGCCGCGGCCATGACGCGCGACAAGAACCGCACCCCCATGCAGTGGTCCGCCGCGGCCGACGCGGGCTTCTCGCCCGCAGGCGTGACGACCTGGCTGCCCGTCAACCCGAACTACGCGGCGGGAGTCAACGTGGCGGACCAGGAGGACGATCCCGAGTCGATGCTGCACTACTACCGGCGCCTGCTCCGCGTGCGGCGGGCCAGCCCCGCGCTGCAGACGGGCGCATACCGGCCGCTGAAGCCGCACGCCCGCGACTATCTCGCGTTCCTGCGCGCGGCGGCCGAGCAGATGGTGCTGGTCGTGCTCAACTACGCACCCGCGCGCCAGCAGGTGCGCCTCGATCGCCGCTCTCTGGACGCTGCCCTCCGCACGCCCGGCCGCGCCTCGCAGCTGGGCGGCCGCATCCTCTTCTCGTCTCACGCCGGCGGCGACGACGCCACGGGCGATACCGGCCTAGCCGACCTCCAACTCACGCGCATCGACCTGGCGCCCTACGAGGTGCTCATCGCCGAGCTGGGGTGAGGCCAGGGCGCGCCTGGGTAGTGATAGCAACGATGTGTTATAATGGATTCCAGATCAGCAAATCTCAGGTGGCTTGAGATGGCAACTCATCGGACAGTAGCAGAAACCGTGCAGGTCTACCGAACCGGCGAGCAACCGACAGACTTCGCCTACTGGCAGGCGCAGCCCTTTCAGGCTCGTCTGGCAGCACTCGAACAGATCCGCCGCGACTACCACCTATGGAGATACCATGCTGAACCAAGACTTCAAAGAGTTTGTTCAGTCGCTAAACGCTAGCAGAGTCCGGTATCTCATCGTTGGTGGCTATGCCGTAGCAGTCCACGGGCATCCTCGTTACACCAAAGATATCGATATCTGGATTGAGATGAGCGAGGAGAATGCTCATCGGCTCGTCCAAGCGCTCGATGATTTTGGCTTCGGCTCCCTTGGACTCCAACCCGCTGATTTTCTCCAGCCCGATCAGATCGTCCAGTTGGGCTATCCACCTGCTCGCATCGACTTGTTGACCACGCTTGTGGGGGTTGACTTCGACACGTGCCATGCATCTCGAGTGGATGTGCTGATTGACGACGTGGTTGCGTCGTTCATTGATCTCGAGAACCTCAAGAGAAACAAGCGCGCGTCCGGCAGGTTGCAGGATCTGGCTGACCTGGAGAACCTGGGCGAGGGGCGGTCTTCATCGTTCGGGTAAGCGCCCTCCTCTTTGTCTCCAGGGCGCAAACGCACGAAAGAGCGGGGACCATAGGCTAGTCTGCATGACTTGCCGGACGTCGCTCGCCGCATCGCATCACTGCGACACAGGGCTGCCGCGCCCTACGAGGTGCTCATCGCCGAGCTGGGGTCAAACGACCTATCATCATCCAACGGAGGAACACATCATGTCGGACAGATTCGAAAACGTCACCGTCGTCAAGCAGGCCAACATCTACTTCGACGGCAAGGTCACCAGCCGCACGGTCCTGTTCGCCGACGGCACGCGCAAGACCCTGGGCATCATGATGCCAGGAGACTACGAATTCGGCACCGGCGCGCGCGAGCTGATGGAGATGCTCAACGGCGAGATGGACGTGCTCCTGCCTGGCCAAAGCGAGTGGCAGACCTTCAAGGCCGGGGAATCGTTCGAAGTCCCCGCCAACTCGTCCTTCAAGCTGAAGGTCAACGTACCGGTGGACTATTGTTGTTCGTACGGCTAGACAGACGGTCGCAGGTTGAAGGTTACACTTGTCTTTCGCTCATTTCTAGCGTGAGTTTGATGATTGCGGTAAGCTTGGGGTATGAGCCACGAACTTACCGTTGACAGTGAACGGGTGGACGACACCCCGTTGTTGATTGCGCAACAAGCGCATATGGGCCTGCCGGAGTTGCTGGACGCGCATTTTCCGGCGCATGGCAATCGGCAAGGCTTGAGTCTGGGCTGGCTGACCACGGTGTGGCTGAGCTACACCTTGTCGCAAGGCGATCATTGCCTGTCGCACGTGCAGCCGTGGGCCAGGCAGCGGCTGGCGACGTTGCAGCAGAGCAGTGGGCAGGGGGTCAGCGAGTTGGACTTCACCGATGATCGACTGGCCGACATCTTGACGGCCTTGAGTGATGACACCCGGTGGCAAGCGTTTGAAGTGGCACTGAACCAATGTCTGCTGCGGGTCTACGATCTGCAGGCTGGTCCGGTGCGCCTCGATAGTACGACGGCAGCGGGCTACTGGACCGTGACGGAGGACGGCTTGCTGCAATTTGGCCACAGCAAAGATCACCGCCCGGACCTGCCGCAGGTCAAGGTCATGCTGTCGACCCTGGACCCCTTGGGCCTGCCCGTGGTGAGCCAGGTCGTCGCGGGGAACCGGGCCGACGATGGTCTGTATGTGCCGGCGGTGGCCCAGGTGCGCGAGGCGGTCGGGCGCCGCGGGCTGTTGTATATCGGCGACAGCAAGATGGGCGCGCTGGACACGCGGGCCTATGTCCAAGCGGGCGGTGATTACTATCTGTGCCCCTTGGGGCAGGTGCAGTTGCCCGTCGCCAAGTTGACCGAGTATCTGGCCCAGAGCCCAGGTGCGCCAGTGATCGTGAGCCGGGAGACGGCCGATGGCGGCGAGGAGCTGTTGGGCAGTGGCTGGGAAGTGACCGAGCAACTGAGTGCCAGCGTGGCCGGTCAGTCCGTGCAGTGGACCGAACGCCGCTTGCTCTTCCGTGCGGCGGCCTTGGCCGACAAGGCAATGCGCCAGTTGCAGGCCAACCTGGCGGCAGCGCAGGCCGAGTTGGCCGCGCTGACGGAACGCAAACGCGGCAAGAAGGTCCTGCGTGAGTTGCACGAACTGCAGTTGGCCGCGCAAACCATTCTCGAGCGGTACCAAGTCGCCGGCTTGCTGCACGTGACCTATCGCGAACACTGCACCACGCAAGAGGTGCGTGCGTACCGGGATCGAGCAGCGACGCTGCGCACGGATACCAGCGTCAGCCTGCAGGTCACCGTGGATCATGTGGCGGTGCACGCCTACGAGCAGACCTTGGGTTGGCGGGTGTATGCGACCAACCAGCCGGCGACGCAGTTGAGTCTGGCCCAGGCGCTGTTGGCCTATCGCAGCGAGTACCTGATCGAGCACGGCTTCGCCCGGCTCAAAGGCCGACCGCTGGCGCTGGCACCCACCTATCTGCACAGTGAGGCCCGGGTCAAAGGCCTGGTGCGGCTGCTGACCATTGGTTTGCGTGTGTTGACGCTCTTGGAATACAGCGTCCGCCAGAACCTGACGCGGAGCCACACGACCCTGAGCGGGCTCTACCCGGAAAACCCGCGCCGGACCAGCGCCCAGCCGACGGCCGAACGCCTGTTGGCCGCCTTCAAAGGTGTGACCCTGTCCGTCATTCACTTGCCGGGTCAGTCGCATCGCCATCTGACGCCACTTTCGGAGTTACAACAACGCATTCTGACGTTACTTGACTTGCCGGCCGATACCTACAGCCGGCTCACGATTCCATCTCAGAACTCATCTTGAGAATGAGCGAAAGATGAGTTCAACTTGTCTTTCGCTCATTTCTAGCGTGAGTTTGATGATTGCGGTAAGCTTGGGGTATGAGCCACGAACTTACCGTTGACAGTGAACGGGTGGACGACACCCCGTTGTTGATTGCGCAACAAGCGCATATGGGCCTGCCGGAGTTGCTGGACGCGCATTTTCCGGCGCATGGCAATCGGCAAGGCTTGAGTCTGGGCTGGCTGACCACGGTGTGGCTGAGCTACACCTTGTCGCAAGGCGATCATTGCCTGTCGCACGTGCAGCCGTGGGCCAGGCAGCGGCTGGCGACGTTGCAGCAGAGCAGTGGGCAGGGGGTCAGCGAGTTGGACTTCACCGATGATCGACTGGCCGACATCTTGACGGCCTTGAGTGATGACACCCGGTGGCAAGCGTTTGAAGTGGCACTGAACCAATGTCTGCTGCGGGTCTACGATCTGCAGGCTGGTCCGGTGCGCCTCGATAGTACGACGGCAGCGGGCTACTGGACCGTGACGGAGGACGGCTTGCTGCAATTTGGCCACAGCAAAGATCACCGCCCGGACCTGCCGCAGGTCAAGGTCATGCTGTCGACCCTGGACCCCTTGGGCCTGCCCGTGGTGAGCCAGGTCGTCGCGGGGAACCGGGCCGACGATGGTCTGTATGTGCCGGCGGTGGCCCAGGTGCGCGAGGCGGTCGGGCGCCGCGGGCTGTTGTATATCGGCGACAGCAAGATGGGCGCGCTGGACACGCGGGCCTATGTCCAAGCGGGCGGTGATTACTATCTGTGCCCCTTGGGGCAGGTGCAGTTGCCCGTCGCCAAGTTGACCGAGTATCTGGCCCAGAGCCCAGGTGCGCCAGTGATCGTGAGCCGGGAGACGGCCGATGGCGGCGAGGAGCTGTTGGGCAGTGGCTGGGAAGTGACCGAGCAACTGAGTGCCAGCGTGGCCGGTCAGTCCGTGCAGTGGACCGAACGCCGCTTGCTCTTCCGTGCGGCGGCCTTGGCCGACAAGGCAATGCGCCAGTTGCAGGCCAACCTGGCGGCAGCGCAGGCCGAGTTGGCCGCGCTGACGGAACGCAAACGCGGCAAGAAGGTCCTGCGTGAGTTGCACGAACTGCAGTTGGCCGCGCAAACCATTCTCGAGCGGTACCAAGTCGCCGGCTTGCTGCACGTGACCTATCGCGAACACTGCACCACGCAAGAGGTGCGTGCGTACCGGGATCGAGCAGCGACGCTGCGCACGGATACCAGCGTCAGCCTGCAGGTCACCGTGGATCATGTGGCGGTGCACGCCTACGAGCAGACCTTGGGTTGGCGGGTGTATGCGACCAACCAGCCGGCGACGCAGTTGAGTCTGGCCCAGGCGCTGTTGGCCTATCGCAGCGAGTACCTGATCGAGCACGGCTTCGCCCGGCTCAAAGGCCGACCGCTGGCGCTGGCACCCACCTATCTGCACAGTGAGGCCCGGGTCAAAGGCCTGGTGCGGCTGCTGACCATTGGTTTGCGTGTGTTGACGCTCTTGGAATACAGCGTCCGCCAGAACCTGACGCGGAGCCACACGACCCTGAGCGGGCTCTACCCGGAAAACCCGCGCCGGACCAGCGCCCAGCCGACGGCCGAACGCCTGTTGGCCGCCTTCAAAGGTGTGACCCTGTCCGTCATTCACTTGCCGGGTCAGTCGCATCGCCATCTGACGCCACTTTCGGAGTTACAACAACGCATTCTGACGTTACTTGACTTGCCGGCCGATACCTACAGCCGGCTCACGATTCCATCTCAGAACTCATCTTGAGAATGAGCGAAAGATGAGTTACAGGTTAAACCTGCAACCTTCAACCTGTAACCAGCATCACCAGTCATCGATGGAGGCAACACACATGATCACACCGACCGGCCGCGGCTTCCTCAAATCCGGGGATTGGGAGGCCTGGCGCGACAACCCGACCGACCAGAAGTCCGGCATACCCCATCCGCCGATCCAAAAGCCGCACGACCCGGACGCGGCGATGGTCGACCTGGTGCCGCCCGGCGAGTTCACCGTGGGACAGATGCCTCTGCTAGCCGTGCTGCGTCGCCGGCGCAGCCGGCGCAAGTACACCGCGGAGCCGCTGAGCCTCGAGGAGCTGTCGTTCCTGCTGTGGAGCACGCAGGGCATCGAGAAGCTGATCCAGGAGGGCCGGACGAGCCTGCGCCCCACACCGTCGGCCGGCGGGCGCCATCCGTTCGAAACGTATCTCCTGGTCAACAACGTGACCGGGGTTGCGCCCGGTCTGTACCGCTACCTGCCGCTGGACCACAAGCTGTGCCTGCTCTCGACGGAGCCCGACCTGGCCGCGCGCGTCCATGCGGCCTCGCGCGACCAGTTCGTGCTGGACAGCGCGGCGACCTTCATCTGGACCGCGCTGCCCTACCGCAGCGAATGGCGGTACGCGGTCCTGGCGCACAAGATGATCGCGGTCGACATCGGCCACGTCTGCGAGAACTTGTATCTTGCCGCAGAGTCGATCGGCGCGGGCACGTGTGCGATCGGCGCGTACGACCAGGCGCGCATCGACGCGGTGCTCGGCGTCGATGGGGTCGACGGGGTCGACGAGTTCACGATCTACATGGCGCCCGTCGGGAAGCTGTAGATGCACGCTGCTGAATCAGAAGGAGTAACAGATGGCCGTTGAAGCAGCCGCTCGGCGACAGAGAAGCGATTACAGCCTGGTCGGCGAGCAGGCGAGCCTGGCGGTGGAACGTGGCCTGGCCGACGCCAAATGGTACACGTCGCCGGTGCCCAGAGAGAAGATGCGCGAGCTGCTCCAACGCCGGGACGGCCCGGCGCTGCGCGACACCGCGCTCTGGTTCGGGTTGTTGTTCGCGTTCGGGGCCGCGGGGATCGCGCTGTGGGGCAGCGCGTGGGCCATCATCCCGTTCGCCCTTTACGGTGTGATTTACGCGTCCTCCTCCGACTCGCGCTGGCACGAGGCGGGCCACGGCACAGCGTTCAAGACCGATTGGCTGAACAACGCGCTCTACGAAATCGCGTCCTTCATGGTCTGCCGCGAGTCGGTGCCGTGGCGTTGGAGCCATGCCCGGCATCACAGCGACACGATCGTGGTGGGCCGGGATCCGGAGGTCGGCGTGATGCGGCCGCCCGCCCTGGGCCTGCTCCTGCTGAAGCTCATCAACATCCCGTACATCTTCCGGTTTTATCGGAGCGTTCTGCGCCACGCGGCCGGCAAGCTGACGCCCGCCGAACGCACCTACATCCCGGAATCGGAGTTCGGCAGGGTCTTCCTGCGCGCACGCATCTACCTGCTCATCTACGCCGCCGTCATCGCCCTGGCCATCGCCATGCGCAGCATCCTGCCACTGCTGTTCATCGGCCTGCCCAACCTTTACGGCGCGTGGCTGCAGGTCGTCTATGGCATCCAGCAGCACGCCGGCCTCGCCGAAAACGTGCTCGATCACCGCCTGAACACCCGCACGGTTTACATGAACCCTATCAATCGCTACCTCTACTGGAACATGGGCTATCACATCGAGCATCACATGTTCCCGATGGTGCCCTATCACAACCTGGCCAAACTACACGCCTTGGTGAAGGACGATATGCCGCCGCCGTATCACGGGCTGGTCGAGGCGTACCGTGAAGTGATCCCCACCCTGATCCGCCAGTCAAAGGACCCGGAGTACTTCGTACGGCGGCCGCTGCCGCCACCCGCGCCGCAGATCGAAGCCGCCCAGGGCGGCCAGCCGCTCCACGCCGCCCAGGTCATCACCTCCCAGGCCGCACCCGACGCAGCCGGGTGGGTCGAGGTCTGCGAGCTGGACCTGCTGGCGCCCGGCGATGTGCTGCGCTTCGAGCACGGGGGCAAGTCGTACGCGATCTACCGCACACAGATCGGCCAGTTGTTCGCGTCGGACGCCAAGTGCACCCACGGCAACGCGCAACTGGCAGACGGCTTCCTGCAGGGCGCCTGCATCGAGTGCCCGAAGCACAACGGCCGCTTCGACATCCGCACCGGCGCAGTGTTGCGCCCGCCCCCGCGCGTCGCGCTGAAGACCCACGAGGCGCGCGAACGGGATGGCAAGGTGCTGCTGAAGCCCGGTTAGCGCGATCGCGTCGCCTCGCGCCGGGCCGGCAGCTTACACCGCTGGCCCTCCGAGCCTATCCCGCCAGTGAGCGGATGAGGTCCAGATCCAGTTCGCCCTTTGCCCCCCAACCCTGCTTTCGCGCCCCAGTCCAGGAACTCCTCCGTCCAGGCGGGGGCAGGTTCGACCGCGCCGATCGGGTCACTCCCCGCCACGGCCTTCGCCCCCGGCGCGGTTCACGGCGCAGCTGCGAAGACCTTCGTCGCTGCATCGTGGTAGGCGTCGGCGTCGGGGACCAGGCAGACTCGGACGTTGGGCGCCTGGTCATCGACCACGACGGTCTGACCCTCGTTGCTGGCGTCCGGTTGGGCAACCGTCAGGTGCAGATCCTGCCACAGGCAGAGTTCCGGATTCGCCACATTCACCGCAGCCACCAGGTCCCAGATCGCAATCATGCGGGACCCCCAATCGTTCATGGTGCGTCTGAGGAAGCGGGCAGCCACCGAGCTGGCGGGCGCATCCGTGGCCTCCCAGGCGGCCGCATCCTCCTCCATCCAGGGAACCAGGTCCGTCGCATCCAGCGGCGTCAGACGAATGGGCACGCCACTGGCGAACACTTCCTCCGCGGCGACGGGATCGATGTAGATGTTCCACTCGGCCGGCACCGTCCCCACGTTGCCCGGGCTCTTCACGGCGCCCCCCATGATCTCGACCGACCGGATGCGCTCCTTGATGCCGGGGTCGTCGCGCAGCGCCTGCGCCAGGTTCGTCAGCGAGCCGCTCACGAACACCACAACCGGCTCGGGGGAATCCTTGATGACGTCGACGATGAGCTTCGCGGCCGGTCGTTCGTCGACAGGCGCGGCCGCCTCGGGGAGATCCAGATCCCAGAACTTGTCGCTGGCCGCGCGCCATTCTGCGGGAAAGGCGTTGTCGCCCGCCAGGGGTTGTTCAGGACCGGCAGCGACGGGCACGTCCTCAACGCCCAGGAGCGCGAGGAACCGGGCCAAATTTGGAGCAAAGACAGCAGGATGCGCGATCCCGGGCGAGACCGTGGCCGCCACGACGTCGAACGCCGGATTCCGGAGCAGGTAGAGCAGCGCGGTCACGCCGTCGATGCTGCCATCGTCGTCCCAGATGATGGGGATGGGCGCGGCAGCCGTCGAGCCGGCTTTAGTCCCCGACGCCTGCGTGGTGGGTGCAGTCGCGGCATATTCCCGGCACAGCTTGACTGTCATCTCCCCGGCTGCCTTGCTGTAGCCCTCGGCCTGGGCGAGCTCGGCTGCTCGGGAGGCGCTGGCCCAGGCCGCCTCCGCCTCCAGCCACTCGCCGTAAGCCTTCCGCTCGGTGACATTGACAAAGCCGGAGACCTGCCGCACTGTGCCGTCCTCCAGCGAATAGAACGTCATCTTGCCGGGCAGGCCGCCGGCCGCGCCGTACGCCTCTACGCACCCATCAGAGACGGACAGCTCGCACTTGATGCCGTTGCCAACCCACTCGCAGTCGGCCATCCGGAGCTGCGCCCCCTTGCCGACCAGCCAAGCCAGCATGGCGCGCACTTCCTCCGCGCCCGCAGCCATGTCGTCCCCCAGGCGGAACGTCGGGTCGTCTGCCAAGACAGCCAGCGCCGCATCCACGTCGCCCTTGCTGATCGCATCGACCAGGGCTCCCGCGGCGGCCTCGGTGGCAGCGGGCTGGGTCTTCATGGCAGTCTGATAGTCCCGGCAGATCCCGATCCGCACCGCGGCTCCCTCCTTGGTGCCCTCAACAACCTTGGCCGACTCCTCAGGACGAGAGACGCCTTCCCACGCTCCCACACTACCGGTCCACGCCCAGTAGGCATCCCATTCGGGTCCTTCTCCAGACCCCGTGACTTCCTTGATCTTGCCATCCGCGAAGGTAAAGACAGCCTTGACCGGCAATCCCTCCGAACCCGAGGCAGCCATGCAACCGTCGAGAACCTTGAGGTCGCAGGCGAGCGAGCCGCCCTGCGGCTGGCAATCCAGGATCTTCCACTGCGTTTCCAGGCCGGCCAGCCAATCGAACACCCAGCGCAGGTTCGCCTTGCCGTACACTGTGTAGCCGAGCAGATAGTTGCCGTCGTCGGTGAAGTAAGATAGCGCCGCGTCCGCATCTCCGCTGTAGATGGCATCCGCCCAGGCCTGTACTACAGCGATGGGGTCCGGTGGTGGGCCTTCCGTCGGCGCGGGGAGCGGTGTGGGCGGCGCGGGGGTTGGCGACGGTGGCAAGGTCGTCGCAGGTGGCGCGGCTGCCGGCGCGGCACAGGCTGCCAGCAGCGCAGCGATCAGCACGATGCTGAACACCTTGAGTAGCGGTTGTTGGGATTGCATGACGCGCCTCCTCCCAGCGAAGTTCCTGGCCAGGCGTCAGTTCCTGGCCAAATGTGGGATGACGGTCGGTGAAGGCCGACTGGCGTCAGATCTGCAATAAGGTGAGAGTTTTGCGATCAGCGGGGCTTGGATGACGCAAGAACAGAATACCATGGCTGGCATGACTAGTCAATACTTCTGGACTGATTCTTGGTCTCAAATTCAAGCAGGCAACGGTCCCTCCTGACACTGGCCCTGCGTCGGCGCTCGGAGTCGCTCCCCAGCGTTTCTCCCGTCCTCTGCACAGGCAGAGGCAATGTATCACGGGCACTCTGGCAGCCCAACTCGCCAGTTCCAGCCCAACAGAACGGCTGAGGTGAGGAATTATCTCCTGGCAGTTTTGAGACGTTCTACTTTGGCCTTGACACGGTGGCCGGTTCGACGAGTGGCGTCGAAGAACCATCTTCGCCTTTGGAGTAGATACGCCCATCGGGCAGACGTCCGCTTGATGGGCGTTCTTGTGAGAGCCAAATGTCCCGGCAGTGCTACCCAGTCCGCCCCAACAGCCCGTCCAGCTTCCCCTCGACCTCGCCCAGCCGCCGCTCGATCCCGCCCAGCCGCTTCTCGATCTTCCCGTACCCGTTGACCAACCCCGGCAGCAGGAACGCGGCGCCCGCCATCGCCGGGTACTCCAGCGCCACCTGCGCCACTGCCACCCGATGCGCCATGGCCACCGTCCCCCCCGCCGCCACCGCGCGCAGGAACTCGACGTCATACACCACCGCCGCGCGATCCTCGACGCCGGCCCACATCCCCACGCACGTGATCGACGACTGGCTCAGCGTCTCCGCGATCGAGTGCAGCGATTCATCGCGCACGCCCGAGAAGCACGCGGACAGCAGCACCACCCCCGGCGGCACCTGGCGCATCATGCACGCCAACCAGTCCGCGCCCACCGGCCCGTCCGCTGCCATCAGCCGGCCCGGCGCACCGTGCCCGCTCCACAGCACCACGTCCCACGCCTCGCCCAGCCGCGCGGCCACCGCCGCCCGCGTCGCCCGCGCCCCGCCGCACACCACCAGCTCCACGCCCTCCAGCTCCGCCACCGCCACCAGCTCGTCGACCCAGCGCAGCTTCGGCAGCCCCGCCATCTCCGGCGCAATCAGCAACACCCGCATACCGCCTCCACGACCCGGGGGCTGGGGATCGGGGACCGGGGACTGGGGGCCGGCCCCCGGCAATCTTCCTTCTTCCATCTTCCGTCTTCCATCAGGCTACGCCCGTGATCTGCCCATCCGCCACCGTCACCGTCCGGCCATCTCCGGTCGCGAACGAGCCCGACCAGCCCGCCGTCTTGCGCAGGTAGCGCCCGTCCCCCGTCCGCCGGTTGAGCGCATCCTCGTTCGCCGTCGCATCTGCCACATTGATCACCCGGTTGAACAGCACGTCCACCGCGCCGGTCACCGAGGTCAGCGTCAGCGGACCCTCCGAGGAGATGGACAGCCCGGCCGGATGCAGCGCCGCGATCGACAGCCCCGTGAGGAACCCCAGATCCGCGTCGGCCCCGATCGAGAACACCGGGTCGCCGGCCGCGTCCTCCCAGACCACGCCGCCGCCGTCGAACTTGCCCAGCAACGCCTCCAGGGTCAGGTCCCCGCGCACCCGCAGCAGCTCGCCCGTCCACTTCAGGAACTGCGCTGCATCGCCGATGTTGAACCGGGGAACCCCATCCGCGTCCACGCCCAACCACCAGCCCGCCGTCGCATCATCCGTGTAGCGCTTCTTGCCCGCGCGCAGCACGCCCCCCGGCACGACCTCGAGGATGGTGTGGATCACCTGCCGCAGCCACCCCTGCGAGTCGCCCTCGGCCTTGCCCTTGCCCCAACCTAACGGCCCCAGCTTACCCCACGTCACCCGTCACCCCTTTTCCGGTTGAAGGTTGGAAGGTAGCAGGTTGAAGGTTCAACCTGTAACGCGCGCTCCGTAACCTTCAACCTTCAACCTAGGGCCAACGAAGTTGGCACGCCAGCCAGAGCTGGCCCAACCTGCAACCCGTTCCGCAACCGTTCTCTTCCTTCTTCCATCTTCCGTCTTCCATCAGAGCCCAATGTCTCCCCAGTTGGGTTGCGGCACATCGTTGAACGTCCCGCCGCCGAGCCACACCAGCCGGTCCATCACGTCCTTATACCGCTCCCACGCCCGCCGCGCCTCCTGGCCCAGCTGCGACAGCACCACCGTCGACGCATCCACCACCACCGCCTCGTCCGCCTGCAGCTCGTACTGCGCCGCGAACGCCACGTACGCCGTGATCGCCTCGATGTGGATCTCCGGGACGCCGACCGCGGCGGTGTCGTCGCCCGCGGCGGGAACGGCCACCTCGCCGAAGTGCGCACCATAGAGCCTGATGCCCTGCCCGATCCACCCATCCAGCGTTGCGTCCGGCCACGCTGCCGCCGACGCCAGCGTCAGCCGCACCAACGCGCGCAGTTCACCAAGGTTCATCGCTCACCCCCGTCGCCCCTGCGGGGCGATTGAAGATTGAAGATTACAGATTGAAGACTACGGACGGCTGCTGGCAGAGATCGCTTCCAATGCAGCGTGGCCAATCTTCCATCTTCCATCTTCAATCTTCAATAGCCAAAGGCCGCCGTCACTTACACAGTTGTTCCGCCAGCGCCGCGGCCGCCTGCAGTTGCGGCTGCACCACGACGATGTGATACCCAAACGTGGCCAACACCGCCAGCACCGCACTCAACACGATGGAGATCAACCGGCTCAGCTTATCCTTGTCCACTTTGTCCCCCTTTTCCGGGTTGAAAGTTGGGCCAGCTTCGTTGGCGTGCCAGCCGAAGCTGGCCCAAGGTTGAAGGTTGAAGGGTTGACCTCTGACGCTCAACCTTCAACCTTCAACCCGTCTTCCTCAATCCGCCACCGTCCGCCCGCAACCTTCAACCCGTAATCTTCAATCTTCCATCTTCCATCTTCCATCGATCGTCACGCCACGTTCGCCTTATACAGCCCCCGATGATCCATCACGCCCGCGGCGTAGAACCAGCGCACCTTGATCGGCATCACGTCGTTGGTGAACATCAGCCCGCTGTTCGGGCTGGCGACGGAGAAGATCTCGGGCGTCTCGCCGTAGCGGAAGCCCAGCCCGATCGAGGCGTACAGCCGCGGGTCGGCCACCGCGGCCCAGTTGTTCACGTCGGTCCACAGGTCGACGACGATGACGCGGCGTCGCGCCGCGGCGAGGCGTGCGTCATGGCTGTCGCCCGCCGCGTCCACGTTCGTGTCGTTGTTCGCGGTGCCGGGCAGCCCCTCGCTCCCCAGCAGGGTCAGCGCGGTGTTCTCCAGGTCGGGTGGCACGAGCAGGAATTTCGGCGCGGTCAGCCCGCCGAGGCGCTCGCCGCTGTTCAGCTCGGTCTGCTTGCGCATCGCGAGCTTGGTCGCAGCCCACGATGCAGAGGAGAGCGCCACCGCGCCAAGGTTGGCGTGATCCACATGGAAGAGCGCCTTGCCGTCGGCCAGGGTGGGGCCCACGCCCGCGTTGTCGGTGAAGATCGCCGAGATCGACTTGCCGAGCGTGAGCCACGCGGCCGAGGCCAGGGCGCGCGGCGCGCTGCGCAGACGGCCCACGTCGTCCTTATCCATCGCCTCCAGCGTGATGCCCAGGTAGCCGCCGCGCTTCTGCCACGCCGCGGTCTCGGCCGCGTCCGACCACGTCAGCTCGGTGTAGGCCGCGCCTTCGGCCACCGCGGGCAGCTGTCCCACCCCGCCCAGAGCGATCCAGCTGATGGCCTGGAGGGAGGTGAAGTTCTCGCGCCAGGTGATGGGCTCCCACCAGCGCGGGTACTGCTGGAACTCGTGCACCACCCGCTTGTTGAGCACGTTGGCCACGATGTTGGACATGGTGGTCGACGTGACGTTGGCCAGGCTGACGCGCTCGCTGTGGAACAGGCCGGTCATCTCGTAGTCGCCCGAGAGCGCCACGTACGCCTCGCGAATGCCTGACAACGGCCGGACGTTGCCCGCGGGCTGCCGGCCCTCGACCAGGGCCGCGATCGCCTCGCCGATCTGGTCGATCGAGTCGAGCATGCCGCTCACGGTGGCGCGAACGCCCTGCACCGTGTGCCGGCTCTCCTCGGCCGCGCGCGCAGCCTGCACCCGCGCGATCGCCGCGTCGAGGTCGGCCGCGCCCCAGCCATGCGCCAGGCTCGCGGCCACCACCCCCTGCCACGCCGCGGGCAGCCCGCTTGCGCTCAGCCGCGCGTCCAGCACGCTCCTGCGCAGCGCGGCCATGAGGGGACCGGCCGCGGCGTGCCCGCCGTCCACGTTCCCGTCCCCGGGCCCGGCGTCCTGTTCCGGGCCTGACCCGGCGCCGCCCGCCGTCTCTGCGTCCTCCGCAATCGCCGCGTCTGCCGCGGCCGCGTTCAGCACCCGCTGAAACTCGCCGCCCGCCGCAGGGCGATAGACGGCATCGATCTGATCCACGCTCACCACCTCTTCCACCTCTCGCATCCCTTCTTGCGCCCGTCCCAGGCGCACGGTCAGTACTGCGCTGAGCCCGATCGGCGGCACCGCGCGGCCCGCATCCCGGCTGGCCAGCCAGCCGTCGATCAGCCGGCCGAACGCCCGGCCTGCGTCGGTCTCTGCCAGCCGGTAGTCGGCCACCACCCCGCCTTCCTCCTCATCCCACCGTGCATTCTCCGTGACCCCCAACAACCGCTCGAGGCCCGGATAGCCGTGCTGGCCCGCCCGGGGCGGCGGCGGGTTGAGGAAACTCGCCACCCCCTCGAACTTGCCTGCTGCGGCCCGCAGCACCTCCGCGCGGGCACGCATCCCCTTGCCCAGCCACACCCCCGGCCGGATCAGCACCGCGCGGAACACCCGCCCCGCAGGGCCCCCAGCCGGGCGCCCCGCCGGGCCTCCCGCTCCCGCCGCCAGTTCCCCCTGCAGCGACACCCGCTCCGCGTCCATCACATCCGCACCCACGACCACCTCCTGGTTGGGTTGACGGTTGAAGGTTGGAAGGTTGCAGGTTTGACTTTCAACCTGCAACCTGTAGACCGTCCTTCCCAGGTGCCGGGCACCTGCGAGGTGCCCGGCACCTAAGAACCAGCCAACCTCCATCCCGCAACCTTCAACCTGTGAACCTTCAACCCGTAGTGCGCAATCTTCCATCTTCCATCTTCAATCTTCAATCGCTATTCGTACGCCACGCACACCGCCACGCTGCCCGCCAACGACATCACCGCCAGGCCCGACCCGACCGCCACCCGGTCTGCCCACGCCGCCGACTGGCCGGCCAGCACGCCGAACTGCAGATACGTCATCGCGCCATCCGCGTCCGTCAGAACCACCTTCGCCGCCGCGGCGCCCGTGCGCTCCGTCACCAGCACCGACGTCAGCACCACCGGCCGCGTCTCCACCACCTCGAACCCGCCCGCGCCCAACGAAACGACCTGAACCTGACTCGCACCCACGGACCCTCATCTCCTCCCAGGTGCCCGGCACTTCGGAAGTGCCGGGCACCTAAAGACCGGCCAACTCACAACCCGCAACCTTGTGCCAGCTTCGCTGGCCCAACCTTCAACTTTTCTTCCGAAGTGCCGGGCACCTAAAGACCGGCCAACTCACAACCCGTAACCTTGGGCCAGCTTCGCTGACACAACCTTCAACTTTCAACCCCAACCGGTCAACCCGTCATCTTCCTTCTTCCATCTTCCATCTTCCATCTTCAATCCCGTCTCTCCCGCGAACCGCAACACCGTCCGCAACGCCAGCTCCCGCAACTCCTCGCTCGTCCCGCGGAGCTTCGCCAGGTGACCGAACGCCTGCGCCGCGGCCTCCGCGCTGCGCGCCAGCTCCAGGTTGTCGCCCGGCGACACATCGGGCAGGTGCACCTCGATGTCGTCGATGCAGCGCTCCTGCGCCGCCGCGCCCACCTTGCCCAGGCCGACCGCACGGTTGTACGCGGTCAGGGCGACGGTGACCAGCAGGTTGCCGAAGTAGGCCTGCCGCGCCTGCATGAAGCGCACCCGCATCTCGGCCATGGCGCGGGCCGTGGCCAGCGTCGAGGTCTCGGCCTCGCCCAAGTCGGTCAGCCCGATGCCGGGCCCGCCCGCGGCCACCATCCAGCGGATCGCGCGGCCGTCCGCCGCGGCGTCGTGCGCATGCAGGCTCGGCGCGACCGCCTGCCACTCCTCCGTCTGCCGGTCCACCACCATCACCGTGCCCGGCTCCGGCGGCGTGCGATACTGCTCGCGCTTCAGCGGTATCTGCTTCTCCGGCACCCGGACGATCCACAGGAACGCACGCACGGCCGCGTTCAGGCGCAGGCGATCCTCCAGCCACCGCGAGTAGCGCGCGGCCCACGGCAGGATCGCCACCAGGTCGCTCTCTCCCCGCACGCAGCCCACCGGCCGGTTGATCGCGAAGTGAAGGCAGACAGGCCGGAGGAGCAACGCTGCGTCGTTCCCCGCTGCTTGCGGCCCCCCCTCCGGCGCGCCGGCAAGCGGCCCATCGATCGCCCCCTCGTCACTTCCCGCGGCCCACCACACCCGGCCGGCCGGCCAGTCCGGGTCGCCCGCGGGCACGGCCTCGTGGTACGAGACCTCCCGCTCGTAGTCCCCCGGATCCACCGCTACCCGGTCGATGCTCGACGCAGGGAGCGGCCGCACGTAGCTCATCCCGTCCACCGGGTTCGTGTGCAGCGTGATGAAGAGCTCGCCGCTGCGCGTCAGCTCGTCGCACCACTCGGCCTGCCTGAGTGCCATCCGGTTCTGCGGGTCGGACCAGAACCGGCGGAGGAAGTCGTGCAGCACCGGGTCCGCCGCGGAGAGGCTGATCCCGTCGCCCACCACGTACGCGGTCACGATCTGCACCAGCCGGCGCACCAGCGGATTCCGGCGCCACGCCTCCCGCGCGTCGGTGAACTCCTGGTACAGCACGTCCCACGACTTGTCCAGCCCCGTCCCGGCCGTGCCCACCACCACCAACCCATCACCCTCCACCCCCGGCGGGACCGCCACGACCTCCGCCAGCCACGCCCGCACACGATCCATCCATCTCACGCCGCTACCCCCCATTCCCCGAGGAATCGGTTGCAGGTTGGGCCAGCGCAGCTGGCGTGCCAGCTTTGCCGGCGTGCCAGCTGCGCTGGCCCAGGGTTGAAAGTTGAAGGTTGACCTCACCCTGTCATCACCGGGGTCGTTCGTGCAACGTTCAACCCGCAACCTGCAACCTTCAACCCGAACCCCTCACCCCGAAACCCCACAGCCAGTGACCTTCAACCGGCAGACCGCAATCTTCAATCTTCCATCTTCAATCTTCAATCGGTGCTCCGCACCTTGCGTCACCATCCCCCCGTCTCCCGCACGTCGAAGCGATCCACCGGCGGGATGGCCACGGACAGCCCTTCGCCCGTCTCCTGCTCCCCGAAGCGGGCGGCGGCCGCGGCGAGCACCCACGCCATCGCGCGGTCGTCGCGGCCGCCCGGCGCGGCGGACAGCGTCGCGCCCCGGATGTCCATCAGCTGCTGCAGCGTCTCCGCGTCGCGGATCCGGGGTGACCCGCCGGAAAGGAGCTCCGCGGCCGCGTTGAACGCGAGTGTCTTCGACCGCGGCGCGGTCAGCCAGCCCGGGCGGCCGTCCAGCCCAACCAGCACGGCCGCCCGCCCGCACGCCGCCCCCGCCTCCGCCATCCCGGCCTCCGCCAGGGCCAACAGCACCGCGTGGCCGTGGTTGTTGCGCTCCACCAGCACGCCTGCGGCGTACGCCTCGGCCACCATGTGCAGGTAGGCGGCGAAGGGGCCCGGCTCGAAACGGCCCGCAAGCAACGCGACCTGGTCCCCCGTGTCCGCGTCGATCACGCACGCCACCGACTCGTCGGAGCGCGGGTTGCCCTCCGCCGGATCCACCCCCATCACGTACGAGCGCCCCAGGGCCGGCGCCTCGAACACCCGCACCCCCGGCAGCCCGTCGATCCCCGCGGCCAACACGGCCGGGTCCTCGACCTTGGGACCCATACCTTCGATCCCGCGGCCGGCCCGCTCGATCCACGCCGCAGGGAACCGCCGATCCAGCGTCCGGCCCGCCAGCGCCTCGATCTCCGTCGCCGGATACTCCTGGTGCAGCGCGTCGAGCGCGCCGGTGCGCGCCAGCACGTCCCGCCTGACCGACTCGTACCACGCCGCGTCGCGGTCGGGCCGCGCGCACCAGGGCAGGAAGATCGGGTGATAGTCGTTCGCACCCTGCCGGGCCGCGCGGTAGATGCGCTGGAACGGCGAGCCCGGCCGGTCCTTGTTGACCGTCGACAGAAGCACCAGGCTGCCGCCGCCGTCGATCGTCGGCTTGACCGCATCCAGCAGCCCGTCCAGGTTCTCCGCGTGGTCGGCCTCGTCGATCACCGCGATCGTCGCCGTGTAGGAACGGCCGCCCGTCGTGGGAAACGCCAGGGCCGCGGACCCGTTGGAGAGCCGCAACTCGTGCGCGTTGGACTGCACCTCCCGCCGCGCACGCATCCAGTCCGGCAGGCGCTCGTACATGCCGCGCAGCCGGAAGTTGAGCAGGTGGACCGCCTCGTCGTCGCGCTTCGAGAAGAGCAGGGCCGTGGCCTCGGGCCGGAACAGCATCAGCCACAGCGCATAACCCACCGTCAGCCACGACATGCCCAACTGCCTCGCCTTCAACATCACCACCAGCCGGTGCTCCTGCAGCGCGTCGGCCACGGGCAGCTGGCTGGCCCAGAGGTGCATGGGCGTCCAGGTGCGCGCCGTAGCGTCGTACAGGTGGCCGTACGTGTCGATCCAGTACGAGAACGACTGCGTTGCCAACAGCCACTCGCGGCGCTGCGCGGCCGGGGTGATGTCCTCACTCACGTCGCCTTCCGCCGCACGCTCATTCCGTCGTCTCGCTCAGCCGCGCAGCGCGCCACGCCAGCAGGCGCACACTCGCCTTGCCGAACTCGTCCGCGGTGAACGGCCGCTGCATCGTCACCGCTACCGCCATCGATCGGACCGGCACACCGTACGCGTACGCGGTCAGCAACCTGATCGCATTCGGGTCGCCGTCCTGCGCCCGCGCCCACAGGGTGCGCGCCAGCCGCTCCTGTTGCGACAGTGCGTGCGCGGCGGGCGCGTTTGCTTCGTCGCCGCCAGGATCCCCCTGCGCGGCCAGCTCCTCCCCGATCCTGCGCAGCATCTCGGGCCAGGGTTCGCCCTTGGCCCGGCGGCTTCGGGTGCGCCGCGGCTTCTCCGCCTGCTGCACAGCCATCTGCACCTCCTTCCTCCATCAGCGTCATGCGCTTGCGATCTCCATCCCGCACCCCCTGCCAGGCCGGTGTCTCGGCCGGCGATCCGTCGCACGTAGGCGAGGCGGCGCTTTGCGGCGAGGGCGGTGCGGGATGGGGCCCGAACAGGCAACTGAACGTCTGTTCTATCGCCAACTATCGCGCTGGCTGGACGCCAAGTCAAGGGGTTTGCGAGGCCAAAACAGCTCAAATGTTCGTATTCATGGGAGACACTTTTGACCGTCAGATCTTTCCGGACGCGGCGTTTTCAGCCACGATCGTTGCCGCGCGGCCCGTGCATTTCGCCCGGCCCTGTGCTAATATCACCCCAATCGCACTGTGGAGAGCATCGATGGGAAACAAGATCGAAATCCGCCCCCTGCGGCCCGGCGACTGGGACGCGGTGTGGCGCGTCATCGAGCCGGTGTTCCGAGCCGGCGAGACCTACGCCTTCTCGCCCCAGATCACGGAAGAGGAAGCCCGGCGCGCATGGGTCGAGGCGCCACAGGCCACCTTCGTCGCGCTGGACGACACTGACGCCGTCCTCGGCACCTATTACATCAAGCCCAATCAGCCCGGCCTGGGCTCCCACGTGTGCAATTGCGGCTACATCGTCGCGAAGGGGGCACGCGGCCGGGGCATCGCGTCCGCCATGTGCGAGCATTCGCAGGCCGAGGCCGTGTCCCGCGGCTTCCGCGCGATGCAATACAACCTCGTCGTATCGACCAACGACGGCGCGGTCCGCCTCTGGCAGAGCCACGGCTTCGACATCGCGGGCCGGCTGCCGGCCGCGTTCCGTCACCCGCGGCTCGGCTTCGTGGATGCCTACGTGATGTACAAGCAGTTGGTGCGCTAGCCCGGGCCCGCAGGGGGGCCAGGAGGATCACCATGGCCATCACCTTGCGCCCCCCGCGCGACGACGACCTGGACTGGGTCGTCAGACGGCACGGCGCGCTCTACACCGGGGAATACGGCTGGAACGAGGAATTCGAGGTGCTCGTCGCGGGCATCGTCGAGCAGTTCAGGCAGAACTTCGACCCGGCCTGGGAGGGCTGCTGGATCGCGGAAGTGGACGGGGAACGCGTGGGCTCCGTCTTCATGGTACACAAGTCCGACACGGTCGCCAAGCTGCGGCTGTTGTTCGTGGAGCAGGCTGCGCGCGGCCAGGGGGTGGGCCGTGCGCTGGTGGAGGAATGCATCCGCTTTGCGCGGGAGCGGGGCTACCGCCAGATCGTGCTCTGGACGAACAGCTGCCTGCTGCCCGCGCGGCACATCTACGAGAAGACCGGTTTCCGCATGATCGAGGCGGAGCCGCACCATAGCTTCGGCGTCGACCTCGTCGGAGAGACCTGGATCCTCGACCTGTAGGCCACCACGACGATCGACACGCCGCCGCCGTCGTCGGGACCGGAGCCGCCGTGCAGCGGGCCGCATGCCGCTACAGCCGGCAGACCATCACCGCGAGAGAGTGGCCCGTCTGGCGGAAGCCCAGCGTTTCATACAGGTTGCGCGAAACGGTGTTGCTGGCCTGGGTGTTCAACGCCAGCCCGGGTGCGCGGGTCTCCGCGGCGTATCGCAGCGCGTCCTCGACGAGCAGGCGGCCGAAGCCACGCCCCCGATCGCGCAGATCCGTGGCGATCCGGATCAGATGTGCGTAGCCGCCCTGCTGTCCGGCCGCGGTGAGCGCAAACCCCGCGACGCGCCCCTCCGCCTGCACCACCACCGAGTGATCCGAGGTCAGCATCCAGTGGAGGACCATGGCGTCGTCGTACTGCCAGAACGGGCCGAACGCCTCGCGGTTGATCTCGATCACCGCCGGCGTGTCTGCGGTCGTAGCTGCGCGGATGGCGGGCGGGACTACCTCCTGCGCGCCGTCCCGGCCCACGCTTCGCGCGTAGGTGATGACCCGGTCCTCTTCGGCGAAACCCGCGCGGCGCAACCCCTCGTGCAGCCAGCCGTCCGGTGCAAGGCACACCATGCCCGTTGCCTCGACCTGCGTCAATACCGGGAGTACGCTGGCGACGAGTTGAGGGACGACGCTGCTCAGCCGCGGCTCGCCATCGATGGCCGCCAGGGCCACATCGGCCCAGATCTCGGGCGGCGCACCGGCAGGCTCGCGCAGATGCACCCCCAGGAAGCCGCGCACTTCGCCGCCCAGGAACGCCACCGTGCTGAAACCGCCCATCAGGAGTGCGGCCTGGTCCTCCAGCGCGGCGCTGCCGTGTCGCTTCGCGGTGCGCGCGACCAGGTCCGCCACGGCCGCCCGATCATGCGGCGTCGCGATGCGGACATAGCTCTGGGTCTCGCGCGCAAATGGCCAGAATGACATGTGCGCAGTATGCCACAATCGAAACGGTGTGCAAATGGTCTGCACCCGGAGGTGCACTCACGCGGTGCGCACGGTCTGCCCCTCCAGCACCCACACGACCGTCGCCAGTCGCTCGATGAAGTAGCGGTCGTGCACGACCGCGAGCACGGTCCCGCGAAAGCGCGCCATGGCCTGCTCGAAGCGCTCGCGCGACGGAATGTCGAGGTGGTTGACTGGCTCATCCAGCAGCAGGAAGTTGCACCCCTGCACGGCCAACAGCGCCAGGCTCAGCCGGCTGCGCTCGCCGAAGCTCAGGCGGCCGACCGGCACGAACACCTCGTCCCCCGCGAAGAGATAGTAGTGGAGGAACGACCGCGCCTCGGTCTCGTCGAGCGGCGCGGCCTGGCGGATCAACTCCAGCGGCGTGGCCTCGGGCAGCAGGTTCTCCTGCTCCTGCGCCATGTAGCCCACCCGGACGCCGCGGCCCAACTGCACTGCGCCGGACCACGGCTGAAGCTGTCCCAGGATCAGCCTCAGCAACGTGGTCTTGCCCGTCCCGTTCGGGCCGATCAGCACCGCGCGCTCGCCGTAGCCCAGGTGCAGGCTGACGCCATCGAGCAGCGGCCGGGCGCCGTAGCCGAAGCGCAGCTCCTCGATCTGGAGCACGCTCTGCCCGCTGCGCGGCGCGTCGACGAACTCCAGCTTCATCTTCCACGTCTGTCCCGGCCGGTCGATGCGGTCCTCGTCGTCCATCATCCGCTGCAGGCGCTCCTTCTGCACCACCGCGCGCCGGGCCAGGTCCTTGGCGATGCGGCGCCAGTAGAAGTGGATGGTCTCGCCTTCGATGTTCTTCGCCTGGTTGCTCAGGCGGCGGATGGAGCCCTCCAGCTTGCGAAAGCGTATCTGCTGCTCCCGGTAGGCCGCCCACTGCTTGTCGAGCGCACGGTCCACCGCCAACGCGTAGTCGCTGTACCCGCCCGCGTACTCACGCAGCGTGTGCGTCATGTCGTCGAGCGCCAGGATGCGAGTGACCGACCGGTCGAGGAACGCGCGGTCGTGAGAGACGATCAGCACCGCGCCGGGGTAGCCGGCCAGGTACGTCTCCAGCCATTCCAGCGCGACGATGTCGAGATGATTGGTCGGCTCGTCGAGCAGGAGCAGGTCCGGCTCCGTGAGCAGGAGCCGCGCCAGGCCGAGCCGCGTCTTCTGGCCGCCGCTCAGGCTGTCGACGAGGCGGTCGTGCGTCACCTCAGCCATGCCGAGGCCGGCCAGCACCGCCGCGGCATGGGCGTAGCGGCCGCCCCCGCCGAGCGCCTGGAACTCGGCCAGGGCCCGGTCGTAGGCCGCCATCGCCGCAGGAAGAGCGTCCTCCGCTGCGGTCGCCATCTCCCCGGCCAGCCGCGCCAGCCGCGCCTCCGCAGCCTCGCGTTCCCCCTCGGCTGCGGCGAGCACGTCCCCGACCGTGGCGCCGGGGCTGAACTCCAGCGCCTGCGCCAGGTAGCCGGCGCGCGCCGAGAGCGGAAACAACGAGACGTGGCCCCGGTCGGGCTTGAACTGGCCCGTGATGATGCGCAGCAGGGTGGTCTTGCCTGACCCATTCGGCCCGATGAGGCCGGCGGACTCGCCGCGATTGAGGGTGAAGTTGATCCGGTCCAGCACGTTGACGTCGCCGAACCAGTGGGTGATATCCCTAACAGTCAGCATAAGCATTCCTCGACGAAGCAATCGGGGCGTGCACCTGCCGGACGTACGCAAAACGCCACAGGCAGACTGCCTGTGGCGCTGAAGGCCCTCGATATGAAACGGGATCGCACGATCACAGCAGGTGCGCACCCCGCCAGCACCCTCGATGCGCGGACCGCGCGCGAGGTGGTTTCCCCCAGGGGGGGAGCGGGGCGAGACTCTTTAGGCTGCGATCCTGTCTGTCATGCGTGTACCCTCCGCTGAATCGACCACAAGTATGCCACGGGGCATCCGAGCCGGCAAATATCGCGCCCCGCAGTCTTCGCGATGGCCGAGCCGCTCAACCTCCTGAAAGCAACGTCTCCAGCGGCTGCCCGTTCACGAAGTAACGGACGCTCTGCACCGTGCTGAACTGCCGCGCGGTCTGCTCCAGTTGCGCCTTGACGCGCGGGCTGTCGCACGCGCCGCCCAGCACCAGGCTGCCCGTAAGGCGGATCGTCCAGGCCGAGCCGCTGCGGCTGATGCTCGCCAGCCTCAGGTTGGACTGGTAGAGCGCGTTATACAGCCCCGATTCGCCGTAGTACTGGCTCTTCTGGCTGAGCAGCAGGTTGAGTGCAGCCGTCAGCGGTGCGCGCGTCTTCGGAACATCACGGCGGACTGCCACGACCTGGTCTCCGCAGCCGACGCTGCCGCCACCGGTGCCGATCATGTAGATATTGACGCGCGTCGTCCCCGCGGGAGGCGTTGGCCCTGGCGTGGTCGACGGGATGGTAATGCGCTGGCCGATGTAGATAAGGTTCGGATTGGTGATCTGCGGATTGGTAGCCAGGATGGCCCTGATCGTCACGCCGAAACGCGCTGCAATCCGGGCGAGCGTATCGCCCCGCCGCACCGTGTAGACCGTGCCCGCCAACAGCTGGGTCGCCTCAGGCGCCGCACCGACTGCGGGCGCAGTGCGTCCTGCCACCTGCTGGACCGCCATCTCGCCAGGCGCAGCGGCCGCGACAGTCACCGGCAGCATGGTCGCAGCGACCACGATGCCGGTCAACAGGGCGAACAAAACAAGTGTTTGTAACTTCATTGCACATCTCCTGTAATTCACTTGGCGATAAGGATGTGACGAAGTGACGGGGGCGATTGTTCCACTTCCCAAATGAAGACGCCACCTTGCGACGGAAGTGCACTGCCTGCAGCTGCCAGTCAAATTCGCTGTATACGCTGCGCTCAAATCGGCGTATAATGTGACCAGTTGCCTGGATTTGATGCTGGCGCGAGCCGCCGGCCGCCGACCGGAGGGAGAGTACTCACATGGATCGCAAGTCCGCTGCGCGTCTTCTTATCGCCTTCGCCTCGATCGTCGTCCTGCTGGGCGCCGGCCTCCCGGCCCTGGCCCATGTCGCCGGACAGGATGTTGGTCCTCTCGGGCAGCCGGCCGGGCCGGATGTGCCAAGCGCATCGCGGCTCTACCTGCCGCTCATCATGCTGGAGACGCCCTCGCCCACGCCAACGCCTACCAACACAGCGACGCCGACGAACACACCTACGCTCACCAATACCCCGACACCCACAAATACACCTACGCTCACCAATACCCCGACACCCACAAACACGCCGACCGCGACGAACACGCCCACGCCGTCGCCCACCCCGCCGGCCTGCTACCAGGCGTTCATCAACGGCGGCTTCGAGTCCGGCACCGGCTGGGAGCTCCGGCCGAATCCGGTCCTGGCCGCATACGTTGACGTGCCCGTGCACGCCGGCTCACGCAGCATGCGCACCGGCATCCCCTGGGGCGGCGCCAACGTCAAGAGCTACTCGCCCATCCAGCAGACCGTCACCTTCCCCGAGGCGTTATCCGCACTGCCTCCGGGGTACGCGAAGCTCTCCTTCTGGCACTACAACGTCTACGGCGACGAGGTCGCCAGCGCCGCGGCGCTGCCCAATCGCGCCGCCCTGCCACGCACGGTGGCCGAGCTCAGCGACGCGATCTTCGACGTCGACTTCTTCTACGTCATCGGCATCTACGAGGACGACACGATCGACTGGCTGCTGGTGGAACAACTCGATCACCATTCCTTCCGTAACACCGTCATCGACGTCAGGCAGTTCGCCGATCACCAGGTGCGCTTCCAGTTCGGCACGTACAACAACGGCCTGGGCGGCATCAGCCGCACGTTCGTCGACGACGCATCGCTCGTGATCTGCCCCGCGGGCACGCCGCCAACCGCGACATTCACGCCCACGCCCACAAGAACGCCGACACCCACCAACACGCCGACGGTCAGCCTGACGCCCACACTCCCATACCTGCGCCAGGCGCTCAGCCTTCCCGCTGACGTCTATCCTGCCGGCATTGCAGTGAAGGCTGACGGCCAGAAGGTCTACGTCGCGCAGCAGGTGGGAAAGGTGAGCAAGCTCGCGGTGATACAGGCGCTGCCTGCTTTGGGCTCACCAACCGCGATCGCGCTGGGAACGACGGAAACTGCGCCGAACGGCGTGGCACGGGTCGACGCAGCCGGCCGGGTGGCGGTGGCGCTGCGGGACACCGCTAACGCCTGGGTGGTGGATGCTGAGACCGGGGCCAACGTGGCGACGATCCCGGCGAACCTGTTGCCCAACGGCGTCGCAGTGCACGACGGCTACGGCTACATCGCCAACTACGGCAACGACACCATCACCGTTTTCGACCCTGTCACGTTTGCAACGATCGATACACTCTACGTCGGCCACGAGCCGTCCCATTTCGCGGTGACGTCGGGCGAGGACCTGTTCGCATCCATGCACGGCAACGGCGAGATCGTCCGGCTGCGCAATGGCTCGATCGCAGGCCACTTCTACGGGATCACCGCGCCCTATGGGCTGGCGTACGAGCCAGCCAGCGGCCGGCTGTACGTCGCGAATCGAGGGCCTAGCCATACGGTCACCGTGCTGAATGGGACATCGGGTGCGGTCATCGGAACCGTCCCCCTCGGCCAGGAGCCCTACGTGCTCGCGCTCAATCCGCTGACAGGACACCTCTTCGTGGCGTGTGGCGATCGGGTCAAGGTCTACCGGACGGACACCCATGCGTTGATCGCCGATATCGCTGTCACCACGGGTGCCGAGGAGGGAATCGCCGTCGACGCGACGACCAACCGGGTGTACGTCACCAGTCGCGCAGGGCATGCGATCAGCGTGATCCAGGATGTAGCCAATCCGCCGGGCAGCGCGGGAGCCGAGCGCCGGCCGTGGTGGCAGAGGCTATTGGGCAGGTTGGGTGTAGAATAGCGCGATCGTGACGAGCATGCTATCTACTCTGCTGATGGCCGGCGGCTATGCTTTCGCGTCCGCGGTTCAGCCCGGCCCTTTCTTCGCCTACCTGGTCTCCGAGTCGTTGACTCACGGCTGGCGAAGGACGTTGCCGGCTGCGTTCGCGCCGCTGCTGAGCGACGGACCCATCATCATCGCCGTCCTTTTCATCCTGACACGCCTCCCACCGGCGATGCTGACCTACCTGCGGCTGGCCGGAGGCCTCTTCCTGCTCACCCTCTCCTACGGCGCTTTTCGAAGCTGGCGCACGCTGCAACCGGATGCACCGACCAGTGCACCAGCCCGCCGGCAGACCGTCGTTCGGGGCGCGCTCGTCAATCTGTTGAATCCCGGCCCCTGGCTGGCCTGGAGCCTGGTGCTGGGACCGCTGCTGCTCCAGGCGTGGAACACGGCGCCCGCCTATGGCGTGGGGATGCTGGCCGGCTTCTACGGCGTACTGGTGTTCACCCTGGGCGCGGTCATTATCGTGTTCGGGGTGGCACGCAGGCTCGGTCCTCGCCTGACCAAAACCTTCGTGGGTCTCTCTGCGCTGTCCCTGCTGGCATTCGGCATCTATCAGTTGGTGCTCGGCTGGCAGGCCCTTTGATGCCAACCTCGGACACGGACCGTTCGGCCGGCGGCCGTACGCCTTGCTCAATGCGCTCTTCTGCGCCATAATCTTGTCACTCCTCCCGACGCGTGTGTGAGGGGGCAGCCCAGACGCACAAGCAACATCGGTGGGCCGAGGTGACGACCAGACGACGAACCGTGACCCGGGATGCACTGCGAACCGCGGCCGCGCGCGGCAACATGCAGCTGCGCGCCTACGCCAGCGTCGCGTTGCGCCCCGATCTGCTCGCCGGCCTCACCGTGGCGATGATCGCCCTCCCCCAGGCCATCTCCTATGCGCTCCTCGCCGATATGCCGCCGCAATCAGGCCTCTACGCGGTCGTCATTGCCAGCCTCGCGGCCGCGGTGTTCGGCTCCTCCAACCATCTGCAGACCGGACCGAGCAACACGGCCTCGCTGCTGACCCTGGCCGCGCTCGCGCCGCTGGTCGTGCCGGGGACGGAGCAGTACGCGTTGGCGGCCGGGTTGCTCGCGGTCATGGGCGGGACGCTGCGCGTGGTCCTGGGCCTGGCCAAACTCGGCCTGTTGGTCCGCTTCGTCTCCAGCGCGGTCATCGTCGGCTTCACAGCCGGCGCCAACGTGCTGATCATGGTCGACCAACTCCGCAACCTGCTGCGGCTGAACGTGCGGCCGACGGGCGCCATGGTCCAGACAGTCCAGGTCATGATCCCCCGGCTGGGAGAGGCCCACCTGCCCAGCCTGGCCCTGGGACTGGCCGTGCTGCTCGGCCTGCTTCTTGTCAGGCGCTGGAAGCCGCGCGTTCCGGGCCCCCTCGTCGTCATCGTCCTCTCCGGGCTCGCGGTCGGATTGCTGCGCCTGGACGTGAAGACGGTCGGCTCCTTGCCGTCGGGCTTCCCGCCCTTCCGCATGCCTCCCGTAACCGACCTGGAGTTGGTCGGCAACCTCTCGACCGCTGCGCTCTCGATGGCTGCGATAGGCCTCGTCGAGGCGATGTCGATCGCGCGCGTGATTGCAGCCAAGACCGGGCAGCGCCTCGACAGCAACCGGGAGTTCATCGGCCAGGGCGTGGCCAACATCGCGGTCGGGTTGTTCTCCGGTTACCCGGTGACCGGCTCCTTCGGCCGCTCTGCGGCCAACTTCCAGTCCGGCGGCCGCACCCGTCTCGCGGGCGCGTTCAGCGGACTGATGGTGCTCTTCGCCACCCTCGCGCTGGCGCCCCTCGCCGCATACATCCCGATGGCTGCCCTGGCCAGCATCCTGATCCTGAATGCCTACAGTCTGATCGATCGCCGGGAAATCGCCCGCATCTGGCGTGGCGCCGGGGGCGATCGCGTCACGATGATCGTCACCCTGATCACCACCCTGACGCTGCCCCTGCACTTCGCGGTGCTGGCCGGGATCCTCGTGTCGTTGGCGAACTACCTGCTGCAGACGAGCACCCCGAAAGTGCGGGCCGTCACGCCCGGCGAGGGCTTCCGTCACTTTCGCTATCAGCCGGACAAGATCGCCTGCCCACAGTTGGGCATCCTGGAGATCATGGGAGACCTCTACTTCGGCGCAGTAGAGCACATCGAAGACCAGGTGCTCCGCAACCAGGCCGCTAACCCGGGACAACGCTTCCTGCTGTTGCGCATGCAGAGCGTCGACAACTGCGACATCAGCGGGGTCTATGCATTGGAATCCATCGTCCGTGCCTATCGGCAGATGCACGGCGACGTCTTCATGATGCGGGTCCAGCCTGCCGTCATGGAGGAGATGAAGGCATCGGGATTCCTGGCCTTCTTCGGAGAAGACCACATCCTGAACGAGGACGGCGCGATCGGATATCTCTTCTACCGCGTGTTGGACCCGGCCATCTGCATCTACGAATGCCCGGTGCGCGTCTTCAAGGAGTGCCAGAACCTGCCGAAGCAGTTGCCCGACGAATCGCAGGAAACGCACCTCCATCTGACCCATCCGAGCGTTTCAGCGCCGGTGGTGGCGCCCAGGGAGTTGTGGCGGATGATGCACGACGATCCCCAGCCCTATGTCATCGACGTGCGCGAGCCGCGCGAATTTGCCCAGGGCCATGTCCCGGGCAGCAAGCTAATTCCGCTGCCTGCCTTGCTGGATGATCTGAGCCAGGCACCGCATGATCGCCCCGTGGTGCTGGTCTGCCGCGGTGGGCGGCGCAGTGCGCTCGCTGCCGCGGGGCTGCGGGATGCCGGTCACCCGAACGCGGCGGCCCTGGAGGGCGGGATGGTAGCGTGGGAAGCTGCCAATTTACTGGAGGCCATCACATGAGCGATGAGGTAGTGCTTTCACACAACCTGGGCCTGGACCTCGTGCGCGCCACTGAGGCAGCAGCCCTGGCCGCGGGTCGATGGCTGGGACTGGGCCGGCCGGACGAGGCCGACCGGGCCGCGTCGCGCGCCATGGCGGACGCCCTGCACAGCGTCGAGATGGACGGCAAGCTGTGCCTGGGCGACGAGGCGCGTACGGGCGGTGCTGCAGCGTTCATGACGGGCCAGAGGTTCGGCACGGGTCACGGGCCCGAGGTCGATGTGCTGGCGGACGCCATAGACGGCAAGCGCCTGTTGGCCGGCGGCTATCCGGGCGCGATCTCGGCCGTTGCCGTGGCGCCGCGCGGCGCCATTCGCCCGCTCCGTGGCGCGCGCTACATGGAGAAGATCGTGGTCAACGGTGACGTTGCCCCCGCCCTGGTGCCGGAGTGTCTCGATGCCCCGGCCGCGTGGACGCTGGCGCTCGTCGCGCGCGCCAAAGGAAAACAGGTGCGCGACCTGGTCGTGTTCGTCCTGGACCGCCCGCGCCACGCGGACCTGGTGGACGAGATCCGCGCGGCCGGCAGCCACGTGCTGCTGCGTCCCGGCGGCGAGATCTCCGGCGCGCTGCTCGCCAGCCTGCGTGACGGCAGCATCGACGTGCACATGGGCACAGGCGGCGTGCTGCAGGCGCTCATCGCCACCTGTGCGGTCAAGGCGGCCGGCGGCGGCATGCTGGGCAGGCTCGTATCGGGCGCGCCGGGTCCCGTGCACCGGGGTGGGGAGCCGCAGCCGATCCTCTCCCAGTCGCAATGGGTATCCGGATCCCAGCTCTTCTTCGCTGCGACCGGCGTCACCGATGGCCCGCTCTTCCAGGGCGTCCGTTATCATGGCGATCGGGCCAAATCAAGCTCCATCATCCTGCGCGCGGAGACGCACACCCGGCGCACCATCGTGGCCGAGCACATGCTCCACGAATGAGCCGCACGCCGCACACATTGACACCGAACGCGCGCGAAGGTACAATTCTCCTGTCACCAAATCCCACCGCGCAGTACTGAGATAGGAACCGCCCATGCATGCATCGACCGTCACCTCCGCTGCACCGGCTGCGCAGCTCGATCCCAGCCGAATGGCTCAGCTCGAACAGGTGCTGGCCAGTTACGGGCCGCGCGGCCAGACCATCCTGCTGGAGGTGCTGCACGACGCGCAGGCCCTGTTCGATGGCTGGCTGCCCGAGCCCGCCCTGCGCCGGATTGCCGCCTATCTCCGCGTGCCACTCGCCGACGTCTACGGCGTCACTGAGTTCTACGACATGTTCCGCACCGAGCCGGTCGGCCGCCGGCTCATCCGCGTCTGCGTCGACGGCCCGTGCGCGGTGCGCGGCAGCGACGCGCTGCTGGCCGAGCTCAGCGAACGGTTGGGCTGTGCGCCCGGCTGCACCACGCCGGACGGTGCGGTGACGCTCGAGGCCGTGCGCTGCCTGGGACTGTGCGACCGCGCGCCGGCCGCGCTGCGCAACAACGTGCGCCATGCGCCCGCAACGGCCGACACCCTCTTCGACGGGTCGCCGGCGCCCGCACAGCTGCGGATCGGCGGGCTGGTCAAGGTCGCGCTGACCAATGTCGGCGTGGTCGACCCCACCAGCCTGGCCGACTACCGCGCTCAGGGCGGCATGGCCGCGCTGCGCAAGGTGCTGCGGGAGATGAGCCCTACCCAGGTGATCGAGCACATGAAGGCGAGCAAGCTCGTCGGCCGTGGCGGCGCGGCGTTCCCGGCCGGCCTGAAGTGGGAATATGCGGCGCGCAACCCCCGGCCACGCTACGTCATCTGCAACGCGGACGAGAGCGAGCCGGGTGCGTTCAAGGATCGCGTGCTCATGGACGGCGATCCGTTCCGGGTGATCGAGGGGCTGCTCATCGCCTGCTACGCGGTCGGCGCGGAGCACGCCTTCATCTACGTGCGCGGGGAGCACCGGCTGGGCTACGAACGCTTCAGCCAGGCGGTGGAGCAGCTGGATCAGGCGGGCTACCTGTGCGGCCAGTCGGTCGACGGACCGTTCGCCTGCAACATCGAGGTGCGCCGGGGCGCGGGCGCCTACGTCTGTGGCGAAGAGACCGCGCTGATGGAGAGCATCGAGGGCAAGCGCGGCTTCCCGCGGCTGCGCCCGCCCTACCCGGTGGAGGCCGGCCTTTGGGGCCATCCCACGGTGATCAACAACGTGGAAACGCTGGCCAAGGTGCCATCGATCATCATGCACGGCCCCATCTGGTACAACGCTCTCGGCACCAGCGAGTCCGCGGGCACCAAGCTCTTCGCGGTCAGCGGGTCGGTGCAGCGCCCGGGCGTGTACGAGACGCCGTTCGGCATGACCCTCCGCCACCTGGTCTACGACCTGGCGGGCGGGCTGCCCGAGGGCCGTACCATCCAGGGCGTGCTGACCGGGGGCGCGGCCGGCACCTTCCTCACCGCCGAACATCTCGATGTGCCGCTCACCTTCGAGCATTTCCGCAAGGTCGGGGGCACCATCGGCGCAGGCACGATCATGGTCTTCGACGATACGGTCGACATGGCCGATGTGCTGGCGCGCATCGGCGGATTCTTTGCCCACGAGAGCTGCGGCAAGTGCTACCCGTGCCAGATGGGCACGCAGCGGCAGGCCGAGATCCTGGCGCGCAGGGCACAGGGCGACAGGCGACGCGAAGATCTTCATGACCTGCAAGAACTTGCGGCAACGATGACGGATGCGAGCATCTGCGGTCTGGGGCAGGCGGCAGCGACGGCCATCGTGAGCGCACACACGCGCTGGCCGATGCTCTTCGAGTAGACGAGGGATGCCATGGCAGAGATGATCTCACTCACTATCAACGGCCGGACGGTGCGAACGCCAGCTGGCACGACGATCCTCGAGGCTGCGCGCGGTGCAGGCGTCGAGGTCCCCACGCTGTGCTATCATCCCAACCTCACGGCAAACGGCATCTGCCGGCTCTGTGTCGTGGAGGTGGTGGGTGCGCGTAATCTGCAGCCATCCTGCGTCGTGCCGGCCAGGGAGGGCATGGTGGTCAACACCGAGACCGAACGCGTCCTGACCGCGCGGCGGGTCATCCTCGAATTGCTGGCGTCCACGGTGGATCTGAGCGAAGCGCCCGAGGTGCTGGCCTACATGGAGCGCATCGGCGCACGCTCCGACCGCTTCGCAGGCGGCGTGCGCCGCGAGTTCCCGGTGAAGGTGGACAACCCGTTCTACATCCGGGATTACGCCAAATGCGTGATGTGCTGGCGCTGCATCCAGGTCTGCGCGGAGGATGTGCAGAACACCTACGCCCTCACCTGGGGTGGCCGGGGCATCCACAGCCACGTGGCGACCGCGTACGATGCACCGATGCCCCAAACCACCTGCGTCTTCTGCGGCAACTGCGTCGGCGTCTGCCCCAGCGGTGCACTCAAAGGCAAGGCCGAGATGCCGGAACTGAACCAGGAAGGCCAGCCATGAAAAGCGAATCAGTCGTCAGGTCCACCTGTTCGTTCTGCGGCGTGGGATGCCGCCTCGACCTCTACGTGCGCGATGGGCGCATCTTCCGCGCGGACGCGCCGTTCGATGCCGCGCCGAACTATGGGCGGCTGTGCGTCAAGGGCCGCTTCGGGTGGGACTACGTGCACCATCCAAGCCGGCTGACTGCGCCGCTCATCCGGCGCACGCCCCAGGCGCCGGGTCATCGCACGCCAGCCACAGATCGCTCGGACTGGCAGGAGGTCAGCTGGGACGAGGCGCTCAACTATGTGGCCGATCGGCTCATCGACCTGCGCGGCCGCCACGGCCCGGACAGCATCACCGGAAACGCGTGTGCCAAGGCGACGAACGAGGACAACTACCTGCTCCAGAAGTTCCTGCGCGGGGTGGTCGGCACCAACAACGTGGATCACTGCGCGCGGCTGTGCCATGCGGGCAGCGTCACCGGCCTGCAGCTGGCGCTCGGCACCAGTGCGATGAGCAACTCCATCGCCGAGATGGCCGACCTCGAGTGCTTCATGGTGGTCGGCTCGAACACGACCGAGACGCATCCCGTCATCTCCACCTTCCTCAAGCAGGCGGTCGGGCGCCACGGCGCCGGGCACAACGGCGCACGCCTGATCGTGGCCGACCCCCGGCAGACCGAGATGACGGATTTCGCGGAGATCTGGCTGCGCCACCGCGCGGGCACCGACAGCGCCCTGTTCAACGCGATGGCCAACGTCATCGTCAGCGAGGGGCTGACCAACCAGGCGTTCATCGCGCAACGGACCGAGGGTTACGACGAGTACGTGGCCGACCTCATGGCCAAGACCCCGGAGTGGGGCGAACAGATCACGGGCGTCCCCGCGGCAGACATTCGCCGCGCCGCGCGCATCTACGCCACCGCCAACGCGGCAGCCACCTACTGGGGCATGGGCATCAGCCAGAGCACCCACGGGACCGACAATACCCTGACCCTGTCGAACCTGGCGCTGCTGTGCGGCCATATCGGGCGCCCGGGCACGGGCCTGAACCCCCTGCGCGGGCAGAACAACGTCCAGGGCTGCTCGGACGCCGGAGGCCTGCCCGCCTTCTACACGGCCTATCAGCTGGTGACCGATCCACAGGTTCGGGCGAAATTCGAGCAGGCCTGGGGCACGCCCTTGCCGCCGAAGCCGGGCCTGACGACCACCGAGTTCGTAGATGGCGTGCTGTCGGGCAGTGTGCGCGGCTGGTACGTCATGGGCGAGAACCCGTTGATGAGCGAGCCACACCAGAGCCACGCGCGCCATGCGGTCGAGCACCTCGAGTTGTTCGTCTCCCAGGACATCTTCCTCAACGAGTCGAACGTGTACGCGGACGTGGTGCTGCCTGCGGCGAGCTTCGCTGAGAAGGACGGCACCTTCACCAACTCGGACCGCCGGGTGCAGCGCGTGGGCGTCGCGGTCGCACCGCCCGGGCAGGCTCGGCCGGACTGGGAGATCCTCACCGACCTGGCGCACATCACGCTGGGCAAGATGGACCGCCCCCAGGCAGCCGCAAGTTGGTCCTACGGGAGCGCGGGCGACGTGTGGGAGGAGATGCGGCGGCTCACCCCCGATTTCTGGGGCATCGACTACGCGCGGCTGGCGCGCGAGGGCGGCGTCCACTGGCCCTGCCCGGCGCCAGATCATCCTGGCACCCCCTATCTCTTCGAGCACACGTTCCCGCGCGGCCGGGGCAAGTTCTGGTCCGTGGAGTGGAAGACCGACAGCGAGCTGCCGGATGAGGCCTACCCGTTCGTGCTCAGCACTGGCCGCCTGCTCTACCACTGGCACGGGGGCACCCTGACGCGCGTGTCCGCGCTCGATGCGATCTGGCCCGAGTGCACGGTCGAGCTGCATCCCGCGGACGCGGAGCACCTGGGGGTCGCTTCCGGCGACTGGGTCGAGGTGGCCAGCCGCCGCGGCCACATCACCGCGCGGGCCCTGGTGACCGGCCGCTCCCCGCGCGGGCTCGTGTTCGTGCCGTTCCACTTCGCCGAGGCCGCGGCCAACGTCCTCACCGACAACCGGTTGGACGCGCGCGCGAAGATTCCCGACTACAAGGTGTGCGCGGTACGGGTCACCCGGGCCGAGGCGCCCTCCGACCGGCCGGGCGCCGAAATCCCCCTGCTGGAGCGGGGCACGATCAAGGACCCGGTCGGAGACTGACACCGCTCCACACGCCGCAGCGATCGACTTTCAGCCCGGCTTCCTCTCGAACGGGCCCGATCAGTCGATCGCTCGGCTTTGCTTGCGCACCCATCCGGCAGGCCGCCGGCACCGATGGACCTCCGGCGGCTGTTGCGCACTTTCCGGCATGATGTGATAGGATTGGCCAGCGGAGACGTGTTTTGGCGCGCCTTCCCCCGGCCATTAAACTGAAATGGAGCCGTTCAGACCATCAAAGGAACGATTCGATGGATGATGCCCAGCGCACCGCGCCATATCCTCCGGCATTGGCCGCATACAAATACGATCAGTTGCGCTCCAAATCGTTGATCCGGCACCTGTTGCGATTGTTCAGGGAGCGCCCGGATGAGACACTGCTCTCCTTCGAGCAGGTGCATGAGCTGCTGCGCAGCCGATTCGAGATTGACCGGGGCACCCAGCCGATCGAGCTCTCGCGCATTGTCGGCAGCCTCGGCCGTTATCGCGACTTCGACCGTGCCTTTCTGCCCCTCGAGGGCGCGAATTCGGAACGCTGGAAGCGTCTCGACGTGGCAATGAACGAGCTCCGCGACCTGCCGCCGATCGATGTGTACCAGATCGGTGACGTGTACTTCGTCCGGGATGGCAATCATCGCGTCTCGGTGGCCAAGGCAAACCATATCGAATTCATCGAGGCGCGGGTCACCGAGATTCCCACCATGGTGAAGCTGACGCCGGAAGTCGACGTCGATGAGCTCATCATCAAGACAGAGTATGCGCACTTCCTGCGCCAGACCCACCTGGATGAAACCCGGCCCGATCAGCGCATCGAGTTGACGGAGCCGGGCCGATACCGGCTGCTGCTCGAACACATCGAGGTCCATCGCTACTACCTGGGCCTGCAGTGGGAGCGGGAACTCTCCACGGAGGAGGCTGCGGCCAGCTGGTACGACCTCGTCTATCTGCCCATCGTCGAGGCGATCGAAGAGACGGATATCCTCAGGCATTTTCCGAAGCGCACCGAAGCCGATCTTTATTTCTGGGTCGCCTATCACCGGGAGCGCCTGAAGGAACGCTACGGCGACATGCCGCCCGATCGCGAGGTCGCAGCGTCGCTGGTCGACAAGTTTAGCGGGCGCCCCATCGCTCGTTTCGTCAAGACGATTTCGCGCGCGATCGACGCAGCCATCCAGGCCGCATCCGAGACGCCCGAACCGCCGGCGCCCGCACCCCAGACCGGGCAGCCGGCCGAAGAACCTGACCCGCAGCCTGACGAAAGCAACCCTTCAAACACCAGCCAGACAGCTGAGGAGGAGGCCGCATGATCTCACTTCTGCGCACCAAGATTGTCTGCACGATCGGTCCCGCAACCCAGACGCCCGAAGCGCTGACGCAGCTCATCCGCGCGGGGATGGATGTCGCACGCCTGAATTTTTCGCATGGAGATCATGCTTCTCATGCGCTGAGCATCCAACACATCCGCAAGGCATCAGCAGAGGTGGGCAAGCCGGTGGCCATCCTGGGGGATCTCCAGGGCCCCAAACTGCGCGTGGGCATCATGCAGGAAGGGGGCGTGCCCATCGCCGCGGGCGAAACACTCGTCCTCACCACCGATCAGATCACGGGCGCCCCGGGCCGTGTGCCAGTGCAGTTCGAGCAGTTGCCCCAGGTGGTCACGGTCGGCGATCGCGTCATGATCGACGACGGGCTGCTCGAGGTCGTCGTCTCCGATGTGCGTGATAACGAGATCATCACCCGGGTCACGGTGGGCGGCCTGCTTACCTCGAACAAAGGCATGAACCTGCCGCGTGCAGCGCTCAGCATCCCGGCCATCACCGAGAAAGACCAGGAGAACCTGGCCTTTGCCATCGAACACGGCATCGACTGCGTCGCCCTGTCATTCGTGCGAACCGCGCAGGAGGTCTGGGACCTCAAGGGATACATCCGGCAGCTTTCCGCGTTCGGGCGACAAACCCCGGTTATTTCGAAGATCGAGAAGCCCGAGGCGATCAACAACATCGACGAGATCATTGCGGCGTCCGATGGCATCATGGTCGCCCGCGGCGACCTGGGCATCGAGCTCTCCCCGGAAGCCGTGCCCATGTTGCAGAAGCTGATCATCACGAAGTGTAACCAGGTCGGCAAGCCGGTCATCACGGCCACGCAGATGCTCGACTCTATGATCCGCAATCCCCGCCCGACGCGCGCGGAAGCATCTGACGTCGCGAACGCCATCCTGGACGGGTCGGATGCCATCATGCTGTCCGGTGAGACTGCGTCCGGCAAGTATCCGTTGCAGGCAGTTCAGACGATGGTGCGCATCGCGCTGGAGGTGGAGCGCGTCTATCTCGACTCGATGCGCAAGCAGGTGGCGGCAAAGGCCGGCCGCACGTTCGCCGAGGCCGTGTCGCACGCCACGGTTGAGACAGCCCTCGACCTGAGTGCGGCCGCGATCGTCACGCCGACGGTGTCCGGTTCCACCGCGAAGTCGGTGTCGCGCTTCCGGCCTCCGTGCCCCATCGTTGCCGTGACGCCCAGTCCGTTTGCACAGCGCGAGCTGGTGCTGTTCTGGGGCGTTTACCCGCTGCTTTCGCATCGCGGCACCACGACCGATGCGGTCATCGCGGACGCGGTCGAGGCCGCGCAGAAGGCGGGTTACGTCAAAGAGGGCGACGTCCTGGTCGTGACAGGTGGCTCGGTGGAGGGCGGCGGCGGCACCACGAACCTGATGAAGATCCACCTGATCGAGCGCGTCCTGGCCCGCGGGCTGGGGCTGGGCGACCGCAAGGTCATCGGCCGGATCCGCCGCCTGGACGCACCTGTTCCGGCGGATGTGATCGTGGGGCCCGAAGATATCATCGTGACACAGGCAACGGACCGCACATTCCTGCCCGTGCTGCATCGCGTGTCCGGCCTCATCACGGCCGACGCAAGCGCTGACTCGCATTGCCGCCTGGTCGCGCTTGAGCTGGGGTTGCCGGCGGTCGTGGGCGTGAAGGATGCCATCGATGACCTGGAGGACGGCATGCAGGTCGTGATGGACAGCAAGCGCGGGATCGTCTACGAGAGGCCGCCCGCGCTGTGGCGGTCGTTCGACGAGTAGGCGCCAGGTTCGCTCCGCGAGAAAGTTGATGCCTGCACTGCGCGCGGCACTGACCGCCCTCTTGCGCAAGAGGCGCCGGATCGCCACCTGCGACAACTGCGCCTTCGTGGAGTTCTTTCGCTCCACCGGCGATGGCCAGGTCCCGCGGCTCAACGCGTTCTGTCGCTGCCCCGGCGGCCCATTCCAGGATCGCCCCGTCCCACCCGCGCGGCACTGCGAGCGGTGGCAACAGCGTCAGGGCCCGATCGAGAAGCCGGCGGTCGGAGACCCCACCCTCACCGTCTAGGCCGCCCGCCCCTCCGCGGGGCCGAGCAGCGTGATCAGCGCCACCTGGGGCCGCGCGCCGAAGCGCAGGGGGATGCTCTCCCCCATCCCGCGGCTCACGAACAGCCTGGACCGCCCCCTCTCGAACCAGCCGGCAGATCCCCGGCGCCGGAGATGCGTGCCCTGGGTGTGAATGGCGCCCAGCAGGGGCAGCCGGATCTGCCCGCCGTGCGTGTGGCCGGAGAGCACCAGGTCCGCGCGATCCACGCCGCGCTGCAGCCACGCGTCAGGATTGTGGGCCAACAGGACGAGCGGTGCGCCGGGCGGCACATCTGCCAGCGCCGCGGCCAGGTCGGGCGTGCTCTCCGTCAGGTCATCCACCCCGGCAAACCACACGTCGTATCCGTCCACGTTCAGCGGCGCCGAGGTGTTGACCAGCGGGCGAACGCCGATACGGGCAAGGGCGTCCAGTATGGCGGGCACGTTGTTGAAACGGACGGGCATGCGCACGAGATCGTTGCGCGCGACCTTGCCCACAAAATCCACCAGCGAACGCACGGCGTGCGCCAGGTCCGACAGCCCGAGCCGTCCGCCCTGCGTGCTTTCCCGCCAGGTATGGCCGAACACGCCCCACGGCGTGTATTCCGCGTAGTCGTGATTGCCCGGCACGAAGTACGTCCCGTAACGCGGCCGAAGTGTCCGGATAAAGTCCAGCGCGGTGCCAAGGCCCTCGCTGTCGTGGATCAGGTCGCCGGTCAGGGCCACCACGTCGTACGTCACGCCGGCCAGGAGAGCCCTGGCGCGCTCGATCTTCCGCGCCTGGACCGAGCCATGCGCCACAAAGTGAAAGTCGGACAGGTGCAGGATGGTGAGGCCGTCCGGCGGCAGCCCCTGCGCGGCCACGCGCACGGTGTATCGATCCAGCTCAACGCGCGTCCGTTCGATCATCGCGGCATAGCCCAACGCCGCCCCGCCGGCCAGTCCCAACCATGCACCCATCAACCAACGATTCAAGCATCCTCCTTTACGGCCTGCCCCGCAGTCAATCCAACTGCTGCCCGATCACTCCGAACATGATCGCTGTCAAAAGCATCCTGAGCGGAGGTTCGGCCGGTTCTTCGGCCGAACCGCAGTCGAAGGACGCTCACCTGCCCCGCCATTCTACCACACGGACGGAACCATCGCGGCGGGTCAATTGCTTACAGACGCGTCGAAGTGCTCGTCGTATCCTTCTGTGGTCGACTGCAGATCGTAGCTTAAGCTACTCGCCGTACACACCTGCTGTCTTCGATGAGGTGAACATGACAAGGCAATCATATGGGGGGATTCCGTCGTCCGAGATCACGCCCGAATCCGTCTACGTCAATCGGCGCCGTTTCATGAAGGGATTGGGGCTTGCCGCAGGCACGCTCGCGCTGGGCGCGTGCGCGGCCATGCCGGAGCCGCCTCCCCCGACCGTCGCGCCTGCGGCGGGTGAGACGACGGCCACACCCGCTGCTGCGGGTCAGACCGATGAGCAGGGCAACCCGCTCACGACCTACGAGGACGTCACCACCTACAACAACTTCTACGAGTTCGGCATGGGCAAGCGCGATCCCGCGAGGAATGCGCAGAGCTTCGTCACCGAGCCGTGGACGCTGGAGGTGGGCGGGCTCGTGCAGAAGCCGCGAACGTATGGGGTGGACGAGTTACTGCGCCGCTTCCCGGCCGAGGAGCGCATCTACCGGATGCGCTGCGTGGAAACCTGGTCCATGGTGATCCCCTGGCTGGGCTTCCCACTCGGCGAGCTCCTGGCGGAGGTCGAGCCAACGAGCGACGCGAAGTACGTCCGCTTCGAGACGCTGCTGGACCCGGAGCGCATGCCCGACCAGCGCGGCGGCTGGTACGACTGGCCCTACATCGAGGGGCTGCGCCTCGACGAGGCAATGCACGATCTGACCCTGCTGTCGGTCGGGCTGTACGGCAAGATGCTGCTGCCCCAGAGCGGCGCGCCGATCCGGCTCGTCGTCCCGTGGAAATACGGCTTCAAGAGCATCAAGTCGATCGTCCGGATCGACCTGGTGGCAGAGCCGCCCCGATCGTTCTGGATGGCGGCCGCGGCCCACGAGTATGGCTTCTACGCCAACGTGAACCCGAACGTGCCTCATCCCCGCTGGTCGCAGGCGATGGAGCAGTTCATCGGCGAGACCGAGCGGAAACCGACGCTGCTCTTCAACGGCTATGGGGAACAGGTGGCGAGCCTGTACGAGGGGATGGACCTGGCGGTATATTACTGAGGCGCCGCGCGGCCCGTGGTCGCCGGGGTCCTGACCGCGGTCAGGTACGGCGCTCGGGTGTCGCGGCCGGCGCAGGATAACAAAAACGGCGCTCTGTCGAAGAGCGCCGTTTTGATGCGTTCAGACGTCCAGGTTGCGCACTTTCTTGGCGTGGCTCTGGATGAACCGCTTGCGCGGCGCCACTTCGTTGCCCATCAGCATGTCGAACGTGCGGTCGGCCGCAGCCGCGTCCTCCACGGTCACCTGGAGCAGGATCCGGTTCGCGGGGTTCATCGTGGTCTCCCACAGCTGATCCGGGTTCATCTCGCCCAGGCCCTTGTAGCGCTGAAGGGTGACGCCTTGCATCCCGCCGAACTCCTGGACGAACTTCTCGCGCTCTGTCTCGGAATAAGCGTATTTCGCTTCCTTACCCTTGCGCAACAGGTAGAGCGGCGGCTGCGCGATGTATAGGTGCCCGTTCTCGATCAACGTCGGCATGTAGCGGAAGAACATCGTCAACAGCAAGGTGCGGATGTGACTTCCGTCGACGTCCGCGTCGGTCATGATCAGGACGCGATGGTAGCGCAGGTTCGAGAGGTCGGTCGCGTCGCCGATGCCGCTCCCCAACGCCTGCACCAGCGCCTGGATCTCCCGGTTGGCCAGCGACTTATCCAGCCGTGCCTTCTCCACGTTGAGGATCTTGCCGCGCAGCGGCAGGATGGCCTGGAAGCGCCGGTCACGCCCCTGCTTGGCACTGTTGTGCACGAAGATTCCTGCCGCAAGGGCAAAGTTGTGATACCGGTCGACCGTGAGGTCATAGACGTCGGCGGTCTCCTGTAAAGCGCGCACCGAGACAACTTTGCAGTTCACGTTCGCAGCGGCTTGCAGCAACTGGCTCTCGACCCCACCAAAGTAGGCGTGCAAGAGATGAGAGTAGGAGGGCGAGGTTGGTGCTACCTGCAGCCGCAACGCGTCGTAGGCGCCGGCTGGGTTCTCTTCACACAGCACCTGATTCAACAGGCGCAGCGCACCGACTTTCTTCCCTTCGCAAATGGCCGCGCTCTTCTGCTCTGTGGTCGTCGATGCGCGCGAGTTTGCCAAAGCATCTTCGAACTGAGTATGTCCGCGCCACGGCATACGTTGGATGTTGCGCGGATCGTTGTTGCGCTTGTTGAAATCTACATGGTGGCGCGCGTTGCCCGCCTTACGCGTGTAAACGCCGGTCACCAGATTGTACAGGTCAGCCAGATGGTGCGTATGCCACCATTCCTGGCGGCCGTTCATCCAGACCATTTCGTAGCCGGCCGCGGGGAGTTCTTCGCCTTCAGTCAACCGCATCTTCAGCGGCATCAGGCTCTCGCCAGCCACTAACTCGGCGGCGGGCTTGTAGGATCCATCCCGCAGCCGGAATAGATGGTCAGGGGTGCAGCGCAGCCGTTCACCGTTGTCGAGTGTCACTTCCACCAACTGAGCTTCGCGCTTCGTCAGGCGAGGCGCGTTCAACGGCACGATGCGGATATCCCCTTCGTCGTTCGTGGCATAGCCGAAGTGCTGAATTCCCAGATCCCAGTCTTCAGCCAATTCGCGGAAGCTCTTGCTGATACCGGACGCAAGCGCGACTCGGGTCTCTCCAACCCAGCATCCTCCTGCGGAGTCGCCTTCTACGATGTACAGCTCACACTTCGCCGGATCGCGTTCCGAGCAGTCCGCCAGCTTGCCGGGCAGCGTCAGGCTCTCCAGCGCGCTCTTGCGGATGACCAGGTCGCGTGCCTTGCGCGCCGCGTCGCGCGCCCGGCTGGAGGTGATGCACTTCTCGACGATCTTCCGGCCTTCACGCGGGTTGCGCTCCAGCCACTCCATGAGCGCCTCGTTGATGGCCGATTCCACCTGGGTGCGGATCTCATTGTTCAGCAGCTTGACCTTGGTCTGTGATTCGAACTGCGGATCAGGCAGCTTCACGCTGATGATGGCCGTCAGGCCCTCGCGCGTGTCGTCTCCCGTGAAGCTGGCATCCGAATCCTTGAGAAGGTTCTGCCGTCGCGCCCAGTCGTTGATCGTGCGTGTCAGGGCCGCGCGCATGCCGGTCAGGTGCGTGCCGCCATCGGGCGTGTTGATCGTGTTGGCAAACGCGAACACCGATTCGTTGTAACCGTCGTTGTACTGGATCGCGGCCTCGACCATGTTGCCGTCGATCTCTTTTTCGATGTAGACCGGGTCGTGGAGCACTCCGCGGTTCTTGTTGAGATAGCGCACGAAGGAGCGCACGCCGCCTTCGAAGTAGAACGTCATGAAACGCGCGCCATTGTCGGTCCGCTCGTCCGAGAACTCGATCGTCAGCCCGCGATTGAGGAACGCCATCTCGCGAAAACGCTGTTCGAGGGTCTCGAACCTGAAGTCGATCTCCTCGAAGATCGTTCTGTCGGGCATGAAAGTGGTACGCGTCCCCGATTCGCCCGGTCGCGCGGCCCCGATCAACTTCACATCGTCCTGCGGGTGGCCCCTGTGATACCGCTGATAGTACACCTTGCTGTCCTGGCGGATTTCAACTTCCATCCAGTCCGACAGCGCGTTCACCGCGGACACGCCGACGCCGTGCAAGCCGCCCGAGACCTTGTAGGCGCCGGAGCCGAACTTGCCGCCCGCATGCAACTTGGTCATGACGGTCTCGAGCGCGGACCGTCCTGTCTGCTTATGGACATCGACGGGGATGCCGCGGCCCCAGTCCTGGACCGTGACGCTGCCATCCTTGTGGATGGTCACTGCGATCCGGTCGCAATAGCCGGCCATGGCCTCATCGATCGAGTTGTCGACGACCTCATAGACCGTGTGATGTAATGCCTTGATGTCCGTGCCGCCGATGTACATGCCGGGACGGCGGCGCACCGCCTCCAGGCCTTCGAGGACCTGGATGTCGTCGGCGGTGTAATGGTTCGGACGATTCGCCTGCTCAACCACTTAGTTATCTCCTGACAAGTGACCTGTCTGCCCTACGAACGGCTTGCCTGGGCCAGTTGCTCCTGCTTAAGATGCTGATAAAAGAAATGAATGCCCATCACCATGGCGGTGGCCAGGTAGGCATTGGCGACGATCGAGAAAAAGGCTCCGGCGGGATGTACCCCGATGAGCCCCCACATGGCCCGCGCTCCCAGCAGCAACAGGTTGACGACGGCCGCCAGGGCCAAAGTCCTGAGCCCGTTCACGCGTACCATCAACAGGCTCTGCAGCAGGCTGGGCCACAAGGGCTGCCGGTCAAACGCCAGGGCGTCGCCGACGAAGTACAACGAGCTCAGAAACCAAAGCGTCAGCCACAGAGTAAACGCGCCGCCCAGCATGAACAGGAACTCAGCGACGACACTGCCCGTAAAGAGCGCAAAGCCCGTGACAAGCGCCAGGGGCAGCCGCAGCAAGAACAAGGCAATGGAAGCGAACAGGCTAACCACCGCCAGGCGTGCGGCCAGCGGCAACCACCCGTTCAACAGGTGCCGTTGATCCTCGACCACCGGCTGGCGCGACATCGGCAGGCCACCATGCGCCTTCGGCCCGGATAGCGTGTGTGCGATCGCGCGCAGGTAGAGCGCAGCAACCAGGTGGCTGAGCATCCACAAAGCGACGACGAACAGCACCACCCCTAACAGGGAGCCCACCTGCACGGCCGGACCCTGCCACGGCGCCGGGTCGAGCCCCTTGACGGGGATGCTCAGGCCGATCGGCGCAAGCACCGCATCGCTGATCAGAAGGTGCCTGGATGCCTGAATCGGCGTCATCGCGCTCGCTGGAGCCATCCATCCTGACGTCACGGCGCTGGCAAGGTTGATGCCCTGGCTCATGTCGATCGCACCCTGCGCCAGCAACTCGATGCCCTCCTGGGCCCCCGCCATCTGCTCCGGCGTGTAGATGCGAGCCGCCAGGGCTCGCCACTCCGTCACGAACTGGCCCATCAAGGCCGTGATGGAAAGGCCGGGCGCCAGCCAAAGATAGAGGTCGATTGCCAGGGGCAACAGCCACAAGATGGGGCGCTTTGCCGCATGCGTCAGTCCTGCGGTAAGCGCATCCACCACGCTGAAACGTGTCGCTGTCTCAGATTTCATCCGTCTTATTTTACCATAACTGCCCTGATTTTAGAAACGCAGGCGTCGCTTTTTGGCGGCGGTAAATCGCACACCTGTGCGACCTGTTCGCACGAACAGGTTGTTGACGCGATCAAAATGATACGATATAATCCTGTTGACCCAGGAGACATGTGGGACATTGCCGTGCAGACAGGTCGGGCTATGGCGCTGATTACGCTGACGAGTGACTTCGGCTGGGTGGACGCGTACGTCGGGGTGATGAAGGGCGTCATCCTCAGCATTGCGCCCTCGGCACGCCTCGTCGACCTGAGCCACGACGTCCCCCCGCAGAACATCGAAGCGGCCGCGTATCTCCTGAGCTCGGCTGCAGCCTACTTTCCGCGCGCCACAGTGCACCTCGCGGTCGTGGATCCCGGCGTCGGAAGCGCGCGCCGGCCGCTCCTGGTCACCACCGCGCACGCCTCTTTCATCGGGCCGGACAACGGTCTCTTCTCATTCGCGCTCGACGAGCCGGACGCCCAGGCATGGGTGCTCGACAGGCCGGCCTGGTGGCTGCCCCATCCCGGCAACACGTTTCACGGACGAGACATCTTCGCCCCCGTGGCCGCGCACCGCGCCAACGGGACGCCCCCAAGCGAACTGGGCTCGCCCATCGGCGATGCGGTCCGGCTGGCACCGCGCGCGCCGGAGCAGACGCCCGACGGCGCGATACTCGGCCACATCGTCCACCTGGACCATTTCGGCAACCTGATCAGCAACATCCCAGCGGAGTGGCTCGGCGGGGGCTGCTGGCAGTGCGAGATCGCGGGCCAGCGGATAGAGGGGCCGCGCGCGACCTATGCCGACGTCCAGCCGGGCCAGCCCGTTCTCTTGGTCAGCAGCAGCGGCACGGCCGAGATTGCCGTGCGGGAGGGCCATGCGGCCCGGCAACTTGGCATCAGAGTTGGCGCGCAAGTGCGACTATCGATGTGTTGAAGGAGTGAACCATGGAGAGATTTATCATCGAAGGCGGGCATCCGCTTTCCGGCGACGTCACGCCCGCGGGCAACAAGAACGCGGCGCTGCCACTGCTGGCAGCCGTGTTCCTGACTGAAGGCGAAGTAACCTTACATAACGTGCCGCGAATCGGAGACGTGGGCACGATGCTGCAGCTGCTGGCCGACATGGGCGTGACGGTCAAGGATGACGGCGCCACGGTGAGGCTTTGCGCGAAGGACGCGCGCTGTGCGCCCCCCCGGATCGACCTGTTCCAGCAGATCCGGGGATCGATGCTGCTCGCCGGCCCGATGCTGGGCCGGTTCGGCGAGGCCGTCCTGCCCATTCCGGGTGGCGATCGCATCGGCCGGCGCCGCGTCGACACCCACATGCTTGCGCTCCAGGCGCTCGGCACCGACCTGGATTTCAACAACAAGGACTTCTCGATGCGCGCGCCCGGCGGGCTGCGCGGGGCCGATATTCTGCTGGACGAAGCCAGCGTGACGGGCACCGAGAACGCCGTCATGGCCGCGGTGCGGGCCAAGGGCACCTCCGTGATCCGCAATGCGGCCTCCGAGCCCCATGTGCAGGATCTGTGCAGGATGCTCAGCTGCATCGGCGCGCAGATCGAGGGCATCGGAAGCAACACGATCGTCATTCACGGCGTCGATCGCCTGGGAGGCGGCGAGTTCACCGTTTCGCCCGACTACCTGGAGGTCGGCAGCTTCCTTGGCCTGGGCGCAGTCACGCGCGGCGAGATCCGCATTCACGGCATCCAGCCCGACCACATGCGGATGATCAACTGGACCTTCAGGGAACGGCTGGGGGTCCGTATGCGCATCGAAGGAGACACGTTGGTCGTGGCCGACGAACAGGACCTGTGCATCCGGGAGGATCTGGGGGGCGCGGTGCCCAAGATCGACGACGCACCCTGGCCGCAGTTCCCCGCAGACCTGATGAGCATCGCCCTGGTCGTGGCCACCCAGGCGCGCGGCACGGTGCTGATGCACGAGAAGATGTTCGAGAGCCGGCTCTACTTCGTCGACAAGCTCATCGGCATGGGCGCCAAGATCATCCTCTGCGATCCACACCGGGCGGTGATCGTCGGCCCGTCGCCCCTGTACGGTCAGGAGCTTTCCAGCCCCGACATCCGAGCGGGCATGGCCCTGCTCATTGCCGCGCTGGCCGCGCGCGGCACCAGCACGATCGCGAACGTCGGGCAGATCGACCGCGGCTACCAGGAGATCGACCGGAAGCTACAATCGCTGGGCGCTCAGTTAGAGAGGGTGCGGGTATGACAGGGACAGCGTTTCGCACGCAAAGCCAGGTGCCTGAGTTCGTCGGGCCGGACAGCGCACGCATCGTCGAGCTGGCCGGCCGCACCACCGGGCTGAAGAGCCACAGCCTGGCCATCATCAGCCATCCGCCGGGCATGACGACCCGAAAGCACCATCACACGGTGGCCGACGAAGTGTATTATGTCCAGTCAGGGACGGGACGCATTGAGGTGGGGGAGGACCTGCTCGACGTCAACCCGGGCGACATCATCACGATCCGCCCCGGCCAGCCGCACAAGGTGTGGGCCGACGGGGCCGAAGACCTGGTCCTCGTCGTCACCTGCGCGCCTGCGTATGAGGAGCCCGAGGTGATCTGGGACGAGTGAGGTCCCGCCGCCGGTGCACAACCAAAGCGATGCCGGGCACTCGCGTGGGTCTTTAGGTGCCCGGCACACGCGTGGGCCTTTAGGTGCCCGGTACTCGCGTGGGCCTTTAGGTGCCCGGCACACGCGTGGGCCTTTAGGTGCCCGGTACTCGCGTGGGCCTTTAGGTGCCGGGCACTTTAACGATCCGAAGGATCGCAAGTGCCCGGCACCTGAGAGTCACGAGCCTTCCGCGTCCGCGGTCCTACTTCACCTCTGCCGCGCCGGCCTTCGCCGAGCCAGGCGCGAAGATCGACACCACGCGCTCCAACTGCTCGTACACGAAGTCCTGCTTGAAGCCGGCCAGCACCGCCACCAGGTACGGGATCAGCCGCGCGCCGGTCGCCGCGTTCGCATCCGCCAGGTTGACCTGCACGATCAGGAACCCGCCCGCCAGGATCAGGAAGGTGATGGCGCCCAGCACCAGGCCCATCAGCGGCTGCACGTAATACCACATGCTGTAGTGCTTGTCGAAGTCCTGCCGGTCCGCGATGTGGTACCAGAGCGCGTACAGCGCGCCCACCACGCCGCCGATGCCGCCCCACAACATGGTGTTCAGGATCGGAGACAGGTTGTCCAACTGCGGCTGGCCGATGCGGCCCCAGATCCGCACGTACTCGGTGATCTGCCCGGCGAATACCAGCCCTGCCGTGAACACTGCCATCCAGAACCCCAGATAGAGGAAGAGCCACGGCCCAAGGAAGCGCGCCTGCCTACGGCTCTGCCGCCGCCGCGCAACCGAGGTCGCCACCTGCATCACCCGGTACTCGGCGTTGCCGAATTCCTCCGGTGTGTCGATCATCAGCTGCCGCGCCTCGCGCAGCATCTCCAGCAGCTTCTGCGCCACATCGGGCGGCGTGCTGAACTCCTCTGAGATGTCCTTATAGAGCTTGTCGATCTGTGCGTGAAACTGCCGCTGCCACTCTGCATCGCGCACCCTGTCCAGCCGTTGGATCAGGTTCGCCTTCTGATCTTCGGTTCGAATGACGACGGGCGGGAGCACTGTCGAGGCGTCCCCCTCCTGGCCCGGCCCGGGGGGAACAGCCCGCGGGTCCGGCACGCCGGCGATCAGCTCCGAGCCGCTGGTGTTGCGAATGGGTGCATCCATGATGATCGCGCCGAAGCGCTTCGTTGCCGGAAGCGGGCGCTGGGGCAGGGTGGACAGGTGGCTGCCCGGACCCGGCTCCGGCGAGCGCGGCGGCCTGGCCGGAGCCGCCTGTTCGGGCGTCTCCGCGCCGATCGCCTCCACTTCCAACATGGCTGCCAGTTGTGCGTCCGATTCGGTGGATACTGCTTTGCCTGGGGTATTGCTCGATCCGTTACGTTTCATGCCAGACTCTCCGCTATTCTGTGTCGCCGTGGCGACTACCTCCGCACGCGCGTTACGAGGCCCACCTTCGCGGTCATCTCGGCGAAAGTTATACATTATATACTAGATATCCGGACAGTTGTCAACTATTAACTATTTGCTTTTGGCTGCCGCGCGCATGCCGAGCCAGCGGGTGTAGAGGTCGTTGTCGATGCCGATGCGCGCCAGGACGCGGCCGACCGTCCCGTCGACCAGCTCGTCGATCGTGGTGGGGCGCCCATAGAACGCGGGCACGGGGGGAAAGATGATATAGCCGATGCGGGCAGCCTGGGTCATCTGCTCGAGGTGGCCCAGGTGCAGGGGGGTCTCCCGCACCATAAGGAGCACCGGGCGTCCCTCCTTCATCTGCACGTCGGCCGCGCGGGTGATGAGGTCGTCGCCGAAGCTGTTGGCGATCGAAGAGAGGCTCTTGATGCTGCACGGCGCGACGATCATGCCCATCGTCTCGAACGAACCGCTCGCGATGGCCGCGCCGATGTCGCCCGGCCGGTAAGACACGCCGGCCAGCGCCTCGATGTCGCGCGGGTCGTAATCCGTCTCCTGGCTGATGGTCATGCGAGCGGCCTGGCTCATCACCAGGTGCGTCTCGATCTCGGGGGCCTCCCGGAGCACCTCGAGCAGCCGGATGCCGTAGATCTGGCCAGACGCACCGGACATGGCGATGATCAAACGCTTCATTTGGTTCCCCAGTGCACCGCGACGGTGCCCAGCATGGCGGTCCGATAGTGGATGTCCCGCAGACCTGCGGACGCCATGATCTGCGCCAGCTGCGGCGGCCGCGGAAAATTGACGGCCGAATGCGGCAGGTAGGTGTACGCCGAACGCTGGCCGCTGATCAGGCCGCCGACCAGGGGCACGATGCGAAAGAAGTAGAACCGGAAGAGCGATCCGAACACCTTGCCGCGCGGCAGCGTGATTTCCAGGCAGACGACCCGCCCGCCCGGCCGGACCACGCGCGCTTGTTCCGCGAACGCCTGGCGGATGTCCACCACGTTGCGCATCATGAATCCTGATGTCGCCGCGTCGAACGCGTTGTCCCGAAAGGGCAGCGCCAGCGCGTCGGCCACCGCGAAGGGGAACGAGGCGCCCGCGACCTTGCCGCGTCCGCGGCGCATCATCTCCGGGGTCAGATCGACCCCCACCACGCTCAGCCCGGGGTCCCCCTTCAGCGCTTCGTAGCCGATGTCGCCGGTGCCGGTGGCCACGTCGAGCAGGCTGCCGCCCCGGGGCAGGCGGCACAGGCGCACGACCGTGCGCCGCCAGACCTGGTCGCGGCCGAGAGTCATCAGCCGGTTCATCAGGTCGTAGCGCGGCGCGATGTCCGTGAACATGCGCTGCACGTAGGATCGCTTCTCTTCTATCGGCGGCAATACCGTCTTCGGATCGCGCACGCTCACACTCCCTCAAGCATCCCGCAGGAACATCCAGGGCGCCAGGGCCCGCTCCAGCCAGTCCACGACGAAATAGAGGATCAGGCCGAGCAGGCTCAGCGCCACGACGCCGGCATACATGTCCGCATAGGCCAGGCGCCCCCAACTGTCGACGATGATGTAGTATCCCAGGCCGGAATTCGTCGCGAACGACTCCGCGAAGAAGAGCACCGCAACCGCGGTGCCGATGCTCACCCGTAGCGCGGTCAGCGCGGCGGGCACGGAGGCCGGCGCGTACACGAAGCGGAACAGCGCACGGCGGCCCGCGCCCAACGATCGCACCGAGTAGATCAGCTCGGGGCGCAGCGCCACCGCCTGGTCGCGCACGACGACGAGGATCTGAAAGAACAGGATCAGGAAGATGATGAAGATCTTGCTCGTGTCGCCGATCCCGAAGAGCAGCAGGATCACCGGCAGCAGCACGATCTTGGGGATCGGATAGGTGATGTAGATGATGGGCGAGAAGAAGCGGTTCAGCGCCGGGCTCTGGCCCAGGATCAGCCCCACGGGCACCGCGGTCAGCATCGCGAGCACGATGCCCGCGACGACCCGATAGCCGCTGACGACGAAGTGACGCGCCAGGCCCCGCGGCACCGCGGCCACAAACGCCTGCGCCACCTCCCACGGGCCGGGCAGCACGTCGGTGCGGAGCAGCCAGCTCAGCCCCTGCCAGAGGATCAACAGGGCCAGTGAGCCGAGCGCCAGATCGCGTTTGCGCATCACCGCACCTCGGCCAGCGCTGAGCGCAGTTCCGCCAGGGCAGCGCGCAATTCTGCCACTTTTTCAAAGAACCCGGCCTCCAGTCGATAGGCCGCCAGCCCCGCGCCCGGATTTTCGATGATGCGCGGCGCAACGTTGGGCGGGTTTCCGAGCACCAGGATGCGCCTTCCCAGGAACACCGCCTCCTCGATGGTGTGCGTGACCACCAGCGTCGTGACGCCCGTCTCCTCGCGCAGCTCCACGGTCAGCCGCTGGAGATCCTCGCGCGTCACCGCATCCAGCGAGGAGAACGGCTCGTCCATCAGCAGCAGGTTCGGCTGTTGCAGCAGGCTGCGCGCGATGGCCGCGCGCTGGCGCTGGCCGCCGCTGAGCTGGCCCGGGTACTTGTCGCGCTGGTCCGCGATGCCCAGGCGGGCCAGCCACGCGTCCACATCCGCGGGCGTGATATCCTGCCGGGGATACGGCCTGGGCGCGGGGCCGTCATCCCCCTTCCCGCGGTAGAAATGGCCCAGCCGCATGGGCAGCGCCACATTCTCCCACACCGTCGCCCAGGGCAGGAGGCCGTAATCCTGCAGGACCAGCCCGGTCGCGGCCCGCGGCCGGGGCACGGGATGGCCGTCCACGAGGATCCGGCCGGCTTTCGGCTGGCGCAGGCCCGCGATGAGGTAGAGCAGCGTGCTCTTGCCGCAGCCCGATGGCCCGATCAGCGCCCACGCCTCGCCCGCGGCCACCGACCACGAAAAGCGGTCGAACACGGGCAGCCCGTCGCCATAGGCGAAGTTCAGGTCGAGCACCTGGACCATCGGCGCTGCGGTCACGTCGTCCTGGCCCTACTCGGTCCAGGTGGGCCGCTGGCCCAACCGGTCGATCGCGGGATACGCCTTGCGCACCGCAAGCACCAGGGGAATGCCGACCAGTGCGCCGAGGAGCGCCTGGAACGAGTTCAGGGGAATGTCCGCGGCAGAGGTGGGCAGGCCCACGATGAGCGCGCCGCCGGCCAGGTAGCCGCCCACCATGGCGATCGCACCGGCCAGCCACGCGAGGAGCAGGCGCACCATGCTCGTCTGGCGGTAGCCGATCAGCCCGATCAACAGGCCCTGCAGGCCGTGCACGACCAGGCTGATGGGCGCGTAGACCGGATAGCCGATCAGGTCCGCGATCGCGGTTCCGATGCCGCCCGCGATCGCCCCCACCCAGGGACCGAAGGCCAGCCCGGCGAACACGATCGCCACGTCCGAGAGGTTAGCGTACCCGCGCGCCGGGGTCGGCACACGGATCGCCAGCGTAAACACGGCCGTCAACCCGATCAGGGCGGCCAGGAGGGCAATCATGGCCGGCGTCAAACGTTGCTTCACCAACAGATCTCCTCTCACCGCGCAGGAAGGACCTGCGCCACGATACGAATGGCCTGATTATAGCCCGCACACTCCCAAAGTAAAGCCGGGCGGTTTACGGACGGCGCGGCGGCTGCTATAATCGCACCATGAGCCTCACCGATGATGTGCTGCAGGCCGCGCAGGCGCTGGGCTTCGATCTCGCGGCGACGATGCCCTTCACCTTGCCGCGCACCGGAGACGCGTACGCGGCCTGGCTGGCGGCCGGCTATCATGGCGAGATGGCCTACATGGCCGGCAGTCGCGAGCTGCGCCTCAACCCGCAGCTCCTCGCGCTGGACGCGCGGAGCATGATCGTGGTGCTCGCGAGCTACGCCCGGCCCGCGCTGCCCCCGACCTGGGATGACCCCGCGCACGGCCGCGTGGCGCGGTACGCGTGGGGCGCGGACTACCACGCCGCGCTGAAGAAGCTGCTCTTCAAGCTGGATGCAACCCTCGCTGCGCGCAGCGGTCGGACCACGTTTGGCAAGGCGTGCGTGGATTCCGTTCCGCTGATGGAGCGCGACCTGGCCCACCAGGCGCGGCTGGGCTTCATCGGCCGCAACACCTGCCTGATCGCGCCGGGGCTGGGGTCCCTCACCTTCATCGCGACGCTGCTCGTGCCGGAGACGTTGACCTTCGGCCTCGCGGCGCGGCCGGGTCACGCGGTGCAGTGGCCCCCCTTCATCGGCTGCGGCGCGTGCACGCGCTGCCTGGAGGCATGCCCCACGCATGCATTTACGGCCGATCGCGTGCTCGACGCGCGGCGCTGTATCTCGTATCTGACCATCGAGCACCGCGGGCCGATTCCGCACGAGCTGCGCCCGCTCATGGGCAGCTGGGTGTTCGGCTGCGACGTGTGCCAGACCGTCTGCCCGTACAACCGCGCCGCACCGGAGGCCAGCCTGCCCGACCTCGTCGCGCCGCCCGCGCGGGGCACGCTGCCCCTGGCGGAGCTGCTGGCGCTGGACGAGCCAGCCTTCCGTGCGCGGTTCAGGGGCACGCCGCTCTTGCGCGCGCGGCGCAGCGGCCTCGTGCGCAATGCCTGCGTGGCCGCGGGCAACTCCGGCGACCCTGACCTGATCCCCGCGCTCCTGCCGCTCATCGAGGACGGCGACCCGCTCGTCCGCAGCCACGCGGCGTGGGCCCTCGGCCGGCTGGGGGGGCGGGGGGCAACGAGCTCGCTGCGCCGCGCACTGTCGATGGAGATTGACGCGGCCGTCCGCGAGGAAATCGCCGCTGCACTTGAGGACGGTGCGCCGTGAGCGACGCACCCATAATCATCATCGGCGCGGGCGCGGCCGGCCTGATGGCCGCGATCTTCGCCGCGCAGGCCGCCCAGCCCCCTGCGGCGGTCCTGCTTCTCGAAGCCACGGACAAGCCGGGACAGAAGATCCTCATCAGCGGCGGTGGACGCTGCAACGTGCTGCCCGCGCGTGCGGCCGCGACCGACTTCCACACGGACGGCTCGCCCAACACGGTGCGCAAGATCCTCGATGCCTGGCCACTGGACGAGGTGATGACCTTCTTCGAGCGCGACCTCCGCGTGCCGCTGGCGCTGGAGGCGGACAGCGCGAAGTACTTCCCCGCGTCCAACCGCAGCCGCACCGTGCTCGATGCGCTGCTCCGCGCGGCCGCGGAGCGCGGCGTGACCCTGCGCCGCGGCGCACGGGTCAGCGCGCTCGAACAGGCGAACCGCGGCTGGACCGTGTGGCTCGCGTCGGGTGAGGCGTTGGCGGCCAGCCGGGTGGTGCTGGCGACCGGCGGCCTGTCGGTGCCCGCGACCGGCTCGGACGGATCGGGCCTGGAGCTCGCCCGCGCGCTGGGCCACTCGATCGTCCCCACCTACCCGGCCCTCGTGCCCCTCACGACCAACCTCAGCGACCACCACGCGCTGGCCGGCATCTCCCTGCCCGTGACGCTCAGCGCGCCGGCGCCGGGGAGCAAGCGCCTCTACCAGGCGCGGGGCGGCTTCCTCTTCACCCATCGCGGGTACAGCGGCCCGGCCGTGCTGAACATCTCGCACCTCGCCGTGCGTTCGGCACAGATGATCGGACCGCGCACGCCCATCTCCGTGCAGTGGACGGACCTGGGTGCGATCGCCTGGGATGCGCTGCTGCGCTCGAAAAGGGGCCCCTTGCTCCCTCTGCTGCGCGACGTGCTGCCCGAACGCCTGGCACAGCAACTGCTGATCGAGGCAGGGCTCGCGGAGGCCGAGGGCTCGCAGCTGCGCCGCGAGGATCGCGGCCGGCTGGTCGGGTTGCTGACGCGCTACGACCTGCCGTGGACCGGCCACGAGGGGTACAAGACCGCGGAGGTGACGGGAGGCGGCATCCCGCTGAACGAGGTGAACCCAGCCACGCTGGAGAGCCGTCTCGCGCGGGGCCTGTACCTGTGCGGCGAGATGCTCGACGCGTTCGGCCCGATCGGCGGATTCAATTTCCTCTGGGCGTGGGTGACGGGGAAGGTCGCGGGCGGCGCGGCCGGCTCGCCGGAACCACCAGAGCCGGAGGAAGCGGTCGCGGCGGAGGAAGCAGGCGCAGAGCCCACAGGGGGCGATGCCGCGGAGACCGAAGACCCCGCCTGACCGCGCGGCCGCGCCGCTACTTAACCTCGAGCAGGCGAACGGTCACATTCATGCCGCATCCTCTTCGTCCGCCTCGCCGTCAGGGCGCTCCAGGGGCGCGGGATCGTAGTCGCCCCACTTCGAGCTGAACGTCAGCGCGAGCTGGATGGTCTCCTCGATGGCCGCGCGATCCACCGCCTCGCGCGTGGCGGCCTCCCGCGCGGCGGCTGCGCTCGCATCCGGCACGCGCGTCGACCGGCTGACCGCGAGGATGCGGACCTCGACCAGGTCGCCCATGCGGTAGGGCACGCGGCTGCCCGCAGGCCGGCCCATGACGGCCCGCGCCAGGGGCGTGCTCGCGCCCAGGAAGCCCTCGGCCAGGTCAGCCGCCTCGTCGGGGACGATGTCGACCGCAAGAGATTCCGTCTCGCCGTGGCCGTCCACCAGCTCCAGTTCGACGCGCGTTCCCAGCGCGACCAGGCCCGGAGGGGGATCATACCGGGTCTGCGCTCCGCTCATGTCCCCGTCTCCGCGGCTGCGCCGGCCCGCGCCAGCCAGTCGGGGCGGAGGATGCCGTACAGCTCGATGTCGTGCACCTGGTCCCATCGCCAGAAGTGCTCGCGCATCCGGCCCTCGTACTGCATGCTGATCTTCTGCATCACCCGGCCGGACGCAGGATTGTTGCGGAAGTGCCGGGCTTGCACGCGGTGCAGGCCCAGGTCCTCAAAAGCATAGCGCAGCATCTCTGCCGCCGCCTCGGTGCAGTAGCCGCGGCCCCACTCGGGCACTGCGATCCAATAGCCGAGCTCGGCTCGCCGGTTGGGCAGCGACAGCTCCAGCCCGATCGCGCCGACCAGCGCGCCCCCATCGCGCAGCGTGACCGCATACGTCACGCTGTGGTCCTGCTCCAGCGCAGGCTGATGCGATGCGATCCACGTCTCTGCCATCCCATGGGCGTAAGGATGGGGGATGTTGGCCGTGGTCGCGGCGATCTCCCGCGCGCCCGCGAGCCGCTGCACGTCGGGCGCGTCTGCCGGCACAAATGGCCGCAGGAGCAAGCGCTCGGTCGTAAGGTTCGGCTGTTCGATCATGGGTGGATTCTCCCGCTGTGAGTTATGCACCGGCTGCGAGTATACTACTGCTGGCACGATGATTTCAAGGGGAAAGGCAGGATCGATGACGACAGCTATCTGGTGGGTGCGCCGCGATCTGCGGCTACACGACAACTTCGCGCTCAGCGCTGCCCTGGCGCACGGCGCTACGGTCATCCCCGTCTTCGTCCTCGATCCAGCGCTGCTGCGCGCGCACGCCGCGGCCGGCAAACGCCTCGCCTTCCTGTTTGGGGGCCTGCGCGCCCTGGACGCAGACCTGCGCGCCCGCGGCAGCCGGCTGATCGTGCGCACAGGCTCGCCCGGTGACGAACTCGCCGCGCTCCGTGAGGAGACGGGCGCCGGGGCGATCTACGCGGAGGCAGATCCGTGGCCCTATGCGAGGGAGCGCGACGCAGCCGTCGCCCGCCATCTGCCCTTGGCCATGACCGAGGGCATCACGGTGCGGCCCTACGATGCGATCAGCAAAGCGGCCGGTGGACCCTACACTGTCTTCACGCCGTACAGCAGGGCGTGGAAATCGTTACCACTGCCGGTAGCGACCGATTTGCGTCCGCCACCCGACCGCTTGGCGGCGCCGCCCCAGCTGGGGTCCGCCCCCATCCCGGACGGCCACGTCGCGGCGCCCTTTCCCCCCGGCGAAGCGGAGGCGCTACGGCGGCTGGCAGTATTCGCAGAGGGCCGGAACGCGCCGATCGCTGCATACGGCGACGCGCGCAACCGGGTGGACCTCCAGGGCACCTCGGAGCTCTCGCCCTACCTGCGATTCGGCATGGTGTCGGCGCTGCGCGCGTCCGTGGCAGCGCTGAGCGCGGCCGGCGACACGCATGACGCGGGGGCGAGGCAGAGCGCGGGAACCTGGCTCAACGAGCTGATCTGGCGCGAGTTCTACCAGTCGGTGCTGCATCACTTCCCCGCGGTGCTCGCGCAAGAGTTCCAGGCCGGCCTGCGCGGCATCGCGTGGCGCAACGACCGCGGCGAGTTCGCGGCCTGGTGCGAGGGACGGACGGGCTATCCGATCGTGGATGCTGCCATGCGCCAGCTCACGCAAAGCGGCTGGATGCACAACCGCGCGCGCATGATCACCGCGTCGTTCCTGGTGAAGGACCTGCTGATCGACTGGCGCTGGGGCGAGGCCTTCTTCATGGAGCACCTGGTGGACGGCGATCCGGCCTCGAACAACGGCGGCTGGCAGTGGACCGCGGGCGTGGGGACCGACGCCGCGCCCTACTTCCGCATCTTCAACCCGGTGCTGCAGAGCGAGAAGTTCGATCCCGAGGCCGCGTACATCCGCCGCTGGCTACCCGAGCTGGCTCGCGTTCCCGCCAGGTACATCCATGCCCCGTGGCGCATGCCGGACGAGGTCCAACGACAGGCAGGCGTCGTCATCGGGAAGGACTATCCGGCACCGATCGTCGATCACGCGCTTGCCCGCGAGCGCACACTGGCGGCATTCAAGGCGGCCTAGCGCACCCTTGCTCGGCACACGATCGACAAAACCCCTTTACACCATCATCCGCGGGTGCTAAGATAGAGACGAGCGGCATACCGGCCCCTGATCACGGCACAGGATGCGCGCACGAGGACGCCCTGCGCCTGCTGCAGTAAGAGGGAGGTGGATGATGTCTTCTGAGGACCGAACCGGTAGCGCCACGGAGACGATGGAAGTCCGTGTCGGCGACGTAATGCACAAGGGCGTGATCGGATGCAGGCCGAGCACCACGCTGGACGAAGTCATCCGCATCATCGTGGACACGAACGTGCGGGTGCTGGTGGTCACCGGCCCGGACGAAGAGGCCCTCGGCACGATCAGCCAGATGGACCTGATCCAGTTCTACGGCAAGGATCGCAAGGGACTCAAGGCGCGGGATGTGATGAGCGGGAAGGTGATCGCGATCCCGCCGGAGATGCCCCTGCTGGAGGCGATCGGAATCATGACCGAGCGCGGCATCAGCCACCTGGTCGTGAGCGCACACGGAGACGTCGGATTGCGCGCCCTGGGCGTGTTGACGACGGGCCACATCATCAAAGAGATGCGCGGCAGCAAGTGGATGTGGTATTTCAGCCCGGAGCCGTAATTTGAGGGCCGGAACCGGCTACGTCTACGATCCGCTCTTTCTCGAGCACGACCTGCCGGGACATCCGGAGAACCGGGCGCGGCTCGAGCATACGGTGGCAACGCTGGCGGACCAGGGCCTGCTCGGCCGGATGCAGCACGTGCCGGCCCTGCCCGTCGATGCGGCCCTGCTGCACCGGATCCACGACAGGGACTATGTGGAACGCGTGCGCCAGGTCAGCGCGCGGGGGGCCGGCTACCTGGACGTGGACACCTACGTCGTCGGTCGCTCCTACGATGCGGCGCTCCTGGCCGCCGGAGGAACGGTCGGGTTGGCGCGCGCGGTGCTGCATGGCGCGCTGCACAACGGCATCGCGCTCGTGCGTCCGCCCGGGCACCATGCGGAGCGGGCGCGCGGCATGGGCTTCTGCATCTTCAACAACGTGGCGGTCGCCGCACGCGCCGCGCTCGACGAATTCGGCCTCGAACGCGTGCTCATCTACGACTGGGACGTGCATCACGGCAACGGCACGCAGGACACCTTCTACGATACGCCCCAGGTGCTCTACATCTCCACGCACCAGTACCCGCACTACCCCGGCACCGGCGACTATCGCGAGGCGGGGTCCGGTCCCGGCACGGGATTCACCGTAAACTTCCCGCTGCCGACCGGCGTGGGCGACAGGGGCTTCGATCGCATCCTCCGCGAGGCCATCCTGCCGCTTGCGGAGCGATTTCGCCCCCAGCTCATCCTCGTGTCCGCGGGCTACGACGCACATTGGCGTGACCCGCTTGCAGGGCTGCACCTCTCGCTCGCGGGCTACTGGCGCCTCGCGACGGCCATGGTCGCCCTGGCCGAGCAGCAGTGCGGCGGGAGACTCGTCGTCGTGCTCGAGGGCGGCTATGACCTGAACGTGCAGGCTCAGGGCGTAGCGGACACCTGCCGCGCGCTCCTGGGGGACGACGCACCGGCCGAAGACACGATCGGGCCGTGCGAGTGGGCGGAGACCTCGGTCGAGCGCGCCCTGTCCGGTGTGCGGCGCATCCACGGGCTGTAAACAAGCGACGCCGCGAAAGGCCGCCGGGGTGCTTTGCGCATGGCTTCACCGATGCTATACTCCTCAGTCATTGAGCCTAACCATATCAGGAGTGAACTTGTGGAACGCACTTTTGTCATGCTGAAGCCCGATGCCGTGCAGCGCGGGCTGGTCGGGGAGATCGTCACGCGTTTCGAGCGCCGTGGCATGCGCATCGTGGCGATGAAGATGGTACACGTGACGACCGAGTTTGCGCACGAGCACTATGCGGTGCACGTGGGCAAGCCGTTCTTCGAGGGGTTGATCAGGTACATCACCAGCGGCCCGGTCGTGGCGATGGTGCTGGAAGGTACCAACGCGATCGAGGTGGCCCGAGCGACGATGGGAGCCACCAATCCTGCGAAGGCCGCGGCCGGCACGATTCGCGCCGATTTCAGCCTGGAGATGGGTCGCAACCTGGTGCACGGCTCCGACGGCCCGGAGACAGCCGCGACGGAAATCGCGCTGTGGTTCAAGCCGGAAGAGCTGTGGGATTACGCCCGCGACGTGGATCGGTGGGTGTTCGAGGAGTAGGACGCGGAGACGCTGCGTCTGCGCCCGGCTTGGCGGGATGCAAAGACATCGCATCCGATGCCTCTGCATCCCGTGACAGGGCTATTGAATCTTCAGCACGACCGGCGCGGCCTCCCACAGCTCTTCCAGCCGGTAAAAGGCGCGAATCTCTCGCGAGAAGATGTGGACGACGACCCAGTTATAGTCGATCAGCAACCAGCCGGACGCGGCTTCGCCTTCCGTGGAGAGCGGCCGGACCTTGGTTTCTTTCTTGATTTCTTCCAGCAGGATGTCCTGCAGCGTGCGGGCCTGGCGTTCGGAGTCCGTCGAGCAGATCACGAAGTAGTCTGCCCACGGCATCACCTCACGCAGATCCATGAGCACGATATCCGAAGCCTGGTGTTCCTCCAGCTTGTCGACGATTGCATGTGCCAGTTCTAGACCTTCCAGGGTGCCCTCCATTGATGGTATCATGTGCACCGCTCATAGCAGCGGTTATGTCGCCATTGTAACATGACCTGCCAACCGCAACAAGAGGTCTGCCCATGTCTCCGCGCATCGTCTATTCGACCGACCCCAGCCCTGAGGAGCTGTGCCCGCGCTGCGGCCGCTCGCCCTGCGTCTGCCACAGCATCGACCTGCCGCCCCGCCAACAGACGGCCTACGTCAAGCGTGACCGCAAGGGGCGCGCCGGCAAGACCGTCACCGTGGTGTACGGCCTGCAGCACACCCCGGCCAGTCTTAAAGAGCTGCTGGCAGTGTTGAAGACCGCGTGCGGCACGGGCGGGACGATTAAAGAAGACCAGCTCGAGATCCAGGGCGACCAGCGCGACAAGGTGGCCGAGAAGCTGTACCAGATGGGCTACAAGGTCAAGCTCGTCGGCGGGTGAGACGCCTCACATGACGAGAAACCTCCGGGGTTGGCCAGCCGAAGGCTGGCTTAGGCCAACCTTTGGTTGGCACGGCGTCGGAGGTCTTTCGCTGCCGCCCGCCGGCGCATCACCGGTTCGACCAGCGCTCCATCAACGTCAGGACGAGCCATAGCAGCCCGAACAGTCCCGCGCCTGCGCCCAGGCAGGTGACCCCCAACACCGCCGCGCCTCCGCCGTAGACGAACGCAATCGCCGCGCCGCCCACGCCGACGAGAAACACCACCACGGCCAGCGCCAGGTTGCGATCCAGCCGGCGGCGATCCGCGCGCGTGTCGGTGGGAGGACGGGCGTCCCTGTTGTCAGATGGCATAGGACCATTATGCCATGAAACAGGTTTTCCGTAACTGCGATACAATACCCCCATGCCGAAATCAAAAGACCTCTTCGCCCTGCGCAGGAACGAGTTGGCCGAAAAGGAAGCACCGCTGGCCGCACGCATGCGGCCCCGCACGCTCGACGAGTTCATCGGCCAGGAACACATCGTCGGGCCGGGCCGCCTGCTGCGCCGCGCGATCCAGGCCGACCAGCTCAGCTCCGTCATCTTCTACGGACCGCCGGGCACCGGCAAGACCACCCTGGCGCGCATCATCGCCAACACCACGCGCGGCCATTTCATCGCGCTGAATGCGGTGCTCGCGGGCGTGGCCGACATCCGCCAGGCCATCGCCGAGGCGCAGGAGCGGCGCGGCCAGTTCGGCCAGCGCACCATCCTCTTCGTGGACGAGGTGCACCGCTTCAACAAGGCGCAACAGGACGCGCTGCTCCCCTGGGTGGAGAACGGCACGGTCATCCTCATCGGCGCGACGACCGAGAACCCCTACTTCGAGGTCAACAAGGCGCTGGTCAGCCGCAGCCGCATCTTCCAGCTCAAGCCGCTCACCGAGGCCGACCTCTTCGCGGTGGCGCGGCAGGCCCTCGCGGACGAGGAGCACGGCTACGGCAGGCTCAACGTGCAGATCGCGGACGACGCGCTGGCTCACCTGGTCAACGTGGCGAACGGCGACGCGCGGGGCGTGCTCAATGCGCTGGAGCTCGCGGTGGAGACCACCCCGCCGGGCGAGGACGGCATCCTCAGCATCGACCTGTCCGTCGCGGAGGAGAGCATCCAGCGACGCGCGGTGCTCTACGACAAGGAAGGGGACGTCCACTACGACACCATCAGCGCGTTCATCAAGAGCCTGCGCGGGTCCGACCCAGACGCGGCGATGTACTGGATGGCGCGCATGGTGTATGCGGGCGAGGACCCGCGCTTCATCTTCCGGCGCATGATCATCTTCGCGGGGGAGGATGTCGGGCTGGCCGATCCCAATGCCCTGCGCGTCGTCATGGCCTGTGCGCAGGCGTTCGACTATGTCGGCCTGCCCGAAGGGCGCTTCCATCTGGCCGAGGCTGCGCTCTACCTGGCCACCGCGCCTAAGAGCAACTCCGCGTTCGCCTTCTTCGATGCGATCGGCGCGGTGGAGAAGGAGCGCGAGGCCGAGGTTCCCAGCCACCTGCGGGACGCGAATCGCGACGCGGAGGGGTTCGGCCACGGCGAAGGCTACCTCTACCCGCACGCGTATCGCGATCACTGGGTGGCGCAGCAGTACCTGCCCGCGGCGCTCCAGGGCCGCGTGTTCTACCAGCCGGGCGAGCTGGGCCACGAGGCCGCGATCAAGGTGGAGGTCGAGCGGCGCCGCGAGGCGCAGCTGGCCGCCATGCTCGAGGCCGGCGAGGGGTTCGGCGCGGCCGAAGTGCTCACCTACACCGGCGGCAAAGCAACGGCAGAGCGCGACCGATGGCTGGCGCGCGCGGTCAGTGGCGCGGGGGAGCGGCTCGCGGCGATGCGCGATCGGCTCGTCGCTGCTGCCCAGCTGCAGCGCCACAGCCTCGTCCTCGACCTCAACGCGGGCACCGGGCTGCTGACCTGGGAGGTCGTCCGGCGCACGCCCGAGGGCGGCGTCTGGGCGCTGGCCGCGACCGCAAGCGAGGCCGCGGCGCTGCGCGAGTCGGCCGCCCGCCTCTCATCCGTGGAGCGCCCCACCATCCTCCAGGGGAGCCTCGGTGACGCAGCAGAGCTGTTGGCGATGCGCGATGAGGGCGACCTGCGCTTCGATGCGATCCTTGGGCGCAACGGACTGGCCTCCGCGCGCTATCTGACCGCGGTCAACCCGGCCGATGGACGGGACGATGCCGGCGGCGTTCCCGCGCACCTGGCGGCAGCGGCAGGGCTCATCGTCCCGCTCCTGCGAGACGGGGGCGTCCTCAGCCTCGCCGAGGTCGTCGGACGGCGCTCGCAGCGCCTCTACGCGCTGGTGGACCTGGGCCGGCTCGACGCTGCGCTGGCCGCTAAGCTTCGCGCCGCCGAAGAAGCGATCTACGAGAACCGGGATGATCCCTCGGTCAACTGGGACGAGCGCACCCTGGCAGCGGCCCTGCAGGCCGCGGGGTTCGCCGAAGTGGCCATGGATGCAGTCGAGGCCACGATGGAGGCGCGCATCCAGGGGGCCACCATCGACCGGTGGTTCGGTCCTGTGCCCGCGGGCGATCGGCCCTCCTACAGGCAGCGCCTCGCCGCCAGCCTGACGCCGGAAGAGATGACCGCGGTCGAGAATCTGTATCGCCTGCAGCTGACCGGCCAGGCCATCCCCTGGCGGACCGTCACCGCGTACGTGGTGGCGCGGAAGTAGCCGCGCCATCGTGGGCAGGTGGGAGGTTAGGTGCCGGACACTTCAACGATCCGCAGGATCGCATAGGGCACCCGGTAAGAGCGTCAGGCTATCAGCATGCGGTCAGATCGCGGTGCCGTTCCGCTCGTCCTCGCGACGTGCTTCATCCTGCGCCGCCTGTTTGATGGATTGCCAGAGTTCCTCAACATCCGGCCCCAGCGCCTGGGCCTGAGCGTCCAGGTAGGCCACATCAAAAGTGTCTGACAACGCGGGATCGGCTTCCAGATACTGGAAGACAAGCATGTCATAGATATCAGCTTCGTGCTTGCGCGAGCGCCCCTCGTCCCAAGCCAGGAACTTGCCGTAGATCACGTCGTCCGGCCTGGCACACCACGCCTTGAACGGCGGTTCATCGGGCCATTTGATCTCATAGCGGATGCGTCGCCCAAACGCCAGACGATAACGCGAATCCCGGGTCAAGGGGCTCAGGTCCGCCTTCTCGCCACGCTTGCCATCGATGATATTGAACGAAATGCCCATCCGGATCGAACTGCGCATCTGTTCGGGATCAGCATAGTAACGGGGCGGCGGATAGGCGCTAGACAGTGCCGCGATGTGCGTCTCCTTGAGGTCAACGACGATATCAATGTCGAAGGTCGTGCGCGTGATGCCATACATGGTGGCGGCGAAACCACCAATGATCATGTATGACGCGCCGATCCGCTCCAAGGTATGTACGATGTCAAGAAATAGAATGAGGTCGGACCTGTCTGCGTTCGGCACGCTCTATCTCCTCCAATACCTTCAGGTTAATCTCGTGCGGTGACAGATCGGGGTAGCGCCGGCTCAGGCGGGCGCGCTTCGCGCTGACCACCCACTCACGCGCCGCCAACATGGCCAGCAAACGCTCACCTGGGTTAAGCCGGCCGCGCAGCCGCATGAAGTTGTGATCGACGGGGTCAAAGCGGTACTTGGGTTCGGAATCCATGATGCCTCAGCCGCATTGAAGACACTACTAACTTGACTCATCATAACTCAGGGCACGCGACGCGGCAAGCCAAACCCGGCGTCCGGATCGTTAGGCGCCTGCATCGGAACCCCGCGCTTGTCAGGCGCGGGCCACTTTGTCGCCCACCGCGGCCAATACCCCCACCGTCTCCTCCGCCACCTCCGGCCGCTGGCCGCGGCGTGCAGCCTCCACGCAGGCCTCCAGGGGGAACAGCCCCAGGTGCTGCAGCGCGGCCGCCGTCAGCACGAGCGCCAGGTGCTTCTTGCTCCCCTTGATCCCGAGCGCATCAAAGTCGAACACTACCTTCGTCGCGGGCGTCTCCAGGCCGGCGAATTCGGGCGTGGTGAAGAGCCAGCTCTCCGCGGTCAGCGCCTTGAGGTATCGCGCTGACGCCTTGCGCCCGTCCTCCGTCGCCAGCACCAGCGCATCGGGCCGCGTCACGCCGGTGAAGAGGATCTCGTTCGGGCTGAAGATGAGCTCGCTGATGCTGTGCCCCGTCTGAACGGTCACCGGGTAGTCGTCCTGTTGCGCGGCCCACAGCCCCGACAGGATGGCCGCCTCGCCCACCACGCGCGCGGTCGAGCGCACCTTGCCGCCCGCGGAGCCCGCGATCACCAGGCGGAACTCGCGGTCCAGCCGTGAGCCGAACTGCGCGGGCAGGGGGCGAACGGGCAGGACGGGCTTGCCGCGCTGCGCCTCGTTGGCAGCGCGGACCGCACGGGCGTATTCGGGTCGCTCCTCGCGGTGCAGCAGGCCCGCCGGCATCCCCAGCTGCTCCCGCAGCGCCAGCAGCGCGGTGCGCGAAAACTCGTTGTTCGGCACGTAGTACGCGGTGCACAGTTCCCAGATGTCCAGCAGGGCAAAGCACTCGCTGCGGGATGCCTCGGCGATGACGTCGGGCAGCTCGCGGTCGAATGCAGCACCGCGCCAGACGTAGCCCGCGCCGTTCGCGGCCACCGTCGCGCAGACGTCGAGGGGCCGCTCCAGGTTGCCCCCGCGCGTCGTCGCCGTGACGCCGCCGGGCGGGGTCGTCACGCTGTGCTCGCCGCCGGTCATGCCGAAGTTGAAGTTGTTCATCACCAACACGGTCATGCCGACGTTGCGCCGCGCGGCGTTGAGCAGGTGCGCACCGCCGATGCCCGTGCCCCCGTCGCCGATCAGCACGAACACCTTCAGATCCGGGTCCGCCAGCTTGATGCCGGTTGCATACGTCAGGCTGCGGCCGTGCAGGCCATGAAAGGCATTGGTGACGAAGTACTGGTCGCCCAGGCCCTGGCAGCCGATGTCGGTGACCAGTGCGATGCGGTGCGGATCCAGGCCCAGCGTCACAAAGGCCGAGTTCAGGTGGTTCAGGATCAGCGAGTGCCCGCAGCCCGGGCAGAAAGGATAAGTTCGCTCATTACGATAGGTATGCAGCATGATCCGCCTCACACGATCTGCGCCAGGAACTGGTCGGGAGTGATCAGCTCGCCGTCCACACGATGGATGCCGGCGATCTCGGGCGCAACGCAGCGGCGCCGCGCCGCGTAGCCATAGATCACGCGCTCGACCTCGCGCCGGAAGTCGCCGTGGTTCAGCTCGGCCACCACCACCCGGCGTATCTCCGACTCGCCGTCGTCCGGCCACACCGCGCTCAACAAGGCGTTCTCGGGCACGGGCCACAGGCAGTACACGGTCAGGGCCGACACGGGCCTGCCCTGCGCACGCGCAGAGAGGACCGCGTCCGCCATCGCGCGCGCGGTGATGCCGTACGACACGAACAGCGTGCCCGCCCCATCGTGGGCGTCGTCGAGCCGGCACGACTCGATCTCGTCGCGGTGGTCCTCGATCTTGCGCCGCAGGTGCTCGTTCAGGCTGCCCATCTTGATCGGGTCCTTGGTGAGGAAGCCGTGCTCGTCGTGGGTCGAGCCGGTGAAGCGAACGATGTGCGGGCCGCCGATCGGTGCGTAGGGCGGAATCTCGTCGGGCGCTGAGACGCGGTAGGGCACGACGGTCTCTTCCGCGCGCAGGCCCGCGGTGCCGGGGGGCAGTGCAGCCGCGGTGACGCGCTCGCGCACCGGCGGCCGCTCGTACGCCCCGACGTCGACGGTGGTCAGCGCCTGGAACAGTTCCTTGTCCGTGAGCAGGAAGACGGGGCAGCGAAACCGCTCGGCCAGGTCGAACGCGCGGCGCGTCAGGCTGTAACACTCGGTCGCGGAGCCGGGCGCAAGCGCGATGATCGGGTAGCCGCCCGACGTCCCCCAGCGCACGAACTGCACGTCGCCCTGCCCCGGGGTGGTCGCACCGCCGGTCGCGGGCCCCATCCGCTGCACGTCGATGATCACCAGCGGCACTTCGCCCATGATGGCCAGCCCGATGTTCTCGCTGTACAGCGACATGCCCGGCCCCGAGGTTGCGGTCAGCGCGCGTGCACCGGTCATCGCGGCCGCAACGCACATGCCGATGGATGCGATCTCGTCTTCGCCCTGAATCGCAACGCCGCCGGCTTTCGGCAACTCGCGGACCATGTGGAGCAGGATGGGGGTGGCGGGTGAGATGGGGTAGCCGGCAAAGAACGTGCAGCCGGCGTCAATGGCGCCGCGCGCGATCGCAGTGGCGCCGTCGATGAATTCGCGCATGGGAGTGTTCTCCACGTTGAGAAGATCACGATCTGCCGCAAGGATACACCTGGGGCCCCGCGCTGGCAAAGATGCGGCGCATCATAACGAAAAGCCTCGGCAACCTCAGGCCGTCCGCAGGTCGGCACGATCTCAGGGGCCTGCTGCGTAACAAAAAACCTCCGAGGATTCTCGAATCCTCGGAGGTTCCATTCTCCTGGTAAAGTACTCAGTTATTGATCCAGCGCGCCAGCCGCTGAAGCCGGGAGGGTTTGCCTTCGACCGATGTATCCGCGTCTGCATAACGGTCCAACTGGGGCAACAAGGTCCAGGTCAGCAACGCCAGAATAGCAATGAGCAATGGGATGTCCATGTGCGCTCCTCAGATCTTTCAAGTCTCGTGCTCTACAGACGCCGGTCGATTCAGCTTGGTTCCATCGGGTATTACGTTTGTATCATTGAATTGTTGCATCCAGCATTACATGAGGAGATGAAAGGGCAGTGAAACGCGCGAGCGCGCAATCTTACACTTCTTTCACCTGGCGCGCGCGGAGATGAAGTGCATGGTCAATAACATGAGGCCGATGGGGGCGAAGGAGAGCGCAATGCTGCCGGCAATGCCGATCAGGGGGATCAGGCCACCCGCAGCCGCGGGGAGGAACATCGCGCCGAGCGATCCGGCGGCGACGAACCAGGTGGCGACCGTGCCGCTTCGCTGAGGGGCCAGCTCGCTGCTGAGGACGAGTCCTGTCGGAAAGATCGGACCGAAGCCGGCCCCGACGAGGGCCACACCGATCCAGAACAGGATGGGCCAGCTGCGCCCGCCGAGGATCAGCGCGATGCCCCCCAGCGCCAGGACGAGGCACACCTGCACCAGCCTGACGTTGCTGAGCCGGCGCAGGGCCGCGACGGCCGTCAGGCGCCCCACCAGCACCGCGCCCCAGAACAGAGAGGTGGCCACACTCGCCACAGGAGCCAGCATACTCAGCGCATCGCGGCCGTAGGTGAAGAGCCACCCCGCGAGCACCTGCTCGGTCCCGGTGTAGAGGAGCGCCAGGCTGAGGACGAAGAAAAGGGGCCACAACCAACTGCGGTCGGAACCCGCAGCGGCTTCAGCGCGCCGGACGGGCAGGGGTGGCCGGGCAAACAGCCACAGGAGCGCGACGACAAGCATCATGCCCGATGCGAGCCGGTAGCTGATGGCGTAGTCGCCTCCGCCGCGGTACACCACCGCGGTCACCAACGGCCCGATGAAGGATCCGATGCCTGCAAACATGTGCAGCCCGTTCAACGCGCGACCCGCCCGTTCGCGATAGAGGTCGAGGAAGAGCGCGTTCGGGACCGTCCCCCCGGTGCTCATGGCCAGGCCTCCCAGCGCGATCGCCGCGCCCGCCTGCAGGAAGGTGCGGCTGACGCTGAGAAGATAGAGGCTCGCGGCCATCAAAAGCGTGCCGAGCAGAAAGGTCCAGCGCCGGACCGGACGGTCGTTCAACGGCGCGACGAACAAGGTCGCCGCGATCGAGCCGCCCGAGAACAGGGTGAAGAGGAACCCGGCCTGCGGCAGGGTGACGCCGGTGCGCTCCGCCAGGCCGGGCAGGCTGGGTCCCAGCAGCGAAATCATGAACCCCAACATGAACATCGCCGCGTAACATTCGACGATGGCCAGCCGTTCACCTGCACTCCGTTGTATGCCCCGTGCCTCAATTGCCATAGCTGATTGCGCTCCTCCCGATCACGAGGCGTCAGTATACCACGGCCCTGTGCTATACTTGCCGCGGGACAGGCATGAGCTGCAAATCGAGGAGGGACCGTGCAAGCGAGACTTAACGGCATGAAGATGGCCTACCAGGAACGACGGCAGGTCGATCGGCCGGTGCTTCTGCTCGTGCACGGCTTCCCCCTCGACAGCCGCATGTGGGCGGCCCAACTGGACGGACTGGCCGCGGAGGCCCGGCTGATCGCGCCGGACCTGCGCGGCCACGGCCGATCCGACGCGCCGCCCGGACCCTACACGGTGGACGGGCACGCGGACGACCTGGCCGCACTGCTGGACCTCCTGGGGATCGAGCGGGCTATCGTCGCGGGCTTGAGCATGGGCGGCTACGTGGCATTCGCCATGTGGCACCGCCACGCGGCACGCGTGGCCGGCCTCGCCCTGCTGGACACGCGTGCGGAGCCGGACACTCCCGCCGGCCGCGCGAACCGGGATGCCGGCATCGCCCTCATACGCGAGCGGGGCGTCCTGGCTGTGGCCGGCGATATGCTGCCCAAGGTGTTAGCGCCGTCCAGTCAGCGCGATGCCGGGTTGACGGAGCGCGTCCGCGCCATGATGGCGGACCAGCCGGCCTCGGGGATGATCGGTGCGCTCGCGGCCATGCGCGATCGGCCGGACAGCGTCCCCACCCTGGCCACCATCACCGTTCCGACCCTGGTTGCGGCCGGTGCGGATGACCAACTGACCCCGCCGGCCGATGCCCGCGCGATGGGGGCACGCATCCGAGGCGCGGAAGTGGCGATCATCCCGCAGGCAGGTCACCTCAGCCCGATGGAGAACCCCGCCGCGGTCAACGGGGCGCTCGTCGCGCTGATCCGCCGCGTGCGGCCGTAGGCCGGCGTCCTGCCACCGGCCTCAAATCGGGTCCGCGAAGCGGATGATGAGCTGGTCGTCCGCGTCGTAGTGATAGGACAGGAAGAGCGGCGCCGCGCCCGCTGGCAGCGCCAGCATGCGCGGCAGTATAACGGGCAGATCGGACGCCATCTCCGCGGTGGGCAGGTCGTAGACGGATACCCACTCGAGGCTACCCTCCGGCGACTCGATGACGTCTTTGCCCTCTGCCCAGGCCATGAAGACGAAGAAGAGGATGCCGATCTGCGGGTCGCCGCCATCCGCGTGCACCACCGCAGCGAGGCGCACGTCGTGCACGTCCAGCCCGGCCTCCTCGTGCACCTCGCGCACCACCGAGTGGAGCAGGTCCTCGCCGCGCTCCACGTGGCCGCCCAACCCGTTGTAGCGGTTGGCCCAGATGCGTTTGTGCGGCGCGCCCTTGAGCAGCAGCACCTCGTCGCCGTGGCGCACGAAACACAGGGTGCGCGGCACCACCTGGTAGCGATGGCGGCTGGCCGCCACGCCCTGTTCTTCACGTCCCATCCCGAACTCCTTCCCCCGTGCCGGTCCACCGGCCCGCCCGGCGCTACGCGGCGCCCCGGGGCTGCCACACGAAGCGCCACGGCCGCAGCCGGGCCTCCTCGTCGCCGCCGATGCCGATGCGGGGCGTCGTCACGACCTCTTCGCCGGGCGCCGGCGCATCCGCCTCGATGAACAGCTCTCCGCGCAGGGTGAGATCCAGCCCGTTCTGCGCCAGGGAGACGCCCAGCGCCTGTGTAAGCTTGCCCGGCCCATCCGCCAGGCCGGCCAGCGGATCCCGGCGCGTGGCCTTCAGGGGGCCGCGGCGCGCCCGCATGACGTCCAGGCCCGCAAGGGGGATCACTCCGCGCAGAAGCACCGCGCCGGAGACGCCGTCGGCGTCCGTCACGACGTTCAGGCAGTGATGGTTCCCGTAGATGAAGTAAACGTAGGCGATGCCGGGTGGACCGTACATGATGCTGCTGCGCGGGGTGCGGCGGTATCCGTGGGACGCGGCATCGTCGGGCCCGCGATAGGCTTCCGTCTCGCAGATCCGCCCGGCCAGGCGCACCCCGTCGAGGATGCGCACGAGTCGCTGGCCCAGCAGCGCACGCGCAACCGCCACCGCATCCCCTGCGTAGAACGCGCGGGACAAGGTGGCGGAGACAGGATGCTGGACCATCTCGCCGGAGGCGTCAGGGCAGCTGGCGAACGACGGCAATCACCTTGCCCTGGATGTCCAGCTGGTCCGCCGCAACGTAGATCGGCTCGTACTTGGGATTGGCCGGCTGCAGGCGCACGCGGCTGCCCTCCGGGTAATAGTACTTGAGCGTCGTCTCTTCCCGGTCGCGAATCCAGGCCACGATCATCTCGTGCGGCTGCGCGGTGGTCTGATGCCGGATCACCACCCAGTCGCCGTCGTTGACCAGCGCATCGATCATCGAATCTCCCCGGACCTGCAGCGTATAGACATCCGTGGGATCGCCAACCAGGTCCGCGGTCAGGGTGAGCGTTTCACCCGCGTATGGATTGTCCTGCTGGCCGAACGCGGCCAGCGGCTGGCCGGCGGCGATGTTGCCGAACTTGTGCACCTCCACCGTTCGCCCGAAGTTCGGACCGTCCTTGAGGCGCAGGCCGCGGGAGACCTCCTGGCTGCGCTCCAGGTAGCCTTTCTCCTGGAGTCGTTCGAGGTTGTACTTGACCACCGACGTCGAGGGAATGCCGACATCCTTGCCGATCTCCCGGATGGTCGGAGGGTACTTGTGCTCCTCGAGATACCTCCGTATGAAGTCAAGCATGCGTTGCTGCCGGTCAGATAGGGTCATGTCCAGCCTCCTGTGTAGTTCCAACACGAAACTTTGTTCTGTCTACATTATATTGAACAATTGTTCATTGTCAAGTCCCGAAAAATGATGGCGCTCGCCGGACCTGTATGGTAGAATGACCGAAGGTAGGAGCTGAAGCCCGTGAACGAGATCAGTGCGTTTGCTGAGCGGGTCACCCGCAACGTGGAGCGCGTCATCATCGGCCAGCGCGAGGCGATCGAATTGATCCTCGCGGCCCTGCTGTGCGACGGCCACGTGCTCATCGAGGACGTGCCGGGGGTCGGGAAGACAATGCTGGCGCGCGCCATCGCCGGCTCGCTGGGCGTCAAGTTCCGCCGGCTGCAATGCACCCCCGACCTGCTGCCCAACGACGTCACCGGCGTGTCGGTCTACGACCAGCAGGCCGGCCGGTTCGAGTTCATCCCCGGCCCCGCGTTCACCAACATCCTCCTTGCCGACGAGATCAACCGCGCCACGCCGCGCACGCAATCCGCGCTCCTCGAATGCATGGGGGAACGCCAGGTGACCGTCGACGGGGTCACGCGTACGTTGCCGCAGCCCTTCATCGTGCTGGCCACGCAGAACCCGATCGAGTACGAGGGCACCTTTCCCCTGCCGGAGGCACAGCTGGACCGCTTCCTCATCAAGCTGCGGCTGGGCTACCTCGATGCGCAGGCAGAGGGCGACATGCTGCTCAGGCTGCAGCGGCAGCACCCGATCGAGGAGATCGAGCCGGTCTTCCCGGGCGAGCAGCTGCCGGGGCTCGGGCGGCTGGCGTGGGAGGTCCACGTGGACGACACGGTGCGGGACTACATCGTGCGCCTGGTGCAGGCGACGCGCGGCCATCCCGACCTTTTACTGGGCGCGAGCCCGCGCGGCGGGCTCGCGCTCTTCAAGATGGCCCAGGCTTGGGCCGCACTGCACGGGCGAGACTACGTCCTGCCCGACGACATCAAGCGACTCGCACCGCTGACCCTGGCGCACCGCTGCCTGGTGCACCCGGAGAGTGCGCTGCGCGGCCGCCACGCCGCGGCCATCGTCGCCGAACTGCTCGAACAGGTCCCCCTGGACCTCGATAAGGCCTGAGATGCTGTACCTCGTCGCCACTCCGATCGGCAACCTGGGCGATATCACGGTTCGTGCGCTGGAGATCCTGCGCAGCGTCGATGTGATCGCCAGCGAAGACACGCGTAGAACAGGCATTCTACTCAAGCACTACGACATCGCTAAGCCGCAGATCGCGTTTCACGAACACAACGAGGATCGCGCGGGAGAGCGGATCATGGGCCTGCTGGCGCAGGGCAAGTCCGTGGCCGTGGTGAGCGAGGCCGGCACGCCCGGCATCTCGGATCCGGGCTACAGCATCCTGCGCCGAGCGATCGAGGCCGGAGAGGAGGTGAGCATGGCGCCCGGACCGGCCGCGGCCATCATGGCCGTGGTGCTGTCGGGGCTGCCGGTCCACAGCTTCACCTATCGCGGCTTCGCGCCGCACAAGGGCGGCCCGCGGCGGCGCTTTCTCCAGGTGGACCAGGCTTCGCCCCACACGCTGGTCTTCTACGAAAGCCCCTACCGCGTGCAGTCCTTCCTGGAAGATGCGCTGGCCGTGTATGGGGACCGGCCCGCGGCACTCGCACACGAGCTGACGAAGCTATACGAGTCGATCCACCGGGGAACCCTCAGCGAGCTGCTAGCCGAGGTGCAGGTAACGCGCCCCCGGGGAGAATACGTCATCGTGATCGGGGGTGCGCCGCGCGGCGCGGGGGAGTCGTCCACACCGGATGATCCGTGATCATGTCCGAGCTGCCGATCGTCCTCCTCCTCTTCCTCGTACTGGCCATCCTGCTCCGGATGGACATCATCTTCTACATCGTCTACGTGCTGACAGGCGTCTACGCGCTGTCGCGGCATTGGGCAGCGCGCAGCCTCGCCATGCTGCAGGTCGAGCGCCGCTTCACGGACCACATCTTCACCGGTGAGACGGCCACCGTCCGGATCACCGTGCGCAATCGCAGCCGGCTGCCCGTGCCCTGGGTCCGGTTCGACGAAGCCGCGCCCGCGGAGGTGTCCAGCGAGGGCACGCTGATGCAGGCGTTCGCGCTCGGCCCGAAGGACGATATCACGCTGGCCTACGAGCTGTGGGGGCGGCAGCGCGGCGTTTATCCCATCGGTCCCGGCCAGGTGTCGACGGGCGATCTGTTCGGGTTCGGCGAGGCGAAAGGGACGGCACACGAACCACGCCGCCTGGTGGTGTACCCGCGCGTGATCCCCCTGGCAGCGGCTCCCCTGACCTCTAACGCGCCTTACGGCGTCATCCGCAGCCGGCAGCCCATCTTTGCCGACCCGACGCGCGTGGCGGGGGTGCGCGATTACCAGGCGGGCGATCCTCTGCACTCGGTCAACTGGAAGACCAGCGCGCGCGCGGGCAGGCTGCAGGTCAGGAAGACGGAGCCGGCGGTCTCCCTGACCACGCTGATCTGCCTGGACCTGAACGCGGCCGCGTACTCCCGCCACCTGCGCTCCGCAGCGACCGAATGGGCCGTCGTCGTTGCTGCCTCGCTGGCCAACTACCTGGTGGGGCAACGCCAGGAGGTGGGCGTCGGCAGCAACGGCCGCGATGCACTGACCGGCCGCGCCACCTGGACAATTCGGCCGCGTCCCGGGCGGCTGCACCTCATGAAGTCGCTGGAGTGGCTGGCACGCGTCCAGCCATCCGAATCGCCGGCCTTCGCCGAGTGGCTGCCCGCGGCCACGGTTGATCTGCCCTGGGGCACGACGGTGATTGCCGTCACGGCAACGGGGGACGAGGCCACGTGTCGCACCCTGCACGGGCTGCGCCGCGCGGGCCTGAATCCCGTGCTCGTAGCGGTCGAGGCACATGCGCACTTCGGGTTGATCGCGGAGCGATGCCGGCGCCTCGGCATCACCGCTTTCGAGCTCGCGGATGAAAACGCGCTGCGGCGTTGGCAGCTGCCCCGCACCGCCGCGCCTGCAGGGGTGCGGCCATGACACGGCCCGCCGCACCCATCCCCAGCGTCGCCGACTACCAGGATGAGGACTGGGCGGCCGGCTTCTTTCGCGTCGTGCTCATAGTGCTCCTGGCCGCGAGCCTGACGGCTGGTCCGATGCTGATCCGGCAGGCATTCGGCGGCGGCTGGCCGTCGTATCTCATCACGCTTTCGGCGGCAGTGGGCGCAGAGGCGGTGCTTACCACGCGCATCCTGGGCCAGCCGTCGTCGCGCAGCCGCAGCCGCGCAGCAGTGCGCCTCGGCGAGATGACGATCATCCTGATCCTCGCACGGATCGCGGTGTGGTTGCTGGTCGAGGGCCTGCCTGGTCCTCGTGCGGTCGCGTCGTGGCTCATGCAACCGGGCCGCTTCTTCACGGGCGAATTCATCTTCGCGGGCGGCGTACTGCTCTTCGCCTGGTCCACCGCGGCCAGCATGGCCGCCGATCTTCAGGCCCTGGCGATCCGGCCGGACGAGGTCGCCGCACGCACCTGGCGAGGCTGGAACAGCGCCAAAAGCGAGCTGCGCGTGCCCCTGGCCCTGTCACGCGTGGAGATCCTGCAGCGTTTCGCGGTGCGCTGGATCGGGCTGGGCGCGCTGCTGGTGGTCTGCGCGGCCATCACCCGCGTCGCGGTGACGACCGATGACCGGGGCATCCTCCGCATCGGGCTGCGCGGGCTCGGCCTCTCCCCCGAGGCGACCGCGGCGCTGGTCTGCTACTTCATCGCGGGCCTGCTCCTGCTGAGCCACGGTCGTCTCGCAGCGCTGCGCGGAGCCTGGTACAACCAGGAGGTCGACATACGCGGCCCGCTGATCGCGCGCTGGCACAGGAGCAGCACGGCCCTCGTGGTCCTGATCGCGCTGGGCGCGCTGCTGCTGCCGCTCGGCGCGACCAGTTGGCTGGCCGGGCCGCTCGCCTGGGTGATCGCGCTGCTCGCCCGCATCGCGTTGGTCATCGTCTACCTCGCCGGCGCGCTGTTCACCCTGCTCATGAACGCATTCGGTGCGCTGTTCGGGGTCAGCGAGGAGGCAGCGCCCCCTGCAACCCCCGCACCGGCGCCCGCAGCCCCGACCCCGCCGGAGATCGCCGTCCAGCTGCCGCCGTGGCTTGGCGGAGCGCTGCTGTGGCTGACGCTCGCGGTGGTGGTCGGCGTCCTGCTCCTCAACCTGATTCGGACGAGCGGTCTGTTGGACGGGCCGCTCGGGGAGCGCCTCAGGCGGCTGCGCTTCTGGTGGCGCGCACGCCGCGTGCGCCTCAACCGCGCGGTTTCGACGCAGTTCAAGCAGCTTCGCAGGCGACTGAGGCTGCCGGGAACCCCCCTCGGGCGTCCGGCTGCGCCGCGTGCCGCCCTGCGCCGCGGCCACCTTCCCCGCGATCGGGTGCGGCAGTACTATCTGCGGGCGGTCGAACAGGCCGCACAGGAGGGCGCACCGCGACCCGCGCACAAGACGCCGCTCGAGTACGCCCGCGACCTGGAGGCGACCTGGCCCGAAGCGGAGACGGACGTCACCGATCTGACGGCATCGTTCCTAGACGCGCGCTACACCGCGCATGATATCGGGGAGACGGCGGCTGCAGACGCCGAAAATGCATGGCGCCGCCTCGTCCGTGCGCTCCGCGGGAGCCCCAACCCCCAGTCCAGCGGGAGCCCGGCGCGAGCCCCTGCCGGGGACCCTGGCGGGGGGTCGGAAGAAGGGGGGTAAGTGGCAAGAACAGGCGACTTGTTTTTGACACCATAATCAGCTTAGGCTATACTGCGGTCGGCCCAATATCCCACACGTGTCCCTGACAGGAGCGCGGATGGCCTGAGCGAAAGAAAGTAGTGCACGACATGGAGTGAGCCGGTGCGCCGGCGACCACAGTCACCATGTTTGTGGGCGATTCTGGTACAGGCAAGCAAAGGGCCTCACCTGGCGGTGAGGCTTCCTTGTTAAGGCGATGAGTGTGTGAAGTGCTGACGGGGGGAAGGAGGTGAGTTCATGGCAACCGTGTCATTGCGAGCTGGGGAGTCCCAGGAGTCGCTGCTCAAGCGCTTCCGCAAGGAAGTGATGAAGGAGCGCATCCTGCCCACCGTGCGTAAGAAGCGATGGTTCACGCCGCCCAGTGAACTGCGGCGCTTGAAGAAGCAGAAGGCGATTCGGAAGGCGCGACAGGCGCAGCGTCGTCGCGAGGGTCGCGAGAGCATGCGCTGAGCCTGCTGGCTGCATGTATGTCAATAGAGGTCGCCGGTCCGTTGGGCCGGCGACTTTACCAGAAAGTGAGAAGGGATGACCAAACAAGAGGATAAGCTGACCCTCGACGGCAAGGTTACGGAAGCACTTCCGAACACGACTTTCCGGGTGAAGCTCGAAAACGGCCCTGAGGTGCTCGCGTACCTGTCCGGCAAGATGCGGAAGTACTACATTCGCGTCCTGCTCGGAGACCGGGTGCGTGTCGAGTTGTCGCCGTACGATCTGACTAAGGGACGAATCGTGTATCGCCACCGCAATCCAACCGGACCGGTGTAAGGACGAGAGCGGCTTTCCTGCGCGCTAGATAATAACAAACTGGCGCGCCCATATGATGTGCTGATAATGACAAAACGCACTGAGGATTGACAGGGCGTGCTATAATGATGTCGCAGAAACGCAAGCCTGAATGGGCGGTGGGTTAGCCACCGCCCATTTGTGTCTGATACGTAGAAGGGTCTGACAGGACTTGTAACTGGATGTTTCACGTGAAACAGTTCCACGTGAAACATGGAAGGCGATGGGGCGTTTTGGAGCGGGAACGCGCGATTTGCGACTACGAAGGCACGAGTTATCGGGCACGGTTTTGGGACGGCAAGGGACGAGATTACGAAGACCTGGCCGAACGGATCGCCGTACGGAAACTATTGCCGCCGCGAGGACGACGGATCGTCGAGCTGGGTGCGGGATTTGGCAGACTGGCCGATCTGTACGACGGGTACGAGCAGGTAATCCTGCTTGACTATGCCAGGTCGGGCCTGAAAGAGGCACAACAACGCCTGGGGCGCTCAGATCGCTTCATCTACGTGGCAGCCGACATCTACCATCTTCCCCTGGCGCCAGGCGCATGCGACGCTGCGGTCACCATCCGGGTGCTTCACCATCTGGTGGACGTGGCGGCAGCCCTGCGCGGCATCGCGGAGACGCTGCAGCCGGACAGCACCTATGTCCTGGAATATGCCAACAAGCGCAACATCAAGGCGATGCTGCGCTACCTGCTGCGCAAGCAGGCGTGGTCCCCCTACGCGCCGGAACCCTACGAGTTTGCCAGCCTTAACTTCGACTTCCATCCGCGTTGGATGGCGGAACAACTGCACGGGGCAGGATTTCGCGTGAAGGCCGGCCGCGCGGTTTCGCACTTCCGGCACCCACTTCTCAAGCGCCTCGTGCCTGCATCGCTGCTGGCAAAGCTGGACGGCAGCATCCAGCAGGTCAGCGCGGCGTGGAAGTGGTCGCCAAGCGTATTTCTTCAAACGCGACGGGAAGGCGGCGGCCCGATCACGACGGGCAGCCCGTTCAGGTGCCCCGCCTGCCACGCGTTGGAGCTGGAGAAACACGACACGGCCCTCGTGTGTACCCAGTGTGAAGCGGCATGGGCCATCGATGACGGGATTTACGACTTCAAGAGTCCGATACGATAGCTAACGCAGTAGACAGAACGATCAGAGTAGTAACATAGCCCACGTTAAGCCGGCCGCATTGCGAGTAAAATGCCATTGTACACATCACGTGGCTCGGATCACGCAACGCGATACCAGGCGTCGTGGCGTGACGTGCCGAGTGATGGCCCGGCCAGTTTTGACACCCCACTGATGAGTGCCGGGTAGAAGTCTAAGGAGTGTGCCCATGAGCGCACTAAGCGACGACAAGGAAATCGAGATCAACGTCGACGGCGAAGAACAGGAAGTCGCGTCCGTCAAGCCGGGCGAGGCGACCGAACAGTTATTCATCCTCGGACGCGACCAGGGATTCGTAACTTACGACGACGTGCTTAATGCGTTCCCAGAGGCCGAAGCGAATATGGAGCAGCTTGAGGACCTGTTCGCGAACTTATTCGAACAGGGAATCGAGGTCAGCGCCTTCCGCGAGGGAGAGGAACACGAAGAGGAACCTGAGGAAGAAAGCCCTGAGCCAGCGGAGGTTGACATCGACCTGGACCTGATCGACATCGACGACTCCATCAGCCTGTACCTGAAGGAGATCGGGCGCGTCCCACTGCTCAATGCCGAGGAGGAAGTGAGCCTTGCCAAGCGCATGGAGCGCGGCCGCGAGGCGCGCCAGCGGCTCACCCTGGGCGTCGACGATCTCGACGAACGCGATAAGCTCCTCTCGGCAGTGCGGGACGGCCAGGCCGCGCAGGAGCACCTGATCAAGGCCAACTCACGACTGGTCGTGAGCGTCGCCAAGAAGTACGTGGGCCGCGGCGTGCCGTTCCTCGACCTCATTCAAGAGGGCAACATCGGCCTCATCAGGGCGGTCAAGAAGTTCGACTTCCGGCGGGGTTTCAAATTCAGCACCTATGCGACCTGGTGGATTCGCCAAGCGGTGACGCGCGCGATCGCGGACCAGGGGCGCACGATCCGGGTGCCCGTCCACATGTACGAGCAGATCAACCGGCTGACGCGCACGAGCCGCCAGCTGGTCCAGGAGCTGGGCCGGGATCCCACCACGGAGGAGATCGCCGAGCGTCTCGGCGTGCCCCCGCGCAAGGTGGAACAGATCATCCGCGTCTCACAACGGCCGCTTTCCCTCGAGATGCCCGTGGGCGAGGAGGAAGACAGCTATCTGGGCGACTTCATCGAGGACGACGAAGCGGAGAGCCCGACCGATTCGGCCTCGCAGACGATGTTGCGCCAGGTCATCGACGAGATCTTCGAGTCGCTCACGCCGAGAGAGGTGCGCATCCTGCAGCTCCGTTTCGGCCTGGTCGACGGTTACTCATACACTTTAGAAGAGGTCGGCAAAAAGTTCGGCGTGACCCGCGAGCGCATCCGGCAGATCGAGGCCCAGGCGCTCGGCCGGCTGCGCCACCCGAGCCGGAGCCGGAAGCTACGCGATTATCTGACCTGAGCGCATCCATTTCGCCCGTTCATCAACTCGCCGCCTCACATCGGGGCGGCGAGTTTTTTCGTGCTCTGCGACGGCCTCCCAGCCCCGCAGCTTCCCCCGGGCGAACCGCCCCAACACGCCTTATCTGCCCGCGCGACCTCAGCGCCACACCCTTCGTTGCTCAAAGTGGCATGCTGTCTTAAAATCGATCGAAACAACGAAATACGACCACTATTCCATCCCAAGGCTGAATGGACGCAATTGGCATGGTGATAATTGCGCAAGAATGACCCTACACAGCATGCCGATTCGGACCTACAATACGGGCGCATGGCTTTCAGAGCGCCGCAGTCTCGGCGCCGCGTCTCAGCGGAAAGCCAACAGCAGCCCAAGCGAGAAGGAGAAAACGATGAAGAAATACTGGTCTGGCTCATGGGTTGTGGTGCTATTGTTGGTCACCCTGGTTGCGGGATGCGCAGCTCCGGCCGCACCGGCGCCCGCACCCGCACAGCCGACGAATGCACCGGCACAGCCTGCAGCAGAACCTGCGGCCGCCGAGAACCCGACGGCGCAGCCTGCCGAGTCTCAGGCGCCCGCAGCGGAGGCCGAGAAGAAAGTGTTGCGCCTCCTCTATTGGCAGGCGCCCACCATCCTGAACGGCCACCTCTCGACTGGCGTGAAGGACGGAGAGGCATCCCGGATCGTGCTGGAGCCGCTCGCATCCTGGAACAGCAAGGACGAGCTGGTGCCGCACCTGGTCGAAGAGGTTCCGACCCTCGCGAACGGCGGGCTGAGCGAGGACTTCACCACGATGACCTGGAAGCTTCGCAAGGACATCAAGTGGTCCGATGGCTCCGACTTCACGGCGGATGACGTCTACTTCACCTATGAGTACCTGGTCAACCCGGACGTTGGCTCGTCTGGCGCCAGCCCCTACCGCGAGTTCGAGAAGGTCGAGATCCTCGACCCGTACACGGTCAAGGTCACCTTCAAAGACCCCACGCCTAACCCCTACCTGGCCTTCGTCGGCAACTTTGGCTTGATCCTGCAGAAGAAGCAATTCGAGGCCTACAACGGCAAGAACGCCCAGGAAGCGCCGGGCAACATGGCGCCCATCGGCACAGGACCGTTCCGGGTCGTCAGCTTCAAGCCCGGCGACGTGGTGGTCTACGAGAAGAACCCGTATTACCGCGATGCCGACCAGGTCTACTTCGATGAAGTCATCCTGAAGGGCGGCGGCGATGCAGTTTCTGCTGCACGCGCAGTGCTGCAGACCGGCGATTTCGACTTCGCGGGCGGCCTGCAGATCGAGAAGGACGTGCTGCTCAAGCTGTCCGAAGACGCCACGAAGGGCAAGATCGTCACCTACCCCGGCGTTTACACCACGCGCCTGTTGATCAATCACGCCAATCCCGACCCGGCCCTCGGGGACCTGCGCTCAGAGCCATCGCAGAAGCACCCCTTCCTCTCTGACGTGCGCGTCCGCCAGGCCCTGGCCAAGGCCATCGACCGCGAGCTGATTGCCACGCAGCTGTGGGGCCCATCGGGCACCCCGACCTGCTCCGTGCTGTCGCACATGGAATCGCTCAAATCAACCAAGCACGCCTGGGGCACCTGCCCGCTTGACATCGAAGGGGCCAAGGCCTTGCTGGATGAGGCCGGTTGGAAAGACACCAACGGCAACGGGATCCGTGACAAAGACGGCGTCGAGATGAAGATCCTGTTCCAGACCGCAGCCAACACGCTGAATCAGAAGACGCAGGAGATCATCAAGGCCGGCTGGGAAGAGATCGGCCTCAGCGTCGAGCTGAAGGCCATCGATGCCTCCATCCACTACAGCAGTGACCCCGGCAACCCTGACACGGTGTCCAAGTTCTTCGCCGATATCGGCATGGTGGGCAACGGTCTGGCCGCGGGCAGCGCTGCCGTCATCCGCTACATGGGCTTCTGGTACGGCGCAGACCCGGCGTCGAGAGAGAACGACTGGACCGGACGCAACGTCGAGCGCTACAATAATCCCGAGTTCGACGAGATGTACAAGCGCCTGTCCACCATGACGGATGAAGCCGAACGCAATGCTTTGGCCGTCCAGATGGCCGACCTCATGGTCGATGATCAGGCGAGCATCGCCCTGATTCTGCGCAACAATGTGGTCGCAATGTCCAACGAGCTCAAGGGCGTGGAACTCGGCCCGAACAACCGGGAGATCTGGAACATCGCCGAGTGGTATAAGTAACCCACAAGCGGCCCTACCGTCCCACTCCGCCCTTCGAACATGCTCCCCGGGCACCCGTCAGGAACATGTTCGAAGGGCGGAGCCAGATCTGCCTTGTCATAGACGCCTCCTCCGTGCTACTATCCTGCTCATGGAGCATTGCGATGCGGATTCCCCTGGATCGTCAGAGTAACGTTCCGCTTTACCAGCAGATCGAAGCCTTTCTGCGCGAGGGCATCATGTCCGGCAGCCTGGTTCCCGATACGCGCTTGCCCGCCATCCGCCAGCTCGCCAGGGATCTCGGCATCAACCGCATCACGGTGGAAAATGCATACGCGGAACTGGAGGCGGATGGGCTGATCTGCAGCCGCGTGGGCAGCGGCACCTACGTGCTGCCCAGCTACCAGCTCGCGCCGCCTCCGCCGAACGGCGAGGGCGAGGCCTGGCCCCTCTGGCAGCAGGAACTTGCCGCGCAGGGCCGGGCCCATCACGAGGGACTCCTGTCCACAGAGGTGCTCGCGGGCGCGGGGCACCCATCGACCGCGCGTGCAGGCGCGCAAGGTCCGGAATTGATCACCTTTGCCACCGGCGTCGGCGATTCGCGCCTGTTCCCCGTCGAAGACCTGCGCAAGATCATTCAGAACGTTATGCGCCGGGACGGCGTCGGCGCCCTCGTCTACGGCGAGCCACGGGGCTACGGGCCGCTGCGCGCGACCATTGCCCAGGTGCTGGCCAGCCAGGGCGTGAGCGCTCGCCCCGACAACATCCTCATCACGGCAGGTTCGCAGCAGGCGATCTCTCTGGTCACGCAGGTGCTGCTCAAGCCCAACGACGCGATCCTGGTCGAGGTTCCCACCTACGGCGGCGCCCTGGCGCTCTTCGAGGCGGCCAACTTAAAGATCGTGGGCATTCCCGTCGACGAGGCCGGGATGCGGGTCGACGAGCTCGAGAAACTGCTGCAACAACATCACCCCAAGCTCATCTACACGATCCCCAACTTCCACAATCCCACCGGCACCTGCCTCACCGGGCAACGCCGCAGCAGGTTGATCACGCTCGCAGACCGCTACAACGTCCCGATCCTGGAGGACGACTTCGTCGGAGACTTCCGCTACGATGGCCGGGCACAGCCCGCGCTCAAGGCGCTGGACCCGGGCGGCCGCGTCATCTATGTCAGCACCTTCTCCAAGATGCTGATGCCGGGGCTGCGGGTCGGCTTTCTGGTCGCCGATGGCCCCATCTACGAGGAGCTCGTCTACAGCAAGCGCTTCAACGACATGACGACCTCGAACCTGATCCAGCGCTCGCTCGAGTCGTACGTGACCGTCGGGCGGTTCGAAGCCCATCTCCGCCGGTCGTGCCAGGTGTACCGTAAGCGCCGTGACGCGATGCTGTGGGCGATCAGGCGATATCTGCCCCCCGGGGTGCAGGTCAATCCACCCCAGGGCGGGTTATATATTTGGGCGCGCCTGCCGCAGGGCCTGTCAACGGATCAGTTGCTTCCCTTTGCCTGGGAGCAGGGCGTCACGTTTGCACCAGGCCGGGCCTTCTTCCCCACCGCGCAGGCCGACAGCTCATACATGCGACTCAACTTCGCTGCGCAGTCGCCCGACGACATCACCGAAGGCATCAAGCGGCTGGGTCAAGCCATCGCCAAACTAGCAGCCAACTAGCCGTGGCCACCCGCCATGTGGCATGATGCCAATCTCACGATACGTCACCCCAGATACGGCCACTTGTGCCCCCAATATTCATTCGAGATGAATTGGCCTGCCATTTATTGATCAAGAATGGCCCTACACAGTAAGCCAATCAAGCCCTAGAATGGACGAATGGTTGGCAACATGCCCTGGGCGGCCTGCACCAACTCCAGGGCGCAGGGCAGGCCAATTCACGATTGAGACGCGGCGGCCCCATATCCACCTAGCTGAAAGGAGATCTATCGTGAGGAGAAGTACTTGGCGTTCATTGGTCCTGGTGCTCCTGTTGGCCAGCATGCTGGCAGCTTGCGCGACACCGGCCCAACCTACCGCTGCACCTGCCGCAGAGCCGGCAGCTACGGCCCTTCCCGCTGCTGAACCCGAGCCCTCTGAGGCAGCGGCTCCGACCGCCGCACCGGTCCAACCAACGCCAGCGCCGCAACCGACCGCCGCGCCTGAGAAAAAGGTGCTGCGTCTCCTTTGGTGGGAGGCGCCTACCCTGCTGAATCCCCACCTGGCCATCTCGAATGCGAACGGTCATGCCGGCAACCTCATCGTCGAGCCCCTCGCGGCCTGGAACAGCAAGGGAGAACTGGAACCGATTCTGGCAGCCGAAGTGCCGACCGTGGCCAATGGCGGCGTGTCCGAAGACTACACCACGATGACGTGGAAGCTCAAGCAGGGAGTGAAGTGGTCGGACGGCACCGACTTCACCGCCGAGGACGTCATCTTCAACTACGAGTACCTGTCGAACCCAGATGTCGGATCCGGGCACGCCGGACCCTACCTGGATTTCGACAAGATCGAGATGCTCGATCCGTACACGGTCAAGGTAACCTTCAAGGCCCCCACCCCCAATCCTTACCTGGCCTTCGTCGGCGCGTTCGGCCTGCTGTTGCAGAAGACGCAGTTCGAGGCCTACAACGGGAAGAATGTCCTGGATGCCCCCGGCAACGTGGCGCCGATCGGCACCGGCCCGTTCAGGCTGGTCACTTTCAAGCCGGGCGACGTGGCCGTCTACGAGCGTAATCCGCTCTATCGCGAGGCAGATTCTGTCTACTTTGACGAGGTGATGCTCAAGGGCGGCGGTGATGCCGTCTCCGCGGCCCGCGCAGTGCTGCAGACCGGCGACTTCGACTACGCCGGCTCGCTGGAAATCGAGAAGGACGTTCTCCTCAATCTGATGGAGAATGCCAGCGCGGGGAACATCGTCACCTACCCCGACACGGCCACGACCCGTATCCTGCTGAACCATGCCAATCCGGACCCAAGCCTGGGTGACAAGCGGTCCGAGCCGGACACCCGGCACCCCTTCCTCTCGGACGTCCGCGTGCGCAGGGCGCTCGCCATGGCCGTCGACCGCGAGCTGATCGCGACGCAGCTGTGGGGGCCGTCGGGCACCGCGACCTGCACCGTGCTATCTCACCTCGAATCGCTCAAGTCCACGAAACACGCCTGGGGAACCTGCCCGGTCGATATCGAAGGCGCGAAAAAGCTGCTGGACGAAGCCGGCTGGGTGGATTCCAACGGCGACGGCATCCGCGACAAGGACGGCGTCGAGATGAAGATGCTCTTCCAGTCCGATGTCAACACGTTGAAGCAGAAGATGCAGGAAGTCATCAAGGCCGGCTGGGAGCAACTCGGCGTCAGCGTGGAGCTGAAGGCGATCGACAACTCGATCCACTACAGCAGCGACCCCGGCAACCCGGACACGTCGTCCAAGTTCTACGCAGACGCGGAGATGTACGGCAACGGTGTCGCAGCGGGCAGCGCCGCAGTAATTCGCTACATGCAGTTCTGGGTCAGCTCAAATGCCTCATCCCAGGCGAACCAGTGGAAGGGGCGCAACGTCGAGCGGTACATCAATCCCGAATTCGACGCCATGTACGAGCAACTCTCCACCATGACCGATGAGGCGGAACGGAACGCCCTGGCCATCAAGATGGCCGACCTGCTGACGGATGATCAGGCCAGCATCCCACTGGTCCTCAGGAACAAGGTCGTCGCGATGTCCAATGACCTGAAGGGCGTCGAGATGAGCACCTTCAGCACCGAAACCTGGAACATCGCCGAGTGGTATAAATAGACATGCTGCAAGCCAGCAGCACGTCCTCGTGCTGCCGGCGATCGTGGGGCCAGCGATGCTGTCGACGCGTCACGCTGTGCTAACCTTTCGATAAGGTCGCCATGACGAAATACCTGATACGCCGCCTGTTCTCAGCCATACCGACGCTGTTCATCATCAGCTTCGTGGTGTTTGCCATCCTGGCCCTGTCGCCCGGGGACCCGCTGGCGGAGTTCGCACTGAACCCGAACGTGCCGCCCGAGGTGCGCGATCTCATGCGCCAGAGCCTGGGACTGGATCAGCCCTGGTACACGCGCTACATCAAGTGGCTCGGCAGCATGTTGCGGGGCGACTGGGGCTATTCCTTTGCCAGCCGGTCCCCCGTCATCGATCTGATCTGGCAGCGACTCCCGAACACCCTCTGGGTGGTCGGGCTGGCCTACCTCTTCTCGATTGCACTGGCCATCCCGCTTGGCGTGCTGTCGGCAGTGAAGCAATACTCCATCTTCGACCAGGCGGTGACTACCTTCGCATTTCTCGGCTATGCCATTCCCACGTTCTTCTCGGGGCTGATGGCAATCTTGCTCTTCAGCATCAAGCTGGGCTGGCTGCCGTTCATATACGATTCCACCATCGTGGTCAAGGACTGGCCGACCCTCTGGGCACAGATCCGGCAGATCATCATGCCGGTCGCAGTCGTCGGCCTGACCGAGATGGCCAACCTGACACGCTTCACCCGGTCGTCGGTGCTCGATAATCTCCCGATGGACTACGTACGGACCGCGCGCGCCAAGGGGCTGCGCGAGCGAACGGTCATCCTCCGCCACGTGCTGCGCAACAGCCTGATCCCGGTGATCACCCTGCTGGCCCTCGGCGTGCCCGGCATCTTCACCGGTGCGATCATCACGGAGCAGATCTTCCGCGTTCAGGGCATCGGCGAGCTGCTGATCCGTTCCATCACCAGCAGCGACACCCCCGTCATCATGGCGATCACCTTCGTCTACGCGGCCCTGGTCGTCCTGTTCAACCTGGTCGCGGATATCCTGTACGGCTTCGCCGATCCCCGGATCCGGTACTAGAGGGCGCCATGAAGACCACGAATCAGCCATCAGAACGGCCCAACAACACGCTGAACACCCTCGCGCTGCAGGACACCATCAGCTCGCGGCCGCCTCGCACGCTGTGGGGTGACGTCTGGCGCCAGTTCCGCAGGCATCGCCTGGCCATGTTCGGAGGCATCGTCATCATCGCGGCCCTGCTCTTCACCATGGCCGGACCCTTCATCTACCAGGTGAACCCGCGCAAGATCGATTTCAGCATCAGCATGGCGCCCCCCTCCTTGCGCGTGCCCTTCGGCGCCGACGACATGGGCCACGACCTGTTGGCCCGCGCCATGTGGGGTGGCCGTATCTCCATCGCGGTCGGCGTCGCCGCCATGCTGCTCTCCATCACGATCGGCACGACGATCGGGGCCATTTCGGGCTTCTTCGGCGGGCTCACCGACTCCCTGCTCATGCGCTTCACCGATCTCTGCATCGCCCTGCCGCGACTGCCCCTGCTCCTTCTCGTCATCTTTCTGTTCCGCGATCCCGTGCGCGCGCTCGTCGGACCTGAGGCCGGCATCTTCATCCTGATCGTATCCCTGATCGGAATTCTCGGCTGGATGACCACGGCCCGCGTCGTGCGTGCCTCCTTCCTGTCGGTCAAGAACAAGGAGTTCGTGGAGGCAGCCGTCTCGGTCGGCGCGCGCAAACGCAGGCTGATCGTCCAGCACATCCTCCCCAACGTCATGAGCCCGATCATCGTCTCGGCCACCATCGGCGTTGCGGGCGCCATCCTGACCGAGTCGTCGCTCTCCTTTCTCGGCCTGGGCTTCCCGCCCGACGTGCCGACGTGGGGCCGCATGCTGTTCGATGGCCGCAACTACCTGGACCTGGCGCCACACATGGCCATCGTCCCCGGCATGTTGATCTTCCTGGTCGTCCTGTCCATCAACTTCATGGGCGACGGCCTGCGGGATGCCCTGGATCCGCGCCATCGAGGACGCTGACATATCGATCCTGTCAATGGGGGAACGGTGCTCCTGGCAACGCGCCCCCACTTCGCCGCACAGGCGACATCTTTCAATCTCAACGAGGAGCCGACCGAATGCCTGACGTGAAGTACGATCACTACTATCGCTACCCGGAGTTGACCCAGATCCTCCATGATTTTGCCGCAGCCTATCCGCACCTGGTGCGCATCGAGAGCATCGGCAAGAGCTACGAGGGTCGCGACATCTGGGTGGCGGCGGTCACCAACGATGCGACCGGGCCCGACCTCCACAAGCCCGCCCTGTGGATCGACGGCACGATTCACTCTCCCGAGATCGCACCTTCGCTTGCCTGTCTTTACATCATCGAGACGCTCTGCCGGAATTATGGCCGGGACGAAGAGATCACCTACGCGCTCGACACCCGCACGTTCTACATCTGCCCGCGCGTGAGCCCTGATGGGGCCGAATACCTCCTGGCGGACCAACCCAGGCTGATCTACTCGAGCGCGCGCAAGTATCCGCACGACGAAGAAGTCTCGGGCGGCCTGATTCCGCAGGACATCGACGGCGATGGCCGCATGCTGGTGATGCGCATCCCGGATCCGAACGGATCGTGGAAGGTGTGCGACGTGGAGCCGCGGTTGATGGTGCGGCGCCAGCCGGCCGAACGGGGCGGCCAGTACTATCGCCTGATGCGCGAAGGGCTGTTCGAGGACTACGACGGATTCCAGCTCAAGATCCGGGCGCGCGAGGAACGCCTGGACCTCAACCGCAACTTCCCCGTCAGCTGGCGGCCGGAGAATGAGCAGCCGGGCGCGGGCGATTTCCCCGCCTCCGAGCCCGAGGTGCGCAACGTGGTGGAATTCGTGACCAAGCACCGCAACATCACGGGCGCCATCTCGCTCCACACGTATACAGGCGCGATCATGCGGCCCTACAGCGACCGCAGCGATGATGCGTTCCCGCCCGATGACCTGCAGGTCTACAACACGATCGGCGACAAGGCGGCCGAGATCACGGGCTATCCGTGGTTCTCCACCTACCACGAGACCCGCGTTCACCCGTCGCTCTACACCACCGGCACCTACGATGGCTGGCTGTACGATCACCTGGGCATCTTCGGCTGGACGGTGGACCTGTGGGCGCCGCACCGCATGGCCGGCATTCCCGACAAGAACATCGGCAAATGGGAGAAGGACCATCCGCTGGAGGATGATCTCAAGCTGCTGCGCTGGGCCGACGAGAATCTGGGCGAGGACGGCTACGTGGACTGGTATCCGTTCGAGCATCCGCAGCTGGGTCCCATCGAGCTGGGCGCGTGGAACAAGCTGAAGACGTTCACCAATCCCCCGATCCGGTTCCTGCACGACGAAATGGTCAGGTTCCCGCCCTGGGCGCTGTGGCAGGCACTGATCTCGCCCCTGCTCGAGGTCGCGGGTGTCGTGGCCGAGCCGCTGGGCGGCGACCTGTATCGCGTGCGTCTCGCAGTGCTCAACAGCGGCTGGCTGCCGACCTACGTGACGAAGAAGGCGCTGATGCGCAAGGTCGTGCGCGGCGTACGCTGCCAGATCACCCTCCCCGATAACATGGAACTGGTCGAGGGCGGCGCGATGCAGGAAATCGGCCAGCTCGAGGGCCGCGCGTATACGCCGATGGGGCTGCCCGGCTGGCCCGGCGGCGAGCCGACGGACCACATCGGCGTGGCGGAGTGGATCGTGCGCGCACCTCAGGGCGGAGAGGTCGGCCTGGCGGCCTGGCACGACCGGGCCGGCCGCGTCCGGTCGTCGATCCGGCTGGAGAGAAGTGAGGAATAAGATGACAGAAAACTGGAGAGACTTGATTCATCGTGCGTTCAGCGGCCAGCTGGCCCTCCGGCACGTATGGGCGATCACGCAGCACCACCGCATCCAGGCGAGCCCCGGCTATCGGGCCGCGGCGCAGTACGTCACCGATCAGCTGACTGGCGCAGGGCTGTCTCCGGTGACCCACGCCTATCCCGCCGCGCCCGACGTGCGCTTCGGCTCTGCCTATAGCTTCCTGGAATGGGAATGCGAAGCGGCCACGCTGCATCGCCTGGACGCCGGCGGAGAACCCACCGAGCTGCTGTGCGACTTCGCGGCCGTGCCGATCAGCGTCATCCAGCGCAGCATCTCCGTCGAGGGCGACTTCCCGGTGGTGGTGCTGGGCGGCACGGGCGGCAAGAGTGCGGCCGACTACGAGGGCGTGGACGTCAAGGGCAAGGTGGTGCTGACGGGCGAACCGCTGGCGCGCGTGGCCGAGCAGGCCATCACCCATCGCGGCGCGGCCGGCATCCTGTTCGACGGCATCCAGGCCGGCAATCGGGTCAACTTCGACCTGCCGGATGCCCTGCGCTACACATCGTTCTGGTGGCCCGGGCCCAAGACCCCGGACGGCTTCGGCTTCGTCATCAACCAGCGAACGGGCCAGGCGCTGCGCAGCCAGCTGGCCGGCGGTGCGGACGTGCGCGTCCGCGCACGCGTCGAGAGCCGCTTCTACCGCGGCAGCCTCGATGTGGTAGAGGCGTTCATCCCGGGCACGGAAGAGGAGCAGGAGATCCTCCTCGTGGCGCATCTGTGCCACCCGCTGCCCAGCGCGCACGACAACGCCTCCGGCGCGGCCGCCCTCCTGACGGTCATGACAATGCTTGCGTCACTGATCGACTCCGGCAAGCTGCCCCGGCCGCGCCGGGGCATCCGGGCGATCTGGGTGCCCGAATTCAGCGGAACCTACGCCTGGCTCGCGGCGCACGAGCAGGAGGTCATGAGCGGCCGCTGGATCGCGGGCCTCAACCTCGACATGGTGGGTGCGGACCAGGCGCTGACCGGCGCGACCTGGCGCCTGGTGGCCCTGCCACAGGCCGGCGCAGGGTTCGCCGACCACCTGATCAACTGGCTGCGCCGGCCCCTGACCGCGGGCCTGCGCTGGGAGGATGTGCCCTTCGAGGCCGGCTCCGACCACATGATCTTCTCCGATCCGCACGTATCGGTGCCCATGCCGATGGTCATCCAGCTGCCGGACAAGTTCTATCACACCTCTGCGGACACGGTTGACAAGGTCTCGGAGCTGAGCCTGTCCCGCAGCGGCATCCTGGCCGCGGACTACACCTACTGGCTGGCCGCCGCGGGCAAGGCGGAGGCCCTCTGGCTGGGCCAGCTCATGGCTGCGCGGCTTGTAGCCGAGGCAGACCGCCACGCCCTCGAGGCGGTGCAGCAGGCAGCGGCGTGCACGGACGCAGGCGAGCGCCAGGCGGCGTGGCAGCTGTATCAACGGCGCAGCCGGTTCTACCTCGAAGGCGCCCAGCGTGCCTTCGACAGCCTCCTGCGCCTCGACGCAGCAGCCGCCGCTGAGATTCCGGCCTGGCGCGGTCAGGTGACGGACCGGGTCGGGTCCGCGGACGCGTGGGTCGCCGCCACGGTCGGGGCAGACGCGACCGCGCCAGCCACGGGCGACGTGCCGGCCTGGCGGGCAGAAGCGGAACGCCTGATCCCCGACATGTGCCACTTCGGCCCGGCAGAGATCGGCAACCATGTCCAGGTGGCAGACCAGGCCGTCCGCGACGCGTACTGGCGGCTGTATGACATGCCCGGGCCCTCCATGCACATGACCTCGGTCATGATCCAGTTCTGGGCAGACGGGCGCCGCACCATCGCGGACATCGCGGACTACATCGCCATCGAGACCGGCACGACGGCGAATGACCGCGTCCTACAGGTCTGCCGGCTCATGGCCGACCTGGGCGTGATCGAGCTGCGCCGGGCAGATTGACGGAATCTGACAACAACTAGACATAACAACAATCAATCGGGAGGAACAAGATGGAGTTGGGACTGCAGGGCAAGGTCGCGTTGGTCACCGGCGCGTCCCAGGGCATCGGCCGGGCGACGGCGCTTCGGCTGGCCGGCGAGGGCGTGAAGGTCGCACTCATGGCGCGCGGGCTTCAGGGACTGGAGGAGGTCGCAGCGGAGATCCGGGCGGCCGGCGGTGAAGCGCTGCCCATTGCGGGAGACGTCGTCAATGCGGCAGATCGCGCCCGCGCGATCGATGAGACGATCGCGCACTTCGGGCGGCTGGACATCCTGATGAACGCTGCAGGCATCATGGAGAACGGCAGCATCGAGACCACCAGCACCGAGCTGTGGAATCGGACGATGGAACTCAACGTCAACGCGGTTTTCGAGCTGACCAGGCTGGCGACGCCGCACCTGATCGAAAGCAAGGGCAACATCATCAACATGTCGAGCGTTTGCGGCGTGCGCAGCTTCCCCGGCATCCTGGCGTATGCGACGAGCAAGGCCGCGGTGGACCAGATGAGCAAGTGCCTCGCGCTCGAACTGGCGCCCAAGGGCGTGCGCGTCAACGCGCTCAGCCCCGGCGTCGTGGAGTCCAACCTGCACATCGCAGGCGGCATGTCCAAGGAACATTACGCAGCCTTCCTGGAACGGACCAAGATCACCCATCCGCTGGCGAGGCCCGGCAAGCCGGAAGAGATCGCGGATGCGATCTGCTTCCTGGTGTCCGATCGATCCGCGTGGACGACCGGGGTCAGTTTTGGGGTGGACGGCGGCCGCGCGCTGACGACAGCACGCGCCTGATCTCATCCATCGGATGCGCGGGCGCCGGACGCGGGAACATCCCCGCCGATCGGCGTATGGAACGGATGGCGGCGCGCCGTAACGGCCCGCATCCGCTTTACGATACCCGCCGGGGGCATGCGCCCCCGGCGGGAGAACCGTGGACATCTTGACCGGTGTCCGGTGCAAAAAGGGTGATGGCATGGTCCCGGGAACTAACGCTGCCGGCCTCCCGCAGTTCGACGAGCTGCAAAGAGGCATCGACGAAGCATGGGTGCGCCGTACGCTGCAGGAACTGATCCGCATCCGGAGCGAGAATCCGCTCGATGAGCCGCCCGGACCCGGACGCGGGGAGCAGGAGATCGCCGACTACCTGTGCGACCTGGTGTCGGGGATGGGGGTTCGCGTCGAGCAGCGGGAGGCGGCGCCGGGGCGGCCCAACGTCTACGCATACCTGCCCGGCCGCCGCGGCGACTTCACCCTGGCCCTCGCGGGCCACACCGACACCGTCGAAGCCGGCGACTTCCCCGGTGCTTACGATGCGCTCTGGGAGGACGGCAAGGTTCACGGCCGGGGCGCATGCGACATGAAGGCAGGGCTGGCCGCGAACCTGGCCGTACTCAAGGCGTTGAAGGACGCAGGGGCGTCCCTCTCCGGCAACCTCGTGCTCTGCTTCATCGCGGATGAAGAACACGGGATGATCGGCGCAAGGGCGATCGGCCGGGATGGTCCCCGCGCGAACCAGTGCATCATGTCCGAGCCGACCGAGCTGCAGGTCTGTCTTTCCTCCAAGGGACGCATCGGCGCCACCATCATCGCCCGCGGCCGCTCCGCGCACGCACGGACTCCCGAGAAGGGGACCAACGCGATCAGCCACATGGGCCAGATCATCGGGCGCCTCGACGACTACCATGCAGCCCTGCAGGCGCGGGACGCGCATCCGCTCCTGGGCCATGCGAGCATCGTCCCCGGTGTGATTCGCGGCGGCGAACAGGCCAATCGCGTGCCCGACTACTGCGAGCTGGAGGTCGACCGGCGCACCGTGCCCGGCGAGACACCCGAGGCCGCGTTCGCAGAGCTTCGCGAGTGGGTGGGCAAGGCCGCGTTCGGCCGCGCGGATTTCGACTACGAGGTCATCCCGTCGGGACTGGTGCTGCCCGCGTGCGACATCGCGGCCGGCGAGCCGGTCGTCGCGGCACTGCGGTCCGCGCACCGCGCGCTCTTCCGGGCCGATGGGGGCGTGCAGGCGTTCCCGGCAGGCTCCGATGCGGGCTACCTGGGCTTCCCTACCGTCATCTGCGGCCCCGGGTCCATCGCCCATGCCCACCGGCCGATCGAGCACGTCGAGATGTCGCAAGTGGTCACTGCCGCCCGGCTCTTCCTGCACGCCGCGCTGCACCTGCTGGGCTAAGCCCTTTTTTCGCAAATTGACAATTCGGCCACCATCTTAGATAATTTTGTCAGAAGCGTTTCTTCACCCACGTTGAGCCGCCGTTGTCGCCTTGGGGGTGGATCATGTCGCGCTACGCACTGCCAGCTTCTGTCGTCCTCGTCCTGTGCTGCTCCCTGCTCCTGGTCCCGGCCACCTCGTACGGGACCACTGCCAACCACCTGCTGATCGCGGAAGTGCTGTATGACCCGTCCGCCGCGGATCCGGGCGCGGAATGGGTCGAACTCCTGAACCCGACCGCCGCGTCCGTCGACCTGGCCGGCTGGGTGCTGCAGGACAACCTGAGCGCGGACACGCTGCCCGCGTTCTCCCTCGCCCCGGGCCAACGCGTGGTCGTCGCGGAGGTCCAGGAAGACTTCCTGGCCGCGAACCCTGGCTTCAGCGGCGCGCTGATCGCCCTCGGGGGCCCGATCGGCAATGGGCTGAGCAACACCGGCGACCGGCTGGCCTTGAAGGACGCAGGCGGCGCGACGATCGACGCGCTGAGCTACGGCTCGGACTCGACCGTGTTCAGCCCGCCGTGCCCGGATGTCCCGGAGGACCGTTCGCTGGCGCGGACGGGTGCGGCGGACACCGACGCCGCGGCGGACTGGACCGAGGCGGCTCCCACGCCCGGACAGGCGCCCCAGTCGGCCACCGCCACGCCCACGGACGGAGAGGTGGCCACGGCCACGCCGGTCCCCCCGACTGCCACCGCCACGCCGACCATTGCAACGCCAGGAACACCCTTCACGACGCCCACTTCCACCCCATCGCCCGCAAGCTGGCCGCGCGTCCTGCTGAGCGAGGTGTATTACGACTCGCCGCAGACGGGGACTGACTCCGGTCATGAATTCGTTGAGCTGTTTAATCCCGGGCCCGGCGCGGTCGCGCTGGAGGGCTGGCGCCTCGCGGACAACATCGCAGAGGATTTGCTGCCATCGGTGACGCTCTCCGCCGGCCAGTACCTCATCGTGGCCGCTACCCAAGACGGCTTTGCGGCCAACTTTGAGACGTTCACGGGCAACATCGTCTACCTGGAGCGCACGATCGGGAACGGATTGAGCAACAGCGGCGACTCCGTGCTGCTGCTCGCGCCGAACGGCGCGCCGATCGATGCCATGAGTTACGGCAGCGACGTGTCGGTCTTCGATCCGCCCTGTCCCGGCGTGGAGGCCGGCCAGTCGCTCGCCCGGCTGCCCTCCGACCGCGACACCGGCACGCGCGCAGACTGGCTGGCACAGGGTGAGCCGAATCCGGGACAGCCGCCGGTGGCGCCCACCCCGACGCCTACCGCCACCCGCACGCCGGCTGCGACACCGTCACCCACGTTCACCGCCATCCCGCCAGAGACGCCGACCCCCACGCCTGTCGTGACACCCGGGCCGGGCGAAACCCCGACGGAGACGCCCACCCCGACCCCGGGGCTGACGGAGACCCCCACGGAGACACCTGCGGCGACGCCGTCGCCGACCTCTACGCCCACGGGCACGCCCGACCCGTCCCAGACGGTCACGCCGACGAGCACGCCCGTGACCCAGGTCTTCCTGCCCGAGATCCTGCTCTCCGAGGTCCTTTACGACGCGGTCCAGCCCGGCGCCGATGCCGAGTACGAGTGGGTCGAGCTGCTGAACCGGTCACACGCGGCCGTCACCCTGGACGGTTGGCGGCTGGGTGACAACGCAGGCGAGGACCTGATCCCCCCTGTGACCATCGCCGCGCAGTCATACGTCGTCGTGACCGCCCATGCGGCCGGCTTCGCGCTGAATCACCCCGGCTTCGCGGGCCAGATGGTGAGCCTCGACGGCGCGATCGGCAACGGGCTGGGCAATGACGGCGACGCCGTGCGCCTGCTGGCCCCGGACGGTCGCGTGGCGGATGCCATGAGCTACGGCACGAACACGTCGGTCTTCGATCCGTCGTGCGAGGACGCTGCGGCCGGCCAGTCACTGGCGCGCTCTCCGACCGCGGAGGACAGCGACACGGCCGCGGAGTGGTCGGTCCAGGCTGCACCCAATCCCGGCGAGGCGGCCCCGGCGGCCACGCCCACGCCATCCCCGACCCCCACCGTCTCAGCGACAGCAGAACCGACGCTCCCCCCGGCCGCGCTGCAGGTCCACCTCAACGAGATCCTGCCCGACCCGGAGCGCATCGACTGGGACCACAACGGGGAGGCGGGTTTCCTGGACGAGTGGATCGAGCTGTACAGCGCCGCGGAGGAGCCCGTGTCGCTGTCTGGATGGGTCCTCTCCGATGACACCGCGTCCTACACCATCCCGCCCGGGACGGTCATCTGGCCGCACAGCTATCTGCTCCTCTTCCGGAGCCAGACCCGCCTTTCCCTGGGAGATTGGCACGACGTGGTCAACCTCACGCGCAGCGACGGTGCGGTGGCAGACGGGTTCCTCTATGATCGGGGGCCCGGGGACGATCGCAGCTTCTGCCGCGATGGGGATGGGACGGGCGAATGGACGAGCAACTGCGAGGTGACGCCCGGCGAGGCGAACCGGCTGCGCCCGCCCTCGCCGCCCTCCGCGCCCGCGCCCGCGGCCGTAAAACTGGCCCTGCCCACGACGGTCGCCGCCGCGCGGCTCGCGCCCCTCGACACGCGCGTGACGATCACGGGCTCGGTCACCCTGCCACCGGGGTTGATCGCAAGGACGCTCTATCTCCAGGACGAAACCGGCGGGATGAAGGTGTACCTGCGCTCGGGTGACTACGGTCAGATTGCGCTCGGGGATCGCCTGCGCGTCGTCGGGTGGACGCGGGACTTCTACGGCGAGAGGGAGATCTCCGTGCCCGACGTGGGCTACATCACCCACCTCGGGCCGGGGACGCCGCCCGCGCCCCTGTTCATCACCGCGGCCGGCCTGACCGAGGAGAACGAGGGCCGGCTGGTGCAGGTGGCGGGCGCGGTGGCCCGGTTCGAGCCGCGCGGCCTGCTGCTGCGCGACGCGCACGGGTCCATCCCCATCTACTTCCCCGAGACCCTGCCGTGGCGCCGGCCCTACGTCGAGATCGGGGAGCTCTGGGCCGCACAGGGTGTGTTGGGGCAACACGCCGGCGAGCAAGCGGGGGGCGCTGGATACCAGGTCATCCCGCGCTACCGGGCCGACGTGAGCAATGCGCCGGCATTCCTGCCGGTCACGGGTGGCGCCGGGAGGTAGACGACGCGAGACGCGGCGCATTCCCGCTGCGTCTCGCTAGAGGCGCTTGATCACCACGCACGTCACATCGTCGGCCGGCTCGGCCGCGCCCGTGAAGCCGGCCAGCGCAGCGGTCAGGTGGTCCAGTAGGGCCTGGGCGCTCTCGCGCGCGTGCGCATGGATGACGGAACGCAGGCGCTCTTCGCCGAACTCCTCGCCGTCTGCGTTGAGCGCGTCGGTCACGCCGTCGGTGTAAAGGACCAGCACATCATCCGGCGCCAGGTCGAACCGGTCGTCGCGCAACTTGATCTCCTCGAACGCGCCCAGGATAGTTCCCGGCTGCATCAATTCCGCCAGAGAGCCGTCGCTGGACCGGAACAGCAGAGGCCGGTTGTGCCCCGCGTTGGTGAACGAGGCCCGACCCGTGGCCAGGTCCAGCACCACGTAGATGGCGCTGAGGAACAGGTCCGCCTGGCTGTCTGCCAGGATCAGCTGGTTGGCGCGCATGAGCGCGGACGCGGGCCCGCGACCGGTGAACGCGACGCTGCGGATGATGGTCCGGCTCAGCGCCATGAACAGGGCAGCCGGCACGCCCTTGTCCGCCACATCCGCGATGACCACCCCGAGCCGCGCGGGCGGGCCGGGCAGCTCGCAGAAATCGTAGAAGTCGCCCCCCACGGTGCGCGCAGCCTGGTACACGGCTGCGAACTGCCAGCCCGGGGGTGCGGGGCACGACTTCGGCAGCAAACTGAGCTGGATCTCGCGACCCACCGACAGCTCCGCCATCTTGCGGGTGAGCGCCTCGTCGGTGCGCCGCAGGAGCAGCATGTTGTGCACCGCGATGGCCACCTGGTCGGCAAACGCGAGGAGCGTCTGCTTGTAGGCATCGGCGAAGCGTATCCGCCCCGCAGCATAGCCCAGCTCGAGGGTCCCCAATTGCTCGCCGGCCGCAGCCAGCGGCAGGAACCAGCGTACATAGCGGTGCAGGCCGAAGCGATCCGCCAGTGCGCGGTCCTCGGCCTCCTCGACCACGCGCAGCGTCAACGTCCGTCCCTCGACGAGCGCGGTCGCGGCGGGATGACGGCCGTTGAGAGGGAAGTTGGCCTGGGCCTGCCATTCTTCGGTCACCACCTTGCCGACGCCCGCGGCCATGCTGAGCTGCCGGCCGCCCTCATCTGCCAGGTACAGCACCCCATAATCACAGCCCAGCGCCTCGGCCACCTTCTCCAGCACGAGCTCGACGGTCGGCTGCATCGCCTTCGCATCCAGCACGGCCTGTCCGATCATGCGATACGCGCCGCGGGTCATCACGTATTCCAGCGCGCCCGCCGCATGCTGGAGGAATCGCAACAGCTCCGGCAGTTCTTCCGGCAGCTCGTGCGGATCACGGTTCTGCACGTAGTGCTCCACGGTGACCACGCCCAGCGTCCGGTTGGAGGACGCGAGCGCCACCACCAGGCGGGCCTCGACCGCCGACCCGCGCAGCGCGTAGTTCCCCAGGTTGAAGGTCTGGGCCTCCACACAGCCGGGGTCCCGCAGGTCGACGAACACCGGCGGTGCATCATCGTCGCAGGGGTGGACGCGTTGCAGGCGGGAGGCCGCGGGAAATGCGCTGTAGATCTCGGCGTCAGCCAGCCCGAAACCGAGGCGCAGTCCGTCCGCCAGCAGGCGATAGGCCTGCTCCGCCGAGTCCGTCGCATAGATGGACTGCACGATGGCCTCGAGCAACTGCGGGCGGGCAGGCGCAGCCTGAGCGGCCGAGGGAGACGGCCCGATAAATTGCCTGCCATTCGAGGCCGGGGGCGCACTCGCCACGCGGACCGGCTCCGGGGCGTACACTGCGGCCGCCTGCCCCGATACGCCGGAGAGTTGCATCCGGGGCGCCAGGTATTCGATGGCCTCGTTCCAGCGCCCTGCGATGCGCAATATGTGACCCACACGATCCGTGGTGAAGTGGGCAACCAGCCCCTGGCGATGCGCCTCGTTCATGAAGGTGTAGGCCCCGCCCATCAACTGAACTGCGCCGGAGAGCTGAAGCCGATCCGTCCCCGTGCGCGTGGGCATCTGCCGCGACCGCGATCGTTGAAGTGCGCCGTGGTCCAACATGTGAAGAACGTCGAGGACCGTGTCGGGGTCTTCTTCGATCATCCGGATGGCCGCGCGGACCGGCGGCGGTGGGCCCTGCTCGAGGAGAGAACACGCCACCCGGTTGACGACGGCGGAGGTGACGTGCGGCGAACGGTGATGGCGCACCAGGCTCGCACTCTCGGCACAGAGGCGCGGGATCAGGTAGCGGTCGCCGCCGCCCCAGTTCACGATGGCGTCGATGCCGTGCGGACTGGCAGAACATCCCAGTGCCTTAATCGAAGCCTCTGCCAGCGCACAACTCTGATCCGGGGTCAATGGCATTGCGATGACCGGTTTCGCGATGTTGAACGGCGACGTCGGGCCGGCGGACAGGCCCACCAGGTTGATGCCCCCCGTGACCACCGCGACCAGGCTGTGGGGCGCATCCGCCTCGCGTTCCATGTAGGCGGCACGCAGCGCAACCAGCAAGCCGTGCACGAGGTCGTGGGGCAGCGCCTGGAGATGATCGATCAACAGGGCAATGCTGTGGTTGGCGCCGTTCGCGCACCGGGCGAGGAAGCTCTGAAACGAGCGCATATCCGTTGTTTCCTCGGCCAGCGACGGCGCGGTCCCGCCCAGCTCCGCAGCGATCAGTCCCGCCAGGCTGGTGAAGAAGGCGGCTTCGTCGTTCGATCGCGTGCGCCACAGGTCGACCCGCAGGGGACGAAAGCGGCCGCCCTGCTGCAGGGCATCGACGACATCGGCCAGCAGATAGCTCTTCTCGCTCATCGGCGGGCCCAGGAGCACGACGCACTCGTCGTTCATCAGATGGCGCACGATGGTGCGGACGCGGCCGTCATCGCGCACGCGCACCTTCTTGAACAGCGATGCCTCTTCGTAGGGCGCCAAACGCCATGGCAGGGGTGCATTCGCCATGTGTCAGATGCCTTCCTGCAGAACCTTGCGGAACAGATAGTCCACGTCGTAGTTCTCGCTCAACATCCGCGGGAACACGGGGGTGGCGAACCGGAAGAGCGGGCCGCGTGACGTGAACGTGCCGGCGAGCTCGAGGTTGCGACAGGCCATGTCCAGGTCAGACAGCGGTATCTCCACGCCTCGCCGCTCCAGCGCCGCGTCGATCTGCTGCACGCCGAACGGATGCTCTGCACCCGTGTCGGCCATCACGGCGAAGACGATGGCCTTCTCGAGGTGCGTCGTGTTGTCCATGAAGGTGCTGAGCACGAACGCACGGAAGTCATCGTTGCCGTAGACGTCGAACAGGCTCTCCGGCGAGATGGCGCGGCTCCCTTCGCGGTCCAACCGTTCCACCAGAATGCTGCAGTAGAACTGGATCAGGTTGGGCTGGCCCGCGGTCTCGTCGAAGATGCGGTTCACGACGTCGTTGCGCCGCTCGAAGTGAACGCCCAGCTTCTCGAGCGGTCCGAGGATCATGCCCGCAGCCTGCTCGCGGCTGAATTCCTTGAGGCGAATGGGCCGCGCGAAGTTGTAGAGCGGCGAATCGAGGTCGCTGAACGCGCGCATCACGTCGCGAAAGCCGCCGACGATGTAGCGTGAGTAGCCCTGGTTGCTCGAGGCACGCAGCGCATTCAACAGCGTATCGTCCTCGTAATGCCAGGTGAGCACCTTGTCGAATTCATCGAGAAAGAAAACGATCGGCCCGCCGTATCGTTGCGCCATGCGCTCGAGAAAGTCGGGAAAGAAGATGGGAAACTGCTTGGACGAGAGCCGCGACAGCTCCTGGGGACGCAGCTTGCGGACGACTTCCTGGACGAAATTGGCGGGCGAGGCGAGCGCGCTGCAGTCCATGAAGAGGATGCGCGTCAGCGCGTCCTCGTTGTCCGCATCCTGTGCCTGCTCCTTGAGCTGCCGCTCGATCTCGCGCATCAGGGAGGTCTTGCCGATGCGCCGGATGCCCATGATGGCGAAGTTGCTGTCCTCGGTCTGGAGGATGCGGCGCACCTCGAACTCCCGGCCGAAGAAGCGCGAGCCGGTCACGGGCTTGCTCGTTTCGTACGGGGCCAGGAGCGACAGGTCAAGCTGAAGCGCCAGCCGATCCAGCAACTCCCCCGAAGGGCGCCGCGATTCGCGGACGGCCTGCATGTCGGCGTCGTCCAGAACGAGCAGCGGCTGATATGCCAGCCGGAGCTGCTGCTTCAGGTCCCCTGCATCCCCCGAAACCAGGAGGATGGGGTTGCGCTCGACCAGCGATTGCGAACGCACCAGGTCGCCCAGGCTTTCGGCCAACTCCCGGGCACTCATCGCGGCCAGGTCTGAGTCCTGGACGATCAGCACGGGCGTCCGGTCGGAAAAACGCAGCTTCCAGCCGGACAGGTCGATCAGGTAGAGATCGTAGCCCAGGACTTCCTTGTGCAGCTTGGCCTTCAGGCCCAGGCTGCCATCAAGAAACTGCAGGAAATCCGGCAGCGATTGGCGCCACGGGGTCTTTGAAGCGTTCATGCCGTTCTCCAGGTTCGTAACCACCCCTTCAGTTCGGGATGACCGTCAGGTCGCGCGCCATCGCAAGGCGCAACAGGTCGAACTGGCTCATGATCCAGAACAGGCCCGGCAACGCGGCGGCCGGAATGCCGGCCTGCTCGGCCAGGACCACGATGCGCTCCTTGCTGAGCGCGCCGCCGTTATCGGGCAACAGGTCATACAGCCGCGCCGCGAGCCGGGCCGTCTGCTCCACGCCGATCGGAACGCTGTCCCAGCGCCCGCGGCCTGCGTTCCAGACGCACATCAGCCTGCCACCCTCGCGCTCGGTGCGCACGCCGCTGCGCGCAACCTGGCCCAGGCTTTCCCACCAGCCCGGCGGCACGCTTCCGTTCCGATGATCCAGGCGCCAGTCCTCCTCGTTGATCCGCCAATCGCCGCGCTTCATGATCAGCCGGCCGTTCACGTACACGGTCGGCCGCTTGGCCACCATGTCGCAGTGGATCACCGATTCCACGTCGCCCCCGAGGCCCGCGCTGTGGCCCAGGGCGATGTGAACCGTGTGGGCCTTCTTCTCGTCCACCACGCCCAGCCCCGTCAGGTCCTGGACGGCCGGGTTCAGGCCGAATCCCACCTCGGCCAGGTTGGACCAGTTCGCATCGCCGCGGCGCTCCGCATAGGACACCTGCGACTCCTGCAGGTAACGGGCCGTGCCGCAATCCGGGGGATCCATGCTCACCAACCGACCCTCGCGGAAGGTCAGCACCACTTCCTCTTCCGGGCCGAGCACCTTGCCCGGCACCGAGCCATTGATCACGATGTGGCCGTCGCCGTCGCGCGGGATGATGTAAACCTCGCCCGGGGGCAGGTTGGACCACGCGCCCTCGCGGATGACGCCGTCATTGATGCCCGGCGGATACTCCCATCCGCCCACGCGGATGTTGAGCCGGTGCTCCCGCCGGCGGCGGTCGGTCGTGACGATCTCCAGGCGGCGGCCCAGGATGAGGGCCAGGCTCAGGATCTGGGCCTGCTCGCTGATGGCCGCGTAGTCCGTGTCGATCGTCTTGAGGACCTCTGCCGTGACGCCGGGCGCGTGCGCCATCTTGGCGCGGCGGCTCCAGCTCGCATGGAGCACGCGCATGCGATAATGGAGATGCTCCGGGTGATCCGACAGGCAGCTCAGGATCGCGTCCGACTCCCTGATGGCCGCCTCCGTGGGCAGCGGCAGGCTCTCGTTGGCCCCCATGTCGAGTTGCAGGACACGCGGCACGAAGAGCGCGGTCGTGTGGATGCCCAACTCGCGCGCCACCCGCGCCACCAGGTCGACCACCTCCATGGAGCCGACATCCGCGAAGATGAGCAGGTTCTGGTCTCGCCGCAGACCAAAGGAACGCGTCAGGATGTTGTGCGCGGCACGCACGAGCTTCGCAGGTTCAGCCACCCGCACACCTACCCTCTCGATACCGGGGGCAGCGGAGAGGGATCATCCGTGAACGCCTCACTGCGCCGCCGCCTCACAGGCCATCGCCTCCAGGACCGGCAGCCCGAATCCCTCGTATTCGCTGAGGAACACCGCGCCCGTCGCCAACGCGTAGAGCGCCCGCTTGTCCTCTTCCGCGACCCAGCCGATGATATGAACGTGCTCCTCCAGCCCCAGGCGTTTCACCGCCGGACGCGGATCGGGTGCGAAGGGCGTGTCCGCCGCGGGCAGCCTGCCCGCGATGACCAGCGCGGGAGGCCTCGACCCCATGCCGGCATGGTGCTCGACAACTTTCGCATAACCTTCCAGTGTCCGCACGACGTTCTTACGGACGTCAAAGCCGCCCAGGTAAAGCAGGAACGCGCCGTCCGGCAGCCCATACCGGCCGCGCACCCGTGCCAGGCTCTCAGGCGCCAGCACCCCTGGCTCACAGGCCGCGATGGCCAGGTGGACCGCATGGACGCGCTCTGGCGGGATCCGCAGATGCTCGATGATGTCCCGCCGGCTCGCCTCCGAATCGGTCAGGACGGCCGAGGCCAGCCGGGCCGTCCGCGCCACGAGCCCTGTGTAGCCACGCTGGAGCACACCGCCGCGGTAGGCCGGGAGCAACAACGGAATCAGGTCATGCACGGTGACCACGACCGGACACGGTCGCCACAGCGCGGAGCCCCAGTAGGGGACGAAGGCCACATCCGCGCCGGCCCGCCGGCAGGCCAGCGGAAACGCCACCTGCTCGAACCAAAGCTTGGCCAGATCCTTGCTGGCAGCGTCGAACGGCGTCCGCACGCGCATCGACCCCCACCCCGGGGGCAGCGGCGACTCGTCGCCCCGTGCCGCCGGGCGCACCAGGACCCACTCGTGGGCATCCGATGCCCGCGGCAAAGTGGCCACCAGCGCGGCCAGGTACTGGCCGCTGCCGGTGGCCCACTCATCGCAGAACCAGCCGTTGACAAGAATACGCATGTTCTTCGATGGAGAGGATAGCTGATCCAAGGAAAGATGTCAACCGTTCCGAAGGTGAAACGGGAAGCGTGCTGATTGAGAGCGCCCATATCGCTATGTTATAATTCGGGCCAGCCTGAACTTTGGAGTGCAAGTTGCTCGATTTCGATGCGATCACCCTGTTTACCAAGGCCGTGATCCTGCTGGTTGGGTTTCCTATTCACGAGCTGGCCCACGCATGGGTCGCGTACCGGCTCGGCGACAATACTGCGAAGCAGCAGGGGCGACTGACGCTCAACCCGCTGGCGCACCTGGATCCGTTTGGCTCGCTGCTGCTGATCGTCAGCTTCATCGGCTGGGCCAAGCCGGTGCCGGTCAATCCGTACAAGCTGCGCTATGGGCCGCGTGTCGGGCATGCGATCGTTGCTGCGGCCGGGCCAGCCAGCAACCTCCTGATGGCCGCGCTGGTCGCCGTGCCGTGGCGCCTGGGCCTTTTTGAAGGTGCCTCGCCCTCGGTGGCGCGCTTCGTGTACGTCTTTGTGGGCATCAATGCCCTGCTGTTCCTGTTCAACCTCATCCCGCTTGCGCCGCTGGACGGCAACAGCGTGCTGCGGGGACTCGTGGGTGAACGGATCGCCCGCGTCCTGCAGCCGCTGCAGCAATACGGCCCGCTCATCCTGATGGTGCTGTTCGCGTTCAGCTGGGTGTCGCCGCAACTCAACGTGCTCGGGCGCTACCTGAGCCAGGGCGTGTATGCTGTGTCCAGGTTCCTGCTGGGCGGCTGATGGCTGCGATCTCGCCGGGACGCATTCTGTATCGAGTGCGGCAGTTCGGCCGCGCGGTGGTCACTCCCAGGCTTCCTGTCAGCGCGCAGGACCTGGGGTGGGCCCACGATGTGCTCCCGCCGGACGGATGGCGGGTATTCAAGGCGCTGCCCCGCACGGAACAGCACCACGCGCTGAGCGTCTGGCGATCGATCCGGGAACGGGGCTACGACCAACCCGAGGCCGCGCAGGCCGCGCTGCTGCACGACTGCGCTAAGCACGGCGGCGGCGTGAAGCTCGTTCACCGGGTGGCCGCGGTGCTGATCAAGGCATTCGCGCCGGGGATGTGGCGGCGGCTGAAGCACATGCCCGAGCCCGCACGCCGCGACGTGCGCTTCCCGCTCTGGGTGCATGCCAATCATCCCGCCAGGAGTGCAGCCGCGGCTGCGGCAGCGGGATGCCTGCCCGGCGCCGTTGAACTGATCCGCAGGCACCAGGAAGAACTCCGTGACGATCGGCCGCCTGCGCCGATCGACGACTTACTTGCGGCGTTTCAGGCCGCAGACGATGAGAACTAGAGAGAGCATAACATGAGCGAAAAACTACAGGTTGCCATCGTAGGGCTCGGCCTCGTGGGGCGTTCGGCCGGCCTGGCCCTGCATCGTTACCAGGAGAAGCTCACCGTCATCGGCCACGACCGCAGCCCGGAACTGGCCAGCAGGGCCAAGAGCGCAGGCGCGGTGGAGCGGACCGAGTGGAACCTGATCAACACGGTCCGGGACGCGGATCGCGTCATCCTTGCGCTGCCCCTGGACGAGTTGCGTGCCACCCTCGATGCCATCAAGGAGGACCTCCGCCCAGGCTGCGTGATCGTGGACACAGCCGACGTGAAGACGCCGGTGATGCAGTGGGCCAGGGAGTTGCTGCCCGCCAACGTGCACTTCGTCGGGGGCCATCCCATCCTCCTGGCCGATCGCCTGGATGCGGAGGGCGCGCGCGCGGACCTCTTCACGGGCAAGCACTTCTGCCTGGCCGCGAACGCGGAGACCGACGATTCTGGCGTCCGCCTCGCCGCCGATCTCATCGAGGCCCTGGGCGCCAAACCCTACTTCATCGGCGCTGAGGAACACGACGGACTGGTGGCCGCCGTGTCGCACCTGCCCGCGCTCCTCGCAACTTCGCTGCTGTCGGTCACGACGGGCAGTCCCGGGTGGCGGGACCTGCGCAAGCTCGCGGGCAATCACTTCTTCGCCGGCACCGTCCTGGTGACGGATACCGGCAAGGAGGCGATCGCCGGCCCGTTCGCCAACCGGGAACAGGTCATCCCCTGGCTTGACCGGGAGATCGCGGAACTGACGAGGATCAGGGAGCACCTGGTGCAGGGGCAGGAAGAGGCATTGGCAGAGCAGGTCGACGACGGCCTGGAGGCCAGCCACAACTGGCTCAAGGTCGCGATGGCGGGCACAGAGGAGCCCACCAGCCCCGCGCCGGACGTGCCCACGATGGGATCGACGTTCCGCGACATGTTCTTCGGCCGCCTGGGCCGCCGGGCCGACGACACGAAGCAGTCCGACCGCCCGAAGCGCCGCTAGGGGAGCCCTGGTCGCGGCCAGCAGCTAGTAGACCATCTCCCCGCGCACGAATGCAGCCGTCCGCGCGTCCTTCGGATGCTCGAAGAACGACTCTGCGTCCGACACTTCGACGATCTTGCCGTCCAGGATCAGCACCACGCGGTGGGCCAACCGCCGCGCCTGGAAGACGTTGTGCGTGACGAGCACGATCGTGGTGCCCTCTTCCGTGTTCAGCCGCCGGACGGCCTCCTCGATCACCGTGACGTTGTAGGGGTCGAGGTTGGCCGTCGGCTCATCCAGCAGCAAGACGAACGGCTTGATCACCATGGCCCGCGCCAGCGCCACGCGCTGCGCCTCGCCGCCAGACAACGTGCGCGCGGGCTGGCCCTCCAGCGCCGCGAGCCCGACCTTATCGAGCGCCCGCCGGACGTCACTGACGTTATCCCGGCGGCCGCGCAGGCGCAGCCCGAACTCCACGTTCGCGCGCACCGAGCGGTTCAGCAGCACGGGGCGTTGCGCCACCGTCGTCACCGAGCGCCGCAGGTCCAGCGAGACGTCGCGGTTCGACTCGAATGACTCCCCGCCGTACAGGATGCGGCCGCCCGATGGCGGCTCGAGAAAGTTCAGGAGGCGGAGCAACGTGCTCTTGCCCGAGCCGCTCGGCCCCACGATCGCCAGTATCTCCCCGGGGTGGATGTCCAGGCGCTCGACCCCGAGCACCTGTCGCCCCCCGTACGTCTTGCTCACATTCTCGATGGCATAAGACGGACGCACATCCAGGTTCATTCGTTCAGAGCCTTTCCCTGCAACCTCAGCATCAGGACGTTGATCACAAACGTGATCGCGAGGAGGATGGCGCCCAGAGCGAGGGCGAGATCGAAATTGCCCTGCCGGGTCTCCAGCACGATGGCCGTCGTCAGGACCCGCGTGCGCCCCTCGATGTTGCCGCCGACCAACATGACTGCGCCGACCTCCGAGATGATGCCGCCGAAGCCGGCGATGATCGACACGATGACGCCGATCCGCGCCTCCAGCAGCACGGCCAACGTGGTCTGCCAGTCCGTGGCGCCCAGCGACCGCACCTGTTGGCGCAGGCCCGGGTCGACCCCCAGCACGGCCGCCATCGTGAAGCCGGCCACGAGCGGAAAAGCGATGATGGACTGGGCGATCACCATCGCGCCGGGCGTGAAGAGGTCAGGAATCCAGCTGGCATCGATCTGGCCGAGCGGTCCGCTGCGCGACAGCAGCAAGTAGACGAACAGGCCGATGACCACGGGCGGGAACCCCATCCCCGTGTACATGAACGCCACCATCAGCTGCCGGCCGGGGAAACGACCCAGGCCCAGCACCGCCCCCAGCGGGATGCCGACGAGCGTGCTCAACAGGAGGGCAATGCCTGAGACCCTCAGCGAAAGCAGCACGATCTCATACAGGCTGGAGGAACCCTCGAAGATCAGCTTAAAGGCATCAAGCATGTGACACTGCGACCATGTGGACCACCATGTATGATTGTGTTGGTTCAATTATAGGTATCGGAGGCCACTTGTCAAAGCTGTTGCGCATCGGGGTTGACAGCTTCGCCCTGCGCGGTACAATGAAGCCATGAATATCGGGCGCCGCTTCCGTCGCGCCAGAACGGCGTCTACCCCGGCAACTGCACTCAACGATCTGTCCCGATTGGTGCAGGACTCGCCGGAAGCTACGCTGCCGCGTGACCGCGGGCGCTATCTGCGCGTCGTCTTCTACTTCGCGCGCCTCTTCCTCTCCTTCATCGGCTGGAACCTGGTGCTGGGCAACATCCCAGGGCTGAGGTCTTACGTCCGGGCCACGAACCTGCGGCGCTGGCATGACCACGCGCAGCGTTTTCGCTCGCTGGCATTGAACCTGGGCGGTGTGCTGATCAAGCTGGGCCAGTTCCTGAGCATCCGCGTCGACGTGCTGCCGCCCGAGGTGACCGTGGAGCTGCGCGGCCTGCAGGACGAAGTGCCCGCCGAAAGCATGGAGGACATCCGGGCAGTCATCGAGGGCGAGTTCGGGCGACCCGTCGAAGAGGTGTTCGCGTGGGTCGCGCCGGAGCCGCAGGCCGCGGCCTCGCTGGCGCAGGTCCATCTGGCACAGCTGAAGAGCGGCGAAGAAGTCGTGGTGAAGGTGCAGCGCCCGCGCATCGAGATGCTCGTCGACACCGACCTGGCGGCGCTGCGCCTGGCGGCCACCTGGCTGAAGTTCTACCGGCCCGTCTCGCGTCACATGGACCTGGATCGTCTCTATGAGGAATTCGCGCGCACCACGCGCGCCGAGCTGGATTTCGTGGCCGAGGGGCGCAACGCGGACCGGTTCGCGACCGACTTCGCTGATGACAAGGGCATCTACATCGCGGATGTCATCTGGGAGGTCACCACGCGCCGCGTCCTGACGCTCGAAAACGTGTCCAGCATCAAGATCGACGACCTGGCGGCGATCGAGGCCGCGGGCATCAGCCGGGCGGAGGTGGCGCGGCGGCTGTACGACACCTACCTGGAGCAGATTTTCGTCCACAGCTTCGTGCACGCGGACCCGCATCCGGGCAACCTCTTCGTGCACCCGCTCGACCCGGACCCGAACGCAGCGCCGGGCACGCCGCGGCCCTTCTGGCTGATCTTCGTCGACTTCGGCATGGTCGCGATTATCCCCGAAAGCATGCGGGGCGCGATGCGCGATGTGGCCATTGCAGTGGGCACCCGCGACGCGCACCGCATGGTCCAGGCGTACGGCGATGCGGGTGTGTTGCTGCCTGGTTCCGACCGGCAGCGCATCGAGGAGTTGCATGAGGTGTTGTTTGCGCGGTTCGGCGGCGTGCGCATCGGGCAGCTTGGCGATGTGGCGATGCAGCAGGCGCGTTCGCTTGTCCTGGAATACCGCGACCTGATCTACGAGATGCCCTTCCAGTTTCCGACCGACGTCCTCTTTGCCATGCGTGCCGTTGCCATCCTCTCCGGCATGGCGACGACCCTGGACCCGCACTTCGATCCCTGGGCCGCCACGCTTCCCTTTGCCGAGCGGCTGGCCTCGGAGCAGATCACCCGGGATTGGCGCGGCATCCTCGATGAGGTCGGCAGCCTCGTTCAGCTCGCGCTGCGGCTGCCGGCCCGGCTGGACAGGCTCCTGAGCGCGGCGGAGCGCGGCGACCTTGTGCAGCAGACCGCCTTGGCGCCGGACACCGCCAAGGCCATACGCCGCCTGGAGCGCTCCATGGAGCGGCTGACCTGGAGCATGATTGCCGGGGGCCTGCTGATGGCGGGGCTATTGCTGCAGGCCACGGAGGGCGCCTCAGGCGTCAGCAACGCGCTCCTGGTCGCGGCAGGGGCGGCCTTCCTCTGGGGCCTCACCCGCCGCTGAGTCTCCTGCACGCTGATTCACCGCCCCGGCAGCAGCGCCAACCGGCGATCCGCGTTGCGCCGGACGTCCTCTGCCGCATAGAGCATCGGGTGATAGCCGCCCTCAAACCAGGCAGACACCTGGTCATCGTAGTGCCGGTCCTCCGGCCGGCCCGAGTTGCCGGGAGCCAGCAGACCATAACACCCGGATAGATCCGAGAGGTCCGCAATGAAGCGAAACGGCGGCGCGACCACGGCCCTGCTGTCCGCGCGCGTGAGGCCCCCGCCGGTCGCGAAGATGGTGTTGCCATCGCCCCCCACCGGGAAGGGTCCGCGGCTGAAATGCCGCTCCAGCACCGGCGCCTGTCCCAGCGTGTGTGCGAAGGTGATCATGTGGAGCCGCCCCCACGCCCAGGAGCGATACTCCGGCGGCTCAGCCTCGCCCAGACGCTCGACCAGGTAGTCGTGCGTGCGTCGCAGCGCCAGCCGCAGGACGTCGTCGCGCTGCTCGCCGTTGCCCAGGTCGAACCAGTGCCAGTCGGGCCGCTCCAATGCCGAAAGCAGCCACTCCCACAGCCGGTGATAGAAGAAGCTGGTGGGCTGAAGCACGGGCGTCGGGCCGGCGCCCAGGGCGCGCTGGCTGAGGGTTCTCCCCGCGGCATCCCGCGGCCGGCCGCGGTCCAGCCGGACCTCGAACACAACCTTCTGCGCGATACGGCCGAATATCTCGCAGACGGTGGCCGCCGCGCTGGTTTCGGAGACACGGCCGTCCCAGTTCCTGACCAGGTTCACCATTCCCTGCAGCGCGGGATCGTCTACTTCCAGCTGGCCCAGGTGGGCTGCCAGGCGCTTCAACGACGGTGAGACCTGGTCGAAATGCATGCGCTGGATCGCAGGGACGTCGACGGCAGGCATCGACGCCAGCAAAGCAGTGATCTGCTCCGCCCGATCGCCCATGCCGTACTCGCGGCTGATGAAGTAGGGGTACGAGTCGTCGGCCACCCGGTTGTTGGCAGACACGATCATGCCTGAGGCCGGGTTGCGCTGGTGAGGCAGCTCGTCGAAGGGGATGTAGCCGGTCCACTCGTACTCGCCGGTCCACCCCGGCACGGGCACCCGGCCGTCGCCCTTCGCGCGGATGGGCACCCGGCCCGGGAAGCTGTAGCCGATGTTGCCCTCCGTGTCGGCGTACACCATGTTCTGGACCGGCGCCACCCACTGCCGCAGGGCCTCGCGGAACGCGTCGCACGTCTCCGCCCGGTTCATCGCACGCAGCGCGCCGATCATCGGCGCGGGATCGAGCGAGGTCCAGCGTAGCGCCAGCGGCTCTTCTGGCAGCCCGTCCGGCCCCAGGCCGGAGGCCAGGCCGCGGGCCAGATCGTTGATGACCGGCCCGTGGCGCGTGACGATCACCTCCTCCATCACGGACAGGCCGCCCTTGATGCGGATCTCCTCGCGGCGCACCTCCGCCTCGTGCCACGCGCCCTCGAACTCGTACTCGACGCCGGCCGGCGTGCGGCGCAGATGCTCCTGGTAGAGGTCCTGCACATCGGGATAGCCGTTGGTGAATCCCCAGGCCACCCGGCCGTTGTGTCCCGCGACCACGTAGGGGACGCCGGGAAACGTCACGCCGGTCACGTTCAGGGGCGCCGCGTCGCCGGTCACCACCAGGTGGTTCTCGTACCAGATGGACGGCGCGGTCATGGGCAGGTGCATGTCGTTCGCGAGCAGGGGCTTTCCCGTGGCAGTACGCCCGCCCGACACAACCCAGTTGTTGCTTCCGGGCGAGCCGCCGGTCGAGGGTAGGTCAGCGGGCGAGCCCGAGGCCTCGCTCGCGTGCAAGCCGCCGGCAGGGCGGGTCTGAGGGCCGGCCTGAGCGCCAGCGGACGCACCCGGGCCTTGAGCCGTAGCCGCGGCCACCGCGGTGACCACCTGCGTGGCGTCCCCCTCGCCCCCTGCCAGGAAACGGAAGTCGCCGTGCATCACCACCGGCCAGTCGTCGGGGGGCGGCGGCTCCAGCTCGGCCGCGCGTTCCTCACCCAGCGTCTCTGTGAGCCTGGCGCGCAGCAGCTCCGTCTCCCAGTTGATCGACAGGCCCCAGGCGACCATCTTGGGCCAGTAGAGGGAATGCGCGGGCCGCCACGGCTCGGGCTGGTAGCGCAACAGGACAAACTCGGCCGGCAGCGGCTGGCCCTCGATGCAGGCATTCACCCCCGCCGCGTACGCTTCGAGATCCGCCCGGCTCTCCGGGTCCAGGCAACGCGCCTCCTCGTCGGCCGCCCGATACATGCCGATGGTGCGCAGGTTGCGGTCGGCCGGCACGAGCGCGCGACCGATGACTTCAGCGAGCCTGCCCGCGACCACGCGGCGCTGAAAGTCCATCTGCCAGAGGCGATCCTGGGCATGCACGAAGCCCTGCGCGAAGAGGAGATCGTGCGTCGTGCGCGCGTAGATGTGCGGCACGCCCCACTCGTCGCGCAGAATCTCCACCGCGCCATCCAGCCCATGCAGCCGCAGCTGGCCCGACAGGGTGGGCCTGCGCAGCCGCTGCAGGCTCCTGAGTGTGGCGTGCACGGCCAGCGAGGTCGCGCGTTGCAGTCTGGCCATGCCTTCTTCTCCTGTTTCTCAACCGCCGGCCCGCAGATAGCCAGGGAATGCGATTGCAGCCGGCACTAAGGCATCCTGAGCGGAGTCCCGGCCGTTTTCCGGCCGGGACGAAGTGGAAGGACGCCAACCGCTGGCTCGCGCTACCCCCTGGTCAGCTCGCGTGCGATGATGACGCGTTGGATCTGGCTGGTCCCCTCGTAGATCTGGTAGATCTTGGCATCGCGCACCAGCTTCTCCACCGGGTACTCCGCGCTGTAACCGTAACCGCCGAAGACCTGAACCGCATCGATCGTCGCCTTCATGCACATGTCGGCAGCGAACGCCTTCGCCATCGCGGCTTCCTTGACGTTGGGCAGGTCCTCGTCCACCAGCCAGGCCGCATGTCGCACGAGATGTTCCGCGGCCTCGATGTTCATCGCCATGTCAGCCAGCATGAAGCTGATGCCCTGGTTGGCCGCGATGGGCTTCCCGAAGGCCTTGCGCTCCATCGAGTAGCGCGTCGCTTCGTCCAGGGCGCGGCGCGCGACGCCCACCGCAGCCGCGGCCACGGGCGGCCGGGAGCGATCAAACACCTTCATGGCGATCATGAAGCCCTCGCCCTCCTCGCCGATCCGGTTCTCCACCGGCACGCGCGCGTCTTCCATGACGATCTCGCCCGTCCAGGCCGCGTGCTGTCCCATCTTGGGAATCGGCTTGCCCGCGGTAACGCCCGGCCGTTCGTGGTCCACGATGAACGCGCTGATGCCGCGGTGCCGCGCCTCCGTATCGGTCTTGGCAAAGATGATCGAGAAGCTGGCCACGGGGGCGTTGGTGATCCAGGTCTTCGTGCCGTTGAGCAGGTAGTGATCGCCATTCCTGACCGCGGTCGCGAGGATGCCGGCGACATCGGAGCCCGCAGCCGGCTCGGTCAGGGCGTACGCGCCGAGCTCGCCCCCCTCCGTCAGCCGCGGCAGATAGCGCTCCTTCTGCTCCTCCGTGCCGAACAGGATGAGCGGCCATGCGGCAAGGTTGTTCAGCATGAGCGCGGTCTGGATGCCGGAACACGCCCACGCCAACTCTTCGTTGATGATGCATTCTTCGAGCACGCCCATGCCGGGGCCGCCGTACGCTTCGGGGACGTTGGAGCTGATCAGGCCGACCTTCTGCGCCTTCTTGATCACCGCCCAGGGGTATTCTCCGCTGCGGTCATGATGCTCCGCCACCGGGAGCACCTCCTTCTTTGCGAAGCTCCGGGCGAGGTCGCGGATCATCTCTTGTTCGCCGGAAAGGTGATAGCTCAGCATGGGTGCGCCTCCTGTCGATGCCTGCTGGCGGCGGGAGACAAGCGCCACGTCTGGCAGTGCGCTGCTCCGAAACCGCATGCCCACTTCCACACTGAGTTTAGCACCCGGCATGCCCCGTGTCAACGAAATCAAAAAAGCCCCGGATCTCTCCGGGGCTTCACTTACAGAAAGGATGTGGGCCTAGAAATTCTTGCGAAACACGACGCTGAACGAATTGTGGAACAGCGTGTTGCCGCCGCCGCCCGAGGCGCACTCCGCCTCGTCGGTGAAGTTCGAGTGCAGGGGCTGGGCGGTCTCAGAGTTTCCGGGGTTGACGCCGTCGCCGCTCACGTAGACGCTGTACTCGGCCATCTTCCACATGATAAACTCGGCCTTCCCCGGCCCCTTGGAGCCAGAGAGCTGCTTGTCCAGGACGTTGCCCGGCTGGCCGTTCGGCGTCTGCACCAGCAGCACGCCGTCGACCGGGTTGCCGGCCGCATCCACGACCTTCACGAAGATGTTGTGCATGCCGCGGTTCTCACATGGGTCCAGGCGGCGAACCTCGACCAGCGTGAACTGGGTGCTCGGCTTGGGAGCCGGCGCCGCAGCTGCCGCGCTGACGACCGCGGGGGCCGCTGGCGCCGCGGCCACCGCGCGCACCGGGACACGGGTCGGAACCGGCGTCGCAGTAGGCGGAACCGGCGTTGCAGTCGGCAGCGGCGTGGCCGTCGCGGTCGGGATGGGCGTCTCCGTCGGGAGCGGCGTCGGTGTGAACGTCGGCGTCGGGATGGGCGTCTCCGTGGGCCACGGCGTGTAGGTCGGGGTCACGTCGACCGGCATGTCCGCGGCCAGTGCCACCAGGACGGCCCGTTCCTGGAACCCGGCTGCCACGGGCGCCGAACGGCTGACGCCGTCGTTCTGAGAAACCAGCGCATTGATGGCCGCGATCGCAGCCGCACCGAGCACCCAGAGCAACAGGACCACGACTGCGACCAGCCGGATCTTCGCACCGGAACTGCTGCGGCTCCACCAGGAGGGCTCGGCCGCCCGGTACATCCCCGCAGGTGCTGCCGGCACGTCGGCGGCCGAAGCATCGGCGGCCGCGGCCAGCGGCGCCGCCGGTGCGACGTAGACCGGCGCAGTGGGCGCGGGTGCGGAGATGGCGGCCGGGGCCGCGCCCCGGAGATTGCGTTCGCGCAGGCGCCGAGTGACCATCCGGCTCAGGTTCAGCGCCAGCACCGGATGGCGCATGGCCAGCTGTTCGAAATCGGACCGGCCCAGCGACCAGGCGACCACGTCCGTAAGCGCCGTGACGGTCACGCTTCGGGGCTCGCTCGTCAGGAAGGCGTCTTCACCGAAGACATCCCCCGCGCCGATGGTGGCAAAAGCGCCGGCGGCGCTGCTGATCTGCACCTGACCCTGGTCAACCAGGAAGAGCGACTCGCCCTCAGAGCCCTGGCGGTACACCGTCTGCCCTGCGTCGAAGTGCTCCGGACGCAGATGGCCGGCAATGTCGCGCAGCTCGTGAGACTGCAGTCCATGCATCAGCTCCAGCTTGCGCAGATGCCGCTCCAGCGTCTGGTCCTCGCTCACGCCCAGCGCCACCTTGAGCGCACGGGCGATGGCGGGGCTGTGCTCGAAGACCGCCTTCAGGTCCTCGTCGCGCAACGCCCAGAGGGACAGGTCCGATGCAGCCTCGGCCGAGACGCTGTAGCTGCGCCCGAGCACCATGTCGGTCTCGCCCAACAGCGACCCCGCGCCCACGTTGCTGAGCACGCCGACCTGTTCGCTGAGCAGCCGGGCCCAGCCCGAGCGGACCAGGTAGAGCGCGGAAGCGGACTGCCCTTGCTGAAACACCATCTCGCCTGCGTCGCGGGTCTCCGCAACCATGCGATCGGCGATCAGCGAGCGCTGCTCCTCGGTCAACACCGAGAAGAGCGGCGTGTTTTCCATCATCGATTCTTTCACAAACGGTTCTCCTTACTTGCCCTACGACTGGCGAAGAGCAATTCGGCTTCGAGAAACGACGCTAGTAATTGCGCCGGAATTCGACATCCCAGGAGTAGTGGCCGTAACAGCCGTTCTGAGACACGAAATGCGCACAGTCAGCGTCATCGCGGCAGAAGTGCGCGCCGCGCAGGATATCAAACGAGATGGCCTGCGGCACCGAAGGCGCCGCGGCAGTGTCACTGGTTGCCTGCCGGCCATCGACGTCACGAATGACATAGACGTCCTTGCCGGGAGGATACAGGTCGAACTCGGCCATTCCGGGTCCCTTGCTCCCGCTCACCAATTCCTGCTGAACGCCGCCCGCCTCCCGGATCGTCACGCCGTTGAGAGGGTTGCCGGCTGCATCCCTCACGTAGACATGAAGGTTATGCTGATAACCACAGTTCACCGACAAGCCACCCGCAAGGAAGCCGCCCGTCTCTTCCACCGTCCACAGACGGTGTACGATGAGCGTGAAATGAGGTCCTGCAGGCGCAGCAACCACCGGCGGCGCAGTCGGCTGCGGCGCGGCGGTGGGTCGCGGTGCGGCCGTGGGCGGCGCGGGAATGTTCTGCGCCACTGAGACCGCATCGATCGCGCCCAGGACGCGGACGACCGTGCCGGCCACCCAGGCCAGCGCGCCGTTCGAGCCCTCGACCTGCCACCAGTCGCCGTTCTCGTTCCGGGCGATGATGGCCGTTTCCTGGCCCCCGCGCAATGTGCCGATCACGGGATAGGCCCTGCCGGGTCCGCTGCGCAGGTTCACGTTGCCGTCCGCCACCACACGCGCGGGCTGCGGCGGAGGTGTGGGGCTGTTAACAACCGTTGGCTCTGGCGTAGCGGTCGCCACAGGGGCCGGCGTGGCCGTCGGCGGCACGGCGGTGGGCGAAGGCGCTTCCGTGGCGGTAGGCTCGACCAGCGCGATCTGCGCTGGCGCAAGCGTCGCAGCCTGCACCGGCGCCTGAGCCGGGATCGGCGTCGGCGAGAGATACGCCATCAGCTTCTGGCTGCGTGCGCCCAACATGGTCGCCAGGGCAGCCGTGGCCGCGATGTCCTCGCGCGCACGGCCGGCCGCCAGGTCTGCCTCCGCCAGCGTGACCAGCAGTTGGCCCGGGTTCGCCAGCTTCAGCTTCTCCAGCGCACCGGTGGCCTGCTCAAGGTCGCCGTCCTCCGCATACTCCAGCGCGATCTGTCGCAACGCGGCCTCGCGTGCAGCGGTAGAGTTGGCGCCGGGGCCGGAAGCACCACAACCCGCGACGAGCGTGGCGATGAGCAGTAGCACAGGCAGAAACGCAACAAGCCGCAACCGTGAAGGCGTGCGGCCAGGCGTTGCATATTCAGACATCAGGCTGTCGACCAAAGTCCCAGGGACCGCCGCCATGAGCTTCCTGTCGTCCTGACAAGGCGCCGCAGGCGCTTCCCCCGATCTATTCTGCATTTAGGATTGAAACCCCATGTGTTGATTTTGGGATGCAAGCTTTGCCAGCCAAACGACAACGCTGCTATAATGGCTGCACATGGGACGCAGTATCCTCGAAAAAAGGACTAACGAACCAGTGAGGATACCGCAGAAAAGAGTGCCGAAGGTGGGAATCGAACCCACATGGGGCAACCCCCAACGGTGTTTGAGACCGTCGCGTCTACCTTTCCGCCACTTCGGCGTAGCAAGTGAAGAGTATAACCCAAGGCACGGGGTGCGTCAAATTCGTTCTCATTCGAGCCGGTGAGGGTATGTTTCATTTACACAGGTGGGCCTGGCAGGCCGGGGCTTCCATCATCGTGCTGGCGTCGTCGCTGCACGATGACGCCTATCCCGGCATACGCCGCGGCAGCCCGGGCCGGCCCGAATACGATGAGGCGGCGCTGCTCGCGGCCGCCCAACGCGGCGAGCTTCCGGCCTTCAACCAGATCATCCTCCACTATCAAAGCCTGGCCTACAACATCGCCTACCGGCTGACCAGCGACGACGAGCTCGCGGCCGACGCGACCCAGGACGCCTTCATCAAGGCTTATCAGAGGATCAGCCAGTATCGCGGCGGCTCCTTCAAGTCGTGGCTGCTCCGCATCGTGACCAACACCTGTTACGACGCGCTGCGCGCGCGCAAGCGCAGGCCCACCGTGTCCCTGGAGAGCGGCGAGGACGACGAGGACGACCCCGACTACGATGCGCGGCTGATGGACCGCTCGGAGCGGCCGGACGCGTACGTCATGCGACAGGAACTCGCGGGCGCGATTCAGGCCGCCATCGGGCAGTTGCCGCCCGATCAGCGGGCCACCCTGATCCTGTCCGACATCGAGGGGCTGGACTACCAGGAGATCGCTGATGCCACCGGCGCAGCACTCGGGACGGTCAAGTCGCGGCTCAGTCGGGCACGCGCCAAGCTGCGCGATCTGCTGCTGGAGCACCAGGAACTTTTGCCTTCCAACTACCGTCTAAGTGACAGGTAGCACACGTCGCACCGTATCAGAAGCACAGGTCACCTGGTTCTGAGCGTATGACGCAGCCCAAATCAAACTGAAACGCGAGTTGTCCATGAGATCATTTTTCGGAGGATCAGCCAGGGGCCATATCGAGGCAGAGCAACTGTCCGCCTACCTCGATCACCAGGCGCCACCGGCTGAGCGAGCACGCATACACGCACACCTGCAGCAGTGTCCTGACTGCCGCGCAGAGCTGGAAAGCCTGCGCCAGACCGTACAACTGCTCCAGGCGCTGCCGCGCGTCAGCGTGCCGCATGCCTTCACGCTCTCACAGGCCCAGGTTGGCGTTCGCCGGCCGGCCGGCGCCGCTCCGGTCTGGCTCGGCGGTCTGGTGCGAGGCCTGGGCGCGGCCACTGCCGTCGCCGTGGTCGCCCTGGTCGCCTTCGCGGTGCTGCGCCCCGAGGATCAGCCGTGGCGGCCGAACCAGTCGATCGCGCGCGTCGCGCCGACTGCTGCGCCGGCAGTGGAGGCCCAGCCGTTGGCCATGGAGGCCCCGGGCGGAAGTGCCGCGGCGACCGACCAGGACGCAGTGGCTGCGCTGCCGACCTTGATCGTAGAAGCCGCGCCAGTTGAGGCGCCGGCCCTCTCGGCGACCGCCGCAACCGCTGCACCGGTCGAACCGGCGCCGGCCGAACCGGCGCCGGCGGCGATGATCGCGATGGCGCCCGCACCGGCCGAAGAACCTACGCGCGTCGAAGAAGAAGTTGTTGCGTCCGCCGCGGCCCCTGAGCCGATGGCCACCGAGGCGCCGGCCATGACCGCCAAGGCCGCGCCGGCCGAACCGGCGCCGGTCGAACCGGTCATGTCCGCCCCGGCCCTGGCCGAAGCCGTGCCGCCCGCTGCTGCGGCAGCGTTCGGCCGCGGGGGTGGGGGACCGGAAGAGCCTGTCGGAATTCCGAGCGAGATGCTGACGCCAGAGCCCGCGCCGCCGGCGCAACCCCTGGCGACCGCGCTGCCCCATGGCATCCGGTTCGCCTATGCGGATCTCAATGCACTCTGGGCCGTCGATCGCGATGGCGGCACGCGCCAGCTGGTGCAGGCACGCGGCATCAACACGCCTCAGCTGTCGCCGGACGAGTCGTGGATCGCCTATCAGATCGCAGGCGGCCAAGGCCTGCAGGTGTGGGCCGTGCGCTGGGCGGGCGGCCAGCCGAAGCTGCTGCTGGACGACGCCAACCTGCCCACGGATCGCCTGCCGTCAGGCTACCAGCGCCGCGCGATTCGCGAAACCCGCTGGGAGCCGCAGGGGAGCACATTGTCCGTCACCCTGTCGTTGGTCCCTGGCCCGGACCAGCCCAACCTGCTGCCCAAGACCGAATTGTGGCGGGTCAACGTTGAGACCGGTGCACTGCGGTACGTGAGCGAGTTGGGCCAGGTTAATCAGCCCTACTACTCGCCGGACGGTTCGCGATATCTCCTGGTTCAATACGGAACCGAGACCAAACCGGAAGGCAGCATCAGCCTGCACGACGCCGCCACCGGGAAGGGGCGCACCGTTGTCACTTTCCCGGCCAGCCCCGGCAAGGCCAGCTACTACTCCCAGGTCGCCTGGACGCCCGACAGCAAGGCGGCCTGGGTGGCGATCCCTGAGGCGGACTACGGCCTGCCGTCGCCGCCCAACGGGGCCACCCTGTACCGGGTGAGCGCCGCAGGCAAGGGAGAAAGGGTCGGGCAAATCGATGCCTTCCAGGCGTATTGGTCGCCCGGCGGCGATCTTCTGGCCTACACCCGCTTCATCTCCGAATCGCTGGCCACCAGTGAGCTCTACCTGGCAGAGAGCGACGGCGCGAGTCCGCAACTGTACGCCACGATGTCGCAGGGCGAGTTCATCAGCTGGTCGCCCGAGGGCGAGCGGTTCCTGTACCAGGACGCGTTCGAGATGTATGTCGGCCAGCCCGACGAGGCGCCACAGCGACTGACCAACAGCGTCAGCATGGTCGGCCCGCGCTGGGTGTCTGACTCGCAGGTCATGGCGCTTCACGATACGGGCGACGGTTGGCTGCTCACCCTGCGCGACGTGGATGGCACGGCAGTCAGCCTGCTCCCCGTAGTGCGGGAAGCAATGTGGGATGTAGGGTATTGAGTGTTATCATTGCGGCCGGTGGAGCGACCCATGGTTGTTCCACCGGCGCTTTTTTTTGTTAGTGGGGCGACCGACATCATGCCTGAGCTACCGGAAGTAGAGACCGTTGCCAGCGACCTCAGAAAACAACTCATCGGCCGGCGCATCGACGCCGCGCGCTTCCTGTGGGAGCGCACCCTGGCGCATCCAGACCTGCACACCCTGGAGGAAACGATCTGCGGGCGCCGGGTCGTCGATGTCGGCCGCCGCGGCAAGTACCTCCTGATCCAGCTGGATGACGGCGAATCGCTCATCGTGCACCTGCGCATGACCGGCCAGCTGGCCGTGGTCGAGGCTGGGAGCCCGCTGCTGTCCGACAAGCACACGCGCGCCTGGTTCCAGCTGGCCGACGGCGAGGCACTGGTCTTCACGGACTCGCGCAAATTCGGGCGCATCTGGCTCGTCCATGACAGCACGGAGGTCACGGGGAAGCTGGGGCCGGAGCCGTTGGCCTGGGACTTCGCGGCCGAGTCCTTTGCGGAACGCCTCGGCCGGCGGCGCGTGGCCATCAAGGCAGTGCTCCTCGACCAGACGACCGTGGCGGGGGTGGGCAACATCTACGCGGACGAGTCGCTCTTTCGCGCGGGCATCCACCCGCTGCGCAAGGCCGCGACGCTGAACCGCGAGGAGGCCGAGCGCCTGTACCTCAGCCTGCGCGAGGTGCTCGAAGAGGCGATTCACAAGCGCGGCACGCTCCTGCGGGACTATCGCACGCCGTACGGCGAAGATGGCTACTTCCAGAACGACCTGCGCGTCTACGGCAAGCGGGGCAAGCCATGCCCCACCTGCGGCTCCCCCATCGAACGCATTCGGGTCACACAACGCAGCACCCACTTCTGCCCGCATTGCCAGCGTGCAGAAGATATCGCAGCAGAAGGGTAGAGCATACCGGTGATCAACGACACGACCCCTGGCGCCATCGAGGCTGCGCCGGCCGGACGGCCACCGCGGCTGTGGGCGCCCACCCTCATCGTCTTCATCTCCAGCGCCTGCATGATGGTGTTGGAACTGGTGGCCGGACGCATCGTCGCGCCCTTCGTGGGCGTCTCGCTCTACACATGGACGACCGTCATCGGCATCATACTGGCCGGCATGAGCCTGGGCAACTTCATCGGCGGCCGCCTGGCCGATCGCTGGGCGTCCCACCGGCTCCTGGGCGGCCTGTTCCTGCTGGGCGGGCTCACCAGCCTGGGCGTCCTGGCGGTCGACATGCTGGGCGCGCAGATGCCGTCGGCCTGGCCGATCGTGGTGCGCATCGTCGCGCTCGTCACCGCACTCTTCTTCGTCCCGGCAGTATTGTTGGGCACGATCTCGCCCGTGGTCATCAAGCTGTCGGTGGACGATCTGGCGCGCACGGGGAGCACGGTGGGACGCATCTCCGCGGCCGGCACGGCCGGCAGCATCATCGGTACTTTCGCCACCGGCTTTCTGCTCATCGCCTGGTTCGGCACGCACGCGATCGTGTGGGGCGTGGCGGTGGTCCTGATCGTCATGGCTGTTGGCTTCTTCTTCGTCAGCACGCGCGCCCGCGGCCGGGCCATCGCACTCGTCGTGGCGCTCGCGGCCATCGCGGGGGCCACCGCAGTGGCCTCTGCCGAGGGGTGGATCGCATCCCGGTGCACCCTCGAGACGAACTACTTCTGCATCAAGGTGCGGGAGGAGGAGCGGCAGGGCAAAGACATCCGCATCCTCATCCTGGATCGGCTCGTCCACAGCTACAGCTCGCTCGACGATCCGACCCACCTGGTGTACGGCTACGAGAAAGTCTATGCCGAAGCCACGCAATACCAGGCCCAAAGACACGAGACCTTATCTGCCTTGTTTATCGGCGGCGGTGGCTATACGTTTCCGAGGTACATGGAGGCGCTATATCCCGGCAGCGAGCTGGACGTCATCGAGATCGATCCGGGCGTAACCGAGACGGCCCACGCGCTCCTCGGGCTGCGTCGCGACGGCGCCATCGTGAGCTACAACGAAGATGCGCGCATGTTTCTCGAGCGCCAGCCGCAGAAGCAGTATTCGCTCATCATGGGCGATGCGTTCAACGACTACTCTGTGCCGTATCACCTGACGACGCGCGAGTTCAACGACCGGGTCGCCGCGTGGCTGGCGGACGATGGGCTGTACCTGGTCAACCTCATCGACGGGCCGCGCCGCGACTTCCTGCGCTCGTATGCTCACACCCTCCAGCAGACCTTCGACCACGTGTACGTCATACCGGCGATCAGGACGTGGCGCGAATCGCCCCGCGTGACGTTCGTGATCGTGGCATCGTCCCGGCCGGTCGACCTGGACAGGTTCGCCGCCATCGATGGCGGCGACGACGCGACGCTCCTGGCCGACCTGGTCCTCGACCCGGCGGCCCTCGCAGAGATCCTGGCCGAGGACGAGCCGGTCGAGCTGACCGACCAGTATGCACCCGTGGACCAGATGCTGGCGCCCGTCGTCCGGGGCGAGGAGGCGCAGCCCGACGCGCCTCAATCGCCGGCCGATGGCGCGACGTCGCAATGACGCGGGCCGGACAAAGCATCAGAGGGATATGCGAAACACAGCCTTGCGCCTGAGGTCGGCGCTCTTGTGGATGACCGCGGGGGCAGCTGCCTACGTCTTCATCCTGAATCGCCTCCTGATCCAGGTGCGCGACCGGCGCTTCAAGAGCCTGATGGTGCGCGCGGGCGGGCTCTCTGCCGCGGGAATCGGCGCGCTGATCGGCTGGCTCAGCGCAGGCAGCCGCTGGTCCGCCCTGCCAGTAGCCACATTAGTGGTCACCTGCATCGGAGAGATCCGGCGCCTCGCCCTGCGCGCACGACATCGCGGCAGCGCGCCCGTGGCCGAGGATGGGCCGCGGGCAGCGTTAAGCCGGCCCAACACGACGACCGACCTGGTGGTGAAGCGCTACGAGGTTGAGGTGCCGGCGTGGGGCGGGCCGCCGATACGGGTCGCGCATCTCAGCGACCTGCATCTGAACGGCCACCTGCCCTTGTCCTACTACGAGGATGCGCTGCGACGCGTGGCCGAGTCTGCACCGGACCTGCTCTTCATGACCGGCGATTTCGTCACGCGGCCGGAGTATACGTCCCTGCTGCCCGCGGTGCTCGGCCTGGCGGCCGGCCGGCTGGGCTCATTTGCGGTGTTGGGCAACCACGACGCCTGGGCCGACGCCCCGCTCGTCGCCGAGACGGTGGCGTCGACGGGCGTGCACATGATGGGTGGCAGGGCGATCCGCATACCGGTCTGCGACGGCCACACCATCGCGGTGCATGGGTACGAGCACCCCTGGTCGGACGGCGCGGTCCCTGGCGCCGGCGGGGAGGACCGCATCCCCGTCTCACGGAACGGCGATCTCACCTTCCTGCTGACCCACACCCCCGACAACATCTACCGGATGCAGGGGCTCGGCTTCGATGGGGTCTTTGCCGGCCACTATCACGGCGGGCAGATCCGCGTGCCCGGCCTGGGCCCGCTCGTCATCCCATCGAAGTATGGCCGGCTTCTCGACCGCGGTCATTTCGTCTTCGGCGGCTCGCACCTCTTCGTCACGTCGGGCGTCGGCTCAGCCGAGCCGCCAGTTCGCCTCTGGTGCCAGCCTGACGTCATCATCGTGGACTTCCTGCCCGGCATGAAGAAGGGCGCCGAGGTTCAACCCGCGACGCCCCCCGCAGCTGGCGGCCGATAAGGCCCTTCTTTACAGGCGCTCAAGCTCCAGCGGGTCCAGCTCGACCAGGTCCGGGTCGTCCTCGGTGATCTCGAGCGCGAAATCCTCCGCGATGCGCTCGTACCCCTTGGCGCCCACGATGGCGGAGTAGACGTCGCCCCTTGGCAGCGGGCGGTCGATCGTGTACAGGCCCTCCGTGTCGGTCACGCCGTACGCCAGCACCGTGTCGACCTTGCCGTCGCTCTCGTCCTCGTCGAAGTCGTCCACCGTCAGCCCACTCTTCAGGAAGACCACGATCGCGTTGGCGATGGGCCGGCCGGTCGCGTAGTCGAGCACCGTGCCGGTGATCGTCACCCCGCGGTCCTCGGCCGGCTTGGGCTTCTGGGACGGCTTCACGCCGCCGGGACGCTGGCCGATGCCGAAGCCGGCCTCCTGCACCAGGTCGTCCCGAACGTAGACCTGCAGATTGTAGCTGCCGTCCGTCAGCCCCTTCTTGCCGCTCAGGTTCAGGTCGAGGACCCCCGACATCCCGAACTCCCACTCGAGCTCGGTGTTGCCCGTGATGTCCTGGCCCTCGAACTGCCACATGTAGCCCCAATCGATGCCATCGCGCATGCCTTCGTAGGGCAGGCCCGCATGAATCTCCTTGACGCCGCTCGTGAAGGTCGTGCCCTCGCCCAGGACGCCCGCATCTTCGTCGAAGCCGGTCCCGAAGGTGATCTCGCCGAACGCGGGTTTGCCGCCCGGCCGCGTCTCGGAACCGCTTGGCGGCTTGGCGGCCACCTGGCCCCCGCTCGCGCCGATCTGCCGCGCCTCTTCGATATAGGGTACGGCGCGATTGAGCGGCCGGATAAGATAGATGACGTTGCCCGACTGATCCTGCACGCGCGCGGTCGGCACGCCGATCAGCTGGCCCTGCTCGTTGATTGCAGCACCACCGGAGTTGCCCTGGTTCACCAGCACGTCTGTCTTGAACCAGTCAAACTCGTCGTCGCCGTCCTCATCCATGAAGCCGGAGATACGGCCCTCCGTCGCGGTCACGGTGTCGCCGGCAATGCCGGGGTAGCCGACCACGATCACATCATCGAGCGTCTCCACCGCGTCCGAATCGGCCAGATCCATCGCAACCACTGGAAGTGTCTCCGGCAACTCCTGCTTGCTGTTGTAGTAAGCCACGATCTTCATCACCGCGATGTCGAGCTCCGGATCGTAAGACAACACCTGGGCGATGTAGGACGGCTTCGGCAGGCGTCGCGCGTCATCCGTGATCGCGACGACGGAGAGGCCGCGCGCGTTGAAGAAATCGCCCGGCGCCAGGCCGAGGTCCTCCAGCTCCGGATCGCGGTCGCCGGCCGGATAGCCCACGCAGTGGAAATTGGTGAGGATGTACCCCTCCTGGTCCAGCATCGTGCCGGAACAGAGGCTGCCGGCATCCTCATCGGCATCGAACGGCGTCATCAGCTTCACGGAGGCGCGCAGGATGCGCTGAGCCACGTCCCTGTCGAGCGCCTGTGCGGCGGGAGCTGCCCCGACCAGGCTCGCTGCGATGCTCAGCAGCACCAGGCCAACGAAGATGATCGATCGACGAGAGACCGTCATGGCGCCACCTCCTGTCCCAGGTCGAGGGAGCTGAGGATGCGATCCCACGTCCCTTGCACCCCGTCGAACGCGCCGGCATCTGTCAGCAGGGTGACGACCAGCAGGTCATCGCCCTGGCGCAGCAGCACGTCCGCGCCATGCGCGACCACCGGGATGCTGTTCGGCGAGGCCATCACCGGCTCTGCCACGTAGGCGTAATCCACGCGCACGGCATCCTGGCCGCGCAGTTGGATGGGCTCCATGCTCAACACCTTGTAGCCCAGGAGGTCCTTCGCCCGGCGGTCAGCCCACACGAGCGCCACGTCGCCCAACGTCCGCGCGCTCGAGCTGACCTCTGCCGCGGGCGTCCGGCGCACGGTCAGCCGCGGCGGGAACAGGCCGGCATCGAACGACTCGCCCACATCGAGAAGCACATCATCCGCCGCGCCGAGCGGCGCCCAATCCGCAGGATACCTGATGGTGAGGTTGCCCTCGCTGAACTCTGCAGATCGGTTGATCACGGCCGTTCGCACCGCGAACCCGACCGCCAGCAAAAGGATCACCACCGCCCAAACCAACCATTCCGGTTCTTCTTCACGCAGAAAGAAGCGCCGCGCCCGCACAGTTGCTGTCGACATCATGCTGCTCCTTCACGCGGCGGCGATGTATGCCCGCAGCGTGCGGCGCATCATCGCGAACAAGAAGACGAAGGTAGCAGCCGCCAGCACGGCAGCTGCGATCAGGCCATTGATGGGAGTCGGCCGGAGTCCGCTGCGGGTGATCTCGTTCAGCAGCGTGGTGACCGCGCCGTTCAGGACCGCCGCGAGCACGAGGCCCACCGGCAGCCAGAATGGGCCGCGATTCTCGAACTTGGCGCGGCCGAGAAAATAGCCCGTGACGCCGGCAAAGGAAGCGTGCGCCAGCGCGATCACCGCCACGCGGACCGCGGCCAGGCCTAGCTCGACGCCGCCGTTTTCGAGCACGTACTGGATGTTGAGATACGTGGCGTACCCGAGGCCCGCGGCCGCGCCGTAGATGATGCCGTCGATGCGCTCATCGAACTCGGTGCTGCGATAGATGCTGTAGCGAACCGCCGCGTACTTGAGGAACTCCTGGATGATGCCGACGATGCAGATGCCGGCCACGAGGCGCAGCGCCAGCGTGCCGCTCGCCCAGTCGTTGATCCGAAAGACGTCCCTGATCAGCGGCTGGCCGACCGCCGCAGCCAGCAGGCCCGCAAGCAGGAAGACCCCGCCGACGTACTGCTTCGGCTCCGGCTCGACCCGGTCCTGCAGGTAGAATACGACCAGCCACACCGCGGCCGGGACCAGCGCCAGCAGCAGGCTGGCGGCAAACAATAACGGACGCGGCAAGGAGCCGCGCAGCGATGGTGCCAGGAAGAAGACCGCGGCCATGAACGCGGCCAGGCCCACCACCAATGCCATCATGGCCACCCATGCGCCGCGGCGGTTGCGGCCCACCCGGGCATAGTGCTCCTCGCAGAAGGCTCGGCCTCCGAGCATCCTCGCCGCACCAGCGATCGGTTTTTGGCAAACACAGCAAGTATCACCGGGCATCGTGGATCGTCCTCCTCTTGGGGGCTGTCGAAGGACAGCGATCTCTTGCCCTGGAGCGCATGTGCGTCCCAAAGCGGGTCAGCCATGAAGGTGCCGGCGCGTGACGCCTGCCTACCTTAGCCGCGCTCGCACCTGCTTGATGATGAAATCGTTCGTGGTATGCTGGCCGGTGGCGGCCTTGGAGTAAATCAGTTCCGAATCGATGGTCACCTCGAACCGGCCACCGCCCGACGGCAACAGGGTGATGGACTCAATCGGATGCACGGAACCGACATAGGGCTTGAACGTCGTGACCAACGCCTCCGCCAGACTGGCGGCACGAGGGGTGTAGTTTCAAGCCACACAGAATTCGATGGTGATGTGCATGTATCCTCCGCGTGTTGCGGCGTCGTGCGTTGCAGCTATTCCGGTGACTCAAAGGCCGGCCAGTCCCTGCCGCCGGCCTCTGTGGCGTGCACTCCCCAATTCCGCCCGATCCGGCTTCCTCAGGCGGCCGGCGGCAGGGACTGGCGCGCCTGCGCGAACTGCGCTTCCAGCTCTGCGCGCCGCTCTGCGGCCGCGCGCCGGCCTTCCTCGACGACCATGTTGACCCGCTGCCGGATCGTTTCCTGGGTCTGCGAGCCGGATTGCGGCGCGATGAACAGGACGATGGCAGCGCCAGTCAGCGCACCCAAAATGAGGCCTTCAAGAAACTTTCCCATGCGTGCTACGCTCCTTCTTAAGAAACTAACGCTGGACTCAGGCGTGATTTGCCGGCCCCAAGTATAGCATATCGATGGACGCAGTGGAAAGCGCTATTTCCATCCGGGAAGCAGCTTGGAGCGCGTCAGAGCGGGGCGATCATGTAGAGGTCGCCGCGCTCAAAGCCCTGCACCTCGTAGTAGCGCCGCGTGCCGATGGCGGAGATGACGGCCAGGCGGTCGAAGCCGCAGTCCCGCGCGCGTGCCTTGGCCTCGGCCACGAGCTGGCGCCCCAGGCCCAGGTGCTGCGCTTCGCCCGCGCTGCCCGCGCCGATGCCCAGCGCGGGACCGTAGACGTGCACCTCGCGGATCATCGCGGCGCCGGAAATCTCCGGCACCGCGTCCCACACCTCTGCCGTCTCCGCGGTGAGCGCGCCGCCCTCTGTCTGCCTCGGCAGCGACAGCCGCAGGAAACCGGCCAGCCGGCCCTGCTCGGTCTCATAGCTCAGGAACACCTCGTCCGTGCCGTCAGTCCCGTACTCGTGCACGACGGGGCGAAGCACGCCCTCGCGGAGCGAGGCTTCGTCGACGATCGCCTCTCTCACCTCGCGGCAGCGGATGCAGCGACACTGCCCCCCGTGCGCCCGCAGGTAGCCATGCACCAGCTGCCGCAGGTTCGAGCGCTTGCTGCCGGCCACGATGTCGTCCGCGGGAATATCGCGGAAGACTCGGTTCACGCGGCAGTACGGCGGGATCAGCTGCTTGCAGTCCGCCACGAGGGACACCAGTTCCTCATCGGTGTACGGCCGGTACTGGCCCTCCTGCCACAGCCCGTACAACGCCGTGCCCTCGATGATGGAGCACGGGTAGATCTTGAGCTCGTCGGGCCGGAGCGCCGGATCGGACCACAGCCTGGTGAAGTCGACGCGGTCGCTCTCGGGGGTTGCGCCCAGCAGGTTGGGCATCCAGTGCACGTGCAGCTTGAAGCCGGCCGCGCGCAGCAGGCCCATCGCGCGGCGGATCGCGGCCAGGTCGTGACCGCGCTGGTTGAGCGCGAGGATGCGGTCATCGAGGCTCTGCACGCCCAGCTGGACCTTCGTCACGCCCAACCGCCGCATGTGCACGATCTCCTCGGGCGTGACCCAGTCCGGCCGCGTCTCGACCACGAGCCCGACGTTGCGATGCACCGCGGTCTCGTTCGTGCGCTGCACGGCCGCCAGCGTCGTCCAGTCCCCCTGGGCCAGGCCTCCCTGCGCCAGGGACGCCTGCGCCAGGGACGCCTGCGCCAGGCCGGCGCCATCCTCGTCCCCCGGGCCTTCGGCCCCGGCTTCGACGCCGGCTGCGCCGCCGTCTCCGGCCCCGTCATTCATCGCGTCGAAGCAGCGCTGGACGAACCAAAGCCGGTACTGCCTGCTGTAGGCTGCCCACGTCCCGCCCAGGATCAACAGCTCGACCTTGTCCGCCGTGTGGCCCATCGCCTTGAACGTCGCGAGCCGGGTGGCCACCTGCTTGTACGGGTCGAACCCGCATTGCGCCGCGCGCCGCGCGCCAGGCTCGTTCGGAAGATAGCTCTTCGGCATGCCGTCCGCGTCCGGGCAGAAGATGCACTGGCCCGGACAGCCCGCGGGCTTGGTCAGCACGGTGACCGGCGCGACGCCGGACGAGGTGCGGATGGGCTTCATCTGCATGCGCCGCAGCACCGCGCGCTCGTGCGGGAGGTCGCCCGCCGCTGTCAACGCCTTGTACGCGGTCACCAGCTCGATCTTGCTGTAGTAGCCGCCCTCCGCGCCCTCGCCGAAACCCTTGTCCGGCCGGGGATGCTGTGCTAAGATGCGGGGCAGACTGTCGTTATCCCAACGGCGCGCGCTGCGGATCGCCTCGAAGATCGACAGAAGCGTTTCCCGATGGCGCGCCACGTCAAAATCCCGGCCGCGCGGCCGCCACGCCTGCTGAGTTTCGCTAACCATGCATCCTCATACCGTCCAAGCGCTCCTGGCATTGAATCGTCGCTTCTACGAGCACTTCGCCACCGATTTCGCCCGGACGCGCCGCACATGGCCCCCGGGCTTCAGCCTTATTCTACCCCATCTGGAAAGCGCATCCAACGTCCTCGATCTCGGCTGCGGCAACGGCCGCCTGCTGGCGTTCCTGGGGCAACAGGGCTGGCAGGGGCGCTACGCGGGCATCGACAGCAGCGCCGAGCTCCTCGCCGAGGCGGACTTCGTGGCACGCCGTCATCCGGACATCGCTGCGTCCTTCGCGCGGGAGGACCTGTTCGGGGTGACGTGGGCAAGGGCTGCAAGGGCTGCCGGTGCGCCCGATGCGATCGTCAGCCTGGCAGTGTTGCATCACATCCCCGGCCGGGCAAACCGCGTGAGCTTTCTCGCGCAGTGTGCGGGCCTCCTGGCGCCCCACGCGCGACTCATCCTCTCCACCTGGCAATTTATGACGAGCGAAAGATTACGCCGGCGCACGCTCAGCTGGAACACGTTGAGCATCGACATGTCTGACCTGGAGAAGGACGACTACCTCGTCGGCTGGGGTGAAGGTGGGGCAGGGGTGCGCTATTGCGCCTTCATCGACAGCGAGGCGCTGCTCGCCGTCGCGCAGGAGGCCGGCCTCGCGTGCGAAGCGACCTTCTTCTCCGACGGCCATGAAGGAAATCTGAACCTTTACGGGGTGTTCAGCGCCAGGTGAAGCGCCGGTTGAGGCTGAACGGACTGAGGGCAGGCCCCGGAATATCGGGATCCCCGCCGCGCACCTGGACCCGCCAGGTGTAATCCAGTCCCGCGCTGCCGGTTGGACGATACGTCTCAGGCAGGCGCCAGGACGTGCTCTTCGTCCACCAGGTGGCGATGGTGATGTTCTTCTCGGGCGATTTGAGGGTCACCACGTACCATTCATCTCTGTCGAGCACGCCAATCGAAGTCCAGCTCAATAGGACGGAGCTCTCGCCCGAGATCACTGCGGCATCCGGCGGCGTCAGCAGCTGCGGCGCGGTCATCCTGGGCGTCGGTGTGGGCAGCGCCGCCGTGGGCAGCACCTCGACCGTCGGCGTAGGGGTGGGCGTCGCGGGAACCAGCGGGATGAGCAAGGCCCGGCCGATGTGCAGCGTCTCGCCCGGCTGGATGCTGTTCGCCTGCATGATCCAATCGACCCGCGATTTGTGGCGCTCCGCCAGCCCGCTGATCGTATCACCCTCTCTGACGGTCACCATCAGGCCGGCCGGCCCTGGGGTGGACGTCGGTCCCTCGCCGCCTGTCGGCCCGGCCACCGGAATCACCAGCACCTGGCCGATGCTCAGCCGGCCATCCGCGCTGAGGCTGTTGACGCTGATGATGTCCCTGATCGTCGAGCTGTACTTCCCCGCAATGAGTGCCACCGACTCGCCCGCCTTGACGGTGTGCCGCAATGGCTCGGCCGCGTTGGGGGTGGGCGCTGCGGGTGTCTCCGTGGGCGCAATGGTCGCGGTGGGCGCCAGCGTCGGCACCGGTGTCTGCGTCGGCTCGTCGAGTTGCAGCGCCGCGGCCAGGGCCGCGGTGGGCGTCATGACCGCGGCCTGAGGAAGCTGCGCGATCCGTGTCTCGGGAGGCTCCGGCGCCTGCACCCACCATATCGCGAGCACAGCCGCAATCGCAGCGAACAGGAAGAGGTCGGCCCAGGGCAGCTGCAGTCGCCAGCGACGCGCTGATTCCAGGGTCTCACCGCAGAAGAAACACTGTTGGGCTTTTTGCGCGACACGCGTGCCACAATGTGGGCAGGTGCGCTGTTGACCGTATGCTGGGCGAGGTAATTCAGGTTCGTCCATAGGATATATGATTATAGTGACTTGAGCAGGTTAGCGCAAATTGACGCCGGGGCGCGTGATCCGGCGCCTGCGGTCGCCCACCAGCAGCGCCACGACCCCCAGAACGCCCACTCCCGAGAGGATGGCGCCAATCGTCCTGGGCGGCGTTGCGCCGAAGGTGAGCCGCACGTCGTGTTCCCCCGGGGGCAGCCGGAGCATGATCAGCCCATTCGGCCCCGAGGGCTGGATTTCCACCGGCCGGCCGTCGACCGCGGCGCGCCAACCGGGAAAGTAGTAGGTGTAGAAGAGGAGCTCAACCGGGCCCGGTGCGCGCACGCGTGCGACGACCGAGCGCGCACCGGCCTCCTGCGCCAGGATCTCGCCATCCCCCGACAGGATGGCGGCCCGCTGCAGGGGCTGGCCCGCGAGATACTGGCCGATCAGGGGCGAGTCCTCGTTCAGCGGCGGCCGCTCCGCCCACCGCGTCATCCCCCGCATGTCGGAGTAGGTCAGCTCGAACTCGATGATGGAGACTGGCAGTTCATCCTGCGGGCGCAGCGGGACGATCTCGGGGCTCACGAACGGCAGGCTGACCAGCACGATGACGATGGCAATCACCCAGGCCCAGGGCCGGCCCCCCTCCTCGTCGCCCGCGTCCTGCCCGCCCGCCAGGGAGGCGACCCCGAACGGAGCGAGCAGGGCGAGCGCGAACGCACTCACGGCCAGCAGCCGCCAGGGAAACTGGATCAGGTCGACCAGGGGCAGCACGTCCCACATGCCCGCGGCCGCAGGCGTCATCATGAACAGGGCGAGCACCGTGGTCAGAAGCAGGAAGAGCGCCAGCCAGCGCGGCGCGGCCGGTACCTCCCCCCTTCGGAGCGCCGCAGCGCCGCCCAACGCGGCCAGCAGGAGGGGGAGCAATCCCAACTGGAAGCTCATGCCATCGTCGATTCCCGCCACGGAGTAGCCGTAGCCCCAGCCGGGATCGAGGAATTGCGCGGGATAGACGAAGTGCAGCCGGTAATCGTACGTTTCCTTGACCCACTGCCATTGGGCGACGTAGCCGCGCTCCAGCAGCATTGGGACGAGGAAGATGGAGGCGAGCAGAAACGCCAGGACCAACGCGGCGAAGGTCCAGCCGAATGCCGGCCAACGGACACCCTGTCCACCACGGTGGCCCACCAACACTTCCCGCACGGCCAGCACCACGAGCATGCCGCCCACCAGCGGCGCGAAGAGCAGCGTCGAGACGGTGTGCAGCAGGGCCAGCGCGGCCAGGGCCAGCGCGGCCAGGGCGGCACGGCGCGGCCGGGGGTCCTCCCACAGCGCGAGCAGGGCCAGGACCGCCCACGGCAGCCAGGCCAGCGCCATGAATTCCGCCAGCGCGGAGCGCACGTAGATCTGCAGGAGGTGATATGGTGCGTAGGTGAAGGCCAGGCTGGCCACGAGGGACGCGGCCGGGCTGAACCAGCGCCTGGCCAGCCGGTAGAACCCCACCCCACCCAACAGAAAGCCGAGCGCCCAGGTCGCCTTGATGGCGGCCGCAAAGCCTAACCCGAGCAGGTGGAAGGCCTCGCCGATGAAGTAGGCGAGGGGGGCGTAGAGCAGGAAGGTCGGATAGCCGAAGCCCACCGCCTGGTCGGGCGCCCAGACGGGCCAGAGCGCGCCTGCCCGAAACGCGCTGTCGAACTCGATGAGGAAGAAGATGCTGTGCGGCGCGTCGTGCGCCTTGAGAAAGTAGCCTGGCGCGAAGAGGGGCAGCATGGCGGGCAGCGTCAGCAGCACCACCAGCCAAAGGTGACGGCTGCGCGCGAACCACCGGTCCTCACGCGGGCCGGCATTGACGAACGAACGATCCTCGGTCGCCACGCAGATGACCTCTTCGCAAATGGAAATTGAACGAACCGCGGCATTATAGCACGGGTTTGCCCAGGCCGGGCGACAGATGTAAGATCATGCCGCCCAATCTGTCACAGGAGACGCATCATGCCGCCATTTGATCTGACTTACGTTCGAAGCCAGTTTCCCGCGCTGTCGCTGATCGATGCCGACCGGCCCGCCGTGTATTTCGATGGTCCCGGCGGCACACAAACGCCGCAGCGCGTCATCGATGCCATGACCCACTGCCTGGTGCACACGAACGCCAACCACGGCGGGCCCTTCCGCACGAGCCGGGAGAGCGATGCCATGCTGCAGTCCGCGCACGAGGCCATGGCGGATCTCCTGAACGCGCCGTCCGCCGGGGAGATCGTCTTCGGCGCGAACATGACCACGCTCACCTTCGCGATGAGCCGATCGATCGGCCGCGAGCTGGCGCCCGGAGACGAGGTGCTCATCACCCGGCTCGACCACGATGCCAACCGTGCGCCGTGGCAGGCGCTGGCCGAGAAGGGGGTCGTGGTCCGGGAGGTGGATTTCGATCCGGCCGACTGCACGCTCAGGCTGGACGACCTGGCGCGGCAGCTGGGGCCCCGGACCAGGCTCGTGGCAGTGGGCTATGCGTCCAACGCGGTCGGGACCATCAACCCGATCCGTGAGATCGCGGACATGGTCCACTCGGCCGGTGCATGGCTGTGGGTGGATGCGGTACACTTCGTGCCGCACGGCCCGGTCGACGTGCAGCGGCTCGGCTGCGACTTCCTCGTCTGCTCGCCGTACAAGTTCTTCGGCCCGCATTCGGGCACACTGTGGGGCCGGCGGGAGTTGCTGGAGCAGTTGCAGGCGTACAAGGTGCGGCCGGCCGGCGATGGAACGCCCGACAAATTCGAGACGGGCACGCAGAATCACGAGGCGCAGGCCGGCGTGATGGCGGCCGTCGATTACCTGGCCGCGCTGGGCGAGGTCAGCGACGTCAGGCTGCCGCAGGAGTGGGCCGGCCTCACGGGGCGCCGGCGCCTGCTGAAAGAGGCCATGACGGCCGTCAAAGGCTACGAGCGCGAGCTGTTCCAGTACTTCGTGGATGGGCTGCTCCACATTCCGGGCCTCGAGTTCTACGGCATCCGCGACTTCGACCGGTTCGACCGGCGCACCCCAACCGCCGCGTTCCGGTTGAAGGGCCGGCATCCCGACGAAGTGGCCGCGCACCTGGGCCGCCGCGGGGTGTATGTCTGGGCGGGCAACTTCTACGCCATCTCGGTCACCGAGCGGCTGGGGCTGGAGGACCGGGGCGGCGTGGTGCGTGCGGGCCTGGCGCACTACAACACGAGCGAAGAGGTGGACTACTGCCTCGATTGTCTGCGCGAAATCGCCTGACCGGCTGAACCGTTCGCGCCGCGGATCGCCAGGGGCGGGACGACCCCGCCCCAACACCATGCCAGATAGACGGGCGGGGCGACCAAGCCCCTACGCCTCGCCCGTGAGGATGTTGCCGGCCTCGATCACGGCGTTCTCGATCCAACGACCCTCCGGCCAGTCGGGTGCGGCCACCCAGCGCAGACGCGCGTCCTGCGGGGGCAGCAGGACGACGGGAGCCGGACTCTCTGCCAGCGCCTTCACCACGTCCAGCGTGAGGTCGCCCTCCGCACCGCGCGGCAGAAGCAGGTCCGACGGCGCGAATATACCTGCCGCACCCGCCAGCACATCCTCCGGCGGCGCCTGCTCCTTCTCGCCCAGTGCAGCGAACATGGCCGCGTGTGCCTCCGCGGTCAGCCCGACCGGCCACAGCCGCGCGTCCGGATAGGCCTGGCGCAACGCGGCGACCAGCAGCGACCCCCAGCGGCCATCGGCGCCGTCGATCACGACCAGCGGGCGGGCCTCCGGCGGGAGTGGTGCAGGGCCAACGGCAGCCTGCGGGACCGGCGCGGGACCAACGGCGGCCTGTGGGGCCGGCGCGGGGCCAACCGCGGCCTGGGGGATCGCTGCGGGACCGAAGCCGGCCTGCGCCGCCAGGGGAGCCAGGTCCTCGCGGTTCAGCTGGAAGTGCGATCCGGCCGCGGTCCTCCCGCCGGCAGCCTCAGCCGCGTCCCTCGCCGCATGGTCGCCGCCGGGAGCCGAAGCGGCCGCCAGGATGGGCGCTGCGGCGACGGCAGTGGGCGCCATGGCAGGCGCTGCGGTGGGCGCGAGGACTGGCGCCACAACGGGTGCAGCCGCCGTCACGGGCGCCGTCGCTGCCGCCGCGCGCTGCAGGGAGCGCTGGTCCCCGCGCAGGGTCAGCCAGTGAATCAGCGTCCACACCAGGGCGACGACGGCCGCGGCCAGTGCGCCCGCGACCGCGGCCCGCACGCCGCCGAGCTCGCCCGCGGCCTGCCAGTTGAGCCCGAGGAACGCGCCGAAGCCTGCCGCGGCAACCACCACGACAGAGCCCGCGACCATCACGCCCACCAGGTAGGAACGCCTAACGAGGGAGCTGCGTTCCGCAGGGTTCCCGCGCACGCGCGCGACCTGCGCCCACCAGTGGCCCCACCAGGCCGGCGCGCCGACCAACAACGCCGCGGCTGCGTTGGCGAAACGCTGCACCCACTGCGCCGCCGTCGCGGTGCCCGCGCCCGAGGCAAGGAACACCTGCAGGATCAGCCGGACGAACTCCGTGAGGCCATACCAGAAGGCCCCGAGGGTCGCCGCGGTCAGGGCGTACATCACGACGCGGCGGGTCGCCGCGGTGCGGGGCTTCTCGCCGCCCCACGCGGCATCGTAGCGCGCGCCGCCCGCAGACCGGGTCCACACGATCGCCGCGACGGGAAGGTAGGCCAACGCCCACCGCCAGTCGAACACCCCCAGGAGGGGCTGTCCCGCCGCGCCCTCGGGCCGGCCGATCGCGCGCAGGATCACCTGCGCCACCAGGTAACCAAAAGTGACCAGGGTCACCAAAGTGGCCACCGCGATGCCCGCGTAGCGCAGCAGCACCCGACCCGCGGCATTCGTCTCCGCGATCGGGTTGATGGCCGCCGCGCGGTTGGCCATGCGCCATGACAGGCCCGCGAGGGGCAGGCCAACGACCAGTGCGGCCACGGCGCCCGCGGCCGCGGGATGCCACGCGACGTCGCCGCTCAACGGCGTCAGGATGAAGCGGATGCCGGCGCGGATGAGCTCGGCTGCACCGCCTGCGGCAAGGAGGCCACCGATCAGAGCAGCCGAATAGGTGTACAGGCGGCGCCAGGCGGCTACCGGGCTGCGCTCGCGGCCGAAGTCATCGTCGCGGCCGGCCTCGTAGCGCATGTAGAGCCAAAAGCCGAGCGCCAGAAGCGCGCCCGCGGCCATCGCCGCAGGCACGGCCATGCCGGCGCGCACGCCGCTGCCGCCACCGTCCAGCAACGACCGGATCAGCTCGCGCAGGAGCCAGCCCAGTTGGAAGACCAGGAAGATCAGCGCGACGAGGCGCCCGCCATAGAGATAGGCCTTGCGCGAGGCCAGCGCACGCGCGGCCGCGCCGCTCATCGTCAGGGGACGCGCCTCGCGGTTCGCCAGCACGTGGTGGAAGAGCCACGTCGCCAGGCCCAGCAGTCCCAGGACCAGCCAGGGTAGCGCCGGCGTGGCCAGCAGCCCGCCGGGCGGCTCGACCTGCAGCAGAGAGCTCACCTGGCCGCCGACGGTCCGCCACGCGAAGGAAACAAGGCCGGCCAGCGAGGCGATCAGCCCGAACAGGGCTGCCGTGTAGAGATAAATGCGACGGCCGCGGCTCATGATGGCGTCCTCCTCTGATCGATAAAAAGCACACATTCTCCAACAAAACGAGGGAACTTGAGGATAAGTTCCCTCGCAGCGCTACACGCAGTATACCCCTGCGCCGCGTTATTTCCAGCGCGTCAGGATCGTCTCCCGCTGGAAGAGCTTGACCCCCAGGTACACCAGGACGACATCCGCGACCAGCGCGATCGCGGCGCTGATCCAGAACGTCATGGCGTTCAACTGGATGAAGCCCGCAAGCGGGCCGATGAAGAGCACCATCAGCGGCAGGATGATCAGGCTGCCCAACTGCTCCGCGGCCCGCGGGTCCGATGTCCGGCTGCTCACGATGATGCCGACGTTGACGGCCATGATCGTCAGCAGGGGCGCCAACACCAGCATCGCGACCCACCACATCGAGTTCAGAAAGATGGCGTAGACCTTATCGCTGACGACGAGGAAGCGGGCAACCAGCAGAAAGAGCGCGTAGCTGACCCAGGCAGTGGCGATGCCCGGGATCGCCGCGGCCAAACCCTTGCCCAGCAGCAGCTTCGCGGTGCTGATCGGTGTGGCCAGCAGCGGCTCCAGCGAGCGCGTCATCTTCTCGCCGACGATGCTGTAGGCCGCGATGGTCACCGGCACCATCAGGGGCATCATCAGAAACAGGACCAGGAAGTTCGACGCCATGGTCGACTGCACGGCCTCGATCGGGTCCAGGCCGGCGAACAGCGGGTTCTGCAGCATGGCCGCCATCTCGTCGAGATCGCTCTGGCTGACCCCGACGCGGCCCATGATGCCGAGCATCACCAGCGGTATGGCGACCATCAGCAGGGGCACGAAGAGCACGACAGACAGCACCAGCTTGTTCCTGCGGACTTCCATCCATTCCTTCTTGATGATGGTGATGATGGCCTTCATCGTGCACCTCCCCAGCCGGCTTCGTTCTCATTGATCAGGCTCAGGTACACATCCTCCAGGGAGTGCCTCAGCTCGTTGACGAACTGGATCCCGCCACCTGCGTCGATCAGGGCGCGCACGATGGCGGGGTTCTGAGCCGCGGGATCGGAAAGACCGATCACCAGCTTGGGCCCGGAACCCTCCACCGGCGGCAATTGCTGCACATCCTTGACCGCGGGCAGGCCCTGCACGGCCTGCGCCAGCGCGGGCAGGTCGCTTCCCGGCGTGAGATGCACGACCGTCTGCCGGCCGAACAGCTGGCGCCGCAGCGCGTCGGGCGTGTCGATCGCGATCAGGCGCTGCTTGAACACGCCGATCCGGTCGCACAGCCGCTCCGCCTCGTCGAGGTTGTGGGTGCAGAGGAAGATGGTACGCCCTTGCCCGCGCAGCGTCTCGACGAACTCGCGCACCGTCTTGGCCGCCTCGGGGTCGAGCGCAGCGGTCGGCTCGTCCAGGAAGACGACCGGGGGCTCATGGAGCAGCGCGCGGGCGATGGCCAGCTTCTGCTTCATGCCCTTAGAAAAGGTGCCGGCCTCCGTCTCGCGGCGGTCCCACAGGCCCAGCAGGCGCAGGTACTTGTCCACCTGGCCGCGCACGTCCTTGCAGCCGTACAGCTCCGCAAAGATCTCCAGGTTGTGGCGCGCGCTGAGGCGCTCGTACAGGCCCGGCGACTCGGTCAGGATGCCCACGCTGGCACGGATCTTCTCATCCGCCTCTCCCACCTGCAGGCCATTGACCCACGCACGGCCGCGCGTCGGTCCGATCAGGGTGGCGAGCAGGCGAACCGTCGTGGTCTTGCCCGCGCCGTTCGGCCCCAGGAACCCGAACACCTCTCCCTCGCGGACCTCCAGGTCGAGGCCGTCGACCGCGCGAATCTCGCGGCCGTCGCTCTGGAAGTGCTTGCTGAGGGCTTCCGTCTTAATCATAGGCTGCCTCGCTTACTCGTAACGGGACTGCTCCGCGCGCCGCGCCAGCTCTTCCGCCGACAGCGACAGCGGCTGCAGCTGCTCCGTGCTGATAACATCGCGCATCTCATCTTCTGATACGGGCGAAGGCGCCGGGGGTTCCTCGCGCAGCCGCCAGATGATCCATGCCCCGCCCAGCGCCATGACAGCCAGCAGCGCCTCGGTCGGGAAGATGCCGAACTTGCTCATGCCAACGACCGCCCAGAAGTCGATGAGCGTGTGCAGCGCGATGGCGGCCAGGAAGAGGATCGGCTGCCGGTGCGTCACCGCGCGGACGACCAACACGGCCATCGCGATCTGCAGGATGATGGCGAAGATGCGCTCGAGACCGCCGACGATCGGCAGCCAGGGGCTCGTGCTCCAGAAGGCCGCCTGCGCCGCGTTCAACTGCTCGAGCGCCTCGGGGGGCAGCGACTGCGCCAGGCCGGAGGCTGAGCCGGAGGCCAGGAGCGCGACGGTGTTGACGGCGGCCAGGAGGCCGAAGATGATCGCCTCAATCCCCCCGTGCCCCGCGCCGTATTGCAGGCCGGCGCGCCAGCCACGCACGTGGCGCGCCAGGAAGAGGAGGACCAGGAGCCGCGCGCCCTCCTCGCAGATGCCCGCGCTGAGTCCCGCAACCAGCGCCATGGGGACCAGCGGCCAGAGCGCCACGCCCCGCCCGCCGCCCAACAGGCCCAGCGCAGCGTTGAGGGGCAGATGGACGACCTGCGACAGCACGAAGGTCAACGCACCCAGGGCAAACACGCTCCAACCGATGCCGTAGCGACGCCTTATCCACCAGCCCAGCAGGATGGGCAGCCCGATCATGATGGGCAGCTGCACCCCGAAGATCGTCAGGAGCAGTCCGATGTTCACGGATGGATTCTCCCCGGCGCCGATCGGCGCCTCAACCAGATGAACCCGGCCACCAGCAGCAGTGCGATGGCCGTTGCATAGGTAACCCATCGGGCCGCGGCCCGCAACGGCGTGTCCTCGAAGCGCAGCAGCAGGTAGCCCTCGCCCTGCGGGATGGGCACGACGACCCGTGCCAGGGGCCCGTCCTCGCGCACCACCTCGAGCTGCTGCACCGGCCGGCCGTCCTTCCCGTCCAGCAGGTAGACCGTCCAGCCGGGGTACCAGAAACGGTTGAAGGTGACCGACTGGCCCGCGCCGGCCGCGTAGAAGAAGATCTGCTCGTGCGCGGTGCCGGCGTCCTCCGAGTTGACCGCCAGCGTCTCGTTCTGGGGGACGCTGCTGTAGTCCACCCGGGTGGTCACGGGCTTGCCCTGCACCCACAGCTCGGCCATGTCGGACCACAGGGGCCGCCGCTCGGGATCGACCCAGGCGGTCACGCCGGTCATCTCGTCGCTGGTGCGCTGGAAGCGCATCAGGGCGGCCATGGAGACCGGCCCCTGCTCGGGGGTCGGCTCCCGGATCTCGACCTGGAGATAGGGATAGCTGGAGAGCAACAGCAGCGCGCTGAGGAGGAATGCGGGCCACAACCCTCCCGCTGCCACAGCGGGGTCGCCGGCGGCGGGGTTGCCGGCGCCCGCAGCGCCGTCCTCCTGTCGTGCGACGAGGAACGCGGGCACGATGCTCAGCGGCAGGATGGCCAGCATCAGGTAGCGCCACGGGAACTGCGCGTAATCGACGATCGGCGCGTGCCGCCAGAGCAGCACGGAGGCCGGCAGCGTGAGGAAGACGCTGGCGAGCAGCCAGGCGCCCCAGAAGCGGACCTCCCCGCGCAGCCGCGGGCGCGCGCGGCCGCTCAGGGCCAGGCCGATCAGCGTGAGCACGGTCGCGGCCACGCCGAGCTGGTAGCTGAGCGCGCCCTGCGCGGCGTCGTCAGGGCCGGGCTGGCTGATGCCGTAGCCCCAGGCCGTGTCGAACAGCTGGTGGAAGTAGACGAAGTGCTGCTCCGGGTTGTAGTACTCGCCGAACCACTGCGTCTTGTTGATGTAGCCCTGCTCGATCAGTGCGGGGATGAAGAACGCGGCGCTGAGCCCCAGCCCTATCGCCAATGCCAGGCCCGGCGCCACCACCGAGCGGATCGTCTCTCGCCCGAGCAATGCGCTGCGCCAGCTGCAGGCGTCGTCCGCGCCGGCCCGTCGCGCGCGCGCTTCCAGGAAGATGAGGACGGCCACGTACGCGGCCAGTCCGGGCGTGAAGACGAGCGCGACCAGGTTGCTGGTCCACATCAACGCGGCGAATGCAGCACCGGCCGCAAGCACCGAGCCCCAGCGCGGTGCGACGACCGCACTCCGGAAGCCCCACAGCACGAGGGGCAGCAGCGCGAGCGCGAAGGACTCCGCCATCGCCGCGCGGACGAAGACGTTCACCAGGTGATAGGGCACGGTCATGTACGCGACCGCGGCCACGAGCCCGGCCCGCCGCCCCAGCCACGAGCGGACGAACCCGTACATGCCCCAGCCGGAGCCGAGCACCGACAGGGCAAGCACGGCCTTGACGCTGGACTCGTACGAGAGGCCGGCCAGCTGGTTGAAGAGGACACCCACGAAGGTGGCCAGCGGCGCATAGATGGTGAAGAAGGGGTAGCCATAGCCGAAGGCCCAATCGGGCGACCAGCGCGGCCACAGGATGCCTTCCTGGAACGAGAGCCCGTACTGGTAGATGAAGTAGACGTCGTGCCGCGCGTCGTGCGCGCCCCAGAAGTAGCCGGGCTGGAGGAGCGGCGCGATCGTCACCAGGCCGAACAGGCCGACCAGGGCAATCAGCACCCACTCGCGGGCACTCCCCGCAGACGAACGATCCTTGACCGGCTTGACCATAGGTCTCACGCCAACCTCACTGCGCCAGCACCCGCTTGTCGTCGTCGCCCGTGCTCAGCCGGACGCCCGTCGCGCCGTCGTACAGGCCGATCCAGTAACGATAGGCGCCGCCGATCGGTGCGTCCATCGACAGCGCCGCCTCGTAGCGATCGGCCACGACGTCGCCCGGAAGCCATCCGCTCGTCGGCGACTGCCCGCCGTCCGGCATGCCGTCCTGCTGCGCATAACGCTGCCCGTCGGGGCCGATGACGTGGAAGAAGACCGTATAGTCGCGATCGAGCGGCCGCAACGCCTGCCACTGCACCTCCACCGTCATGCGCCCACCGGGGCCGGGATCGCCCACCACCTCTGCGCTCAGCAGCGCGATCTCGTTGTCGCCGTAGATCGCCAGCGGCGCGGCCGGCGGGGGGCCGCTGACCGTGGCCGGGCGCAGGTCCGGCAGCACGCCGAGCACCAGCATGACGGCCAATCCGGCAGCCAGCACGGCGGGTCGGTGGCCATCCCGGGGCCCACCGAGCGACGCGACGAGCCTGTCCGCGCCCAGCCCGGCCAGCCAGGCAAGGCCAGGCCCCGCAAGCAGGAGCAGCTGCCACGGCTGCGTGACCGTGCGGGACAGGAACGGCAGCGCACGCCAGAGCGGCGCGGACAGGACGGAGGACAGGAACACCAGCACCACGACCGATGCCGCGGCGTACCAGCGCACGCGCGCTGCGTCCGCCTCGGCCGGCGCAGTCACATCTCCCTGCGGCCGAGGCCGCAGAACAAACGCCAGCAGCGCGAGCGCGGGTGCGACGAAGCCCAATCCCAGCCCTCTGGCCGGCGCCAGGTCGCGTGCGGCGATGAGCTGGTGCAGCCCGAGGAACTGGGCCCCCGGAGTTTGGCCCTCCAATGTGTTCTGCGCCGCCGCGCCCCCCTGCCCGATGGCCGCCATGACGGGCACGAGCAGCAGGATGGCCAACAGGACGCCGCCCCCCCAGCCCAGCCAGGGCCATGCTCCGCCGCGCCGCGTCGAAGTGCGCAGGGACGTTGCCGCGAGGTAGCCGAGCACCACGATCCCGAACCAGAGCGCCAGGCCCGCCTGGGTGACCGCGCAGGCCGCCAGCAGCAAGGCCAGGCCCATGGCGGCGAGGCCGCGTTGGGCCATGGCCCCCGTTGGGCTCCCAACGAGGGCCCCATCTGCGGCAAGGAACACCCAGGGCATCAGCCCGAACAGCACGGCCTCGGCATACGCGCCGCGGCTGTACACCGTCGCGAGGAGCGCGGGCCAGTAGACGTACGCGGTCGCAGCGATCAGCGCGGGCCACCGGGTGAGGCGGCGCCGCGCCCAGGCGTACATGCCCGCGCTGCCAAGGACGATGGCCAGGCCGAACACCCACTTGGTGGCCGCGCCCGGCTCCGCGCCCAACGCGGCCACGGCCGCGCCCAGCAGGTACGGCAGGCTGCCGTCCCCGCGCAGGAGGTCAGGCGCGACGCCGACGCCGGGCGTCCAGCCGGGCCGCCAACCGCGCGCCAGGAGATCCGTCAGGTTGAACACGGGCAGGAAGCCGCTGCGGAACGCGAGGTAACCTCCATAGCTCAGCGGCGCCCAGGCAAACACGGGCAGCAGGAGCGCCAGGATGAGCCCGAGGTCAGGTCGCCAGGTGCGAGGAATGCGGGAAGTTGGATGCTTCATGCCGGCAACCAGTATAGGCGATGTGCGCACCCCGGTCAAACAACGCCAGAGGTGACAGGATGGGCCAGGAGGAGTATCATTGGGTCGGAACGGCAGGATGCGCCACACAACCCGCAGACCGCCGGACAGAGGAGCGCCGATGCACACGTTGATCGTGCACACCGAAGGCAAATTCATCATGGACCTGGCGCCGCATGCGATCAGCAACGTGCTGGCGATGCCTGGAACCATCCTGTGGCTCGACATCCAGGATCCCACCGAGACAGAGGTCCACCTGCTGCACGAGGAGTTTGGCTTCCACCCGCTGGCGATCGAGGATGCGACACGCGCCCACGAACGGCCGAAGGTGGATGCCTACGAACACGCCATGCTGCAGCACCCACAGGGCCCGGACGACGAGCTCACCCCAGAAGAGGATGGACCCTCGGCACCCGGACGGCAGACTTATTACTTGGACTCCTATCTGTCGCTGCAGTCCAACCACCTGAACGAAATCGTCAAGGTGCTGACGATCGCCTCGATCGTCCTGATGGCCGCCAGCCTGATCACCGGCTTCTACGGCATGAACTTCGTCCACATGCCAGAATTGCGCTGGCCCATCGGCAGCCTGTGGGCCGTCTTACTGATGGTCCTCGTCACCGCCGGACTGGTCATCTACTTCAAGCGGAAGGAGTGGCTGTAGCGCGCCGCAGGCCGCGCTCACGAGCACGTCGCTGACCGCGGTCGGGCGGAAGGCGAAGCGCACGAGGAGGGGGTCGTGGTCTGAGCTGCGCGCCGCCGGATCGGTGGGGTCCACGGTTTCCCCGCGGTCGGCATTCACGTGCACTGGTCCGCCGCGCACGACGGTGCGGTCCAGTTCCTCGGTCATCACGACGTGATCCATCGCCTGCGCGCGACCCTGGTAGACATAACTATAACGCTCGAGGGGCGCGGCGTGGCGCCCGTAGACGTTGACCAGCCCCGCCATCTCCCGCATCGTCTCCGAGCCCAGGTCATCGTTGAAGTCGCCCAGGCCGATGGCAAGCGGCGCGTCGAGTAGCGACCGCACGTGACGTGCCTGCTCGATCCTCCGTCCCAGGTTCACAGACTCGTCCCCGCGCTTCGACTTAAGGTGCACGACAACCGCACGCACCTCGATGTGCCGGTCGCCGGCCGCGCTGGCCACCACCAGGTCGGCCACGTAGGGTGGCCGGTCGTAGAGCGGATACGAGCCGATCGGACATTCGCTCTGCCAGACTCGCCCTCCGCGCTCTGCGGTCACATCCACCCCGTAGTCGACCGGCCCGCACAGGGGCGCGGCCGCGCTCCGGCGCAGCTCGACCCGCGCGCTGTCGTAGAGCAGGCCGACGGACAGATCGCGCACGTCCGCGCTCTCCCAGTAGTCGAAGCCGTAGGTCGGGCCCAACGCGCGCGCCACGTCGGCCCAGACCGCGTCCTTTCCCTCCAGTTCCTGGAGGCCCACCACCGTGCACCCGCCTAACACCTCCCGCAGCAGCCGCGCCCGCGCGTCCACCGCGGCCCGGTAGGCGCGCTGGTCGGAGGGCGACCAATCCCCGACATCCCCGTCCCCGTCGTCGACCGCGTCGAAGAGGTTCTCCGCGTTCCAGGTGCACGCGGTCCACTCGTCGTCTCCCGCGGGCGGCTCCGCGATGAGGGCGGTCAGCACGGCGCCCGCATCAGCGGCAACCGCATCAGCGGCAACCGCATCGGCGCCTGCAGCAGCGGCGACCGCATCAGCGGCGACCACCCGCAGGGGCGCGGGGTCCGTCACGAGGAGCACGTAGCGGCCGAACTGGTAAGTGAGGACGCCGGTGAGGCCGGCGGCCGTCACCCGGTCGAAGGTGTTGGCGACCGGCAGATCAAAGCCCAGCCCGCCGGACAGTGCGAGCGTGCCCCGGTCCACCGGCAGCTCGCCCGCGAAGGGTCGCCCGCCGAAGTAGGGGCTGCCGCGCTGGGCCACGGTGATCTCCGGATCGCCTGCCTCGTAGCGCGATTCGTACCGCTGCGTCGGGCCGACCACCGATGCATCGAGGTCGATCACGACGAGCTGCCCTTCGACGCGCTCGTACTGGACCTCCAAATCCGCCTGCGGATCGACGGGTGGCTCGATGTGCGCGGGTGGGGGGAGCGTGCAGGATCCGAGGAGCCGGTACGTGCTGGCCTTGTCGTTCGACAGGCCTGAGAGTTCGGTCTGGCCATAGAACTCCTGGACGCGATAGTGCCGGATCTCGACCAGGTCCCCCGGCTTCAGCTGGCGGGGGTTGCGCCATCCGCCATAACGATAGACGTAGATGCCGTCCGACGTGGCCGCGTCGCCGTCGCCCGTGGGATCCTGGAGATAGAATCCCTCTGCGGCCACGCCGGTGACGCACCCCACCAGCGGTGCGCTGAGTTGTTGTCCATCGTAGGGGGACGCGGGCCCCGGCCCCTGTATCTGGGGGATGGTGAGTCCGGGCGCCTGGGCGTGAAGAACGGGGGTCAACGGCGCCAGCAGGGCGCAGATCAGGATCAGCGAAAGAGATCGATGCATCGGTTCGCTCCTGGCCGCTACGACGCGCCCATGATGCCACGAAGTCGTGGAATTGGCAATCTCTATCCAATAAAACGTACTTGCTTTTACAGCGGAGACTGTGTTATAATCGCACCAACGTCCCAGCGAGCCGTGACCTGCCGGCGCGCACCCCGTGCCGCAGGCGCGCAATGGATCGGAGGACTTGATGCGCATCGAAGATTTCCCCCGCCCGAAGGCTGACAACCGGCGCGGCATCCATTGGTCGGCCTCGGTCTACCATCCGTCCGGCCCATCGCTTGATTTCTGGCTCGATGAGCTGCAGGCGATGAAGATCAAGTGGGTCAAGGTGCTCGACGATGGCGGAGGCTCCTCGCTCGAGGTGTCCCAACGCCTGCTGGCGGCCGACATCATGCCCGTCGTGCGCCTCTATCGTTCGGAGCCCAATCCCGGCACGATCGGCGGCCGCGAGGAAGAGACGATCCGGCGGCTGGTGGCCGCAGGCGTGCGCTACTTCGAGACCAACAACGAGCCCGATCTCGCCGTGGAGTGGAAGGGCGGACAGGTTCCGCCCAACTGGCTCGACATCGTGATCGACAACTTCATCGTGGATGCGGACAAGGTGCTCGCCCTCGGCGGCCTGCCCGCGCTGCCCGCGATGGCGGTCGGGACGCGCGTGGACCCCGTCGCGGGCATCGTTGCCCGTGGCCGGAAGGACCTGTTCGAAAAGGGCGCCTGGATCGCGGTCCACAACTACACGCTCAACCACCCGCTGGACTACCCGTACGACCCGGTGAACCAGGAGGGCCAGCCGGTCAGCCAGGAGGAATACGACCGGTTGGGACCCTGGGCGTGGGAAGGCATCGCGCGGGACCAGATCAACGCATGGCGTGCGTCGGACAAGAACCCGGGCGACACGCTGGAGGACGATGCCTCCTGCTTCCTCTCCTTCCAACTGGTCGATCAACTGGCCCGTGCCGCGCTCGGGTTCCCCGTGCCGCTCATCAGCACCGAGGGCGGCCCCGTGGTCGGCTGGCGCGAGGATCGCCGCTATCCCCGCAATACGCCGGACCTGCATCGCGAGCGAACTGTGCAGATCGCCGAATACATGCAGGGCACGCGGCAGATCCACGGCCAGAACTGCCCCGGCAACTATTTCGCCGCGTGTCACTGGCTCATCGCCAACTACCGGATGGGCTTCGTGGCGCCGGGCTGGGAGAGCCAGTCGTGGTACACCGACTGGTGGAACAAGGACTTCAACCTGCACGGAGAACTACCCGTGGTGGCGGCCCTGAAGGCCCTGCCCAGCGAGATCGTCGATGGGGGCGGTGCCTTCGGGATTGTGGGGAAGGTCAGCCGCGCGGACACTGACGAGCCGCTGCCGGACCTGGCGGTGCAGCTCCTCCGCTCGGGCCAGGTGGTCACCACGACCACCACGGGCGCGGACGGCACGTTCTCGTTCACCGACCTGGCCAGCGGAGCGTACGACCTGGCCATCCCGCCCTGGGGCATCGTGCGGCGCGGGGTGAACGCCGTGGAGGGTCCGGTCACGCCGGTGCAGATCCGGCTGACCGGCGGACGCACCAGCGTGCTGTCCGGCACGATCCAGAGCGCTGCAGGCGCCGCAGTGCCGGGGCTGGATGCGACGTTGAGCCGGGACGGCGAGTTGGTCGCGCAGATGAAGACCGGCGCGGACGGCGGCTTCAGGTTCGAGGGGCTGCCGCTGGGCAACTACCGGCTGGCACTGCCCGGCATCACGGTGGACGCCATCGCGCTCGATGGGTGGCAGGCCAAGAGCATCAAATTGACCACCGGCACGGCCGCAGGCTACCGCTACACCGTGACCGACAAGCGACTGCTCACCCCGGAGGAGACCAACAACCGCCGCCTCTTCTACGGCGTGGTCAGCGATGCCGCGGGCGCGCCGCTGAACGGCGTCAAGGTCCAGATGTCGTGGGAAGGCGCGGCCGCAGGCACCCAGTTCCCCGTCAAGGTCACAGGCGGCGATGCATTCAAGCCCGCAGGCTACTTCGAGTTCCTGCACACGCCCGGCGTCTTCACCTTGCAGGTGGTGCAGGCTGACTGGCCCTCCGACGCTGCGGGCGGCCTGGACACGGCCAACGTCGCGGGGCGGGAGGGCCAGGCCGTCACGTACGAGGTCAACTTCCGGCTGAAGGGGACGGGCACGCCCGCGCAGCTCGATGGGGTGATCGGCGGCGGCACGGCCGGCCGGAAGATCACGCTGGGTTCCCTCACTGCGGGAACGCCCGCGCGGCAGACCGTCCTGGCGAGCAACGGCGCGTTCGCCTTCCCCAACGTGGCCCCCGGGCCGTACCGGCTGACTCTCGAAGGGATCGGGGTGATTGCCGACAAGATCAACATCGCCGAGGGTGACCTCTTCCGGACGCTGTTCACGCTGCGAAGCCGCCTGAGCGGCAAGGTGATCGGCGCGGTCGACGGGATGATGGCCGTGCTCTACGCACCCGCGCCGTGGAACTGGACCCGCCAGGCGCCGCTGGCCCCGGACGGCTCGTTCGTCTTCGAAGGCCTGCCGCCCGGACGCTATCGGCTCAGCGTGAACGGCCAGACGGTGTCCGACCTGGCGCTGACCGGAGAAAACCGCCTGGCGATACCTGCGATCGACATTGCCGCAGGGCAGCGCAGCGTCATCCGCGGGCGCGTCGCCGACGGCGAGGGGCAGCCGAAGGCCGACCGCGTCGTCACCCTGCGCCGGGAGGGCGTGATCGTGGGAGACACGCGCACGGCCGCGGACGGCTCCTATCGATTCGCCAACCTTCCTGCCGGCACCTACTCGGTCGAGGTGACCGGGCTGGGGCAGGTTGCCACGAACATCATCCTGGACGGCGAGCGCGAGGTCGTGGCGGACGTGCTCTGGCCCAGCCAGGGCCCCCGGGGGATCCTGCAGGGCAAGGTGCTCACCGCCAACGGCGCGCCGCGGCCCCACGTCCTGGTGCGGCTGCTGAAGGATGGGGCCGAGGTCTCCAGCATGACGGCAGACAGCACGGGGACGTTCAAGTTCTCCGGCCTTGCTGCGGGCGTCTATGCGCTCGCGGTCGGCGACGGCGAGCCGATCCTGACCGGCATCGAGGTCACGGACGATGCGACGGTGGTGCGCGACGTGACGATGCCTGCCGAGGCGGCCAAGGTGATCGCCCACTACCTGCTCTTCGGGCAGCCGCCCGCGCCTTCTGAGGCGGGGTACGCCGAGGCGAAACTCATCCTGGGGCTGGCGAGCCACTACCTCACTGGAGATGTGGCGGGCGGCTTCAGCCTGGCGGAGGCAAGTTCGGCCGAACGCGTGACGATCGTCGGCGAACGCGTGCCTGCAAATGCGGAGACGGTCCTGGCCGGCGCAGGGTGCCAGGTGGCAAGGTTGTCGGGCGACGCATACTCGATCGCGTCCGCGCTCGAGCAGCTATTCGCGGAGGGCTAAGGCGATGGATACTGGCGAACGAGAGACCTTGTGCAGTCGGCTGTGGGGCAGGTTCAAGGGACAGCCCGCGCGAGGGTTGAGAGCTGAGTCCACCGCGCAGCTCGCGCCGCGCGATGTGATCAACGATGCCACCAGTTACGGCGTTCAGATTCACACGGCCGACGTTGCCCCCGGCACGCTCTACTGGCAGGCCGTGAAGGTTCATCACCTGACGCCGGAGGAGAACGGCGGCAACCACCACATCTACCTCGACGTCTTCGATCCCACGCTGGGCGGCGAGCCGTACGGCGGCCGCGTGCAGGGCGCGCGGCTGCGCGTCACCTGGGACGGCGGCGAGCAGATCGTGACGGTCGACAAGCCGGCGAACGAGCCGGGCACGAACTTCCCCATGTGGAAGTGGCAGGTCTGCGCGGTCGAATGCCTGGGGCTTAGCGGACAGGATCTTCCCTCGGATCGCGTGACCGGCATGCACACCGGGCATCCGGACGAGGGCAGCGGAAACACCCTGTTCCATCACTCGTTCCACGTCACCTTCGTCAAGACGCAGGCCGCAACGCAGGTCTACACCGACAGCGTCATCTACGGTGTGATCCACAACGCCGCGGGGCGCACCGCGGTGCTGACCCGCGGCGGGACGGAAGTGGCGCGGCAGTCGCTCGGCGCGGACGAGGCGTACCGGTTCGAGGGGCTGGGCGCGGGGGAGTACGTCATCGGCGTCGAGGGCACCGACTTTCGCTCCACGGCCACGCAGGTCAACGGACGGGACCAGGTCCAGCTCAACCTGACGCTGGTCCTGAAACAAAGCGCCATCTCGGGAAAGGTGCAAAACGGCGCGGGCCGTGAGGTGGCGCTGCTCAAGGAGACGACCGAGGTTGCCCGGCAGACGGTGGCCGAGGACGAGACCTACCGGTTCGCGGACCTGGCCGCGGGGGTCTATCGGGTCTCGATCCCGGGCACGCAGGTGGTCAGCGGGCCGCTGACCGTGAACGGGACGGACCAGGCCACGGCCGATCTCGTTGCACCTGCGGCCGATAAGCCGCTGGAGCACTATGTCCTCTTCGGGCCGGTGGATCTGCCCGCGACCCGCGCAAACCTGCTCCTGGCGCAGGACTACCTGCTCGCATTCACGCCCGCGTTCGGCTTCAGCGCGGCGGAAGCGCAGTCGGCCAGCGCAGTCACGATCATCGCGAAGCAGGACGAGGTCGGCGCAGAGGTCGAGCAGCAGCTGGTTGCGGCAGGCGCCAGCGTGCAGCGCATCTCGGGAACGGCCGAGGCGGTTGCGGCGGCGCTCGCAGCGCGCATCAGCGAGGGCCGTGCGTTCGGCGATTGACGCCGCGCCTCGCAGTCCTTTAAATGAAGACCCCGCCCTGGCAGTGCCGGGGCGGGGTTGTTGTTGCGATCAGGAAGCGTCTGACGAACCGATCGCTGCTTCCGCGGGGACCGACTGGACCGGCGCAGGCGGGACCTGCGTCGCCGGGGCCGGGGGACGGCTGTCGCGCAGCGCGGCCGGTTGGCCGGTGGGCGTCGCGCAGTACGGGCAGACCACCCAGTTCAGGTCCAGCGGCTTGTCACAGCTGCTGCAGACGCGGCGCAACTCGGTGCGACAGTGGGGGCACACCAGCCAATCGGCCTCCGTGACTGCCTGGCATTGGGGGCAAGCGCGGCGAGTGGAGATGTCCCGCAGCAGCGCCTCTTCCTCCAGCTGGCGGTCGTAGACCTCGGCGAGGGTTTCCTTAGGCCGCAGAAACAGGTACAATATGACGCCGATGGGGCCCAAAGCAAGCGCCAGCAGCGCGGCCAGGATCCAGGCAAAGAAATCGCGGGTACGCAGGCGGATGTCCCGAAAGACCCACACCACCATCGCGATCCAAAACGCAACGGTCAGCCCCACGACGAGCGCGACGATCAGCTCGAGTGCGACACCGAGCTGATTGAGCAGTTCAGGGGAAAGAAAATCCATGCTCTCGTATACCTCAGTCATGCGCGGCGCGGACGAACGCCTCGCGCCGCCGGTATCATCGTTCTGCTAAAGCGACACGATGAAGTCGTGCCATCATAGCATATTTGCCCTTCATCACCAAAAGGCCTTCGAGTTGTGCCTTCGACCCGTTCCAGCTATAATAAAAAACTATGCTTGAACTTTCTCCCATAATCGAATCCATTCGGGCCGAATTCACGGCCAAGAACGCGGTCCGGGATGTCACCCTGAACCGCAGCCGCGAGCTGATCCGCTATTGTGCGCTCAGCATCCGGGCGATTCACCGCCATGAGTGGGCCGAGGCCGAAGGCCTGCTGCAGACAGCGCGCGAGGCGGCCCGGGTCATGTCGGCCGACCTGGCCCAATACCACGATCTCTACGGCGCCGGCTACACCCAGGACGCGCTCAAGGAACTGGTCGAGGCGCACGTGCTCTATGCCATCGTGCGCGACCAGCCGCTCCCCACGCCGGAGGAGCTCGAGACGCCCGCGCCCGCATACCTGAACGGGCTCGCGGAGGCAGCGAGTGAGCTGCGCCGCTTCGCGCTCGATCTCATCCGCCTCGGGCGCACCCGCGAGGCCGAGCCTTACCTGGCGGCCATGGATGACATCTACATTCAGCTCGTCACCATGGACTTCCCGGACGCGCTGACCGGCGGCCTGCGACGCACGACCGACATGCTGCGAGGCGTGCTCGAGCGGACGCGCGGGGACCTGACCGTAGCCGTGCGCCAGGAAGACCTCGAGGCCGCCATGAGGGCATTCGAGCAACACAGGGCAGCCTGAGCGCTCCCTGCCGCATGATGACCCCAGATAACCGATTTCATAAATCGCACCCGCAACGGTTTGCGATGATCCTGATCGTCGCAACCGTCATCCTGGTTGCCCTGGCCGGTACGGCGTGGGCCGCCTGGGGCGCGCCCTGGCTGCGCCGGGCCGGCCTGCGGCCGGCTGCCGGTGTGGCTGCGACGGTGACGCCCACGCGCACCCCACGTCCGCAGACGGCCACCCCGACCCTCGTGCCCATCGATCTGAGCATCGCCCTGCCCACCGCAACGGCCCAGCCGCTTCCAACGATGACGCCCATGCCTGCGTCCCCGGCGACCCCCGACGCGCTCACGCCGCGCCTCGTGCAGGTCGTCGAACGGTACGGCATGGACATGGCCCGCCGGTTCGTGGTGATCGACCTCCTCAGCCAGAGCATGACGGTGTGGGATCCTGAGGCCGCGCCGCGCGTCATGCCCATCAGCACGGGCGATGAAACGCGCGGCTACCGCACGCTGGCCTGGTACGGCCTGGTGGGCGAATACTGGGGCACCTTTCACGCGTCGGGCGTCTACGCAGACGAGGGCTGGTATCTCTTCCAGGACGCGGGCAACATCCTGATCCACGGCACCCCCTACACGCTCGTCGACGGCCAGAAGGTGTACGAGGACGTGGACGCGCTGGGGGTGTACCCTGCCTCGAAGGGGTGCATTCGCCTGACGCCCGAAGATGCGGCATGGTTCACCGGCTGGAACCCGAAGGGGGCGCCGATCGTGATCCTGCCCAAAGACCAGGGCCTCGGGATCCCGTAACCACAGCCCCATGACGACAGGCAACGCTCCCAAACGTGACCGGCGGCTGAGTCGCCGCGCCTTCATACGGGCGCTCGCCAGCGCAGGCGCACTGACCGCGCTCGCGGGCTGCAGGTCACGTACGCCGGCGCCCACACCGACGCCCACCCGGACCCCGCGGCCGGCGACGAGGCCGGCCACGGGCACCGCGCCGCCCACGGCGCCAAATTCGCCGCTGCCGACGGCCACCGCACCGGTCAGCCCGCTGGCCACCGCCACGGCAAGTCCCACGGCATCCGCCACGCCGGTGGCTACTCCCACCTCGCCGCCCACGCCCACGCCGACGCCTACTGCGACGCCGTTCCCGCCCGGCCCGCCCTCGAAGCTCGGCCTCTTCATCACGCGCAACGACCCGCGCATCTTCGACCTTCTGCGCACCGGCAATGTCGCGCTGGTCAAGACGCTGGAGTATGACCCGAACTTCGTGGCGGAGATCAAGGCCATCTCGCCCAACACGATCCTGGTGGGCCGCATGGACGTGCCCCAGGTCGACCTGGGCAGCATGACCGATCCGCGAGCCGCGGCACGGGCGTTTGCCGACCTGCTGCTCCCCATCGCCACCGAGCCGCGGCGCATGGCCGCCATCGACGCGTGGGAGTCGTTCAACGAGCCCGCGCCGGGCAACCCCGAGCAGATGAGCCGCCTGGCCGAGTTCGAAGCCCACCGCGTGGAGCTGTTCGCCAACGCAGGCATCCGATCGTGCGTCGGCAACTTCAGCGCGGGCATGCCGCCGCTCGAGTGGTGGCCCCAGTTCCGCCCGGCCCTGGAAGCCGCGATCAAGCACAAGGGCTATCTGGGCCTGCACGAGTATTCCGCGCCGACGATGCAATTCGGCACGCCGCAGGATCCGCTGGGCTGGGCGGTCAACCCCGAGGAAGAGGGCTGGCTCACGCTGCGCTACCGCAAGGTCTACCGCGGCTACCTGGCGCCCAACCAACTGCTCCTCCCCATCCTGCTGACCGAGGTCGGCATCGACGGCCTGGTGACAAATCGACCGGGACCCGACGGCTTCGGCTGGCAGGATTTCGCCTCCTACTGGGACGGGATCGGCATGGGCAGCGACACGCCCGGCAACTACATCGAACAACTGGCCTGGTACGATGCACACCTGCAACAGGACCCCTACATCCTGGGCGCGGCCATCTTCGCCGCGGCCGCGTCGCCGGGCTGGGAGACCTATGAGCTCCTCGGCGAGACCTACCCCTTCCTGCACCAATACCTGGGCGTCCACCCCCCGCGTCCATAAGAACGCAGGCTCGCCCGCTTCTGCTCGCCCGCTTAGACAAGCACCCCTGAATGCGCTATAATCCGCCCATTGCCGCGCCTGCACGGGTGCGGAATCAAGGCCGACACACAGGTCGGCGGGCCGACACGCAGGTCGGCGGGCCGACACGCAGGTCGGCGGGCCGACACGCAGGTCGGCCCCTACTCGGGGACAAGAATCAGGGCCGACACGCCGGCCCTTACTTGGAGGCAAGTGTGTATCAGGCACCGCGCGGCACACAGGACATCCTGCCCGCAGATCGACCCTATTGGCGCTACGTCACAGAAGCAATGCACCAGGTCGCCGGGCTGTTTGGCTTTCAACAGATCGACACCCCGATCTTCGAAGAGACCGGCCTCTACGTCCGCGGCGTGGGCGAAGGCACCGACATCGTGGACAAGGAGATGTACTCCTTCCAGGATAAGGGCGGCGCGGAGGTGACGCTGCGCCCCGAGTGGACCGCCGGCGTCATGCGCGCGTACATCGAGCACGGCATGCACGTCTGGCCCCAGCCGGTGAAGCTCTACTCCATGGGCCCGATCTTCCGCTATGAACGGCCGCAGGCCGGCCGCTTCCGCCAGCACCACCAGTTCAACGTCGAGGTGCTCGGCGAGATGGACCCGGCGGTCGACCTGGAGGTCATGTCGGTCGCGTGGACGCTCCTGACGCGGCTCGGCTATCGGGGCCTGCACCTGCAGCTCAACTCCACCGGGTGCCCGGTGTGCCGTCCGGCCTACCGGCAGGCACTGGTAGCCTACTTCGCCCAGTACGAGGACCGGCTCAACGATGTCGACCGGCGCCGCTTGACGATCAATCCGCTGCGCCTGCTGGACTCGAAGGAAGAGGCCGCCCAGCCGCTGCTCGACGCGGCGCCGCACAGCGCGGATTACCTGTGCGAGGAGTGCGCGACGCACCTGGCCACGCTGCGCACCTACCTGGACGCAGCCGGCATGCAGCACAGCATCAACTTCCGCCTGGTGCGCGGGCTCGACTATTACACCAAGACCGTGTTCGAGGTCTGGGCTGAGGGCATCGGCGCGCAGGCGGCCGTCTGCGGCGGTGGGCGCTACGACCGCCTGATCGAAGAGCTGGGCGGGCCGCCCACGCCGGGCATCGGCTTCGGCATGGGCATCGAGCGCGTCATTGCCAGCCTGCGGCAGCAGGGCGTCCAACCGCCGCCGCTGCCCGCGCCGCGCGTGCAGGTGTCGCCCCTGGGAGAGCCCGCCCGCGTGGCAGCCATCACCCTGGTGCGCGATCTGCGGGCCGCCGGCATCGGCGCGCTGTACGGCTTCGGAGGCCGGAGCCTGAAATCGCAGCTCAAGGGGGCAGACAAGGCGGGCGTGGCCTACACGGTGATCCTGGGCGATCAGGAGTTGGCCGATAACGTGGTGATCGTCCGCGAGATGGCGACCGGGGAGCAGGCCCGCCTAGGCCTCCCTGACGTCGCTCCCTGGCTTCGCACCCGGTTGGGCTGAGCAGGATAGGGCCAGACATGTCGATCAACACACCACCGAAGCATTTCGGCCTGTTGCGTCACCCCATGAAGCCGGAAAGCGGCCCACTGGCGGATCGCATGGCGGCGTACCTGCGTGGCTGTGGCTGCACAGCCTGGATCGGCGATGCGTGGGATGAGCCGGAGGCCCTCGCTCACATCGAAGGACTCGACCTGCTCGTGACGCTCGGCGGCGACGGCACCATGCTACGGGCCGCACGCCTGGGCAGCCCCGCCAGGGTGCCGCTCGTCGGCGTCAAGCTCGGCCGTGTCAGCTTCCTGGCCGAGATCGCGCCCGATGACTGGGAGCGCCCCTTCGAGCAGATCCTGGCGGGCGAGTACTGGCTCGAGGAGCGCATGCTCCTCGACGTGGCCGTCGCGCGCGGCGGCCTGCCGCCGGTCAACCATGCCTACCTGGCCATCAACGACGTCGTCATCAGCCGCGGCAGCCTGGCGCGCATCGTGACCATCGAGACCTACGTCGACCAAAGCTATCTGACCACCTACCGCGCGGACGGCGTGATCGTCTCGACGCCCACCGGCTGCACCGGCTATGCGCTGGCAGCCGGCGGACCTATCCTGCCGCCGGAGCTCAAGAACATCCTCGTGCTGCCGATCTGCGCGCACCTCAGCCTCGATCGCCCCGTCGTGCTGGCGCAGGGCGCAACCGTCGGACTGGAGGCACACGCAGACTACGCCCCGATGCTGACCGTGGACGGGCAGTTCGAGATCGCCCTCGCCGAGGGCGACCGCGTCGAGGTCCGTGCCAGCCAGGACGTGTGTCATTTCATGCACGTGCAGGATCGCGACTACTTCTACCGGACCCTGATGGATCGGCTGCGCTGGCGCGGGTGACGGGGCAAGAAAGGCAGAAATCGTGACCGAGGCAGGCCCAGAGATACTTCATTGCGCCAATCATCCTGACCGCGAGACGGTGCTGCGGTGCAACCGCTGCAACAAGCCGATCTGCACCCAATGTGCCATCCAGACGCCGGTCGGCAAACGCTGTCCCGAATGCGTGCGCTCGCAGCAGGCAAAGTACTACAACGCCGAGGGCTACGATCTATACATCGGCGCTGCCGTCGCATTGGTCATGGGCGCAGGACTGGGCGCCCTCGCCTACCTTTTCCTCGGCCTGGTGGGCTTCTTCAGCTTCCTCCTGGCATTCTTCGTCGGATCGGCTGCCGGCGGCGCAGTGGCCGAGGTGATCCGCCGGGCCTTGCGAAGACGCCGGGCACGGGGGATGAAGGTGGCCGCGACGATCGCGTTCGTCGCCGGCGTGCTCATCGCCGGCTTGTTCCTGGCCGGCTTCCCCGCCATGTTCCTGCGCCTGCCCGTGATGCTGTTTGCCGCACTGGCAGCCAGCACGCTTTACGCACGCCTGATCTAGAGAGCGTCCGCCCATGCTCACCGAACTCAGAATCCGCGACCTGGCCATCATCGATCGGCTGGACCTCGCCTTCGGCCCAGGCTTCAACGTCCTCACGGGCGAGACGGGCGCGGGCAAATCGATCATCATCGACGCGGTGAACCTGCTGCTCGGCGACAGGGCGTCCCAGGACGTGGTGCGCGGGGGCGCGGCGCGTACCGAGATCGAGGGCACCTTCCACCTCGCGCCGCACGTGGCTACCAAAGTGGCCCCGCTGCTGGCCGAGCACGGCCTGGACGGCGACCACGGGGACGAGATGATCGTGGCGCGGGAGGTGCGGGCCAACGGTCGCTCCGTCGCGCGCATCAACGGCCGCTCCGTCACCACGGCGCTGCTGGGCGAGCTGGCGGGCCTGCTGGTCGATGTACACGGGCAGGGAGAGCACCTCTCCCTGCTACACGAACGCGAACACGCCGGCTTGCTGGATCGCTACGCGGGACTGGGCGAGGCGGCCGCCGCTGCCAGCGAACTGGCGCAACGCGTGCGCCGCGTGCGCCGCGATCTGGCCGGGCTGCGCCAGGACGAACGGGAGCGGGCGCGGCGCATCGATCTCCTCGCCTACCAGGTGGAGGAAATCGGATCCGCAGGCCTCAAGCCGGGCGAGGAGGAAGAGCTCGATGCCGAGCGGCGCCGGCTGGCCAACGCCGAACAACTGACCGAGCTCAGCGGAGAGGCGGGCGTCCTGCTGTCGGGCGCGGACGACGGGCAGCCCGGCGCGCTGGATGCGCTCGGGTCGGCCCAGCAGGCGCTGGCGCGCCTCGCGCGCATCGACCCGACGGCCGCGCCCCTGTTGGACCAGCTGGGCGAAGCCAACGCGCTGCTCGACGACATCGCGCGCGAGCTGTCGCACTACCGCGATGCCATCGAGTTCAATCCGGCGCGGCTGCAACAGGTCGAAGAGCGGTTTCATCTGCTCCACTCGCTGCAGCGCAAGTACGGCGATTCGATCGACGAGGTCCTCGCCTACGCGAAACGCGCGGCCGCAGAGCTCGAAACCATCTCGCATGCGGAGGAACGGATCGGCGAACTGGAGCGCGAAGAGGCGCAGTTACTCGCCGAACTGGGGCGCCGCGGCGCGGAGCTCTCGGCTGCGCGGCGCGCGGCGGGCGAACGCATGGCCCGCGCGATCGAGGCGGAACTGGACGACCTGCAGATGGCGCACGCTCGGTTCGCGGTGAGCATCCAATGGACGCCCGATGCGACGGGCGCTACCGTGGACGATGCGGGCGCGGCCCTCTGCGGACTCGAGGCCGGCCGCTACGCGTTCGACGCGCAGGGACTGGACACCGTCGCGTTCCTGGTCTCCGCCAACCCGGGCGAGCCGCTCCGCCCGTTGGCCAGGGTGGCCTCCGGCGGCGAGACCTCTCGGCTGATGCTGGCGCTCAAGACGGTGCTCGGCCGGGCAGACGAGACGCCGACGCTCATCTTCGACGAGATCGACCAGGGCATCGGCGGCCGCGTCGGCGGCACGGTCGGATTCAAGCTGTGGAGCCTGACGGTGGACGGCGGCGACCGGCCCGCGTCCGGCCGCGTGCCGAGCCACCAGGTGCTCTGCATCACGCATCTCCCGCAGCTGGCCGCGTATGCCGACCTGCACTACCACGTGACCAAGGGGGTGGCTGCCGGCCGCACCACGACCGCGGTGACGCGCCTGGCCGACGATCACCGCATCGCCGAGCTTGCCAGGATGATGGGCGCGGATACCGAGAAGGGCCGGGCCAGCGTGGTCGAAATGCTGGCCGAGGTGGAAGCACACAAATCTCCGCAAAGTTGACCGTGGTCACAAATGTGGCCACCAACCGGGGACGGCCATGAGCGGACAACTGCCGGATCAGGTCATGCTTCGGGAAGCCCGGGAGGGCGACGCCGAAGGACTCGCGTACGTGCACATCACCGCGTGGCAGACCGCGTACCGTGAGATACTGCCCGCCAGCTACCTGGACGCGTTGACGCCCGCATCCCGAACGGAGCGCTGGCAGGAAAGGCTCGCCCGGCAATCGGAGGCGGAGTTCACCTTCGTGGCAGAAGCTGCCGCAGGCAGCACCCCTCGTGGCGGCCTTGGCGACACGGAGAGGCGCCTTGTCGGATTCGCCGCCGGTGGCCCGGAACGCGATGGGGTGATCGGTTATGACCACGAGATCTGGGGAATCTACCTGCTGCAGGAATGTCGTGGTCGCGGCATCGGCCGGCGGCTGGTTGCGGCCTCAGCAAAGTGGGTGATGGATCGCGGCGGCAAGTCGCTGCTGCTTTGGGTGCTGAAAGACAACTGGCGCGCACGCGCCTTCTACGAGGCGTTGGACGGACAGCTTCTGCCGGGGGAGAAGTCCATCACGATCGGCAGCACCAGCCTCCTCGAGGTGGCATACGGCTGGCCGGATGCGGCGAGGCTGATGGATGGTGCGGAGCGAGGGGGGCGAGGATCAGATGGTTTTGAAGCGTTACCGTGACGCGCGGGACTTCCTGGCAGTGGCTCGGCAGCCACTGGAACTGAACGAAGCCGCCAACAGCCTGATCGTCGGCGTTGCCGGCCGCGTCGCCGAAGATCCAGACCACTACCGAACCACGCCGTACCTCGCCACCGTCACCGATGACCGGGGCATGGTGGCGGCCGCGGTGCGCACCCCGCCGTTCCGCGTCATCGTATACAGCGCGCTGGGCACGGACCCTCGTCCTCTGAACCTGATCCTGGACGACCTCATCGCGTTCACGGCGGAAACCGCGGCGGACGAAAACGCGGGGTCCATCGCCGGGGTGACCGGACACTCTGACACTGCGCTCGCGTTCGCAAGCGCCTGGTCCGAGCGGACGGGGCGGACGTTCAAGCGGGTCATGAATGAGCGCATCTACGAGCTGCGCCAGGTGAATCCCCCGACAAATGTGCCGGGGCACTTACGGCCGGCGCGCGATGAAGAGCTTGATCTCCTGGCCGGGTGGATCGAAGGATTCTGCCGCGATGCCGGCGTTTCCACCGGCATGTCAGCTGGACCGAAGGCCGTCGCGCGGCGGTACCTGGACGGGGGCGGCGTGTTCTTCTGGGAACACGAGGGGCAGCCGGTTGCCATGGCCGCCAGGAGCCGGAATTCGAGCCGCGGCATCGCGGTAAGCCTGGTATACACGCCGCCCCAACTGCGCGGGCGGGGCTACGCGTCCGCGTGTGTTGCCGCACTGAGCCAGCAGTTGCTCGACGCGGGCTGGGAGTTCTGCACCCTGTACACCGATCTCGCCAACCCGACGTCCAATAGCATTTATCAGCGCATCGGCTACCGCCCGGTGTGCGATGCCGACGAGTACGATTTCGAGGCGTGATACTGCGGCAAGCCGGCAAGTACCCAGCCCGGAGACCCGGATGGGCGGAAGAAGGATGCATCGCCATGATCCACACTGAACCTGAGAGCAAGGTGAGCGAGCCGGCCCTGGCGCGGTTTCTGAGCACCTGCCCGCGCTACGCGGCAACGAGTGCGCTCGACGCGCTGCGGGCGAGCGACTACGCGCGCCTGGACGAAACCGGCCAGATCTACCTGGATTACACGGGCGGTGGCCTCTACGCGGAGAGCCAGCTGCGCAGCCACATGGAGATGCTGGCGCGCAACGTGTTCGGGAACCCACACTCGAATAACCCCACCTCGCAGGCGATGACTCACCTGATCGAACAGGCCCGGGAGTATGTCCTGGAGTATTTCAACGCGCCGCCGGGCGAGTACACTGCGATCTTCACCGCAAATGCCAGCAACGCGCTCAAGCTGGTGGGCGAAGCCTACCCGTTCTCGGCGCGCAGCCGCTACGTGCTGACCTTCGACAACCACAACTCGGTGAACGGCATCCGGGAGTTTGCGCGGCACAAAGGCGCCCACTTCACGTATGTGCCGGTCGTTGCGCCGGAGCTGCGCATCGACATGGACCGGCTGGACGCGGCGCTGCAGCGGATCGACGGGGGTGCCGCGAACCTCTTCGCGTTTCCCGCGCAGTCCAACTTCTCGGGCGCGCAGCACCCGCTCGAACTGATCGGGAAGGCGCAGGCGCTGGGCTGGGATGTGCTGGTGGATGCGGCGGCGTTCGCACCGACCAACCGGCTGGACCTGGCGCGCTGGATGCCGGACTTCGTGCCCCTGTCGTTCTACAAGATGTTCGGCTACCCGGCCGGCGCGGGGTGCCTGCTGGCGCGCAAGCGGGCACTGGCCAAGCTGCGGCGGCCGTGGTATGCGGGGGGCACGATCACGATCTCGTCGGTGCAGGGCGACGGCTACTTCCTGGCGCCGGACGAGGCGGGCTTCGAGGACGGCACGGTCAACTATCTCAACATCCCGGCGATCGAGATGGGCTTGCGCCATCTGCAATCCGTGGGGATGGACCTGATCCACGAGCGCGTCACGTGCCTGACCGGCTGGCTGATCGACGCGCTGACGGCCCTCAGGCACGACTCCGGCCGGCCGCTGGTCAAGATTCACGGACCGCGCGACCTGACCGCCCGCGGCGGCACGGTCACGATGACGTTCTATGATCGGGATGGCCAGGCGGTGGATGACCGGCGGATCGAGGAACTGGCGAATCACGAGCGCATTTCCATCCGCACCGGTTGCTTCTGCAACCCCGGCGCGGGCGAAGTGGCGCACGGGCTGGGTCCGGACATCATGCGCACCTTCTTCGCGCTGGAGAAACCGCTCTCGTTCCAGGAGTTGCGTCAGGAGATGCACGACCGCTTCGGCCGTGAGGTAAGCGCGGTGCGCGTGTCGGTGGGCATCGCGTCGAACTTTGCGGACGTCAACGCATTCGTCGACTTTGCCGCGTGTCTGTTGAATCACACGACGGAGGAAATCGGCGCGGTTGAGGTCACCGACCTGGCATCCGCCACCCGGCGCGATTCGCCCTGAGGCGGGGACCGGGGATCGGGGACTGGGGACTGGGGATCGAGCATCCTGAG
>JAXGQB010000013.1:0-199992 GCA_040766655.1 Anaerolineae bacterium
CGCTTCGACTCCTCCGCGCCGGCCACGTCCGCGAACGTGACGGTCGGCTTGTCGCCCGTGAAGACGCGCGCCCGGCTCTTCCCGAAGGACATCGCCTGGTTATTCGAGCCCTGCGCCTGGCGGAGGATCATGATGAACAGGCCGCCGATCAGCAACAGGGGCAGAATCGTGCCCAGGACGGTGAACCAGCCCGACATGTTGCTGGGCGGGGCGACCTTCAGCTCGACCTTCGAGAGTTCTTCCGGCGTCACGCCCAGGCGCGTCAACGAGGTCGTCAGGTTGACGCCCTCTTCCTTGTTCGACACAAACACCGACTTGTCGTCCAGTTGGACGGTGAGCTTATCCCCGTCAACCACAATCCGGCCGACCTCGCCGCTCCGGATCAGGGCCGCGACATCGGTCAGCCCTTTCTCCGGCGGCCGGTCCGCCGATTGTGAGGCACTGTAGAATAGAACGGCCACTGCGACGACGATCAGGACGTAGACCATGCCGTTCTTGCGCCAATTGGCATTCACGATAGACAACCTCCAAGCGGGCAGACTCGATGGTTCAAACGCGACGAGTTCGACCCGTTACCTCAAGGGCGATTATAACAGGTTTCTCCCCCCGGGACTAGGCGTCTGGATTACAGTAATCGCACTCCATTATGATTTAGGTCATTTGACACCACCCGTGCCGTGTGATACTCTCCATTCCGTAAGAATCGAATAGATGTCGTGGAGACCCGGGGTAAGCCGGTGCAATGCCGGAGCTGTCCCGCAACTGTAAGCCCTAAATGCCAGGGCGAGCCAGAAAACCCGCCTCCACTTCGTTCTCGACGACCTTCGTGGTAAAGGGAGTGGGAACCGGCGAAGTGCGTGCAGGTAGATGGCACCGCCGGCTCAGATCGCTCCCCTTGCCGATTTCGGGCAGGGGGTTTTCATTTAAACGAGCCCCCGATTGCCCTCGAAACATTCGGGGTTACTGCACCGTGATTACCAACCTACACAAGGCCGCACTGGCGGCCATCCTGGCGGTCTTTCTCCTGTCCGGCGGTTTCGTTCCTGCGCAGGCGGGCGGAGATGTAGAAAGCGCCGCATGCCGTGCCATCCAGTGGCTCGATCGGGAGCAGAAGGCGGACGGCGGCTTCGGGTTCACGACCCAGACCAGCCCGGCCGTCACGGCCGATGTGGTCTATGCCCTGGCGCTGTTCGGCGAGGACCTCACCGGCCCGCGTTGGACCACCCCGGCGGGCAAGAACCCGCTCGACGCACTTGCCGCAGTCGCCGTGCCCAACTTTGTTGAGGCAGACCCCGGGCAGGCCGGCAAGGTGGCCCGCGCGGTCGCGTTAGCCGGTGGGAACCCGCGCAACTTCGGCGGTGTGGACCTGGTCCAGCTGATCCAGGATTTCTACGATCCTGCCACCGGCCTCTATCATCCCAACTTCCTCTTCAGGCACGCGTTGGCCGTCGAGGGACTCCTGCGCAGTGGCGTGACCCCGCCGCAGGGCGCCTACGATGCGCTGCTGGACGCGCAGCTCGACGACGGCGGCTGGTTCTGGGCACTCGGCGGCACGCAGAGCGACGTGGACACCACGGGCCGCGTGCTCCAGATCATCAGCGGCGTGGCCCAGGTCCAGGCGCCGGACGCGTACGCCAGGGCAGGCGACTGGTTGGCCGAGATCCAGTTGCCGGAGGGCGACTGGAATACGGGGGCGACTCCGGGGCCGGCAAACTCTAACTCGACTGCACTCGCGGTCGGGGGGCTGTTGGCGGCCGGCCACGATCCGCAGGCCGCGCCGTATCTCAAAGGGGGCGTCAGCGCACTGGAGGCGCTCCTGGCCTTCCAGGAGCCTTCCGGGGCTTTCATCTATATCAATCTGCCCGGCCAGGAGGAGGTCCGCGTGATGGCAACCGCGGACGCCCTGACCGCTTTGGCCCCGCTGATCAGCGGAGGGCCCGTCTGCAAGTCGATCTACCTGCCCGTGCTCCTGGCTCACTGAGCGGGTCAGCCGGGCAAGGTCCGACCCATATCATTTTAGGAGAGATCGTTTCATGTCCCACCGCAACCTTGTCACGCTTGTTCTGCTGTTGATCCTTGTTTCCCTGTCTGCCGGCGCAGCGTTCGCGCAGACCGATGCCACCAAGCAGGTCGGCCTCGTCGTCACATTCGCGGACGGCACGTCGCATAAGGAGATCGTCACGGTGCCGGCCGGCGCCACCGCGCTCGAGGTGCTCTCGGCCGCAAAGCTGACGGTCGTCACGTCTGAGACCGCATTTGGCCCCGCGCTGTGCAAGATCAACAACACCGGCTGTCCCGCGGAAGACTGCTTCTGCGACGCGGCGGCCTTCTGGGCCTACTACCACCTGGCCGGCAATGCCTGGGCCGGCGCGATGGAGAGCGCCGGTGCCTACGTTCCTGCGAATGGATCGGTGGAGGGGTTCGCCTGGAGCGGGTTCGACAGCTCGTTCAACCCGACCGTGCAGCCGCCCGTCTACACGTTCGCACAGCTCATGGCCGAGCTGACGCCCGAGCCCGTCCCGGTGCCCGAGCCCGCGACCATCCTGTTGCTGGGCAGCGGCGTGGCCGCGCTGGCGGGGTACGCGCGTCGAAAACGCAGCGCGGCAGCGTAAGCAGCTGGTGAGTTTGCTACTGTGAAGAGGTTCATCCGCCCGGTTCGGTCCCTTCTCCTGGCAGCCCTCCTTGTGGGGACCGCCGGCATCGCCGCGCAGACGCGCTGGGTGACCGCGCAGGAAATCGGCGGGCAAGCTGCCCCCGCGCAGCAGATCGGTGAAGGACCGAACCGTGCGGCCCTGGTGGTGAGCTTCGGCAACGGCATCGTACAGTCACGTTGCGTTGCCTTTCCCGAAGCAAGCATCACCGGGCAGGATTTGCTTCTTCGATCCGGCCTGGGGCCCGTGACGTCGCCGGAAGGTGCCGTCTGCGCCTTAGATGGTCAGGGCTGCCCGCCGGACGATTGCTTCTGCGCTTGCCCGTTTCCCGATTGCGAGTATTGGGCCTATTACCACTGGCAGGGCGACGCGTGGTCGTATTCCAACGTGGGCGCCTTCGGCCAGAAGATCACGGACGGCTCACTTGAGGGGTGGTCCTGGGGCCAGGGCGACTTCACCCAGGCCGAGCCGCCGCCGGTGATTGCGTACGAGGACATCTGCCCGGCCGCGGCGCCGGCCACCGCGACGCCGACCGCGACGCCCACGCAACAGGTGGTCGTCATACAGCGGCCGGTCGTCACCTTTCAGGCGGGGGCTGCGACCCTGGCGGCCGGTCAGTGTACGGCCCTATCGTGGCAGACGCAGGGCGCGGTCACGGTCCTGCTCGACGGCTCGCCGGTCAGCCAACTGGGCAGCCAACAGGTTTGCCCGCCGGCGACACAGCGCTATACGTTGATCGCGGCCAACAGCGCGGGGCAGAGCGTGGCCTACGTCGACATTCAGGTCAGCGCGCCTGCAACCGCGACACCAACGGTGGTGGCCACCGCGACTGCGACGAGTGCATTGGGGCAGCCCACGGCGCCGGTGTCGGCAGTGAGCCCGGCGGCCACCCCCGTGATCCAGCCGCGGCCGGGTGTCGTCCAACCCGTGCCCACAATCTTCTCTCCGCCGACCGTGATGCCCGCGGCGCCGGTCGCCGCGCCTGCGCCGGAGATGGTGGGAGGGGTTCCGTTGGCGCCGACCGCGCAGCCGGACGTCGTCATCATCGCGTCGCCCTATCCTACGCCCACGCCCTTCGTGCTGGCGCCGCTGCCGACCGAGACGCCGCGGCCGCGCCGCGAGCTGGGTGCGGATGGCCGCGCAACACCCACGCCCATTCTGCCGGCAGGCGGCCTGGCATCGGGCGGCGGCGAGATCGCATCTGGGCCGGCATCTGCAGCGCCGCGCTCCGGAGTTCCTTCCGCAGCCGATCGCATGGCGCAGGCGCGTGCGTTCGACCCGGATCTGCTGCCTGGCTATGCCGCCTATGCCCTGGCCCTGGCGTTCCTGGCAGGGCTCGGCTGGTTCGTCATGCACCGGAAAAACGGCCATCATTCGTCAACGGTCAAGCGGCCCGCGCAGGCGGACAAGCGGCCGTCTGACAGGTTGCGCGAGCTTCACAACGAGCAGGCGGGCCAATTGTCTTGACCACGGAAGAGACGTTTCATCCTTCTGCCTGGTTGGCCTGGCTGGCCGCGGCCGTGCTGCCGGCGCTCTCCACGCGCAATCCGCTCTACCTCAGCCTCGTCATGATCTCAGTGGCCATCACGTACGGGGCGCTCGGCCGGCGCAATCCGACGGCACGGAGCTGGAGCGCGTTCGTGCGCTTCGGCGCGTTCCTGTGGCTCCTCACGATCCCGTTCGTCACGCTCACGTCACATCATGGCACGATCGTGCTGTTTCGCCTGCCTGCCAGCTGGCCCATCATCGGCGGCCCGATCACGCTGGAGGCATTCCTGTACGGCCTGACCGGCGGGTTCGCGCTCATCACGCTGCTGCTGATCTTCGCGACGTTCAACGTCGCGGTGGACCAGGCGCGCCTGCTGCGCCTGACGCCCGGCTTCCTCTACCAGGTGGGCGTGGTGGCCGGCATCGCCGTGGCCTTCGTGCCCACCATGGTGGCCACCTGGCAGTCGATCCGTGAGGCGCAGCAGGTCCGGGGGCACAAGGTGCGCGGCATCCGGGACATGCTGCCCCTGATCATGCCGCTGCTGGTCACTGCGCTCGAACGCGCGATGCAGTTGGCGGAGTCCATGGAGGCGCGCGGCTTCGGCGGGCAGGTGTTGGTGGCGACGCCGCGGCAGCGGCTGGCACACCAGCTGGCGCTGTTGGCCGGGCTGGGGTTGCTCGGGCTGGGGCTGGCGGTCAACGGCTTTCTGCCGGGGATGCGGCTGGCCGGCACCCTGCAGCTGGGCGGCGGGATGGCGCTCATGGCGTGGGCCTTCTGGGACGTGGGCCGCCGCTCGAAACGCACCCGGTATCATCGCTGGCCTTGGACCCGGCTCGATCGCGTCGTGATGCTGCTGGGGCTCATCGGCGCACTCGGCTGGCTGGCGATCATGATCGCCCAGCCGCAGTGGCTGCACTACTATCCCTACGCGCCCTATTCGCCCTGGCCGGTGTTCAATCCCCTGCCAGGCGGCATCCTCCTGCTGTTGGCCCTGCCCGGCGCATTATTGCGCCAACCTTACCAAGAGAGCGAGGTTGCCACGCCAGCGTGATAAACCTTTCACACGTGACCTACACCTACCCGGACCAGGCGCGTCCGGCCCTGGCCGACTTCAGCGTGGCCCTGCCCGAGGGGGAGCTGATCCTGGTGGTCGGGCCGTCGGGGGCCGGGAAATCGACGTTTCTGCGCACCCTGAACGGCCTCGCGCCGCACTTCTACGGCGGCATCTGGTCCGGCAAGATCGAAGTCGGCGGGCGCAACCCGGTCGACGTCGCGCCGCGCGGGATGGCGGACCTGGTGGGCTTCGTCTTCCAGGATCCCGAGGCACAGTTCGTGGTTGACACGGTCGAGGACGAGCTTGCGTTCGCGATGGAGAACTTCGCGCTGCCGCCCGCCACCATGCGCAAGCGCATCGAGGAGGTGCTGGACCAGATGGGCATCGCGGCGCTGCGCCAGCGGCGGATCAGCGCGCTGTCCGGGGGCGAGAAGCAGCGCGTGGCGATCGCATCGGTGTTGGCGCTGCAGCCCGAGATCCTGGTGCTCGACGAGCCGACCTCGCAGCTCGATCCCCAGGCCGCGGAAGAAGTGCTGCTGGCCCTGCGGCAATTGAACGAAGACCAGGGCCTGACGGTGATCCTGAGCGAGCACCGGCTCGAACGCGTGGCGCAGTACGCGGACAGCATCCTTTACCTGCCTGCGCTCGGCGCCGCGCCCGTGCTGGACGAACCGCGCGCGATCATGGCGCAGCTGCCCCTGGTCCCGCCCCTGGTGGAGCTGGGCCGCGTGCTGAACTGGGAGCCGCTGCCCCTGACGATCAAGGAGGGCCGGCCGTTTGCCCGCCGCGTCATGCCCAGGCTGGCATCGGCCGTGGCGTCCGAGCCGCCGGCCGCCGTCGTTTCCGCAACCGGTCAGGCGCCTGTTCCGGCGCCGGCGGAGCCGGTCATCTCGGTGCACGACCTGCACTATTCGTATCATGGGCACCGCGCGCTGCGCGGGCCGACCTTCGAGGTGCAGCGCGGCGAGTTCGTGGCCCTGATGGGGCGCAACGGCTCCGGCAAGAGCACCCTGCTGAAGGCGCTGGTCGGCCTGCTCACGGGCGACGAGGGCCGCGTGACTATCGCCGGCCTCGACACGCGCCGCGCGTCGATGGACGAGATCATCCGCCACGTCGGTTACGTGCCGCAGCATCCAGGCTCGCTCCTCTTCAGCGAGACGCTGGACGCGGAGCTGGCATTCACGCGCAAGAGCCACGGCATGCCGCCAGATCCGGAGGGCGATGCCGCGCTGCTCGCGCAGCTTGGGCTGGCTGCGGTGGCCGGCCGTGACCCGCGGGACCTCAGCGGCGGCGAGCAGCAGCGCGCGGCGCTGGCTGCGATCCTGGTGGCTGAGCCCCAGATCATCCTGCTGGACGAGCCCACGCGCGGGCTTGACTATGTGCAGAAACGCAACCTTGCGGATCTGCTGCTGGACCTGCGGCAGCAGGGGCGCACGGTGGTGATGGCGACCCACGACGTGGAGCTGGCGGCCTCCTGTGCGGACCGCGTCATTCTGATGGGCGAGGGCCAGATCGTGGTCGATGGGCCGGCGCGCGAGGTGATGAGCGATTCCCAGGTGTTCGCGTCGCAGATCAACAAGCTCTTCCGCGATCCGCATTACCTCGTGGTGCAGGACGTGCTGGCCGCGCTGGAACGGGCGTAGGCGAGGGCGCATGCGATCACAGCGCATTGTCTCCGGGGCCATCATGGTCGTCGCCAGCCTGATCGGGGTGGGCGCCTTCCTCTACCCGTTCTTCCTGCCGTCGTTGGGCGCGGAGGGCATGGCCGCGCACACGAGCGACGCGCCGCTGCTGACCGTCGTGCTGCTTGGACTGTGCCTGGTCGCGGTGTTCGTCAACCTGACGGGCCGGCAGATGACGAGCAAGCTGATCGCCGTGTTGGGCATGCTGACCGCGGTCAACGCCGTGCTGCGCGCGGTGCCCGGTCCTGCCGGCTTCAACGCGATCTTCGTGCTGCCCATCCTTGCGGGTTACGCGTACGGCGCAACCTTCGGCTTCCTGTTGGGCGCCCTGTCGCTCCTGGTCTCCGCGCTGATCGGCGGCGGGATCGGGCCGTGGCTGCCCTATCAGATGTTCGCCACCGGGTGGATGGGCCTGCTCTCCGCCTTGCTGCCGAAGTTTCCCCAACACCGCCGGTGGGAGCCGGCCATGCTGGCCGTGTGGGGCGGGGTGTTGGGGCTGATCTTCGGCGCGATGATGAACATCTGGTTCTGGCCCTTCATGCAGGGGGGTGCGGGCGCGGTGGCTGAGGGTGGCGCCTTCACGCCGGGGATGAGCGCGTGGCAGACGCTGAGGAACTACGCGGTCTTCTACGTGGCCACCAGCCTGTGGTGGGATGTTGCCCGGGCCGTGGGCAACGCGGCGCTCATCCTGCTCTTCGGTGGCGCGATCCTGCGGGTCCTGCGCCGGTTCAAGCGCCGGTTCGGCTTCGAGCTGGAGCCCGAAGTGCGCCTGGCTGAGACCGGTTAGGCGCGAAACCTCCGAGGCAACCTCGGAGGTTATCGGGGAGTGGCCCATCCTGCAGTCGGGCTGGTGAGTCGTCTAGACGATCTCGATCCCGTCGCCCTCGACGACCTCGCCGATCACCCACCACTCCTGATCCCGCTCGCTGCAGAAGTGCCCGAACGCGCCCAGGTTTGCCGCGGGCACCGCGATGAGCAGCCCGCCGGAGGTTTGCGGATCATGCAGCAGAATCTGCTGCCAGTCTGCGAGATCCCTGGCAATCGTCACGAGTTGGCCATAGAACGCCTGGTTGCTGAACGCGCCGCCGGCAAAGGTCCACCCCTCGGCGTAACCGAGGGCCCCGGGGAGCCACGGCAGGTCGTCGAACCGGATGCGGAAGCGTACCTGCGCGGCATCGCTCATCTCCAGCGCGTGGCCGAGGAACCCGAAGCCGGTGATGTCGGTGACGGCACGCACGCCGGACGCCTGGCAGGCCTGGGCCGCGACGCGGTTGAGGCGCGTCATGCTGCGGATGGCCGCATCGAGGTGCTCGGGCGCGACCGTGTCGCGCTTGACCGCGGTCGTGATGACGCCGGTGCCCAGGGGCTTGGTCAGCACCAGCGCATCTCCCGGACGCGCGCCGCCCTTCATCATGATGCGATGGGGGTGGACGATGCCGGTCACCGCCAGGCCGTATTTCGGTTCCATGTCCTGGATCGTGTGCCCGCCGGCAATCGCGGCGCCGACCGAGCGCACGACCTCGGCGCCGCCCCGCAGGATCTCGGCCAGCACGGAGGCCGGCACGTTGGGCGGGAACGCGGCGATATTGAGCGCGAACAGGACTTCCCCGCCCATGGCGTAGACGTCGCTCATCGCATTGGCGGCCGCGATCGCGCCGTACTCGTAGGGCGTATCGACGATGGGCGTGAAGAAGTCCACCGTCTGGATCAGCGCCTGTTCATCGTTGAGCCGGTAGACGGCCGCGTCGTCCGGCGTGCCGAGACCGACTAACAGATCGGGAAACTGGTCGGCAGGAAAAAGATTGTCGAAAGCGCGCAGAACCTGCGCAAGCTGCTCAGGCGGCAGCTTGGAGGCTCAGCCTGCGCAGGAGCTCAGACTGGTGAGCTTCAGGATCTCTTCACGGGTCACGAAATCACTCCTGCCCGGCGGTCGTGCATCGGGCGGGAGTGATTATAGGTCGCGTCGGCGAGCGGGTCAAACGCCGCCAGCCTTCGTTTGACAATACTCGCACTTGCGGGTACAAAAAGAGGACACCGTGGAAGACCGGAAGGAATTTTGCCGCGCACGTCGTTGTTACGCTGGAGATCGCCATGTTTCTGATGTTCCTCATCATACAAAGCGAGGACGCGGACGTCCTGACGCGGCGTCTCAACAACTCGGGCGTGCGGGTCACCCGGCTCAACACGATGGGTGCATTTCTGTCGCGCGGCAACGTCACGTTCCTGGTGGGCGCTCGTGAGGATGAAGTCGAACGGGTGATGGACGTGGTGCGCAGGACCTGTCACACGCGCAAGCGTTACATGAATCCCCTGCCGTCCGGCGCGGAGCCGGCCCATCTCGCGATGGCAGCACCGGCCTATCCGCTGGAGGTCATCATCGGCGGCGCCACGGTGTTCATCATACCGGTCGCGCGTTTCGCCCGTCTGGGGAGAGGCGCTTCTGCCGGTGAGCCCGAAACATCGCCATCCACGACTGGAGGAAAAGGCATGCAGATGGTAGTGAGCATCGTGGGTGCAGACGATGCGGAACCCGTGACCCGGGCATTGATCGCCGCGCGTTACCGCGTCACCCGCATGAACACTGCGGGCGGCTTCTTCCGCCGCGGCAACGTCACGTTGCTGATCGGAGTCGAGGAGTCGGAGGTGGATGACGTCCTCCGGGTGATCGACACGAGTGTCCGCCAGCGCGAGCAGGCCAACCCGGTCGAATCCGGCATGCCGATGTACGGTGCAACGGTGTTCGTGCTCGACGCGGCCCGCTTCGAACGCCTGTAAGGAGTTCCGGCCCAGCGCCTAGCCGATCAGGAGTGTTTCCTCGGGGTAGAAGATCGGCTGAGGTGGCCTGGGCTTTGCGAGCGCGACCACGATCGTCAGCGCCCCCAGCCTGCCCCAGAACATCATCGCCATAATGATCATCTGGCCGAAGAGATTGAGCTGACCGGTAAACGAGAGCGACATGCCGGTCGTGGCAAAGGCCGAGACCACCTCGAACAGGGCCACCGTGGCCGGAACCCGGTGCGTGATCAGGATCAGCCACGCGGCCGCGCCGACCGCCAGCAGCGACACGGTGAGCACCGCGCCGGCACGGCGCACCGTTTCAGCTGCCAGCGTGCGGTGGCCCACCCGTGTGTCCGGCAGACCGCGCACGTAGGACCAAAGCGACAGGATCATGACGGCGAACGTCCCCGTGGTGATCCCGCCTCCCATGGAGGCAGGCGCCGAGCCGATGAACATGAGCGGCATCAGGAGCCACCGGCTCGCTTCGGTGAGGTATTCCCAGCTTGGCAGCACGGCAAAGCCCGCGGTGCGGGCTGAGATGGCCTGAAATGCCGCCAGCTGGATGGCCCTGAGCGGCGGCGTACCGGCGAGCGACGCCCCAGCTTCGCCGATGAGGATGCCGATTCCTCCGAGGAGAATGAGCGCGGCATAGGTCGCCAGCGTGACGCGCGTGTGGAGTGTCAGACGTTTGCGGCGATCGGGCCAGGTCAGCAGGTCCGCGACGACCGGTATGCCCAATCCTCCCAATACGATGAGAGATCCGATCACGGTGAGGCTGAAGCCATCGGTCGGAAATGAGGGACTTGGGGTCGATGACCCGGTGAACAGCTCGAAGCCGGCGTTGCAGAACGCTGACGCCGCATGGAACAGGGCGTAGAACGCCGCGGTGGCCGGCCCCAACTCATCCACCCAGTTCAGCCACAACTGCATCGCACCGATGACCTGGATGATCGCACTTGTCAGGATCACGCGCCAGGTAACGGTCAGGATGGCCCTCGGCTCGGGCAGGCCGAGCGAATCGCGGAGGGCCAACCGATCCGACAGGTAGACCTTGCGGCCCAGCAGGCGGAGGATTACCACCGCGCCCGCCATGAACCCGACGCCGCCGATCTCGATGAGGCTGAGCAGGATGACCTGGCCGAAGCGGGTCAGATCGCTGGCAGGCGTGATGGTGGCCAGGCCGGTGACCGCCAGCGCGGAGGTGGCGGTGAACGCTGCCTCGGCCAGGCTGAGCGGCCGGGTGGCTGCCTGCGGCAGGGAGAGGGCCAGCGTCCCCACTACGACGAGCAGCGCGAGTCCGGCGATTAACCTCAATGCCGAGGGCAGCAAGTAGTGCCGGCCCGGTTGTCGCAGGCCGGATGTCCGCCATCCCATCTACGAGATCTCCACGAGTGCCTCGGTCTGTTCGTTCGTGCCGATGGCGACGAGAATGTCGTTCCGATCGAAGACAAAGTCCGTGGACGGCGCGACGATGACGCCTGCGTCGCGTTTCACGGCCAACAGCGTCACGCCCCAGCGAGCGCGCAGATTGGCCTCGTGAAGCGTCCGGCCGACGAAACTGGGCGGTGTCTGAAATTCGATCACGCTGTGTTGCGTGCCCACGGGAAGCTGTTCGAGCAGCAGCGGTGCGGTCAACAAGTGCGCGAGGCGCTGGCCCGCTTCGTGCTCGGGCAGGATGACGCGGTCTGCGCCGACCTTCAGCAGCACCGCTTGCTGGCGCTCGGTGAGCGCCTTGCACACCACCTTCCGGACCCCCAGGCTCTTGAGCGCGACAGTGGTCAGCACGTTGTTCTCGAAGTCCTGCCCGATGGCGACGATCACGGTGTCGAAGGACGTGATGTCCAATGCGCGCAGTGCGTCTTCGTCCGTGGAATCCAGTGCGACCGTCTGCGTCAACTCGTCCGCCATGTCCTGGACGATCTGGCGGTCATGGTCGATGCCCAGTACCGTGAAGCCGCGGCGCACGAGGGTCAGGGCTACACCACGGCCGAATCGGCCCAGGCCGATCACCGCGAATTCCGGACGCGCGTTTCTCCGTGCCATCGAGTCACTCCTTCACTCGCTGAATGTAGTGTTCCTGCCTGAGGCTCGATCAAAGATGTGCTATCTTTGTCCATCAGATTGACTGTTCTATGGACATTTATGCATTGAGAACCTTGCGCGCATGTTATACAATATAGCCGCCATGGGGCAGTCAATATCAAGCACCGATCGTGAGGGAGCTATTATGCCAAAGATTGCAATTACTGGGAAGGGCGGTGTCGGCAAGACGACCCTGACAGCGCTTCTGTCGAATGCGTATCGCGAGCGAGGGCAGGATGTCATCGCCATAGATGCTGACCCGGCGGGCAATCTGGGATTAGCCTTCGGCCTGACTGCGCAACTTGACGCCGAACTCAAGCCGATCGCGGAGATGGAATCGTTGATCTACGAGCGGACGGGCGCGCAGCCGGGCACCGTCGGTGGCTGGTTCAAGCTGAATCCTAAGGTGGATGATATCCCTGAGACGCTGAGCATCACCCATCGCGGGGTCCGGCTTCTGCGCCTCGGCACCGTGCGCTCCGGCGGCGCCGGCTGTCTGTGTCCGGAAAATGCGCTGCTCAAGGCGCTGGTCACGCACCTGCTCCTGCGGAAGAACCAGACGCTCATCCTGGACATGGAAGCCGGCATCGAGCACCTGGGTCGGGGCACGGCCGGTTCGGTCGATGCGTTCATCATCGTTGTGGAGCCTGGCCTTCGGAGCCTGGGCACGGCCGAGCAGATCCGCCAGCTTGCATCCGAGATCGGCGTGTCGCGCGTCTACCTGGTTGCCAACAAGACGCGTGGGCCACAAGATGAAGCTTTCATCCGGGAACATTCCAATGGGGTGCCCTTGCTCGGGAGCTTGCCGTTCACATCCAACGCGGTTGCGGCGGACCAGGGCGGGCTGGCGGTGTTCGATGCCGCTCCGGACCTGGTGGAGGCGGCCAGTCGCATTGTCGATGCCCTCGAGTCGGCATCGTCCGGCTGAGCGACCCGAAGCCGCGCAAGGGAGATGAAGCGCCATGGCAGATGAACATCGCCTGAACAGCTACGACGACAGGCCTGTCTACACCATCAAGACGGTGGTCCAGGACACGGGCATTGCACCGGCGACTCTGCGCGCCTGGGAGCGACGCTATGGGGTTCTTTCGCCCGGGCGCAGTGATGGCGGCTATCGGCTCTACTCGGAACGCGATGTTGCTACGTTGCGATGGCTCAAGGCCCAGGTGGATGCAGGGGTGTCCATCAGCCGTGCGGTTGCCCTGCTGCAGATGCATCACGAGGCAGGCGAGAATCCCGAGCTGGAGCTGCCGCGGGACGCGCGCTACGTGACTTCGTTCGGTGAGATTCGGGGCCAAGAGAGCCTGATCAAGGAGCTGGTTGAGGCGCTTGCTTCGTTTCAGGAGCCGCTCGCGGAAGGGGTGCTGAATGAGGCGTTCGCTCTGTACGCCGTAGATGTGGTCGCAGAACAGATCATTACGCCTGCGCTGGTCGAGATCGGCGAACGCTGGCATCTCGGTGAGCTGAGCATCGCACAGGAGCACTTCGCGACTGCGTTTCTGCGCCGCAGGCTGGCCATCCTCTTCCATGCCTATCCGCAGCCCTTAACAGGCCCGCTGGCGCTGACTGCTTCCGCACCTGCTGAGTGGCATGATGTGGGCATCCTGCTCGTCTCCCTGGCCCTGCGCCGTCACGGCTGGCGGGTGCTTTACCTGGGCCAGAACATGCCGGCGGATGGTTTGGTACGCGAGGTGCGGAAGCTGAAGCCGGATCTCATTTGTATCTCGGCCGCCACAGAGGAAAGCGCAGTGGCCCTGGAACCCATCTACCGCGAGGTGATGGCGTTGTCGGAAGGGCGTCCCCAGCTCGCGTTCGGCGGCAACGCGTTTCGGGAGCACCCGGAGCTTGCCGAGCGTTATGCCGGGGCCAAGATTGCACAAAGTGCGACGGGGTTTGTCGAAGCGTTGAGCTGATCGCACACTGTTTGTCCTGGTCCAGACGATCCGCAGCCGCAGGGCTGCGGATTTTTGTTGGCTGCGTCGCGACGCCCGCCGGCTCATGCGCGATAAAAGCAAATTTATAAATGATTAAGATTACATTAATGGCTTCGACAAAGTATTGACATCGAGTCGCTTTCGTAGTATAGTAGCTTACAGTCTGAGGCGAATTGCAGGTAAGTGAAGGTGTAGGAAGGACGGTCGATGATGGTACACAAAGGTAAGCAACGATCAGTGCCGGAGATTCTCATCGAGCTTCGTGAGGATGATCCGGAGTTTAAGCAGGCGATAACAGCACAGTCATTCCGGCCGGGCCAGGTAGTGGCAGATCCGGAACACTTGAGTCGGAACCTTTTCACCCTGATGAAGGGTCGTGTTCAACTGGTGCGAGAGGGCCCCAATGGCCGCCGCCTGGCCATCGCGACGCTGGGGCCAGGCTCCATGTTCGGCGAGGGTGCCATTCTGGGGGCCGTCGATCCGTCGGTGAAGGCGGTGGCGTTGACGGACTGCATCGTGTGGGCCGTGCCGCAACCCCAGGCGCAGAGCCTGACGTTGCGCTATCCGGTGCTGAGCTGGGGTCTGCTGCAGACCGTCGGCCAGCGGCTGGCCCAGGTCGAGAATCGCATGGAAGAGGTCGCCTACAAGCGGCTGCCGGAACGACTGGCCGGCTTGCTGCTTGAGTTGGCCAACGGCGGACGGGCGATCCGTGGCACCAGCCACCAGGCCCTGGCCGACATGCTGGGAACCTACCGCGAGACGATCAGTGCCATCCTGCGCAGCTTCAAGGATGACGGCCTGGTGGAACTGGGCTATCGCAAGATCGAGTTACGCGATCTTCCGGGACTGAAATTGGCGGCCGGCACGATCGAATAGGATGGATTGACGCAGGACCCGCCGGCGCACCTACCGGTGACCGGCTCCAGGCGAATAGCCACGCAACCGGGGGCAGCCACTTGCTGTGCCCCGGTTTTTTGTGGGACTTATCAAAACGGCGCGTTTGATGTATTATGATCATGTAACGAGGGCCGCGATCACGCACGGGAACCACGCAGGGTGATCCCGGTCTCAGATCCGTGCCAGCTGCCGGAGGCTGCGGAGGACACGATGGACGAGATAATCGAAACGATGGAGTTGCCGCTCTTCCCGTTGAACACGGTCCTGTTCCCGGGCCAGCTGCTGCCGCTGCACATCTTCGAAGAACGATACCGGCTGATGATCCGGCATTGCCTGGCGCAGGATCTGCCGTTTGGCGTCGTTCTGATCAAGCGGGGGCAGGAAGTGGGCGCCATGGCTGAGCCGCACAACGTCGGGACGATGGCTCGCATCATCGAAAGCACGCATCTGCATAACGGCGCGATGAACATCGTGACCGTCGGGGTCGAGCGATTCAGGATCCGGCGGCTGCTCGGCGGCCAGCCCTACCTGAGGGGCGAGGTCCAATCGCTTCCGATGGCCGGGCTGGACGAAGCTGAGGCGCTGGCCGGGACGGCCAGCCATGTGCGCGAGCAGGTGGCGCAGTACATCTCGCTGATCTCCGATGCTGCCGGACTGCAGATCCAGGTGGACGAGATTCCCTCCACGCCCCAACAGACGGGCTACCTTGCGGCCGTCACGATGCAGATCGACAACCGGGAGAAGCAGGATTTGCTGGGCGCGACCACCCTGGCCCAGATGCTCAGGCGCGAAGTCTCGTTGTTGAACCGGGAGAATGCGCTCCTGACCTGGATGTCGGGCAGTAAGGAATGGCCCGAGTCGGTGCAGTTCGGATTCAGCGGAACGCTAATGCCCAACTGAGACCCGGCTGAGACTCAGGGTGTAGCGCGTGTCTGTGTAACGCTTCGCACAGGTATTTGACACATCGTCGTTTCGGTGGTATGATCCCGACCGTCGTGAAGCTTGCGATCGTCTGTCAGGGAGTAGGACAGTCACCAGTCACCGGTGCGTACGTCTGGCCCGGTGGCTTTTCTTTAAGTCTCTCCCTGCTCATGCTCGCAATGTAATACATCACGACGATCAGTTCTTACCATGCCAAGGAGGCACTTTCTAATGGAAAGCACGGGTGTTGTCAAGTGGTTCAGCCGGAGCAAGGGTTATGGGTTCATTTCGCCGGATGGCGGGGACAAGGACGTGTTCGTTCACTACTCCAACATCACCGGCGAGGGTTTCCGAAATCTTGATGCGGGCGAGCGGGTGCAGTTTGTCGTCGAGGATACCCCGAAGGGTCCGCAGGCCGTGATGGTAACGCCCGCCCAGTAAGGGCTGGTCACAACCAACCAACTTGACCCCCGGCAATAACCCCGGGGGTTTTCGGTTTAAATGGCAGGTCGCAGGGCGACGGCGTAGCGCAAATCACTTGTCAAGCGCCTTCGTTGTGGTAGAATGCGATAACAGGCGGCAGTGTATGCCTGGCTGAGTAAGTTTCTGATCCAGGAGTGATGGCAGTTTCGTGATCCGCCCGTTTGGTTTGCACGACATCTGGATGGTGCGACGCCTGCAACGCAGTGGCATCACCTTGACCGTCGAGCAGATGTTAACACATCCACACGAACCGCTCTGGACGGCGCTTACGGCGCCCTGGCCGTGGGCCGGCGGGTCGGTGGGCGCGCTTGGGCGCGGTGGCGTTGCCACATTCGTGTTCGATGAGACGATCGATGGGCAGCGCAGGCACGGCTTTGCGCAACTGATGAAGCGCGCCAGCCGGCCAGAAGCGGACCTCCTTCACATCGCACCTGCCGCGCCCTTTGCGGAGACTGATGAGCGCACCATCGAGGTGATCTGGAACCGGTTGCTGGGGCACTGCTCCCTGGCTGCGGCCAGTCACAGTCTGCAGCGCATCTTTGCCAGCGCGCCGGAAGGGTGCTTCGAGCAGACCAGCCTCAAGCAGGCTGGTTTCTCTCATTATGCGCGGGAACGGATCTATCGGTTGGCGGTCGCGCCGGTAACTACGGAACGCGTCGCCGGGATCAGGCCGCAGCTGCCGCGTGATAGCTGGGCGCTTCAACGGCTCTATGCCCGCGGCACGCCCAAGCTGGTCCAGCAGGCCGAGGGCGCGATGGGCGGCAACGCGGGCGCGCCGCTCCTTTCGTGGTGGGAGCCTCACGAGTGGGATGGCCTGGTGTGGGAGCCGGCCGGCGAAGTGCGCGGCGCGGTCCAGGTGCACCGCGGCCGATCCGGTCACTGGCTGAGAGTGCTCGGCGCTAACGAGTTGTCGGCCCGCGAAGTGCGGCTCCTGATCGGGCAGGGCCTGCAACGGCTTACCGAGAAGGTGGCGCCGCGCGATGGCAGCGATGATGCCGTCTATGTGACCGTCCGCGACTATGACGTCAATCTGAGCGCGGCGTTGACTGGTTTTGGATTTGCCCTGTTCATGGAACGGGCTCGCATGGTCAAGCACACGTCGGCGGGTGTCCGGGTATCCGAGCCCATGCCGGCTGCCGGGCGTGAGATGGTCGGTGAGTTGCCGGTGCGCGGGCCGGCGGGCTGCGATGCGCTGGCCGACCGCTCCATGCCGCTCGGCCATAAGCCCTTAGAAAACACGAGGATTTTCAGATAAGTATGGTACAGAGAAAGATCACAGACGACCTGGATGCGCTCCTGCAGGTGCTGCCGCCGCGGGTCGAGGAGGCTGTGCGGGCGGCGAATCACGGAGACGATCTCCTGGAGATCGTGATGGACCTGGGCCGGGTGCCGGAAGCGCGGTTCGTGGACCACGAGCTGGTGTTGAGCCCGGAGGAGGTGACGCAGGAGGACCTGGACCACGTGATCGTCCGCATCAGCGAGTTCACGGGGGATAACCGCGCGGGGATCGAGCGGACGCTGCACCGGATTTCGGCGATCCGCAACCGGCAGGGGAAGGTGATCGGGCTGACGTGCCGGGTGGGGCGGGCGGTCTACGGGGTGATCGAGATCGTCGAGGATATCATGAAGTCGGGGCACAGCATACTGCTGCTGGGCCGGCCCGGGGTGGGGAAGACGACGCTGCTGCGCGAGGCGGCGCGGGTGCTGAGCGAGAAACGCCGGGTGGTGGTGGTCGACACGTCGAACGAGATCGGGGGCGATGGCGATATTCCGCACCCGGCGATCGGCCGCGCGCGGCGAATGCAGGTGGCGGATCCGGCGCTGCAGCACGAGGTGATGATCGAGGCGGTGGAGAATCACATGCCGCAGGTGATCGTGATCGACGAGATCGGCCGGGAACAGGAGGCGGCGGCGGCGCGCACGATCGCGGAACGGGGTGTGCAGCTGGTGGGCACGGCGCACGGCAATAGCCTGGAGAACCTGCTGATCAACCCGACGCTGTCGGACCTGGTGGGCGGGATCGAGAGTGTGACGCTGAGCGATGAGGAGGCGCGGCGCCGCGGTACGCAGAAGGCGGTACTGGAGCGCCGTGCGCCGCCGACGTTCGATGTGCTGATCGAGCTGCAGGACCGGCAACGCCTGGCGGTGCATCCCAGCGTGGCGGCGGCGGTGGATGCGCTGCTGCGCGGCCGCATGCCGCAGCCGGAGATCCGGTGGGTAGATGAGGCGGGTGTGGTGCAGGTGGAGGCGCAGGTGCTGCCGGGGGCAGCCATGGGTAACGGCGATCGGGGATTGGGTAACGGGGGTGCTACCTTCGGAAGCCTGGGAGATTGGGGACGGGAGACTGGGGGTGCTACCTACGGTGGCCGTGGTGCTGCCGGGGGCAGCCTTGCCTTCGGCGGCCGTGAGGAGCGGGGGACTGGGATGGGGCGGCTGCCGTTCGAGAGGCGGGCGGAGGGGGCTGCGCCTGGCGCAGCTGTGGTGTTGCCAGGGGCAGCCGTGCTACCGGGGTCAACCTCGCCTGCGGGAGCCGTGGGGAGGAAGGCGCTGCGGGTGTATCCGTACGGGGTGGGACGCAGCCGGTTGGTGCAGGCGGCGCAGAATTTGGGCGTGCCGGTGACGGTGGTGGATGGGCTGGAGCAGGCGAACGCGGTGATTACGCTGAAGAATTACTACCGCAAGCATCCGCAGCCGATCGCCGATGCCGAGCGTCGGCGCGTGCCGGTGTATGTGCTGCGCTCGAATACGGTGAACCAGATGGAGGCGATCCTGGGGGATATCTTCGGGGTGCCGGTGGCGTACGAGGATCCGATGTCGCGGGCGGTGGCGGAGACGCAGGAGGCGATCCGGCGGGTGCTGGGCGGCTCGGCTGCGGAGGAACTGCCGCCGGCGGGGCCGGACGTGCGGCGGATGCAGCACGAGATGGCGCGCTCGGCGAACCTGATCTCGCACAGCTATGGCTCGGAGCCGCGGCGCCGGGTGCGGATCTTCCAGGGCTGATGATGCGCGAGCGGGGGGCGCTGTTCGTCAGCTTCGAGGGGCCGGAGGGCGGGGGCAAGACGACGCAGATCCAGCTGCTGGCGCGCTGGCTGCGCGAGGCGGGCCGCGAGGTGATCACGACGCGCGAGCCGGGCGGGACGCGCATCGGGGATGCGATCCGGGCGGTGTTGCTGAACCCGCAGCACGTGGAGATGCGGCCGGAGGCGGAGATTTTGCTGTTTTCGGCCGCGCGGGCGCAGATCGTGGGGGAGGTGATCCGGCCGCACCTGGCCCGGGGGGGTGTGGTGCTGTGCGACCGGTTCGCGGATTCGACGCTGGCGTACCAGGGATATGGGCGGGAGCTGGACCTGGGGGTGCTGCGGCAGATCACGGGGTTCGCGACGGGGTGGCTGACGCCGGACCTGACGATCTGCCTGGATCTGCCGGTGGTCGACGGGCTCCGGCGCAAGCAGGGTGGTGATCTGGCGGAATGGAATCGGATGGAGCGCGAAGAGCTGGCGTTTCACGAGCGGGTGCGGGCGGGGTACCTGGCGCTGGCGGCCGGGGAACCGGATCGTTGGTTCGTCGTGGATGCGCGCCAGCCGGTTGAGGCGGTGCAGGCGGAGATCAGGGAGCGTTTGGGGATTGGGGATTAGGGATTGGGGATTAGGGATTGGGGATTAGGGATTAGGGATTAGGGATTGGGGATCAGGGACTGGGGATCAGGGACTGGGGATTAGGGATTGGGGATTGGGAGATCTGGGTTCCCAGTCCCCAGTCCCCAGCCCCCAGCCCCCAGTATCTGGTATCCGGTAACCGACTGCACCAGGAGGATCCGACACTATGAAGCTTCTCATGGCGATCGTCAGCAGTGATGACTCCCGCGATGTGCTCGACAAGCTGACCAAGGCGGGGTTTCGGGCGACGGTGATCAGCACGACGGGCGGGTTCCTGCGCGAGGGCAATACGACGTTTTTCCTGGGCGTGGATGATCACAAGATCGGCCAGGCGATCGAGATCCTGCAGAGTGTGTGCCGCAGGCGGACGCAATGGGTCTCGCCGCTGCCGACGCTGGAGGGCCCGGGCCTGGAGATGGCGGAGCCGATCGAGGTGAGCGTGGGGGGCGCGGTGGTGTTCGTGCTGAACGTGGAGCAGTTCGTCCAGGTGTGAGGGTCGCCTGCCAGCCGGCGGTTTCAACCGCAGGCTGGCAGGCGAAACCGGCGGCCCCGCCGCCGGTTTTCAGGCGTTTATCAGGCGGCGGTTTTGAACCGCCACCGCAAGTTACATGACGCCGGGAGCGAGACCCTTCGCTGCGCTCAGGGTGACGCGGGCGGCGGGTGTTACATGACGCCGAAGTCGTCGGCCCCAGGGCCGGCGCCGGGTGTGTCTCCGCCGCCCAGGTCCGGCATGGATTCTTCGATGCTTTCGGGGTCTTCGCCGGCCTCGAGGCGCCCGACGACTTCGGCGAACTCGGGGCCGAGGTCTTCGCCTGTCTCGTCGGCCATCTTGCGCATGAAGCGGGCGAGGGATTTGGGGTCGTTTTCGTCGAGGCCATCGAGGCCTCCGAGGTCGTCTGGGCCGCCTTCGGCCGCCAAAGCGCTTTCCGAGCGTAGGACGGCGACGCGCGAGATGAGGCGGGTGAGGTGTGTGCCGCCGCAGCGCGGGCAGACGGGCTCGCGGCTTTGGGCATCGGCGTACGAGCGCCAGAGCAGGCTGACTCTGCGCTGGCAATCGTGGCAGGTGTATTCGTAGATGGGCATGGCTGACCTCGCTCCGGTGTTGTGGGTGGGATTATAGCGCAGGTCGGCTGTGTTCTCAATGCGGGGATGTTGGGTGGGCGATGAGCAACGTTGAACGTGAGGCTTCGGCCGATCTGGAACAGCTGTCGGCGGAGTGGTACGCTGCGCTGGCGCGGCCGCGGCCGCTGCTGGTGGTGCTGTCGGGGCCGTCGGGGGTGGGCAAGGATGCGACGATCCAGCGGATGAAGGAGCGGGGCTATTCGTGCCATTTCGTGGTGACGGCGACGACGCGCGCGCGGCGGCCCAACGAGATCGACGGGGTGGATTATCACTTTGTCTCGGAGGCGACGTTCCTGGACCTGATCGAGCGCGGCGATCTGCTGGAGCACGCGCTGGTGTACGGCCAGTACAAGGGGATCCCGAAGGCGGGGGTGCGCGCGGCGCTGCTGAGCGGCCAGGATGTGGTGATGCGCATCGACGTGCAGGGCGCGGCGACGATCCGGCGCCTGGTGCCCCAGGCGGTGACGATTTTTCTGACGGCTGAGTCGGAGGAGGAGCTGATCGAGCGGCTGTGCCGGCGCAAGACGGAGGATCCGGCGCAGCTGGAGCGGCGCATCGAGACGGCGCGCGGGGAGCTACGCTGCACGACGGACTTCAAGTATCGCATCGTGAACCGGGAGTGTTCGCTGGATGAGACGGTGGAGAAGGTGATCGCGATCATCGAGGCGGAGAAGGCGCGCATTGACTGGGAGCCGGTGACGCTATGACGGGGACTGGGGAACTGGGATCGGGGATTGGCGACCAGGGTCCTTCGACTGCGCTCCCTTCGGGAGCTCCGCTCAGGATGCCTGATGCTGGGGGATCGGGGACTGGCGACCAGGGGGCTCCGGCGCGGGGGGTGCGTCTGCCGCTGACGAAGCCGGTGATCACGTATGTGGTGCTGGGCGTGATCGTGGTGATCTTCGTGGCGGACACGATCATCGGCGCGGTGGCGGGCATGCCGATCCTGTCGTATCTCGGCGCGCAGATCAACAGCTGGGTGGGGGCGGGGGAATATTGGCGGCTGTTCTCGTCGATCTTTCTGCACGCGAGCCTGACGCACCTGGCGTTCAATGGCTGGGCGCTCTACAGTATCGGCCGCGATATCGAGGCGTTTTACGGCCATCGCTGGTTTGCGGCGATCTATTTTCTCGCCGGGCTGGCGGGCAGCCTGGCGTGGTATGTGCTGGGCCGGGACGGTGCGTCGGTGGGCGCGTCGGGCGCGATCTTCGGGCTGATCGGCGCCGAAGGGGCGTTCTTCCTGCGCAATCGGACGCTGTTCGGCAAGTTCGGCAGCCAGCGCCTGAGCAACCTGGCGGTCCTGATCGGGATCAACCTACTCTTTGGCTTTACGGTGCCCAACATCAACAACCATGCACACCTGGGTGGACTGGCGGCGGGCTTCCTCCTGGGATTTCTGCTGGCGCCGCGCTATGTGGTGCAGTGGTCGTACGAGGGGCTGGCGGCCGCGCCGCGGCTGGTGGACACGCAGTCGCGGGCCGCGCGAGCGGTGGTGGTGGCCGGTGCGGTGGTGGTGCTGGCGGTGCTGGTGGTGCTGGGGAACGCGCGGTGGGGGGCGTAGGGCGGTTGAAGGTTGAAAGTTGAAGGTTGAAGGGGGAGGCCTGGCCCGAGGGGGCTGCGGAGGTGCGTGATGGCTGATGGTGTGCGGCCGTCGGCGATTGCGGGGCGGTGGTATCCGGGGGATGCAGGGGCGCTGCGCCGCGAGGTGGCGGGGTTCCTGGCGCAGGTGGCGCCGGTGGAACTGCCCGGTCCGCTCCTGGGGCTGGTCGTGCCGCACGCTGGCTATGCCTACTCGGGGCCGACCGCGGCGCGGGCGTTCGCGCAGGTGCGCGGAAGCGGCTTCAAGCGGGTGGTGCTGCTGGGGCCGTTGCACCGCCCGATCTGGGGCAGCCGGCTGGGGTCGTTCATGGCGCCCGACGCGACGGCGTACCGTACGCCCCTCGGCGATGTTCCCATCGATCGTGAGTTCCTGCAGGCGCTCGACGCACGCGTCGGACTGACGACCGTGCACGGGGATGAGGAGCACGCGCTCGAGATCGAGCTGCCGTTCCTGCAGGTGGCGCTGGGCGATTTCTCGCTGGTTCCGATCATGATGGGGGATCATATCGCCGATCCACACGCGGCGGAACGCGCGGGACGGCTGGCCGCGGCGGTGGCGGATGCTGGATACCAGAAGCTGGATGCTGGTTCCCAGTCGCCAGTACCCAGTATCCAGTCTCCAGTCCCCAGTCCCCAGTCCCCAGTATCCGGCATCCAGTATCCGGATACGCTACTGGTGGCGAGCACGGACCTGAGCCATCTGGAGGATTATGGGGCGGTGCGGCGGACGGACGAGCGGCTGGTGGACCTGGTGAATGCGTTTGACGTCGATGGGCTGCGGGAGGCGCTGGTGCGCGGGACGGTGCAGGCCTGCGGCGCGATGGGCCTGGTGACGGTTCTGGAGGCGTGCCGGCTGCTGGGCGCGCGTGGGGCGTCGGTGCTGGAATATACGACGTCGGGCGATGTGACGGGGCAGCGGGCGCCGGGGGTGTATACGGTGGGCTACCTGGCCGCTGCGATCTACGGCTGATCATGCTGTACGCGGATGTGTGTGTCAATACGCCGCTGGGCGCGCCGCGGCCGGTGGCCGCGGCCGGAGGCCCGGCCCCGGCCGATAATAGATTGAAGATTGAAGATGGAAGATTAGGACCCCAGGCCCCTGTCCCCAATTCCCAGTCCCCGGTCTCCAGTCCCCAGTCCCTGATTCCCAGTCCCCAATCCTTGGCATCCAGTTCCGTCTTCACGTACGAGGTGCCTGCGGCGCTGGCGGCGCGGGTGCAGCCGGGCCACCTGGTCTGGGTCCCGTTCCGCGGGCGGCGCATCCAGGGGGTGGTGCTGCGGCTGCACGATGCGGCGCCTGATTTTCAGACCCGGGAGTTGATCTCGTTGGTATGGGCACAGCCCGTGCTGAACGAGGCTCAGCTCGCGCTTGCGTACTGGATCAGCGAGTATTATCTGGCCCCGCTCATCGAATCGCTGCGCCTGATGCTGCCGGTTGGGCTGTCGCAGCGCGGGCAGACTGTCTTTCGCCGCACGCCGGCGCCGGCGCCGGCCGGGCTTTCAGCCAAACAGGGCGAGCTGCTGGCGCGGATCGCGCGCGAGCCAGCGGATTGGGCGGAGATCACGGCGGAGGTGAAGCGCGTGACGCAGCGCAGGGATCTCGAGCCGCTGATCGAGATGGGGCTGGTGGTGCGGGATGTGGCGTTTCCCTCGCCGCCGCCGCGGCCGAAGACGGATCGGCGGGTGCGCCTGATCGCGGACGCGGCGGCGGTGGCCGCCGCGCTGGAGGGCCTGGGGCGCAAGTCGAAGAAGGGGGTCGCGCTGCGGTGGCTGGCCAGGCATAAGGCGGTGCTGGATCTGCTGGCGGCGCACGCGGAGCCATTGTGGATCGGCCGGGTGTATGCGGAGACGGGCGCGACGTTGCAGACGCTGCGCGACCTGGAGGCGGCGGGGCTGGTCACGGTGGCGGAGGAGGTCATCTGGCGCGATCCGCTGGCGCACCATGAGTTCCAGCTCGATGTGAAACCTGTCCTGACGGATGACCAGGCGGCGGTGTGGGGGACGGTGGCCGCGGCTGTGGCCGCGGGATTGAAGATTGAAGATGGAAGATTGAAGATGGGGGACGCGGGCGGCAGAGACGTAGCCTGCTACGTCTCTGAAAGTGCGCCGTTGGGGACCGATCCCCAGTCCTCCGATCCCCAGTCCCCAGTCGCCAGTATCCAGCATCCAGAATCCAGTCCCCAATCCCCTGCCACCGATCCCCAGTCCCCGGTTCCTGGCAGCCGGGCATTCTTGCTGCACGGGGTGACGGGGTCGGGGAAGACGGAGATTTATCTGCGCGCGATCGAGGTGTGCCTGGCGCAGGGGCGGCAGGCGGTGGTGCTGGTGCCGGAGATCGCGCTGACGCCGCAGACGATCCGCCGCTTTGCGGCGCGCTTCCCGGGCAGAGTGACGGTGTGGCACAGCGAGATGGGCGACGGCGAGCGCTTCGATGTGTGGCGCCGCGTGCGCACGAATCACCCGGCCGCGCAGGTGGTGGTGGGCTCGAGGTCGGCGCTGTTCCTGTCTTATCCGCAGCTCGGCCTGATCGCGGTGGACGAGGAGCACGAGCCGTCGTACAAGCAGGAGCGCACGCCGCGCTATCACGCGCGGACGGTGGCGCTGGCACTGGGCCGGGCGACGGGTGCGACGGTGCTGCTGGGCAGCGCGACGCCTGCGCTGGAGACGTATTACGCGGCGCGGCGCGGGGAACTGACGCTGCTGACCCTGCCCCAGCGCATCAAGTCGGAGCTGCCCCCGGTGACGGTGGTGGATATGCGCCAGGAGCTGCGCATGGGCAACCGGAGCATGTTCAGCCGGCGCCTGTCGCAGGGGCTGCAACGGGTGCTGGCGAACGGGGAGCAGGCGATCCTCTACCTGAACCGGCGGGGCGCGGCGACGTTCGTGCTGTGCCGCGATTGCGGGTACGTGGCGACGTGCGCCAAGTGCGCCTCGCCGCTGACGTTTCACGGGGAGGGGGACCTGGTGTGCCACCAGTGCAGCCGGCGCTATCCCGCGCCCGTGGTGTGCCCGGAGTGCGGCAGCAAGCGCATCCGCTATTTCGGCGCGGGCACGGAGCGGGTCGAGGAGGCGGTGAAGCAAGAGTTTCCCACCGCGCGCACGCTGCGCTGGGATCGCGATGTGACGGGAGCCAAAGGCAGCCACGACGCGATCCTGACGACGTTCGTCAAGCACGAGGCCGATGTGCTGATCGGCACGCAGATGATCGCGAAGGGGCTGGATCTGCCCCTAGTGACGCTGGTGGGCGCGATCGCAGCGGACGTGGGGCTGTTTCTGCCGGATTTTCGCGCGAGCGAGCGGACGTTCCAGCTGCTGACGCAGGTGGCGGGGCGCGCGGGGCGCAGTGCGCTGGGCGGGGAGGTGGTGGTGCAGACGTATCACCCGGAGCACTATGCGATCCAGGCCGCGAGCGAGCACGATTACGAGGGTTTCTACCGCGAGGAGATGGCGTTTCGCCGACAGCAGGCGTATCCGCCGCTACGACGGCTGGCGCGGCTGGTGTACCACCACGGGCAGCGCGCCCGGGTGCAGGCGGATGCGGAGGCGCTGGCGGCGACGCTGCGGGGGGAGATTGCGGCGGGAGGGCTGGCAGATACGGATCTGATCGGCCCGGCGCCGTGCTTCTTTGCGCGGCAGCGCGGGGAGTGGCGGTGGCAGGTGGTGGTGCGCGGCCCGGAGCCGGCCGCGCTGCTGCGGCGGGTGGCGCTGGGGCCGGGGTGGCGGGTGGATGTTGATCCGGTGGACTTGCTGTGATTGAAAATGGAAGATGGAAGATGGAAGATAGAAGATGGAAGGTGCTGATCCTGGTCGTGGCGCTTGCGGGGGCGGGGTGGATCGCCGTCAACCGGGTGCCGGGGCCGGATGTGGCAGGGGCGAGTGCGGAGGGCCGGCTTACAGGCCAGCCCCTACCGGCTGCGCCGGCGGTGGGGCATCCCGCGCCTGAAATTCAGCTGGTCGACACGGCGGGGGAGCGGTTCGAGCTCTCCGCGCTGCGCGGGACGCCGGTGGTGCTCAATTTCTGGGCCACGTGGTGCCCGCCGTGCCGCGCGGAGATGCCGGAGCTGGAGGCCGCGCACGTGAGCCTGGCGGACCAGGTGGCGGTGGTGGGGGTGAACCAGGGGGAGTCGCAGGCCGAGGTGGCCGCGTTCGCCCAGGGCATCGGCGTCTCCTTCCCGCTGCCGCTGGACGAGCGCATGGACGCCAGCCGGACCTATGCGGTGCGCAGCCTGCCCACCACATTCTTCATCGACCGGTCGGGGATCATTCGCCGGATCCAGGTGGGTCCGCTGACCGAGGCGACGCTGGCGCAGAGCCTGCGCGCGATCTATCCCTGAGAGGCGGACGGCATGCTTCCTGTGCTTCAGATCGGGCCTTTGGCCATCCAGACGTATCCGCTCCTGGTGGTGCTGGCGGGGTGGGCGGCCCTGGCAGTGGGGGCGCGCGCGGCCCGGCTCCTCCAGTTCGATGGGGATCACGTCTACAACGCGGGGCTGTACGGGTTTGTGGGCGGGGTGATTGCGGCGCGGCTGGCCCACGTGGTCCGTTTCTGGCCCGCGTACCGGTCCCAGCCGCTCGAGATCTTCGGGTTCAATACGACGGCGTTCCTGCTGTGGCCGGGGGTGGTGGCGGCGGTGGCGGTGGCGGGTTGGTACATCTATCGCCGGCGGCTGCCGCTGCGCCCGATGCTGGATGCGTTTGCGCCGGGCCTGCTGGTGGGGCTGGCCATCGCGGCGATGGGCGCGCTGCTGGCGGGGCGGAATGCGGGCGCGGCGACGGACCTACCCTGGGCCATCGATCTGTGGGGCGTGCGCCGCCATCCGGTGCAGGCCTACGAGGCGCTGGGGTTCCTCGGGGTGGCCGCGGTGTCGTGCGCCGCCTTGCGGGCGGGCGCACGATTGAAGATTGCAGATGGAAAATCGAAGATGGGTGTGCGGCCGGGCGCGCTGGCGCTGACCGCGCTGCTGGGCTGGGGGTTGGTGGTGTGGTTTGTGGAGGCGTTTCGCACACCGGAAGTCGCGCCAACCTTCGGCTGGCCTGCGCTGTTGGGCGGGGTGCGGGTGTGGCAGGTGGTGGGGCTGGGTGCGGCGTTGGTCGCGATGGGTGCCCTGCGGGCGCGGGCGCGACCGATGGAAGATTGAAGATGGAAGATTCCACGTTGTAGGTTGCAGGTTGCAGGTTGAAGGTTGTAGAGACGTAGCATGCTACGTCTCTACGTATTATGTACGTATTATGGGGGCGGGCGGTAGTCGGCGGGGGTGTCGATGTCTTTGAGCACGTCGTCAGTGGGCCAGTCGACGTAGGCGACGCGGTGTTGGTGCTGGCGGATTATGGCGCGGGCGCCGGTGTCGCCGGTGAGTGCGGCGATGGCGGCGAAGGTGGTGCGGTCGAAGAGGACGGGGTTGCCCCGCTGGCCGGCATGCCTGGGCGCGACGACGGGCGCGAGGGTCTCGCGGTGGCGCTGGATGAGGGCGGTGAGGAGCTCGGGGGTGACCCCGGGCTGGTCGGCGAGGAGGAAAACGGCTGCTCCGGCGGGACCTGGGTCGGTCCCTACCGGCGGCGCCGGCGTGGGGGGCGCGCTGTGACCTGGCCCTGCGGTGACGGCGGCGAGGCCGGCGCGCACGCTGCGACTCTGCCCCGCTGACCAGTCGGGCACGGCGACGATCTGCAGCCGGGGGTCGCCGGAGAGCACCCCCAGGGCGTCCCGAACTGCTGCCTCCTGCGCGCCGACGGTGACGGCGACCCGGTCGATGTCGGGGCAGGCCAGCGCCTGCCGGACGACGTGGGCGACCAGGGGCAGGCCTTCCCAGGGGAGCAGTTGCTTGAGAGAACCGTATCGCCGCGCCTCGCCGGCGGCCAGGACGACGGCATGGACGCGGCCCCAGACCTCGTGGATGGGGTCGTCGGTCTGCGCCGCGCCGATGAGGACGGCAGACACGCGTGGGTGCTGGAGGAGGAGACGCGCGGTTTCGCGCGCGGCGGCCGGCGCCCGGGATTGAAGATTGAAGATGGGGCCAACTTCGTTGGCCCAAGATTGAAGATTTCGGTCCCCGGCATCTAGAATCCTGTCCCCAGTATCCGGTTCCCGTTCCGCAGTCCCCGATCCCCGTTCCCCGATCCCCGCTCCCACGTCGCTCTTGTTGATGAAGGGGACGAGGCGCGCGGCAGCCGTGCCTTTGGCGCCGCCGAGGGGGTGGGCAAGGACGGCGGCCACCATGGCGGGGGTAACGGGGTCGCCCAGGGATGCACCGGTCAGCGCGGCGACTCGCTCGGGGCGGTGGACGAACTCGGCGGTCAGGGGGTGGCCGATGACGTCCAGCCCGACGATGGGCACGACGACGCTGGTGGCGGCGGGGATGACGGGCTCGTGAGCCGCCGGGGCCTTGAACGGCAGGCATCGGGCGCCGTCCGCCTCGATCACGATGACGTCGACCGAGGGGTGGGCGGCGATGCGGTCGATGAGTGCGCACCCGAGCCCCTGGACCTTCTCCTGCTCCACGATCGTGCCGCCCGCCAACAGCACGTGGCCGTGCTCGGCCAGGAGGCCGGGCAGCTGCGACAGGAGTGCACCCTCGCCCTGCAGCACGAGCCGGGCCGGTGCGCGGGACATTTGCTCGACGAAGATCTTGGTGGTCATCGTGGTGACCACTTTGAGGCCATCCACCACGAGCTCATCGGCCAGCCGGAACATGAGCGTGGTCTTCCCGCCGCCGCCCACGAGGGCTACGACGTCGCCGGGGTGAATGCGGAGTGCGGTTCTGATCAACATGGGCGGGACCTTCTTCCTCCTATGCCAGCCATCGCAGCCCCTTGGGATAGTGGCTCTTCAGGCGGCCGGCGACGCGCTTGGCCCAGCCGATGCCGAATTCATCGACGGTGACCAGGGTCCAGCCATCCTCGCCGGGATGGTCGACCGTCTCGCCGCGCAGGTAGCTTACCAGGCGCGGGTCATTGGGTGCAAAGTTGGCCGCGCGGCGGATGGGGGCGGCGATTGACGGTTGCAGGTTGAAGGTTGAAGGTTGCGCGTCGGGCTCGTGGGGCGCGGGCGCGGCGCTGCGTAGCGCGAGGGCGAGCGCGTGGCTCGGCTCGAAGCGGCCGCGCTTGGCCTCGCCCAACCACCAGCCCGGGTGCAGAAATCTGAGGCCTGTCAGGTCGGGCAGGCCGGGGGGGAGCGCGTACACGTACGAGCCCACCAGGGCCAGGGAAGCGCTCTGCGGGACGATTGGAGATTGAAGATTGTCCTTCGGCTGCGCCGCGGCTCCGCCGCCGCTCCGTTCAGGATGCTCAAGGTGCGGCTGACCGAAGGTCAGCTGGGTGCGGAGGAAGGCGGTGAACTGGTCGCGGACGGCGCGCGGCGGCGATTGAAGGTTGGGCCAGCTTGGCTGGCCCAAGGTTGCAGTTTGAAAGTTGCGCGTCGGGCCGGCGGCGCGTGGGGCGGGCGCGGCGGCGTCTCTGGCGGAGCGGTCTCTTTGTAAGAGAGCGGCGAAGTGGCCTTCGCCCGGGCCGGTGTGGGGCCACAGGCGGACGCAGTTGACCAGGTCGGGACGCTGCAGGTCGTCGGGCAGCCAGTCGGGGCGGCCGGGGGTGAAGATTGAAGATTGGGATGCGGGCGGGGGAACGAGGCTGAAGTCGGGGTGCTGCTGCAGGAAGCGCGCGACGGTCCCCTCGTTCTCCTCGGGCGCGAAGGTGCAGGTGCTGTAGACGAGGCGGCCGCCGGGGCGCACGAGCCGGGCCGCGTGCTCCAGGATGCCGTCCTGCCGCGCGGCGCAGCCGGCAACGAGCGCGGGCGACCACGCGCGGCGCGCGGCCTCGCTGCGGCGGAACATGCCTTCCCCGGAGCAGGGTGCATCGACCAGCACGGCGTCGAAGACCCCGGGCCAGCGCGCGGCCAGGCGCTCGGGCGTCTCGGTGGTGATGGCTACGTTGGTGGCTCCCCAGCGCTCGAGGTTGCCGGCGAGCTCCCAGGCGCGCTTGTGCACGACTTCGTTGGCGATGAGCAGGCCTGCGCCCTGCATGCGGGCGGCGATGTGGGTGGCCTTGCCCCCGGGCGCGGCGGACAGGTCGAGGATGGTCTCGCCGGGCTGCGGCTGGAGCAGCTCGACGGGCGCGAGGGAGGCGGGGTCCTGCAGGTAGTAGAGGCCGGCCGCGTGGTAGGGGTGCTGGCCGGGGCGGGAATCGCCGGCCAGGAGGTATGCTTCGCCGGACCAGGGAATCGGCGCGAGGTCGAAGGGGAGCCGGGGCAGCAGGCCGGCGGGGGTGGCCTTGAGGGTGTTGACGCGCAGGGCGGTGGCGGGCGGCTGGTCGCAGGTGGCGAGGAACGCGGGATAGCCGGCGCGGAGGAGGGACTCCATGCGCGCGAGGTAGGCGGGGGGGAGGGGGATGGAAGATTGAAGATTGGGCCAACTTCGTTGGCCCAAGATGGAAGATCCGACTGCGCTCACTGCGTTGTGCCAACCTTCGGTTGGCCCTCCGTTCGGGTTGCCTGTCGGGCCAACTTGCGGGCCGGCGGGCCGGATTGGCCCAGGGTTTGGGTTTCTTCAGGTGCCCGGCACTTTCGAAGTGCCGGGCACCTAAGTACAAAAAGCCTGCGCACGGGGCGCAGGGCTACAGCGGCATGGCGCAGCCGTCGGCGCGGGGGTCGCTGCCGCCGGTCAGGACGCCGGTGGCGGGGTCGCGCAGGATGATCTGGCCCCGGCCGAACAGGGCACGCGCGTGGCCGGTCACGAGGTGGACGGGGTGACCCATGGCCGCGAGCGCGGCGAGTGTGTCGGGGGACATGCCCTCCTCCAGTGCGACGTCGCCCGCTATGCCCGCGGGGGTGGCGGCGCCGGGGTCGGTGATGCAGAAGCGGGGCCGGTCGAGCGCGGCCTGTGGGTCGGCGCGGTCGTCGATGAGCGCGCAGGCCACCTGCATATGGCCCTGGGGCTGCATGAAGCCGCCCATGACGCCGAAGCAGGCGTAGAGGCTGCCGGCGTGCCCCGCACCGGCGGGGCCTGGGTCGGCCCCTACGGACGGGCCCAGGTCGAGCGTGGCGAGGGCGGGGATGATGGTGTGATAGGGTCGTTTGCGCGGCGCGAGCGCGTTGGGGTGCGGGAGGTCGGCGGGGCCTGGGCCGACGAGGCCCGGGCCGACACGCAGGTCGGCCCCTACGGCGCCGGCGGGCGGGGGGGCGGCGGCCGCGCCGGCGACCGGCGCGGCCAGGACGAAGTTGTGGCCGCGGTTCTGCAGGGTGAAGCCGCGGCCTCTCGGGACGGATCCCGCGGCATTGTCCCGCAGGCCTGACGCCTGGGGGACGATCCCGGTGCCGAAGCCAGCGTAGTTGCTGTTGATGAAGGAGCACGCGTTGCCCTCGCCATCGACCACCGAGAGGTAGACAGTATCGGAGCCACTGGTTGGGCTGCCGCGTTGCGGGTCGACCGCCGCGCGGCGCGGGTCGATGAGCTTGCGGCGGTCGTGTGCGTACGATTTCGACAGCAGGTTGTCCAGGGGCGCGGGGCTGAAGCGGGGATCTGCGACGTACCAGCGCGCGTCGGCGAACGCGAGCCGCATGGACTCGATCTGCAGGTGGAGGCGCTCCGGCGACAGGGGGGCGAGATGCGCCAGGTCGAACCCCTCCAGCAGGTTGAGGGCGAGGAGTGCGGCGAGCCCCTGGCCGTTGGGGGGGCACTCCCAGAAGCGGATGCCGCGGTAGACGGTGCTGATGGGCTCGTCCCAGGTGCTGGTGTGCGCGGCGAGGTCGGCCTCGGTGAGGACGCCGCCGGACTGCTGGACGGCGCGGGCGATGTCGGCCGCGATCTCGCCCTCGTAGAAGGCGGCCTTGCCCCCCTCAGCGACGAGCTGCAGGGTGTGGGCGAGGCCGGGGTTGCGGAAGATCTCGCCGGGCCGGGGCGCGCGGCCGTCGATGGTGAGGTCGAGGCCGCCCAGGGCGTGGCGGAGCTGGCGCTCGACGCCCAGCGCCCAGAAGTGGGCGGTGAGGGGCGCGACGGGAAAGCCGTCCGCGGCGAGGCGGATGGCGGGCGCGAGGACCTGGGGCAGGGCGAGCCGGCCGTGCCGGGCGACCAGGTCGCACCAGCCGGCGCATGCGCCGGGGACGGTGACGGTGTGGGCGTGGAAGGGGGGCAACGCGGCGCCGGTGGCGCCGGTGCCAAACCCCTGCCGGCGGAGCAGGTCGAGGGTGAGGGCGGCGGGCGCGCGGCCGGAGCCGTTGAGCGCGGTGACGCGGCCGGTGGCGGCCTCGTAGTAGAGGGCGAAGCAGTCGCCGCCGATGCCGGTGGAGGTGGGCTCGGTGACGTTGAGCGCGGCCGCGGTGGCCACGGCCGCGTCCGCGGCGTTGCCGCCCGCCGCGAGGATCTCGAGGCCGGCGGCGACCGCGAGGGGCTGCGAGGTGGCGACCATGCCGCGGCGGCCGTGGACGGGCGAGCGGCGGGAGGCGAAGGTCGGGTCTGACATGCTCATGGCTCCGGGCCGCCCGGTGGGGCCGACCCAATGGCGGCGGGTGTTTGCCGCAGAGGTCACAGAGGGCGCAGAGTGCTGGTCTGAGGCTGCGATGCCTCGACGGTCTCCGGGCGCTCTGTGCGATCTGCGGCGAGGGCGAGGAGACCTCGCCCCTACGCCAGGGCGAGGAGACCTCGCCCCTACACCTCGGCGAGGAGACCTCGCCCCTACATCTCGGCGAGGATCAGGTCGTCCAGCGCGCGCTTGGGCACGTGGTGGACGCGGTCCGCGTCGCGCCAGTACTTGATATCGCCGTCGGGGCCGACGGGATCGACGACGACGGTCTCCCTGGGCCGGCCCAGCGCGAGGACGGCGAGGATCTCGTAGCGATCCTCGATGGCGAGGACTTCGCGCAGCCGGCCGCGCTGGATGGAGCCGAGGATGCAGCCGCCGAGTCCGCGCTCGACCGCGCCGAGCAGGATGTTCTGCATGGCCAGGCCCTGGTCGATGCCGACGTAGGTCGGGACGGCGCCGGCCGTGTCGGACAGGACGACGATGTAGGCTGCGGGCCGCTCGCCCTCCGCGGGGCCGGGCCACTCCTTGAGGTAACCGGCCCAGGCGAGGGTGGCAAAGATGGCGGCGTTGGTGTGACGATCCGTGCAGAGGATGTAGCGCAGGGGCTGCAGGTTGCGTGCCGATGCGGCGAGGCGGGCGAGGGCGACGAGCTCGCGCAGGGTGGCGAGGTCGACCGGCTCCTCTTCGAAGAAACGGCGGTAGCTGCGGTTGTTCAGTGCCAGGCGGTCGAGCATGGGTGTCCTCCGGGATGGCGACGGACGGCGGCCGGCCGGTCGGGGCCCACGGGCAGCGGCGAGGCCGTGGGCCCGGCGGCGGATGCCGAGGGTGCGGGCGTATCTTACCCCTTGTCCCGCAGGGCGCGCCAGACGCGCTCGGCGGTGAACGGGAAATCGTCGATGCGGACGCCGGTGGCGTCGTGGATGGCGGCGGCCACGGCGGCTGCGACGGGCAGATAGGGCACTTCGCCCATGCCGCGCGCGCCCCAGGGGCCGTTGGGATCGGGCACTTCGACGATGATGGACTGGAGCTCGGCGGGCACGTCGAGGATGGTGGGGATGAGGTAGGTGCTGAGCCGGTCGCTCAACACCCGCCCGTCCTGCGTCTTCCAGTCCTCGAGGAGGGCGTAGCCGAGGGCCTGGACGACAGCGCCCTCGATCTGGCCGACGACCTGCTGCGGGTTGATGGCCCGACCCACATCGTCGGCGCAGATGAATTTCTCGACGCGCACCTGGCCGGTCTCCATGTCGACCGCGACCTGGACGGCCTGGGCCGTGTAGCCATAGGCGAAGTTGGGCTGGCCGTAGCCGGTGTCGTGGTCCATCGTGGTGGTCTTGGGCGCCAGGTAGACGGTCTCGCCGACGGCGGGGCGCTCCTCGCTCTCCCAGGCGGCCAGCGCCTTTTCGGCCGCGGCCTTGACTGCGTTGCCGCTCATGTAGGTCAGGCGGGAGGCGGACGCGCTGCCGGAGCTGCCCATGAGGGATGTGTCTGAGACGACGACGCGCACCTTCGCCAGCGGCAGGCCGAGCACCTCGGCCGCGGCCTGGGCGATGATGGTGTGGTTGCCCTGGCCGCAGTCGGCGCCGGCGTAGTAGACGACTGCTTCGGCGATCTCGGCGCTGCCGCGCAACTCGACGCGCGCGTAGCTGTTTTCCTGGTAGCCGAGGGAGAAGCCGACGTTCTTGAAGCCGGCGACGAAGCCGATGCCGCGACGGATGCTGGCGCCGGACGCGGCCGGCGCCGATTGAAGATTGTCCTTCGACTGCGCGGCCGCTGCGGCGGCGCTCCGCTCAGGATGCCTGGTATCCGGTATCCGGTCCTTCGACTGCGCGGCCGCTGCGGCGGCGCTCCGCTCAGGATGCCTGGTATCCGGTATCCGATCCCCGGTCTCTGCCTCCCGGTCCCCGGTCTCTGCCTCCCGATCCCCGGTCCCCGATCCCCAGTCCCCGGTCCCCGATCCCCGGTCGCCGGGATCCAGCAGGGCGGGGCGATGCCAGTGGCCGGCGGGGTCCTGCTGCCAGCCGGCGGCGGCCGCGGTGGCGATGACTGCGTCGGTGAGCCCCACGCCGCCGGGGATGGGCGTCCCGACGGTGAGGAGCTTGTCGGCGGTCAGGATGTTCTTCAGCCGCAGCTCGACGGGGTCCAGGCCCAGGGCCTCGGCGAGGCGATCCATCTGCAGCTCGGCGGCAAAGTGGCCCTGGGGCCCGCCGAAGCCGCGGAAGGCGGCGCCGGGGACGTTGTTGGTGTAGACGGCGTAGGTGTCGACCGCGACGTGGGGGATCTCGTACGGCCCGGTGCAGGTCTGCGTGGTGTTGCCGAGCACCTTGTTGCTGGTGTACATGTACGCGCCGCCGTCCGCGATGACCCGCACCTCGACCGCGGTCAGCATGCCGTCGCGCCTGGCGCCCCAGCGGGTGTAGATCTTCATGGCGTGGCGCTTGCCGTGGCCGATGAGTGATTCCTCGCGCGTCCAGATCGTCTTGATGGGGCGGCCGCGCAACTCCTCACGCTGGCCCAGGCGCCAGGCGGCCAGGGCCAGGGTGATCTGCACGGACATGTCCTCGCGGCCGCCGAACGCACCGCCGATGGCGGGGTAGATGACGCGCACCTGGTCGAGCGGCAGGTCGAGGGCATGGGCGATCTGCGCCTGGTCCTCGTGCGCCCACTGGCCGGCGACCTCGACGGTCACGCGGCCGGCTTCGTCCAGGTAGGCGACGCCCGCTTCCGGCTGGAGGTAGGCGTGTTCCTGGACCGGCGTCTGATAGATGTTCTCGATGATGACGTCTGCCTCGGCGAAGCCCTGTGCCAGGTCGCCCTTGCGGATGCGGTAGCTGTAGCAGACGTTGCTGTCCCGGTTGGGATGCAGCAGCAGGGCCCCGGGCTGCATCGCCTCTTCGGCATCGAGCACGAGGGGCAGGTCCTCCCACTCGACCCGGATGAGCCTGGTGGCCGCGCGGGCCTGGGCTTCCGTCTCGGCCACGACGAGCGCCACCTGGTCGCCGACGAAGCGCACTACGTCGGCGCCTGGCGCGGCTGACCCGGGACCGCAGAGCACGGGCTGATCCTTGATCTGCAGGCCGTAGGCGTTGACGGGAACGTCCTGCGCGGTGAAGACGGCCACGACCCCGGGTGCGGCCGCCGCCGCGGTCGTGTCGATGCTGAGCACGCGCGCATGCACTTTACCCGCGAAGAGGGTGGCCATGTGGAGCATGCCGGGATGCGCGATGTCGCCGGGATAGAGGGTCTTGCCGGTGACTTTGCCCGGCGCGTCGATGCGGCGGGCGCTGGCTCCGACGCCATCAGGAGAGGGATTGGCTGCGGAAGATGGTGCGCTCATGGGACCGCCTTCTCGACCGCTTCGAGTATCTTGTAGTAGCCGGTGCAGCGACACAGGTTGCCGGTCAGCGCTTCCTTGATCTGGCCCGGGGTCGGGTGTTCGACCTCTTCCAGCAGATTCGCGGCCGACATGAGGATGCCGGGGGTGCAATAGCCGCACTGAACCGCAGCGGCTTCGATGAACGACTGCTGCAGCGGGTGGAGGACGATGGTTTCGTCTTGCACCTGGGCCAGGCCTTCGACCGTGACGACGTTGCAGCCCTCCGCGCGCTCGGCAGGCACCAGGCAGCTCATGACCGCGATGCCGTCGAGCCAGACGGTGCACGCACCGCACTCGCCCTCGTCGCACCCTTCCTTGGTGCCGGTGAGGCCGGCGTCCTCGCGCAGTGCGCGCAGGAGGGTCTTGCCGCGGGCGTGCGGCAGCTCGACGGGCTGGCCGTTGAGGGTGAAGCGGATCGGTGCATCCGGGCCGACGTGGCCTGGGCCGGCGGGGCCCAGGTCGACGGGGCCAAGGTCGGCCCCTACGGTGTCCCGGCCGCCCGTATGCGGCGCCGCATGGCCGTTGCCATCGCGGCCGTGCTTGCCCCACAGCAGCACGGGCCGCTCAGGCCACCCGACCTGGCCCTGGCTGGCCTCGCGTTCGGTGCCGTCGCGCAACTGCCGCAGCGCGCGGGCGGTGTACACGCCGACCATCTCGCGGCGGTAGTCGGCTCCGGCCCGGATATCCGTGATCGGCCGGGAGGCCGCGGAAACGAGTTGCGCTGCGTGCTCGACCACATCCTCGCTGAGTTGCTTGCCGGCCAGGTAGGCCTCCGCCTCCGCCGCGCGCAGGATCGTCGGCGCGACTGCACCCATGGCAATGCGCGCCCGCGTGACCCGGCCGTCGCCGTCGAAATCGAGGACCGCGGCCACATTCAGCAGGCTGATCGCCTGTGCCTGGCGCAGGCCCAGCTTGAGAAACGTCCCGCGCTCGCTCGGCCTGAGGATCGGCACGTCGATACGGACGACCATCTCGTCGGGCTGGAGTGCGGTGCGGCGCACGCCGTGGAAGAACTCGCCGAACGCCAGGGTGCGCTCGCCGCGGGCCGCGCTGGCCAGCGTGATCCTGGCGTCCATGGCCCAAAGGGGCGTAATCGTATCGTTTGCCGGGCTGGCCGTCACCAGGTTGCCGGCCACGGTCCCGCGGTTGCGGATCTGTGGTGCGCCCACCAGCCAGCACGCACGCGCCAGGGGAAACGCATGTTGCACCGCCAGATCACTGCCGACGACTTGATTGTGGGTGACAGCAGCGCCGAGCGTCAGGACATCGCCGCTCAGAGTGATCTCGTCCAGCCCGGCCACGCGCGAAACGTCCATCAGGATTTTCTGCGAGCGCACGCCGCGCTCCAATTCCAGGATCAGATCGGTGCCGCCCGACATCACACGGCAGGACTCGCCGTGCTGGGCCAGCAACGCGAGTGCTTCTTCGATTGTCGATGGTGCATGATAGCTATGCCACATAGATATCCTCACTTTTGGGGACTGGGGACTGGGGATCGGGGACTGGGGACCAGCATCCAGCATCCAGTATCCAGCATCCAGGGATGTAGGGCGTGCCACCAGGCTGGGTGGCCGGGCCACCAGGCTGGGTGGCCTTAAGGACGGGCACCAGGCCCTATGCTACTGGGGCCTGGTGCCCGGGCCTTTGGGCTTAGCCGACCCGCTTCCAGACCTGCACGGCCAACTCCCGTGCACGAGCCATGATCGCAGCTTCGTCGAGCGTTGTCAACTGGCGATCCTTCATCAGCACCTTGCCGGAAGCAATGGTGTGCGTCACGACCGCGGCATCCACGCCGAACAGGATGTGCCACGGCAGGTTGCCCGGCGAAAGGGGCGTGGGCGGGTCATAATCCCACACGACCAGGTCGGCAAACGCGCCGGGCGTGATCTCGCCCAGCGGCTTGGGGAAGAATACCCGCGCCAGATCCGCGTTGTTCGCGTACTGCATGGCCAGCACCACGTCGCCCGGCATCGTGCGCGGATCGCGCGTGTTGTGCTTGTGCGCCAGGTAGGTGGCCTTCATCTCGTCGACCATGAAGTTCGAGAACCCGTCGTTGCCGAGCGCGACCGGGATGCCGCTTGCCAGCATGCCTGTGACGTCCGGCAGTCCGACCGCGTTGTTCATGTTCGAGCGCGGCTGGTGCGTCACGTGCGTGCGCGTCTCGCGCAGGATGTCCTTCTCGTACGCGTCGAGGTGCACGCAGTGGACGGCGATCGATTTTGGCCCGAGAATGCCATGGTTGTGCAGCCGCTCGACCACGCGCATGTTGTACTTGCGCAGGCTGTGGTCCTGATCGGCCTGATCCTCCGCGACGTGGATGTGGAAGCCGGTGTCCAGGCCCTGGGCCGCGGCCACCGAGTTATCGAGCGTCTCGTCGGACAGCGTCAGGGCCGCGTGCAGGCCGAACGAGCCGGCGAGCTGCGGGTCCTTCTCCGCACGGCAGCGTTTGAGCCAGCGAACGTTCTCCGCGATGCCGGCCGCCGCGCCGTCCATGCCGTTACGGTCGGTCACTTCGTAGCAGAGGCTGGCGCGCAGTCCGGCCTCCTTGACCGCCTCGGCAATGACGTCCAGGCTGCCATCGATCGCGTTCGGGCTGGCGTGGTGGTCGATCAGCGTGGTGCAGCCGTGCTTCACGGCATCCACCAGGCAGATGAGGGCGCTGTACTTCACGTCCTCCCACAGCAGCGCCATGTCGAGATTCCACCACAGCTTCTCGAGGATCTCCACGAAGTTGGTCGCAGGCGCGCCGGGAATGGCCATGCCGCGGGAGAACACGCCGTAGAAGTGGGTGTGGCCGCATGGCATGCCGGGAAGGACGACCTTGCCGCCCACGTTGAGCCGCTCTGCGTGCGGATGGCGGGCGAGCAACTCCGCGGTGGTCCCGACCTCTGCGATCGTGTCGCCTTCGATGTAGACCGCGCCGTCAGGAATCAGCTCGTTGGCGGCCCCCAGGGTGAACACCCGCCCATTGGTTACCAGTAAACTCATGTGAGTCTCCTTGTTCCTTATTCGATGATCAGGTGCGGCAGCGTATCGGTCACACCCTTCAGGAGGACGGCCAGCTCGGCCGCATCGCGCAGAGACAGCGAGCCGGTGAACTGCTTCCGAACCGCTACGTCACGGACCTCGAAGTCGTGGGTCAGCACGATGCGCGCCTCGGGGCACTCATACACCAGGTGGCCGTTGTCGCGGCTGAGCCGGGTCTCGCGGCCCATATCGCGATGCCGGATGACGCGGCAATCGCTGTTGCGATTGCCGTTGGTGATGCGATAGGCATTGTGATTCTCTGCCAGGAAGTCCTTCTCGTTCAGGAAGAGGCGCGGCTTGTCCAGCCAGGGCTGGCCGTGATGCACGCAGAAGGTGGTGCAGTCGCCGCACGCATTGCAGAAGTCGTTGATGTTGATGATCTGCCGCTCCTGGCCGATCACGAAGCGCTCGTAGCCTGTCACGCGCGCCGCGTCTCTCGTCATGGTCAGGCGGGGCAGCATGACGTCGACGGGGCGCATCAGGAAGGTCTGGTTCGCGCGGTTGGGGCACACCTCGACGCACTTGTCGCAGAAGGTGGTGCACTGCACGCAGCGCGCGGCCTCCGCCTCGGCCTGCTCGCGGGTGAAGCTCAGATCGATGAGGTCGAAGCTCTGGCGCAGCTCGATCGGCAGCATGTTGGTGGGCACCTGCGGCAGCTTGCGCGCGCGCACGTGCTTGACCTCGGTGATCTCCTCGGCAGTGAGGCGGGGCATGTCCGCCGGCGGCTGGTCGAACGGAACGCCGAACTGCCAGCAGATCGACTCGGCCGCGCGGCGTCCGTCGCCGCACGCAGCGATGATGCTTTCGGGCCCGGCCTCGGCCGCGTCGCCGCCCGCGTAGACGCCGGGGACGCCGGTGCTGCCGCTGGTGTGGTCGATGGCGATGCCGCCATCGCTGCACACCGTCACGACGCTGCCTTCCAGGAATGCGAAGTCAGGGTTCTGGCCGACGGCCACGATCACGGTGTCGCAGGGGATCTGGAACTCGCTGCCAGGGATCGCAACCGGCCTGCGACGGCCGTCCGGCCCGGGCTCGCCCAGCTCGTTGCGCAGGCACTCCAACGCCACGACGGCGCCGGCGTCTCCGGCGCTGGGGCCTTCCCCGGCGCGCACGACGCGCACGGGCGTGGTGAGCTCGAGGAGGACGTTGCCTTCCTCCAGCGCGCCCTCGATCTCCTCGATGCTGGCCGGCATCTCCTGGCGGGTGCGGCGGTAGACGATGGTGGTCGGGTTGCCGGTCAGGCGCTGCGAGGTGCGCACCGCGTCCATGGCCGTGTCGCCGCCGCCGATCACCAACGCTTTGCTGCCCAGGTGCGGCCTCTCGCCGCGGCGGGTGCGATCCAGCAGGGTGAGCGCGGCCCACACGCCGGGGCCATCCATGCCGGGGATGCGCAAGGGGGTGTCCCGCTGGAAGCCCGTTGCGAGATATACGGCGTCGAACCCCTGATCGAGTAGCTTTTCCGGCGCACCGGTGATGGGATGGTTCAGCGCCAGCTGGACGCCCATGCCCAGGACGCGATCCACGTCGCGCTGGATGACTTCCCACGGCAGGCGGAACACCGGCACCATGCGCATCATGCCCGCGATGACGTCCTTCGCCTCGAAGATGGTCACGTCGATGCCGTTGAGCGCCAGGTAGAAAGCGGCCGACCAGCCCGATGGGCCCGAGCCGATCACGGCCGCCCGCTTGCCCACTTTTTCCTTGGGAACCAGCGGGGTCGCGACGCCGTTTTCCTCCGCGTAGCGTTTCAGCGCGCGGATGGCGACCGTCTCTTCGTAGTCGTTGCGCACGCAGCGCGTCTGGCACAGGTGATTGCAGACGTACCCCGTGACGCCCGGCAGCGGATTGCGTGCCAGGATCACGTCCAGCGCCTTGTCAGGGTCGCCTTCCTTGATCCACCAGTTGTATTCCGGCACATCCTGGCAGACCGCGCATTGCTCCATGCACGGCGCCACGATGCAGTCCCACAGGCCCAGGCCCGACCGCACCTTGGGCAGGCCGTAGGGCACGTATTCCTTCTTCCACCGGTGATCGGTGAGCGCGGCGGCCGCGGCGGCCTGCAGGTTCTCCAGCTTGTTGGCGGAGAACTGCTCGAGGCTCGTCGCGCCGGCCGCAGCCATGGCGGCGCCGAGGTTGTCCAGCCACTGGGAGAAGCGGGCGTAGCCGCCGGGCTTCAGCAGGTCGGAGCACGCCGTGATGGGAACCGGCCCGCACGAGGCGATCGTGGCGACGTTCAGGGCGTCGGCGCCGGCCGAGTAGGAGACGCGCAGGTTGCCGTTGAACTCGTGCGCCAGCTTGTTGAACAGGTTCATGGTCACCGGGTAGAGCGCACGGCCCGACATGTACATCTCGTCGCCGGGCATCACCTGCTTGTGGTTGTGCATGGCGAGGGTGTTGCTCAGCTTGACGCCGAAGGCCAGCCCCTGCTGCGCAGCCACTGTCTGCATCCGGCGGATGAGTCCGACGGCCTTGTCGTACGCGATGTCGTGCTCGAAGACGGAATCGGGGATGTAGATCTCCTTGAAGCCCAGGGCATTGTGCAGGATATCGAGCACCTGCTCTTTACCGAGCAGCGTGGGGTTCATCTTGACGATCGTGTGCAGCTTGCGCTCGGTCAGGAGATACTCGGTGATGCGCTCGATCTCATCCGGCGGGCAGCCGTGCATGGTGGACAGCGTGATGCTGTTCGCGATGCTGTCGGGAATCTCGATGTCGGCGAACTGGGGGAAGTCGCGGCGCAGGATGGCCTTGATCTGGGCCACCTCTTCCGCGGCGTTCTCCATCTTGTTCATGAAGTTGACCACGCGCGGGCTCTGGATGCCCTCGAGGTTATAGCCGACGCTCATGTCGAAGATGGCGCCCATCGAATGGGCGCCCACGGACTGGGCACCGACGGGCGGGGTGACACCGTCCCTGCCGTCCCAACCCAGGATGCGCGGCAGGAGGTGGAGGATTGCCCACGCGACCACATACTCGTGCGCGGACTCTTCCAGCTTCAGTTCCTGGGACCACTCGACGTTGTAGCCCTCGTCTTCCATATCGATGCAGGGCCGCGGGATCTCCAGCTCGTCCAGGATCTGGACCGTCTTCAGCTCGATGAAGCGGCCGCCGCACAGCCACGCGCTGATGATGTTCTGGCTGAGCTGCGTGTGCGGGCCGGCAGAAGGTCCGATCGGAGTGGCAAGGTACTTGCCGTAGACGTTGGGGACGGCAAACGCGATGCCCGGCATCGGCGCATCTGGCTTTGGGGTGTAGAAGAACGACTTGTGGATGCCGAAGATGGACCCGTTCGCCTCGTACTCCTTCAGAATCCGTCGCAGTTGGACGGCGAAGGGTTGAATCATCAAGTAGTCGGACATGGCAAACTCCTGTTCAGCCAATCGATCATGAATTGCAGCACCGCGGCCTTCTCGGGCTCGTTGTGCGTTTCATGGTAGTAGCCTTCCCACAGCTTCAGCGTGCAGCGCCCCCCTGGCATCCGGGCCGCGAACTCCTCCGAAGCTTTCGCAGATGTGAGCTTGTCTTGCGTGCCGTGGACCAGCAGCAGGGGCAAGGGGAACCCAGCTGCGTGCGCTAACGCCCACTCGCCGGACTCAAACATTCCCAGTGCCAGGCGCACGGAAATCTTGTTATGGACCAGGGGGTCGCTCGTGTAGGCGCGAATGACCTCGGGGTCGCGCGCCAGGCCCTCGAGGGCCAGTCCGTTGGTAATCTGGAGTCCCCCGTGGATCTTGTTGATGGCCTTGACCAGCGCGACCTGGATGGGCGGCGGCGTCGCCGTCAGGCGAAGCGCAGGGCTGGTGGCGACCACGCCGGCGATGCCGTGCTTGCTGTGCAAGCCGGGCTCCCTGCGCAAGCCGTAATTGAGCACCAGGTTGCCGCCCAGGCTGTGGCCGTAGAGGAAGCGCGGCAGGCCGCTGTATCGTGCAGCGGCCTCGTCCAGGAGCCGGTCGATGTCGGTCATGAGGTCATCGTAGGCCGGCGTGTGGCCGCGCGGGCCGCCCGAACGGCCGTGGCCGCGCAGGTCGAAGCCGAGGAGCACGTATCCCGCATCGTTGAGCGCGGCAGCCACGTGAGCGTAGCGCCCGCTATGTTCGCCGATCCCATGCACCAGGCAGACCACGGCACTGGGCGTTTCGTTCGGGGACCAGCACTGGTGGTACAGCGGCAGGCCGTCGTGTGACTGCCCGGTGAACTCGATGTGGCGTGGTTCAGTGCGCGTCAATGTGTATCTCCTTGGCCCGCAGGTGCCCGGCACTTGCCAAGTGCCGGGCACCTACCTGTGGGGTCCTGGCCCCTTGGTTACGCCAGCCCAACCTTGGCGTTGAACTCCTCGATCAACGCGTCGATCTCATCGACCTGGCCGTGCACGCCGGTCCAGTAGTCCTTCTTGTGCCACTGATCCATGATTTCCTCATAGGTCTTGCCCTGCTGCTCGACCCAGGTGTAGTACTTCAGGTTGTGGACGCGTTTGCGCGCGGGATAGGTGAGCTCCTCGACGTAGTCGGTGGTGAGGCCGAGGATGTGCTGGTGGTAGACCGCCGCCGCGTCGCATGCCGTGAATTCGCCATGCCCCTCGACCAGTTCCTGCAAGCGGCTGGTGTACAGTTCCATGGAGTCGGTGAGCACGGTCACCACGACGTCGCCCTCGCCCCATTCGTACCACTTAGCCATCTTGATCGCGGACGCGATGTTGGCCGCGCCGGAGATGCCGACCAGGTCCAACTGCTCAACCAATTCCTCGGACACGCCCTGTTTCAACAGGTACTTGCGCCCTTCCGGCTCCATGAAGAGCCGGATCATCTGCATGGGGATCTCGTCATCGATCGCCATGACCATGTCGGTGTTCCTGAGATTGTGGATCCACGGCACGTGCTTGTCGCCGATGCCCTCGATGCGGTGCGCGCCGAAGCCATTCTGGAGCAGCGTGGGGCACTGCAACGCCTCGCTGGCGGCCACCTTGCTCTCGGGGAAGAGGGTCTTCAGGTAATCGCCCACCCCGATGGTGCCGGCCGAGCCGGTGGTGAAGACCGAGCCGGCCAGCCGGTCATTCGGGCCCATTGCCTTCTCGAGCATCTCCTTCACCGCATTGCCGGTGACGTCGTAGTGCCAGAGATGGTTGCCGAACTCGTCGAACTGGTTGAAGATCACCAGGTCCTCGCCCGAGCGGCGCAGTTCCCAGCACTTGTCGAAGATTTCCTTGACGTTGCTCTCCGTGCCGGGCGTGGCGATCACCTCGCCAGCGACGTTCTGCAGCCATTCGAAGCGCTCGCGGCTCATGCCCTCGGGCAGGATGGCGACCGATTCGCACGCCAGCAGCGCCGAATCGTATGCACCGCCGCGGCAGTAGTTGCCGGTCGAGGGCCAGACGGCCTTCTGTGTGGTCGGGTCAAACTGCCCCGTGACCAGCCGGGGGACCAGGCAGCCGAAGGCCGCGCCGACCTTGTGCGCGCCGGTGGGAAACCATTTGCCCACCAGCACCAGGATGCGCGCATCCACGCCGGTCAACGCCTTGGGCAGCTCGAGGTAGTTGACGCCGCCGAAGCCGCCACCTTCAGCGACCGGCTCGTTCTTCCAGGTGATCCGGAAGAGGTTGCGCGGGTTGATGTCCCAGAGGCCGATGCCCTTCAACTCTGCCTTGATCTTGTCGGGGATCAGTTCCGGGTTACGCTGCTGGGCGAAGGTCGGGATGATGATGTTGCGCTCGCGCGCTCGCTGCACGGTGCGCTCGAGGCTTTCGGGATGGACAGTCAGATCGATCATGGTGATGCCTTTCTGTTAAGTGCGGGGCACTTCCGAAGTGCCCCGCACTTACTGGTTGTATGTGCTATTTGCCGAGCGCGCGTTTCACGTCGGCCAGGTCTTTATTGACGATGTAGGGTTCCGACACGGACTTGCGGGCGGAGGCAATGTCCTTGAGGCCATTGCCGGTGACGAGCACGACGATGCGCTCCTCAGGATGCACCAGGCCCTCTTTGACCGCCTGGACGAGCCCTGCGTAGGAGGCAGCGCCCGCAGGCTCGGCGAAGACGCCGCTGCGCTGGGCCACCACCGGGATCGCGGCGATGATCTCTTCGTCGGTGACCTTCACGTAGGCGCCGCCGGTCGCCCTGACCGCGCGCAACCCCTTGATCCGGTCCGCGGGCAGTCCGGCCGAGATGCTGTCGGCGATCGTGTGCGCGTCGATCGGCTGCATGTCCATCGCGTCGATGCCACGCTGCCATGCGTCGTACAACGCAGCCGAACCTGCGGCCTGGACGCCCAGGATGCGCGGCATCCTGGTGATCCAGCCGAGGCTGTACAGGTCGAACAGGCCCTTGTACAGCCCGCCGATGATGCAGCCGTCGCCGACCGAGACGACGATCCAATCCGGTGCGTCCCAGAGATCGGGTGATTGGCCGGCGGTCCTGGTCTGCGCGTTGAATTGCTCGCAGATCTCGAGGGAGGCGGTCTTCTTCCCCTCGCTCATGTAGGGGTTGTAGCCCGTGTTGCGGTTGTACCAGCCGAATTCCTTCGCGGCCCACGCACACAACTCGAACGCATCGTCGTAGCTGCCGCGCACCAGCATCACCGTGCTGCCGTAGACCAGCAACTGCGCCACCTTGGCGGGGGGCGCGGACTCCGGGACGAAGATCACGTTGGGCTGTCCCACGCTGGCGCAGATCGCGGACAACGCGGCGCCTGCGTTGCCCGTGCTGGACGTCGTGATGACCTCAGCGCCCTTTTCATGCGCCTTGACCACCGCGATCGCACTGGCGCGGTCCTTGAACGACGCGCTGGGATTGCGGCCGTCATCCTTGACCCACACGTGTTTCAGCCCCAGGCCTGCGGCCAGGCGATCGGCCCGGTAGAGCGGCGTCCAGCCGATGGCGAGCGGCGGCACCGGGCTGTCCGGCTGGATCGGAAGCAGGGGCCTGTAGCGCCAGATGGTGTTGTCGTGGTGCTGTGCCAGCGACAGCGGGCTGATACGGGTCTTGATCAGCTCGTAATCGTACTGCACGTCGAGGATGCCGTCGTCTCCGTGGTGCGGGCAGACGTATGCCACCTCATCCGCGCCATACTCCGCGCCGCAGATCAGGCACTTCAACGATTTTACGTGATCCACAACGGGCTCCTCCCCTTGTTAAGTGCCGGGCACTTCCGAAGTGCCCGGCACTTGGTGACGCGCCAGGCACCTCCGGTGTGCGTCTCAATCATGAACGATCCACGTGCCGGTCTTGCCGTCCAGCGCGTCGACGATGTGCGGCGGGTCGGTGATCAGGCCCTTGCCGTGCGGGTTCGCTTCCATGTAGGCGATCATGGCCTCGATCTTGGGCCCCATGCTGCCGGAGAGGAAGTGACCCTGCTTATAGAGCTCCTTGGCCTCGCTCAGCGTCAGCACGTCCAGCCATTGTTGGTCGGGCTTGTTGAAGTTGATCGCCACCTTCTGAACTGCGGTGCTGATCAGGAAGACGTCGACCTGCATCTCGGCCGCCAGGAGCGCGCTCGCGCGATCCTTGTCGATGACCGCGAAGACGCCCTTCAGGTCGCCGTTCTCCTCGCGGATGACTGGGATGCCGCCACCGCCCACGCCCACCACGATGAAGCCGTTGGCGACGAGCGTCTTGATCGCCTCGATCTCGACGATCTCGAGCGGGATCGGGGAAGCGATCATGCGGCGCCATCCGCGGCCCGCATCCTCCTTCACCATCCAGCCCTCGGCCTCGAACCGCTCCGCATTTTCTTTGGTGGTGAAGCCGCCGATGCCCTTAGTGGGATTGGTGAAGCCAGGATCATCGCGGCCGACCAGCACCTGTGTGACCACGGCGGCGACGGAGCGCTTGATGCCCCGGCGGGTGAACTCGTTGTCCAGCGCGCGGGCGATCATGTAGCCGATCGAGCCCTGCGTGTCCGCGCCGATGACATCCAGCGGCGTGGTGTGGACCTCGTGCTCGGCCAACTCGTTGCGACGCAAGATGAAGCCCACCTGCGGGCCGTTGCCGTGGGTCACGATCACGTTCCAGCCGCGCTCGACCATATTCGCAATATGCTTGCAGGTCTCTTCGACGGCTTGCACCTGCGACTGCGTATCCTCGTGCTGTTTGTCCAGGATCAGGGCATTGCCGCCCACGGCGACGACGGCGACCTTGTCGGTTCCGTCCGTGATGGAAATCGTCATACGCTCGCTCCTCAGCCCATCGTCAGGGCCATGACGGCCTTCTGCGCGTGGAGGCGGTTCTCTGCCTCGTCATAGACCACCGAGTTGGGCCCGTCGATGACCGCGTCGGTGACCTCGATGTTGCGGTCCGCGGGAAGCGGGTGCATGTAGATGGCGTCGGGCTGGGCCAGGGCCATCTTCTGCTCGTCGGTGATCCAGTTTTTGAAGGAGTCCTGGAGCTTCTTGCCCTCGACCTTGTCGGTGGTGGTGAGCAGCGGGCCCCACGACTTGGCGTAGATGACATCCGCATCCTTGAAGGCGATGTCCATACCGTTGGGATCCTCGACGATCTCGAAGGCGGTCTTGTACTTGCGCGCCTGTTCCTGGGCCATGCCGACGATGTCGGGCATCAACTGGAAGCCGGGCGGGTAGGCCAGGGTCACGTCCATGCCGAAGCGCGGCATCTGCAGGATCAACGACTGCGGCACAGAGATCGGCTTCAGGTAGGACGCGGCGTAGGCCCAGGAGACGACGATCTTCTTCTTGCGCAGGTCGCGGCCCTTCTTTTCCATGATGGTCATCAGGTCGGCCAGGCACTGGAAGGGGTGGTAGATCTCGCACTGCATGTTGAGCACCGGCACGCGGGAGGCCTTTGCCACCGCGTTCAGGTACGCGTTGCCGATGGGCCAGTCGCAGTGACGGATGGCGATGCCGTCGAAGTAGCGGCCGAAGATCTCGCCGATCTCCTTCGGCGTGTCGCCGTGCGCGATCTGGGTCGTCGTGCTCTCGATGAAGGCGCCGTGGCCGCCGAGCTGGGCCATGCCGGCCTCGAATGAGCCGCGGGTGCGCGTGCTGCTGAAGAAGAACAGCATGGCGAGCACCTTGTCGCGCAGATATGCGTGAGGTTCGTTCAACGCGCGCTTGCGCTTGAGATCGAACGCCACATCCAATACGGTCTCGACCTCCTCCTTCGAGAAGTCGAGATCGCCGATCATGTCACGCCCATGAAGAAAAGTCTGCATGTGTATATCTCCTTTGTAAGTGATTGGTGGTTAGGGACTGGGCGTCGGATACTGGATACCGGATGCCCGTTCCCAGTGACCAGTATCCAGTTCCTAGTCCCCGGTCCCCAGTCTCCAGTATCCAGTATCTGGTATCCGGTCAGTCCACCGCGCCCAGGACGAGCGCCAGCAGGGCCATGCGCATCACGACGCCGTTGAAGGCCTCCTGCCAGTAGCGGGACCAGCGCGTTATGTCCACATCGAGCGGAATCTCGTCCATGCGCGGCAGCGAGTGCAGCAGCATCGCGTCGGGCTTGGCCTTGCGCTCGAGCAGATCGCGCGTGATCTTGTAGGCAGCTGGCGTCAGGCTGTAGTCCGTCGCAGCTTCCTGGCGGGCCTTGGTGTAGTCCGGCTGGATCACCGGTTCGACGAGGATCACGTCTGCTTCCGAAATGACCTGCTCGACGTGTTCGGCCTCCTTGAAGTCGAGCGAATACTGCTTGAAGTCGTTCTTGTACTCTTCGGGCATGCGCATATCGGGCGACCCGGGGAACAGGTCGTCCGGGCCGGGCGAGACGAACGTGATGGGGCAGTCGAACTGCGTGAGCGCGTAGCCCAGCGAGTGCATGGTGCGCATCCGCATGTCGCCCACGGCCACCCACTTCAGCCCATCGATCCGGTGCTTCTGCTGCAGGACGGTGTACAGATCGGTGAGGATCTGCGTCGGGTGTTCGCCCCAGCCATCGCCTCCGTTGAGGACCGGCACCGATGCCCATTTCGCGGCCTCGTGCGGTGCGCCCTTCTGGAAGTGACGCATCACGATCACGTCGCCGTAGAACTCCAGCATCTTGACGGTATCTTTGATCGATTCCTGGTACCAGTCACCGGCCCGGGTCATCTTGGCGTCCGAGAAGCCGGTGACGTGGCCGCCCAGCCGGTGCATCGCGGCCTCGTGTGCCAGGCGGGTGCGGGTGGATGGCTGGTAGAAGGCAGTGACGAGAATCTTGTCCTTCAGCAGATCCAGGTTGCGCCGATCGCGGGCAACCGGTTCCAGCCGCGTCGCTACGTCGAAGACGCGGAAGAACTCCTGGCGTTCAAAGTCTTTGAGCGAAAGGATGTCACGACCAATGAAGCTGCGCATACGAAGTTCCTCTCCTGTATGGGATGCAGTGGCCGGTCGTGCGAGGTCCGCCTCGCCAGCCGGTCGTGCGAGTTCTGCCTCGCCAGCGGGGTGAGTAAGATCTCACCCCGCTGCTGTGAAAACCCTCTATTCTTGTTCCTTCATGATCTTGGGCAAGGCCGCGTAAAACTCGGTGGCCTGGACGACCTCGTCCAGCGGCACGTTTTCGTTCCGCATGTGCGCGGTCTTCTCGTCGCCGGGGCCGAGGCCGATGGAGGGGATGCCCGCCTTGCCAGCCCAATAGGTGCCGTTGGTCGAGAAGTCCCACGTGCCGAGCCGGCGCGGTTCTCCCCACAGCGCCTCGACCGTGCGCTGCCCCGCCAATGCCAGCGGATGATCGTCCTCAAGCAGCCAGGCCGGGTAGTACTTGCTCACGGGGAAGACGAATCCGGTGTAGGACGGCTCCTCGTAGAAGAGCTCTTCCACGAGGATCTCCTTCTGCAGGTAATCGGGAATGAGCCCCTTGATCTGGTTGATCACGTGATCGTGGGGCTCATTCGACGTGATACGCCGGTCGAGGTAGATGGTGAACTCGTCGGGCACGGCGTTGAGAGAGGCCGTGCGAACATGCACGTCGGTGACGGAGATGGAGGGGTTGCCCTGCACGGGATGCATGCCCATGCCGAAACGGAAACGACGATCCAGCTCGCGAATCTGCGTGATGATCGACATCATCTTGTACACAGCGTTGTCGCCCAGGTAGTGCGAGGCCGCGTGCGCCGACCGGCCCGACGCCGTGATCTTCATCTCGATGCGGCCCTTGTGCCCCCGGTAGACCTGCATCTTGGTCGGCTCGCCGATCACCACGAAGTCGGGCCGCACCTTGGGGTCGACCTCGACGAACGTGTTGGGCGCAATGCCGTCACACCACTCTTCCATGTTGCCGAAGTAGTAGACCGTGTAGCCGTCCAGCCAGCCCAGGTCGCGCGCCATGGCCAGGCCATACACCATGCCGGGCGTGCTGCCCTTTTCGTCGCACGCGCCGCGCGCATAAAGCCGGCCGTCTTCCACCTTGCCGATGAAGGGATCCCACTCCCATTCTTTGGGATCGCCGACGCCCACCGTATCGATGTGGCTGTCGTAGACGATGACCTTAGGCCCGTCACCGATGCGGCCGACGGTGTTGCCCATCTTGTCGAAGCGTGCTTCCTCCCAGCCGAGCTTGCGCATCTCTGCCTGGATGCGTTCGCCGACCGGGCCGATCTCGGAATTCATCGAGGGGATGGCGCAGATGTCGCGCATGAACTGGATGATGTCTTCACGACTCTGCTGAACGCGTGCCTGTAGTTCCTTCAGTTGATCCATTCCGGGTTTACCTCCCTCCACAATTGAAAATTGAAGATTGAAGATTGAAGATTGAAGAGCGCGACCCGTAATCTGTGATTTTCAATTTTCAATCTTCAATTCGGATTCGTCTAGACGTGCTTCAAACCCAGCTTGCAGGCGCGATCGGACCCCTTCTGCCGCAGGTCGTGGCCGATCAGGACGCGCTCCAGGTTCGCCGGGAGATCCTGCACGCGGCGGCCAGTGGCGTGGTAGATCGCGTTGACGATGGCCGGTGCGGTGGGCACCATTGCGGGTTCGGCCACGTTCTTGGCTCCGAACGGTCCGGGGCTGAAGTACTTCTCCACGCAGTGCCCGTCGATATCGGGAACGTCCACCGCGGTGGGAATGAGATACTCGTCGAAGTTGGTGGCCTGCATGTAGCCCTGGTCGAACTCCACCCGCTCCATGAGCGCGTAGCCGAGCCCCTGGGTGATCCCGCCGTAGATCTGCCCCAGGATGCCCTGCGGGAAGATCACGGTGCCGGTGTTGTGTGCGGCCCAGAGGCCGGTGACGTCCACCTTGCCCGTGCCCGTATCGACGGTCACCTCCGCCACCTGCGCGCCGTAGTGGTACGCGAAGTAGGGTTTGCCCGTGCCGTCCTCCATCGACCAATGGATCGAGGGCGCATCCCACCGGCCGCGTGCAGACAGCGTCAGGCCCATCTCGCGCGCGTGATTTGCCACGTCGTCGAAGCTGGCCGGCTCCTCCTGCGGCCCGATGAAGAGCTCGCCGTCGCGCAGCACCTGCACCAGGCTGCACCCGAAGAGGTTGGCCGCGGCGTGGTGCAGCAGGCTATTGAGGCGTTCCGAGGTGATGCGCATTGCGTTGCCGCCCATCACAGTGGCGCGCGAGGCCACCGTGGGGCCGCTGCCGAGAGCCGTATCGGTGTCCGGCCGGTGCATGTGGAAGCGTTCCGGCTTGAGCCCGAGCACCTCGGCCGCGATGAGCGTGAAGACCGTGCGCGAGCCCGGTCCGTAGTCGGTCAGGCCCGAGGTGAAGGTGATCGAGTTGTCGTCGTTGACCTGCATCGTGCTGACCGCGAAGTCGGCGCCCTCGGCGCCCAGGGAGATGCCGTGGAAACAACAGGCCACGCCGATGCCCCGGCGCACGGCCGCGCCCGGGTTGGGCGTGCCCAGCGTGGGCCGGCGGTTGGCCTCGCCGTACTCACGTCGTTTCCGATCCCAATCGGAGGCACGGCGCACGTGCTCCAGGCATTCGACCAGCGCGACGTCGTCGCCCAGGGGCTGGCCGTGCGCGGTCTCGTCGCCGGGCCGCAGGCAGTTCATCAGCCGCATGTCGATCGGGTCGATGTCCAGGCGATGTGCCAGGTCGTCGATGGCCTGCTCGATGCAGGCCGTGACCTCCGTGTTGCCGAAGCCGCGGAACGCGCCGGTGTACCCGTTGTTCGTATATGCCACGTGGGTGTCAACGTGGCACGCGTCATAGCGATACGAGCCCATGGCGTGAATGTTGCCGCGCCACGCGACGAACGGCGTGATCGCGGAGTACGCGCCGCTGTCCACCAGCAGGTTGACCTTGCTGGCGCGCAGTTTGCCGCTGCGGTCGGCCCCGAGCCGGATGTGCACCCGCATGGGATTGCGCTTGTAGGAGAAGATCATCGACTCTTCGCGGCTGAAGGTCATCTGGACGGGGCGGCCGGCGAGCAGCGCCAGCCTGGCCACCTGGCCGGTGGTCTGATAAATCTGGTCATCCTTGCCGCCGAACGCGCCACCGACGGGCGGCTGGATCACGCGCACGTTCTCCTCGCCCAGGCCCAGGACACGGCACAGGTTGCCGCGATCGTTGAACGGGCTCTGGCTGGGCGAATAGACCGTGACGCCGGTGCTGTCGGGCCAGGGAACGGCCAGCGCGGCTTCGGTCTCGATGTAGGCGTGCTCCTGGTGCGCGGTGCTATAGTGCTCGTCCAGCACGACCTCGGCCGATGCCAGGATCGGGTCCGGGTCGCCGTTGCGGACGATGTGCTTCACCAGCAGGTTGCCGCGCGGCTCGGTCGGTGAATCCCAGGGCTGCTGGCCGACGAGGGGTGCGTCCGGCTTCAGCGCCTCTTCCGGGTCGAAGACGCCGGGCAGCGGATCGAGCTCCCAGATGATCGCGTCCAGGCCGGCTGCAAGCGCCTCTTCGGTCTCGGCAGCGACGGCCGCCATCGCTTCGCCCACGTAGCGGACGTGCTCGTGGGCCAGCATGTACATGTCCTGGACCGGATAGCCGAAGTTGCCGTGGTTGACGAAATCCTCGCCCGTGATGGCTGCCTTCACCCCCGGCACCTGCAGGGCCGGCGTCACGTCCAGGCGGACGATGCGTGCGTGCGGCACGTCGCTGCGCAGGCAGCGCGCGACCAGGGTGCCCGGCAGACGATAGTCCGCCGTGTACTTGGCCGTTCCCAGGACCTTTTCCAGCGCGTCGACGCGGCGCGCCGGCTTGCCGACATACTTCAACTCAGCCATGGGTGACCTCCTGGGAACGGGGACTGGGGATCGGGGATCGGGTATCGGTCGCCCCGGCGCCCTTGCGGCGATCTGCCGCCGTGACCTCGATAGCGTCGACGATCTGCTGATAGCCGGTGCAGCGGCACAGGTTGCCGGCGATGGCCTCGCGAATCTCGGCCCGGTCGGGCGTCAGGGTTTTCGCCAGCAGCGCCTCGCCTGCCAGGATCATGCCGGGGATGCAGTAGCCGCATTGCACCGCACCGTAATCGATGAAGTTCTGCTGCAGGTCGTTCGGTCCTCCGTCTGGTCCGCGGATCCCTTCGATGGTGACGACCTCGCGGCCGCCGGCCTGCGGCGCCAGAACCATGCACGAGTTCACCAGGCGGCCGTCCAGCAACACGCTGCACGCGCCGCACTCGCCGACGCCACATCCTTCCTTGGTCCCGGTGAGGTTCAGGTGATCGCGCAGGAGATGGAGCAGGCTGATGTCAGCCGGAGCCTCGACACTGATCGGATGGCCGTTGAGCGTGAATTCGATTTTCATGCAAGCTGCTCCTCGTCTGCGAGGTTGAAGACGGACATGAGTGCGCGCGCCACCATGGCCTGCAGGGCAGGTTCCTTGAACTCGCTGGACCAGCGTTTCCCCGTGACCTCCAGCATCTCGGCGACCGCGGCCTGGCCGGCTTCCTGGCAGAGGGCGACGGAGGGCGCCTGGCCGAGCATGTGTGCCTCAGTCTGTGAGAAACGATGGATATGTGGCGTGGCAGAGCCGGGCGCGATCCGCACCTCGGCGATGCGGCCCTGGCCGTCGAGGCGGCCCAGCGCAGCAACCGTCAGGCGGGAGATGGCCATCGCGTTGCGCCGGCCCAGCTTCAGAAACACGCCGCGGCTGCCCCGCGCTGGCACGAGGTAGCTCAGCGCGGTCAGCAGGCCGCCGGGCGGGAGCTGGGTGCGATTCGGCCGGGTGACGAAGTCGGCTACCGGCCACGCCAGCTCTTCGGTGGGGGTGACGACATGCGCAACTGCATCCAGGCAGACCAGCGCAGGCAGCGAATCGGCGCAGGCGGCCGCGTTGGCGACGTTCCCGCCCAGGGTGCCCATGTTGCGAATCTGTGTCGCGCCCACCGAATGGCAGGCGTCGCTCAGCAGGGGCGCGGTCTCGCGCACGAGCGCGGATGCGACGATCTCGCTGAACGTTGCCCCTGCACCGATCTGCACATGATCTCCCGCGCCGTTGGTGACGCGGCGGATCTCGTGCAGCTCCGGCACGAGCGTAATATCCACCACCCGATCGCAAAGGTTGCGTTGTTCGCGCGCCAGCAGCACCAGGTCGGTGCCGCCCGCCAGCACGCGGCTGCGCACGCCCGGAGCGTTCAGCAGCGTCACGGCGTGCGGGATGCTCTCTGCCCGCACGTAGCTAAATCGTTCCATGCTCGGCTCCCTCTTGGTGTTTCTGATCCGACACCGCATTGCCCTCGCGCGAGGGTTCCCCGAAGGTTGCCCCGGAGCGGACGATGCGGCGGACGATCTTGAAGTTATAGCAGTCGGTCACGAAGTAGTTTCGGAAAAATGCCACGGGCACATGCTTGTCGCTGAAAACCGTCTCTGCCAGGTTCAGGATTGCCTTGCCCTCCGCCACGCCAAGTCGCGCCGCGAGCGCCCCGTCCGCCTCGACCGCATACAGCTCCGAGCGGGAGTATGAGACCGGCAGCTCCGTGTATTGGCATAGAAACTCGAGCAGCGATCCCTGACCGTCAGACAGCTGTTCCAGGGTCACCCATCGCCGGTCGATCAGCCCATCCAGGTACGCGACGGGCCGGTCGTCGAGGGCATTCGTGATCTCGACCCGCACGAGCTCGCTGCCCGGCGCCACCTGAAGCGCCTCGGCAACGGATTCATCGGCCCCCACCAGGCTCACCGAGCGATCCATCACGACCACCGATGCGCCGGCGAGCTCGGCGACCGAGCGAAAACTGGCCAGTCGCTCCAACCCGCTGGAGATGTGGTTGGTGTGTGGCGCCACAAAGGTGCCGATTCCGTGCTTGCGGACGATGAATCCGTCCTTCTCCAGGTAGCCCAGCGCCTCGCGCAGCGTCGAGCGCGAGACGCCCAGGTATGCGGCGAGCTCTCCCTCCGAAGGCAGCGACTGGCCGGCCGTGTACACGCCCGATTCGATCAGTTCATACAATGCATCAACGGCCCAGATATACAGCGGTCGCGCAATCGGACGCGGACGGGGGCCAGTTGCCTGGCGCGGGTCAGATATCTGGCCTCTAGGCAGTCGTGGCAACATGAGCCGGCTGCTCCCCAGTTCCCAGGGCCTCGTCCATGGGCACGCCGGCCATCATCAGGCCAAGCTGCTCGATGGTGGCCTGGTCCCGATTCACCACGCCGATGATCTGGCCCTCGTAGATGACCGCAATGCGATCGGACAGCGCGCGGATCTCATCCAGGTCCTCGGAGATCAGCAGCACCGCTTTGCCCTCCGCGCGTTGTTGCAGCAGGCGCTGGTGGATGTACTCCGTCGCACCGATGTCGACGCCGCGCGATGGCTGCGCCGCAATCAGGACCTTGGGCCCCCGCGAGAGCTCACGGGCCATGATCGCCTTCTGGATATTGCCGCCGGAAAGGTTCTTGATGGGCGTGTCGAGTCCGGGCGTCTTCACTGCAAATTCCTTGATCAGCGATTTGGCGTGCGCGGCCATCTTGCCGAAATCCATGAAGACGCCACGCGTGAACTGTGGTGAGGCGTGGTCCAGCAGGAAGAGGTTCTCCTGCACCGAGAATTCCTTGATCGCGCCGTCACGCATGCGCTCTTCGGGAATGAAGGCCTGGCCGGCCTTCAGCCGATCATGCACCGAGGCGTGTGTCAGGTCCACGCCGTCGACGATGATGTTGCCCGCGGTCACCTTGCGCATGCCGCCCAGGCAGCCGGCCAGTTCGCGCTGCCCGTTGCCCGATACGCCGGCCATGCCGAGGATCTCTCCCTCCCGGATCTCCAGGTCGACGCCGCGCAGCGCTTCCACGCCGCGGTCGCCCATGGCACGCAGCCCTTTGAGCTGGAGGAGCGGCTTGCCGGGCTTCTGTGGCGGAGGCGCGATGCGCTTGATCTCACGCCCGACCATCATGGTCGCCAGCTGGTCGCGGGTGACGTCCTTCGTCGCCACCTCGCCGCTGAACTTGCCGTCCCGCAGCACGGTGATCCGGTCGCTGATCGCCAGCACCTCGTAGAGCTTATGCGAGATAAAGACCAGCCCGTGTCCTTCCTTGACCATGCGCTTGAATGTCACGAACAGGTCGTTGACTTCCTGCGGGGTCAGAACGGCAGTGGGCTCGTCCAGAATAATCATGGCTGCGCCGCGGTAGAGTGCCTTCAAAATCTCTACGCGCTGCTGTTCGCCTACGGAGAGCTGCCAGATGTAGGCGTCAGGGTGTACTTTGAGGCCATACTCCTCCGAAAGCTCGCGCACACGCTTCTCGACCCGATCGAGATCCAGAAGTGGTTCGCGTGAGGAGTGGAGCCCCAGTGCGACGTTCTCCGTCACGGTCAGCGTGGGGACCAGCATGAAGTGCTGGTGGATCATGCCGATGCCGGCGGCGATCGCATCGGCTGGGGAATTGAAGACGACCGGCTTGCCGTCGATGAGGATCTCGCCTTCGTCAGGCTTATAAAGGCCAAAGAGCTGGCGCATGAGCGTGCTCTTTCCTGCGCCATTTTCGCCCAACAGGGCATGCACTTCGCCGGCATTGACGTCAAAACAGACCTTGTCGTTTGCCAGCACGCCAGGGAAGCGCTTGACAATATCGCACATCTCGATGCGCTGGATGCTTTTGAAACTCTGACCCGCTGGATTGTTCATCTTTCACTCCTGGCCTGGCGGCGCCCCGTCGGACGCGTTGGTTGCAGGTTCTAAGGTTGAAAGTTGCAGGTTGTGTGCTCGGAGGCGCTCCTCGGTTGAAGGTTGAACGTCTGCTACAGAACTTTCAACCTTCAACCTGCAACCTGCAACCTTCAACCGGTGACTGGTCGTTCGGGTTTAGGGTTCGACCTTGATGGCCCCGCTCTTGATGCCCTCGATCGCGGCCTCGGCGGCCTGCTTGACATCGTCGGGCAGCTGATATGCCGAATTGTAGGCGATCTTCAGCCCGCCGTTCTTCAGCTCCAGAACGAAAGCTTCTCCGCCCAACTTGCCGTCCTTGCGGTTGGCAATCATCTGCTTCAGGATCCCGGTCCAGTCATACTGCTGGCTGGCGACCACGTTCTCCGGGGCGAGCGTAGCCTGGTCCTGCTGCGTGCCGAACCACATCACGCTGCCCGCTTCCTTCGCCGCGCCGACGGAGCCAACGACCGACTGAGAGGAGCCGGTCAACACATCCGCGCCGGCTGCGATGTGGGTCTTGGCGGCCTCGGTCATCAGCGCGACGTCCGAGAACGAGCCGGTCCAGGTCTTCGCAAGCTTGAGGCCGGGATCGGTGGCAGTCACGCCCTGCACGAAGCCGTCGACGTACGTCTTGGCATCGCCCGCTTCCACGGGGCCGGTCACGCCGATTACCTTGGTCTTGGAGAGCATCGCGGCCATGACGCCGTTGACGTACCCGCCCTGCTCCGCCGCGGCCGTGTACGCGTAGACGTTAGGCATGCCGAACGTATTCACCTCGGTGCCCCAGGCGAAGGTCGTCTTGGGGAAGTCCGGGGCGATCTCCTGGACCGACGAGCCGTACTGCGAGCCGTGGCCGAGCACGATGTCGAAGCCCTGGCTGGCATAATCGCGGATGGCAGCTGCCGCGTCCGCCACCTTGAACATGTTCTCCGAGTACTTCAGCTCGACTGCGGCCTCGCCGCCCATCTCGGCCTGGATGCTCTTCAGTGCATCCCACATCGATTGGCTGAAGGCCAGGTCGGTCGTGGCGCTGGGCATCACCACTGCGATTCGTAGCGGCTTGTCGCCGGTCTGTCCACCGGTGGTCGCTGCGCCACCGCCGCATGCGGTGAGCAGTGCGAGCACCATCACGAGAGCGAACAACGTGCGAAACTTCATTCTGTGTTCTCCTTTTCTGGATACTGGTTGCTGGATACTAGATACTGGATACTGATCACTGGATGTTGTTGTCTTAGTGTGCTCCTCGTTCGAAGGGTTTGTTGAGTGCGGCCGGGCCACGCACCCGGCTCACCGTCAGCGCCAGGGCGACGATGGTGAGCAGGTAGGGCAGCATCACGGCCACGTCGGACGGAATCGGAACGTTGAGGACCTGCATCCAAAGCTGGAACGCGTTGACCGTGCTGAAGAGCAGCGCGCCCAACATGATGCCCAGCGGCCGCCAGCCGCCGAAGTAGACCAACGCCACGGCGATGAAGCCCTGGCCCGCGGTCAGGTTCTCCTGGAACAGGTTGACCAGCGCCAGCGACAGCGATGCGCCGGCCAGCCCGGCCAGCAGCGCGCCGGTGACGGTGCCCACGTAACGCACACGATCGACGTTCACGCCCAGCGAGTCCGCGGCCGCGGGCGTCTGTCCGACGGCCTTGAGGCGCAACCCCCACGTGGTCTTGTCCAGGATGAACCACGCGATCGGCACCAGCAGGAACGCGCCGTATACGGGCAGGCTCTGGTTGAAGGCGATATCGCCGATGTAGGGGATATCACCGAGCAGCGGGAGCTTGATAGGCTGGAAGCCCGTGATGGTCTTCACCGTGCCGATGGTCGTCTTGAACAGAAGGCTGGAGAGCCCGAGGCCGAACATGTAGAGACCGATGCCGCTGATGCCCTGTTCGGCCTTCAGGGTGACGCTGATGAAGGCCATGAGGAGGCCCATCAACACGCCGATCAGCGCGCCGGCCAGCAGGCCCAGCCACAGATTGCCCGTGTTCAAGGCGATGAAGAAGGCGCCGTAGGCGCTCATCAGCATGATGCCGTCCACGCCCAGGTTGACGACGCCCGACAGCTCCGCGATCGCTTCGCCGATGCCCGCATACAGATACGGCGTCGCCAGGCGCACGGCCGAGGTGAGAATGCCGACGATGATTGCGGCAGTCGTGAGCTCATTCATGAGTGAGCCTCCAGCTTCTTAGCCATTTCGATTGTCCGGCGGGTGGCGAGGCGGCGTGACCAGACCTGCGAGCCGATGACCAACAGCACGATCAGGCCCAGCAGGGAGTCGATCAGCGAGGCCGGCACCTGGACGGCCCGCTGCATCATATCGGCGCCGACGAGCAGGCTGCCGAAGAGCCACGACGCGGGGATCAGGCCAAGCGGGTGCAGTCCGCCGAAGAGTGCGGCCACGATGCCCGTGAAGCCATAGCCGCTCGTGACGCCCTCGAGGAGCCGGTGCTGCACGCCGATCACCTCGACCACGCCGGCCAGGCCAGCGAACCCGCCCGCGAGCGTCAGCGACAAGGCCTGGTAGAACGGCACGGGGATGCCGGCGTACTTGGAGGCTTCCGGGCTGAGGCCCACTGCCCGGATCCGGTAGCCGATCGTCGTGCGCCACAGGAAGATGTAGACCAATACTGCGAGCACCACCGCAATGATGGCGCCGCTATGCAACTGGGTCTGTGGGATCCGGCCAAGCCAGACCTGTGTCGGCAGGCGATCGGACTGGTGGATGAAGGTTCCGGCGGCCACGCCCGCGGGATCGATCAGCGGGCCGCGAAGGAGCAGGTTCATGAGCTGGAGGCCGATGGCGTTCATCATCACCGTGCTGAGGATCTCGTTCACGTTCAGACGGGCCTTGAGGATGCCCGGGATGAACCCCCAGAACGCGCCGGCAAGGAAGCCCATGATCATGGTCGCGGGGATCAGGAGCAAGCCGGGCCAGGTGCGGAACTGCAGCGAGAACCACGTGGCCATCAGGGCGCCGGCGATGATCTGGCCCTCGCCGCCGATGTTGAGCACGCTGGCGCGGAATGCGATGCAGATGCCCAGGCCCACGAGGAGCAGCGGCGTGGCCTTGACCAGCGACTGCGTGAAGCCATAGAAGCTGCCAAAGACGCCTTTGACCATGGTGGCATACGCGGTCACGGGGTTCGCGCGCAGCAGCAGCAGCATGACTGCCCCTATCACCAGCGCGACCAGGATCGCCAGGATGGGCGAGGCGGCTCTGAGCAGGAGTCCCTGCCAGTCGAACGCCGGCTTGCGAGCCGGGCGCAGGGTGTCAGTGGCCGGATCTGATGGCATGGCCTACCTCCGAGTGTCGATGCGTTGCACGGGCGAATACGAAGCGATCAGTCAGACGGGGTCTGCGGGCGTGTTGAACCAGGTCCAGTGGCGGGAAGGACGCGCGGCCACTGCAACGAATGTGAGGAAAGTTCGGATGGCTCGTCGGCATGGACGATGGCTCCAAACAGAGACTATTGCAGAAAGGGCGATGGCAGACATCCTCAGACGTCTGAGGTCTGAGGACCAGATTACCACAAATTTCACAAGTTGTCAATACGCTGTGAAGAAAATTTAAGGTTGTAATCAAACACCCCCACGAAGCCTGCCGGCACGAGGCTTCGTGGGGGTGTTTGAGGAGCGCCGGCATCTTTCTCCGGCAAGAATGGCGTCCGGTCAGCCCTACTGCCAGCTGCCCAACACCTTCATGTAGTTGGCACGCTCGAACATCTCGGGCTCGGCGCAGTTGCGCTGGCTGAGTGAACCCTTCATCTGCGCGACAGACTCGTACTCGTGCTCCACCATCCACTGCTGCAGGCCCATGGTCAGGTCGCTGAGCTTCTCGGGCCCTTCCTCCAGCAGGACGGACGCGACGTTCACGACGTCTGCACCGGCCATGATCGCCTTGACCACATCTTCAGTCGTATGCACACCGGTGGTCAGTGCCAGGGATGCCTTGAGGTGGCTGTACAGGATGGCGATCCAGCGCAGCGGCAGGCGCATCTCGTAGGACTGGCTCAACACCAGGTGCGGCGTGACCGTGAGTTCTTCGAGATCGAAGTCGGGCTGATAGAACCGGTTGAACAGCACCAGCGCATCCGCGCCGGCATCGTCCAGCCGCTTGACCATGTTCGAGATGGAGCTGAAGTAAGGGCTGAGCTTCATCGCGACCGGGATCGTGACGTTGGCCTTGACGGCAGACAGGATGTCGAGGTAAAGCTGCTCGATCTGGGCGCCGGTCTCTTCGAAGATCGTGGGCAGCAGGTAGACGTTCAGTTCCAGCGCATCCGCGCCTGCGTCCTGGATCTTCCGGGCGTACTCGATCCAGCCGCCCGCCGTGATGCCGTTGAGGCTGCCGATGATCGGCACATCGACGGCTCGTTTCGCCTCGCTGATCAGGTCGAGGTAAGCCTCGGGGCCCCGGTTGAAGTCGCTGCCTTGGGGATAGTAGGTGAGTGCCTCCGCGTAGAGGTAGCTGCCCTGCTCCAGCCGGTTGTGCTGCGTGATGGCTTCGAGGGTGATCTGTTCCTCGAAGAGCGAGTACATCGTGATGGCGGCCGCGCCTGCGTCGGCCATCTTGACGATGCCCTTGATCGATTTCGACAATGGCGAGGCCGACGGAACGATCGGGCTCTCGAGGGTCAGGCCCATGAAAGTCGTCGTGAGATCAGGCATGGTTATGTCTCCCCTTTGCGTGCGCATGTGGACCCTGCAGACCCGCAGGGTCCACATGCGCCTGTGATAGTCTTATTCGCCCGTCTTAACCGCGGCTGCGGCCAACATTTCGTATTGCTTCCAGCGCTTGTCCACATCGGACTGCGCGAGCTTCAGCAGCATCTCGGCACGCTCCTCGTCGGATCGCACCAGCATGCTGTAGCGGGTTTCATTATAGATGTAATCGCGCAGCGGGATCTTGGGCGCCTTCGAGTCCAGCGTGAGCGGGTTCTGGCCCGCCTCGGCCAGGGTCGGGTTGAAGCGGTAGAGCGGCCAATGGCCCGAGTCCACGGCCAGCTTCTGCTGATTCATGCCCTTGGACATGTCGATGCCGTGTGCGATGCAGTGGCTGTACGCGATGATGAGGCTGGGCCCGGGATAGGCCTCGGCCTCCAGGAACGCGCGCACCGTCTGCTGATCCGAAGCACCCATCGCCACCTGCGCCACGTAGATCGTGCCGTAAGTCATCGCGATTGCGCCCAGATCCTTCTTGGGCAATGGCTTGCCGGCTGCGGCGAAGCGGGCCACGGCCGCGCGCGGGGTCGCCTTGGAGGACTGGCCGCCCGTGTTGGAGTAGACCTGCGTGTCCAGCACGAGCACGTTCACGTTGCGTCCGCTGGCCAGCACGTGGTCGAGGCCGCCGTAGCCGATATCGTATGCCCAGCCGTCCCCGCCGACGATCCAGACGGATCGCTTGACCAGTGCATCGGCCAGGCTGCTGAGCTGCACGGCCCACGGTTCGCGATGGCCGGTCAGGGTCTGTTTCAGGGTCGCGACGCGTTCCCGCTGTTCCGCGATGCCCTTCTCGGTCGACTGATCTGCGCCCAGCATCTCTGTCGCCAGCACGTCGCCGATGACGTCGCGATGCGCGTCCAGCAGCTCCGCGGCGAATTCGAGTTGCTTGTCCAGCGTCAGCCGGAAGCCCAGGCCGAACTCCGCGTTATCCTCGAAGAGGCTGTTGGACCAGGCCGGGCCGCGTCCCTCTTTGTTGACCGCCCACGGCGTGGTCGGCAGGTTGGCACCGTAGATCGACGAGCAGCCGGTGGCGTTGGCAACGACCATGCGATCGCCGAACAGCTGGCTCATCAGCTTGACGTAGGGCGTCTCGCCGCAGCCGGAGCAGGCGCCGGAGAACTCGAATAGCGGCTGGAGCAGCTGCGAGTTCTTGACCGTGTTCAGGGGGATCAGCGTGCGATCCAGCTCGGGCAGGGCCTCGAAGAAGGCCCAGTTCTCGCGCTCCACGAAGCGATGCTCGGGCTGGGACTCCATGTTGATCGCCTTGCGCCGCGGGTTGCTCTTATCCTTCGCGGGACACGCCTCGACGCACAGCCTGCAGCCGGTGCAGTCCTCCGGCGCCACCTGCACCGTGTATTTCATCCCGGGCAGGTCGCGGCTCTTGTAGTCCACCGACTGGTAACTGGCCGGCGCATCCGTCAACGCCTCGGGCGCATACACCTTGGTGCGGATCGCCGCGTGCGGGCAGACCAGCGCGCACTTGCCGCACTGGATGCACAGGCTCGGCTCCCAGATGGGGATCTCCAGCGCGATATTGCGCTTCTCCCACTGGGTGGTTGCTGATGGCCAGGTTCCGTCGATCGGCATGGCGGACACCGGCAGCTCCTCGCCGCGGTTGGCCATGATCTCGGCAGTCACATCCTGGACGAACTGCGGTGCTTCGGCGGGCACTACGGGCGGCATCTCGATCGTGCTGGTGACCATCTTCGGGTAGTCGACCTTGTACAGGTGCGACAGGGTGTGGTCGACGGCCGCGAAGTTCTGCTGGACGACGGCCTCGCCGCGGCGGCCGTAAGAATGGCGGATCGACTCCTTGATCTTCTCGATCGCCTCATCGCGCGGCAGCACGCCGGAGATGGCGAAGAAACTGGTCTGCATGATCGTGTTGATGCGCTGGCCCATGCCGGTGTCTTTGGCCACCTTGTAGGCATCGATCACGTACAGCTGGATGTTCTTGTCCAGGATGGTCTGCTGAAGCGGCCGCGGCAACTGGTCCCACACCTCATCGGGCCCGTACAGGCTGTTCAGGAGGAAGACCGCGCCGTTTGCGGCTTTTTCGAGCAGAGGGTAGCGCTCCACGAAGACCCACTGGTGGCATGCGATGAAGTTGGCCTTCTGGATCAGGTAGGGCGCACGAATGGCGTCGGGGCCGAAGCGCAGGTGCGAAGTGGTCGTGGAGCCCGACTTCTTGGAGTCGTAGACGAAGAAGCCCTGTGCGCTGTTCGGCGTCTCGGTGCCGATGATGCGGATGGAGTTGTGATTGGCGCCGACGGTGCCGTCTGCGCCCAGGCCGAAGAAGAGCGCGCGCACCGTATTGGCCGGTTCGATGTCGAAATTCGGATCGAAGGCCAGGCTGGTGTGCGTCACATCGTCGTTGATGCCGACGGTGAAGTGATTCTTAGGCGCAGCCGAGGCCATGTTGTCGAAGATCGCCTTCACCATGGCCGGCGTGAATTCCTTGCTTCCCAGGCCATAGCGGCCGCCGAGCACGCGCATCGGCATGCCTGCCTCTGCCAGAGCAGTGACCACGTCCATGTACAACGGCTCGCCTGCCGCGCCCGGCTCCTTGGTGCGATCCATCGCGGTGACGACCCTGGCCGTCGCGGGCAGTGCTGCCACGAAGTGCTCGATGCTGAACGGCCGGAAGAGCCGCACCTTGAGGAGGCCGACCTTCTCGCCCTGGGCCACCAGGTGGTTGACGGTCTGATCGGCCGTCTCTGCGCCGGAGCCCATGATGACGATCACGCGATCCGCGTCGGGCGCGCCGACGTAGTCGAACAGGTGGTAGTGGCGGCCGACGATGCCTGCGAACCTGTCCATCTCTTCCTGCACGATGTGGGGCACGGCCAGATAGTACGGGTTGATGGCCTCACGACCCTGGAAGAAGACGTCGGGGTTCTGTGCGGTGCCGCGGATGACCGGCCGTTCGGGCGAGAGGCCCCGGCTGCGGTGCTGCATGACCAGCTTGTCGTCGATCATCGCACGGATATCTTCGTCGGCCAACTGCTCGATCTTCACCAATTCATGGCTCGTCCGGAAGCCATCGAAGAAGTGGATGAACGGCACCCGTGCGTGGAGCGTTGCGGCCTGGCTGATGAGCGCCAGGTCCATGACCTCCTGCACGCTGTTCGACGCCAGCAGGGCCCATCCGGTGGACCGGACCGCCATGATGTCGCTGTGGTCGCCGTAGATCGAGAGGGCGTGTGCGGCAATCGCGCGGGCCGACACGTGGAAGACGGTGGACGTCAATTCGCCCGCGATCTTGAACATGTTGGGGATCATCAGCAGCAGGCCCTGCGACGCCGTGAAGGTCGTCGTCATGGCCCCTGTCTGCAGCGCGCCGTGCACCGCACCGGCTGCGCCACCCTCCGACTGCATCTCGACCACCAGGGGCACCGTGCCCCAGATGTTCTTTTGGCCCTGCGCACTCCAGGCGTCGGCCCATTCACCCATGTTGCTGGACGGGGTGATGGGGTAGATGGCGATGACTTCGTTCGTCTTGTGCGCAACGTGAGCGGCTGCTTCGTTGCCGTCAATGGTGATGATACGTCGTTCTGGCATTTGCTCTCCTCCGAACTGTGATTCGGCTTGGACTAAACACGCGGGGGCCACAGATCAGGGTGTGTGGAAAGTGTCATGTTGAGCGTTTCGCGTCCCCGCGCCAGGGTTGCAGACTGCGCGACAAAACCGATCCCGGTTGCCGGGATCGTGCGCTGGCAAGAGAATCGTTTTTCAATAGGTCTAGAGTAGCACTCAGTGTGGCCGGAGGGTATGACACGCGTCATGTCAAGGTGACTTTGCAGGGGAATGGGGCAGGGGTACAATCGCCTTACAGGTTCCTGAGGAAGAAGGTCATCCAGATGACGCTGCATCCACCCGCTTCCGACGCTGACGACCAGCTGTCTGCGCTCTTCTCGCCGCCGGCCTGGCGCTGGTTCGAGACGCATCTCGGCACGCCCACGCCGCCGCAGGCCGGGGGCTGGCCGGCCATCGCGCGCGGCGAAAATACGCTCATCCTTGCGCCCACCGGCTCGGGCAAGACCCTCGCCGCCTTTCTCTGGGGCATCGACGCGATCTACCGCGAGCTGGCGGAGGAAGGGGACGAGCCGCGCGCGGGCGTTCGCCTGCTGTACGTTTCGCCCCTCAAGGCGCTCAACAATGACATCGAGCGCAACCTCCGTGTGCCGCTGGCCGGCATCCGCGCGGCGGCCGAGCGCATGGGCCTGCCCCTGCCGCCGCTGCGCGTCGCGGTGCGCACCGGTGACACGCCCAGCCATGCGCGTACGGCGATGGTGAAGCAGCCGCCCCACATCCTCATCACCACGCCGGAGTCGCTCTACCTGATCCTGGGCAGCCCGCGCGGCCGCGACATGCTCCGCACCGTGCGGAGCATCATCGTCGATGAGATCCACACGGTGGTGGGCGAGAAGCGCGGCGTGCACCTGGCCCTCAGCATCGAGCGGCTGGAGCACCTGGCCGGCCGCCCGGTGCAGCGCATCGGCCTCTCCGCCACCATTCGGCCGCTGGAGGAGGCCGCGCGCTTCCTGGGCGGGCAGGACGATACCGGCCAGCCGCGGCCCGTGACCGTCGTCGACACGGGCTACAAGAAGGCGCTGGACCTCCGGGTGGTGATGCCCGTGGAGGATTTCCGCAACCTGCCGGGCGGGTCCATCTGGCCGTCGGTCATCCCGCAGGTGCTCGGCGACGTGTTGCGCCATCGCACCACGCTGATCTTCGCCAACAACCGGCGCCTGGCCGAGCGCACCGCGGACCGCCTGAACGCGCAGATCCAGGCCGAGCGGTCGGAGGAGATTCCGCCGGGTTCCACCGAGGCGCTGGCGCCGGACGGCGTCATGCGCGACAAGGGCATCTTCGCCATCGGCGCCGAAGGGCCGATCAAGGCGCATCACGGCAGCACGTCGCGCGAGGCGCGACGCGAGATGGAGGAGGCGTTGAAGGCCGGGCGGCTGCCCGCGCTGGTCTCGACGGGCACGCTGGAGCTGGGCATCGACATCGGTGCGGTGGACCTGGTCGTCCAGCTGCAGGCGCCGCGGAGCGTCGCACAGGGGCTGCAGCGGGTGGGCCGTTCCGGCCATCTGGTCGGCCAGACGAGCAAGGGCCGCATCTATGCCACGCACCGGGAGGACCTGGTGGAGGCGGCGGCTGTGGTGAGGGGCATGCTCGACGGCGCGGTGGAGCCGACGCGGACGCCGGCGAATGCGCTCGACGTGCTGGCGCAGCAGATCATCGCGGCGGTGGGCGTGGACGAGTGGGACAGCGCAGCGCTCTATCGCCTCGTGCGCCGCGCCTGGCCCTACCATGATCTCTCCCTCAGCGCCTGGGAATCGGTGCTCTTCATGGTGTCCGGCCGCTTCCAGGCGTTCGGCGGGCCGGGGCACGGCTCGCTCCGCGCACGCATCGCGTGGGATCGCGCGGAGGACCGCCTGACCGCGCTGCCCGGCACGCGGCTGCTGGCCCTCTCGAACGCGGGCACCATCCCCGACACGGGCGCGTACGACGTGTACCTGGCCGACGGCAAGACGCGGGTCGGCACGCTGGACGAGGAGTTCGTCTTCGAGACCCGCCCGGGCGACGTCTTCATGTTGGGCTCCAACGTCTGGCGGGTGCAGGCGATGGACGACGACAAGGTGGTGGTGGAGGGCGCGGCGGGCCACCTGCCGCGCATGCCGTTCTGGAAGGGAGACTATCCCTGGCGGTCGTACGAGCTGGGCGTGCGCATCGGCCAGCTGCGCAGAGCGGTCGCGGACGCAATCCGGCTGCGCGGGGACGACCGCGAGGCGCTGGTTGCGTGGCTGCAGGTGGAGTTTGGCCTGGATCTCAACGCCGCGCGCGCCCTGCTCGACTACATCGGACGCCAGGTGGAGGCGCTCGGCGCGATCGGCGCGGACGATACGATCGTCGTCGAGACGTTCTTCGACGCGGTCGGCGAGGCGCGCGCCGTGATCCATTCCCCCTTCGGCGGTCGCGTCAACGGCGCGTGGTCGCTGGCGCTGGTCGACGCACTGAAGGAGCGCACCGGCATCGCGGTCGAGAGCATGGTCACCGACGACGGCATCCTGCTGCGCTTTCCCGGCGTGATGCTGGGCGGGGAGGATGCAGGCGTGCCTGCTACCGTAGGCGTGTCTGTGGCGCAAGCCACAGCCCCGGATCTGACCGCCCCCGCGCAGATCGTCGCGGGGATGTCCGCGCGCGAGGCGAGGCAGCGCATCCTGCGCGAGCTGCCCCACTCCGCCGTGTTCGGCGCGCGCTTCCGCGTCAACGCGGCCCGCGCGCTCCTGCTGCCCCGCATACGCGGGCGCAAGCGCACCCCCTTCTGGCTCCAGCGCCTCAAGGCGCGCGATCTGCTCGCCACCGTCCTGAAGATCCCCGAGTTTCCCCTCGTGGCCGAGACGTACCGCGATTGCCTGCGCGACGTGATGGACTTGGGCCACCTGGACGAACTGCTTGGCGGCATCGCGGAGGGCCGCGTCAAGGTCATCCCCGTGCACACCCGTGTGCCCTCGCCCGTGGCGGCCGAGCTGATGCGCAGGTTCGTCAACACCTACATGTACGAGGGGGACACGCCCCAGGCCGAGCAGCAGCTCCAGTCGCTCACGATGAGGCGGGAGCTGGTTGAGGATCTGCTCGAGGGCGCGGGGTCCGGCCGCCTGCCGCTCAGGCCGGAGGCGATGAGGAGCGTCGTGAGCGGCGCGGGCCGCACGGGGGAGATGGGCCGGGCCCGCACCGCGGACGAACTTGCGGTGCTCCTGCTCGAACTGGGCGACCTGACCGCCGCGGAGGTGACCGCACGCAGTGCCGCCGATCCGCAGGCGTGGCTGGCCGGGCTGGCCGCGCGCGGGACGGTCGTGCAGCTGCGTCTGTCGACCCCGCGCGGCCCGGAGCCGCGGTGGGTCGCGGCCGAGCTGGCACACGAGTATCGCGGGCTGGCCGCGCCAGGCCAGCCGCAATCCGGCACGACCTCAGAGTCCTCAGGCCAACCGCGCCTCAGTACGACCTCGGAGGTCTCTGCCTCGCAAGTCTCCGGCGTCTCTGTCGCATCCCACGCGGCGGATCAGGCGGGCTGGCATGGGTCAGCCGAAGGCTGGCACGTCCTCCGCCGTTGGCTCCGCTGGGCCGGGCCGGTCACGCGAGCGGCCATCCTCGACCGCTATGCGTTCGATCCTGAGTGGCTGGACGCAGCGTTGGGCGAGCTTCTCGCCGCACGGGAGATCGTGCAGGGCCACTTCGTGGCCGCGGACGGCGAGCTCGAGTACTGCGATCGCCACCTCTTCGAGCAGGTATACCGCCGCACGCTCAACCTGCTCCGCCGCGAGGTGCAGCCGGTGCCACTGCCCGCGTACCAGGCATTCCTCCTTCACTGGCAGGGCGTCGGCGCCGGGGCCGCGGGGCCGGGCGCAGAGGCACTCCCGGCCCCGCAGGTGCCCGCGCCGCAGGTCGTGCGGCAATTGCGCGGCCTGGCGCTGCCCGCGCTTGCGTGGGAGCGCGAGGTGCTGCCCGCCCGCGCGGGACGGCACGGCTGGCGCGATCTTGATGATGCCGTGCGCAGCGGCGAGGTCGCCTGGGTCGCGGCAGGCAGCGACGGCGGCCGGCCGGAGGTGCGATTCATCGCTCGCCGCGAAGGGCGTCTCTTCCTGGCCGATCCGCCGGCTGAATACGGCGCAAACCCTGCGCAGGGCGCGGAGAGCGCGCAGAAGGTCTTCGCGTATCTCAAGTCCGAGGGTCTCTCTTTCTTCGCCGACCTGGAGGATGGCCTGGGGCTCGGCGCGACCGCTTTGCGGGACGCCCTGCGCAGCCTGGCGCTGGCCGGTGCGGTGACCGCTGAGGACATGGATGCGCTTGCGGCCGTTTTGCGAGAGCATGGCCAGCCGGCGGAGCCGCAGCCTCGCAGTGCGCTGGAGGAGGAACTGGCCGCGCGGCGCACGCAGCGTCCCTCGGGGCCGGGCCGCGGCCGTACGCGACCTGCGTACAGTCGGTATCGTGATGTCCGGCGCACCGTGGGCGCTGAGGCCGTTGCGGAGCAGGGATGGGACAGCCGCTGGTCGGCCGTGAGCCGGGCCGCGCTCATGGGTCCGCCACTCTCCGTCGAGGCGCGCGGTCTCGCCCTGGCCGCCATCTTGCTCGGCCGCTACGGCGTCCTCACACCGGAGATCGTGGCGCGCTTCGAGAGCCGCTGGACCTGGGCCGGTGAGGACGCAGGTCCGTCGCCCGCCGCGGCCCTGTGGCACGGCCGCGATCCCGCCCGTGAGCCCGTCGCACCACAGCGGGTCGCGCTCGGTTGGGGTCCGTTGGCGGAGGCGCTGGCCCGCATGGAACTGCGCGGGGAGGTGCGCCGCGGGTACTTCATCGCAGGGCTATCGGGGGTGCAGTACGCGCTGCCCCAGGCCGTGGAGCAACTGCGCGCCGCGCGCGACGGGCTGGCCGGGAGCGACGAGATCGTCGTCGTGTCTGCGCTGGACCCCGCGAATCTATACGGCGGAGAGCTGCGTGTTTCAGCCGCAGAGGGCATAGAGACCGCAGAGAGAGAAGAGGAAGGAGACCGGGGCGGGGCGGCTGCCGAGCCGACGCCCCAGCCGTCGCCCGAGCCGGCGACCGCTTTGCGTTTCGCACGCGTGCCGTCGACGCACGTCGTCCTGTGGCGTGGTGCGCCGGTGCTGGTGGGCGAGGACAGCGGCAGCCGGCTGAGCGCAGCGGAGGTTGGCGAGGAGGTGCTGCGCCGTGCGCTGCAGCAGTACCTTGGTCGCCCGACCGCGCCGCGGCGCGTGGCGATCGAGACGTGGAACGGTGCGCCGGTCGCCGGCAGCCGCGGCGAGGCGCTGCTGCGCGAGCTCGGCGCGAGCCGCAGCCCGACCGGCCTCGACTACTGGCGCGCGGGGTAGGGGCAGGCGCACTGGATCACAGCAAAGGGGTTGAAGCGATGTTTACCGCCTCCCAATTCGTGGCATGCATCGTCGCACTGGCACTACTGGCCAGCGCGGTTGCACCGCCCTCACTCGCTGATTCGTCGCAGGCCCGAGCCTCCGCTTCCTCATTGCCGCTAACATTCTCCTGCGGTAACGTCACCGAAATTCCGAAAGCTGAGTGCGAGGCACTGGTCGCACTGTACAACAGCACGAACGGTGCGGGATGGGCCGTCAACGACGGCTGGCTGCAGACGAACACGCCGTGCAGCTGGGGCGGAATCACATGCGAAGTCGGGCATGTGACGTCGCTCTCACTGGACTGGAACCAGTTGAGCGGTCCAATTCCGTCGGAGCTTGGCCAGTTGGTCAACCTGCTGTACCTTAATTTGGCCCATAACCACTTGAGCGGCCCACTTCCGCCGGAGCTTGGCAATCTCACCAACCTGCAGACACTGTCCCTGGTAGAAAACCGGTTGTGCGGACCGATTCCACTGAAACTCGGCGACCTGGACGGCCTTCAGGAGCTCAACCTGCAGCATAACCGGTTAAGCGGGTCCATCCCGCCGCAACTCAGCAGTCTAGCCAACCTCAGGATTCTCGAGTTGTACGATAACCAACTGAGCGGCACGATTCCGCCGGAACTCGGCACCCTGACTGGTCTGCAGTACCTGGCTTTGGGCCATAACCAGTTGAGCGGCGCGATCCCGTCGGATCTGGGCAGTCTCGCCAGCCTCAGAAGTCTCACCCTTTACGATAACCAGCTGAGCGGCACAATTCCACCGGAACTCGGCACTCTTGCCAATCTGAGCGGCATCGATCTTCGCAACAATCAAGTGAGCGGCAAGATTCCGCCGGAACTCGGCAACCTGACAAGTCTACAATACCTGGATTTGGGCAACAACCAGTTAGGTGGCGCGATCCCGCCGGAACTCAGTGGCTTGACCAACCTGCGGTGGCTCTACCTATTTGGCAACGAATTGAGCGGCCCGATCCCGCCGGAAATTGGCGACCTAACGAACCTGTGGTTCCTGGACTTAAGTAACAATCAGTTGAGTAGCGCGATCCCGCCAGGACTCGGCAGCCTGACTAAGCTGCACCAGCTCTTCCTGCACAGCAACCAGCTGAGCGGCCTGATCCCGCCCGAATTCGGCAGTCTGGCCAACATCAGGATTCTCGAACTGTACAACAACCAGCTGAGCGGCCCGATCCCGCCGGAACTCGGCAACCTGAGCTATCTAAGATTTCTCGTCCTATCCAACAACCAGTTGGGTGGCCCGATTCCAGTTGTCCTCACTGTATTGAGCCTATCCTCTCTCAGGTATGACCAGACCGACCTCTGCGAGCCGGGCGATGCGGCCTTCCAGACGTGGCTTGGCGGCATCACCGACCTGCAGCGCACCGGCGTCATTTGCGGGACGCAGGCGGTGAGCGGAACCGTGTGGGACGATGTGAATCGCGACGGCGTGCAGGATGACGGCGAGCTGGGGGTGGCAGGCGTTACCATGACCCTGGCGCGCGATGCGGCCGCGGCGGCCTCGACTGTGGCTGCAGTCGCGACCGGCCGGCAGGTGCTGACCGATGGCGCGGGGCAGTACCGGTTCGCCAACGTGGCTTCCGGCGCGTACACGGTTACGACGACCAGGTCCCTGGGTTATCTGCCGACGGGGCCGCGCTCGGTGGCAGTCACGGTGCCGGCCGAGGGCGATGTAGTGGTGCCGCCGCTCGGCATTGCCCTGGCGCCTGTTCACTTGCACCTGCCGTTGATCATGAGGTGACGGTTACGGCTATACGTCGCGACTTAAGGATTTCCAAGTACGCCGCCGATTTTCTTGTCGCAGAAGTCACAGAGGTCACGGAGAGAGGCTGAGAGGCAGCATTTCCTTCCTTCTCTCTGAGCGCTCTGTGTTCTCTGCGGCTGAGATATATGTGCATTTGGAATTGCTGCCGCGGCTTGACGCGGGTTTCTCTATAGGCTATCATCTCCTTACAATATGAGAAAGGTAAGGAGAATTGATGGATACCAGCACGCTGACTTCGAAGGGACAGATCACGATACCGGCAAGTGTTCGCACCGCGCTGGACCTCAGTGCGGGCGATAAGCTGGTGTTCATGGTCGAGGGCGATCATCTGGTCGTGGTGCCGGTGCGCCGGAGACGGCTCTCCGATCTGCGCGGCGCGCTGCCTGCGACGCGTCCGTTTCCGGGCACGACCCAGGTGCGGGAGGCCGTCGGGCAGCAACTGGGCGCAGCCGACGCGCAGTCCGGGGGGAGTAGTGCGGAATGACGGTTGCCTACGTTGACGCAAACGTCCTCTTACGCTTCCTCGTGGGCGATCCGCCCGAGATGGCCGAGAAGACCACCGTGCTGATGAAAGCGGTCGAGCGCGGTGAGACAACCCTGGTCGTCGATGATATCATCGTGGCCGAAGTGGTGTGGGTGTTGAGTTCCTTCTATAGACACAAGGCGCAGGAGATTTCGACGACGCTGCTCGAGCTTCTATCGCAGGACGGCATCGAGGTAGACGATGCCGTTTTGTCCGCACTCGCCCTGTACGGCAACAAAGGCGTCGATTTTGTCGATGCGCTGCTCGCCACCCGCATGCAGCGAAGGGGCGCCGGCCGCGTGTTCAGCTTTGACAGGCACTTCGATCGGATTTCCGGCATAGAACGATTGGAGCCGGGCGTCCCGGTCTGACAGGCGGCGGTGGACAGACGCGCACGGGCCGGCCTGGGCGCCTGTTCACCTGCACCTGCCGCTGATACTCAGATGAAAAACACTCTGGACATTGTCTGCGCAGGATAGTAAAATACGAGCCAAGGTGTGGAGATGAAAACCGGCAAGCGAAAGAACGCTACGGATGCCGCCGTTTTGGACGAAATGGTGCGACGCATTGTGGGTGAATTCCAGCCACAACGCATCATCCTTTTCGGTTCGCGCGCGCGCGGGGATGCGGAAGAAGACAGCGACTATGACCTGCTGATCATCGGGCCCTCCGACGAGCCGCGTTGGCGTCGCGCTGTTCCGGTCTACGGGGTGCTCGTGGGGATGCGGGTTGCCAAAGATGTTCTCTGGTGGACAGAAGAAGAAGTGGCTGAGTGGCAAGCCGTACGGAGCCATTTCATCAACTCGGCCATGTGTGAAGGCAAAGTGATCTATGAAGCAGCCGCGTGACTATGCACTCCTGATGTTGCGCAAAGCTGCGAACGACCTCATTGCAGCGGACGCGACGTTGCAGACCGGGATGGCTTTTGATACGGTTGGATTTCACGCTCAACAGGCAGTTGAGAAGAGTCTGAAGGCGATCCTAAGCTTCAACGATATCGAGTATCGTCGCACTCATGACCTGACCCAATTGCTTACCCTTGTCCTGGACGTCGATCACGATCTGGCGAGGCTGGGCGAGCAAATACTCCCACTGACCCGGTTCGCCGTGGAGATTCGCTACTCTGACGAGAACGAGCTGTTCGAGCATGAGGCTGTCGAGGCGTTCAATGCCGCGGAAGAGATCTACCGCTTCACCGTCAGGTATCTGGGCATTGGACACGAGCAGCCGGAGGACTGGTACTTGTCGGAGGACGACAAAACAACCTAACCAAACATCTGTCCGCCGGCGTCTGTTCAGAAACCCATCCTTATGCGCCTGACGCTTTCGAAGCGCCAGGCGCATGGTTTGTGTCCCCCTACTTTCCGCGTTCCCCACGCACGTACGGCAGGCCCAGGGCGGCCGGCGCACCCATGCGCTTGCGCATTGCGGCGCGCGACCCGATCACCAGGATGATGATGGTCAGCGCATACGGCACCATCTGCAGGAAGAAGCCCGGGCTCTGCGCACGGAACGGGTTGGCGAACCAGAAGAGCATCGTGGGCCCCTGCAGATCCAGGATGAGCCGCCGCAGCGCGCCGAAGACGTAGGCGCCGGCCATCGCGCGCCACGGGTTCCACTGTGCGAAGATCACCAGGCCGATCGCGATCCAGCCCTGCCCGGCCGTGGTCAGCTCGCTGAACCAGCCCGGGGAGATCGCCAGGCTGATGGTGGCGCCGGCCAGCCCGGCCAACAGCCCGCCCGCGAAGACGTAGGCGTAGCGCAGGCCGTAGACGTTGATGCCCAGCGCGTCGGCCGCAGAGGGATACTCGCCCACCGCGCGCAGGTGCAGGCCGGGCCGCGTCCGGTTGATGTAGTACCACACCGCCGGGGTCAACAAGTAGCCGACGTAGACCAGCACGCTGTGGTTGGCGAAGAAGATGGGGCCGAGGACCGGGATGGCCGAGAGGCCGGGCACGGTCCAGTGCGGCAGCAGCGCTGTCGTGCCGGCCTTGCTCAGGCCTTCGCCCAGCACCAGGCTGAGCCCAACCCCCACGAAGTTGGTCGCCAGGCCGCTGACGACCTGGTCCGCCTGGAAGCTGATGGTGACCACCGCGTGCAGCAAGCTGAGCACGCCCGCGGCTATCATCGCGACCAGCAACCCCAGCCAGGGATTGCCCGTGCCGACGGTCACCTTGAACGCGAACATCGCGCCGATCAACATCATGCCTTCGATGCCCAGGTTCATCACGCCCGACCGCTCGGCCAGGATCTCGCCGATGCTGGCAAAGAGCAACACCGTGCCGGATGCGACGCCGGCCTGGAGGATGACGATCCAGTCGATCATGGGTAACCTCCTCAGCGGCGCTCGAGCCGGACCCGATAGCGGAGCAGCACGTCGCTGGCGATCACGCAGAAGAGGATGATCCCCTGCAACATGCGCGGCACGCCGGACGGCTGGATCTCCCTGCCTGCGAGCAGCAGGCCGCCGAACAGAATCGACACCAGCACAACGGCGGCCGGGTTGAGCTTGGCCAGCCAGGCGACGATGATGCCCGTGAAGCCGTAGCCGGGCGAGATCGCGCCCTGCATGCGGTGCACGACCCCGGAGATCTCGGACATGCCCGCCAGCCCGGCCAGCCCGCCGGAGAACATCATCACCAGCACCGTGTTGCGCACGATGTTGATGCCCGCATAGTTGGCCGCACGCGGGTTGTCGCCGATCAGCCGGATCTCATAGCCCCACTTGCTGCGATAGATGACGAACCAGACGATCACCGCGGCCACGAGGCCCAGCAGGATGCCGCCGTGCAGCGTCAGGCCGCGGAAGAAGGGAACCTGCCTCGCATAGTCCAGCAGGCGCGGCATCCACGCGCTCTTCGGAAAGACGGGTGACATCTGGAAGCCGCCTTCGCTCCAGGCGCCGAACACCCAGAAGAGCACCCAGGAGGTGGCGATGTAGTTCATCATCAGGGTCGTGACGACTTCGTTGACGTTCAGCCGGGCCTTCAGGTAGCCGGGGATGAAGCCCCACGCTGCGCCGCACAGGAAGCCGGCCACCCCCATCGCCAGCAGCATCAACGGCCGGGGCGTGTCCGCGGACAGGATGGGAAATAGCACCACCGCGCTGGCGCCCCAGGCGCCCATGTAGAACTGGCCCTCCGCGCCGATGTTCCAGAGCCGCATGCGGAACGTCAGCGCGCACGCCAGGCCCACCAGGATCAGCGGCGTGGCCTTTACCAGCGTGTCGTTGAAGACGCCCAGGCTGCCGAACGCGGCCTTCACGATGAACTGGTACGATTTGAGCGGCTGCCCGCCGCCCAGCTGGATCACCACGCCGCCGATGATCAGCGCCACGATCACGGCCCCAAACGAGACGGCCGCGGGCAGCCACTTCGGCGCTCCCAGGCGCCGCTCCACGCGAAGCGTATACGGGAACCTGGTTCCTCTTGCGACGGTGTCATTGCTGGCCATCGGCATCACCTCGTATCGTCTCCAGGCGCTGGCCGGCCATCATCAGGCCAATCTGTTCGAGCGTCGTCTCCTCAGGCTTCACCTCGCCCATGATCTGCCCTTCGTAGATCACGGCGATGCGGTCGGAGAGGGACATGACCTCCTCCAGTTCTTCCGAGAACAACAGGATGGCCGTGCCTTTGGCCCGCTCGGCCAGGAGGACGCGCTGCACTGCCTCGATCGCGCCGACATCCAGGCCGCGCGTCGGCTGCACCGCAATGATGATCTTCGGCTGCGCCGACATCTCGCGCGCGAGGATGGCCTTCTGCAGGTTGCCGCCGGAGAGCAGCCGGGCCTGCACGTCGATGTTGGGCGCCGCAATGTCGTAGCTTGCCTTCAGTTCCGTGGCGTGCTTGCGGATGGCCAGCCGGTTCAGGACCCAGCCCGTTCCCACCGGCGGTTGGCGATAGCCCTTCATGATCAGGTTCTCCGCAAGGCTCAGGCTCGGTGCGCTGCCGACGCCGGTGCGGTCTTCCGGCACGTGCGCGATCTGGCGGTTGATGGCCTCGCGCGGGGAAAGGTTGGCGATGTCTTCGCCGTTGATCATGATGCGGCCGCTCGTGCACTTGCGCAGCCCGGTGATCGCCTGGGCCAGCTCGCTCTGCCCGTTGCCGGCGACCCCGGCGACCCCGACGATCTCGCCCTCGCGCACCTGGAGCGACAGATGGTCGATCGCCTGGAGCCCGCGATCGCTGATGGCGCAGAGATCCTGCACGTCGAGCACGACGGGGCCCGCGTCTGCGGGTGGCTTTTGCAGGGTAAAAACCACCTCGCGGCCGACCATGAGCTCCGCCAGCTTGCGTTTGCTCACGCCCTCGGTGCTGACGCCCCCGGCCGTGACGCGGCCCTGGCGCAACACAGTCACCCGGTTGGCAATGGCCAGCACCTCGTCGAGCTTGTGGCTGATGAAGACGATGGAGTGACCGCTCGCGACCATGCCCTTCAATGTGGCAATGAGTTCCTTGATCTCCTGCGGCGTCAGGACCGCGGTCGGCTCGTCCAGGATCAGGACGCGCGCACCGCGGTAGAGCATCTTGAGGATCTCGACGCGCTGCTGCTCGCCGACGCTGAGCTGCCAGATCTTGGCCCTGGGATCGACCTTCAGCCCGTATTGCTCCTGCAGCACCAGGATGCGCTTGTCGAGCTCGGCCATGTTGAGGATGAAGCGCGGGGCATCCAGGCCGAGGACGATGTTCTCCGTCACGGTTTGGGAGGGAACCAGCATGAAGTGCTGGTGGACCATGCCCAGTCCGGCTGCAATCGCGTCGCGCGGGGAGCCAAAATTGACGCGCTTGCCCTCGACGTGGATCGTGCCGGCCTCCGGCTTGTACAGGCCGGCCAGCACGTTCATCAGGGTGCTCTTGCCCGCGCCGTTTTCGCCCAGGAGCGCATGCACCTCGCCCTGGCGCAGGTCGAAATTGACATGATCGTTCGCAAGCACCCCGGGGAAGCGTTTGACGATCCCGCGCATCTCCACTGCATTGACAGGGTCGACCATGTGGGCGCTCCTATGAGGAATCCAGGATGAGACAATAAGCGGGTGACCGGACATGCCCGGTCACCCGCTTGGAGTCGTTTCGCTTACTTGGGTGGCTCAGCGGTGACGCCTTCGGCCCACCACTGCATGCAGTACTTGCACGCCAGGCCCTCAGCCCCAGGCGGGAACTGATCCAGGTCCGCCTGCTCCATCTTCTCGCCTTCCGGCACGACGATGTTGCCCTGGTTGTCCTTGATCGGGCCGGCGAAGACATCGAAGCGGGTGAACTCGCCAGCTTCCATCTTGGCCAGCAGATCGCGCACCTGATCCAGCACCTCGGCGGGCAGCTCGGCCGCGCCCTTGGTAGGCTGTTGCCCTTCCATGAAGCCGTAGAGGCCCATCGCGCCGGCATCCGAATCGAAGTACTCCCAGCCGGCCTTGTAGGTCCCGGCCTTCACTTCTTCAGCGATCTTCAGGTAGATGGGGCCCCAGTTCCAGTACGGTGCGGTGAGGCAGCCGTCGGCCTTGCAGGAGCCGTACCAGTCGTAGGTGATGCCCCACTTGCCCTTGGCCGTCGCGACATCGGCCACGGCCGGGGTATCTGCGCCGGTGAAGACCACCTGCGCGCCCGCGTCGAACAGTGAGGCCGCCGATTCCTTCTCGATGATCGGGTCATGCCAGGTGTTCAGCCAGCGGACGTCCATGGTGCACTCGGGGCAGGTCTTCTTCGCGCCCAGCATGAACGCATTGCCCAGGCGCAGCTCTTCCGGGATCGGGAAGGTGGCCATGTAGCCCAGCTTCGGGTTGCCGTCCATCTTGGCGCGTGCGCCGGCCAGCATGCCGGCCAGGTACTTCATGTTTTCCATCGCGCCCATCAGGTTGCCGAAGTTCGTGCCGTTGGCCTTGTACCCGGTGAGATGGATGAACATGGTGTCGGGGAACTCGTTGGCCACGATCTCCATCGGGTCCATGAAGCCGAACGACGTGCCGAAGATGAGGTCGAAGCCCTTGCGGGCCAGGCTCCGGAACGCCTGCTCGGAGTCGGTGCCCTCGGGAACATTCTCGACGTAGGCCACGTGTGCGTCGGGCATGTTCTTGGCGATGTAGTCGAGCCCCTCGTAGTGCGACTGGCTCCAGCCGCCGTCATCGTGGGGACCGATCAGGATCATGCCGATGTTGAACTTGCCTTCGACGACCTCAGGAATCTGCAGGCCGGGTGCAGCGGCAGGCTCTGCCGGTGCTGCAGCCGGGGCAGCGGTTGCCTCGGCAGGGGCTGCAGGGGCTGCCGGCGCGGCGGGCGCCGGGGCGGCTGTCGGCGCGCAGGCGCCGACAAGCATCGACAAGATGACCATCAAAGCCATCAGGCCCCAAAGCTGTTTACGCATCGTGTCTCCTCCAGACTGTGAATGGGTTGCCGCGACGCAGAGGGATGGTCGCAAATTCGGGGAACGCGACCCCCCTGTCGCGCGGCATGATTGTAACCCCTCTCACATCTCATTGCAAATGGCCTGCATCATATAGCAGGCCGTCCGGGGGAGGATATGGTATAATCGCGCAACTCATGAGCGCGGAGGCTCCAATGACGGAACTCAACGAAATGATACGCGTGGCCCGCGGCGATGCGCCCGCGGACATCGTCCTTCGCAATGCCAAGCTCGTCAATGTTTACTCCGGCGAGATCTACCCGGCAGACGTGGCCATTCATAATGCCCGTATCGCAGGCATCGGCAGCGACTATCACGGCACGGAAGAAATCGACCTCAAAGGCTCCTACCTGGCCCCCGGGCTGATCGACGCGCACGTGCACATCGAGAGCGCGATGGTCGGCGTGCGCCAGTTCGCTGGCGCCGTGGTGCCGCGCGGCGTGACGTCGGTCATTGCGGATCCGCACGAGATCACCAATGTGCTCGGCTTGGATGGCATCAGGTACATGTTCGACCAGGCCAAGTACGGCCGCCTGAGCATGTACGTGATGGTGCCCTCCTGCGTTCCCTCCACCCACATGGCGACAGCGGGCGCGTACCTGGAGGCCAAGGATATCGCCTCCCTGCAGGGCGATCCCTGGGTGCTGGGCCTGGCCGAGATGATGAACTACCCCGGCGTCGTGCACGAGGATCCGGGCACGCTGGAGAAGCTGGAAGCGTTCAAGACGCGCGTGCTGGACGGCCATGCGCCGGGCCTGTCAGGCAAGTCGCTGAACGCGTATGTGGCCGCGGGGATCGGGTCGGATCACGAATGTACGACCGTCGAAGAGGCGTTGGAGAAGCTGCGGCTGGGCATGTACATCCTCATGCGTGAGGCCACGAATGCGCACGACCTGGCCGTGCTGCTGCCGATGATCACGCCCGACAATGCGCGGCGCATCTGCTTCTGCACCGACGACCGGCATCCCGGCGACCTGCTCGACCAGGGGAGCGTCGATTTCCTGGTCCGCACCGCGATCCGATCGGGCGTCGACCTGGTGACCGCGATCCGGATGGCCACCCTGAACACCGCGGAATGGTTCCGCATGTACGATCGGGGCGGCATCCGGCCGGGCAACCGCGCGGACCTGATCGTCTTCGACGATCCACAGGAGTTCGACGTCCGGCTGGTCATCCGCGGCGGCCAGATCGCAGCGGAGAACGGGAAGATCGTGCCGCTGGACGTCCCGGAGCGGCCGTCGTACCTGCGCGGCTCGATGAACATCAACTGGCACACGGTCAATTTCACCATTCCGGCCGAGGGCCGGCGCGCGAACGTCATCGGCGTCCTGCCCGACCAGCTCATCACCGAGAAGCGAGTGCTCGAGATCCCGTCGCAGGCCGGGGTGGCCACCTCGGACTACGAGCAAGACATTGTCAAGATGGCCGTGATCGAGCGGCACATGGCGACCGGGCAGATCGGCAAGGGTTTCGTGCAGGGGCTCGGCATCCGCCGCGGCGCGATCGCCTCGACGATCGCGCACGATCATCACAACCTGGTCGTCGCCGGCGTCGACAACGTCTCCCTGACCACGGCCGCGGGTGCGCTGGCCGATATGGGCGGTGGGCTCGCGGTGGCAGACGGGGTGCGCATCCTCGCGCGGCTGCCGCTGCCGGTCGCGGGGCTGATGTCCAACAAGCCGATCCACGAGGTGCGCCGCCAGCTGGATGAGGTCATCGGCGCGGCGCACAGCCTCGGCTCGGCCCTGCACGATCCCTTCATGGCGCTCAGCTTCCTCGCACTGGAGGTCATCCCGCACCTGAAGCTGACCGATCAGGGCCTGGTGGACGTGGATGCGTTCAAGTTTGTGCCGTTGTGGGTGGACTGACGCCGGCATAGCGCGGTACTCGCGCCGGTTACCGCACGTCGAAATGCGGCGATAGCACCCCGAGCGCGGCCGCGCGCGCCCGCTTCGCCAGGTCGCCCGCGTCCCACGCCCAGTATTCCGGCCGGAACAACTCGACCGAGCAGGCGCCGTCGTACCCGATCGCGCTCAGGCGGCGGCAGATCTCGTCCAGCGGGATGACGCCCAGGCCGGGCAGGACGCGGGTGCCATCGGTGATGGCCTCCTTGACCGTGTCCTCCAGGTCGTCCAGGTGGAACGCGAAGATGTGCTCAGGGTCGAGATCGTCGAGCTCGGCCATCAGCCCGCCGCCGCCGTAGAAGTGCGCGCAGTCGACCGTAATCCCGACGTTGGCGCGGCCGGTGTGCCGGACGATCTCCCACGCGGCGCGCGGGGTGCGCACGGTGCACCACCCGAACCCCAGGAACTCGAGGGAAAGCCCGACCCCGTGCGGCTCCGCGATGCCGGCCAGATCGCGGAGCACCCGCACGTATTCCGCAACCACGTCATCCCACGGCATACTGCGATCGGGCGTCGGGCTGGGCACCACCACGAGGCACGGGCAGCCGATCTGCTCGCACAGCTCGGAGAGCTCCTTGCAGCGCGTCCGGATCTGGGCGTAGTCCGCCGCGGAGCGAAACGCGACGAACTCGATCGAGTTGATGCTCATCGGCGCCACGTCGTTGTCGTCGAGCAGCGTCTTGAGTTCTGCGACGGAGTGCGTGGCCAGGTACGTGTCGACCTTGCCGGCCCACAGTTCGAGGGCCCGGAAACCCGCCTGCCGGCTGGCCGCGACGTCCGTCTGGAGGTCGCTCGTCATGGTGGTCGCGCCGTGAAATCCCAGTAACATCGCGTCTCCGATCGGCGCTACGGCTGAGAGCGATCCGGCAGGCCGCGCAGGTGCGTGATGGCACGCAGCGCGGCTGTCTCTGCGTCGGGCATCGGCATGAACTCCCCGCTGACATATCCCGTGTAGCCCGTGGCGAACAAAGTGTGCAGGATGGTCGGGAAGTCCAGGTGGCCGGCGCCCGGGTGCCAGCGATTGGAGTCGGCCACGTGAAAGTGGAAGATGCGGTCCCCCGCCTGCCGGATGCTGTCCGTGATGGAGGGCTCTTCGATGTTCATGTGGAAGGTGTCCAGCAGCAGGCCAAAGTTGGCCGCGCCCACGGCCTCGAGCAGCGCCAGACCCTGAGCGGCGGTGTTGATGAGGGTCGTTTCGTAACGGTTGATCGGTTCCAGGGCCAGCCGCACGCCTGCAGTTCCCGCTGTGTCGCAGCACTCCTGCAACGCAGCCACGAGCCAGGCCATCGCCTGGTCGCGATGGATGCCCGGCTGCACGATGCCGCGGAGCAGGCCGATGATGATCGTGGCGTTCAACCGCGCGGCCAGGGGCACGTGGCTCCTGACCCGCGCGATGGCCGCCGCGCGCACCTCGGCGGAGGGGTCGGTGAAGGAGAGCTTCTCCTCGCCCCACGCCTGGCCGGTGCCGATCGCCGGGACTTCCAGCCCGGTCGCGGTCACTTTCGCCCACACGTCGTCCGGGTCGAGCAGGCTGGGCTCGCGCACCGCCAGCTCCACGCCGTCGTAGCCGAAGCCGGCGATGCGCGCCAGGTTGCCCTCGAAATCCCCCTTGAAGGCCACCGCCTCGAATCGCGCCGGCTGCGTGGACAACACGACGCTGAGCCGGCCCTGCCGGGCGATCCGGCCGGGTGGCTCTCCGGTATTACGGTCTTGCCGACTCATTCTCCGGTTTCCTTAATACGTACGATCAGCCAGCGACGTACGTGATCTTACACTCGCATCGATCGGTCTGCAACTTGATGATGTTTTCCGGCACTTCTTCCAGGGTGATCTTCTTGGTGCTGATGCGCGTCATGTCCATCCCCGTGGCCATGCACTCGATCACGCGCGGGAAGTTGCCGTGGCCCGAATGACCCTGCGCGCCGATGATGCTCGCGCGGCGCACCTGCAACACCTCGCCCGTGACCGGCATCTTCGCATCGGCGCGGGCCGTGACGACCACGCGGCTGTTGAGCGTCCGGCCTTCCCAGATCACGCGCTCGATGCCGGGATAGACGACGGTCGGCAGGCCGGTGGCCTCCATGAAGAGATCCGCGCCCATCCCCTCGGTGATCTCCAGGACGCGGTCGGCAAAGTCCTCCTTGAGCGGATTGATCGCGTAGTCCGCGCCGATCTGCAGTGCCAGGTCGGTGCGCTCCTTCTGCGGCTCGGAGATGATGACCTGGGACGCGCCGGCGCGCTTGAGGATCGCGCAGGCCGCCAGGCCGATCGGACCGCCGCCGAGGACGACCACGCGATCGCCCGGCCGGATGCCGCCCCCGCGCTCGATCACCGCGTTGTAGGCCACGGTGGTGGGCTCGACGAGGCTGCCAGCGATGAACAGATCGTCGCCCTTGTAGACCTTCCTCAGGGGCTCCAGGCTCCAGACCGTGCGCGAGGGCACCACCAGGTACTTGGCGTACGCGCCGTTGATGTTGAAGCCGATCTCGTCCAGTCGCTCGCAGTGGTTGGGCCACCCATCCGCGCATGGCTTGCACTGCGCACACCACAGCATCTCCTCCGAAGTCACCGGCTCGCCGCCCTTGAAGGGCTTGTTGGTCCGCTTGTCGAACGCGTTCTTGCCCGCGTCGACCACCACGCCGGAGAACTCGTGTCCCAGGATGCACGGGAAGCCGGTCAACCCGGGGTAGAAGATGTAACCATCCGGCTCTGCCTGGGCCATGTGGACATCCGAGCCGCAGACGCCGCATGCCTTCACCTCGATCAGCACCTCGTCCGGCCCGGGCGTCGGAATGTCGTACTCCCGCATCTCGATCCGTGGGTTCTTCCACACGAGGCTGCCCAGGTAGGTCTGGCGTCCCTCGATATCCTTCGCACCCAGCTTGAAGCCCGGCTTCGGCGCCCAGTCCGCCACCAGGGTCACGCCCATCATTTTGCCCGTCATACCGTCTCTCCTTATGCCCGAAATTGGCCTCAGACTTCCGTGCCCTGGCCGATGCGCGGCAGCCCGTAGACCGGCTTCCAGCCCTCGCTCAGCGGCTCGCGCAGGTAGGGCTCCATCTCCTCTGCCGTGCGCAGCGTGACCTCTTCCACCGGCGGCGTCGTGCCGGGCGGGAAGGCCTCGAGCACGTGGTCGTTCCACAGCGTGAGGTATTTCAGGATCGCTGCGAGGGGACGCTTGGCCTTCTCGGCTGCGCCGTGCGTGGACTTGCCCACGACCCCCTCCGGGGTGGCTGCGATCTCGATGGCGAAGTGGCCCTCGCCCTCCGACCAGCGCGACGGGCGCCCGAACGGATCGACCGATTTGTCGAAGTGGCCGTCGGGCAGGTAGCTTTTGCCTTCCGTGTCGACCGCGTACGCCATGTCCACCATCTCGGGATGCAGCAGCAGGCCGAGCGAGGTTTCCGACTCGTCCGCGTGGACGAAGTTGGTGTCGAGGCGGCCGCCGCGGTCGGTGGCTCGGAAGAACTCACGCACCGCGCGGTGCCAGTCGATGACGCGGAAGATGCCGGGCAGCTGGTAGCGCTTCTGGAACTCCTGCACGGCCGACTCGAGCACCCACAGCTGGCCGTGGTTGTTGACGATCAGCTGCTTGCGGAAGCCATCGTTCCACAGGCCCAACATCACGTCGATCATCATCTCCCGCACGACATGTTCGCGCACGATGACGGTGCCGGGCATGCCGACATGATGGTATGGGTGAGCTCCGTAGTTCAACGGAGGCAGCGCCAGGTTGACCGCCGCGCCGCGCCTGGCCGTGTAGCGTCGCACGCCCTCGCAGATCTGGCTGACGTAGAGCGTATCAGATGCGCTGGGCAGATGTTGGCCGTGCAGCTCGGTGCAGCCGACCGGGATGTACACGATATCGTTCTTTTTCCGGTTCTGCTCGACCTGCCAGCGCGTGGTGGTCTGAATGTAGGCGCCCGGCTTACCCCATTCCACCGGCGACGGCACGCCGTACTCTGCCAGGATCGCGTCGATCTCCGCGTCGCTGGCATCCCAAACTTCCTTCTTCATCCTTCCGACCGAATTGTCCTCGAAGAAGAGATCGGGAAGATCGGTCGGCAGTATTCCGGCGGGCAATGGCTTTTCGGACATGTGTTGTTACTCCACTATGCGGTTTTGGCGCTCACGGGCGACCTCCCGCTGGCGGGAAGGTCGTTCGGCGCCGGGCAGGGGGAGCGCCTCACCCCTGCCCGGCATATGGGTTTACTGGAAGTTGGCGGCGTTGTCGGCCGTGACCACTTCCGTCCCGGTGTCGATGTTCGTATCGATCGTCTCTCCCATCAACACCTTGACCGCCGCTTCCACGCCGTACTTGCCCATGTTGTAGGGGCTCTGGGCGATCGAGGCGGTCATTTCACCGGCCAGGATCGAGGCGGCCGCGTCGGGGTTGGCGTCAAAGCCGATGACGACGATGCCGGCCTTGTTGGCTGCCTTGATGGCTTCCATGGCGCCGAGGGCCATCAGGTCGTTGCTGGCGAAGACCGCGTTCACGTCGGGGTTGGCGGTGAGGATGTTCTCCATCACGGTCTGGCCGAGCGCGCGGTCGGAGTTGGCCGGCTGCTGGGCGACGATAGTGATGCCACAGGCCTTGAGGGCCTCCTCAGCGCCGCCGATGCGGTCGATGTGGGTCTGCTGGCTCATCACGCCGGTGATGAGTGCGGCCTTGCCCTGGTTGCCCAGTTGCTCGCAGATGAACTCGCCCGCGAGCTTGCCGCCGTTGCGGTTGTTGGTGCCGATGAAGGTGAGGGCATCGGCCCAGTCACCCTTTGTGTCGACGAAGAGCACGGGGATGTTGGCCGCCTTGGCCTTGTCGAAGGTGGGGTTGAGACCGACCACGTCGGTGGGCGCCACGATGATGGCCTCCACCTTCTTCGTGATCTGGTCCTCGATCTGGCTGATCTGGGTGGCCACGTCGGTCTCAGCCGGCGGGGCCAGGACCGCCAACTCGACGCCCATGGCGGCTGCCGTTTCCACGGCGCCTTTCTCGACGGCCGCCCAGAACGGGTTGCCGCCGCCCGGACCCTTCATGCTCAACAGCAGCTTGTAGGCCTTGTCGGGCTTGACGGCTTCGGCAGCGCCGCTCTTGGAGATCACCTCGGTTCCGGTGTCGATGTTCGTTTCGATCGTCTCGCCCTTGATGGCCTTGAGTGCGGCCTCCACGCCGTACTTGCCCATGTTGTAGGGGCTCTGCGCGATCGAGGCCGCCATCTCGCCCGCTTCGATGGACTGGACCGCGTCGGGGTTGGCGTCGAAACCGACAACGACGATGCCGGCCTTGTTGGCTGCCTTGATGGCCTCCATCGCGCCGAGGGCCATCAGGTCGTTGCTGGCGAAGACTGCGTTCACGTCGGGATTGGCGGTGAGGATGTTCTCCATCACGGTCTGGCCGAGCGCGCGGTCGGAGTTGGCCGGCTGCTGGGCGACGACGGTGATGCCGCAGGCCTTGAGGGCCTCCTCAGCGCCGCCGATGCGGTCGATGTGGGTCTGCTGGCTCATCACGCCGGTGATGAGTGCGGCCTTGCCCTGGTTGCCCAGCTGCTCGCAGATGAACTCGCCCGCGAGCTTGCCGCCGTTGCGGTTGTTGGTGCCGATGAAGGTGAGGGCGTCGGCCCAGTCACCCTTTGTGTCGACGAAGAGGACGGGGATGTTGGCCGCCTTGGCCTTGTCGAAGGTGGGGTTGAGGCCGACCACGTCGGTGGGCGCCACGATGATCGCGCTCACCTTCTTGGTGATCTGATCCTCGATCTGGCTGATCTGGGTCGCTACGTCGGTCTCAGCCGGCGGGGCCAGCACGACGATGTCCACGTTGTTGGCGGCTGCCGTCTCGACGGCGCCTCGTTCCACTTCCGCCCAGAACGGGTTGCCCCCGCCGGGACCCTTCATGCTCAGCAAGAGGGTCACTTTAGCGGGTGCGGCCGGGGCCTCGGCTGGCGCCTCGGCCGGCGCTGGCGCCTGTGGGGCGGCGGGCGCGGTCGTGATGGGCGCGCAGCCCGCCAGCACCAACACGAGCACCAGAATCAGACTCATCGCAGAGAACTGCCTGCGTTCCATGGGGTTACTCCTTCTCTGGAAAACGGTGAAATCGGCAAGAAGCTGTTTGCTTTCGGAGCCCACGTGCACGTTCTTTGCTGATTGCCTCCCTTCTTCAGCAGAGTCCGCAGCCGGGTTCAGCGAGCTTGCTGCGACGCACGCTGCCTGAGCACGTCGATGAACACGGCCAGGACGATCACGACTCCGATCACGACCATCTGCCAGAACGAGGACACGTCCATCAGGTTCAGGCCGTTGCGCAACAGCCCCATGATCAACACCCCGACGAAGGTGCCCCCGACGGTGCCCCGCCCGCCGAAGAAGCTCGCGCCGCCGATGATGACGGCGGCGATCGCATCCAGCTCGGCGCCGGTGCCTGCATTGGGATAGCCCGAGTTCGTACGACCGGCCAGAAGTATCCCGCCCATGGCGGCCGTCAGCCCGCACAGCACGTACACGATGTTGAGAACACGGTCCACGTTGATGCCCGCGTGGCGCGCGGCCTGAGGATTGCCGCCAACGGCATAGATGTGGCGGCCGGTGCGCGAACGCACCAGGAACACCCACGCCAGGCCGTAAGCCACGATCACGACGATCAACGACACGGGGATCGCGACGAGCTTGTCGCCCTCCCCCCACAAACGAATGTCGCTGGAGCCAAACCAGCGCAGGCCCGGCGGCAGCCCGCTGATGGGGACGCCGTCCGAGATCAGGTAGGTGATCCCGCGTGCGATGTTGAGCATGGCCAGCGTCGCAATGAACGGGTGTGGCAGGCGCAGTCTGGTCAGCCCCAAGCCGTTGAGCAGGCCCGCCAGCGTCCCCACGCCGAGCGCGACCAGCAGTGACAGGGCGTCCGGCAGGCCGCTGTGGGTCGCCAGGGCCAGCGTCACCATGCTCAGCGCAGCGACGGAGCCGACAGAAAGGTCGATGCCGGCAGTCAGGATCACGATGAACTGGCCCAGGGCCAGCATGGCATTGAACGATATCTGCCGCGCGACATTGGTCAGGTTGCCCACCGTGGGGAAGTAGGCCGGCCTCAGGATGGTGAGGACCACGATCATGACCAGCAGCGCTGCCACGATGCCGTAACGATCGAGCAGATTGCGAGTCAGCCGATCGGGGTCCTTCACGGGGTCTCGTGCGTCACAGGGCATCGGTTACCCTCCTCAAACTAGCGATGGCGATGCCTACGCGCCCGCGGCGACGCTGCGGAGGCTGTCGACCTGGCCGTCCTCTTTTGCGCCGACCATCATCGCGACGATTTCGTCCATCGTCGTCTGTCCCACCGGTCGCTCGCCCACGTTCCGGCCCTGTCGTAGGACCATGATGCGATCGCACACCTGGAAGATGTCCTGCAGACGATGGCTGATGATGATGACCGCGATATTGTGCTCCTTCAGTCCCCGGATGATCTCCAGCACCTTGGAGACTTCCTTGACCGCCAGCGCGGCGGTCGGCTCGTCCATGATCACGACCTTTGCCTGGAAGGCGGTCGCACGGGCAATGGCGACGGCCTGGCGCTGCCCGCCAGACAGGTTCTCCACTCTGAGCCGCACGGATCGGATCTCGATCCTGAGCCGGTCCAGCAGCGTGCGCGCGGCCTGCTCCATCGACTTCTCGTCGAGCATCTGCGGCCCGTGCCCCAGCAGGGGCTTTGCCATCTCCCGGCCCAGGAAGATGTTGGAGCAGATGTCCAGGTTGCCTGCCAGCGCGAAGTCCTGATAGACCATCTCGATGCCGGCCAGGCGCGACTCATGCGGACTGGCCCACCTGACATCTGCGCCGTCGAAGCGAATGGCGCCCGAATCCGGCGTGTGTGCGCCTGTGAGCACCTTCATCAGGGTGGACTTGCCTGCTGCGTTGTCGCCCACCAGTCCAAGCACCTCACCGTAGCCCAGGTGCAGGTCGGCGTCCCGCAGGGCCTGCACAGGCCCGAAGCTCTTGCAGATGCGGGACATCTCGACGACATTGGCCATGCTGCACCTCCTTCCGTGTGAGTACATACTACCGGATCGGCGCTCAGATTCAAAGGCCGTGTGCTCCTTACCCGATCTCGCTCACGCGGACGGGCCGGTTCTCATGGTACGATTTCCACGCCGCGTGCCCCAGCACGACCGCCTGGCGGCCGTCGAAGCCGGTCGTCGGCGTCGGCTTGTCGTCGCGCACGCAGGCGATGAACTCGCATACTTCGTCCACGTAACACTGGGCATACCGCTGCATGAAGAAGTAGGGCAATCGGGCCGAGTGGAAGCCGTCCTTGAGGCCCTTCACCGCGGACTGCTCCGTCTCGTTCTCCACCATCGCGATGCCGTTCGAGCAGAACACTTCGAGCCGTTGGTCGTAGCCATACACGGCCTGGCGGCTGTTGTCGATCACGCCCAGCGCACCGTTGGCGAAGCGCAAGGTCACGATGTCGGTGTCGATGTCGCCCGCCTCCCCGAGCCACGGCGCCACCAGCACGCCGCCCATGGCATACACCTCGTCGACCTCGCCCACCTGGAAGCGGGCCATGTCGAAGTCGTGGATGGTCATGTCCAGGAACATGCCGCCGGATTCTTTGGCATATTGGGTCGAGGGTGGCTCAGGGTCGCGGCTGGCGATGCGCAGAATGCAGGGCCGGCCGATCTCGCCCGAGGCCACCGTCTCCTGCACCCGGCGCAGGGCCGCATCGAAGCGGCGGTTGAAGCCCACCTGCAGCTTGACGCCGGCCGCGTCCACGGCTGCAAGAGCCTCGTCGATGCTCGCCAGGTCGAGTGCCAACGGCTTCTCGCAGAAGATGTGCTTGCCTGCCCGCGCCGCGTCCGCGATGATCGCGGCGTGGGTGTCCGTGCTGGTGGCAATCAGCACCGCTGGGATGGACGGATCGGCCAGCAGGTCATGATAATCGCGCACCGCACGTTCGATGCCCAGCTCGTCCGCGAGGGCCTGCGCCACCTCCAGCCGGATGTCGCAGACCGCGACCAGGTTGGCCTCGGGGATCTTGCGCACCAGGTTCCGGACGTGCACGCTGCCCATCCGGCCGGTGCCGATGACGGCGATGTTCGTCTTGTTCATCGCGTTCACGGTTTCATCACGATCTTCATGGCCTTCTTCGGGCCATGCGTCAGGGTCAGGGGATCCAGGCCCAGGTCGCAGAACGCCTCGACGCCGTCTTCCAGGGGGATGACCTGGGTGAAGAACGGCTTCATGTTCAGCCGGTTCTCCTGGAAGATGCGGATGGAGGGCACCATCGTGTTCTGCCCCAGGTAGAGCCCCAGGACCTTGGTGGCCCAGCGCGTGATGTCGTTCGGCTTGACGTCGATGTTCACGCTCGAATCCATGCCGAAGGGCAGCACCTTGCCGCCGGGCGTCACGCATTGGAGCGCCTGGGCCAGCGCGTTGCCGGTCGCCTCGATCACAATGTCGGCTTTCCGGCCATAGGTGAAGTCGGTGATCTTCTGCACAACGTCGACCTCGTGCGGATTCCACACCGTCAGCCCGCACTCCTTCGCCACGTTGATGCGGAAGGGATCGATCTCCGTGACCGCGACCTTCGCAGCGATGTTCTTGGCGAACTGGGCGAAGAGGTAGCCGATGGGGCCAAAACCGATGACCATCACGTAGTCGTAGGGCAGCATCTGCAGCGTGTTCATGCCGTTCACGACCGTCGCCAGGGTCTCGACCTGGGTGCCCAGCACGTCGTCGATCTCGTCCGGCAGCACGAAGCATTGCTTCTCCGGCACGACACAGTACTCGGCATAACCGCCATCACGCATGACGCCCAGTGCGTTGAACTTGATCTCGACGCACTGGCTGGACATCCCCATGCGGCAGAAGGAGCAGAAGCCGCAGCGGATGTTATTGTCGATCGCAACCCGGTCGCCCACCTTGATGTAGTTCACGTGCGAGCCGACCTCGATGACCTCGCCGCAGAATTCGTGGCCCAGCACCGTGTCCGGCTTGAAGTGGTGCTTGCCCTCGAGGATCTTGACATCGGTGCCGCAAATCCCGACCGCCTTTATCTTCAGGAGTACGTCATCCGGCTGGGTGACCTTGGGAATGGGAATCTCGGTCAGTTCGAGCTTTCCGGGGTTGCGAAACACGAGTGCCTTCATCTTGTCCATGGATGCCTCCCATCAATATTGGGTCGTTGATTTAGCTGGTCCGAGTAGAGTCCCGGACGATCAGTTGTCCCGGCAGTACCACGTCCGTCACATCGCAGGGCGTGTTTCCCTGGCACCCCATCAATGCGAGCGCCATATCCATCGCGCGCTTGCCCAGATCGAACATGGGCTGGGCCACCGTCGTGAGCGCGGGGCAGACGTGGGCCGCGAAGGGGATGTTGTCGAAGCCGACCACGGCCAGGTCGCGGGGCACGGCGATGCCGGCCTGTCTGGCCGCGGAGAGCAGCCCGATGGCAGTCATATCGTTGTAGCAGAAGACGGCCGTGGGTCGTTCGCGCAACGCCAGCAGTGCCTCCAGTGCCGTCCGGCCACCATCGAACTGGCCGTTTCCGGGCACGACGCACGCCGGATCGCAATCCAGGCAGGCAGTGGCGAGCGCATGCTGGTAGCCCGCCAGGCGATCGGTGCTCACGCTGTGCCCTTCGAGGCCCGCGACGTGGGCGATGCGCCGGTGGCCCAGCCCGATCAGGTGCCCGGTAGCCAGGCGGCCGCCGTGAAAATCGTCCACGCGTACCGAGTAGGCATTGGGCATGCCTCGCTGGCTGTGGCTGTTGAGCAGGATCACCGGCACGCCGGTGATGTGCAGCCGTTCCTGGTGCAGCGCACCGACGCGTGATGAGGTGACGATGATGGAATCGACGCGTTTGGAGCGGAGCATCTCGACCGCAGCGATTTCCCGCTCCGGGTTATCGTTCGACGCAGCCAGGATCAGGGAGTAACCGTGGGCATATGCGGTGCATTCGATCCCCTCGACGACCTCAGCGGCAAACGGGTCCGCGATGGTGGTCACGACGACGCCGATCGTATGGGAGCGGCCCATGACGAGGCTGCGCGCCCCTGCGTCGGGCGAGTAGCCCAACGTGTCAGCCAACCGGCGGATGCGCGCCTTCGTCTCAGCGTTGACCAGCGGGCTGTCGTTCAACGCTCGGGAGACAGTCGAGTGGGAGATGCCCGCGGCCCGGGCAATATCCTTGATGGAGACGTTCGACAAGGCCTGTCACCTGCACGCGTCAATGCAAATCGTCAGGGTTGCGCAACGGGTTACGTGTTCGTCAATGGCTGTTGCACACGTGTGCAAGATTATATTACATGGGACGGGGCTTGTCAATACCTGATTTTGAGCGAAGGTCTATCTCACGTCCGGGTCGGGCAGCATGGCGTCGCGAACGATGCCGGTCAGCTCGTGCATTGCGGCGGTGATAGACGGGCGCCGCACTCCCGGCGCCCGTCACTGTCATCTTCTCTGTTCCGTAGGAGTCCGGCGCATCGGCGCCTATTCGCTGCGCACGTAATGGCCCCAGCCTGGTGCGGGGTGGAACGCGCCGTCGCGCACGAGGCCGCGCCCGCGCACGAAGACGTCGCGCACTGCGCCCTGGACGCGCATGCCCTCGTAGGGCGTGTAGCCGGCCAGATTGTGCAGCCGGTCCGCGCGGATGGTCGTCTCCACGCGCGGGTCATAGACGACCACATCCGCGTCCATGCCCTCGGCCAGCGCCCCCTTGCGCGCCAGCCCGAAGATGCGGGCCGGGTTGCCGCTGGTCAGCTCGGCCAGGCGCGACCAGCTGATGCGACCGGACGCCACGCCGTGCGTCGCCAGCAGTGGGAGCATCGTCTCCAGGCCGGGGATGCCGCCCGGCGTCTTGCGGAAGTCGGTATGCTCGCGCTTCTGGACGATCGTGTAATCGCAGTGGTCCGTGCCGATCGTCGAGATCTCGCCCCGCACGATCTGGTCCCAGAGCCGCTCCTTCTCCTCCGGTGCGCGGAGCGGCGGCTGCATGATGCCCCACTCCGGGTGCGGTCCCGTGTAGACCGACTCGTCGATCGTCAGGTATTGGACCGTGGTCTCGGCGATGGCGTGCTGCCCGCGTTGCGCGGCCTGGGTCACCTCTGTCACGGTGCCGCTGGCGGAGCAGTGCACCACGTAGACGCGCGGGTTGCCGGCCGCGCGGCCCAGGAAGAGCACGCGGTTGGCGGCCTCCGTTTCAGCGAGTGCCGGCCGCGCCTTGCCGTGATAGGCCAGGCTCGTCGTTCCTGCCCTCTCCAGCGCCTCACGTGCTGCGGTCACCAGGTCGTCGTTTTCGCAGTGCACCATCACGACCATGTCATGTGCGGCGGCCGCGGCCAGGACGCGGAGCAACTCTGCATCGGTCTGGTAGTAGTTCGGCCGGTACGTGGTATAGACCTTGACCGCACTGATGCCGAGCCCCAGCAGGTCGGCCATCCAGCGATGGAGCGTGACATCGTCCTCGGGCAGCTGCGTGAGCATCATGTGAAGGCCGTAGTCGATCTGGGCGAGGCCGCCGATCTCAGCCTCGCGGCCTGCCAGTGCCTGGTGCATGTCCTGGCCCGGGAACTGCGTCGCGAAGTCGATGACCGTGGTCACGCCGCCGCACGCGGCCGTCCTCGTCCCCACCTCCCAGTCGTCCGGCGACTTGTAGATGCCCGTGTCGAGCACGATGTGCGTGTGCGGATCGACCAGGCCGGGCAGCACCACGCAGCCCGCCGCATCGATGACCTCGCCCGCGCCCTCTGTGGGCAGCGCAGGGCCGATTGCCCCGATGCTCCCCCGGGCCAGCAGCAGGTCGCCCTGCCGTTCACCGTCCGGGAGAACCAGCGTGCCGTTGCGGATCAGTGTCGTTTCATTCATTTCTCACACCTTGTTCGAACGCATGGCTGCCACCACCTGGGGCAGCACGACGCCGCCCGGGCCTTGCAGGAAGATGCCGGCCATCTCGGAGATCTCGTCCGGCTCCGGATTGACGTCGATCACCTGCGCGCCGGACCGCGCTGCCAGGTATGGCAGAGATGCGGCCGGCTGCACCACGCCCGAAGTGCCGACGACGAGCATGGCCTGGCAGCTCATGCACGCGTCGTAGGCGGCCGTCAGGACGCGCTCCGAGAGATACTCGCCGAACCAGACGACGTCCGGCCGGAGCAGGTCGCCACAGTGCGGGCAGCGCGGCGGCTTCTCGGGCTGGTTCGCGAAGTCGTCGGGTGAGAAGCCCTCGTGCCGCCCGGTGATGCACTTGTAGCGCCGGATGCTGCCGTGCAGCTCGATCACGCGCGTGGAGCCGGCGGCCTGGTGCAGCCCGTCGATGTTCTGCGTGACCACGGTCACGTGGGGGATCAGGTCTTCCAGCGCGGCGATGGCGCGATGCCCGTCGTTCGGCTGCGCGGTCGCCACCATGCCGAAGCGGTACTCATACCACGCCCACACCAGCGCCGGATTGCGCAGGTAGCCCTCCTCCGTGGCCATCTCCATGGGGTCGTATTGGGCCCAGAGGCCGTCCTGGGCCTCGCGGAAAGTCGCGATCCCCGATTCCTTGGAGACGCCCGCGCCGGTCAGGACCACGAGGCGATCGACATGTGAGAGGCAGCGCGCCGCAGCTGCAATGTCGGATTTCATGCTTCCCCCGAAGGCTGGTCAGCTCGCACTGGCAGCTAGTATACGCTGCCGGACGGCTCTCGCGCAAGGAAACAATCTCCCCTTGCGGTTGTATAATGGCGCCATGTTCTCCATTCGCCGCCTGTTAGCCATGACCCGGAAGGAGCTGCGCCACGTCACGCGCGATGCCCGCATCTTCTTCCTGGTCACCCTCTCTCCCCCCTTCATCCTGTTCGTCCTCTCCTACCTGTTCTCGTTCGATATCAGCACCGTCCGCGTCGCCTGGCTGGATGAGGATCGCACCCCGCGGTCGCGCGCCTACCTGGCCGCGATCACGGCCGGCGCGGACGCTCCCGCAGGAGGCCAGGTCCGTCCGTACCGGGTCGAGGCGCGGATGGTCGACAGCCGCGGCGCGCTCGATGCTGCGCTGACGGCGGCCAGCGTCGAGGTCGCGGTCCACGTGCCGCGCGGCTTCGCGGCGCAGATCGACCGTTGGGCCGCCGCAGCCGGTCGCGCGCCCGGCGCGCAGGTGCTCGCCGTAGCCGACGGCGCGGATGCGCTCTCTGCCACACAAGCGCTGGTGAACCTGGGCGGGCAGACGGCCGCCTTCAGCGCGGGCCTGGTCGGGGAGGTCGCGCCGGGCAGCGCGGTCACGGCCGGCCCCGTCGCGACGCGCATCTGGTACAACGCCGCGCTCAAATCGCAATGGGGCATGGTCCCGGGGCTGCTGGCCATCGTCCTGACGCTGCCGGCCCTGGCGCTGACGCTGGCGGTGACGCGCGAGTCGGAGGTCGGCACGCTGGAAGCCCTCGTGGCCTCTCCCATCCGGGGCAGCGAGTACCTGTTGGGCAAGGTGATCGCGTATGTCCTCAGCGGCCTGGTCAGCCTTGTGCTCGCGGTGGGCCTGGCCGTGCTCTGGTTCCGCGTGCCCTTCCGCGGCAGCTTCCCGCTGCTGGTCTGGCTGACGGTCGATTTCTACCTGGCGACGATGGGCCTGGCCCTGCTCATCGCGCGGCTGGTGAGCTCGCAGCAGACGGCCATGCTGGTGGTGCTGCTCGTCTTCTTCGTGCCCGGCTTCTTCCTGTCCGGCCTGATCCTGCCCGTCAACACGTCGTCGCTGGGCTCCACGCTGCTCTCCTATAGCCTGCCCACGACGCACTTCGTGCAGATCGCGCGTGGGATCTTTCTGAAGGGGATGACGCTCCCCGAACTGGCCCGGCCCGCGGCGCTGCTTGCCCTGATCGCGATCGCCAGCCTGGCGTTCAGCCTGCTGACCTTCCGGAAGCGTGTCGTATGATCGCGCGCATCGCCAGCCTGACGGTCAAGGAATTCATCCAGCTGGTGCGGGACCGGCGCATGTTGTTGCTGATCGCGCTGTTCCCCGTGATGCAGCTGGTGCTGCTGGCCAGCGCGACGGGCCAGGGCATCAACGACCTGGTCATTGCGGTGGTCGATCAGGACCGCTCCGCCGAGAGCCGCCGCCTGATCCTCGCGCTCGACAACGTGCGTGAGCTCGTCGTGGGACACCTGCCGGCTTCTCCGGAGGCGGCCGGCGAGCTACTGAAGCGCTCGCAGGCGGTCGCCACGGTCATCATCCCGCCGGGCTTCGGCGCGGCCAGCGTGGCGGGGCGCAGCATGCCCCAGGTCCAGCTGATCCTCGACGGCACCTCCACCAACGTGGCCTACACCGCACAGTTCGCGGTGGAGGGCGTGGTCAACGACCTGGTGCGCCAGTCATCCGCCCCGGGCGGCGCGGCGGCCAGCCTCCCGTTGGTGCTGCTGACCGCGGCGGCCTACAATCCGGCGCTCAGCTCGCGGCTCTTCACCATTCCGTCGCAGATGGGGTTCATCGTTTACCAGGTGACGCTGGCCGTTGCCTCGCTCGCGTTCGCGCGCGAGCGGGAGCTGGGGACGCTGGAGGGGCTGCTGGTGACGCCGCTGCGGCGCATCGAGCTGATCACGGGCAAGGCGCTGCTGGCCTGGCTCGCGGGCAGCCTGGATTTCCTGGTGATGCTGTGGGTGGTGCGGCGCTTCTTCGATGTGCCGCTGCGCGGCTCGTTTGCGCTGTTGCTGGGGTTCAGCCTGCTCTTCGTGGCGGTGGAGATCACCTACGGCGTGATCCTCTCGAGCTTCGCGCGCACCCAGCAGCAGGCCATCCTCTACGTGTTCGTCCTCGCCATGATGGACATCGCGCTGAGCGGCTACCTGGTGCCGGTGAAGAACATGCCGGCCGTCTTCAACGCGATCGCCCAGTCATCGCCGCTGCAGCACTACCTCGTCGCAATCCGCGCGATCATGCTGCGGGGCGCCGGGCCCGCGGTGCTCTGGCCCCAGGCGGTGTGGCTCGCACTGATCGGGCTGGTGATGGGGAGTGTGGCCGTGCGCACCGCAGCGCGGCGCCTGGAGTGACGCCTCACCAGGTGGCTTCGGCCGCCATACCTGGCCTCAACGCACCGTCTGCATTCGGCAGCGTCACCTCCACGGCCACGACCATGCGGGCGCGTTCGTCGGCCGTCTGCACGTTCTTCGGGGTGAACTCGGTGCGGTCTGCGATGTGCGTCACGGCGCCGGCAAACGTGCGCCCGGGGTAAGCGTCCACCGTCACCTGCGCCGCCTGTCCGATCTGAACCTGTCCGACCTCAGCAACCGGGACGTACGCCGTCAGCTTAACCGAGCTCAGGTCGGCGACGGTGAAGAGGGGGCTGCCTGGTGCGGCCACTTCGCCCGCGTGGATGGCCTGCAGGACGACCTCGCCTGCAATCGGGCTACGCACCTGGAGCTTGTCCGCGGCCGCGTCGATCACCGCGAGGCCGGCCTCTGCGTGCGCCACCTGCGCCCGGGCCAGCGCCGCCGACGCAGGGTGTGCGGTCGCAGTGACCTGGGCGAGCCCGGCGCGCGCCACCGCGCGCGCAGCCTCGGCCATGCGCACGTCGTTCTCCGCGGCGTGCACCGCGGCCTCCAGTGCCACCGGCTGCCCGCGGATCGCCAGCAAGCGGGCCAGGACCGCCTCGGCGCCGCGCACGCGGGCGGTTGCGGCGCGCAGTGCGGCCCCGGCCGCGGCCGCCTGCTGGTCGTACATGGCGCGGCGCGTGCGATCCTCGTCGGATCCGGGGTTGGGCAGGCTCTCCTGCAGCACCTGGGCCGTCCTGACGCCGGCCCGCGCCGAATCGACCGCGGCCGAGGCCACGCTGACCTGCTGGCGCGCGTCGTTGATCTGGGCGTCGAGTTCCTGTGGTTTTTCCAGTGACCGGCGAGCTGCATCCAGGCGCGCCTGCGCGGCGTTCAGCGCGGCCTCAGCCTGCTGCAAAGCGGCCTCGACCTGGGCGACGCGCTCCGGCTGCGGGGCCGCCTGCACCCGGTCCAGCTCCGCGCGCGCGGCCGCGATCGCGGCGCCAGCCTCCAGCCGCTTTGCCTGCAGTTCCGTGTCGTCCAGCTGCAGCAGCACCTGGCCGGTCGCTACCGTGTCGCCCTGGTCCACCGGCGCCTCGACGGCGCGGCCACCGACCTCGGCCGCGACCCGCACGGTGGTGGCCTCGATCGCGCCGGCATACGCGGGCGCGGCCGGCGGCGTGGGGGTGGCGGCCGGCTCAGCGCGCCGCAGCAGTGCGCTGAGCCCCGTGCGCGGCGCATCCGCGGCGGCCTCGGGGAACGCGCAGCCGGCGGGCGAGGCGCCACCGTCAGCGGTAGGACAGAACGCAGCGTCTGCCGGCATGCCCGGCTTCAGCGCGCGGTCCTCGTTCGGCAGGGCGATCTCGACGGCATACACGGTGGCGGCCCGCTCCTCCTGGGTCTGCACGCTCTTGGGCGTGAACTCTGCCCGATCAGACACATACCTCACCGTCCCGCTGAAGGTGCGATCTGCGTAGGCGTCGACGCGCGCCGCGACAGCGCCGCCCACGCGTACCTCGGCCATGCGCGCTTGGGGCACATACACCGTCAGCGTGACCCCGGCCAGGTCGGCCAGGCGTGCGATGGCTGCGCCCGGGGCTGCGACCTCGCCCGCGTGCAGCACGAGGGCGGTGATCGTGCCTGCCTCGGGCGCGCGGACCGCGTAGTCGGCCCGCGTCGCCTCGAGGCTGTCTGCTGCCGCATGGGCCTGCCGCGCAAGCGACTCCGCCACGGCAATTTGCGCGGGCGCCGCGCCGGCCTCCAGCAGCGCCAGGTCCGCGCGCGCGGCCGCCACGGCGGCATCGGCGACCGGGATGGCAGCGGCCGCGGCGTCCGCCTGGCCTTGCAGGGCGATCGGCTCGTCCTTCTGGCCGCGCAGGTCGGCCAGCGACCGCCGCGCCGCATCGCGCGCCGCGGCCGCGGCCACGTGGTCCGCATGTGCGCGCCAGGCGGCCTGGCTCCTGAGGTTCCAGGTCAGCCGCGCCTCCGCCAGTTGCTCGGCCGGTGCATTCACGTGGCGGGATCCGCCGCCCATCTCCGGGGGCAGGCTGACATCCGCGCCCTGCTCCAGTCGCTGCACGATGCGGCCCCACAGCTGCTGCTCCAGGTCGGTGGCCGTCGCCGCGGCCGCGGCTGCAGCCACCTCCTCCGTGGCGACCTCCACCGCGGCGCCGGCGCGGGCGATGCTGACGTCCAGCGCGCCCGGCGCAGACACCAGGGCCCGGGCGTCGTCCGCAGCCACGCGAGTTGCGGCTGCTGCGGCGGCTGCCCGTTCGATTGCGGCCGTCGCCACGGCCAGGTCTGCCGCCCGGGGACCGGCGCGCAGCAGTGCTACCTGCGCGTTTGCGACGGCCGCACGGCCGCGGGCCTCGGCTATCTGCGCGTCCAGCAATGTCGTGTCGAGCGTCGCGATCACTTCCCCGGCTGCAACCAGGTCGCCCTCTCCGGCGTGGACCGCGATGATGCGCCCGCCGGCCGGCGCGGATGCCGCCAGATCGCGCGCCTCGATCGCCCCGGAGGCCACCAGCGGGCCGGAGGCCGCCTCTTCCGCGGCCTGCCCCGAGATGCCGGCCCAGCGCGCCCCGGCCCAGGTCGCGAGCGGCTCACGGAAGGCGATCGCCGCAGCTACGGCCAGGAGGAGAACGATCCACGGGATGAACTTGCGCATCAGCGGATCCTCGAGATGAAGACATCTTCCAGGCTGGGCGGGATCACCAGCATCTCGCCGGTCGTCACGCCGGCCGCCGCGAGCGCCTGCCCGATGCGGGGCAGGTGCTCCGCGACGCGGTCGGCCACGACGTGGATGCGCGCGCCGTAGAGCGCGACCTCATGGAGGCCGTCGAGCCCTTTCAGAGCCGGCAGCGCAACCTCGGTCGGCCGGCAGTCGATCTCGAGCACCTCCCCGCGCATCTGGCCGGCCTTGATCTCCGCGGGGCTGCCCTCCGCGATGATCCTGCCCCGGTGGATGAACGCCAGCTGCTGGCATTGTTCGGCCTCGTCCATGTAGTGGGTGGTGACGAAGATGGTGGCGCCTCCCTGCGCGAGGCCGTAGAGCAGCTCCCAGAACTGGCGGCGCGACACGGGGTCGACCCCCGCGGTCGGCTCGTCCAGGATGACGATCTCGGGCTCGTGGAGGATGGCCGCGCCGAGGGCCAGGCGCTGCTTCCAGCCGCCCGCCAGGTTGCCCGTGAGCTCACGCTCGCGGCCCTGCAGGCCGGCCATCTGCAGAACGGCCGCTTTGCGTTCTGCAAAACGGCTGCGCGGGACGCCGTACGTCCGGCCATAGAAGTTCAGATTCTCACCCACCGTCAGGTCGTTGTAGAGGCTGAAGCGCTGCGACATGTAGCCCGCGCGGCGCCTGATCTCTGCGGTCTGGCGCACGCAGTCGTAGCCGGCCACGGTGGCTGTTCCGGACGTCGGCTTCAGCAGGCCGAGCAGCATGCGGATCGTGGTCGTCTTGCCCGAGCCGTTGGGGCCCAGGAAGCCGAAGATGGCCCCGCGCGGCACGCTGAACGTGACGCCGTCGACCGCGGTGAAGCGATCGAAGCGCTTGGTGAGCGCCCGCGTGACGACTGCGGCGGTCATGCGCCCCCCTTGGCCGCGCGGATGAGCGAGATGAACGCTTCCTCCACGCGCGGCGTCGTCCGGCGCATGGCGGTCACCGGGATGCCCGCACGCGCGAAGAGCGCGGCTAGTTCGGGTTCCGCGGCATTAGCGTCGTCGACGAAGACGTGCAGCACGTCGCCGTACACCTGCACCTCGACGACCCCGGGCAGGAGGGCTGCCAGCAGCGCGTCGCGGCCCGCCAGCACCTGGGGCGTGGACACGGCGAGCAGCTCGCCCCGTGTGTTGCGGCGCAGTTCATCGGGGCTCGCGCACTCGATCAGCCGGCCCTCGTACATCAGGCCGACGCGCGAGCAGCGCTCCGCCTCGTCCATGTAGGGCGTGCTGATGAAGATCGTGACGCCGTCTGCGTGCAGGTCGGCCAGGATGTCCCAGAATTCCCGGCGGCTGATCGGGTCGACGCCGGTCGTGGGCTCGTCGAGGAAGATGACGGGCGGCGCGTGGACGAGAGTGCAGGCAAGGGCCAGCTTCTTCTGCATGCCACCGGAGAGTGCGCCGGCCCGGCGGCGGGTGAACTCCCCGAGCCGCGCGAAGTGGAGGAGGCGGTCGATGCGCGGACGGCGCTCCGGCCCCCGGACGCCGAAGATGTCGGCGAAGAATCCGAGGTTTTCCGCCACAGTCAGGTCCGCATAGAGGCTGAACTTCTGGGGCATGTAGCCGATCGAGCGGCGGATCGCCTCGGCCTGGCGCACCGTGTCGAAGCCGAAGACGCTCGCGCGGCCCGCAGTGGGGCGCATGAGCGCGGCCAACAGGCGGAGGGTCGTTGTCTTGCCCGCGCCGTCCGGCCCGATCAGGCCGAAAATCTCCCCGCGCTGCACCGCCAGCTGCAGTCCATCGACCGCTGTGACCGTTTTGAATCGCCGCGTGAGGTCGGTCGCCGAGACGACCGGGGCGTCGTTTGCTTCATCCATGGCCGTTTGAATCGATTATAGCACAGCGCACGGCATCACCCACGCTTCGTCACCAACTTGTTACGGATCGATCATGACAGGGTCATTTACGCCGGGCACAATGCTCCTTCGTGGTTCATATCATCGTGTAAGGTGGAGGCTATCGTGGCGGAAGTTGCCATCAGGCGTCGTGATTCGAAGACGGGAAACAAGCGGGAGCGGATCTTCCGGAAGCTGTCGCCCGAGGAGCTCAAGGCGGGCGAGTGGACGCGCGGCGCGGGCGGTTCGGCGCACCACTTCTTCATCGAGGGGATGAGTGTCTGCGGCCGGCCACAGATCTTCAGCGATCCGAGGGAAAGCATGACGCGGAAGCTGTGTCCCGAATGCTACGCGGCAGTCAGCCGCTCGACCGCCCAGGCCGAAATGCTCGGTTAGCGCCGCCGCGTGCCGGGCCGGCCATGTTATAATGAGGCGACCGGGAGCGGGCCGGCACACAGGCCGGCCCCTACGAACGACCGGCCCGCTGCGGCCGGCGCCCGAGTCGAGGTGACCATGGTTCCGGCACGAATTCTCGCGGTGGATGACGATCCGAAGATCCTCAACCTGATGCGCCGCGGCCTGGCGTTTGCCGGGTACGGCGTCGACCTGGCGCCGGACGGCGAGCAGGCACTCGCCATCGCGCGCGAGCGGCCTCCCGACCTAGTCGTGCTGGACGTGATGTTGCCCGGCCTGGATGGGTTGGAGGTGTGCCGGCGGCTGCGCGCGGGCGAGCCCAACCTTCCCATCCTGCTTCTGACCGCCAAGGACCGGGTGCCGGACCGCGTGGCGGGCCTCGATGCCGGCGCGGACGACTATCTCATCAAGCCCTTTGCCTTCGACGAGTTGCTGGCGCGCATCCGGGCCCTGCTGCGTCGCGCGCGCCCTCTGGAGGGCGACATGTTCAGCTTCGCGGACCTCACCCTGGATCCGCGCACGCGCGAGGTGACGCGCGGCGCACGGTCGATCGAACTGACCACCAAGGAATTCGACCTGCTGGAGTACCTGCTCCGCCACCCGCGCCAGGTGTTGACGCGCGATCAGATCTTCAGCGCGGTGTGGGGGTCCGACTACCTGGGCGGCTCGAACGTCATCGACGTGCGCGTCATGCGCCTGCGCGAGAAGCTGGAAGCCGGCGGCGAGCCTCGGCTCGTGCAGTCGGTGCGGGGCGTGGGCTACAGCCTGCGCGAGGAGTGACGCGGTCGATCGCGTCGAATGTGATGGAGCGTATGCCGATGCAGCGTGAGGGCGCCGGGCGACAGCCCTTGCGGGTGTATGAGCCCTCGGACGATGACGAGCTGGCCGCGCTGGCCGGCACGCTGAACGCGTTGCTCGAGCGCCTGGAGCGCAACATCCGGCGCCAGCGCCAGTTCCTGGCCGACGCGTCGCACGAGTTGCGCGGTCCGTTGATGGTCATCCGCGGCAACCTCGACCTGCTGCAGATGGATCTGCCGCCGGAGGAACGCAAGGCGTGCGCGCGCGAGGCGTCCGAGGAGGTGGAGCACATGGCGCGGCTCATCAGCGACCTGCTCTTCCTCGCGGAAGAAGACGCGCACGACCGGCTGCAGTCGGAGCCGGTGCAGTTCCACGAAATCGTCGCGGACGCGTGGCTGCGCGCGGGGAGCCTGGACGCGACGGAGCACGAGCGCATCTTCGAGCGCAACGACCCGGTCGTGGTCCTAGGCGACCGCTATCGCCTGACCCAGATGGTGTGGAACCTGGTTGAGAACGCGCTCCGCTACACCGACGCGGGGGGCCGCGTCACGCTCGTCTCGCGCGATCTGGGCAACGAGGTCGAGCTCTCGATCTCCGACACCGGCATCGGCATCCCGGCCGAGCACGTCCCGCGGCTTTTCGAGCGCTTCTATCGCGTCGACCGGGCGCGGTCGCGCAACGAGAGCAGCACCGGCCTCGGGCTGCCCATCGTCAAGCAGGTGGCCGAGGCGCACGGCGGCCAGGTGCGCGTGCAGAGCGAGCTCGGCGCGGGCAGCACCTTCACCGTCGTGCTGCCCGTGTTGGCGTCTTAGCCTCGCCTGGCCGCGGGCTCGGGCAGCCCGGACAGATCTAATTCTTCGATCGCTTGGAGGAACGCCTCGGGCGCGGGCCCGGCGATCCGCGCGTCTGCGGTGCGCCCCATCAGGTAGGCCGTGAAGACGATTTCCATCACCTTTTCCTGGAACTCCGTTCGATCCGTGTCCAGGAAAACCAGGTGCGCGATGCTGGCCTGCAGGATATTCAGCTCCTGGGCATCGTCCTTCACCAGGTCCCAGTTCCGGTCGTCCACCGGTATCAGCAGCCGGGCAGCCTGATCGAGACAGAATTTCGGATCGGTCAGCCTGGATGGGTTTGTGCTCGTCGGCACGGCGCAGTTCCCCTTTCGTCGGTTGGATTTCGAGCCATACGATTCACGCGTCAGCCTAGCAGGCGCGCATGATGCCCGGGTGATGTCGCCGTGACAGTATGATGACGTTCTTCGTCGTGGCGGCCGGAGGCCGGAGTAGTTTCCGTCAAAGATCATCGAATTGTCATCTGAGTCTCATCTCAGCGACAGAAAAGTAGGGTAAACTGGACCTGCATTGTTTGTGCTGATCACAGGAGAGAAGTAAACGAAATGAGTACACGTGAGATACGCATCACCGCTCAGGACATGGAGCGGCTGCGCGAGTTGATAGAGGACGCCACGCGGAGTGATCCGCGCAAGGCGATCGAGTTGAAGGATCTGATAGCTGAGCTGGACCGGGCCATCGTCGTGGAAGACGGCGACATCCCGGAGGATGTCGTGCGAATGAACTCCGAGGCCCACCTGGTTGACCTGGACACGGACGAGGAGATCGTCTGCCGGCTCGCCTTTCCGGGCGAGGCCGACATCACCCAGATGCGCGTCTCGGTCCTTGCGCCGATCGGCACAGCCATCCTCGGCTACCGCACCGGCGACACGTTCGAATGGCAGGTGCCGTCGGGCCGCCGGCGGCTGAAGATCGTGTCGGTCGTTTCGTAGATTTAGATCGCCGGCCGGGAATCCCCGGCCGGCGATGATACAGTCAGTTGCAGCCCAGGCAGAGCGGCTCCCCTGTGCCGCCTACGATTTGAAGCTCCCCTTGAACCCACACGAGGGGCAAGGCGCGTCCTTCGCCTCTAACGCGTGGCCGCAGCGCAGGCAGCGGTACTCCGCCGCGGCGGGCCTGGCAGCCTTCTTGCCCACGCCGGCCGCCAGCACTGCCAGCAGAATGATCGCACCACCGATGCCGCCCCAGACAGGCCAGCCGAGGCCCAAGAAGCCTGCCTGGCTGGGTGGGGGCGTCGGTGTCGGAGCAATTGTCGGCAACGGGGCCAGGGTGGGAGATGGTTGTGGGGTGGCCGTTGGCGCAGTGGTGGCTGTCGGCTCGGGGGTAGCGGTCGGCGGGATCGGGGTGGTTGTTGCGATCAACGGCAAGGGCCCCAGTGTTGCCTCGGTGAACGCGTTGTGTTGCCCTATGGTCGCCGCCAGGAGCACCTGGTGCTGCTGACCGTCGGCCGGCAGGCCGGACGTGTACGTGATGCGATACTGCTGCTTCAGGAGGTCGGCCACGTTACGGAAGAGCTGTGCCAACTCGGCCGAGTTGGTAGCGTGCTGGTAGGTGCCGCCGGTCTCCAGTGCCAGTCGTTTCAGGTACGTTTCGTCTGCATCGTCACCCAGGCCGACGGTGAACACCGGCACGCCTGCGCGGTTCGCCTCGCGGATAGCCGTGTCGTCGTTGGCCACTCGGCTTCCGCCTTTGCCGTCCGCCGTCTTCTCTTCCTTGCCGTCGGTGAACAGCAATACGGCCCGGTTGCCCGCTGGCGCGCCCGCGGCCCACGTGACCGCCTTGTATGCAGTATCGTGCAGCGGCGTCGCACCGTTGGCTTTGAGGCTGTCGATCACGGCGTACAACTGCGCCTTTTCGGCCGTGAATCCGGATTCGCGTGCGCTGTCCGTCGTCTCCAGATCGATCGACCCGGAGAATGCGATCAACGCAGCACTATCCTGCGCGGTCAGCCCGTCCAGGAAGCGCCGCGCGGCCTCCTGCGCATCGCGCAGCTTCGCGCCTGCCATGCTGCCGCTGACGTCCACCGCCAGCACCACCGAGAGTTGTACGTCTGGGTTTGTGAACGGCTCGACCGAGACGATGGGCCGCGACTTGAGGGTGCGGTCTTCGCTGACGTCGAAGTTCTCGGCGGCCAGGCCGGTGATCGGGCCGCCGTATTCGTTGCGCACGGTGGCTTCGATCACGGCTTCCGGGTAGGCGTCCGCGGCAGTCCGGTCGATGCGGATGATGATCGGCGCCTCTGCCGTCGCGGGAAGTGCGGCGGATAAGAGCAGAACGAGGAGCAACAATATCCTGATTTTCATGAACGACCTCCATCAGTCCTGTGATGGCCTCAGCTTACTACCTCCGGAACTTCAAATCCTGACAAATCGTGTCCGGTTGTCTGATATTTGACAATTTTATCCAAAAATATCACGTAACTGGTCCTACATAGCACTGTCACGACAGCAGGCTATCGGTCTCCCGGCGTATCTCATCCCAGAGAGCAGCCGTGATCCTGTCGGCCAGCGCACCGCCCATCGCTGGGGCGCGCCGGCGATCGTGGCGTGGTGCGGCGGGCGCCGGCGCGGTGGACGGCGGGACGAAAGATGCGAGCTGGGCGCTCAGCGCATCCACCCGTCCGCACAGCGCCTGCACCTCGGCCGTCAGCGGGGACAGGCGTCCGTCCAGTTCGCTGTGCAGTCCGTCGCCCAATGCAGTCAGGTGCTCCTTGAGCGCCAACTGGTCGGCATGTACGAGCGAATTGCCGGCTATCTGCTCACCGATGTGCTCCAGCATGGCTTCGATCCGGGTGAATGGCAGCGTGCTGCTCCAGGCTACGAGCAGACCTCCGAGGTCTGCCAACAAATCGCGCCGCTGCTGCGCCAATGCCTCGCCGAACAACATCGGCACCACATCCACCCGGTCGGCCACCTGCTGCAGCGCAGCTTGCTCCCGTTCGCCCAGCGCCTGCACTGCAGCCAGTGCGTCGTCCAGGGTCGGGCCGCTCGGCCCGGTATCCGACAGCTTGTGGAGGAAATCGAAGAGCGCGCTGGCGCCGATGTTGATGCCGAAGCCGCTGAGGAGCGCGGCGATGCTGCCCGCGCCGCCTGTGGCCAGGATGCCCAGGGCTGTTAACGCCAGCACCGTGGCCCGGCCGCCCACGCACCTCGGGCCCCCGGTGATGAAGTCCTTCACGATGCGACCTGTGTGGTCGCGTAGGACGGCGCCCAGTTTCGTAGGCCATTGCGATGCAGCCATCCATTCCTCCTACAATCGGAACCATTGGGCCGGCCTTACGCCGTTCTTACAGCCCCCGGACTGCCTCCTCCAACACCGGCGGCAGCAGCCATTCCGGCGTGGCTTCGGGCAGGCGATCGGCCAGGAAGGCATACCCCTGGTGCCAGATGCGGCCAGCACCGGTCAAAGTGCGGTCCACCGCGGGCGGATACCCCGCTACCTGGCCTCTGGCCCAGAAGTTGACGGCCAGGGCCAGGAACAGGATCACCCACAGGATCAACAGGCTGCGGGAGATGCGGATCACCCAGCCAAAGAACACGCTGATGTGGGGAAATAACGGCACGGGCCGGCGCCAGAACGGCAGGGCGCGCGCGATCCGCGTTGTTTGATATTCGAGCCAGAGCCAGGCGAAGCCGAGAAGGATGAGCGCGAGCAGCAGCCAGGGCAGCGGCGCGTAGGTCCAGGCCCGCTGGATGGCCAGCCATGCAGATTCAAAGATCATGGTAGCACCTCACTTCGGTGTGGTTGGATGTCGTCTGAAGCCTTACTTGCCCTGTGTCTCGCTCCCGGCGTCTGAAGTCTTATCCTGGGCCGTCGAACTGCCATCGGTCAGCTGTCGTGCGTTCCCCGATCCAGCGCCCAGTGCCGGCGCGCCACGGAGGTTCTGCTCCAGGTTGTGCACCAGGCTGGCGGTGACGTCTTTCAGGTGCCTGTCCTCGATGGCGTCGCCATCGAGCAGCGTCTTCAGCATCAACAGGTCAGTCTGGACTTTCTGGCTGTGCATCTGTAGGATCACGTCGGTCACGCGGCCGATGTCGTCTGGGTTCTGTGCCAGTTGTTGGACCAGCATGCCCATCATGCCGCCTTCCACCATCGGCCTGTAGACGTCGATGCGCAGCTTCTGCATTTCCAGCTCATGCCTGATCTTCTCGCGTTGGAGCTGCAGCTCGAACTCCCGTTGGCGCTGCTGGGACTCCAGGTCGTATTTCTGGCGGAGCTGTGCGGCTTCGGCCGCCGCCACCGTGAGATCGCTGGACTCGCGGGCCAACACGGCCTGCTGGCGTGTCTCTCTGCGCTTGGCCAGGAAAGCCTTTGCCGGGGCATCCAGCTCGAGGCCGACGTTGATCGAATTCAGGTCGAACGGCAGTCTGTCTGCGAAGTCGCGCTTTTCCAGCGCCGTTCGCACGGCCTGCAAAGCAGCGGGCCCGTCTTCGATGTCAAATCCGGCCGTGACGCGGCTGATCGTTTCGGTCAGGACACGCTGCAGCATGGGGGCGGGATCCTCGATGTGCTGATGCACGACCGCGGCCGGATCGCTTACCTGATAGCCGCAGGAAAACGAAACCCGGAAGGATACATCGCCTCCCTTGGCTGGTGCGCCGCAGGAGAAGCTCAGGTCCCTGCTGCCCAGGTCCACCTCGTAGATGGTGTCATAGTTACCCCACACTGCTTCTCCAGTGGTGGCAGCGCGTTCGGAATACAAGATGGTCGTCCCATCCTTGCCGGTGAGCACCAGTGCCTGGCCGGGCATCGCGCGGGGCCGCTCGCTGAGCAAGCCCCACAGCTTCCGTTGCAGTTTCCGTTCGGTAAAAAGACTCGGTGACATGATTCCTGCTCCTTTGTGATGGTGAGATGACGGACCTAACCGGCAAGCAAGACATGCAGCGCACCCTGACCTTCGGGCGGGATGTCCTGCCACTGCGCGGCATGATAGCGCAGCCGTTCCACCTCGTCCGGCTCGTTCGCCCGGCAAGCTGCGACGAGGGCGGTCAACACGCCCTCCAAATGAGCGATCTGCTCTTCGTCGCGTTGGCGGGCAATCTCCAGAACGAGGTCGTGCAGGCCGCTAAGCGCCAGGCGGCGCGGGTGTGTGGCGTCGGCTGCGATGCGCGCGGGCTGGCGGAAGTTGAACGCCCGCCGCATCAGCTGGACGGCGTAGCCCTGCGATGCACCGGGTACACCGATATCGGCCAGTAATTGCTGCCAGACCGGATCGTTGCGATCGGGCCACAGCATGACCCAGAACGCGAGCAAGGCCGCGCGCTGCAGCGCGAAGGCCTGGGTGTTGTTCCGGCGATCCCCCGGCGTCTCAGCGCTCCACGCGGCCAGCTCCTCCAGGAGCGCCAACCGTCGTTCGGGCAGGTCCTGCGCCGTGGCGTAAAATGCCAGAAGTGCGCGAAAGAACGGTTCCAGTAGGCCCGGCATCTCCAGGCTATTGCGGCCGATCAGCTTCAAATCCGCGAGCGTTTGCTCCGGATAGCGCGGCCCGGCCAGCCCTGCGTAGGCTGCCGCAGCGGTCCACTGCCAGTGTGGTTGATCGGGCTGGCTGGCCCAGAAGTGCAGGAGGCGGGATGAAGGCGCACTGAGTCCCTCATCCCAGATAGTGATGCCCAGCACCTGGGCCGCGCTGCGCCGGGTGTTCTCGTCGCGGCTGGTGGCCCATGGCCGCAGGATTTCGGCCTCGATGGTAGAGAAGCTGAGCCGCGCTAGCGCGCCGATGGCGGCTGCCGCGCGGGTGCGCAGGTGGTGAATGGGATGGCCACCGTAGGCCTTCAACCAGGCGAGGACGCGGCCGCCGAATTCCGGATCATCCCACAGGAAGTGCAGCACCGCTTTTTGCCAGGCTGGGTTCTTGAGTTCGATCGCGTCATCCAGAATCTCGCCGTAGTGCGTGCGCCGCACCGCGCTGACGGGCCTGGCCTGGATAGCTTCCAGTTGTACGCGCCGGCTTTCACGGCCGGCGAATCGGCTGGCGTGACGTGCGGGCTTCTCCCCGGCCGATTCGTCAGCGGCTGATGGCTGCAGGTAGGTTTCGAGGGTCTGAGCGGCTGAGCGCACGTCATTGTAGGGTGCGCCGCTGAAGACGGCTGCCGCGATCAGCAGGTTCTCGATCTCACAGGGATGGCTGCTGTGGAACCACGTCTCGACATCGCTGTGGGCCCGCTGTGCAAGCCCTGCCACCGCCTGGTCGATCGATGTTTCGCGTCGAAGCGCCGGAACCAGCACCCCGGCCAGATCTGCCAACTGCCCCGGAGAAAGCTCTTCCTCCAGGAGTTGCTTTGCGGACGCGTTGTCCATCAACGTGCGCAGGCCCGGCACGATCACTTCCGCGTAATCGGGGTCGTGGAAGGCCAGGAAGCGGACATGGCGCGATAGCACTTCGTGTTGGAACGTGACGTCGGGTCCCGCCCACGGCAGGCGCCAGGCCAGCGTGAGGTGCCTGTAGTCCTGGGGGAAGCCGGGCGGCAGCCGTTCGGTGACCACGACCAGGGCAGTGTTGCGGCCGGTCGGGTCGAGGGCAGTGCACAGCGCATCCAGGTTGAAGCGCGTGAGCCCTTCAAGTGCGCTGCTGTCGGCACACTCGAGCAGCAGCGCGGTCTGCTCCGGCAACTCATCCGGCCGCAGATCGCTCAGCCGCAGATTAGGGTTGAGTTCGTAGATGCCGCCGGCCGCATCAGTGAAGATGATGCTGTTGAGCAGTCGCAGCGCCGTAGCGCGCTTGCCCGTGCCGTGCGGCCCATGCAGGAACAGAATCCCGTGCGGGCGCAGAATGCGTTGGCCCTCTTCGAACAAGGGCGACCCGACATAGGTCGCGGCCGCGCGCTCCAGCTCCCAGCTCGGTACGGGGCTGACCACCAGGTCGCCGATGCGGCGCTGGCGGCGGGGCGGGGCGTCGGCAGGCCGCCGCGCCTCAGGCCGCGCCGGCTCCGGCTGGAAGTAGTTGTGCACCTGGTGGCGGTCGATGTAGACCATCGACACGTCCCGGCCGTCCACGACGCCCGCGAGAAACTCGTTGCGGCGGATGGCCATCAGGATCTGGTCGGCAGTAGCGGACTCTAAACCAGCGGGATCGGGACCGGCCTGGGGTTTCTCCTTGTCCGGCGCCTTGCCAACCTCTTCTTGCGGATCGCTTTTCGACTCTGACATAGCGGCTCCTTTCGTTGGGATCGCCTATTGCATCCAGTGTAGCAGAGTCCTATCGCGCTTTCCAGAATTTTACCTGACAATTACCTGATTTTACCAGAATTACCCATAAATGTCTAAATCACCGTGCTCGATCGTAGGCAACGGCGCATCAAAGTTGGCTGTCTTGCCGCAGTTGCCATACCAACCCGCGCCCTGAATGGGCGGACTTCCGTTGCAGTTGCGTAGAGCACCAGGAGCAGTGCTGCATTGCCTGACGACTCATTTCTTGTAAGCTCAGACTACCCGTGCCTTGAGGCAATTGCGCGCCGCCGAGAACGATGCTGCTAACCGTGCACTATGGATTCAACTTGATGCTTCCGTTTTTGATGCCTTCGATCGCCGCCTCGGCAGCCTTCTTGACGTCACTGGGCAACTGGTAGCCTGGGTTGTAGATTATCTTTAGGCCGCCGTTTTTGAATTCCAGGACGAAGGCTTCGCCGCCAAGTTTGCCGTTCTTGCGATTAGAGATCATCTGCGTCAGGATGCCATTCCAGTCGTATTGCTGGCTGGCAACGACGTTCTGAGGCGCCAGGGATGCCTGGTCGTGCTGCGTGCCGAACCACATCACGCTGACCTTCTCCTTGGCCGCGGCGATGGCACCCACTACCGACTGCGAGGAGCCGGTGAGCGCGTCCGCGCCGGCAGCGATGTGGGTTTTGGCGGCCTCGTTCATCAAAACGACGTCCGAGAAGGAGCCGGTCCAAATCCTTTTAACGTTCACGTTCGGGTCGACTGACGCGACGCCCTGGACGAAACCGTCGACATAGGTCCTGGCATCGCCTGCCTCGACCGGGCCGGTGACACCGATCAGCTTGCTCTTGGTCAGCAGTGCAGCCATCACGCCGTTGACGTAGCCGCCCTGCTCAGCTGCGGCGGTGTAGGCGTACACGTTAGGCATCCCGAAGGTGTTGACCGCAGTGCCCCAGGCGAAAGTCACCTTAGGGAAGTCCTTGGCGACTTCCTGGACCGACGTGCCATACTGCGAGCTGTGGGCGAGGACGAGATCGAAGCCCTGGCTGGCGTAGTCACGCAGAGCTGCCGCGGCATCTGGGACCATAAACATGTACTCGGAGTACTTGACCTCCACCGTTGACCTGCCGCCCATCCCGACCTGGATTGCCTGAAGCGCATCCCACATGGATTGGCTGAATGCCATATCGGTGATGCTGGTCGGCAGTACCACTGCGATTCGGATCGGTTTGGCAGATGTGCTGGCCTGGGGTACCGCTGGTGGCTGAGTTGGTACCGAGGCAGCAGGCGCGATGGTCATTGGAGGACTCTGTCTGGGCTCATACTGAGTCGTGGTAGTCTGCGATGCCATTGGGCTGGGCGTGAATTCGACATGCGGACGACCTGTCCACGGGTGCCAGATTGTCAGCACCAGCACGAAGACGGTAGCAACTCCGATGACCGTCCAGGGCAACTGGCGATGCCGTGCAACGCCGTGGGTCTGCACCTCCTGTCTTTCACGCTCGGTGACTGTGCGTTCCTCTTGTCTCCAACTTGCTCGCTCAGCCACCTCGGCTTCGGCATGCGCTCTCTGCTTTGCCTCTCTGCGCTCTCTCTCCGCTTCCTTTGCCTGGCGTTGCTCGTCTGCTTCCTGCAGCGCCTTGCGTTGGACTTCAGCCTTCGCCTGCTTCGCCGCCGTTCGCTGCCTTCGCCCTTGTTCTGCCAGGCGAGCGCGCTCCGCCTCCGCTTCGGCCTTGCGCTGCTCCTCCTGTCGCTCCCGCTCTTCGGTCTCAGCTATGGTCCTGGCTTCCGCTTCGACCTTGGCCTTTGTTCTCGCCAGCAGCCGCCCCATCTCCGCCGCATCCTTGGGCCGGTCGTCGGGATCCTTTGCCAGCGCAGCCGTCATGATCTCGCCCAGCCACGGCGGCGCGTCGGGCCGCAGGACTTGAAGCGTCTTGCGCTCCCGTTGTGCTCGCTTGTACGGCACGCCGGTCAGCATCTCGAACAGCACACACCCCACACCGAAAAGATCGCTGGCCGGGTAGAGGTAGTCGGACGTCGAGCTTTGCTCCGGCGACATGTAGAAAGCGGTGCCTGGGTGCGCCTGCCCTGCGCCGGAGCGCATGGACTCATCCCCCACCTGCGCCAGGCCGAAATCGGCGAGCTTGGCCTGGCCGGCCTTGGTCAGCAGCACATTGGACGGCTTTATGTCCCGGTGCACGATGTCGCGCGGATCGGCATGCACCACGGCCAGGCCGGCCAGGACGTCGGCGGTGACGCGGATTGCCTCGTCCGCCGGCAGCGGCCCGCGCCGTGCTAGCAGATCACGAAGGCTCTCGCCGTCCACGAGTTCCATCACGAGGTACAGCCGGTCGGCGCCCTCCTGGATCAATTCGTAGACGTGAACGATATTGGGGTGGTTGAAGCCGGCCTGGACACGGGCTTCGCGCTCGAAGCGGCGAACGTAGTCGGAGAAGGCGGAGGAGCCGAGCTCGTCCACGCCCCTGGCCAGTTCCTTGATCGCGACGGGCCGGTCGAGCTTGGTGTCCCGCGCACGATAGACGCGACCGTAGGCCCCGCGGCCGATCTCGGCCTCGCTGCGGTAGTGGCCGCCCAGGATATCACCTGATGACAATGGCATGGGCAAAGCTCCTGCTGGAGTCCCTCAAGGTCCATTAGGCCTTGAGGAACCGGGTTCTACGTCACTTCGACCTTGACACTTCCTGCCATCCCGCGCACGCGCACCCGGGGCAGCGGCGCATCCTTGGGCACGCGCAAAATGACGCTGCCGGCATCGTCGCGCAGGTCGATCCCCGGCGGCTCGGCCACATCGAACTCGAAGCTTGCGTCGGCGCGGACGGCCGGGCCACACTCGCCTCCGCACGTCACGCTCACCGTCAGGCGCTCGCGGCCGGCGGCGGTGGGGATCAGCCCCTCAAATTCCAGCACTTCGCTGCTGCCCGCGCCCAGCGGGAAGAGAAGTACGCCCGTCACGCACCGCGCCAGCCGGCCGCCCAGCCGGAACCGCACGCCGTCAGCTGCGGCGTTGCCCAGGTTGCGCACCTCGATGGCCGCAGTCATCGGCTCTCCGATCTCCCCGGCCGGCAGATTTGCCGCGGCCAGGCGCAGGTGGGGGAAGCGACCCATGCGGCCTGCCTGCCTGCGGAACTCCGCTGCCTCGGCCGTAAGCTCGCATGCTTCCAGCCGGTCGGCCGTCTGGTTGAGATAGGTGGCGGCCAACGCGGGCTGGCGGGTGCGTACCCCATCCGCTGCACGGAGGAACGCGCCGGCCGCCCGGCGGTCGTCTCCCAGGGCGGTCCAGAACCAGGCGGTGCGTTCCGTCATACCCGCATCCAGCCAGGCCTGCTCGGCCGCATCCGCCTCGTTTGCCAGCGCATGACAGGCCGCGGCGGCTGCCAGGTTGCCCTGGCCGCGGTAGCGCGCGGCGGCCCAGCGCCACTGCCCCAGGTGCCATGGGAGCGCAGCCCAGCCCGTCTCGCCGCCGACCAGAACCGTGCCGTCCAGCACAGCCGGTCCCGCGGTCAGCGGCCCGCCCGCATCCCAGCGCCCATGCGCCGCGCCATCCCCCGCGTCGAGCAGGTGGAGCACGCCGTCGCGCGTGGCAATGTAGAGCAACCCCGTCCACTCGGCCAGGCCAATGATCGACTCATCATCGTAATCAGCCAGCCCGCGCGCCTCGCCGGATAGCGGATCGAGGCTGACCACCTCGCCGCCTGCGCCGGCCAGGTAGATCCTGCCGTCTTCCCCTGCTGTCGCGACCGGCACTCCGCCCGCGATCCGATAATCCCATCCGAGCGGCTCGCCGTCTTGCGGGTGGAAGGCGCGGACATGGCCCCGGTCGGTGATGGCGACCACGACCTGGCGCCCAGCAGGCCTCGCTCCCTTCGGGCGTGTAGCAAGGAGCAGGAATGCAGCCCGTGCGCCGATGGGTTGTGTCCAGATCATCGTGCCGCTGCCCGCGTCGAGCGCGACGAGGTGGCCCCTGGCGTGGCTGGTGGCGACCAGCAGCAGGCGCCGCCAGGGAACGGGCGCCAGCGACACGCGGCCGCCGACCTGCACGGGCGGCCAGACGAATTCGGGCCGGTCGCCCGCGTCGGTCAGCGCGGTGACGAAGCCCTCGCCGTTTCCGATGTAGATGCGGCCTTCGGTCGAAACCGGCGTGCCGGGCGAGGCGAGGGGGAGACGCCAGGCAGCCAGGTCGTCAGAGGCGAGAGACGCCTCAGAGGTGTCCGGCGCCTGTAGCCGCGATAGGTCAAGCGCGAGCAGATCGCCATCCCGCTTCGCAACGTAAACCCGCTTGCCCTGGACGGCAAGAGGTGCGCGCAACGCTCCGCCAACGGGCCACTGCCGGATCACTGCGCCGCCAGCCTGGGACACCACGGCCAGCATCCCCGAGCGATCGGCAAGGATGGCACGGTCGCCCAGGGGCAGGGGGTGGCCATCGGCCGGCGCGGCCGCGGGCAGCCGCCACAGCGGCGTGCCCGGCGCGGGGATGCGCAAGCCCGCCGGCCGGTCCCAGCCGCAGAAGAGGCACGAGGCCGCCACGCCCAGGTAGCGGTCGCAGGTGGGGCAGAAGACGGTAGGTGCGTGCATCGGTCAGTCCTTGTAACCAAGGCTGCGCGCCTTGGCAGCGTCGGCATCGGCTCGGGTGTTGTCCCCCCTGGCGCGATAAGATAGGCTCCGAGAGTGATAGTACTTGGCGTTCTGCGGGTCGAGCTCGATGGCCCGGGATGTGTCGGCGATGGCGGGGTCGTAGTCGCCCTTCAGGTGGTAGCTGGTGCTGCGCGAATCCCAGTAGGCGGCGTTCTGCGGGTCGAGCTCGATGGCCCGGTTCTTGTCGGCGATGGCGCGGTCGTAGTCGCGCTTCTCGTGGTAGCTGACGCCGCGCGAGTACCAGTAGCCGGCGTTCTGCGGGTCGAGCTCGATGGCCCGGTTTTTGTCGGCGATGGCGCGGTCGTAGTCGCGCTTCGCGTGGTAGCTGACGCCGCGCTGCTGCCAGTACAGGGCGTTCTGCGGGCCGAGCTCGATGGCCCGGGACTTGTCGGCGATGGCGCGGTCGTAGTCGCGCTTCTCGTGGCAGCTGAGGCCGCGCGAGTACCAGTAGGCGGCGTTCTGCGGGTCGAGCTCGATGGCCCGGGATGTGTCGGCGATGGCGCGGTCGTAGTCGCGCTTCTGGTGGTAGCTGGTGCTGCGGGAATCCCAGTACTTGGCGTTCTGCGGGTCGAGCTCGATGGCCCGGGATGTGTCGGCGATGGCGGGGTCGAAGTCGCCCTTCAGGTGGTAGCTGGTGCTGCGCGAATCCCAGTACAGGGCATTCTGCGGGTCGAGCTCGATGGCTCGGTTGTAATCGGCGATGGCGCGGTCGTAGTCGCCCCTATTGTGATAGCTCTTGGCCTGTGCGAATATCTGCTGTGCTTCGGCTGCCAACGCCTGTGTGCGCCTGTCAGCCTGTTGTTGTGATCGTTCTTCAGCTTCTGCCTTTGCTGCCGCCTCTGCTTCGGCTTGGCGTCGTGCTTCTTCCTGCCGGGCGTGTTCCTCCGCTCCGGCCTTTGCCGTGGCCTCAGCCTGGCGTTCTTCTTCGTCCTGCCGCGCCCTCTCAGCCGCCAGTCGCCGGTCTGTCTCGATGCGCTGCCCCTCCTGCAAACCAGCCGCCATCTCGCCGGCGTCCGCGAAGCGTTCCTCGACCTCGCGTACCAGAGCCTGCGCGATCACCTCCGCCAACCACTCCGGCGTGTCCGGCCGTGAGTCGGTCAACCCTTTCTTCCGTCGTTTTGCCTGCTTGTACACCGTCCCCGTCAGCAGCTCGAACAACACGCACCCCGCGCTGAACACATCACTGGCCGGATAGAGATACGCGCTGGTCGTCTCCTGCTCCGGCGACATGTACAGGGGCGAACCGGGATGTGTTTGGCCTGTGGGCAGGGAGCGCAGGCTCTCAGCACCCACCTGCGCCAGGCCGAAGTCGGTCAGCTTCGCCTGCCCGCCGCGCGTGCGCATCACGTTGGAAGGCTTGATATCGCGATGCACGATGTCGCGCGCGTCCGCGTGCACCGCGGCCAGCCCGGCCAGCAGGTCGAGCATGATGCGGACCGCCTCGTCCACGGGCAGCGGGCCGCGGCGGGCAAGGTGGTCGCGCAGGCTTTCGCCGTCCACGTACTCCATCACGAGGTAGAGCCGGTCGCCTTCCAGCCGCAGCAGCTCGTAAACGTGGACGATGTTGGGATGGTTGAAGGGCGCCAGGACGCGCGCCTCGCGCTCGAAACGGCGCACGTAGTCGGTGAACTGCACGGAGCCGAGGTCATCCTCGCCCTTGTGCAGCTCTTTGATCGCGACGACGCGATACAGGTCGATGTCGCGCGCCCGGTAGACGCGGCCGAACGCGCCTCGGCCGATCTCGGCCTCGATGCGGTAGTGGTTGGCGAGCACGTCGCCGGGTGATAGGGGCATCGCTCCACCTCTACGGAGACCCGCGGCGACTGGGTGGTGTTGCGGGCTTGAGGGTCTCGTGATAAAATTTGGCTGCTAACGGGAGGTTTCGATGAGCAACGTTCAACAATTGGTGCAGGGCGATTATTCCACGCAGTGGGAACTTAAGCAACTCGTCAAGAGTGGGTTGTATCCCAACGAAGGCGCTGCCTTGCGCAGCGCACTGCGTGCTCTGTACAGGGTCAATCCACAAACCAAAGTGCAAATGGCTGTCCGCGCCTACGAGGCGGGCGAGATCAGTTTGGGCCGCGCGGCGGCGCTGCTGGGGGTGAGCCAGGAAGAAATGAAGGACATCCTGCGCGAGGCCGGCGTGGAGATTCAGCTTGGGCCGCTGACTGCCGCTGAAGTCCTGGCGGATGCCGATCATGCCTGAAGCCCGCGTTCCAGGGTCACGCCTCATCTTCGATACAACCGTCCTTTCCAACTTTGCCGCTGTGGGACAGGTCGCTGGTGAAGCGGCGTGTCTTGCCCTCGCCATCGCGCAAGGACTCGTCCTGGCGAGCGACGATCTGGCGGCTCGGCGGGAGGCGAGCCGGCGAGGTGTCCGCCTCACTGGCACCGTCGGCATCCTGGTGCGTGCCGTGCGTGAGCAGCATCTCGGGTTGGCCGACGCTAATCAGGTGTTGGCGCAGATGATTGCCCTCCGATATCGTGCCCCTGTCCAGCGCCTCGACGATCTGGTCTGATCGCCCTTCACGCTTCATCACAGACACTGCGCTGCGCTTTGGGGGCATGAAGTCCTTCCTCACTCCACCGGTATGCGCCACTGGAGGTCGGCCAGGGGACCGAACTGGCTGATCTTGACGATGAGGTAGCCGGCCTGCTCCGGGACAGTGCCGTAGAAGTTGCCTACCTCTCCGTAGCCGCCGGGATAGTCGTTGCCCTCGATGTTGTAAGACTTTCCTGATGCGAGAAGGATCTGCTTGGGGGTGAGCAGATCGCGTTCCTGTTGTTTGTAGGTGTTGCCGAGATCGTCCTGGAGGCTCCAGTAGCGGTTCTGGTAGCGCAGCAGCACGGGGCCGTTGCCTTCGTTTGCGACGGTGAAGCGCAGCCAGATCTGGCCGTTGGACGCGATATCGTACTTGACCAGGGAAACGCGGATGCCATCGGCGGCGAAGCCGTCCAACAGGGCCTGCTGAGTCCCGGCCACCGGCGCCTGTGCGCCGGGGGTGATGGAGTTGAGGGGTATGCGCCATTGGAGATCGGCCAGGGGGCCAAACTCGCTGATCTTGACGATGAGGTAGTCAGTCCGTTCTGGGATGGCGCCGTAGAAGTTGCCGACTTCGCCGTAGCCGTCAGGATAATCGTTGCCCTCGATGTTGTAAGACTTTCCTGGTGCGAGGAGAATCTGCTTGGGGGTGAGCAGATCGCGTTCCTGTTGTTTGTAGGTGTTGCCGAGATCGTCCTGGAGGCTCCAGTAGCGGTTCTGGTAGCGCAGCAGCACGGGGCCGTTGCCTTCGTTGGCGACGGTGAAGCGTAGCCAGATCTGGCCGCTGGACGCGATATCGTACTTGACCAGGGAAACGCGGATGCCATCGGCGGCGAAGCCGTCCAACAGGGCCTGCTGCGTCCCGGCCACCGGCGCCTGTGCGCCGGGGGTGATGGAGTTGAGGGGTATGCGCCACTGGAGATCGGTCAGGGGACCGAACTCGCTGATCTTGACGATGAGGTAGCCGGCCTGCTCCGGGATGGCGCTGTAGAAGTTGCCGACCTCACCGGAGCCGTCGGGATAGTCGTTGCCCTCGATGTTGTAAGACTTTCCTGGTGCGAGGAGAATCTGCTTGGGGGTGAGCAGATCGCGTTCCTGTTGTTTGTAGGTGTTGCCGAGATCGTCCTGGAGGCTCCAGTAGCGGTTCTGATAGCGCAGCAGCACGGGGCCGTTGCCTTCGTTGGCGACGGTGAAGCGCAGCCAGATCTGGCCGTTGGACGCGATATCGTACTTGACCAGGGAAACGCGGATGCCATCGGCGGCGAAGCCGTCCAACAGGGCCTGCTGCGTCCCGGCAGCCGGTGCCTGTGCGCCGGGGGTGATGGAGTTGAGGGGTATGCGCCACTGGAGATCGGTCAGGGGACCGAACTCGCTGATCTTGACGATGAGGTAGCCGGCCTGCTCCGGGATGGCGCTGTAGAAGTTGCCGACCTCACCGGAGCCGTCGGGATAGTCGTTGCCCTCGATGTTGTAAGAATCTCCTGGTGCGATCTCCCTTTGCTTCGGGTCCAGCAAGTTGCGCTCGGTCTGTGAGTAGACTTTGCCCAGGTCATCTTCCACGGCAAAGTAGCGGTTCTGGTAGCGCAGCAGCACCTTTGCAGCGCCGCTATTGCTGACTGTAAACCGCAGCCAGATGCGACCATCACTTCCGATGGAGTAATTGGACAGGCTCACCGCAATCCCCGCTTGCTCGTAGGCTTCACCCAGGGCCTTGCCTGCCGGCACTGCGGCTGCGACGGCATCGTTCGTGCTGGGCGTTGCAGTTGGAATCGCCGTTGGTGTTTTTGTCGGCGCCTGGGTCGCGGTCGGCGATGCGGTGTGCGTCGGCGTCCGTGTAGCAGTGGGCGTCATGGTGGGTGTCGCGGTGGGCGATGCGGTCTGCGTGTCAGTCGGCGCCACCGTGACAGCGTTGGTGGACGTCGCCAGCGCCACGGACGGGGGCTGCTTGTTGGCGACGGAAGTGGCCTGGCTGGGAGCAGTTGCCTCAGCAGCCACCAGCGCGGAGGTCGCAGTGTCCGTGGCTCGCCCTGTCGTCGCGGTGCCGGTCTCTTTAGTGGGGGGCGGCCCGCTAGCGACGGCCCAGTAGATCCCTGCCGCGACCACGAAGACGGCGATCGCGGCGACGATCGGGGCCAGGTTTCTTCGCGGCTTGGGCTCAGGCGCAGCGGGTTGCGTCCGCCCCGCTGCGGGCCCGGTCACGGTGGTAGCGGGTTGGGCCTCGGGAGGCGGCTGCGCAGGAGCGGCCTTGGCCGGCAGCGTTGCCGATGTGCCACGGTCGATGGCTGAGCGGAGTGCAAGCGCCAGTTCACGGGCTGAACCGAAGCGATCCCCTGGCTTCTTTTGAAGTGCCTTGAGCACGACCGATTCCACCGCCCGGCTGAGGTTGATGTTGAGGTTCGATGGCGGCTCGGGGTCCTCTCCCGTATGCTGGAAGATGAGCTGTGCGACGCTCTTGCTATCGAACGGCACGCGACCGGTGAGCATCTCGTAGAGCATGACGCCCAGGCTGTAGACATCGCTGCGCGGCCCCACCTCGCCCAGCTTGGGATTGGCCTGCTCCGGCGGCATGTATCGTAGGGTGCCAATGATGACGTTGCTGCTGCTCAGCGACGCCTGAAAGCTGTTCTCCCGGCTCTTCGCCAGCCCAAAGTCGCTGACCAGCACGCGGCCGTCGCTCGCGCGTATCAGGATGTTGCCCGGCTTAATATCCCGGTGGATGATGCCTTTGCGGTGGGCTTCCTCCAGCGCTGCGCAGACAGGCTCGATGATCGCGAGTGCTGCTTCAGGCGTCAGGCGACCCTTGGCCCTGATTAGTTCTGCCAGCGTCTGCCCGTCGACCAACTCCATCTCGATGAACGGTGTCCCCTCGAAGTCGCCCACGCTGTAGATGCGCACGATATTGGGATGATCGAGCTGCGCGGAGGTCTGAGCCTCGGCGCGAAATTGTGCGGCAAAACCGGGGTCGCGCAGCAGCTCGCGGTGGGGCACCTTGAGGGCGACGGGCCGGTTGAGGGTGGTGTCCAAAGCCCGGTAAACTTCGCCGAAGCCGCCCTCGCCGAGGCGTTGGACGCCGGCGTACTTACCGAAGGATGGAAGGAGTTCGGTTGTCATATGTTCATCCTTTGTCGGGTAGTTCTATTTCTCGACCAACACCCACCCGTAGCACGCCGTATCCGCCAGCAATAGCGCAACCACGGTGTAGCGCATCAGCACCGCGCGGTCCGCGGTGGCGCCGGGCAGGATGGCCGCCAGCGCGGGGAAGGCGATGAATGCCAATGCAATCAGCACGATGCCGATCTTGAACAGGGCCGCATAGACGTAGACAGGCGTGCGCGAGCGCACCAGGTCGCGCCGATCCAGCAGGCTGCCGCCTTGAGCGCCCAACAGGAAGCCCAACATCGCATATCCCAGCGGCAGGCCCACGGCCAGGTAGAGGATCAGCCCGATGACGAAGCTCCACACCGGCGCGAGGTTCAGGTCGCGGACGCGCGCAATGCCGACGGGCGTGGCCAGCGCAAGAAACGCCCACGCGGTCATGATCGCCATGACCGCCATGAACGCGATCGTCTCCTTGAGGAGGTGGCCGCGGTGCTGCGGGTTGCGGATGCGCATGACGATCTCGCTGCCCAGGTTGATCAGCAGCACGGCCACCAGCGCAGACGGCGAAAAGTCCTGCAGCACGTTGGCGATGACGTCGGAGATGAAGTGATCCATGATGCCTTCCTTCGGACCGCGGGCCGTGCGTGTCGTGAGGCACCGGCCCGCGGTCCGTACTGCCCAAATACCGTAGGCTACACTTGCACGCCACCCTTCATCTCGCGCAGCCGGGCGCGGATGACCCGGATCGCCTCGTCGGCGCCGGTTGGAGCGAGTTTGCCCTCCTTGATGATGTCATCCATCTGCGGGAAGGCGATGGCGACCTCGATGCGGTCGCCGCTGGCCACGGCAAGCTGGAATTTCTGATAGCTGGCGATGGACTTGTGCTCGCCATTCATCATCACGGCGAAGATGTCGCTGCTTGCGGTCTGGGTGGCAACGGACACAACGTCCCTGTAGTGGTATTCTTGGGTCGACTCATCGGTCTGCGTGCCGTGGGCCATATCGAGGGTGCACTTGTAGGCAGCCAGGTGGTAGTCCGTCAGATACACGGTGACAAGATCGTACTTGGAGAATCGGATCACGTTGTCATTGCCGACCGCTAGGTCGGCCTTGTTGGCTGGGCCGATGACTTCGATGGGTTCCCGCACGATCTGCGAGGGTTCCAGGTCAAGCTTATGCAATGCTTCGGCTCGAATACGCTCGCGGTCCCTCTGAAGCCATCCGTCCATCTGGGCATCAGAGGGTTTCGGCTCGGCATTCTTGTACTTCTCTTCGTACTGCTTCATCTTCTCGGCATAGGCTTTCTCAGCGCTGGATTTCTTGAAATAGCCCTGCCAGAGAAGCCAACCTCCCGCAATAAGGCCAAGTAATCCTATGCAGACTCCTTCGCCTCCGGCAAGTAGAGCGATCACCCCGATAAAAGCAAGGATTCCACCAACTATCATTAGCACGGTGTTAGTCCCTACATCCGGGGGTTCTGGCTTCTCAGGTGTTTTGATGAAGTACTTCGGAACTGCTTTTTCTCTCGGTTCATTTGTCTCGGCCATGAGAGTGTCTCCTTGTGGTGCATTCCATAATGGCTGAAGGGGTGTCCGTTACCTGGCTTTTCCGAACGATCAAGCTCAGATGCAGGGTGTTTCTTACATATTGGGCCTCCTATTGCCTCATCTTCCTGGCCAATTCCCAAACCCAATTGCCGCACGCTGGGACGAGGGTGAGAATCGCCTCCAAAGGGTTCAGTGCGATCGAGTGTACCCGGCCGAGGAGTTCCTTCACGGTGGGCGGCCGGTCGTACATCCCGTTCATCACGTAGGCGTCTTGCTTCACGATGGCCCATAGTAAGGATGCGTGGGCACAATCGGGCTGAAGGACGGTCGCTGTTTGCAGGAGCCCCTCCACCTTCCGCACAGTTGTCAGACTGACCAGCTTCGGGCGTTGGCCCTGAAGCGAGGCCACCGCTTGGTAGAAGAACGCGTCCGTGTAGTGTGGATCTCGCTGTGTGGCATGCGCAAAGGCATCCACCGCCTGCGCGTATTGGCGCTGTTGCAGCGATTGCAGCCCGCGGCCGAACCATTCCTCGGCGGTCGGTTCAGATGGCCCGTGAGAAATCTGAACATGCATCGGTCCCGAGATGTTCGTCTGCGAGCCGATATGGGTGGTGTTGTGGATGTTCGTAGATGTATCGATCGTCCCGCGCATCAAACCGATGTCGCCGATATTCACTGCGGGCGAACCCTGGCCGGCCTTGGACTGCAGGTCAGGCGGCGCGGGCGCACCGCATTCGCCGCAGAACCGGTGTCCACAGGTGATCACTGCGCCACATGAGATGCATCGGATCGGCAGCGGCGCGCCGCACTGTGCGCAAAATTTGCCGTTGCTGGATGCTCCGCACTTGGGACATTGAGCCATATTTTCGTGTTCCTTCCCGACTCATCCGCCTGGTCTGCCGGGTGCACCGCCGGTCGCAGCACCCGGCACCTGACACTTGGCGCTCACTCACCCCTCATAGAAACTAAACCCGCAGTTGCTGCAATACTTCTCCCCCACCGGCGACTTGACCCGGCAGCGCGGGCACACCTGCACCTCACCGGTCCCGCTGCCGGTCACCTGGGCTCCGCCGCCGCTCGTTTGGATCACCTGCGGCTGGCCGGTGGCAGATGGTACTACAATCACCTGTGGACTTTGGCCTGTCGGGCTTCGCCCAAGGTTCGACAGCGCCGTCGCCTGGCCATCTGCCAGCTTGTCAGCCAGCCGGGAGATCCGCTCTTCACTTTTGTCCTTTGCCTCAATCAGCCGGTCTTCACTTTGCCGGCGCTCCTCTGCATCGCGGGCTCGCTCGTCTTCCCCGGCCTTCAGGAGCCGCTCGAATAGCGCCTGCTCGCGTTCGCCCATTTTGCCTTCAGCCATGGCGCGAAACTTTTCTTGAAAAGCTGCTGCAACTGCGGGAGAATTCTCGGCGGCCATCGCCAGGATTTCTTCCGCGCTCTTGCCTTCCATAGCTTTGGTGCGAGCAAGACTGACCAACATGGCGCCCTGCTCCGGTCCGCTTGCTGCGATAAGCGCATCGCTGCCAAGTTTGCCGAGCGTGGCCAGCCGTTCGATCTCGAATCTTTGTCGTTGTTCCTCTGCAAGCCGTGCCTGGGCGATCCGATCCATCTCTTGTTGATGCGCAGCCGCTTTTCGGGTCAATTCGTCCTCACGCGCGGTACGCAAGGTGGCTTCTTGTTCTTCGCGCTTGATCGCCTTCATTCTGGCCAACGCGTTCAGCCCGATCTCCAAGTCCTCTTTATCTTCGCTGCGTTCCAGTTCACCAATTGTTCGTTTCTGACGAATTTGTTCATCGAAGTCGGCTGCCTCGATCTGGCGTTGGATGCCGCGGCGTTCGGCCTCGTAGCGCTGCAGCTCGACCTCGGTCCGCTTGCGCTTCTGGGCCTCGGTCAGGTCGGCCTCGGTCGCGATGGCACGGAGTTCCAGCCGGTGCAGTGTCTCAGCTTTCTCCAGCGCCTGCCGATGTCCCTGAGCGTCCTTTTCCTGGCCGCGGTCGAACAGCTCGCGCTTCGTCGTCTCTGCCCGCTCCCAGTCGGTGCGCTTTGCACCGCGCATGAGTTCGGCCATGTCGTTGTCCCAGCGCTTGCCGTCCAACAGCCCCGCGTCGGTCAGGCGCTGCTGTTCGATCTTGAGGCTGGAGGCCATGTCATCCAGGGTGAAGTCCGTCTTCCACACCAGTTCCGCTTGCTTGCGGTTGTAGTCGCGCTCCAGTTCGGCCAGGTACGCGGTGTGTGCGCGGGCCGAGGCGCGGTCTTCCTTGCGGGAGGCGAACTCCTCCGAGAGGACGTCCAGCTCCTCCTGGCGCAACACCTGCCGCTCGTTGATGGTGGCCAGGAAGTCGGCGAAGTCCTCCTTCGTGCGAACCTGGTTCATCTCCTCGGACATGATCGCGCGCCGTGCCTGCTCCCACACTGCAGCCCGCTCTTCGTAGGTGCGGACCTGCTCCCGCTGCTCGCGTGTCTTCTGCTCCGTCTCGGCCATGCCGGCCTGCCACAACTCCTCGCGGCGCCGGACATCGGCCAGCTTACGCTCCCGATCCTGGGTGAGATCGGCCTCGGCCTTGTCGCGCGCCAGGCGTATCGTCTCCCATTGCGCCCGCAGTGCTTCCAGTTGGGGGTGGCTGATTTCGACGGTGCGCACACCGCCGAAGCGCAGGCCGCTGGTGGACAGGGTGTTGTTCAGGTAGATGTCCACCGCATCGGCCAGGCGATCGCGTTGGGTCAGGCCGGTCGCCAGCTGGCGGATGTCCTGCTGTCCGATGACGTCCTGCACCGCATCGCGCACTTCGTCGAAGAGGAAGCTGCGCAGGTCAGCGACCGTCAGGGTGCGCGCACTCTTCAGGACGTTGGTGAAGAACGCGACCGGGTGGACCACTTCGACCCCCACCACGCAGCGCACGCTGACCTCGTAGGCGTCCTGGGTGTAGATCTTGGGAAACTGGAACTCCAGCGGCACGGAGCCGCCGTCGACCAGCAGGCCCGTGACGTGCCGGCCAGTGCCCAGCGTGAGCACGCGCTCGAAGAGCGAGTCCACGGTATAGCGGCCCGGTCCCTGGCGCTCCTCGTCGGCCCGGCCGTCCACCAACAGCACGACCTGCTGGCCTGGCTGCACCTCCAGCTCCTTGTAGAGCGTGCCGCGCAGGTCGGCCGGCTCGACGCGCACTGCGAACTCGTCGGGGCTCTTGCGCCAGACGCTCCCGCGCAGGTCGGGCGCGCGCGCGCCGCCGATCTGGCGGCCGCAGGCCGGGCAGAAGCGCGCGTTGGCTGCCACCGTCTGGCCGCAGTGAGGGCACGGGATGCCCACCACGCCGGTGGGCTGGCCGCAGTAGGGACAGAACTTGGCGTTGGCGTCAATGCTCTGGCCGCAGTGGTCACACGCTTTTTGGGGTTTTCCGAAGATCGGCATGAGATCCTCCTTCCCTGTGGATCGGCTGGAAACCGGGCTCCCGGAGAAATCCGGCTTCTGGTTTTATGACTGCTCGATGAACGCGCTCCGCTCGCCCATGACGCGGCGGAGCTGGTTGATATCTTTGTCCAGGGCAGCGGTTGCCTCGGCGCAGCGGGCGGCGCTGCCGTCGACGCTGGCCGCGTAGAGCGCCTCGGAGTCCAGCGCCACTTTCCGTGCCCGCCGCAGGAGATCGTCGTCCAGGTCCAGCATCCGGGTCACCTGTGCATCTGGCACCCAGACTTCGGCGAAGTAGCGCGCGTCCCGATAATGAACGGCCTGGGTCTCGTCCTGGAGCTTCGCCAGCGGACCGGTCCGCAGCCTGCGCAGAGCAGCTGTTACCTGCTGACCGTCCGGGCCGAGACGGAACAGGGTGCTTCCAGCCTCCTCCAGGTTGGTTTGGCCGCGTGCCAGATATTGGCGCACCTTGCGGCGCACCAAGTCATCGGCCATGCGCCGCTGCGGCAGGCCGGGCCCGGTCACCTGCTGCAGCAGCGCGTCGACCTGGCGTCGCGCCTGGCGCTCCCGGCCCCGGGCGATCAGCACCAGCCCGAACGCGACTGCGAAGGCCAGGATTGGCAGCGCCAGCAAGGCCGGCGGGTGCCCATCCAGCCACAGCAGCAGGCCCCCGGCGAGGGCCGCCGCCATGAGCACGTCGGCGACCAGGTACATGCGCCGGGCATGTGTGCGCACCTCGTCCAGGGCTGCCTCAGCAGGCAGTCCTTTGAAGCGCTCCCGGACTGCTTCCCAGTACGGCTTGGCCTGCTTTTGCGCCTGCGCGTAGGTGACCGCGGCCGCGCTCACGCCGACGACGGCAACGACGAGGCCGATCCCCTCCAGGACCAGTCCCGCGACATCGGCCTGGGCAAAGCCGTTGGAGAGGACGCTGCGCGTGGCCCAAGCACAGCCGATCGTCGCCGCTCCCAGGCGCAGGATGCTGTAGATGCGGTTCAGGCGGCGGGAGGGCGAATCGGGCAGCGGGTCGGCGTCTGCCCCCACGCGGGACTGCATCTGGTCCTGTCGCCTGGCGGCGGACAGCGGTTCGTCGATACCGGCTGCTTCCGCGCTCAGATCAGCTGCCGCATCTGTGAGTGCGGACTTCACTGCCTCGGCCCGGCGCAGCGGGATTCCGCCGGGCGCGACGCGGCGCCAGAGCAGATCGACCGTCTCCTCGTCCAGCGTTTCGCCGGTCTCGGCCTGCCACGTGGCGATCCGGTCGCGGAACTCATCCAGCGTGTCGAGCTCCGCCACGACGTCGGCAATGCGGGCGGTCTGAGCCAGCGCGGTAGCACTGCGGGCCATGTCGGCCGCCGCCTCCTGTGCCGCCAGGCCGGCCGTGCGCAAGGCGAGGGTCGGTGTCGCCAATGCCAGGCCGTACCGCGCAAGCTCCGATTCGAGCGTACCGCGCAGCGCGCGCACCAGTGCGTCCCGCACGGCGGCGCGGTTCAGATCGGACGCCGCATAGCTGCTGATCGAATCGGCGAGGAGATCGTGGAGCCGGCCGGCGATCGCATCCGCGGGCAGCAACCATTCCGGTCCCGGGCTGAGGCGCAGCCAGGTCTCGTGCAGCTGCAACGGTGCGGCGACCGAGACCTCCGCGGACACGCGCGCCCTGACGGGTTCGCCATCGCCCGCCGGCAGGCCGTCCCACTGCAGCTCCAGCGGCAGCGGGCCTGTCCGGAGCAAAATGACCTCCGGCGCGGGCGCGGGCCAGTTGAGCAGGCTATGATCGCCCGGCCCCAGCGTGTAAGGCCCGGCCTCGGCCAGGGCGATGGCGACGTGGCGGTCGGGCACGCGCAGCCGTTTGCGCAGCCGGCCGGGAGGAGCCAGGCGGCGTGCGAGGGTCTCGGAGGGCTGGGCGATTGCCCCCTGTTCCCTATCCCCCATCCTCTGTCCGCTGGTCCCTGTTGCCTGGGTCATAAGCCCTCCCTGTGCATACGTGAGAATCGGTATGCTCCGATAATAACACGATCCCAAGATGGTTAACTGACGGCACGTTGTCAAGTGTCTGACAATGATAACCAAGTTTTACCAATTCTACCAATTATAACTCAATCGATCGCGGGCGAAGATGAGATTACGACGGCGAATCAACCGGATTCGTGGAATTCCCCCTTTCATTTTTGCGATCCGGGTGAGGGTCTCCGTAGCTAGTCGGATATCTCCTGCGATCTGCCAGTCTTCCCTTCCTCACCTTAGCGCCTGCACCACCTCCGCACCGTCCCACGGCCGTATTCTCGGCTCGTCGGCCAGCATGCGAGCCAATAACTCATCTAGCCATGCGGGCGCGGCCGTGTAGAGCTGTTTCAGCCGTGTGCCGGGCTTCATGGACTTGTACGCGCGTCCCGTCAGCATCTCGAACAGAATCACACCTAGGCTGTAGACGTCAGAGGCGGGTGTCAGGTACCTCGTCGTCCCCTGCTGCTCCGGACTCATGTACGCTGGTGTGCCAGGATGCGAGCCGGCCGCGCTGCCTAAACAAGTGGGCGCCTCCCCCACTTGTGCCAGCCCCAAGTCGCTGACCTTGACGCTACCAGCTTCATCAAACAGGATATTTGACGGCTTCAGGTCACGGTGCACGATGTCGAGTTCATGCAGCGCGGTCAGCCCTTCCGCCGCCTCCCGCACAATCCGCACCGCCTCGTCAGTGGAGATAGCGCTGCCCCCTTGCCGCACCTGCCCCAGCCGCTCCGCCAGGGAGCCGCCCGCCGCATACTCCAGCACCAGGAGCAAGGTCTCACCATCCTGCTTGAAGTCATGGACCCGGATCACGTGCGGGTGGCCGATCCGCATACCCAGTTGCGCCTCCAGCCGGAAGCGACTCCGGAAGTCGCCGAACTCCGTTCCGCTCAGCCTCGGCGCATCCCGGCGCAGCACCTTTAGCGCTCGCGGCGCCTGCAGTGCCAGGTGCATCGCGCGGTACACCTGCGCGAAGGCCCCGCTGCCGATCGACGCCTCGATGCGATATTTGTTGAGCAGGATGTCACCGGGCTGGTACATTGGTCCCAGTTGTGGTTCTCTCATTTTGGAAAGTTGCCCCTCGGCCTTCTCGGCACGGCCGCGCCATTCAGCCAGAGACGCTTCCAGCGCGGTCGCCTTGGCCTGCCCTTCAGCCGCGACGCGTTCGGCTGCGGCCTGGGCCCGGCTCAGCTCGGCTTGGCACATATCCTGCGCCCGGAGAACCTGCGTCAGCTTTGTTTGGGCTTGTTCGGCGCGGGCGCGCCATTCGGATAACGTCTTCTGCACGTCCGCTAGCCTAGTGTGGGCTGTGGCTGCGGCGGCCCGGGCGTCTTCCTCGGTATGGCGCTGGTTGTCGAGCGCTTCTGCCAGTTCGCTTTGGCCCTTGTCGCGCGCCGCCGTCAGCTGGGCCAGTTCCGTGGTTAGGCGTTGCGTTTGGGCGGTCAGGGCTTTCAGGTCGCTTTGCAGTTGCGCCTGTCGGGCCGCTTCCTGTTCAGCGTCTCCACGGCGTATAGCAGCGCAGTCGGTGCACATCTCAAATGTCTTATCGAAGTGAAGCGCCTTGCACAGGAACTTTCGCCCGCAACCGCCTCGGCAGTTGAAGGTATTGCCGATACGATTGAACTGGCCGCACTTTTCGCACTCCACCTCTGCGTGTCCTGCCATCCGTGGCGGTGTCGTGTTGACGACCACCGTCTGCTTGGGACTGCGGATGTTGATCTGGTCTCCCTCTTCCAGGGGTAGATTCACCAGTTCACCCTGGCACTCAGGGCAGTAGCGGTATTCCGTTGGCCACACGCGGTGGCACTTGGGACAAATGGGCATGCTACTCTCACTCACATCTTGGTCATTTTGCCAACGGCATCCCGCAGCGTACGCATTTGAAGCGATCGGCCGGCTGGTTTTCCCCGCAGTTCGAACATTGCACGCGCCGGACCTCAGCGGGCGGCTGGCCGGGTGTGCTTGCCGGCCCCGTCGGACTGCCGCCCGCGGCTGCGGCCTGGCGCCGGATGTCCACGCTCTGCTTGTCCCCGCCCACCACGTCGCCGACCTGATCGGACTGGATCAACTGGGCCGGCCCATAGAATACATTCTGCGGCGTACTGTCGCCCCTCCGCTCTTCCTTGCTGCGAACGCTGATGTCGAATGTTCGCTTCAGCGCTGGCAGGGGCCTACCGCGGGCATCGGTGCAGGCGGCAGCCAGGTACAAGGGGAGTGCGCTGCCTGCCCGTTTCGGTACGACATACAGTGGCATCTCGCGGGTGACATCGGCAGCCAGGCCGAATGGCTCCGCGGCCATCTCGAGGTCAGTCTCAAAGTACCCCTTGACCTCGAAGGCAATGTTCGCTGCCTGGCCCCAGCCGACGTTGCGCAGGGTCAGGATCAGTTTGCCGGAGTGCCCTTCGGTGAACTCGCCGATCAGCGACAACTCCAGCTCCAGCAGCGGCTGCCGGCGGAGATAACGGCGGACAGCATCGCACTCGGCGGCCCGTTGTGCCTTGCCGCACTCTTCGAAGCCTTGAAGCGCCAGGTCGTACAGCGCGGCCACATCTTCCCGTGCAGTTTCCTCTTGCTGAGCCTCTTTAGCTGCCCGCCAGTAGTCCTCGGCCGCTCGATCGCACGCGCCAGCTTTCTGCCACGCCGTCGCCGCCCGGGTAAACTGTCCCCCCCGCTCCCAGGCCTCGGCAGCGCGATCCGCCTCTCCCGCGGCAGACCATGCATCGGCGGCCGCGGACCAATCGGTCAGTTCCTCGTATAGCTGGGCCGCCTCCGGCCATCTCGCCTGCCGGGCGTAGACCGCAGCAGCCTGCGACCGATCGCCGGCCTTCAGGAAGAGCGCCGCAGCTTCGCCCAGGACGTGTGCCGCTTCCATCATCCGGCCCGCGTCCCCCCATTGCTCCGACGCGCGGTATTGCTCCGCGGCCAGCACGTATTCCTTGGCCCGCTCATACGACCGCGCGGCCTCGATGGGCCGCTTGAGGCGGATGTACTCCTCAGCTGCGGCTGCATGTTGTCCCTGTTCGCTGAATAACCGGGCCAGTTCCTCTGGTCCGGCAACGAGGCGCATCAGGAGGACCTTGAGTGCCGGATCGCGCTCCTCGCGGATGACGTAGTCCGCCCGATCTCTCTGTCCGGCCCGGTGGTAAAGCTGCACCGCTTTTTCCGGTTGGCGCAGCCGGTGGTAGGCTTCGGCCGCCTGGAGCCAAAGGGCCAGCGCCGCCTTCTCCGCTCCTTGCCCTGCTGCTGCCTCCGCCGCGCGCTCGAATGCATGGGCTGCCTGTGGCAACGCGGTCGCTCCTAGCCGGGCGTAGACACCGGCTGCCTGTTCCCAGCGATCGGCCTGCTCGTAGGCCTGCGCTGCCGCGGGCAGGTCGTCCATGGCCTCCGACAGCCGTGCAACGTGTTCATGCCGGCCGAGGCTTACATACAGGATGCGCGCGGCCTTCAGATCGCCCGCGCGCTCGAACTGCTCGGCCGCCAGCGCTGCCTCGCCCGCTCGCTCGTACAGCCGGGCTGCATGGACCGGCTCGGCCAGTTCCGCGGCATAGATCCCGGCCGACCGGCGCAAGTCGCCGAGCAGCGCATAGCGCACGGCCGCCTCCGGCCATCTCCCCTCGGCCGCCAGCACATCCGGCGCCATCTCGGGAGCTTGCGCGCGCAGGGTAATGGCATAGATCTGGCCTTCCACGTCGCCCACATAGACGCACTCACCATCGGAAGCCCAATCGGCGGCCACATGGCGTTCGGTCTGAAAGACGGGGGTTGGATCCAGCTGGCCTGTTGCGGCCTCCAGGACGTATATCTGATGGTCCTGGGCCGCCACGATCACCTCGGGTCCCACCACGATGGGCGTGGTCACCGACTTCCTGGGCAGCTGTGTCCGCCAACGCAAAGCGCCTGTTGCGGCATCCAGGCAGTAGACGTAGCGGTCGTGGCCGCAGAAGTACACGTTTAAAGCGTCAACCGCAGGCGGGGTCAAGGGCGGCCGTTTGGTCGCCTCGCTGGCCCATACCCGCTCACCTGTGTCGCCGATCAAGGCGTAGCACCGGCGGTTCCAGCATGTCAGGAACACACGGTCCCCGCTGCCAATGGGCGGATAAGGGAATCCTCCGCCCCACTGTGGATCGGGGTCGGCATCAAAGCGCCACGCCCTGCTGCCGTCTGAAGCGTGCAGAGCGGTCAGTGTGCCCTGGTCGTTCCCGAAGATGACCTTGTCGCCGGTCGCTGCCGGTGCGGCCTGACAGACGCCCTTGATCGGCGTGCGCCATAGCTCTGCGCCGCTGGCCAACGCCAATGCCACGGCATGCCCATCTGAGGTCGCGACGCACACGCGATCATCCACCACCACCGGATCCGAGACCTGTCGTGCCTGGAGCGGGCTGCGCCAGCGGAGGGCGCCCGTCGCCGCATCCAGCGCAAGCACCGCCTTGTCAGCCGCGGGTATCGAGCGACTGTCGATCGGTCCCACCAGTACGAGCCCGCGCGCAACAGCGACCTGACGGTAGATCCGCCAATCGCCGAGGCTGGCAGGCGTCTTCCAGCAGGGCTGGCCCGTCCTCGCATCGAGCGCGTGCAATCTCCCCTCCGCGTCGCACGCGTAGAGCACGCCTTCGGCCAATGTCAGGCTTGACACCAGACCTCCCGGCAGTTGTGCATGCCAGGCTGGTGCGCCGCGGCCCGCGGGCGGTTCGGGGGGACGCACCCACTTCCCGCAGTGGGTGCAGCGAGGCGCGTCGAGGATCAGCGCGTCGCAGGCGGGGCAGAAAATGGCGGTTAACATAACTTCCTCATGATTCCCCATGCCCATCAAGGCGCCCAGATGCCGCGCTGGTGGCAGCTAGCGGACTCCTGCAGCGCCTTAAGGCGAGCTGCCTCTCTGACGTCAGGCGGCACGCAGAGTGCAGTGGCCAGGCCCAGCCGCACCAACTCGCCGTTGACCCAGATGGTGCCGGCGTAGACGTGCCGCAGCAGCCGGCCGTGGCAGTCGGCCTCAGAGACTTCTTGCTCCAGCCGCACCTCTTTGCCCGCTACCAGGCGGGCATTCGCGTCGGTCGCCTCCTGGGCCATTGGCTCCCGTTCGCCGTACACATTGTGCATCTCGGGCGTATCGATGCCGATATAGCGGACCTCGCGTCCGTCGGCCAGCCGGATGCTGTCGCCGTCGATCACGTGAGCGACGATCGCACGCTCGCGCACGCGTTCTTCCAGCCGGTTGCGCAAGCGAGCCAACACCTGGGTGGCCTGCACCGACCAGGGGATATCGCCCAGGGCGGCGCGACGCAGCTGGCGGAAGAGCTGTGGCCAGTCGATTCCATCGCCCGTCAACCGTTGTGCCAGATCCGGCCGGGCCGCGAGGCGGCGGGACAATTCGTCCAGCTCAGCCAGCCGCTCCGCCGCAGCCTCGTACGCCGCGATCTGCGCGTCCACCAAGCGGATCTCACGCGCGATCGCAGCGCGTGCGGTCGGGGTGGTGAAGGTTCGGCCCTGCTCCCACAGCGCGGTGCGGCGGCTGCGCAACTGCGCCACGTAATCAGCAGCCGTCATGCGCGGAGTCTTCGATCGTGCGGGAAACGGTAAGCCCATCGCTATCAAGGGCCGCGCCTGGCTGGCGTGCCTGGGCATCCAGCCATCCTTCGATGTCCGCGCGGCGGAAGCGCCACCGTCCACCGAGCTTGATGGCCGGCAGCCGGCCCTGTTGTGCCCACTGGTAGATCGTGCTCTGGTTCAGCTGCAGGTAATCCGCCACCTGTTGAAGATTGAGAAGAGCGTCCGTATGGGGCATCGCGCGCCTCCTGGACAAACAAAAACCGCCCGGCACGCAGCGCGCGGGGCGGTTTGGTTCCGAACAGCCGGGAACCTCAGGGTGAACTCACGGCGTAAGAACAGGGACGAGTTTGGCAAAGCTCGCCGTGCCTTCTGGATGATGGCAGAAAAAACAGATGGATCAAAAGGACGTGTGCAGAATAACACAGACAAACGCAAAAAGCAATGGGCAAAAGCAAGAGAAGATAGTGGGCGACAAGTGCCCGGCATCTCCGAGGTGCCGGGCACTCGGGGACTCTATTTCTTCACTTCGGGGCGGGCCATGCCGGTCAGGTCGACCCTGATGCCGCCCTTGCCCAGGTCTTCCAGGGTGTCGTACAGGATCTGGCCCGCGTACTTCGCGTTGTGCGCGAACATGCCGGGATCCTTCTGGACATACTGGTAGTTGTAGGCCGCCTTCAGCAGGCGCGGGGTCCAGGTAGTGTAGCTGGTCTCGCTCTCGTCCATCTTGCCGTTGGCGTTCGCATCCGCGAAGAAGTACGGGTAGGCATGCGCATCGTAGACGATGGGCGCCTTGGCGACGTCCTTCGCGTACAGCTGCATGGCCGCGTACAGCTTCTCGACCTGCGCGTCGATCTCCGCCTTGATCGGCTCCTTGACGTCCTTGTCGCCGTCCAGGTCGGTTGCAGAGATGCGGATCTCGTCGGCCGACTCGATGCCCGCGTGGCAGGTCGTGCACTTGTCGAAGCTCAGCTCGAGCTCGTGCGGGTTGTGGCAGCCCGTGCAGGTGTCGAAGCCCGGCACGTGCGCGAACTTGCCGACGTATGCCTTCTCCGCGTACTCGTACGCGCCCTGGGCATCCGTGCCGAACAGCGAAGCGCCTGCGGCGAAGTAGTGGACGTTCTGGAACCGCAGAGCGGTCTCAGGAACCTTGTCTTCCTCTTTGTTCCTGAGAGCGGCGTTCACCGTCGCGGTGGACGCACGGCCCTGGTGGCATTCGAGGCACAGGTTGGCAGCTACGGGCAGGAGTTCGCCCTCGTCATCTTCCTCGGTGCTGAAGGTGACGCTCTTGCCGCTCGGGAACGGCACGCTCGCGACCGCGTGCAGCGTGTACTCGGACAGGTCGTCGTGGCAGGTGGTGCAGGCCAGACCGTTGGACGGCTCCGCAGCCACCACGCCGGTGGTGCGCACCGCAGTGCCCGCAACCGCGACCGTGCCCGCGTTCTCGATGAACTGGGGCAGGCCATCGGCCGAGTGACATTTGGCGCAGTCAGCCGGCACATCGCCCTCTTCGTCCCAGTGGCGGAACGCTTCGGAGGTGCCGTCGAAGTGGCCCACGTCGTTCCGGGCCGCAGCCTCGATGTCGACCGGCTTCGCGAGCTTGGTGTTGAGGTCCGCGATCGAGTCGTGCATCAGCTGGATGACGTACTTGGCGTTGTGCGCGAACGCACCCGGATCCTTGGCCGCCACCTGGTAGTTGTACGCGGCCTTCAGCAGGCGCGCGGTCCAGGTACTGTAGCCCTTTTCGCCCTCGTCGGCTTTGCCGTTGGCATTGGCGTCCGCGAACCAGTAGGGATAGGCTGCGGGGTTGTAGGCGATGTCGGCCTTCGCGACTTCCTTGGCATAGGCCGCCAGGGCCTGGCTGAGCTTCTCCTGCAGGCCGGCATACTCCTCGCCGATGCCTTCCTCCGCGTCGCCGTCGCCGTCGTAGTCCATCAGGGAGCCGGCCTCGCGGATGCCCGCCAGGTCCTCAACTGCCTTGACGTCTACATGGCAGGTCTGGCAATCCTCGAGCTTCAGCTCGAGCGAGTGCGAGTCGTGGCAGCCGTTGCACGTGTTGAACGGCGCTGGATGCTCGAACTTGCCGTCGTAGCTCAGGTCGTCGTACTCGTAGCCGCCCTTGGCCAGCGTGCCGTACTGGGTGGCTGCGGCCGCGAAGTAGTGCACATTGCGGAAACCGAAGGTCGTGGTCACGGTCTTGCCGTCCGTGGTCGTCACGAGCGGCTTGACCACCGTGTCCAGGTCCTTGTCGGTCAGCTTGAAGGTGTCGGTGATCTGCTTGTCGACGCTCACCTTGGACTCGCGGCCCTGGTGGCATTCCATACAGATCGCCTCAGCACCCAGGTTAGTGATCCCAAGGCCGGACGGGAAGACGACGCTGTCCTTGGCGATGGTGGCCGAGTTGTGGCAGGCCACGCAGTCGACGACGGTGTTCACCGGCGCGGCCTCGTCGACCATGCCGGCCTCACTGCCGTCAGCGCCCAGGAAGTCCTGGTAGCCGGCGGAGCTGTGGCACTTGGCGCAGGATGCAGGTACTGCCTGCGGGTCTTCTTCATCCCAGTGCCGGAACGACTCTGACTCGACATCGGCGTGGGGCGATGCCTGCCAGTCTCTCAAGGTGTGTGCGGGCGCGTTGGTTGTATCGACCGCCGGGATCGCCTTGGTCGTGGACGGTTGCGTGTTGGTCGGTGTTACGGTTGGAGATCGCGTCGCAGTTGGCTCACTCGTGCGTGTAGGTGACGGGGTGTGGGTCGCCGTTGCGGTGCGAGTGGCGGTTGGTGTGGCCGTCCTCGTAGGCGTTGCGGTAGGCGTGACCGTCCTGGTCGGCGTCTCGGTAGAAGCCTCCGGAATGACGATTGTTGGCTTGGAAGTCTCCTGCGTGCGCGGCATCCACGGCTTCCACACGAGTAGAACGATGATGGCGACAAGCAATGCAGCCAAGGCGAGCCAGGTCCACATCCGGAAGGGGGGTTTGGGCCCGTTAGAACTACCATCCTCTGCCGGCGGTGGGGGTTGGTTTGGGCCCTGCGGCACGGGCATCGCAGCAGATCCCTTGGTCGGACTGCGTGGACCGGGCTCAGTTGGGCTCGTGTCGGTCCCGACGGATGATGTCCTGCCTGAGACGACTGGAGAGGTCAGACGCGCCAGCATGTCGCGTGCCTCAGAATCGTCCGGCGCCATCTCGATCCATTTTTGGGCAGCCACACGGGCTGCCTCTCCCTGACCGGACTGCTCGGCCAGCAACGCCTCTGAACGCCATTGGGCCGCCCAAGTGGCGCGATCTGCGTGCGCCTGCCCCTCGGCCGCAAGTTGGGCCAGGCGGCGTGTGTCGCGATAGTCCGCATCCCTCGCCGTGATCTCTTCGGCAAGAGCCAGTGCTTCGTCCCACTTCTCCCCGGCAAGCGCCGACTGCAATGCCAGATAGGGCGTCGCGAGTGGATCGGCGGCTCGTTCGACCAGATCGTGCAGGTCGGATGAAAGAGCGGCGGCGGTCGAATAGCGCTGATCCGGCGCCATCGCCAAGGCGCGCTCCAGAATGCTTTGCGTCTCCGGCGGTATGCCCTCAGGCCAGTGGACCGGGTAACGGCGCGGCTGGAAGTGAGCCCGCATCACGGCTGGTGATGAATCCCCTTTGAAGATCTGTTCGCCGGTCAGCATCTCAGCCAGAACGCAGCCCAGGCTATACACGTCGGTGTATAGTCCGGGCGGCTTTCCCTCCCATACTTCTGGCGCAATGTATGCCGGCGTGCCTACCACACCACCTGCGCTGGAACGCGCAATGATAGACTCATCGGCCGCCTTGACCAGGCCGAAGTCCGTGAGGACAGCCTCGTCCCTGGCATTGAACAGGATATTGGTCGGTTTCACATCCCGGTGGATGAAGCCGCGCCCGTGTGCATAGTCCAGCGCCTGGGCGATCTCGTCCACGACGCGGGAGGCTTCGGCAAATGTCACCCGGCCCTTCTGAGCGATCCGTTCGGCGAGCGAGCCGCCGGCAAGATACTGCATCGCGATGTACAGGCGTCCGTCAAGGTCACCGTAATCGTAGACCGAGATGATATGGGGGTGCTCCAACTGCGCGGCGGCTCGTGCATCGTTTTGGAAGCGCGCCACGAAGAGCGGGTCCGTGCGCAACGCCGGGTGCAGGATTTTGAGCGCCACATGTTTTGCCAGCGCCGTATCGGTCGCCCGGAAAACCACCGCAAACCGGCCGCGGCCGAGTTCTTCGTGGATGATGTATTTGCCGAGCCTGAGGATCTGTTCGGGCATCATTCTTACTCCGCGTTCACTGTTCCAGATTACAATGACGTTCGCTATCTATGACAACAATCCCATCGCTTTGCACGTCAGGCGACGTGGTCGGCGCCAGGTCGACCGGGCCGAGGCTGGGATCGACCCAGGACACCTTGAAATAGTAGCGATCAGGAGACTTCGGGGCCAGCAGAATGGAGTAAACGCCGTTGACGCCTTTTGGGAAGCAGAATCCAGACTCGTAGCATGTGCTCCCTGTAGCGATTTCGCCGCGCCACGCAAGTGCTTCAGTCTCGGCCTTGTATAGATCGACCGTTGCGCCAGGAATTATGCCGACCGCCGGTGCAGTCGCGATCCACATTCTACAGTCTTGTCCAATCCACAGGCGGCTGAGGCGAAAGCTGTAGGGCCGGTCGGGTGCCGCAACGGCGGCTGTGTTTGCCGTGGCTGCTGGCGCGGTGGCAGGCGCACGCATCGGCGTAGGGGGGATGCTGGACACTACAGGGACGGACGATGTTCCCTGCGCCGTCACTAATGCCGCATTGATCCACGCGGAACGCCCTTTATAGTTTATCTGCCACCAAGCGCCGTCGGGGCTGCGACCGGTTACGGCATAGGTCTGGTTCGCCGCGCTGCCGAGAGTGTCGTAAGCCAGCCCAGGTCCCGAGCGGATATTGATGGTGTTGCTGCCAACAACAACCGAGGGCGGCGGCGTGGGACTTGGCGTGCTGGTTGCCGTGCGGGTTGCCTCGGAAGTTGCTGTGGGTGTTGGCGTTCCGGTACGGGTCGACGCCAGGGTTGTCGTGTCGTCCGGCGTTCCGGTATGGGTCGGTGTTAGGGTTGTCGTGTCGGTCGGCGGCGGTGTAAACCCAGGAGCGACGGACGGCGTTGCGGGCCAGATTGCGGTCAAAGTGAAAGAAGGTGCGGCTGTGAGTGCACTGGTGTCTGTGGCGCGAGGGATAGTTTGGGATGAGGTAATGGGCAAAATGTGAGGACTACCGGCGATTCGCTCTCGCCCGGGCTCCCAGGGCCGGATCAACAGGAGAATGATGCTCAGGATGGCCAGCACTGCTGCAACTGCCCAGATCGGGCTCAATCTGCCGCGCATAGGCGCGGTTCTGTCTGCCTCGGCTTGTGCGACCGTGGCAGTCGCTGCTTGCAGCGATTTGATGATCGCACCGGCGCTTTGTGGGCGTTCGGTGATGTTCTTTGCAAGCCCTGTCTTGAGCGCCTCCCAGCAACCGACCGGGACTTCTGCGTTGAACTGCATCAGAGGCGGCGGCTCTTTAGCCATATGTGCCACCATCACCGCCGGCGTCGGCCCCACGAACGGCGGCCGGCCGGCCAGCATCTCATAGGCTACGACCGCGAAGCTATAGACATCGCTCGCCGGACCTACCTCGTCCAGCCGGTCCACGTCAAGCTGCTCCGGCGCCATGTATGCCGGTGTGCCCAACACCTGCCCCAGCGAGGTGAGCATGCTTTGATCGCTGGCGCGCGCCAGGCCAAAGTCGGTCAGGGTCGCGTGATCTGGGTCGCCGCTCGCGTCATCTGGTGCCACCATGATATTGCTGGGCTTGATGTCGCGGTGGATCAGTCCCTTGCTGTGGGCAAAGTCCACTGCGGCTGCGACCTGGGCCAGGATGTGCAGCGTGCGCTCGACTGGCAGAAGGTCCTCGGCCAGCAGCCCGTCCAGCGACGGGCCCGGCAAGTACTTCATGGCGATGAAGCTGCGACCTTCACTCTCGCCCACCTCGTGCACCGGCACGATGTTGGGATGCTCCAGCCGCGCCGCCCCGATCGCTTCGCGGCGGAAGCGCTCTAGGAAGCCTGGATCGCGGGTCAGTAGCGGGTCGAGGATCTTGAGCGCGACGACGCGGTCCAGGGTTGTGTCGGTCGCTCGGTAGACCGTGCCGAACCCGCCGCGGCCGAGTTCTTCGTGGATGATGTATTTGCCCAGATGGAGTGTCGGCGAAGTGTCAGGCATCATCACTCCTACTCGTAATCAGACCCGATTACGGCGTCCAGATTCGAATCGTGAGATCAGGGGACCCCGTAGCCAGCATTGTCTGGTCTGGCGAGAAGGCCAGGGCAGTTACCCCTTCTGCATGGGCTCGCAGAGCACCGACCTGAGCGCCATCGCGTGTGCCCCAAAAGCGTACTGTGCCGTCGTAGGATGCGGTAGCAAGAGTGAGCCCATCGGGCGAAAAAGCCAGAGCAGCAATGCGTCTTGTGTGTCCTCGCAGAGTCTTCAGTAGAGAAGAATCCGCGACATGCCACAGAATAGCGGTTTGATCGGCGCCGGTCGAGGCCAGAAGCGCCGCGTCAGGCGAGAAAGCGATGTCGCGAACCCAATCGGTGTGACCGGCAAGTTCAGCGCGCGGCTTGCCGCTTGCAAGGTCCCAGAGTCGAACTACGTTGTCGGCGCCGCCGGAGGCCAGGGTCTGACCGTCGGGCGATATCGCGACTGAGAACACAGCCTCGCGGTGTCCAGTGAATTGGCGGATACGTGACTGCTTCTGTATGTCCCACAACTCCAGCTCTCCACCGTATGCGCTGATGATCAGCTCCGCACCACCGGGCGTAAATGCGAGATCAAGTATCCCGTTGGTCAATATCGGCAGGCGAGCGATTTCTTTGCCTTCAATTGCGCGCCATAGGCGCACAGTGTGATCTTCTGCGCCTGATGCGATGGTCTCTCCATCTGGGGCGTAGGCAAGGGACCAAACCGTGCCGGTGTGGCCTTTCAGTGTCTTTAGCAGTGAGCCCTCAGCCGTGCTCCAGATACGGACTGTACCATCTTGGGAGCAAGAGGCTAGATAGGCTCCGTCCGGTGAAAATGCGATCGAGCGTAGCCAATCTTCATGCCCTGTCATGGTGTGGAGCGCTCGAAGATCCGTTACGTTTGTCGCGTTGATCAGAGGGCGATCTGGAGTCTGGATGACGACCGCCGCTGCGGACCCTCCCCGAGGGGGCAAGGGCTGCGAGTCTGGGGTAACGAGCGGGATCACAACTGAAGGCGTTGACGCCAAGTCCAGAGTGGGCGAGCGTGCAGGAGTCGTGGCAGCGGCCGGTGCTGCTGTTGGCGATGGCGTGCTGGTGACGGTCACAACCGGCGCAGTTCTGGCAGGGGTAGCGGTTGGTTGACATGACCTCGCTTGGAGCAGCAAAAGTGCGGAAATCACAGCGATAGCGAGAGTACCAGCCAATGCGGCCAGCAATCCCAGCCGACGTCTGGGCCGGGGAAGCTTCTCGGGCACATTCTCCCTCGCGGTAACGGTGCTCAACGCCGCCGCAAAGGCTTTGGCGGTGGCAAATCTGTCTTTCGGGTCGATAGAGAGCACCTGTTCGAAACACGATTGCAGCGCAGCAGACCAGTTGGGCGGAAAATGCCTTGGTTGAAAGTGAGCGCGCATGACGGCAGAGGTTGTGAGGCCATCGAACACCCTCTGTCCACTCAGCATCTCGTAGGCAACACAGCCGAGCGCGTAGATGTCGGTCGCTGGATCCGCCTTCTTGCCATCCCATATCTCTGGCGCGACGTAGGCAGCTGTGCCCGCCATACCATGACCAGCACTGGAGCCGCCCGAAGACATCGATGCATCCACCGCCCGTGCCAATCCGAAGTCGGCCAACACAGCGCGTCCGGTGGAATCAAAGAGAACATTACTGGGCTTGATGTCCCGGTGGACATATCCATGACTGTGTGCATGGTCGAGTGCTGCCGCGATCTCCTCGATAATCTTGGCGGTCTCTTCAGGTGTGATGCTATCCTCGGCCTGAAAGCGATCAGCCAGCGATCCTCCGCGCATCAGCTGCATGGCGATATAGTGGCGACCATCGGAGGCGTGCAACTCGTAGATCGTCACGATATGGGGATGCTCTAACTGACGGACAGAGCGAGCTTCTTGTTCAAAGCGGTGCAAGAATCCAGGATCGGCCGACAGCGCCGGATGAAGCACCTTCAGAGCCACTTCGCTGTTGAGGATGGTGTCGGTGGCGCGGTAGACCGTGCCGAACCCCCCGCGGCCGAGCTCTTCGTGTATGATGTATTTGCCAAGCTGCAATAGGGGTTCGGGCATGTTCCTACCTTGCTCGCGGTGACCAGCGGTCATCTGCCGTTGCGACGGCGTCAGCGCGTCGACGTCGGCGCGCGTGTGGCAACCTCCACTGCGACGTCCGGTGTCGGGGTGCCGGAATCTGTCGGCACTGTGCCTGCGGGTATGATCGGCAGGTCTTCGATGGAACCGTTCAGGTCGATGTACTCGGCGGCAGCCCAGCCGTATATTCCCTTATAGAGCACCTGCAGCCATGTACCGGTGCTGTCTCGTCCGACTGCGACAAAGCTTTCGCCCGCTATCGCCACGCTCCTGCTTTCGCTGCTCATACTGGGCAAGGAGCGTATGTTGAGCTGTTCGCTCTTGACGGTGGCGGTCTGCGCCTGAGGAGAACTGCCGATAGTATTGCCGGTGGCTGTTGGGGATGGCGGGACGTCTGTGGGCGTTGTGGCGGCCTGGGCGGTGTTGGTCGGGCGCGGCGTGGGCGATGCACTCGTCACGAACAGCGGCGTCTCCGTGAGTTCGACGGTCGGTGCGCCAGCCGGTACGCCAGCCGGCGCGAACAGGCGATCAACGACAAAGTTGAGCACGAGGGAGAGCAGCAGGGTGATGAAGATCACCGCAAGCCAGGGCAGGATGCCGGGGTCGCCCTCGCGGCGCGTTTTCGTGCGCGTCGTGTGGGCGGCGGCCGAGGGTTGCTGCTCACCCTCGAATTGCTGTCGCCTGGATCCCTGCTGCATCGCGTCCAGGCGCGTGGTGAGTCGCGAGATGTCATTCCTGGTGCCATCCTGTAGCCGGTGGAGTTCATCTCTGAGGTCTCGGATCGTGTTATCTTGCTGTGATGGCCCTCTGCCTGGCAGGGCGGGTTGCTGTTTCTGCAGGGCCGTGACCTGGTTGGCGACCTGATTGAGTCGCTCATCCAGGCGCCGCTGGAGGTTGTCCAACTCTCGCCGAAGATCCTGCGAGGTGACTCCCTGCGATCTCACGTCTTGCGTCGTACGAGCGATGTCCTGCATTTTCTGCTGAATCTCGCGATCCTCCGCCAGCAGCGACAGGATCGATTTGCGCACCTGTTCTCGTTCTATCATCCCCCACACCTCCTCCACTAACGGACGGCCCTGCAGGACGGCCGCGCGTTCTATGGCCGCTTGTTGGACCCTGGCGCTCGTTGCATAGCCTTGGGCATCGGCCGCTGTGAACAGCACTCTCGCAATGTCAATCCGGTCACGACGCACGAGATCTTGGGAAGCTGCCCTTGTGGCCGCCTCCGGCGTCTCATCGACTAGAACCATGCCCTGTGATGTGCAAATTAAGTTATCAGACTTTATGTTGCCGTGATACCGGTTGCCCTGGTGGAGCCAGGCGACGCCCTCGGCGACTTGTCCAAGGGCCTCGACCAGGTGGTCTGGCGACAACCGCTTCTCAACCCAGGTGAGGCTGTCTCCCTTGATGAATGGCCTGACGGTGATCCTTCCTTTCTGGGTTGGGTCCGCCGTCTGCAGAACCTGTAGCTGTATGAATGGGTTCTGTGTTGCGAAGTTGGTGATAGTGGCATCTCCGGCGCCCAGCGCCGTTCGCTGGCGCACCACCCATTCCCGGCCTTGCACAGAAACACGCCAGGACCGGGTAGCGGGGGTGCGCGCTGGCAGCGCCTTCGGTCCAAGCGATATCCAGCGGAAGGCGATGCCGATCGCAACGAGCAATTCGTCGTATTGAGGCAGGCCGAGCAGTATGTCGGCCATTTCGGGGAATTTCCTGTGGACCGAGTTCAGGAGAGCGATCAACGCCGGCGCGTCCTTCGGCTGCAGGCCGTCGCTGACGGCACGCGCGAGGAATTGGTGCGCCTGGGCCTGCTGCCATGGGTAGCCTGTCAGGCCGCGCTCGACGAGATCTAACCGTGCCGTTCCATCAGGCGCCCCAGCGATGGCGTGCTGCAGCACATCCGCCGCGCGTTGATCGATCCACGGTTGATCGCTGACCCACAGGTGGGCACGGAGCACCGCAAGGTTCGGCAGCAGTGAGACGCCATCGGCCCCCGCCATCCGCTGCCAAAGGCCAGAAGCGTCGAGCGTTCTTTGGTCGAGATCCGACGGCTTGATGTCTCCCAGCAGCGAACGCACCGCCTCAGCGCTGTCTCGTTTCAGGATCGCCTCCCAGAGTGGTTCCAGCCCATAGTGTTTCCACAGCCGGTGATGAAGGCGTTCGGCAAGCGCGCGCGGGCTTGCGAGGGATGCTGCTTCCAGGCCGTCCCGGGCGGCCAGGAGATCCGCGAGGAATCCCTTGTTTGCCGCGTCTTTTAGCAGGCGGACATAGCTGATGTCTGGCCCTTCGGTCAAGGCCGGAAGAGACCTGGCGTCAATGTTCGGTTGCTGACGGATGTTGTAATCCAGGAGCATGAATTTGACCGGAGCCTTACAGGTCGCTGCATCGCAGACGCTGGTAGTGTAGCTCCAATGCCTGCGCCATGGGAGGGGCAAGGCGAGACCGACGGCTTCAGTCAGGTCTTCCAGCGCTTGTGCATCGCTGGGGCCCTCGCTGATGGCCAGAGAAAGCCGGTTGTCGCCGGCCATGCTAATCAGGGCGAGCCACAGATCCAGCCAACCAGCCTCCTTACCGCGTTGCACGAGCTCGGTCAGGCGCGGCCCCTCAGCCTGCAGCGCACAGGGAATCTGGCGCACTTCCGGCGTGGTCTCGACATCGCCGAATCGCTCGAAGCACTCCCGCAGCGCACCGATCTGGTACCGCAGGGTCCGCGCATCATCGGATTTGACGAGCCAATAGCGGCGCCACACGTAGAACCGGCCCACGTGATCTGTGCGACGCTCCCCGCGATAGGCGGCCAGGTCGCCGGTCGAGGGGTCGATGAAGACGCTCTCGGCATTAGGAAAGACCTTGAGATTTGAGTACTGCTGCCCTGGTGAGGTCGCGTCCCACAACGACTGCAGAAAGGGACGTGTGACCCATCCTATGCCCTGCCGGTCGAGTTGGTCTCCTGCGGACTCCAGGTCGGGCATCGTGGCAACCGCGAGATGGATGACCTCAGCGGATAGTTCGGTCATAGTTTCCTCAACTTGTCTTCGCAGTACGATCTGAAGACGTGGGCGGCGGCATGTGCGCTAGCGCCACAGCTGTCGCCTTTTTAGCTCTTCCAGCGCCCAAATCATGGGCTCGACGACGCCAAACGGTTTCTTTTCGAAGTCCGATAGATCGCTCATCTCGTACCGCGATACTCCGGGATCGCCAGATGATACTTCCCGCAGATTGCTGTCTTCCCAGATTCCCGTTCGGCTGAGTTTGGCACCTACAGATGAACATGGGAAGATTCGGTACGAGGTGCAGTGATTCTTTATTAGATTCATACCAGATTCCTTTATGATTGACTGCAACAATTCCTCGCCGCGATATCTCGAGTCCCACCACGCTTTTTTGTGATCGACCTTTGTCACCAGGAACGCAATGACCTGGGCCACTTGCTGCCGACCTCCACCAGGCATCGTTAGACTGTGAAACAGGTTGTTCAATTTCCCTTGATAGTAAGCCCACTGTTCAGAATCCTCGGGGATCTGTCGTTCCGAACGAGCGGAGACCTCTGACACATCCAGCAGCGGGTCGATGAAGCAGAGAACTGCATCGCACTTCTTGAGTTCCTGGTAGAAAGGCGAACCAGGGGTGTCGTCTTTCAGTGCTTCTCCGGGCCAGTCAGTAAAAAGAATGTTGGCTCCCAGCCGTCCCAGTGTGAACTGACCATACCCTTGAAGCAAGAATTGATAATCACGCCTAGTGTCGGTGCTATCGGGAAGGTTGCTGTTCCTGTTGACGATACGCGTGCGCAAAAGGTTCAGTTGTTCCCTGGTCTCGTCATCGGCCGAGATACACCACTCCCGGTTGCGAAGCGCTTGTACGGTGTCGATTAGATAGGTGAAGACCCACAAGTAGATGGTCTTGCCCGCCGACTTCGGGCCCCAGACACCGATCTTGTATTGCGGCAATTGAGTTGCGGCCATGTTCTTCTCTTTCTGACTTCACTTAACGATGATCGTCGAGCGACACGGTTCGGGATAGTTGCCTGACTGATCAATGACGACAAGCCGAATGGTGTATACGCCCGCTGGAAGCCTGAGCGCCCCTCGCTGATCGCGGACATTCCACGTGCCGAGCACATCATTGACAACAGGCGCTTTGCGATAATCCGGTAGATCCATCCAACTCCATTGGTCTGGATCACGGCCGACGCCTAACTCCAACTTGTAATAGCTGAAACGTTGGTGGGTCGCCGTGCCGCGTATGACGAGCGCGCCGGTGACCACTGTGTCCAGCGCCGGCTGGGTGATGACTGCCCGGCTGTCTGCGCAACGTGGCGACTGCGGCGCCCGTGGGGGGGCAACGGGTTTCGATGTGGGCGACGGAGGGGGCTCAACCACAGGATCCGGCGCACGCGTGGGGGTTGCTGTAGGAGCTTCGGTGTCCGCGGGCGCCGGTATTGCGGCGTTAGGTGGCGCCGGCGTGCCTATTCTGGGCGTGGGAGATGCGGTGATACTCATTGGTGTTGGCGTGGCTGTCGGACAGAAGGGCACGCCTTTCCAGAAACAGACCTTCTGTGCCTGAGCGCCCTGGAACGGGCAGTCCACTTCGGCAAATCCCGCGCAGATGGCGGCAACCGGACGGGCCATCACCCGGCCTCCCAGCTCCCGCGCCATCGCACTTCCCGTTGCCGAGGAGTACAGCCAACCGATGCCTGCGATCAACAAAGCGACCGCGATGCTGCGGAAGGGATGCCGCACCGACCTGACCACGAGCCAGAGACACCCGGCGCACATGCTGCTCAGACGATTACGCAGCGGCCAATAAATGTGCTTCAGGCCAGCCCAAAGCATCCGCGGAATGACGAAAAGTCGCGTCAGCAGCCAGAGTGCCGCGAAGGCGGCCTCACTTGTCCGGTTGCGCGTCCTCTGGATGAGCCGCGATCGGACGAGGCGAACCGCGAGCGTCCGCGCCAGCGAGCGCCGGGGCGCCAGGATGCCGCCCCGCGGTGCGATTCCGAGCGTTCGATATTGCGCTAGTGATTCGTGAAGACTGCTCCGCGTGGCGGCGATGTCAGCATCCAACTGCCGCAACCACGCACCTTCATCGGGCAACGTTTCACCCTGTTGTTCGGCAGCCTCTAGTTTCAGCAAGGTCTGGCGTGTGAGCCAGCTACGCGCCACCAGCCAGGCGCGTCGCTCGGCGGCATCGTCGGGAAGCACCGCCAGGTCGCCCTGCAGTGTCTGGATGTCGGGCAGCGCCGCCTGAAGCGCGCGCGGTGTCAGACGCCCGACGATCCTTTCGGCGCGCCGCGCCGATGATGCCGGGGCGTCAAAGTCACCTGCGGCCAACGCATGAGACACCCGATCCCAGAAATTCGCGCGCAGATGATAGTCGCTGCGCATCGCGCGCCGGCCGCTCAGCCCTCTGGGCGTCATGGGTTCGCCGAGTGCGCCACCGGCGAGCAGGTTGGCGGTGCCTCGCGCTCTGAGCCAACGCCGAAGGGGAATCAGGGCACCCGAGATGAGGGTCGTCAACAACCCGATGACGCGGTCGTGTACAGCCAGGTCGGGCCACGGCAGCAGTTGCGGCCAGATCATCGCCATGAGACCAGCAATGGCGAACGCGACTTGAGCCGTAGCCAGGGCACCCCCGATGACGGTTTCAACCGGGTGTGGTTGCTCGCTGGCGGGCAGGCCCTGAAGACCCAGGATGCCTTCGGTGAGGCGCGAGATATCCTCTTGTCGCTGGTCGGGCAGATAGGGACCGACCCATCCAGCCTGGACGTCTTCATTTTGAACTGGCGTCCATTCGATCTCGCCGATTTCCTGCCTGACAAGTCCGGTGTCTCTGAGGATACCGCCTTCGCCTGACTGCGCATCTTCGAGTGTCAGCGCGTCCTCGAGACCGGACTCAATCACCTGCTGAGCAAAGTCAAAATCCCCCATGCCAGCAGCGTCATTGATGGTCTCGCCCAGCTTTGACTTGGCCTTCAGCCTCTGGTTCAGACATCGCGCCAGTTCGGGCGTCGTCAGCGTGGTGTTTGGCGCCAAGAACAGAGCAAAGTCCTCGAAATTCTCCACCTTCAGTTTCACGGGCACTTCGAGGCGATACCAGCCCCATGCCTTCAAATCAACCAGTCCACAGATCAGCACGGTGAAAGCGCGTTCGTAGAGCAGGAGCCACGACCGTGGCTTGAGCACCGTGATCCCCAAGGGCAAGGGTGTTCCTGGAAGTCGTTTCGACGTGATGGAAGTCCCGGTAACTCGGAAGGCACGATGGCCTTCAGGCACCGTCGCGCGCAAGACGCCAAAATCCCGTCTGGTCAGGCGCCTACGCAACGGGTTCATGAGTTCTGGCTGGGCGATGGCGTCGGGCATGGATGTAGTTCCTATCTCAACTGCGGTCGCTTCTGATGAGCGTGAGGCTGTTGTCATCACCAAGAAGGCGGAATCCACCGCCGGCGCAGAGCCTGTGGAAGGCGCACATTCCCAGCGAATGTCGCACTCCCAGCGCTGCCACTGCGTCTGTCAGGGCAATATAATGGTGCCCTGCCGGGTCTTCAGAGATGAGTCTCTCGATGTTGGCGCATGCATCCTCCAATTCGCCCGGCGGGCTCAGGATGTCGGCCATTGTATTCATCATGGTGGCGCAACGCGCATCTTGGTGGCGCCAGTGGTAAACCACCGCAGGGGCATGGAGGTCGATCAGCAACAAGGTCAGATTCTTATGCTGATAGCCGCCCTGTTTCTGCCAGGTCGATTTGGCGTCGTTGTCCCAGCCCGTGATGCTGGCAAGGCCGACCACGGCTGCGATCCCCTGCCCGAATTCATCGAGTTGCTGGATGGCCATTCTAATGTGGGACGACAATTCATCCCAGGATAGCGGAGCTGTATCGAAGCCATCCTCTACGAATGAATCTTTCCTTGAGATGACGCGCATCTCCCACACGATCCAATGGGCGCTCCTGAAGCCGCAGCAGAAGTAATACCTGCTGTAGCCCAAGTCGATGGACTTCTGAGAACCAGGGTCGTCCGGGGACCATTCGTGGGCTGCGTGGCATCGTGCCTTGGGATGCTGCCTGGCCGTTCGAGGATCAATGACGCAGCTGGCCCTCTGTACCAGCTCATCGAAACGCGACAGGCAGCCCATCCGGCGATGCGCGGCGTCCTGTTTCGTCACAACGAGCGGGATCTGGCCGAGGTGGTGCCTCATCCTCGCATCTACCAGGCGTTCCCTCGGCTTCAGTTGGTGGTTACGGCAGTAGCCCCTGTAGAGGGTCTCGTGGCACGCATCGCAGACGAAATTCATGCATCCGTCCTGTCCGCATCGGTGAACGGTCGATGTTGCCTTGATCCGGTGTCCGCAACTGCTGCAGTAGTTGGCTGGTGACATTGCGATGCTCTCCGCTGCGATGACCAAGTGCCTCGGCCCACGGTGGCCAGTTATCCCTCTGCCGCAAACACGTCGTACTTCTTCAGCTCTTTCGCGCTCACGCTCGGCTTCACCTCCGCGATCGCGGCGTCGAAGTCCGCAACGGTCACGTCCCGGCGCACGCCCGCGGTCACGGCCTCCAGGAACGGGATCTCGCACGCGCGCTGGCAGATGTGGACGGTGTCCGCGCCGCTGTAACCGGCCAGCCGCTCGGCGAGCGCGGCGAGATCGACGTCGACGGCCAGAGGGCGATCCTTGAGGTTGAGCTCCAGGATACGCTGCCGCGCGGGCAGGTCAGGGAGAGGCACGTAGATCTTCTCGTCGAAGCGGCCGGGACGCATGGCAGCATCATCGATCATCCACGGCACGTTGGTCGCGCCGATCATCAGCAGGCCCGCGTGGCGGCCTGCCATCCCGTCCAGCTCGGCGAGAAACTGGGGCACAACCCGGTTCATCACGGTGGAGTTGCCCCCGCGGCGCGGGAGCAGCGACTCGACTTCATCGATGAAGATGATCGCGCGTTCGTAGCCGCGCGCGGCATCGAACAGCGCGCCGACGTTCTGCTCCGCCTCGCCCACCCATTTGCTCATGATCTCCGATGGCTTGACGGTGAAGAACGCGGCGTCCAGCTCGCCCGCGATGGCCTTGGCGATCAGGGTCTTGCCCGTGCCGGGCGGACCGTAGAGCAGGATGCCGCCGCCCGATCGCACGCCGAAGCGCTTCGCGTCGTCGGGGTGGGTGAAGGGGTAGATGAGCTTGAGGCGGATCTGCTCCTTGACGTCCTCCAGGCCGGCCACGTCCTCGAAGCGCACGTCGGGCCGCTCCACCACCAGCCACTCCTGCGGGTTGGCGCCGTTCAGCGGCTCCTGGGCTGCGCGGGGCTCGGCAGCCTGCGCCCGCCGCCGCGCCTCAGCCTCGATGCGGGGCGTCAAAGCATCGGCGCGGGCCTGAAAGTCTTTAGCGTAGGCCAGGCGCTGCTCCCGGACCTGGGGATTGCTGGTGCGCTGCGCGGCCTCCAGCATGTAGCGCGCGGCCTGCAGCAGGTGGCTGCGCGCGCCGGTCAGGTCACCGGATTCCTGTGCCTCCACGCTAGCCTGCAGATGTTCTTTGGCCCGATCGAGATGGAGTTGCATGGTGACTCCGATACACGATTGAAGATCACAGACTGAAGATTGCAGATTCAGCCGATTGTCTGCCACAGGCCGCGTTTTCGGCGCCGCGCGCTCTGTTCGGCCGCGAGCAGTAACTCAGCCAGGCGGTTGTTCGGGTAGCGGCCGGCGTAGTAGACCGCGCCCTGGCGCAGTAATTCGGCGTTGACGAGGACATCATCGACGTACACGTAGCGCCAGAGTGCACCGTCCGCGTCGGCATCCAGTTGATCGGCCTCCAGCCGGACGCATCGTCGGTCCACCAACCGGCTGTTCGCCGCGTACGCCTCGGCTGCACCGGCGTCAGGCCGGCCGAGCGCATTGGCCATCTGCGGGCAGTCGATGCCGATGTAACGCACTCGCCGGCCGTCCTCCAATTCGATCTTGGCGCCGTCGAGCACGCGCGCGACGCGGGGCAGCGCGTCGCGCTGTTGAGGGATGCCGCCCGGCGGCTGAGCCGGCGCGCTGGCCGCGCGATGCGCCTGCTCCAGCGCGCCGTTTAGTTCGTCGAGGCGCGCCTCGTCATCAAGCGGCGCAGTGGCCGCGACCAGGGCGGGCCAGTCAATGGGCACGGCTGTGGGCGTGGCCTGATGAAGCCGTTCGATCGCGTCCAGGCTTTCGCGCAGCCAGATCAGCCGGTCGAGGAGCAGAAGCTGCTTGTGCGCCAGTCGCAGGAGCAGCGCCACCTGGTTCGCCTCGGCCTCCAGGACCGCCACCTGGCTCGCACGCGCTTGCTGGCCGCGCAGGTCGGGCCGGCCCGCTCCATCGGCAAAGAGGAGGTCCCGCTTCGTCTCGACCTTATCGAGCCGCGCCTCCTGCTCCCTGCGCCCCATGGCCAACTGCGTGCGCAGTTCCTGGAGTTCCAGCAGGGTCACGCCGCCCAAGGGCCGGGCGACGCGTTGGATCAATTGGGCTGTGTCCACGACCGCCTCACACTTGCCGGATTCGTGATCTGCCCATCCTGTCGCGCGTCAGACGTCAGGATGGGCGCGGGTGCGTTGGCTGAGCCGGCTTAGACGCCCTCGCGCTTCAGCACGGAATCGATCTGCTTCAGGCTGGCCTCGATCTCCGCGTCAAAGCCCGGTTCACCTGCGGCCTCGGCCTCCCTGGTGATGGCCTGCATGATCTCCTCGATCTCGCCCGGTCGCTCCTGTTCCACGGAGATGAGCTGCTCGTCCATGATGCCGACGAAATCGTCCAGCCGGTCCTGCAAGGTCTCGGCCATCATCGTGCTGCGCTCGACGCTGGTCTGAATGCGTGCGAGGTCCGCCGGGTTGGCGTTCACCAGGATGGACTTTGACATGGCCTCGAACGCCTTGGCGAACTCGCTGCCGGCAGCGGCCTGGTCCGCGCGTGACTCCATCACGTCGAAGTAAAGCATCTGCCGTTCCCAGCGGTTGATCTCCTCGCGCGTTGCGGAGATCAGCGCGGCCAGCTTCTTGACCATGACAGTGTCGCCCAGCCGGGACGCCTTCGCAGCGAACTCCCAATAGCGGCGCATGATCTTCTTCTGGTTGAGGATATGCCGTTCGGCCTTGCGCCGGCCCTCCTTGATCTTGATGCGGCGTTCCATATCCTGCTGCTGCCGCCGCTCCTCGATGAATCGTAATGGACTCACGGTGCTCCTCCTTGCGAGGCTAGGCCTCGACCTGCCGGCGCCAGTCATCGTAGCGCGCTATGTCGCGGGCGTTCGTCACCGGGCGAATCGCGGTTAATGCCGCGTCAAAGTCGTCGGCCGCCAGCGCCTCGATCCTCAGCGTATAATCCGCCAGCGCGTCCCGGCCCTGGCTCGCCTGCTGCAGCAGGTCGGGGTTGGCGCGGTTGATCATTCGGGACACCGCATACCCGACCACCGCCTCGATCTCGCGGCCCGAATAGCCGTCCGTCTTCCTCACCAGCTCGTCCGGTGCGACCAGCGAGCGATGGCCCTTGCGCTCGATGTGGATCTGGAGAATGGCGCGCCGCGCGGCCGCATCGGGCAGCGGCACGTGGATCAGCCGGGCGCCGAAGCGGCTCAGCACCGCCTTATCCACCTGCCAGGGCACGTTCGTGGCCGCAATGGTGAGGACGTAGGGGCCGTCATCGCGGCGCTTGTCGTCCAGGCCGTCCAGCTCCGACAGCAGGGTCGAGAGCACCCGGCGCTCCGCACCGCTGTCGCCGCCCTCGCGGCTCCCGGTGAGCGCATCGAACTCGTCCAGAAAGATCACGCTGGGCGCCTGGGCGACGGCCTCGGCGTAGAGCGCAGTCACCAGCCTGGACGACTCGCCGAAGTACTTGCTGAGCATGTCGCTCACCTTGACATTAAAGAAGGTGGCGTCGAGCTCGTGCGAGGTGGCTGCTGCCAGCAGGGTCTTGCCCGTGCCCGGCGGCCCATAGAGCAGGATATTGCGCGCTGCCGTCAGGCTCACGCCCGTGGGCTTGCGCACCACCGCCATCGCATAGGCGGTCTGGATCTCGCGCTTGGTGTCTTCCAGCCCGCCGATGTCGTCCCATGCGATGCTCGTCTTGGTCACCAGGCCCCGGATCGCTTCGCGATAGTCCTCGTTGGGTGCCGGCTCAGTCGTCGCGCGCGCCAGTCGCCCGCTCTCGATGCGCGTCGCCATCTCCTCGAACTTTCCGGCCCGCTCGTGCCATTGCTTGCGGACGTCGTCGGCGACCGCATAGCCGCCATACTGGCGCAGGAGGTCGGCGCAGCGGCGATACGCGGCTGCGGCCTCCTGCGCCTGGCCCGCTTCGAGCGAGCGTTCGGCGCGCGCCTTCGATTGCTCGAACTGCGACCAGATCTGGCCGCTGAGATCTATCTTCGCCATGTGTCATCCTGGTTTCGCGCAGGCAACTGCTGCGGGGCGGACCGCCTGATCCGCCCCGCATGCCGGCAGGGATGCGTGATTACTTCTCGGTGTCGGTGTCGAGCGCCCGGTCCAGCTGTTCCAGCTCTGTGCCGACGCTGCCAGCCTCGCGGGCCCGTTGCATCTCGGCCATGATCTGGGACACGCCCGCGTCCATCTCTTCGCGCTCCGAGAACTCTTCGCCCTCCTCGAGGCTGCCGAGGATCTTCTCGAACTTGTCCATCTGGAACACGTTGTTGGCCGTCGCCTGGTCGACGTACGACTCCAGCTCGCTCAGTTCCAGGTTGCCCAGGATCTGGCCGACCGCAGTCTCTTCCCAGCTCGAGCGGTTCTCCTTCAGGAAGATCATCCCGTTGAGCACCCGCATCTGCTTCTGGTAAGCCGACAGGTTCTTGTCGTAGTTCTTCGCCTGGAATTCCAGTTCCTGGATCTTCTGGGCCAGGAGCAGCTGGCGGCGCTTTGACGCCTCGTTGACGCCTTGCTGGAACAGCTTCTCCTTTTCCTTCTCCAGGTCGCTGACCCGCCGCATGACCCGTTCCTGCTCTTGCTCGAGCTTCACCTTGGCCATGGTCAGGTCATCCAGCGAGATGTTCGCGATCGTCTTCTTGCGCTTGCCGACCAATTTGTCCAGAAGTGCCATGATGTCCTCCCTCACCGGTGTGGTGTAATGAGCAGGCATGAGCCTGCGGGTTCAACCAATCTCAGGTGCGCGCTCTTGCGATCACGGGCGCGCCCCGGTCGTCTTCGATCAGCCGATAGTGGCCAGCGCCGGCCAGACCCTGGCAGGCACGGAGCACCAGCGGCTCGGGCCGGCTCAACAGGCGAGCCAACTCCGCGACGGGCAGCCCCTCGCGGCCGGCCAGCACTGCTTCGATCTGCGGCGCCAACGCCGCGGCTTCCTCGTGGTCCAGCGACACCTTGAACAGCTCCGCGTAGCCGAACCTGCTCAGGCGTTCGTCCATCCGGTTCCACACCACCGCGCCCGTCTCCAGATCCACCAGGCACGGCAGGACCGCAGGGTGCCGGTAGGCGCGTCCGCGTTCATCGATGATGTGAGCGGCGGCAGCCTCGTCCCAGCCCGTAAGTGAGGCCAGGCCCGAGATGAGCGTGGCTTCGGTGTCGGCAGCCAGCTTCTCCTGGTCGGCCAGCAGCAGCAGCAACTCTTCGAGGTCCGCGGGCCGCGTGTCAAACCCCGCCTCCACAAACTCGGCAAGGTGGCCGGTGACCCGGGCCTCGATGAGCAGGCCTTGGCGCGGCTTGTCCCAGCCGAGCGCATCCGCCCGGATCAGGTACCGGGAGAGCTCGTTGTGCGGCAGCGTTGCCTGGCTGGCCCGGTCGAGAAAGCCCACGTTCAACATCTGCATCAGCCGGAGCGTCTCATCGTCGGCCTGGTGGAAGGGCGACCAGTCTTCGATGCGCAGGACTTCCCCAGTGCCGGGGTGATACAGCGAGCCGATGTTGCGCACGCGCTCGTCGAAACGCACCACCCATGCCTGTTCCATCTGCCGGGCAGCCACAGCCGTCACCAACCGTGCGATCTCGCCGCGCTCAAGCGCGGCCTGCGCCTGTGCCAGGCGCTCCCGGCCGTCGGGACGATGCGCGGCGCAGTGGCGCGCGCCCGCCTGCCAGCACGCGCTGCAGATCGGCTCCTGGCAGCCGGGGAAGCTGCATGTACCTGCAATCTCCTGGGGTGACCGGATCAGGCGAAAACAGCTCCCGCACTTACGGGACGTTTCAGGCTGCTGCATGTGTGTCTCCTGGCTGCGCCCGGCAGTCTGTGCCACCTGGGCCTGGAAGTAGGCCTCCAGGTCATCGCGGCGGATGCGGTACATCCCGCCGAACTTGCCCGCGGGCAGCTTGCCCGCGCGCACCAGGCGATAGACGGTCTTATAATCGACGCCGAGATAATCCGCGGCGTCCTGGATGCTGAGAAATGGACCCATCAGGGACTCCTTACATGTTCATGCCGGAGCATATCACGCGCGCTGCCAGCTTACCTGAATGCTGGCTGACATTTCCCTGATTATACCAGGATTTCCCAGTTATGTACAAATTGAAAATATGAGTCGGGGCCACGAACAGGGCCCAGTATACAACGGCGGACCTGCCAATGCAAGCAATCCAGACGGTTTGAGATGCCAAGTTTTGGGATGGATGGTATAATCGGTCTCCAAGTTCTTCTGTCCCAAATCGCTCTGCGCCCAGGAGTGAGACCGCCCATCATGCTCCAACCCGGCGAGATCCTGCTCGACAAATACCGGATCGAGGCCCTGCTCGGCCGCGGTGCGTTCGCCGAGGTGTACCGCGTCATGCACCTGGCGCTGGGTGTGCCGCGCGCGCTCAAGGTGTTGCGCCGCGATGCGCCGGGGCTGGGCAGCACGGAGTTCGGCGACTACCGGGGCCGCTTCCAGCTGGAGGCGCAGTTGGGCGCGCAGATCGACCACCCGCACGTGATCCGGGTCCACGACTTCGAGCAGGGCGGCGAGACCTTGCTGCTGGTGATGGAGTACGCCGCGGGCGGGAGCCTGGCGGAGCGCATCGCACAGGCGCGGCAAGGCGGCGGCGCTATCCCCACTGACGATGCGGTACGGATTGTGCGGGAGGTGGCGGAAGGGCTCGCTGCGCTACATGCCATCGACATCGTGCACCGGGACGTGAAGCCGTCGAATATCCTGTTCGACGGCCAAGGCCGCGCCAAGGTGAGCGACCTGGGGCTGGCGCAGGTGCCGCACGGGCCGAGTCAGCGGTCGTTGGCGGGGAGCCTGGCGGTGGCGCACCCCGGGACGCCGGCGTACATGAGTCCGGAGCAGCAGGGGACGACGGGGTACCTGGCGCCGGCGAGTGACGTGTATGGCTTGGGCGTGGTGCTATTCGAGTTGCTGACGGGGCGGTCGTACAAGAACCTGCGGCCGGGGACGCGCGTGCGATCGCTGCGGGAGGACGTGCCGGAGTGGCTGGATGACCTGCTGGCGCGCATGCTGGCGGATGCGCCGCGGGACCGGCCGTGGGATGGTGCGGAGTTGGCGGAGGCGCTGGACGAGGGTCAGCCTGAGGCGCGCGAGGCCGAGACGGCTCGGGAAGCCGAACTCAAGCGCCGGCAGGCGGAAGCCGAACGGCAGGCCGAGGTGAAGCGGCAGCGCGAGGAAGCAGATGCAGCGGCGCGGCGAGCCGCGGAGGCGGCCAAACAACAGCCGGCCTGGCAGAAAATCGGGATCGAGATGATTTCGATTCCGGCTGGGGAGTCTTTGTATGGTGAGAACAAGGAGAAGGTGACGCTGCCGGCGTACAGCCTGGCGAAGACTTCGGTGACGAATGCGCAGTACGGGGCGTTCGTGGCGGCGACGGGCCGCGGGGCGCCGAGTCACTGGTCGGGCGGGCATATTCCTAAGGGTAAGGAGAACCATCCGGTGGTGAACGTCAGTTTGGGGGATGCGGAGGCGTTTTGCGCGTGGGCAGGGCTGCGGCTGCCGGGGGAGCAGGAGTGGGAGAAGGGAGCGCGGGGGACGGACGGGCGGGAGTACCCGTGGGGTACGTGGCAGGCGGGTTGCTGCAACAGTTTGGAGGCGCGGGTGGGTGATACAACGCCGGTGGATCGCTATCCGAGTGGCGCGAGCCCGTATGGATTGCTGGACATGGCGGGGAACGTGTGGGAGTGGTGCGCCGACTGGTACGATAGCAGTCGGGAGGGTCGCGTGTTGCGGGGCGGCTCGTGGTTCGACTTTCAGTGGAACGTGCGCGCCGCTAATCGGTACGGGAGCGAACCAGAGGTCAGGGACGGCGACATCGGTTTCCGGTGTGCCCGCTCCGGCTGATTCTGGAATCCTGGTTTCTGGATTGCTGGGTTTTTGAAGCGGGGGAGTCCCGAGAGGGTTTACTCCCTCGGGCGGCCGTGCGGGACAGGCGCGGAAGAGGCGCCCGGCACTTTGGAAGTAAGTGTCCCCAAAGACAGTCGTAAGTGTCACCCAAGACGACATCGAGGTAACCATCATGTCACACATCCCACCCTTTTGCCCATCTTGCGGCGCGTTCTTTCCGGCCGGCCAGACCTGTCTCGCCTGCAGGGGGACGCGCTCGCGGCTCCGCACGCCGCCGAGGCCCGGCACAGCGCTCTGGACAGCGACTCTGCCCGGCGCGCCGGCGCTGCGCCCCGCGCTGGCCCGCGTCGACGGCCGCACCCTGCTTCTGCTGCCGTGGGGCAGCCGCGTGCCTGGAACGGGCGGCGTGGTCGCGCTTGACATCGCAGATGGCAGCATCGCGTGGGAGACACCGCTGGACGCACCGGTCGAGGGCGGCGTGGCCGTGGCCCAGGAGGCCGGCCTCGCGGTGATCGGCCTCGCGCCTGCCTGGCGGTCGGGCGGAGCGGGCGCGATCGCCGCGTTGGATCTGCGGACGGGGAAGGAGGATCGCTGGCCGGCGCGGGCCCAGGTCGGGGGCATGGTGGAAGCCGCGCCCGTGGTCGATGAGGCGCGCGTGTACGTGGGCGCGGGGGACGGACGGCTCTATTGCCGGGACCTGCGGACCGGCGCCGAGGTGTGGCAACAACCTGTGGGCGGCGACAGGCGGCGCATCCCCGCGCCGCCCGCGCTGCTGATCGAGCGCGGCCTGGCCCGGGCCATCGTGGTGGCCACCTACGGCACGGGGCGCTACCAGGATGCCGGCTTGCTGATGGCGTTCGACGCCTCCGGCCGGCGCTTGTGGCCCGCCGCTGTCGCTCTGGGCGGCAAGGCGCGCGGCGCGCCGGTCATCGCCCAACAGCGCGTCTACGTGGCATCCTTTGCCGATGATGAATCGCTTACGGGCCGGCTCATGGCCTTCGACCTGCGCAACGGCCGCCCCGCGTGGCCCGAGCCGTTCATGGTCCCGGCGCGCCGGGGCGCGAATGGCGGGCTGGTCGCCGCGCCCCTCGTCGTGGGCGACACGATCTACGCCGGCAGCCAGGATCACCGGCTGTATGCGGTGGATGTCGCGACCGGCAAGATGCGCTGGCCTGCCGAGGCCGCGCACGGGATCGTGTCTGCGCCCGCCTGGGCCGAAGGACTCGTCGTCTTCGGCGCGAGAGGCGGGAGTGGAAACGACAGGGTGGTGCGCACCGGGCGGGTGCATGCCGTGGATGGTGTGACCGGGGTGCCGGCCTGGACCTACGAGATCAGCGGCCACGTGCTCGCCGCGGTCTTGTCGCACGACGGTGCGCTGTTCGCCGCGTCCGACACGGGTGCGGTGGCCGCGCTGGCGTGGCACGGCGGTCGTTACGAGTGGGCCGCCGAGCGGCTGTCCGAGCGCGGCCACCTGGGTGCCGCGGGCGACTGCTGGGCACTGGCCGGGCATTTCAGCGCGAAACGGGCGGACCAGGAATTGCATTACCGCCACGCGTCTGGCATGTGGTACGAGGCGGATGCGTACGAGCGTGCGGCTGAGATGTGGTCTGCGCTGGGCAAGCGCGAAAAACGCTGGCTGGAGGATGCGGCAGACGCCTGGCGGGAGGCCGGGCTGGTGCAGTGCAGTCGGGCACCGGATCGCGCGGCGGTCTGCCTGACGCGCGCGGCAGAAATCTATCATCAGTTGCGCCTGGCCGAGCCGCTCAACCAATGCACCCGGGCGCTGGCCGCGTGCATCGATGCACCGTACGTGCAGGCTCGGCTGCTGAATCCGGGAAGCTTTGTGCAGTGGGAGGCTAGCGAGTTGACCCTTTGCCTGGAGAACGAAAACCGGGCGGTGGTGAAGAACGGGATCCGGTTGGGGCTCGGCGGCGGGTTGAAGTCGTATGTGAACGCAACCCTTCCGGAAGACTTGGGCGCAGGCGCCAGCTGGCATGTGCCATTGAAGGTGACGCCCATACGTCCAAGCAGCATCCTGGAAGTTGAGATCGAGTACGATTCGGGCCAAGCGCACCTTGGCACACTGCGCGGTCTCTGGCAGATGTCGGTGGATGCGGTCGAGCAGCCCAGGCCGATCATCTTCCGTGATGTGGGGCAGGTAACTATCGCTGGCCAGACCACAGAAGGGGTGAAGATCAACGTCGAGGGCGACGTGGGCGGCATCATCGCCCGCGGGCCCATCGCACAGGTCCAGGTCGCCGGAGACGTCGCGCTCATGAAGGGCGTCGACATGGCCCAGAAGGCCGAGATCATGGCCCTTTCGGAGCGTCTGAACGCGACCATTACCGCAGTGAACCATCTGCAGGCCCACGATGCCGGGCTCGACGAACTCCGTCGGGCGCTCGATGGACTTGCACAGCAGGTGACGGAACAGCGCCTGGCATACGGCGGGCTGCGCGAGTCGCTCGCGGGTGAAACGCAGGCCGCGATGGAGAAGGTCGGGGCCGGGCTGGACGAGCTGACCGGGCGCCTGGACGCCCTGTCCCAGCGCCAGGCTGAGCCGGACACACATGCGCGGCGGGGAAAGCCGGTGGATCCGGCCGCGGGCAGCTGGGCGCGGCAACCGGACGAGCTGGCAATCCGCATCGAGGCGAGCGACCTGAGCGGCTTCCTGGCGCGCGGGCTTGTGGTCGAGCCAGGAACGTGCGCCTTCTTCATGGAGGACGGCAGCGTCCCGATGGGCCAGGTCGGGCCAGGCGCCTACGCGCTGGACACCCTGCTGGACCGCGTGCCGGGCATGCGCGGCATCCGCCGCGTCACAGGCATCGTGGCCGTGACGGGAGAGGTCTCGCTGCCCCTCACCCTCTCCGGCCTGCGCACGGCGGACTGCGCCACGGTGACGGCCCAGGCCGACCTGTGCTTCCAACTGGCCGACGCGTTGGCGTTCTTCGTCAACTTCATGCAGGGGCGCGAACGCGTGGTGCGGAGCGACCTGGTCGACTACCTTCGTCCGGAGGTGCGCGACGCCGCCGGCGAGTGGGCCGGCGCGCGGCCGAAGGCGGAGCTGAGCGGCGCCCTGGCGCACAAGGATGCTCTGGCCGTTGCGGTGGAGGCCCACATGGGCGAGACGCTGGCCGCACTGGGGCTGCGCTTCATGCGGGTGCGCGCGCTGGCAACCAAATAGGATCAGGTGATTCGCGAGAGGACATCATGCAACTACATCGAAGCGGCGATCTGATTCTGCACGACCGGTACCGGGTTCTGGCGGGACTGGCGCGGAGGCGATGATGGCTGAGGTATTTGCAGAGCGCTACGAGATCGTGCGGGAGGTGGGGCACGGCGGGTTCGGTACGGTCTACCTGGCGCACGATGTGCGGCTGGGCGGCCGGCCGGTGGCGTTGAAGGTGCTGCATCCGGCATTGTCGGCCGACCCCGGGGTGGTGCGGCTTTTCCAGGAGGAAGCCGGAGTGCTGGCCTCGCTGATCGACGAGCACATCGTGCCGGTGCACGACGCCGGGGTGTGGGAGAACCGGCGCTACATCGCGATGCAGTTTCTGGAGGGCCGGTCGCTGGCAGAGGTGGTGGAGGCGGAGGGTGCGCAGCCGGCAGCGCGCGTGCGTGACTGGTTGTGGCAGGCCGCGGCGGCCCTGGCGCATGCCCACGAGCAGGGCGTGCTCCATCGCGACGTTAAATCGGGCAACCTGATGCTGAACCGGGGCGGCGATCGGCTGTACATGACGGACTTCGGCCTGGCGCAGGCGGTGCAGGCCAGTGGTGGCAGCAGCCAGATGTTGACAGAGACGCTGACTGGCACGGCGGCGTACCGCGCGCCGGAGGTGCCGAAGGACGGCCACACCGTGCGGAGCGACCTGTACAGCCTGGGCGTGGTCGGCTACGAGCTGCTGACGGGGCGGCTGCCGTTTGTGGCGGGCGATCCGCTGTCGATGTTGCTGCTGCATGCGACGGAGCCGGTGCCGCCGCTGCCGGCAAGCGTGCCGCAGGACCTGGCGGCCCTGGTAATGGGCCTGCTGGCGAAGGATCCTGCGGCGCGGCCGGGCAGCGCAGGGGGGCTGCTGCCTGTGTTGGCCGGGATGACGTTGCGCACCGGGGCGCCGGTCCCGGCGCCGGTCGAGCCTGCTGCGGCTGGGACGCAAGGGATTGGACGCAAACCGGCAGCCGAAGTGGCGCCGGCCTACGGGGGTGAGGGGGAGGCGGAGCGGCGGCTCGAATCGGACGTCGTTCGCAAACCGGAGACCGGAGGCAAACCCGCAGGCCCTGGGCCCCGACTGCGCTGGCTTCCAGTCACCATCCTGGCCGTGCTGGCCGTGCTGGCCTTCGTGATCTGGGCGTTGACACGCCAGCCCCAGCCGCCACCCGTGGCGGAGGCGACCGCAACGCACACGGCCACGCTGACACAGGCGCCGGCACAGGAGCTTGCCACGGTTGTTCCGGTCGCCACCCAGGCGTCCAGCGAGACGCCAGCGATCACGCCGTCGCAGCCAACAGCTACGGCGACCCTGACTCCGGCCAGCACGCCGACACCCAGTGCGACGCCGGCTCCGCCGCCCAGCTTCACGGTGGCCAGTGCGAACATCAACGTGCGTTCCGGGCCGGGGACGGTATACCCGGTGATCGGTGCTCTTCTGGCGGGCCAGGGTGGCGTCATAACGGGACGCAACGCGGCGGGAGATTGGTGGCAATTCGACTACGGCGGCCGGACGGGTTGGGTGAGCAGCACGGTGGTGCGCGCGGGCGCGGATGCGCTCGTTGCGGCGGTCATACCCGCGCCGCCCACGCCGACTGCGACCCCGACCCCCGCGTTGCGCGTGGGCTCGACGTGGACATCGCCGGTGGACGGGATGGTGCAGGTGTACGTGCCGGCAGGTGCGTTTCTGATGGGATCGGCTGACAGCGACGCCGCGGCCGAGGTCGATGAGAAGCCGCAGCACACGGTGACGCTGGCTGCGTACTGGATCGACCGCACGGAGGTGACGAACGACATGTTCGCCCGGTTTGTGTCGGCGTCGGGCTATCAGACGGACGCAGAGAAGGCCGGGAAGGCCTGGGTGTTCAGTCTGAACAGCAAGATGTGGGAGGACGCGGCCGCGGCCGATTGGCGGCATCCGCGGGGGCCGGGCAGCGACCTGGCAGGGCTTGACCGCCATCCGGTTGTGCAGGTGAGTTGGAACGATGCAGCGGCGTATTGTGCGTGGGCAGGGCGGCGGTTGCCGAGCGAGGCGGAGTGGGAGAAGGCAGCGCGAGGGACAGACGGACAGGTCTTTCCATGGGGAAACCAGGGCATTGCCGGCGATCTGCTGAATTCCGCTGATGGAAACCTGGAAGTGGTCTGGGCAACCAAGGATGTCGATGATGGGTACCAGCTCACAGCGCCCGTAGGCAGCTACCCGAAGGGTGCGAGTCCGTATGGAGCGCTGGACATGGTAGGGAACGTGTGGGAGTGGGCGGCGGATTGGTACGATGGAGGTTACTACGCTAGTTCGCCCACAGCTAATCCTAAGGGGCCGGATGCCGCACAGGCCCGCGTCGTGCGGGGTGGCTCGTGGGGCGATAATCCGAGAGATGTGCGTGTCGCCATACGGGCCGGGAACGCCCCGGATCATAGGACTGTCCATATTGGTTTTCGTTGTGCCCGCTCGGAGTGATGTCGGTCTGTGGGTTGCCAGGTTTCTAAGGCGGGCGCCTAACGGCGTTTGAGTGAGAACGATGCAATTCCAATCTGGCGATCTGATCCTGAACGGCAAGTACCGCGTCGAGCGGCTGCTGGGCCGCGGCGCGTTCGGTGAGGTGTACCTGGTCACCCACCTGGCGCTGCAGGTCCGGCGCGCGCTCAAGGTGCTGCGCCGTGATGCGGCGGGGGTGGGGAGCACCGCGTACTCGAACTACCGCGGCCGGTTTGCGCTGGAGGCGCAACTCGGCGCACGGCTGAACGCGGAGACGTCCCAGCCGCACCTGGTCCAGGTTTATGATTTTGTCGATGTGGACGGGCTGCTCGCGCTGGAGATGGAGTATGCGCCGGGCGGGAGCCTGGCCGCACGGCTGGCGCGGAACCGGGAAGCCGGAGAGACCATGGCGGTGGACACAGCCGTGCGGACCGCGCTGGATGTGGCCAGGGGATTGGCCGCGCTGCACCGGCTGGACATCCTGCACAGGGACGTGAAGCCGAGCAATATCCTGTTTGATGCAGGGGGCTGCGCCAAGTTGGGCGATCTCGGGCTGGCGCAGGCGCCGGACGACCTGACACAGCGAGAACTGTTGGGGAGCCAGGCCCGTGCACAGCCGGGCACCCCAGATTACATGAGCCCGGAGCAGTCTGCAAATGCGGCGCGGCTGGCGCCGCCCTCGGACGTGTACAGCCTCGGGCTGGTGCTGTTCGAGATGTTGACCGGCAGGCTGTACGGCAACATGCGGCCGGGGACACGCGTCCGATCGCTACGGGAGGATGTTCAGGACTGGCTGGATGACCTGGTTGCGCGCATGCTGGCCGATGAGCCCCGTGACCGGACATGGGACGGTGCGGAGGTGGCCGAGGCGTTGGCGGAGGGACTGCGGAGAGAGTCGGAGCAGCGGCTGGCCGCTGAAGCCGCGGAGCGAAACCGCCTTGCGCAGGCGGCGACGCGCGAAGCTGAGGCGAAAGCCAGTGCGGAGGAGGCGGAACGGGTGCGGCGGGCCGAGGCTGAACGGCAGCGCCAGGCGCAGGAAGCTGCAGCTGCCCGGCAGGACCGGGCAGAGCAGCGGCGCGTGGCTGCAGCGGCGCGGCTCCAGTGTCTGCGGCAACGGCTGCCATGGCTCGCGGGCGGGGCTGCTGCAGTGATCCTGGTTGCGGCCCTGGTGGTGTTGCAGCCCTGGGATCCTGTTATCTGGCCTTCGCCGTTGATACGGCCGTCGACGGTGACCCCGACGACTACGCCCCGGCCGCCCACCGCGACGCCATCGTCCAGCCCGACCCTGGAAATTGGCTCGACGTGGATTTCGTCGGTGGATGGCATGGTGCAGGTGTACGTGCCAGCAGGCGACTTTCTGATGGGGTCATCAGATGGCGATCCTGAGGCGCAAGCCGACGAGAAACCGCAACGCGCCGTCCATCTGGATGCTTACTGGATCGATCAGACTGAGGTGACCAAGGCTCAATATCAGCAGTGCGTGGACGCGGGCAAGTGCGAAGCACCCCGCTGCACTGGGACGGGCCAGAGGAATCACCCGGTAGTGTGCGTCTCCTGGTATGATGCGACCGACTACTGTGCTTGGGCGGGCCGGCGGCTGCCGAGTGAGGCGGAGTGGGAGAAGGCGGCGCGGGGTACAGATGGTCGGATCTACCCGTGGGGGAACCCGGAGGTAGCGGGGAATCTGCTGAGCTACTGTGACAGCAACTGCAGTTACGGTTGGCTGGACAGCACTGTGGATGATGGCTATGTGGAGACCGCCTCGGTGGGGAGCTACCCCAAGGGAGCCAGCCCGTACGGAGCGATGGATCTGGCAGGGAACGCATTGGAGTGGGTGGCGGATTGGTATGAAGAGACATACTACGAAAGTCTGCCGGTGCAGAATCCGCTGGGGCCCGAAACAGGGCAGCTTCGCATCTTGCGGGGTGGCTCGTGGAACGATTATCTGAGGAACGCGCGTTGCGCTTGCAGGGACGGGTCCTTTCCAGTGTACCGATTCAACTACATCGGTTTTCGTTGCGCCCGCTCGGGGTAATGCTCGGGGGTAAAGTGCCAGGCGCCTGGGGGCGGATGAGTCTCAAGGTGGCGCAGGTCAAACGAAACGGCGTCGCCGGGTTCTGGCGGGACTGGCGCGGAGGCGATGATGGCTGAGGTATTTGCAGAGCGCTACGAGATCGTGCGAGAGGTGGGGCACGGCGGGTTCGGCTCGGTCTACCTGGCGCACGATATGCGGCTGCGCGGCCGGCCGGTGGCGCTGAAGGTGCTGCATCCGGCATTGTCGGCGGACCCCGGGGTGGTGCGACTCTTCCAGGAGGAAGCCGGGGTGCTGGCCTCCTTGATCCACGAGCACATCGTGCCGGTGTACGACGCCGGGGTGTGGGAGAACCGGCGCTACATCGCGATGCAGTTCCTGGAGGGCCGGTCGCTGGCAGATGTGGTGAAAGACGAGGGTGCGCAGCCGGCAGCGCGCGTGCGTGACTGGTTGTGGCAGGCCGCCGCGGCCTTGGCGCATGCCCACGAGCAGGGCGTGCTCCATCGCGACGTCAAATCGGGCAACCTGATGCTGAACCGGGGCGGCGATCGGCTGTACATGACGGACTTCGGCCTGGCGCAGGCGGTACAGGCCAGCGGTGGCAGCAGCGTCACTCTGACGGGAACCCTCACCGGCACCGCCGCCTACCGGGCGCCCGAGGTCGCGAAGACCGGCCACTCGGTGGCCAGCGATCTTTACGGTCTGGGTGTCGTCGCTTACGAGTTGCTGGCCGGCCGCCTGCCATTCGTGGCGGATGATCCGCTGTCGATGTTGCTGCTGCATGCGACGGAGCCGGTGCCGCCGCTGCCGGCAAGCGTGCCGCAGCACCTGGCGGCCCTGATAATGGGCCTGCTGGCGAAAGATCCTGCGGCGCGGCCGGGCAGCGCAGCGGGGCTGCTGCCTGTGTTGGCCGGGATGACGTTGCGCGCCGGGGCGCCGGGACCGGCGCCGGTCGAGCCTGCTGCGGCTGAGACGGAGGGGATTGGACGCGAACGGGCAGCGGAAGTGGCGCCGGCCCACGGGGATGAGGGGGAGGCAGAGCGGCGGCCCGAATCGGACGTCGTTCGCATACCGGAGACCGGAGGCAAACCCGCGGGCCCCGGGCCTCGACTGCGCTGGCTTCCAGTCGCCTTCCTGGCCTTTCTGGCCGTGCTGGCCTTCGTGATCTGGGAACTAACACGCCAGTCTCAACCGCCGCCAGCACCGATTGTTGCACCGTTGTCTCTGCCCAGCGCGACCCCATCGCCCAGCCCGACCCAAGGGATAGGTTCGACGTGGACCTCGCCGGTGGATGGGATGGTGCAGGTGTACGTGCCTGCCGGGGAGTTCCTGATGGGGTCGGCGGACAGTGATGGCGATGCCGCAGGTGATGAGAAGCCGCAGCACATGGTGACGCTGGCTGCGTACTGGATCGACCGGACGGAGGTGACCGCCGCCCAATATGCGCAGTGTGTCGCGGCGGGACGGTGCGCCGCGCCCAGTTGTCAGGGAGATGGCGACGAGCACCCCGTGGCGTGCGTGACATGGCAGGATGCGGCGGACTATTGTGGGTGGGCTGACCGTCGGCTGCCCACGGAGGCGGAGTGGGAGAAGGCAGCGCGCGGGACGGATGGGCGAGTCTACCCGTGGGGTAATCAAGGAGTGGCGGGGGATCTGCTCAATTACTGCGACAGCAGCTGCGTTTACAGCAATTTGAGGGACGAGGCGGTGAATGACGGCCATTTCGGGACAGCGCCAGTGGGGAGTTATTCGAAGGGGGCCAGCCCCTATGGCGCGTTGGACATGGCGGGCAACGTGGAGGAGTGGGTAGCGGACTGGTACGACGAGCGCTCCTACGCCGGCTCGCCTGGACAGAATCCTCAGGGGCCTGATTCAGGGCAGTTCCGCGTTTTACGTGGTGGCTCGATGGAAGACCCTCACTGGCTAGCTCGCGCCGTTCGTCGGCACTGGGAACTGCCTGCGACCTGGAGATTCTGGATTGGCTTCCGCTGCGCCCGGCCGGAGTGATACTGGATCGCTGGTTTCTGGGTTGTCGGGTTGAAGGTACATCTGAAGGGGAATGAGCGATGGTCCAACCCGGTGAGCTCGTCCTGAACGGCAAGTACCGCGTCGAGCGGCTGCTCGACCGCGGCGCGTTTGGCGAGGTGTACCTGGTCACGCACCTGGCGCTGAACGCGTCGCGCGCCATGAAAGTGCTGCGTCGTGACACGCCCGGCGTCGGCAGCACGCAGTTCACCGAATACCGCGACCGCTTCCAGCTGGAGGCGCAACTCGGGGCGCAGCTCGACCACCCGCACGTGGTCAAGGTGTACGACTTCGAGGAGGCGGACGGCGAACTGTGCCTGGTGATGCAGTATTGCGCAGGCGGCAGCCTGAAAGACCGGCTGGAACAACAGGGCCCGCTGCCGATTGCTGATGCGGTAAGGCTGGGGCTTGACCTGTGCGACGGCCTGACGGCACTTCACGAGCAGTTGGGGGCAATCCATCGGGATCTGAAGCCATCCAATGTCCTGTTGGACGCGGACGGACGGGCCAGGATCGGCGACCTGGGCCTGGCGCAGTCGGCGGGCAGCGATAGGGGACGCACTTTGCTGGGCAGCGGAGCAGGCCCGCAGCCGGGCACCCCCGCCTACATGTCGCCGGAGCAGGAGACGACGCATGGTTACCTGCTGCCCACATCCGACATCTACGCACTGGGCTGCGTACTATTCGAAGCGTTGACCGGCAAGGTTTATAAATCGGTGTACGGCGCGGATCTGCGCGATCTGCGGCCGGATGCTCCGGCGTGGCTCGCGGCCGTGGTGGCGCGGGCGCTGCGCGAGGCGCCGGGCCGGCAGGCGGCGGACGAGGCCGATCCGCTCAAACGCTATCGTCGCGCCGGGCAGATGCGCGCAGATCTGGCCGCAGGCGCGCACGCAAAGGGGTTCACGCTCAGGGCGGTGCTGCGGCGGGCGCTGCCGTGGGCTGCCATGTTTGCCGCATTGGGGCTCATCCTGGCTGTCTGGCATCCCTGGCGCAATGGCCAGGCGCCGGCGCCCATACCGACGGCAGCTTTCTCCCGGGCCCCGGTCGTGACAGGCGCTGAGATCACGCAACCTGCCGCCACGCCGGATGTGACCCCCACCGCGGGCCCGGTTCCCGTCGAAAAGCCTGCAAGCGTCAGCCCGGCGACGATGATGCCCGAGCGTACTTCAACTGCACCGCCCCCACAACCCACACCCATTCCGGCTTCGCCGATACCTGTGACTGCGCCGCCGCCCCTGACGAAACCCTCGACCTTGTACGTCGAATATCTCATCGACGCATCCAGCGGGATGATGCAGCCCTGGACGCAGAACACCGAGCCCAGACTGGCGTCCATCCAGCGCGTGCTGCCGACGCTCTGGCAGAGCGATGCCGTCGCGATGCATACCGGCCTGCGGGCCTATGGACACCATCGCTCAAGCACAGACCCCAAGACCTGTGATGATGTGGAGCTCTTGCGGCCCGTTCGCCAATGGGCGCCCAACGATCTGATTGCTTCCCTGTTCACCCTCCGGGCGCAGGGGCTGGACAGCTCGACGACGGCGCTGCGCGATGCCTTCGGAGATTTTCAATACCAACCGGACCGCCTCAACGCGGTGATCTTTTTGACCGAAGGCGGAGACACGTGCGGCGGCGACCCCCTCAGCATCATCGAGGCGCAGAAGGAGATCGGCGTCGTGCTCCCGACATTCGTTGTGGCCCTGGAGCCAGAAGCCTCAGATCGCAGCGGGTTACAGAACATCGCCACCCAAAGTGGCGGACAGTACTTCGAGGTCTTCAATCCCAGCGAGTTGTATGAGACATTGAACGCGATCATCGAAGCGCTCGTCAAGGCCGCTCCCTGAACGTGCCAATCACCCCGTGCCGTTCTGAGCATGCCTGAGGAGGCAAACGTGAGATCCCCAAGTCAACCCGCGCACCGTCATGCCGTCAACCTGGCCATCTCACTGCTCGTTGCCTTGGCGTTGGTTGCCTGCAGCAGGAAGGAAGCGCCGGCGCCGGCGTCCGACCTGGCGCCTCCTTCGCCCGTGCCGATTCCGCTCACGCTGGTCCCTCAACCGGCGTCCACCCCGATTCCCGATCTTCAGGTGCCGATTGTGGCGCCGATCCTGCCCGAAGCCGTGGGCACGCCCGTCACGACGCCGGTGCCGGTCCCCCCCATCGAGGTGCAATCCCCCCTGTTGGAAGCGCCCGACCTGACGTCCAACATCTTCGTCGAGTACATCCTGGACGCGTCCGGCAGCATGATGGGCCAGCTTGCCGACCACACCCGCAAGCGGGACGTGGCGCAGAAGGTGTTCATCTCCCGCCTGGGCAGTTTTCCGCCGCAGATTCATATTGGCTTTCGCGCCTTTGGGCACAGCATGGACTGGCGGGGCCGGGAGGACGCCAGCTGTCAGGACATCGAGTTGATTGCGCCGGTGCAGACCGGGCAGCTGGAGACGATTGCGGCGTGGCTCAACGCCTTCACGGCCCAGGGGATGACCCCGCTGGCCCAGGCGATCCGCTATGCGGTCGAGGACCTGCCCAAAGCGGATGGAGTGAACAACGCCATCGTGTTGATCAGCGACGGGGAGGAGACGTGCGGCGGGGATCCGTGTGCGGTGGTCAACCAGCTGCGTGCGGCCGGCGTGCACTTCACCCTGCACGTGGTGGGGATGAACGTGCGACCGGGGGATGCCGAGCAGTTGCTGTGCGTGGCGCGGGCGGGGCAGGGATTCTATAAGCCGGTGCAGACGGCCCAGGAGCTGAACCGGGCGCTGGAGGAGATCGAGGGGCACATTGCGGCGGGGAATGCGCCGGTGGTCGCGCAGCTGCCCACGCCGGCGCCGACATCCATTCCCCCTACCGCGACGCCTGTTCCGCCAACGCTGACGCCGACGCCGTCTCTGGGTAGTGGCTCCACCATGATTTCCCCCATTGATGGTATGGAACTGGTCTACGTACCTGCCGGAGAATTCACGATGGGTAGTTCAGATGATATGGGCCGAGTATATGAACGCCCTCTGCATGCCGTATATCTGGATGCCTATTGGATCGATCGGACGGAAGTCACCAATACCATGTACGAGAAGTGCGTTTCGGCTGCCGTCTGCCCCGTTCTTACCAGCGTTCCGATCTATGCAGATGCTGAAGTCTACGAAACGCTTGCGTCCCCCAGCCATCCCGTGGTCTGGGTTCCTTGGTCTGCCGCCCGTACCTACTGCCAGTGGGCGGGTCGACGTCTTCCCAGCGAGGCTGAATGGGAGAAGGCGGCGCGCGGAACAGATGGGCGGACATATCCTTGGGGAAGCGTACTCGATAGCACGAAGGCCAACTTTGGCGATGAGCATTGGCTAGATGACTACGCTAGTGATGGTTACCCACATACTGCTCCAGTGGGAAGTTTCGCTGCTGGTATCAGTCCGTACGGTGCTCTTGATATGTTGGGCAATGCGGAAGAATGGGTGGCCGACTGGTGGGATGGTGATTACTACGCTAGTTCTCCCTATCTTAATCCTGTTGGCCCACCATCCGGTTCCAGTCATGTGCGGCGCGGCGGAAGCTTTGTGTCCATGCATACCTGGATATCTGTCGCCTGGCGACACCCCGTTGAGGGGGCCGTTAGTGAGTCGGAGTTCTTCAGTGATGATAGTGGCTTTCGGTGCGCCGTCACGCCCTGAACTCTTCAGGTCACGTCGAAATGCGCGGCTCGGATTTCTATGAATCACTACCAGAATGGCAACAGGAGCTTTCTCCATGCTTTCACATAACGGCAATGAATTCAAGTTAAGCTGGGCTCTCTTTCTGGTTCTCATTACCCTGGCGGCGTGTTCCAGCAACGAGCCGCCCCAGCCGGCGCCGGCGTCCGACCTGGCGCCTCCTTCGCCCGTGCCGATTCCGCTTACGCTGGTTCCTCAACCGGCGTCCACCCCGATTCCCGATCTCCAGGTGCCGATTGTGGCGCCGATCCTGCCCGAAGCCGTGGGCACGCCCGTCACGACGCCGGTGCCGGTCCCTCCCATCGAGGTGCAATCCCCCCTGTTGGAGGCCCCCGACCTGACGTCGAACATCTTCGTCGAGTACATCCTGGACGCGTCCGGCAGCATGATGGGCCAGCTTGCCGACCACACCCGCAAGCGGGACGTGGCGCAGAAGGTGTTCATCTCTCGCCTGGGCAGTTTTCCGCCGCAGATTCATATTGGCTTTCGCGCCTTTGGGCACAGCATGGACTGGCGGGGCCGGGAGGATGCCAGCTGTCAGGACATCGAGTTGATTGCGCCGGTGCAGACCGGGCAGCTGGAGACGATTGCGGCGTGGCTCAGCGCCTTCACGGCCCAGGGGATGACCCCGCTGGCGCAGGCGATCCGCTATGCGGTCGAGGACCTGCCCAAAGCGGACGGGGTGAACAACGCCATCGTGCTGATCAGCGACGGGGAGGAGACGTGCGGCGGGGATCCGTGTGCGGTGGTCAACCAACTGCGTGCGGCCGGCGTGCACTTCACCCTGCACGTGGTGGGGATGAACGTGCGGCCGGAGGATGCCGAGCAGCTGCTGTGCGTGGCGCGGGCGGGGCAGGGGTTCTATAAGCCGGTGCAGACGGCCCAGGAGCTGAACCGGGCGCTGGAGGAGATCGAGCGGCACATTGCGGCGGGGAATGCGCCGGTGGTCGCCGAGCTGCCCACGCCGGCGCCGGCACCCACCATCAGCCCTACCCCCCTGCCATCAGCCACGCCCACAGTCAGGTCACCAGTCTCGCCAGGACGGATTGTCTTCATCTCGGATCGCGATCAACCTGGCGTCTATGAGCTGTTCACAATGAACAGTGATGGCACCGACCAGCAGGCATTGAGCTCAAGCCTGGCCCTGGCGAGTGCACAAGAGGGAGGTAGCGACGTAAGCAGCTTGTCGATTTCCTCAATATCGAACGCAGTTCTCCTGACTCGTAACAATTCAGGTAGTTTGGGTTATGTCGGACCTTCCGATCCGAACAGACTGATCCTCTTCGAGCCTCCTATCAGAGCCATCTCAGCAAAGTGGTCACCGGATGGACGAAGCATCGCGTATACTTCGTGGGAGAGCATTGAAAGGGGTGTTCAAGCCTTCGTAATGAGTGCTGATGGGATCAGACGAACCCAGATAACCACCGGAAATCCGAGACAGACCACGAACATGATCTCGGTGGATTGGTCGCCTGCCGGCGATAGATTGGCGGTCAACTACGACTATCGTCTATATTATGTGAACCCGGATGGCACGGACCTTCAACTCATTTACTCAGGGTTTGTCAGGAATCTGGCCTGGTCGCCCGACGGAAGCAAGATCGCCTTCGAAGGAGAATATGGGCCAAACGGCAGTCCATACGATGATATGGACATCTGGATTGTGAACCAGGATGGTACGAGCCCGGTCAACCTGACGCAAACGCCTGGCATCTACGACAGTACGCCGGCGTGGTCGGTTGACGGAGCATACGTTTTCTTCTCGTCCTTTAGCCCACGTTCGTATGATGGCGAGCAGATATATGCGGTGGAAATTGCGACAGGCCGATTAACGCAGTTGACGGACGTCGGCAACAATAGCCAGCCACAACAGACTCGGTGAAATCCAACATGCAGACCTCTCCATCACGCTCCTTCCCCGGTCGCAGGCCACTGGTGGCGTCCAGCATGGCTATTCTGGCCGTTGTCCTGGTGAGCCTGGCGGCGTGTTCCAGCAACGAGCCGTCCGACCTGGCGCCTCCTTCGCCCGTGGCGGTTCCGCTTACGCTGGTTCCTCAACCGGCGTCCACTCCGATTCCCGATCTTCAGGTGCCGATTGTGGCGCCGATCCTGCCCGAAGCCGTGGGCACGCCCGTCACGACGCCGGTGCCGGTCCCTCCCATCGAGGTGCAATCCCCCCTGTTGGAGGCCCCCGACCTGACGTCGAACATCTTCGTGGAGTACATCCTGGATGCGTCCGGCAGCATGATGGGCCAGCTTGCCGACCACACCCGCAAGCGGGACGTGGCGCAGAAGGTGTTCATCTCTCGCCTGGGCAGCTTCCCGCCGCAGATTCATATTGGCTTTCGCGCCTTTGGGCACAGCATGGACTGGCGTGGCCGGGAGGATGCCAGCTGTCAGGACATCGAGTTGATTGCGCCGGTGCAGACCGGGCAGCTGGAGACGATTGCGGCGTGGCTCAGCGCCTTCACGGCCCAGGGGATGACCCCGCTGGCGCAGGCGATCCGCTATGCGGTCGAGGACCTGCCCAAAGCGGATGGGGTGAACAACGCCCTCGTGTTGATCAGCGATGGGGAGGAGACGTGCGGCGGGGATCCGTGTGCGGTCGTCAATCAAGTGCGTGCAGCCGGCGTGCACTTCACCCTGCACGTGGTGGGGATGAACGTGCGACCGGAGGATGCCGAGCAGCTGCTGTGCGTGGCGCGCGCGGGGCAGGGGTTCTACAAGCCGGTGCAGACGGCCCAGGAGCTGAACCGCGCGCTGGAGGAGATCGAGCGGCACATTGCGGCGGGGAATGCGCCGGTGGTCGCGCAGCTGCCCACGCCGTCGCCGATATCCATTCCCCCTACCGCGACGCCTGTTCCGCCACTATTGACGCCGACGCCGTCTCTGGGCATTGGCTCCACCATGATTTCCCCCATTGATGGTATGGAACTGGTCTACGTACCTGCCGGCGACTTTCTGATGGGCACCCGTGAGGACCAGGACGGCCACGACGACGAACGTCCTCAGCACACAGTATATCTGGGCGCGTTCTGGATCGATCGGACGGAGGTGACGGCAGCACAATATCAGCTCTGTGTGGCGCAGGGCGCTTGTTCCTCCCCCGACCCTCAGGATTGGTACAATAGGTGCACGTACAGCGATGACGGCAAGTCGGATCACCCCATCACTTGCGTGAACTGGTATCAAGCCGCTGACTACTGCGCTTGGGCCGGTCGGCGGCTTCCCACTGAGGCGGAGTGGGAGAAAGCCGCGCGCGGGACGGATGGTCGCATATGGCCGTGGGGCAATGAGAGGCCCGATACGACTCTAGCCCATTTCAACCGCAACCGCCACGTCGAGGGCACAGCGCCAGTAGGCAGCTACCCGACCGGTGCCAGCCCCTATGGCACCCTAGACATGGCGGGCAACGCGCACGAATGGGTGGCCGACTGGTGGAATGAAGATATCTATGCCGAGTCAGCGCACGAAAATCCAACGGGCCCTGGAAGCGGTTCGATGCGCGTCATCCGGGGTGGCTCGTGGTACGGATACGAGATCCGGGCGGCTGACCGCTTCTACAACTCGCCTGACATCAGTATGGGTGGTTTTCGATGCGCCCGTTTGCCTTGATGCTGGGATTCTTGCCTCTGAGCCTCAGGGTTCCTCAAGGAGATGGAATCCAATCCCCCAGGGAGGCTTTACAAGGGAGGGCTGCGCCGCCCTATGGTTGCGGGTGTTCTGATCGCGGAAGCGCAAAGGTTGCGAAGTGCGCGAAGCACGGAGATTGCGGAGATCGTCGTCCTGGCGGAGAGACCTCGCTTCGTCAAGCCTTAGCTCGGAACCGTCTAGCACTTTCCTGACCTGCAAATGGCGCGAGAGACTGCCCGGTCTGTTGGAATGACGGCGGGCAGGATACCGCTGGATAGCGAGACTGCATGGATGGCTTGCGATGTTTATCTGTCCCCACCTCCACGAGCCCGGCGAGGGCCGCTGGTCCAACCGTAGAACGCATTCTATGTCTGGAGGAGGTGCACCGAATGAGACACACCAGACTCCGACGGCAAGCGCGGGATTGTTGGTCTTTGTGTTCCTGTTTATCGCTGGCCAGGCAGCATCGCCCTGTGTGGAATAGGCAGTAGACCCGGCGTCATCTTTCGATGAAGGTGTCGCGCCGGCGGGGGATAACGGCAGCCCGCCACGGTTGACTTCTACGCCCATGTCGGCTGCTGCTCCTACTGACATCATCATTAACCACACCACTGCCGACGTGGTCCGCATCCCGCCCGAATGGATGGCAGACGCCAAACAGGACGCTGTCTGGCTCTACGACCACACCTTTCCACGGCAGCCAACTGGTGACGGGCGCGAACTTCCGAGTGAACGCGTGGATCTCCCAACATGTAGCTTCAGCACCGAGTGGGGCGCCGCGTCGGGGCAGGGTTGCATTTGTCAACTGAAGAGGGGTTCTCCCGATCTCGCGTGAAATGACCAGTTGCCGCAAGTCTGGTAACCTGTTGGCAGGCATGCCAACACCATCGACCATGCATCTATACCGGCTTCGCGCATTGCGAAGCTGATTCTGCCGGAAGCGGACCACTTGAGCCTGGCCGAGATCGCGGCGATCGAGCGGGAGCAGGACCGGTTGGATGCCGAGCTGGGGTTGGCGCTGCTGGAGAAGATGAAGGCCATACGGCGCCGCGACGAGCAGGAGGGCCGCCTCTTTGACCTGCGCATGAAGCGCGCCGAAGCGGAGTTGGCATTGGACATTGAGGCGCGGCGCCTCGATATGCAATTGCGCGCCGAGCGCGAACGGGGTAAGATGGCGTCTGACCAAGCGACGGAATAACCACACCACGTGGGGCGGCAGGAACCCCATCGACTCAGACAGCGAGGCGTGCATGACCCTGCAACCCGGTGAGCTCATCCTGAACGGCAAGTACCGCGTCGAGCGGCTGCTCGGCCGCGGCGCGTTCGGCGAGGTGTACCTGGTCACCCACCTGCTGCTGGACGCGGCGCTGGCCATCAAGGTGTTGCGCAAGGACGCGCCGGGAATGGGCAGCACGCAGTTCGACCGCTACCGGGATCGGTTCCTGCTGGAGGCGCAGCTCGGCAAGCGCCTGAACCAGCCCAATGTGGTGCGCGTGGACGATTGCGTCGAGGAAGACGGCGTCCTCTACCTGGTCATGGAGTTCTGCGAGGGCGGCACGCTGGCCGCGCGGCTGGACCGCAACCGGGCCGCGGGCCAGCCGATGGCGGTGGACGAGGCGGTGCGCATTGCGGCCGAGGTGGCCGCCGGGCTGGCCGCGCTGCATGATCTGGAGGCCGTGCACCGGGACCTCAAGCCCGGCAATATCCTGTTCGATCGCGGTGGTCGCGCCAAGGTGGCGGACCTGGGCCTGGCGCAGACCCCGGGCGGCAACACTTTCGACTCGTTGGGCGGTGGCCTCAGATTCCAGCCCGGCACGCCGGGCTACAAGAGCCCGGAGCAGGCGGACAATGCGCCCCGGCTGCGGCCGCCGTCCGACGTGTATGCGCTGGGCGTCGTGCTGTTCGAGATGCTGACGAACCGGCTGTACGACAATCAGAGGCCGGGGACGCGGGTCCGCGCGCTGCGGGAGGGCGTGCCGGAGTGGCTGGATGACCTGCTGGCGCGCATGCTGGCGGAGAAGCCCGCAACCAGGCCGTGGGACGGCGCGGAGGCAGCGGAGTTGCTCCGTGCAGGCGGCCGGGAGCAGGCCGCGTCCGCCACTGCCGAGCAGCAGGAGCCCTCCCGGGGCTCGCCGGAGCACGCCGAATCGCAGGATCCGCTGCCCGCAGAGCCGGCGGCGGTGCAGCAGGAGGACTCTCCGCCCCATACCGAGCCGCCGGCCAGGCCTGCCGGTCCGCCGCGCTGGCCCGAGCTGGGGATCGAGCCCGTCCTGGTCCCTGCGGGGCCGTTTATCTATGGCGAGGACCGGCCGCAGCGCGGCCTGCGGCGCACGACCGCCGTCCTGCCGGATTACCGGATCGCGTGTACGCCGGTCACGAACGCACAGTATGCCGTGTTCGTGAAGGAGACGGGCCGTGCGGCGCCGCCGCATTGGCCCGGGGGCCAGCCGCCTCCGGGATTGCTGGATCACCCCGTCGTCAACGTGACGTGGCACGATGCGAAGGCGTTCTGCGATTGGGCCGGCGTGCGGCTGCCCACGGAGGCGGAGTGGGAGAAGGCGGCGCGGGGAACGGCGGGCCAGCGCTATCCGTGGGGCGACCGGTGGCTGTCGAAAGCGTGCAACAGCGCGGAAGAGGCGCTGCGCGGCGCCTGCTCCGTGCAGGACTACTCGCTGGGCGCCAGCCCCTACGAGGTCGAGCAGATGGCGGGCAATGTGTGGGAGTGGTGTGCGGACTGGGCGGACGAGGCGCAGACGCAGCGGGCGCTGCGTGGCGGCTCATTCTACTTCAGCCGCCACGCCATGGCCTGCGCCACGCGTTACAGGCATTACCCCGAGGGTCGCGCGCCCGATTGGGGCTTTCGCGTGGTCATTCCCCAAACCTGATCAGGGGCACTTGCCCGGCTTCCAGTCGATCACTGCGCGGATGCGCGCGGCATCGGTGAACCGTACGACGTACTTGCCGCTCCGCACGTTGGCGCCCAGGATCCATACGGTGTAGTAGATCCCGTCGGCTGGAAACGCGGTGAGCGCGGTGACCTCGTAGCCGCCATCCGCGGCGATAGTGAAATTGTGGCGATATTGGTTCGTTGCGGGCGGCCCCTCGACGTGGATGACCCAGCCCCTTCCGCCGCCGCCCTGCACGATTCCGACGATCTCCCCCGCGCTGCCTTTGTGCTCCTCGAAGTGGCGCAGCACCGGCTGGTAGCAGATGGGAGGTGGCGGTGTCACCGGCGTGTTGGTCGCGGTCGGTGGGGGCAGGGGGGTGGGCGTATACAGCGCACCCCCCGCGTCGACCAGCGTGATCGTGCCGGTGAAGATGGTCTCGTCCTTTTGGTCGTTGCTGCGCGCGGAGAGGATGAAGTACAACTCGTCGCGCGGCTGGATGGACACCGGCGGGACCGTGTAGGTCTGGAGATAGGTGTCCCAGCCGCCCAGGGTCCACCACCACAGCTGCTGTTCGCCCGCGGGTGCGCCGTCCTGGCCCGGCCGCCGCAGCACGATGCGCAGCGCCACGCCGTCGCCCCCGGCGACGCCCTTGGCGAAGGTGCCGGCGACCTGCACCTGGCCCTCGTACACGCTGGTCCAAACGCGCATGATGTCCGCGCGCGGCGCGGGACGGCCGGCGTTCTCGTTGAAGCCGGCCTGCGCGCCGTAGGTGGGCCCGCGCGGCGTGCGATAGATGCCGTTATCCCACGTCATGGCGTCGCTTTCCAGCGTGCCCTGGTAGCGGGAGCTGGCGTACCACCAGCCCGTCTTGGCGCCCGGGGCGGCGAAGTCGCGCACGCTGTCGGCCACCAACCACTCGGCCGGCGGTGGGGGCGTCTCGGTCTCGACGATCGCCGGCACCGGGAAGTCGGTGGACACCACGGTGGCGGAGACCCACACCGGCGTGCCCCCGGCATCCACGACCTGCAGCCAATCGCTCCCGGCGTTGCGGCCGAGCACGGGGAAGGTGGCGCCCGTCTTGGCGCGGCCGACGACGGGGTAGTTCAGGCCCGGCCCGAGCCGCAGGTTCAGGTCCCCGTCCGAGCTGTACGTCGCGGTCGCCGCACCGGGCCCAACGGGCGTGGGCGAGGGCGTGAAGGTGGCGGTCGGCGGAGGCGTCTCGGTCGGGGTCAGCGTCGCGGTCGGTGGCGTGGTCGCCGTGGGCGGTGGCGGAACGGTGGGCGTGCTCGTGGGCCGTTCGATGCCGACGGTCGGAGGCGGCCCGGGTTGGCGCCCGCCGCAGCCCGTCAATGCCACGGCGATGATCATCAGCAGGGTGGCTCCCGCCCGTCGTCCGTTCATGCTGCGCCCCTCCCGTCTCATGGTTGCCAGGCAGGCAGGTGCAGGGCCGGCAGCGGGGTGTCGTCCCGCTCCGCGCCGGTCCAGTGGAGGAAGGTCCGGCCATCGCTGCAGCTGATGACAAGGCCGCGGTTGGTCGGCGCCCATGCGACGGATTCCGGCACGGCGCAGTTCACGTCAAGGCGCTCCGCGTTGGCGCCATCGGCCTCCGCAAGGTACACCCCCTGGCCCTGCGGCTCATCGGCCAGGAAGAAGAGGCGCCGCCCGTCGGGCGACCACGCGACGATCTTATCGCGATCGTAGGGCCGCTGCCAGGCGAGGTTCGTGCCCGGGCCCAGCAACCGGTCATCCTGGCCGTCGGGCATCACCCGGCGCAGCTCCATTCGGTTGGTCTCGGTGACGTAGCGAGAGAACAGGATCGCATCGCCCGCCGGCGTCCACACGGGCGCGAGGTTCAGGCCCTTCGTGATCACCTCGCGCGCGCCCCCGGCATTGATGTCCGCGGTCCAAAGGCTGCCGACGGGCACGCCATCGGCCACGTGTTCCTTCGAGATGGTGATGTAGGCGACCTCCTTGGTGTCCGGAGAGATGGCAGCATCCGCGCGGCCCACTGCGCCGTCCTGCGGCTCGTAGGCGGTCACTTCGCCCGTGGGCCAGACCAGGGCCAGCGCGGGGGTGATCACCTCGCGCCGCGTCACGAGGAGGAAGGCATCGGCGCCGTGCCAGCTGATGCCTGCCCCAGGTGCGAGCTGGACGTCGAATGGAGTGGCCTTCATGAGGTCCAGGTCGAGCAGCGTCACCTGGCGGCGCTGCTCGTTCCACTCCAGGATGGCAAGGTGCTGTCCGGTGGGCGACCAGCCGCTGCCCGGCACTGCGACGAGCTCGCTGCCTGCCGACGAGATCAGCGTCGGCTCGTCGTCGCCGCGGCGGAACAGGGCCACCTGTGGTTCGCCGCCTTCGGTCACGGTCGTGGCGTAGTGGCGGCCGTCGGGCGACCAACGGGGGCCGCTCAGCACAGTCAGGGAGGATTGGATCCGGCTGTGATCTTCAGGTGTGAGCGACCAGCCGCTGAAGCCGGTGGGTTCACCCGGCTCGCCCGCAACCGGTGAACTGATGAGGACACCCTGCGACGTCACGGAGAGGATCGTCCTGGCTCCCTGTCGGGAGACGATGACGAACAGAATGGCAAGCAGGAGCGCACCCACCGCGCCGGGAATCAGCCAGCGCCCAAGCCTGGCGATGGGAAATGGCGCGATGATTGCCTCATCGCGCGTGGTTTCAGGCCAGAAGCTGCCCTGCTCCTCCAGTGATTCGGCCTTCGGAGATGTCATCATGCGCTACCGCCTTATCTGAATGAGATGTGGAATGCGCCCATCATCCGTTCTTTCGCTGCTTCGAGGACCACCTCGAACTCGACGACGTAGACCGGGAAGACCTCTGCCGGCGTGCTGTTCTGCAGTGCCGGAGGGAAAGCCATTGCCAGTCGCTGCCTGGCGGACGTTCGTCCGGGCTCGATGCTGCCGAACCCGAGCTGCCTGGGATTGACCTCCACCTGGCTCCGCGGACGGAAGTTCACCCAGACCCGATCGGCCCTGGTCGTCCCCTCATTGGATACGAAGAGGACCAGGCCCGTGCGCTCCTCAGCGAGCGTGAGCCGGAGATCCCCCAGGGGCGTCTCGACCGGCGAGTTCATGCGCCGCACGACGTATCACATCCTCGCTAAGATGCGGCCCTGGCCGCGCGGATTTCCTCGGCGATGCGGCCTGCGAGGTCCAGCCCGTCCTTGTCCTGCAGGCACAGCAGGTCTTCCGCCTTCTTAGCCGTATCCTTGTTGCGTGGGTCGTGCGCGCAGCGCACGCGCACGTCCACCTGTGTTGCCGGCGGCCGCCGGCTGTGGGTGCGTGCCAGGGGGTCGTTGCCATGGCCCGACACCACTACGTGTACGTCGTAGACATCCAGCCTGTCCTGATCTACTGCGCGGCCGGTTATCTCCCAATAGTGCAGGCTTGTGTTCAGTGCCCCGGCCGGGTTCAGGCGGGGGGCTGCCTCCACGATGCGCACCAGGTCGACGCCCCGGTCCTCGAGGACGCGGGCGATCTCCCTGACGACTACGTCATCCGGCGCGCCGTCACACGCCAGGCTGACCCCGGCAGCGTATTCGTGTTCGTATGCCAGGCGCCTGAGGTCCAACGCGAGCGTGCCGGTCAGCACGGACAGGCGATGGATGATCACGGCGTTCTCTGAGGCCTTGAGCCCCCATGCGGTCCAGACACGGTCGGCCGAGATCTGGAGGCCGGAGAGCAGGCCGTCGAACGAGATCCTGAATTTGCCGGTGATGTGTTCCAGCTGGTCCTGGTACTCGACGATCGGTTCGGCAAAGTCGATCTCGAGCTTCAGGCCCGTGTCCGAGAAGGCAAGATTGCGCCACACGATGGTGTTGGCGTCGGCATCGTACCGGCCGGCCATGACTTGCAGCACCCGCAGTTGACGGGGCACATCCAGCTGGCAGTAGTCTAATCCCAGGTTGGGCAGGTTCGCCGGCCCGCGCCAGTCGAAGCAGATGGTCAGGCGCCGGCTGTTGTCGGGGGAGAGCTCCGGCCGGCAGGAGAGGATGCAGCGGCGTTCTTCGTCGTCTCCTTCGTGCAGGACATCCTCCCGGATGCCATAGGGAGCCAAGATGGAAAACTCGTGAACCGAGTCGCCGGTCACGGCCTCGGCGGCAGGTTTGCGCAGAACGATCCGGTGCCCGTGCTCGAAGCCGGCGCCGGTGACGACATTGCGCAACCCCTCGATGGCAACAACGCCGGCGCGCACGTGCGCACCGACCTGGAGGCCGTCGTACTGGCTGCGATAGCTGCCGTAGTCCTCGAGATCGTTTCGTTCCGGCTGGACGTGTACGTCAAGCCGGCAATCCTGGCCGTCGATCGAGGCAATGTTGTCGAGGCCGTTGCCGATGTTGATATTCACCCGTTCCGTCGCGTCGATCTCATAGGTGCACGCGACCGGATAGTCGGGCACGGCTGGCGGAAGTCCCCTGGCTTTCGTGTGGTACAGGCTTTCACGTTGGGCTAGGAGTGCGAGGGCCCAGCCGAACAGCCCGGCCGCGGCCAGGCCCGCGATGGCCAGCAGCGCCCGGGTGCCCATGAGTGCAACGCCGGCCGGCATAAAGTCGTCGTAGCGGGCCACAGCGCGCACCAACAACGCGATGAGGAGCGCAGAGAGTATCAGCCCCAGTGCCTGAACTGCAACCGGGCTCCACGACAGGTGCTGATGCTCGCCCGCGTGCGCCGCCGCCCCAAACGATCGGTCGAGGGCCGGCAGGCCGGGGAAGTCGTGCTGTTCGCGCAGGAGGGCACGCGGGTGCGGATTGGTCTCGCCTCTCGTGAGATAGGCTCCCGAATGATGGCAGATGGCATGCACATCCGGCTCATGGCTCTGGTGGCTGAAGATGGGAGAGGCATCGTCAGCTTCGATGCGAGGCGCTGCGATCTTGAGGCTGGGCATGGCTGGCTCCTCTACTCGGTGCGCAGGTGCAGCAGACGTTGCTTCAGGGTGCGATGGATCGCGATCTGTAGCTGCGCGATTTCGTCAGGCGCAGCCTCATAGTAGGCGGGGGTTGGCGTCATGGGCGCGTCGTCATCCCCGGGCGGTTCTCCGCTGCCGCTTACACGTCGATCGCCGGCGCCCCACAGGCCGACGCGTACGTGCAGCGCCCCCGCATGGGTCTGCTCCCGGTCGATCCTCTGCGCTTCGTAACGCAATTCGCGCGTGACCGGCCGGCTGTCGCATTCCAACTCAGCAATGAGACGAATGTCGCGATGACCATGGCTGCGGAGGCCTTCCACGCTGGCGACCGTGCGTCCTGCCTGGCCGGTTGCCCGGGGCCCGGTCACGCGCTGGATGCGGAAGCCGTTATCGGCCAGCGTCTGGACCACGTCATCCAGCCGCTCTTCATCCAGTGTCACATCCTGGGCCCAGAAGTCGAGGTAGGATGCGCGGCGCCGGCGCTCGAACATTTCGTAGAGCTGTGCCCGGAAGTGGACATTCAGATAGGTGGTCTTGTAGATGGGAAGTTCCTGGAGCCATGCCCGGCCATCGCCGGTGCGATCGTCGTCTTCACACCGGGCGACTTTGGTGCCGGAGGCGAGTACGCCGTCCAGCGCAAGAACCAATGTCCCCTCAACATCAGCGCTTTCCTGGGGCACGACATGTCCTTCTTCATCGAATTCCATGGCAATGTAACGAAGCGGAGCCGCTAGCTGGAGGATGTAGCCGTCCGTTAGTGCACTGCGCTGGAAGAGGCAGGGCTGCCAGACATCGGCGTGAAGCTGGTGATCGTAGGCGACTTGAGCGTTCTCGGGCACAGCTTCACCTGTCCGGCCGGTCACCACTCGCATCTCTCCCCGGACGCCCTGTCGCACATCGGGCGGCGGCGCAACCGCTCGCACCAGCCTGGCGTGTTCCAGGCGCACCTGGCCCGCGTTTGCCATGGCGTCGCCATAGCCCATGCCGGCCATGAATCGGCGATAGGTGTCCGCTGGATCGAGCTTCTGCAGGGCCGTGCCGGACCAGACATAAGCCTCTTCCCCATAGAGTGTGATGGGCATTCCCGCCCTCTGCACGGCGACTGCGGCCAGGGTCTGGTTGCCCGCCTGAGCGGTCAGGACTGGAGACACCACTGGTCGCGGATGGAGCCTGCGCAACTCCTCTTCGAGACGTGCCTCAACCTGCGACGCGTCGCCCGAGCGAGCGCCTTCGTCGGCGGGCAACGATATGATGACGCGTCCCCGTCCCCGTTCGGAGTTGAGCAGGCCACAGATGTAGGCGCCGATGGGGAGGGCGTCAAGTCCGTTCTGGCCGTTCAACACCGCGACATCGGGCGAATTGCGCAGCCGCGCACTGCCATCCGAGTCGAGCATGTCATCCAGGTAGACGCTGAGGGAGTCCTGGGCATGCGCCGGTCGCGTGCGCCCTGCCGTCTCGGCGTTAGTTTTGCCTTCGCGACGATAGACCTTGCCGCCGACCTCGTGCACTGCGTCTCCGGACAGCGGTACGTCGACCCGACAGACGATCTTGTGATTCATGACTGAGACGAATCGTGGAGGCGCGAATCGTACGGGGGGATCGCATTGCAGTGCCGCGCGCATGAGCAGGTCGGCAACGAGGCGCTGTGTGGCGGGCGAATCGTCGGCCAGGCCTCGTATCTCTGTGCCCCGGCCTGTGCCCAGGAAGATGGAGCCGCCGGTGGTGTTGGCAAGCGCTGCGAGGTTCTGGGCGAGGGTTTCGATGCCTTGGGGCGACGATGTGGGGGGCGGCAGCAGCACCTGCTGCTGATCATCGCCCTGCAGCAGCATTCGTTCCACCTCCTGCGACTCGTCGGTCTTCAACTGCCGCCACAAATCGGGCACCCACAGAGAGAGGCGCAGGTGGAGCGAATTGCCGAATGCCTCCGGGTTGTGAGGCTTCAGCAACTCGCCGCCGTCATCGAAGACTTCAGCGTCGATAGTCATGAGGGTGGTCTGCGGCTTGGCGACTTCGTACGTTGCGGACAGCACCGCGCGGCGAGCGCTGTGCATATGCTCCCGAAGTGCTTCACCGGCAGGCAGCTCGATCGGCAGGGTCTCCGGACTGTCGGAGTTCCCGGGGAACGTCACGCACAACTCGCCGACAGCCAACGTTGCTTTGTGGGGGGACGACTCTTTGAGTCGTGAGGGCTGGTAGGGGACGATGGCATCGATCTGGCCTTCTGCCTGCTGCCAGCGGGTCTGGCAGATCCGTCCCAGTCCGACTTCGTAAGAATAGAATTCCCGGGCGTAAATGCCGGCCCGGAGCGCGCCGGTAGATTTCACAGTGCCTCCTTGCCTGGTAGGAGAACGTGGACCCATGTGTTCGGCACGACAATAGAAGGTCGACGGCGGAGATAACGGCAGTCGACAGGAGCGACAACAGTGGGATTCTAGCACAAAGAGAAAAGAGCTACAAACCCGGTCGATGCATGTTGATACTGCATCTTGACGCGCAGGGACCTCTCTGTCCCGCGCTTCGCGCGGCGGCTTACCTTACCGCCAGGTACTCGCCCGCGGTCTCCAGCCATTCGATGATCTGGATGTGCTGGGGACACTGCGCCTCGCATTCCCCACAGGCCACGCAGTTGTCCGCGCGCTCGGCCTCGGACAGCCAGTTGGCGTACGCATTCCGCCCGTACTCCGGCGCGTTGAACATCATCGCTTCGTTGTAGTAGCTGAAGATCGCCGGTATCTTCACGCCGTTGGGGCACGGCTGGCAGTACTTGCAGTCGGTGCACGGGATGGGCATCAGCCGCTTGTATTCGTCGCGCACCTGGCCGACCAGGGCCAGCTCCTCGCCGGCGAGCAGGCCGGGCGCCGAACGGCCCGCGCTGATCACATTCTCCTTCACCTGCTCCAGCGTGCTCATGCCGCTCAGCACGAGTGACACCTCGGGCTGGCTCCACACCCACTGCAGGGCCCATTCGGCCGGCGTGCGCCGGCGAGCCGCGCCGTCCCACAGGGCCTGGATGGAGGGTGGCAAGCCTCGCCCGGGGCGCTGCCCTGCCCGGCCGGCCAGCAGGCCCCCGCGCAGCGGCTCCATCACGATCACGCCCAGCCCCTTGTCCGCCGCGTACTTCAGCCCGCGCGTGCCAGCCTGGTAGTCCACGTCCAGGTAGTTGTATTGAATCTGGCAAAAGGTCCAGTTGTCGTACGCGTCCACGATCTCCTTGAACGCGTCGAAGCTGTCGTGAAACGAGAAGCCGAGATGCCCGATCCGGCCGTCCGCCATCGCCCGCTCGGCCCAGTCGAGCACGCCGAGGTCGCGCACCGAGCGCCATCGGCCGGCCTCCAGCGAGTGGAGCAGGTAGAAATCGATCTTCGCGATGTCAAGCCGCGCCAGTTGCTCGTCGAGCAGCCGGTCGAAGTCGGCCGGTTCCTTCACCAGCCAGCACGGCTGCTTCGTCGCCACCTTCACGCGCTCGCGGTATCCGTCCTTGAGGGCGCGGCCGACGAATGCCTCAGAGGTGCCCTGGTGGTAGGGGTACGCCGTGTCGACGTAGTTCACGCCGTGGTCGATGGCATAGCGGATCAGCTTCGTCGCCCTCGGTTCGTCGATGCGGCCCGGGTCTGCGTCGATCACCGGCAGCCTCATCGCGCCGAAGCCCAGTGCCGAGGGCTGCCAATCCAGCCTGCCAAAGGTGCGGTATTTCATCCGGATCCCCCCAAAGAAGAAGTCGTGACGTCCGTCACGGGGCCCATTATAACACGCGCCGCGATCACCCCTCGCCCAACAGGGCCAACAACTCGCACAGCACCATGGCCGTGGCGCCCCATACCTTGTGCTCGCCTACGGCGTAGTAGGGCACGCAAACGGACTCCCCGCGCAGATTCCACGTCTCCTCGCAACGGGTGGCCGGCACCAGCAGGTGACGCAGCGGCGCCTCCAGCACCTCCGCCACCTCGTGCTCGCTCGGTGCGAACGCAGGGGCCTCGGACGTGTGGGCCACAACGGGGTAGATGCAGAAGTCGGTCGGCGGGATGTAGAGCGGCGACAACTGCCCCAGGACCTCCAGCGAACGCGGGTCGATGCCCAGCTCTTCCCGCGCCTCGCGCAGGGCCGTCGCCACGGCATCCTCTCCGGGATCCATGCTGCCGCCCGGGAACGAGATCTGGCCGCGGTGGTTCTCCAGCGCCTCCGTGCGCCGCGTCAGCACCAGGTGCGTCTCGCCGGCCCGCCCGTAGAGCAGCACGAGCACGGCTGCGCGCTTGCAGTTCAGCAGCGGATCCAGGATGCGCTCCGTGCCGGGCCGGGGCCGCGGCGCCATGCCCAATTGGGCGGGCAGGCCGGGCAGCGGCCGCACCAGTGCACCGCGCAGTGCTTCGACGACCGCTGCAGGAGAGTCATTTGGCATCGATGTGTTACTTTCCGTTTGACAGGTCCACAGTGCGCAAGTATACTTCAATCATGCTGTTTGTGCGTATTGGCCGATCACTGGTCTATCTGCCTCGCGTTGCGTCGTGGGGAGGGCTGTCCTAGTTCAGCGCGCCCAACGACCGAAATATTACGTCAACTTGTGACCGTGGGCGCTTCGTCCACGGTCTTTTTGTGCCGGCCCCCGGCGGGCCATGCGAGGCAAAACGTAAATGGCAGCGATCATCATCAACCTGAGCGATATCCACCATACCTACTTCGACAAACCGGTGCTGACCGGCCTTAGCTGGGAGATCCAGGCCGGCCAGAAGATCGGCCTCGTCGGGCCGAGCGGCGGCGGCAAGAGCACGCTCCTCAAGCTGATCCTCGGCCAGCTGCAGGGGGACGCCGGCACGATCTTCCGCCTGAAAGGGCTCGCGATCGGGCATCTTCCGCAGGAGGTGACGCCCCACGCACTGGCCGGAGAGGCCGCCGCGGGAGCTGGGGCCCCTATCGCAGATGGGACGTCCCCCGCAGGTGGGGGCCCCACCCGAGGTGGGGGGGCGGCGCTGACCGTCCTCGAGGCCGCGCTCTCCGGCTCGCCCGAGATCGCGCGGCTGCGCCATGACCTCACGCTGAAGGAAGCGCAGATGGGTGACCCGGCGGTGTTCGGGAACGAGCGCCGGCTGGCGCGCGTGCTCGACGACCACGCCCGCGCGCTGCACGCGTACGAGGCCGCGGGCGGCCTCACCTATGAGAACCGCGTGCGCTCCACGCTGCGTGATCTGGGCCTGGGCGAGGAGACCTTCGACCAGCCGGTCCGGACCCTCAGCGGCGGGCAGGCGAAGCTCGTCGGGCTGGCACGGCTGATGGTCTGGGCGCCCGATGTGCTCCTGCTCGACGAGCCCGACAACCACCTCGACCTGGACGGCAAGGCGCGGATCGAGAAGCTGGTGCGCGGCTATGCGGGCAGCGTGATCATCGTCTCTCACGACCGGTACCTGCTGGACCGCACGGTCAACCATATCGCGGAGCTGGTGGGCGGGCAGATCACGGTCTGGCCGGGCACCTACTCCAACTACGCCATCAACAAGCAACTGGCCGAGCTGCGCCAGGAGCAGCTCTACCACGCGCAGCAGAAGCGCATCGGGCAGATCGAAGCGGCCATCAAGCGGTTCGAGGAGGCGGCCGCCTTCACGGAGAACGAGCGCCACGCGCGCCAGGCGCGGCACCGCCATAAGATGCTCGAGCGGATGGACAAGATCGAGCGGCCGCAGGAGCAGGGCCGCATGCGGCTGGAGCTGGGCGGCTGGCGCGGCAGCAACAAGGTGCTGGACGTGCAGCGCGTCGACAAGTGGTTCGCGGATGAGGCGACGGGCGAGCTGCGCGTCGTGCTCGAAGGCGTGTCGTTCCAGGTGTGGCACGGCGAACGCGTCGGGCTGGTCGGCCCGAACGGCGCGGGCAAGTCGGTGCTCTTCCGGTGCATCCTCGGCGCATCCCACCTGGCCGAGGATGGGACCGCCGGTCTGCAGCCGTCCGGCGATGCGGCAACCAGCTCGCGGTCGCTCTTCGAGCAGCCGGATGGCGGGGTGATCAAGTTAGGCCCCAGCGTCAGGATCGGCTACTACTCGCAGCAGCACGAGACGCTGCACCGGGACTGGACCCTGGTGGAGGAGATCCGCGCGACGAAGCCCATGTACGAGACCGACGCGGTGGCCATCCTGCAGCGCTTCCTCTTCGACTACCATGCCGCGCAGAAGCAGGTGCATCACCTGAGCGGCGGCGAACGCAGCCGGCTGCAGTTGGCGAAGCTGATGCTGTCAGACGTGAACTTTCTGATGCTGGACGAGCCGACCAACAACCTGGACATCCCCTCGTCCGAGGTGCTGGAGAGCGCGCTGGAGGAATTCAACGGGACGGTGCTGGTGATCTCCCACGACCGCTACTTCCTGGACCGGATCGTGGACCGTGTGGTCGTCCTGGAGGAGGGCGCCGCGCGCGAGATTGCGGGCGGCTACTCGGACTACGCCGGCGATTGACATTGTTACAGAGGTTGGAGTGGGGCGCGGCCGCTGCGCCCCGGCTGGCTGTCCTACCGCAACTCGACCCTGACGCCGAACTGGCTCTCGAACCAGCGGGCCTTCTTCTGGCCGGCCAGGCGCTCCGATTCGTCGTTCACGCCGGGGATGAGGGTGACGATCAGCCGGTTGCCCTTCAGGTCGCAGCGCAGATCCTGGACCGCCTCCGTGTGGCTGCGGTCGAGGCCGTCCGCGAAGCGGAGGATGGCGCCCAGGCGTGCGACCTTGCGCTGTTCCTGGGATGAGAGCGCGGCGAAGGCTTCGTGTTTCTCCGGGTCGGGGGTGGCGCCGCGGTGATAGCGCGCCACCAGGGCGATCAGCGTCCGGTCCTGCCTCCCGATCCCCGGGATCTTCTCCGCCGTGACCAGGCGGAACGCGGTCTTGTGATGTCCTTCGTAGCCTTCGACATAACCGATGTCGTGGAGCAGCGCGGCGTATGAGAGGATCTCGCGCGGGGTGAGCGCCTTCTCCCCATCCAGCGGCGGCTCATCGAGTCGATGCAGGCCCAGCCGAGCGGTTTCATCGAACAGGCGCAGGGCCAATCGCTCGTCCTGCAGCGAGTGGGCTTCCTCGAAATCGTGTCGTCGGGCCAGGGCTATAACGGCGTCGCGCATCTCCATCCCTGTTCGCAAGTCTCTGCTTTCTTGTACACCCGTTTTGCTTCCGCGTCAACCTTGTGCAACCCTTGTGACTAAATGGGTGTTTGCTCCCTGTGCAGAAATCTGCTATGCTCACAGATCGGAAGCTTTGTGAGCCGCACCGCGCACGTTGGCGCGGGCGAATCGTGCTCCAGCAGAGCAGCGGTCTCGTCCCATGATTACAGGCACCCTCATCAATGTCGCAACGGTCGTGGTCGGTGGGCTGTTGGGCACGTTTCTCGGTAACCGGCTTCCCGAAAAGATGCGCCTCACCGTGTTGCACGGCCTGGGGCTGATGACGTTGATCATCGGCGTCAGCATGGCCATCGGAACGAAGAACATGCTGATTCCGCTCTTCAGCATCCTCATCGGCGGCATCCTGGGCGAGGCGCTGCGCATCGAGGATGCGCTCGAACGATTGGGCAAGTGGGCCGAGGCGCGGCTGGGCGGGCTGTTCGGCGGCGATCGTAGCACGTTCGCGCAGGGCTTCATCACCGCCAGCCTGGTCTTCTGCGTCGGTCCGATGACGATCCTGGGGTCGATCCAGGACGGCCTGATGGGGGACTTCACCCTGCTTGCCGTCAAATCGTTGATGGATGGCTTCGCGGCGATGGCGCTGGCCGCGTCCCTGGGCGCAGGCGTCATGCTCTCGGCCGTGACCGTCTTGGGCTACCAGGGAGGCTTGAGCCTGGCCGCAGGCCTGTTCGGTGCGGCACTGGGCGGCGTTACGAGCGAGACGCCGTGGGTGATCGAGATGACGGCCACCGGCGGTGTGGTGATCCTGAGCATCGCCTTTCTGCTTCTCGACATCAAGCGGATCCGCGCGGCCAATCTGCTGCCCGCGGTGTTCATTGCGCCGCTGCTCGTCCTGATCCTGGGCCTGTTGGGGGTGGTATTCTAGGTGACCGATCCGCTCCTGGTCGTCTTCGCCGGCGCGCCGGGCACAGGCAAGAGCACCCTTGCCCGGTTTGTGGCGCGGGAGGTGCGCGCGGTGTACCTCAGCAAGGAGACGATTAAAGACGCCGTGCTGGCAGTGGGCCGGGACGTGAAGCCGGAGGGTATCACCGACTATGCGGTGGCGCTGTCTTATGCGCTGCTCATGCCGCTGGCGCGCGACAACCTGACCCTCGGGCTGAGCGTGGTGATCGACAGCCCTGCCGGCTATCGGACCTTCCAGGAGGCGATCGAGGGCCTGGTGCGCGCGGTCAAGGTGGACTTCAAGCTGATCGAATGTATCACCACGGACGAGGCGTTGCTGCGCGAGCGCCTCGAACGTCGTGCAGCCGGCCCGCCGGAGCTGCGTTCCCGGGACGCGGATGCCTACCAACAGGCCCGCGCCCGATTGGAGCGCCTGGGCGGTCCGCGCTTGGTGGTCGACACGGCAGAGCCGCTGCAGACCAATCTGCGCAAGATTGCGAATTATCTGAGCCCCGGCGCGGCCGGCGGTAGCGATATGGAGAAGTCCTGATGCCAATCATCCAAGCGGTTCTGTTCGATCTGGGCGGCACCCTGCTGCACTACGATCAGCCCCCCGAGCACACCTTCGAGGCCATCAACAGCCGCGCGCTGCGTGCGTTCGTCCAGAGCGCCATGGCGCACGGGGTCAAGGTGCCCGACCCCGACCTGGCGATCCGAGCAACCGTGCGGATGGCCGCGGCGCTGGAGGCCAAGTCCAAGCGCACCTACCACAGCAACCGGGCCGAGATGGTCATCCGTGAAGGGCTCGAGGCGGTGGGGATTCGCATGCCGGACAAAGTGTTCGACGCGGCCATGGCGGCCTACTACCAGGCCATTTCTGACGTCGTCATCCCTGTCGGAGACGATACGGCAAGCGTGCTGCAGGAGATCGTCGACCAGGGCCGCCAGCTGGCGCTCGTTTCGAACACGCTGTGGGCGCCCGAGATGCATGACGCGGATCTCACGCGGTACGGGTTGATCGACTACCTGCCCGTGCGCGTCTACTCGAGCTGCGCCGGATTCGTGAAGCCGGACGAGCGCATCTTCCGCCAGGCGCTCGACCCCTTCGATGTGGCGCCCGCCGAGGCGGTGTATATCGGCGACAAGCTTGACGTGGACGTGGCAGGACCCCAGAAGATCGGGATGCGCGCAATCCTGGTGAGGTCGCCGTACCGGGCGGAAGAGAGCGAAGAGATCATCCCGGACGCGGTCATCGATTCGCTCGCCCAGTTGCCGGGTCTGCTCGAAGCGTGGGATCGCGCCATCGAGACGCAGGCCACGGTGCCGCCGAGATGACACTCCGGAGCCGGCAGGACGACGTCAGGCCGGTTCCTTGTTGCGGCGGAGCGCCCGTGCCAGGGCGATGACCGCGACTGCCACCAGCACCACAAAGCTGCCGCCGACGAACAGCCACTTGAGGGGCGTGAATACTGTCGCCAGTACGTCGACGACGGGCGTCGCGGCCGGGTAGCGGCCGATCACGAGCGACGTGCAGATGTTTTCCCCGAAATCCAACGCCATGCCGGCCACCGGGACGAGGTTGAGCAGGCGTCCCCTGCTGTCCGGCGCAAACGCCTTCCGGGCCAGCCAACTGATGGCCGTCGCAAGCGCTCCTGTATAGACCAACGGCCAGACGACGTCGAAGGTCCAGCGAGCGCGCACGTAGGCCGCGCGGCCGGCCGCGCCGAACGACTCCGCCATGCGATACAGGTCTGCCGGGGTGTAGAACAGCGATTGGTCGGGCGAGGGGCCCGAACCGGCCACCGCCTCGAATCGCGCCGCCTGGTCGGGCAGCACCAGGGGTGTGAACACCAGGAAGAGGACGGCCGCGGCCAGCGTCACCCACGGGCGCGACGCGCGGTGGAGCCATCGGGAAAGCTGTGCAACCATCGTTGTCCGCCTTTCGTGTGGGTGCGCCGGTTGTTACGCCGCCGGTTGGAAACCGGCGGCTGATATTGGACGGGCACGCGAATCGCAACCTGCGCCAGCAGGTTTGGAATACCAGGCGGCGGTTTCAAACCGCCGCCGCAGGCCGATTGGCGCAGACGCATCGTTGGGCCGCCGAACTATTCCCGCAGCGCGGCCTCCAACAGCTCACGCACCACCGCCGGGTTCCCCTTGCCGCGCGTCTCGCGCATGATCTGCCCCAACAGCCAGTTGAAGACGCTCTCCTTGCCTGCCCGGTACTTCGCGACCTGGTCCTCGTTGGCCGAAAGGACCTTGTCGACGATCGCCCGCAGCGCATCGGCATCGCTGACCTGGGTCAGGCCGAGCGCGGCCATGACGTCCGCGGCGGTGCGACCGGTCTCGAACATCTCTCCCAGCACGCGCTTTGCACTGTTCAGGTTGAGCTGGCCCCCTTCGACCAGCGAAAGGAGCGCGGCCAGCGCCGCGGGCGACACGGCGATGGCCGTGATGGGCGCGCCCTTCGCCTTCATCAGGCGGAACAGCTCGCCCGTGATCCAGTTCGAGACCGTTTTGGCGGCCGCGGGGGGCGGGAGCTCTGTTTCCCTGCCCAGCGCAAGGAGCGCGGCCTCGAAGTACGCCGCGATCGGCCGGTCCTCGACCAGGAGGCGCGCCTCCTGGCGATCCAGGCCCAGCTCGTTCACGAAGCGGTTCAGCTTCGGTCCGGGCAGCTCGGGCATCGCCGCGGCCAGCCGGTCCACCCACGTGCGGTCCACCTCCAGCGGCGGCAGATCCGGCTCGGGGAAGTAGCGATAGTCGTCCGACGATTCCTTGCTGCGCTGCAGGACCGTGCGTCCGGCTTCCTCGTCCCACCCCATGGTCACCTGCACCACGCGCTCGCCGCGTTCCAGCGCGTCGATCTGCCGCCGCACTTCGTATTCCAGTGCCAGCTTCACCGACCGGAAGCTGTTCAGGTTCTTGATCTCGACCTTGGTGCCGAACGCTGCCTCCCCGGCCGGCCGCACGCTGACGTTGGCCTCGCAGCGCATTGCACCCTTTTCCATGTCCGCGCTGCTCACACGGAGGTAGCGCAGGATGCGCTGCAGGCCGGTCAGGTAGGCCACCGCCTCATCCGGAGAGCGCATGTGGGGCTCGGTCACGATCTCCAGCAACGGCACGCCGGCCCGGTTCAGGTCGACCAGCGTCTCCGCGCCGCCCGACCCCATCAGGCGGCCCCCTTCGGCCGCATGCACGAGCTTGCCGGTGTCCTCTTCCAGGTGGGCGCGCGTGATGCCGATCCGCCTGGTCCCGGCCTCGGCGCCCTCTACCTCGATCTCGATCCAGCCATCGCGGCAGAAGGGCAGCTCGTACTGGCTGATCTGGTAGCCCTTGGGCAGGTCCGCGTAGTGGTAGTTCTTGCGCGCGAACACCGCATGTTCCGCGATGGTGCAGTTGAGCGCCAAGCCCGCGAGCAGCGTCTTCTCGACCGCCGCGCGGTTGATCACCGGCAGCGCGCCGGGCAGCGCCATGCACACCGGGCACACGTGGGTGTTCGGGGGCGCGGCCGCATAATCTGCCGAGCACCCGCAGAACATCTTGGATGCGGTCAGCAGCTGTGCGTGGACCTCCAGGCCGATGATGACTTCGTATGCGGCCATCTGTGTTTCTGACGCCATGCGCCTTCCCTATCCGTGGCGCTGGACGAAGTGGTGCATCCGCTCCAGCGCGGTCTCGATCTGGTCCTTCGCCGTCGCGTAGCACATGCGCACGTAGCCCTCGCCGCCCAGGCCGAACGCGGGGCCGGGGATGCAGGCCACCGATTCCTCCTCCAGCAGCGTCATGGCGAACTCATCGGAGGTCATCCCGCTGATCCGGATGTCGGGGAAGACGTAGAACGCGCCGCGCGGCTCGAACGCGGGCAGGCCGATGCTCCGCAGCCCGCCGAGGATCAGCTTGCGGCGCAGATCGTAGCTCTCGCGCATCTGGTGGACCGCTTCCTCCGCGGCGGGGTCCGTCAGCGCGGTGATCGCGGCCACCTGCGCGGTGGTCGACGCAGACATGATGGTGTACTGGTGGATCTTGCGCATGGCGGAGAGGATGTCGGCCGGGCCGAGTGCGAAGCCCAGGCGCCAGCCGGTCATGGCATAGTCCTTCGAGAAGCCGCCGATGATGATCGTCCGGTCGCGCATCCCGGGCAGGCCGCTGAAGGTGAGGTGCCCGTCCGCATACACGAGGCGGTCGTAGATCTCGTCGGAGATGACCAGCAAGTCGTGCTTCGCGGCCACCGCGGCGACCTCGGCCTTGTAGGCGGGGGTGAGCACCGCGCCGGTCGGATTGTTCGGATAGTTGATCAGGATGGCCTTCGTGTGCGGGGTCACAGCGGCCTCGAGCTGCGCGCCCGTCACCTGGAACTCCGTCTCGACGTGCGTCGCGATCGGGATGGGCGTGCCGCCCGCGAACACGACCTCTGCCTCATAGGAGACGAAGCACGGCTCGGGGATGAGCACCTCGTCGCCCGGGTTCAGGATCGCGGTGAGCGCGAGGTAGAGTGCCTCCGAGCCGCCGACGGTGACCAGGGTCTCCGTCTCGGGGTCATACGCCACGCCGTAGAGCGTAGCCCACTTGTTGACGATGGCCTCGCGCAGCTCGCGGATGCCGGAGTTGGACGTGTAGCGCGTTTCCCCGCGCGTCAGGGAGGCCATGCCGGCCTGGCGGATGACTTCGGGCGTGACGAAGTCCGGTTCGCCGATGCCCAGGGAGATCACGTCGGCCATGGTCGCAGCGATGTCGAAGAACTTGCGGATGCCGGACGGTGGCACCGTTGCCACCCGGCGCGAGATACGATCGGACATGATGAGAATGCCTCCTGTGTGCTAACTCAGAATCTCCTTTGCGATCTTCACCTGTGTCTCGTTCGGGTTGATCACCTCTACGGTCCCGCGGCAGACCACCCCGGGGCCGAACAGCACATCGCCTTGCACGGTGAGCCGCGCACAATCGATCAGGGAGGGCGGGCCATCGGGGAACCGCGCCTCCATCTGGTCGATCATCTTGTAGAAACGCGGGTCCAGCCGGATCACCGGGACCCCGCCGGCCCGGTCAGGATGGACCATCACCTGCCACTCCGGGGTCAGGACGTAGGCATCGGACCGCACGGCCAGCAGATCGTCGCAGTTCTTGACGGGGGAGAAGCGCGTGCGCGGCACGCGCAGCGCTCCCGCACCTTCGAACGCAGCAATGGCCGAGCCCATCGCGGTCTCGAGCTGGTACACCTTGGGCGAGTCCGGATCCCGAGGGTCCACGGTCTTGCTGTTGCGGATCATCGGCAGATGGAGCAGGCCGCCCCGCTGCCGCAGCAGCGCGTCGAGCGCGGGCAGGTTGATCCACAGGTTGTTGGTGTTGAAGTAGCGATGCCGCTCGATGTCCTGGAATGCATCGCTGTCCTCCTCGGGGCACTGCGCCGACTCACGCAGCACCAGCCGGCCGTCGCCCGTGCGCCGCGCCAGGTGGCCGCCCTTGCGGTCCGCGCCCGTGCGGTCCGCGACCTCCATCAGGAACGGCAGGCGCTGATCCGCGAAGTAGCCCAGCAACTTGAGGTCTAGCGTGGCGCCCAGGTTGTCGGCATTGGCGACGAAGATGGTCTCATAGCCGTGGCCGAGCAGCGTCTCCAACATGCCGCTCGTCACCAGGGCCGCGTAGATGTCGCCATGCCCCGGCGGGCACCACTCGAGCTCGGGGTCGGCCGGCCACCGGGCTGGGGTGAGATCCTCCTGGACCACCTTGGGCACCTTGTGCTGCAGGAAATCCAGGGGGATGTCGCCGTGCAGCTCTGCGTACGGCGCCAGCGCCGCGAGCGAGTCATCGTGGGTGTTGAAGCTGTTCATCAGCACCAGGGGCACGCCCGCGCGGATCGCCTGCCGTGCGATGATGTCGAGGAAGGTGAGGCCCTCGCGCACCATCAGCAGCGTCTTGGCCCGCTCCAGGCCCATGCCCGTCCCCAAGCCGCCGTTCAGCTTCAGGAGCACGGTCCTGGGCAGCGCCGCGCGGCCAACCTCTGCCAGTTCCGCCGGGAGCTGCTCCAGGTCGGGCAGCGATTCGACCGGCCGGATGTCGCGCTCCGCGATCAGGCCCGTCTCGCCGGCCGCCAGTTGTTCGTAGTAATGCCGGAACGAGCGGATGACGATCTCCGGCAGACGCTCCGCGGCCATCCGTTCCCCGAACGGTCCAAAATCACTACTCACGCCCGTTGCCCTTTCCTTCTCCCTTGCCGCTGTCACCTACCCCCACCTCCAACCTGCGACCGACAACCTTCAACCTTCAACCCGCAACCTGCAACCCGCAACCTGCAACCTGCAACCCGCCCGTCCCCAATCTTCCATCTTCCATCTTCAATCTTCAATCGTCCCCACCACCGGCCGGCGCAGATGCCATTCCGTCGCCTGCTCGTAGGCATGGGCCACGCGGAGGAGGCGCTCCTCCTGCATCGGGCCGGTGATGAGCTGGAGCCCGATCGGCAGGTTTTGCCCGTCGAACCCGCAGGGCAGCGAGAGCCCGGGCAGGCCGGCGAGGTTGAGCGACAGGGTGAAGATGTCTGCCAGGTACATGCTGAGCGGATCATCGGCACGCTCCCCGATCGGGAACGCAGTAACCGGGCTGGTCGGGCAGGCGATCACGTCCACCTGGGCCAAGGCGGTATCGAAGTCGGCCTTGATCAGCGTGCGGACCCGCTGCGCCTTGAGGTAGTAGGCGTCATAGTAGCCCGCGCTGAGGGCATAGGCGCCCAGCATGATGCGGCGTTTGACCTCGGGGCCGAACCCCTTGCTGCGCGTTTCGAGGTACGTCTCCCACAGCGACTCGCCCCGCTCGGACAGGCCGTAACGGATGCCGTCGAAGCGCGCCAGGTTGGCCGAGGCCTCCGCTGACGCGAGCAGATAGTAGACGGGCAGGGCCAGATCGGTGTGCGGCAGGGAGATCGGGTGCACCTCCGCGCCCAGTCCCTCCAGCACGCCGACCGCTTTGCGCACCGCGGTCTCGACCTCGGCCTGCATGCCGGGGATGAAATATTCGCCGGGCACCCCCACCCGCACGCCCGCGAGCGGCCGGGACGTCGCGGCCGATTGCTGCAACCCGCCCCTGTAGTCGGGCACGGGGTCGCGCAGGCTGGTGCTGTCGGATGGGTCGTGGCCCGCCATGGCCGACAGCATGATCGCCGCGTCGGTCACGTCCTTGGCGAAGGGCCCGATCTGGTCGAAGGACGACGCGTAGGCCACCAGGCCGTAGCGGCTCACGCGGCCGTAGGTGGGCTTCAGCCCGACCACACCGCAGAGGCTGGCGGGCTGGCGCACGCTGCCGCCGGTGTCGCTGCCCAGCGCAGCCAGGCACAGGTCCGCGGCCACCGCGGCTGCGCTGCCGCCGCTCGATCCACCCGGCACGCGGGTCAGGTCCCACGGATTGCGCGTGGTGAAATATGCGGAGTTCTCCGTGCTGGACCCCATCGCGAACTCGTCGGTGTTGGTTTTGCCGAGGATCACCGCGCCGGCTGCGGCAAGACGGTCGACGACCGTCGCGCCGTAGGGTGGGAGATAGCCTTCCAGGATGCGCGAGCCACAGGTCAGCGGGACGCCCTCCACCGTGATCACGTCCTTGATCGCAAACGGGATGCCGGTCAGTGGTGGCAGGTCTGCGGTCGTGCCGTTTCGGCGGGCCTCGCCCAGGCTCATGTCCTCCGCCCGCGCACCCTCCAGGGCCAGCTCGGGCGTCAAGGTCAGGTAGGCCTTGATCGCGTTGTCCACGCTGAAGATGCGATCGAGCACGGCCTCGGTCAGCTCGGTCGCGCTGATCTCGCCCGCGGCCAGGAGCCGCGCGGCTTCGTGGATGGTCAGGGCGGGCAACGACATGAGGTCAGCTCTTCCCCAGGATGGCGGAGACGACAAAGAACCCGTCGCGCGCCTCGGGCGCGTTTGCAAGCACATCTTCCACGGGCAGGGAGAGCCGGACGTCGTCCTCACGCATCACGTTGCGCAGGGAGAGAACGGTCGCGGTGGGCGGAATATCGGAGGTGTCCACGCGCTGCACGGCGGCCGCGTAGTCCAGGATGGCGGAGAGTTGCTCCCGAAACAAGGTCTTCTCTTCTTCGGTCAGATCCAGCTTGGCCAGTGTTGCGACGTGTTCCACTTCGGGAAGAGAGAGGGGCATGGCGAACTCCATCGGTATTGTGCAGCCATTATAGCACCGTTTGCGCGGCAACAGGCAAGCCGGCGGGCCGGAAATAGCCGACATTGAGCATCCTGAGCGGAGGCCCGCAGGGCCGCAGTCGAAGGATCGCATGGGCGCAGGCGTTCTTCGACTGCGCTGCGCTCCGCTCAGAATGCCTGCACTTCCCCGTACATCTTCAGTCCCTTCTACCCGTCCTCGTTGATTCTGGCCTTGTCAACTTTATGATATACTCTATTTATCTCTGCACCACAGCCAGGAGGCCCCCATGGGTGAGTATCGGCGCGGGTCAGCGGTTGGACCAGCCCATCGATTTCGACCGGCTGCACCGGCGCTGGCACTGGCCGTCACCGCCGTCCTCGCCGCGCTGCTTCTGGCCTCCTGCACGCTGCTCCAGGAACCGGCCGATCCGTACGTGGAGATCCGGCAGTCTTGGGCGCCCACGACCGCGGTCACGGACGATGAGCTGGGGGCGATGCCCCACTACAGCATGACGGTGCAGATCAATCCTGTTGCGCGCGTCTATACCGGCTCTCTCGACCTGGATCTGACCATCTCGTCCACCCTTCCGCTGCAGGAGCTATACTTTCGCACCTACCCGAACCTGCAGTTCTTCGGCGGCAGCCTGGAGGTGACGGGCGCGCGGGTCAATGACACGACGGTCAACTTCGCGCCCAACGACTCGCGCACGGCGGTCCAGGTGGTGCTGCCAGAGCCGCTCAAGCGTGGCGCGCGCACGCACGTCTGGCTCTCCTACCGCGGGAAGATCGTGCACCAGAGCCAGCTCGGCGAGTACACGATCTTCGGGCAGAACGAGGACATCACATCCCTCACCGGCTTCTATCCCATCCTGGCGGCCCGGCGCGGAGACGAGTGGGCGCTCGACGTCCCCCATCCGCAGGGCGATGTCGGCTTTCATGATGCCGCGCTCTATAACGTGAATCTGATCTTCCCCGCAGACCAGGTGATCGTGGCGACCGGCACCGAGATCACCCGCACGACGGATGCGCTCGGCTGGACGACCGCGCGCTACGCGCTCGGTCCGGCCCGGGAGTTCACGACGCTGCTCAGTCCCAGGTTCCAGATCATGGAACTCGAATCGTTGGGCACGCGCGTGCGCTCCTACTTCACCTCGGAGAATGCGGATGCGGCACGCACCGGGCTCTACCACGCTGTCGCAGCGCTGCAGGTCTACAGCGACCGGTTCGGCCCCTATCCGTACCGTGACATGGCCATCGTCCAGGCGCCGCTGACCTTCAAGGGGATGGAGTTCCCCGCCGTCAGCCTGATCGGGAGCCAGGTATACGGCCTCTATCAGAAGGACCTGGAA
>JAXGQB010000014.1:0-197057 GCA_040766655.1 Anaerolineae bacterium
GCGCTCAGGGTGACAGAATCTAATCTTTTAGACTACTGAGCCATCACACGATGAACGCGCCCGGGTTGAACAGCCCGGCCGGGTCCAGACGCCGCTTGAGCGCCAGCATCACGTCCAGCGACTCCGGCCGATAGCCCCACCGATCCGACACGCCCGCCGCGCCGCGCACGACGACCGCATAGCCCCCGAGTGGCAACGCGGCCGCCCGCGTGGTTTCGACCGGCACGCCCCGGGTGAAGAGCTGTCCGCTGGCGATGTCGGCAAAGAACGCCGCGTTCGGGACGGACGGCGCCACGGCAGCGACGAGGCGGGCCATGTCCTTCGGCGCCACGCCAGCACGCACGGTCAGCGCTGGGCCGGCTGCCCCCAGCCATTCGGCCCAGAGTTCGCTCCCGGACGGTGCTTCGCTCTGCCGCGACGGGTGCGCGCCGGCCGCGCGCAGCACCGCCTCCGCCTGCGCCATCTCGGCCGCCACATCCTCGGGCATCCCCTCGGCGGTGTAGATCAGGGCGTACGGCGCAGACACGCGGGGCACGCAGCTGCCGCTGCACAGCACCAGCGCGGACGCCACCAGGCAGACCCGCAGGAGCACCCGGCCCCAGCGCATTCCCTCCTGCACCGAGTCCAGCGGCACGATCAGGCTCTCGCGCGCTCGCGGCAGCGGCGCCAGCTTCAGCGACACATCCGCGAGCAGGCCGAGCGTGCCGTATGACCCGACGAACAGCTTGGGCAGGTCGTAGCCGGCCACGTTCTTGACCACGGGCCGGCCCGCGCGGATCACGCGGCCATCGGGCAGGACCGCCGAGCCGGCGAGCAGGATGTCCCGGACGTTGCCGTAACGCATGCGCAGGGGCGCATTGAAGTTGGCGGCCACGATGCCGCCGAGCGTAGACGCGGCCCACGGCGAGGCGAGGGGCACCCACATCCCGTCGCGGGCGAGCTCGGCCTGCAGGTCGGCCAGGCGCGTCCCCGCGCCCGCAGTCACCACCAGGTCGTCGACCGAACAATTCCTGATGCCGCACAACTGCGCGGTCGAGAGGATGATGTCGGTTTCCTGTCGGGCCGCGGCCTTGGTGCCGCCGCCCTCGATCGTGATGCGCCTGCCTGCTGCAACCCAGGCCCGCACGGCCTCTCCAGCATGCTGCGCGGTCTGCGGCGCATAGGGGGAAGACGGCGGCACGGCAAGGGGCTGCCGCGCCAGTGGCGCCGGCCATTCCTTCGGGAAGATCTTGCCCGGGTTCAGCAGGCGCCCGGGATCGAACACGTCCTTGATCTGCTGCATGACGTCCAGTTCGTCGTAAGCGTACATGAGCGGCATGTAGTGACGCTTCTCGCTGCCGACGCCGTGTTCGCCCGTGATGCTGCCGCCCTTTTCAACGCAGATCCGCATGACGTCATGTCCCACCGCCAGCACGCGCGCCATCAGCGCCGGGTCCGCGGGGTCCGGGATCAGGATGAAGGGATGCAGATTGCCGTCACCCGCGTGAAAGACGTAGCCCACCCGCAGGTCTGCGGCCTCCACCACTGCGTTGATCTCCGCGAGCGTGGCGGCCAGGACGGAACGGGGCACGGTGCCATCCACCAGGTAGTACGCCGGTGCCAGCCTCGCCATCGCGCCTGCGGCGCTCTTGCGCCCGTACCAAATCCGGTCCCGCTCCTCGGCCGTCTGGGCTATGCGGATCTCACGGGCATCGTGCTCGCTCAGGATTGCCGCGATCTCGTCCATCTGCGGCGCGACGCTGCCTTCGTAGCCATCGGCTTCGATGATGAGCGCAGCACCCGCGTGAACCGGCAGTCTGGCGTGCGCGTAGTCCTCCAGGATGCCCATGATCTTGCGGTCCATCATCTCCATCGTGGCCGGCACGAGCCCGCGCTTGATCACGGCCGAGACCGCCCGGCCTGCGGCCTCGACCGAATCGAACGCGGCCAGCGCGGTCATGATGGCCGGCGCATCGCGCAGCAGGCGCGCGCTCGCCTCGGTGATGATGCCCAGCGTTCCCTCGTTGCCGGTCATCAGGCCCACCAGGTCGTACTCCGGAGTGTCCACCGCGCGCCCGCCCAGTCGAACCACGGTGCCGTCCGCCAGGACAACCTCGAGTCCCGTGATGTAGTTCGTGGTCACGCCGTACTTGAAGCAGTGTGGGCCGCCGGCGTTCTCCGCGATGTTCCCCCCGATCGTTGCCGTGCGGCCGCTGGCCGGATCGGGCGGGAAGTAGAGGCCTCTCGTCTTGACGTGCTCGTCCAGGACCAGGTTGACGACGCCCGGCTGCACCACGACGCTGCGACCGATCTCGTCGAACTCCAGGATCTGGTTCATGCGGGAGAACGCGAGGATGAGCCCGCCGTGCTCGGCCACCGCGCCCCCGGAGAGTCCCGTCCCCGCGCCGCGCGCGATGACGGGCACGCCCGCGGCGCCCGCCCATCGCACGACCCGGGCCACCTCCTCCGTGCGCCGCGGCAGGACCACGGCGTCGGGCGCGCCGCGATCGAGGCTCGCGTCAGCCTCATAGGTGAGCAGCTCGAGCGGGCTGGTGAGCAGCTGGTTGGGCGCCACGAGGGCCGCCAGCCCAGCGAGGTCGGCCTTAATGCGCATGGTACTGCCCTCCGTTGCGGTAGGAGAGGTCGAGCAGCTCGACGACGTGCATGACCCTGGCGTCCAGTCCGGCCTTGCGCACGCCGGCGACCAGCTGCATGTGGCAGCCGGTGTTGCTCGTCGCGACGATGCCGGCGCCCGTGGCCGCGATGTCGGCCATCTTGGCGTCGAGCACTTGGTCTGCCGTCTCCGCGTGGACGATGTTGTACACGCCCGCGCTGCCACAGCAGCGATCCGGCTGGCGCAACTCGACGAGCTCCAGCCCGGGGATCAACCTCAGCAACATCCGCGGCTGCTTCACGATCCCCTGTGCGTGACGCAGGTGACACGAGTCCGAGTAGGTGGCGCGGGCCCTGATCTCCCCCTGTGGGCGCTCGCGCAGGTTGTCTAGGAGGAACTCGCTGATGTCCCTGACCTTCGAGCTGAAGAGGCGGGCCTTCTCGCGGTAAACGGGGTCGTCAAGGAACAGTCCCTCGTACTCCTGCTTCAGCGTCGCCCCGCACCCGCCCGCGTCGTTGATGATGGCCTCGTATTCTTCTGCCAGGAAGGCATCGATGTTCTTGCGCGCCAGCTCCCGGGCCAGGTCGACCTCGCCGATGTGGAGCTGGGCCGCGCCGCAGCACGTCTGGCCGCGGGGGAAGTGCACCTCGTAGCCGTTCACCTGGAGGACCCGGATGGAGGCTTCGTTGGCGGACGACAGGAACGCCTCCTGGATGCAGCCGATGAAGAAGGCGACCTTGCCACGGCGCGCCCCGATGGCCGGGGCCGGCGCGCCGTAATCGCGGTATGCGGGTTTGATCGGGGGCAGGATGGCCTCCATCGCCTTGAGGGGGCTGGGCAGGAGGTTCAGGCCGCGCACGACCTTCTGCACCCCCAGCTTCTCATACACGAAGAGGAGCCGCGCCATCGCCTTGAGCCGGCCCACGTGGGGCATCGCCTGGCGCAACGCCAGCCAGCGGATGACGCGCTCAGGCGCCTTTCGGCGCCGGGTGCTCTCCAGCGCGATCTTCGTCGTCTCGATCAGCCGGGCATAGTCCACGCCCGAGGGGCAGGCCGTCTGGCACGCCAGGCACGAGAGGCACAGGTTGATGTGTTGGGCAAAGCCATCGCGCAGCGCCTCGGGCTCGATTCTTCCCTCGCTGGCCGCCCGCATCAGCGCAATGCGCCCGCGCGGCGCGTCCATCTCCGTGCCGAACACCTCGTACGTCGGGCACGCCTGCAGGCACAGGCCACAGTGGATGCACCGGCTGACGAGGATCCGGAACTCATCCGTCTCCAGTCCGGGTAGGATCGCAGCAGCCACGCACGACTCCTTCATCGATCGCGATGCCCTCGCTCAGCCGCTCGTGCGAGGGTCGGTCCAGGCTCGCGCCAGTATAGCCTCCCGCCGCGCATCAGGTCAAACAGCTGCAGGCTGGATGTGGCTGGCGCTCCACAGAGGCGTCAGAGCAGTGCTTGACACGCCTTCGGGGCACGGGGTAAACTCACGTCATCGATCACTGAAAGGGACTTGCACTGAGACAGTCATGAACGGAAACCGATCATCCCGCTGCGACGGGACTGGCGCGCACGAGGTGTTGGCCGACCTGGTCGAGGCGGACCTGCTCGAGATTCAGCCCGGGGAAAGACTTTGGAAGCTGTATTGCTTCTGGGACGCCGGCCATCCCACACGGTTACGCCACCGCCTTTATACCAAACAGAAGGCGGATGGGCGCCTGGCGCTCGTGACGTTCGCGGCACACAATCCGGCAGACGGCAGCGAAGACGCGACCGCGCCGTACGATGGCACGAGAGTCAAGCCGCCCCTCATCGTCCGATCCGCAATGGCACGCGTGCCGGACCTGTCGCAGGGCGATCTCGAGCGGCTGACCGCGGCCGTCCGTGAGCAGGCTGCCACCTCCCGATGCGAGGAGATCGACCTCACGGAGTTCGCCTCCCTGGCCGACCAACTGGAATGGCTGCAGGAGCAGGCGTGAGTCAAGTCCATCAGCCACGCTGATGGCCCGCCCCGGAGGTGCCTCGTGTACCTGAGCAGAGAAGCGCTGGAGGCTCGTGAACGTGAGACGCTGGCCCCCTACGCCGCGCTGAGCGGTGCCACGCGCGGCCGCGCCTACCCCGAAGAAGAGCCACCGTATCGGACGGCCTTCCAACGTGACCGGGACCGCGTCATCCACACTGCGGCATTTCGCCGGCTCAACTACAAGACACAGGTGTTCGTCTACCATGAAGGCGATCACTATCGGAACCGGCTGACGCACACGATCGAGGTCGCGCAGATCGGCCGGAGCCTCGCCCGCACGCTGGGCGCGAACGAGGATCTGACCGAAGCCATCTGCCTCGCGCACGACGTAGGCCACCCCGCATTCGGCCACACGGGCGAGGCAACGCTGAACCAGCTGATGCAGGCGCACGGGGGATTCGACCACCAGCGGCAGACAATGCGGATCCTCACGCTGCTGGAGGATCGGTACGAGGAGTTCCCGGGCCTGAACCTCACGTACGAGGTGCGTGAGGGTCTGGTCAAGCACGACACGGACTACGATGTGATCGATGCGGCCGGGTATGAGCCGGAGAAGGCCGGCACGCTGGAATGCCAGATCAGCAATCTGGCGGATGAGATCGCGTACAATGCGGCCGACCTGGAGGATGGCCTGCGCAGCGGGCTGCTGGACTTCCCCGAAGTGCAGGATTTGAGCATCTGGAAGGTGGCCACGGCCGGCCTGGATTTGGCGCCGGGCTGCCGCCTGGAGGATCGGACTCGCGCGCGGGTCATCCGGCGACTGATCGGCCTCGAGATCACGGACGCCATCAACGCCACGACCGAGGCCCTGGCTGAGAACAGGATTGGGTCGGTGGAGAGCGTGCGGGATGCGGGTCGTAACGTGGCCCGGTTCTCAGTGGAGGTGCTGGAGCTCAATCACGAGCTCAAGGCTTTCCTGATGCGGGCTTTCTATCGCCACCCGCGCGTCATGCGGATGTCGTACAAGGCGAACCAACTGCTCACCGCGCTGTTCAATGCCTATCGCGATGAACCTCGCCAGTTGCCTCGCGAGGTTCAAGCACGAATGGCCTCCGGGGCTGACGCCCCGGAGAGATTCATCTGCGACTACATTGCCGGCATGACGGATCGCTTCGCGATCCTGGAACACCAACGCCTGTTCGACCCGGACACCCGGGTCTGAGCCATGGCTGGCGGGCCTAGCCCCGGCGGTAGATCGTCAGCTTGACGTGCAGCTCCGCGAACACGCCGCGCACCGGTTCCATCTCCGCATAAGTGGCCTTCTCCACCCGCCCGCGCAGCAGCAAGTTGTGGCTGCTCAGTTCGAACTCGCTGCCCGGACGCACGCCGATGATCTCATGCTCGCCCATGTGTTGCGACCGGATGCTGGTGTCTCTGTACGCGCCCTCGCTCATCAGCACCGCGGTCTGCGTGAACGGGTCGCTTGAGTCCCACAGCCAGACCTGCAGGGCAACGGCCTGGTCCCGTTCTTTGCCGAACGGCTCGACAAGCTGCAGCCCATATTGCCCCATGTAGCCGTCGGTGGGGTCGTTGATGTCGAACGCCTCGTCATAGTCCGGCTCGCCCATCTGATAGACCGCGACGTTTTCGTCGAGCTTGATGATCTCGGTTCTGGGTCGCTCTTCAGCCGGGGGCGGCTTCGGCGCGCCGCGGAGGTCCGCGGGCGTTTGGGGCTCGGAAACACGAGGAACAGGGCCAATCGGCCGCACGGAGCTCACGTCCCGATCCGCGGAAACGACGGGCGCGGGCGGAGCGATGCGATCCTCGTCAAGATCGGTGTAGCGGCGAGGTTTAACGGTCGACCCTGCAACCGGTCGTGGCTCGACTTCAGCCCATGGCTCTCCCGTCGAAGGCCAGCGTCCCTTCTCGCGATCCGCCAACACCGACATCGAGGGGTCCGACGCATCGAAATCCGGCGCATCCATCGGCCCTTCCCCCTCTCGCTGCGCCCGGCGCCAGCGGTTGAAGAGCACGATCAGCACCACCAGTGCACCGAGTGCGAGCAGCACGAACAGGCCCGCAGTGCAGATGTCGCCCAGGTTGATCCCATCTTCGGCCGGAGGCGTGCTGCTGGTCGGTGTTGGCTGTGGCTGGGTGGTCACCTGTGGCGATGGCTCCGGCCCGGTCCCCCGCGTACCGCCCAGGGCCATGCTCAAGTCCTGCAGGTTGCGTGCGCCCTGGGGGTCGCGCGCGGCGAGGACGGTGCCCACCTCATCGAATAACTGCGCGCGCTCCTCGTCGGTCCATCCGGACAGGCGTTCACCTGCGACATCGATGTTGCGTGTCTGGGCGAACGACTCTGCAACCATCGCGACGTAGTCGTTGCGGAGATCCGGCCGCAAGTCCCGTACCAGTGCGTTGGTCCATGTCACCGGCCATAATCCCCAGCCGATCACCAGCCAACCGATCAGAAGGCCGACAAAGAAAGCAATAAGGGGCCAAAAGTACCAGGGACGTTCGTTTCGGTTCATCTTGCCCTCCTGCACAGATGGACTACGGGTTGAAGACACTCAGATGATCGGGTCCTTGGGCGCACTGGACAGGACCTCTGCGCCATTCTCTGTGATCAAGACGATATCCTCGATGCGTACACCGCCCCAGCCCGGCAGGTAGATGCCCGGTTCAACGGTCGCCACCATGCCGGGGCGAAGCACCGAAGTCGACACCCTTCCTAGGGAGGGCTGCTCGTGAACCACGCGACCGACCCCGTGGCCCAGGCCATGGCCGAAGTTCTCGCCGAAACCGGCCTCAATGATGACGGCGCGCGCCACCTGATCGACCTCTGAGCCAATCATGCCGGGCCTGATGGCTGCCTCGGCAGCCGTTTGAGCCCGCAGAACGGTATTATAAACGGTCCAGAAGCGATCCGGGTCGCGCGGTTGTCCGAGGCAGACCGTGCGCGTCAGGTCCGAGCAGTAGCCACGGAGCTGCGCGCCCATATCGATGACGATGGGCACGCCGGCCTCCAGCGGATCTGTGCTTGCCCGTGCGTGGGGCCGCGCGCCGTTCGGCCCACCAGCGATGATGAGGTCGAAGGCGATGCCCTCTGCACCGTGGGTGCGCATGTAGCTCTCGATGATCCAGGCCAGCTCGACCTCCTGCATGCCGGGCCGTGCCTGTGCCAGCCCGGCCATCAGCGCCTCATCGCCCAGGGCGATGGCATCCCGCAGTGCCTGGATCTCCATCTCATCCTTGATGGCCCGCAACTCACCGACCATGCCCTTAGTGGGGAGCCACTCGACCCCGGGAACTGCCGCCATCCATGCCTGCGCATCCGCGAAGGTCACATGATCTGACTCGAAGGCCACCTGTTTGGCTCCGGAACCAGCGATGAGTTCCGGCAGGGTATCCCCGAAGCTCTTCGTGACCGGCACAAGCTCAAAATCGGGACATTCGATGGTGGACTGCTCGTAATACCGGGAATCCGTCGCGATGAAGAGGCGCTCCGCGGTGATCAGCAACACCGCCGTGGACCCAGTGAAGCCACTGAGGTACCCGCGATTCTCAGGCTGAGTGACGAGAAGCGCCTCCGCAGAAGCCTGGCGCATCGCTTCGCGCACCCGGTCGAGTCGGGCGGCGATCTGGAGGGTGTTGGACATCGTTGCTCCTTATCTCACGGGTGCTTGCGCGCCCGCGGGTGTGATCTCAGGACGGTATCGCGAAGCTGTCTCTGGCTGACCTGCGTGTAGATCTGCGTGGTACTGGCCGATTCATGGCCCATCAGCTCCTGAACCGAGCGCAGGTCTGCCCCACCGTCCAGGAGATGGGTGGCGAAGCTGTGACGAAGCATGTGGGGCGTGACGGTGTGCTCGATGCCCGCCATCCTCGCATAGGCCGAGAAAGACCTGGTGAACATGCTCACTGACAGCCTCTGCCCGAAGCGATTCAGAAACAAGGCGGTTGGCCGCTTCGAATACCACCCGCCGCCGGCACGCGTGCGCCCGCCCGATTGCTCCGCCGCCGCGAGAAGGCCGGGCCGCGCCTCATCGAGATACCTGCTCAGCGCGGCAACGGCCGGCCCGCCGATCAACGCGATACGTTCCTTCGCGCCCTTTCCGCTCACGCGCAGCTGCGCCTCGGCGAGGCTGACATCGGTGACATCCAGCGCCAGCAGCTCGCTCACCCGCAGCCCGCCGCCATAGAGCAGCTCGAGCATGGCCCGGTCCCGCAGGCCCTGCGGAGTCTCCAGGCTCGGCGCGTCCAGCAGCGCCAGCACTTCCTCGCGCGTCAGTGGCCTCGGAAGGCGATGCGGCAATTTGGGCGCCAGGATCGCCTGCAGCGGATTGACGTCGAGCAGATCGTTCTGGCGCATGAATGTATAGAACGCGCGCAACTCGGAAACCCTGCGCGCCACGCTGGCTTTCGCGTACCCGTGTGCATGCAGCGCCGCGAGCCACTGGCGGAGCAGGATCGGAGTCACCTCGGACCACCCGGCTATGCCATGTGCCTGGGCAAACGCCATGAATTGAAGGATCTCCCGACGGTAATTGCTCACCGTGTGCCGGGAGGCATTGCGCTCGGCCACAAGATGCCTGACATAGCGATCCAGCGCTTCCTGCATTGCCACGGCTCTCATCCTGGCGCGTAGGGCCGTCTTACAGCTTCACGCGTGCCCCGCACACCGTGCATTCCGCGGTATCCTTCGCGGAGATCACCATCAAACCACCGCACTGCGGACAGGGCTGTGTGGCCGGTCGCTTCCACGACGTCCAGTCGCACGCGGGGTAGTTGGCACACCCATAGAAGATCCGCCCGGTCCGGGTGCGTCGCTCCAATATCTCGCCCTTGTCTTTCGGACACAGGACGCCCACCTTCGCAACCAACGGCTTCGTAAAGCGGCAGGTGGGATAGTTGCTGCACCCGACAAACCGGCCGTAGCGCCCTTGCTTGATGACGAGCTCACCCCCGCAGTCCGGGCACAGCTCGCCGGTCTTCTCGGACTCCAGCGACACCTTCTCCATCGTCCGTTCGGCATTCTCCAGCTGGGGGGCGAAGAAATCATAGAACTGGCGCAGGACGGGCGTCATCTGGGACTCGCCGCGGGAGATGCTGTCCAGCGACTCTTCCATCTGGGCCGTGAAGCCGACGTTGAAGACCGCATCGAAGTGCTTGACCAGCAGATCATTCACCGTGAAGCCCAATTCCGTGGGCGCAAGCTTCTTCTCGACGCGCGCAACGTAGTCTCGTTCGAGAATCGTCGACAGGATGCTCGCATAGGTGCTGGGCCGGCCGATACCGTACTCCTCGAGTGCCCTGACCAGCGAGGCTTCAGTGTAACGGGGCGGCGGCTGCGTGAAGTGCTGCTCCGGGATCAGGCGCAACAGATCGACGACCTCCCCCTCGACCAGGTCCAGCGGAATGGTCGGCTGAGACTGCGCCGCGGCCGCCTGCGTGGCGGAGCCATCGCCCTCGGACTCCGACTTCGACCAATCGGCGCCGTTCCGGCCGTTGGCGCCGTTCTCCTTATCGCCGGATCCGTTCTCGCCCGGGCCCGATGCGCCTCCGCTGTACACGGCAAGGAAGCCAGGGAACCGGATCGTGGAGCCGCTTGCCCGGAACAGGTACGGCTTGGGACCGCGGGGCGAGCCCGCCTCGATGTCGACTGACAGTGTGTCGTAGATAGCAGCTGCCATCTGGCTGGCGACGAAGCGACGCCAGATCAGCTCATAGAGCTTGAGCTGTTCGGCGCTCAATCTGTCGCGCAGCTGCGACGGCGAGCGCAACACCGAAGTGGGGCGGATTGCCTCGTGCGCTTCCTGGGCGTTCTTCGCCCGGGACTTGAAGACGTTGGGCTCGGGCGGCACGTACTCGGGACCGAATCGCTCGACGATCATCGACCGCGCCTCCGCCTGCGCCTCCGTGGAGACATTGACGCTATCGGTTCGCATGTAGGTGATCAGGCCCACCAGCCCGCCGCCCTCACCGATGTCGATCCCTTCGTACAGGTCCTGCGCGACGCGCATCGTGCGCGCGGCGGTCATGCCGAGGCGGTTCGACGCATCCTGCTGCAGCGTGCTCGTCGTGAAGGGCGGATTGGGCCGGCGCCGGCGCTCGCCGCGGCGAACGCTCTGCACCGCATACTCGGCGCCCTCCAGGTCGCGCAACACGGCCTGCGCATCGTCGTTGTTCCTGAGGTCTGCGTCCTCGCCGTTGATCCGCACCAGCCTCGCCAGGAAGCTCGGCCGGGGTTCGTGGCCCCGGGTCACCACCTGCGCCAGTTCCGCATCGAGCGACCAGTACTCGACCGGCACAAATGCATCGATCTCGCGCTCCCGCTCCACGACCAGCCGCAGTGCCACCGACTGGACGCGGCCCGCAGACAGGCGGCTCCTCACCCTGTCCCACAGGAGGGGACTGACCTGGTAGCCCACGAGCCGGTCGAGGATGCGGCGAGCCTGCTGCGCATCGACCAGTTCCATATCGATATCGCGTTGGTGGTCAAACGCCTCGGCGATGGCATTTTTGGTGATTTCGTGGAAGACGACTCGCCGCGCGCGCTCGTGCGGAATGCTTGCCGCCTCGACGAGGTGCCACGCAATCGCCTCGCCCTCGCGATCGGGGTCGGTCGCCAGGTAGACTTCACGTGCCTGTGCCGCCGCGGCCTTCAGATCCTTGACGACCTCTCGCTTGTCGTCCGGAACCCGATACTTGGGCACGAAACCGTTTTCGATGTCCACCGACAGCTGCGAGCGAAGCAGGTCCCGAACGTGGCCGATGGACGCGCGAACGTCGTAATCGCGGCCCAGGAACCGGCCCACCGTGCGGGCCTTGGCGGGTGACTCCACGATGACCAGCTTGGTCCCGCGCAACGCGGCGCCCTGTCCGCGGCCGGCCCCTCGGCCCCCGCGTGGCTGTGCGGCGCCGGATGTCTTCTTCTTTGCTGCTGTCTTGGCTTCCGCTGCAGTGGATGGCGCGCGCTTCGTCGACTTGGTGCGCTTGGCGGCGCGCGGCTGCGCCACGACCTCCGGCTTCGGCAGGCCCTCGTGATCGGGCGTCGCCCCGATGCGCGTCAACGCAGTGCCGCACTCCGGACAACGTCCGCGCACTGCCGCGCGTCCGTTGGACAGGTAGGTGGGTTGTGCATCTGCCATGGGGCGCATGCCCTTGCAGCGGACACAGTAGGCGTTCAAGGTGCTATCTGTCATTCAGTCAATCACAGGTAAACCGAGTTTCCTTCGGTCTCCATCTTTCTTACAAGATCTCGAACTTCTTCAGCTCGATCGCGCGGGCACACCAATAACACGTCAGGCGTGTCCACGATCACCATGTCGCTCAGCCCGATGGCGGCGACCAATTTGTCGCTCCGCACGTAGGTGCCCCGGGTGTCACGCGCCAGCAAAGGTCCCGTGGATACGTTGCCGTCGGCGTCTGCATCGAGAACATCCAGGAGAGCGCCCCAGCTGCCGATGTCGCTCCAGCCGATGTCGATCGGAATCACGTACACGTCTCGGGCGTGCTCCATCAGGCCATAATCGATCGAAACCCGGCGCACCTTCTGCCATTCGGCAGCCAGCACCCGGTCAGCATCGGGCGTCCCGAGCGCATCCCCGATCGAACGGAGCGCCTCGTAGGTCTCAGGCAGCTGTTGCTGAAACTCGCCGAGCAACCGATCCGCTCGCCAGACGAACATGCCGCTGTTCCAAACGTGGCGGCCATCGTCTGTGAATTTCTGCGCGGTGGCCTGATCGGGCTTCTCCCTGAACCCCGCTGAGTCATAGACCCTGAAGCCGTCGACGATCTGCTGTCCCGTCCCCAGCGAAATGTACCCGAAGCGCGTATCGGGAGCCGTCGGACGGATGCCGAGGGTGACGATCGCACCCTCCGAGGCCACGTCGCTCGCCGCGCCGAGCGCCGCACGGAACTGCGCGGTATCGACGATGAAATGATCGGCCGTCAGCATCACCATGACCGCCGAAGGATCGCGCTTCACCAGGTGAACGGCCGCCAATCCGGCAGCAGGCGCCGAGTCGCGGCCCGCCGGTTCCACGATGAAATTGTCCGCCGGGATGTCCGGAGCTTGGCTCTTCAGGACCGCGGCAAGTTCGTCGTTGGTAACCACGCAGATGCGATCGGGCGTGAAGAGCGGTGAGAGCCGATCCACGGCATGCTGGAACATCGTGCGATCGCCAATAAGCTTCAGTGCCTGTTTTGGCTGATTTCGCCGGCTCAGGGGCCACAGGCGGGTGCCCGAGCCTCCGGCCATGATCACCGCATACAACATCGTCCGTATCCCTCCATCTAGTCCGGCTTCACCTTGTAGACCGGACCGGATTCGCTCACGCGATAATAGGTCATCCCGCCGGCCGCACGCACCAGCCCCTTGAGTTCCATCAACGCCAGCGTGCTTGTGACGGTGGCGATGGGCAGGTCGGCAACCCGGCTGAGATCATCCACATGAACGGGCTCGTCCGTCAGCCGGCTCAGCAAGGACGCCTCGGTCTCGTCCATCGGGAACAGCGTCTGCGCCGCAACGTGCGTCTCGACAGCCTGCAGGTTGAGGGCTTCGAGGATGTCGTTGATGGAGGTGACAGGCGTCGCTCCGTCCCGGATCAGCCGATTCACGCCCTGGCTGTTGCGGGCGAAGATGCTCCCCGGCACAGCAAAGACCTCTCTGCCCTGGTCTGCAGCGAACCTCGCCGTGATGAGCGCACCGCTCCGTTCGCCGGCCTCAATGACCACGACCCCGCGGCTCAATCCACTGACGATCCGATTGCGCGGGGGAAAGTTGCTGGCTTCCGGCTGCGTCCCGAGCGGATACTCGCTCATCAGGGCGCCGCGTTCGCTGAGGTCAAATGCCAGCTTGCGGTTCTCCCATGGGTATATTATGTCTACCCCTGACCCCAGGACAGCGATCGTTCGCCCTCCGGCGTCCAGGGTAGCGCGATGTGCGACGCAGTCTACCCCGCGAGCGAGCCCGCTGACCACCGTGACGCCGGACTCGGCCAGTCCGGCTGCGATCGTTCGCGCGGCATCGCGTCCGTAATTGGAGATGTCGCGGGTTCCGACGACCGCAACTGCGAAATCGTCCTCTGGCCGCAGCTCACCCCGGTAGTACAGCACCGGCGGAGGATCGTTGATCGCCCTCAGGCGTTCCGGGTAGCGCGGATCGTCCCAGGTCAGAATGTCGACGCCGGCCTTCCTGACACGGGCCAACTCCGCAACGAGGTCGAACTTGCTGCGTGATTCGAGCAGGCTTTCGAGCGACCGTCGATCGAGACCGACCTCGCGCAGGGCCGCCGGCGTTGCGTGCCAGGCCGCTTCGATGTCGCCGAATGCGTCGATCAGGGCACGCAACCTGGCCGGACCGATGCCGCGCACCTTGTTGAAACCGATCCAGTAGGCGAGAGAGTCCAACTTTACCTTCCAGCTTCATTGCGTTAAGGCTTGCCGGTCGGCAGCATAAACGATACAGGGTTCTTTGTCAATAGCTCTACGCTTCGTCCGGCGCTTCGTCCGATGCTCCGTCCGAAGCTTCCGCAGGCTGCAACAAGCCCTCCGGCAACGCGACGATCATCTGTCCTGTGCCGAGATCCACGCTCAGGACCACCTCTCTGGTGGCAGGGATGAGCGTCTCGCCCTCCTCGCCGCGCACGACGTAGACATCGTTCGCAGCCGTGAAGAGAACCTCGGTGAGCCGGCCAAGGTGCTGTCCGGCATCTGTCCGTACATCGAGGCCGATGAGGTCGTGCACGTAGTTCTCGTGCTCTCCCAAGGGCATGGCTTCGGAATCCGGAATGAGCACATACTGGTCCCGGAGCGTCTCAGCACCGTTGCGATCCGAGATATGCGCGAATTGCACCAGCCAACGGCCCTGGTGTGGCCGCGCCTTTCCGATCACTGCCGGCGTGGCAGCTGTCTCGCCGGTCTTCGCCCCGAGAAACACATGGCTCCCGGGCTTGAACCTCTCAGGAAAGTCCGTCATCGGTGCGACTTTCACCTCCCCACGGATGCCGTGAGGGCCTACGATCTGGCCGATGGCCAGGTAACTGATCGGCGCATCCGACTTCACCACAAACACCTCCCTATGACAACTGGCGATTCAAAGCAGCGGGCGGGGACGCATCTGCGTCTCCGCCCGTGATCACGCTGCCAGGCTGACCAGCAATGCTGGCAACCCTGGTCGATCAGACGATTTCCAGCACCACGCGTCGATCCTGCGCTGCGACCCTCAGCAAGGTGCGCAGGGCGTTAGCGACCCGGCCGTCCTTCCCGATCACGCGGCCCATATCCTCACGATCCACATGGAGCTCCAGGACCGTCACGCTGGCGCCGCGGGTTTCTTTTACAGACACCCTATCGGGCTGTTCGACCAACTGCCTGGCGATATATTCGATCAGTTCCTTTTCCTTCACCTGTCAGCCTCCATAAGTGCCGAGGGCTTGGCTTCGGAGGCAGGCTCAGCCGCGCTTGGCGCGACATGCCCGTCTGCCGAGGCAGGCAAGCCCGGAAGCGCACGGCTGACGGCTAAGCCGCCGGCTGAGCGTCGAGCAGGCCCTGCTTCTTCAGCAGTCGAGCGACCGATTCGCTGGGCTGCGCACCCACGCTGAGCCAGTAGCGGGCGCGCTCGATGTCGATGTTGTATTCGATAGGATCGACCCTCGGGTTGTAGAACCCGATGTTCTCCAGGATGCGTCCATCGCGTGCCGCGTGCTGATCGGCGACAACGATGCGATAGGACGGCTGCTTCTTGGCGCCCTGACGGCGCAACCGAATTCGTACCATTCCAGTGCAACTCCCTCTATGTGATGGGACTTAGAAGGTCCCGAGACCATGTAAACCCGCACGCCTCACCCCAAAAGGTCAGGGTCGCGGGCATGTCACCTAAACATATCCATCAGGCCGCGCATCCCGCGCTGCCCGGTTCCCAGCTGCTTCATCAGCCGCTGCATCTGGCGAAACTGGGTCAGAAGGTCGTTGATCTCAGTCACGTTGGTTCCAGAACCGCGTGCGATGCGCCGCTTCCTGCTGGCATTGATGATCCGTGGATCGTGTCGCTCGCGGGCCGTCATCGAACTGATGATCGCTTCGATCCGCTTGAACTGCTGGTCAGTGACGTCGGGCTGCAGATCCTTCGAAAGCTGGTTCATCCCCGGGATCATGTCCAGAATCTGGGTCAGGGGCCCCATCTTCTTGATCTGTTGCAGCTGCTTCAGGAAATCATCCAGGTCAAGCTCGCCCTTCACGAGGCGCTTGCCCATCTTCTCGGCCTGCTCGCGGTCGACCGTTTCGCCGGCCTTCTCGATGAGCGTCATCATGTCGCCCATGCCCAGGATACGGGTCGCCAGCCGATCCGGATGAAAGACCTCCAGCGCGTCCAGCTTCTCACCGACGCCCAGGAACTTGATCGGGACGCCCGTGACCTCACGCATCGAGATGGCCGCGCCGCCACGCGCATCGCCGTCGACCTTCGTGAGGATCAAGCCGGTGAGCTGCACTCGCTCGTGGAAGCCCTTCGCGACATTGACGGCCTCCTGGCCGGTCATCGCGTCCGCGACGAGCAGGATCTCCTTCGGCTTAGCCAGGGCCTTGATCGTATCCAGTTCGGCCATCATGTCGTCACTGATCTGCAGGCGGCCGGCCGTGTCGAGAATCACGACATCGACTGCGCTCTCGCGCGCCCGCTGCAGGCCGTGACGGACGATCTCCGGCGGGGCTACCTTCGTCCCCTCGCTGAATACCGGAATGTCGATCTGCCTGCCCACGACCTCGAGCTGCGTCACCGCTGCGGGTCGATAGGTGTCGGCTGCGACCAGCATGCTGCGCTTGCCCTGTTTTCGCAGGGTGAGCGCGAGCTTGCCTGCCGTGGTCGTCTTGCCGGAGCCCTGAAGCCCGACGAGCATCACCACGTGTGGCGGTGTTCCCGACAGATCGATCCGGGCAGGCTCTCCCAACGTCTTCAGGAGCTCTTCGTGAACGATCTTCACGACCTGCTGCGCGGGCGTCAGGCTCTTCGTGACCTCTGTGCCGACCGCGCGCTCCCGCACGCGACCCACCAGCTGCTTGACGACCTTGAAGTTGACGTCAGCCTCGAGCAGGGCAAGCCGAACCTCTCGCAATGCGGCGTCGACGTCTTCCTCGGTCAGTCGGCCGCGCGCTGCGAGACGATCAAAGACCGCATTCAGTTTGGTTTGCAGGCTTTCGAACATCCGACTCGTCCACAGATACGCGCATGGGCCGGCCCATGGGCCGGCCCAACGGCATCGCTAGCTTCTGACAATGATTCTATGAGACATTGCGTTTTTCGTCAAGTAGGTGCTATAATCTCTTCAGACCCCCGCCTTGCGGCAACAACCGCGCAGGAGACGATCGCATGATATCGAAGGAATCCTTGCCTGATGGCGAGAACGTCCGGGTTACATTCGAGCTCCCATCCAGTCTGTGGGCAGAGCGGGTCAATTTGGTCGGCGATTTCAATGGTTGGGACACCGTTCGACACGAAATGGTGCAATCCCGCTCGAACGGCAACTGGCGCATCAGCCTGGTCCTGCCAAAAGGTCAGGAGTACCAGTTCCGCTACCTCATCAACGGCAGGGACTGGCACAACGACTGGCACGCGGACAAGTACGTGCCCAACCGGTATGGCTCTGACAACTCCGTATTGAGCACCTGACCTGCCGGAGCCCGCCCCACGCCCCTTAAGGTACGATCGTTATCGGGATGGGCACGAAGACAAGAACCAACACCACCAGCATGCCGAGCGCGAACACTCGTTGTCTGTCGGTCAGCTCCGTTATGTCATCCATCAGCGTGTCCTGCACCCGGCCGAACAGCAGCAGAAGCCCCAGCCAAAGCAACCACCCCTGCCATCTGAACGTCAGCAGAGCCAACCCAACGAGAGCCACCCACCCCAGCGTTCGTGCCCGCCGCGCACCCAACAGGGCATACGCGATGTGGCCGCCGTCCAACTGCCCCACCGGAATCAGGTTCAACCCTGTGACCAGCAGCCCGGCCCAACCCGCGAACGCGACCGGATGGATGATGACATCCATACCCCCTGAGGGGAGCAACTGGCCGAAGACAGCGTACTTCAGCGCGGCATAGAGGATGGAGTTGCCCTCGATCCAGTACCCGCCTGCCGGCAGTGGCTCGAGGCGACTGAGATGCAGCCCGAGCAGCAGCACGGGAATCGTGACGAGCAGACCCGCTACTGGCCCCGCCGCACCGATCGCCAGCAGGTGGCGCTTGTTGCGAATCGGCGCCCCTGCGGTGATGACGGCCCCCATGGTGCCGAACGGACCGACAGGAAATGGCATGGGTATGAAGTACGGAAGGCTCGTCGGGCTGCCATAGCGCCGGGCCACGAGGTAGTGGCCGAACTCGTGCGCGGTCAGGATGCCCAACAGCGCGGCGGTGAACGGCACGCCGTCCAGCAGGTTCAGATTGATCTCGGTGAGCCCCTCGACCATCTGTGCGCCGGTGAAGAGGCACGACAGGACCGTCAGGACGAAGAGAATCGCCGGTAACAGCACGCGGGTCGGGCGATCTCCGAACGTGACGGGCATGGCAAGCAGTTCGGTCCCGTCGGCCTCCGCCCGCTGCCGCAGCCAGGGCGTCCAGCCCAACGGCCGCAGCCGGTCGTTCAGGCGCTGCCATGCGTCGTCTGCTGGCAGGAGCAGGCGTCCCCGCACCCGCACCGAGTTGCCGGGGTCGATCCCCTCGGTCACGTCCTCGATGGCCAGGACATCGGAGGCCGCGCGCCGGACGTCGTCCGTCGAGTGAGAGGTCGCACCCCGGTCTTCTACTTCTCGCATACGCGCTCTTCGCCCGCCAGCGCGGCGGCGACCGCCGATCCGTCGACGCTTTCACACCGCAACAAGTCGTCGGTGAGCATATCCAACGCTTTCCGGTGCTGGGAGAGCAGCCCCTGTGCGCGCTCCGCCTGTTCGGTGACGATGCGCTTGATCTCCGCGTCGATGACATCGCGGGTTTCCGGGCTCAGCGCGCTGTTGTCTTCGACCGCGCCGCCAAGGTACTGCATCTGTTGGCCGGCATAGCGCACCCAGCCGAGCTTCTCGCTCATCCCCCACTCAGTCACCATCCGCCGGGCCAGCTCCGTGGCGCGCTGGATATCGTCGCTGGCGCCGGTGCTGATCTGCTCGTAAATGATGGTTTCAGCGGCTCGGCCGCCCATCATCACCGCGATGCGATCGAGAAGTTCCTCCTTGCGGATCAGGTAGCGATCCTCCTCAGGCATCTGGAGCGTGTAGCCCAGCGCGCCACGGCTGCGCGGCACGATGCTGATCTTGCTGACCGGGTCGGCATTGGGCACCAACGCGGCAATCAGGGCATGCCCAGACTCATGGTACGCGACGGTGCGCTTAACGTCGTCATTCATCACGCGCGTCCGTTGCTCGAGCCCGGCAATGATCCTCTCGATGGCTTCTTCGAAATCCAATATCGTCACGTGCTCGGCATTGCGGCGCGCAGCCAACAAAGCGCTCTCGTTCATGATGTTGGCCAGGTCCGCGCCGCTGAAGCCGGGCGTCATTCGAGCAGCGCGCTCGATATCGAAGTCCGGCGCGAGTGTGACGTTCTTGCTGTGGATGCGCAGGATCTGCTGCCGGCCGATCAGGTCCGGATTGCCGACGATCACCTGTCGATCGAAACGACCCGCGCGCAGCAGCGCGGGATCCAACACCTCCGGCCGGTTGGTGGCGGCCATGATGATGACCGGGTTGGTCGCGTTGGTCGTGAAGCCGTCGATCTCGGAAAGCAACTGGTTCAATGTCTGCTCGCGCTCATCGTTTCCGCCCATGCGGATGACGCCGCCGCGGCTTTGGCCGATCGCGTCGATCTCATCGATGAAGACGACGGCGGGGGCCGCCTTCCGGGCCTGCTCGAACAAGTCCCTGACGCGCGCCGCCCCAACGCCGACGAACATCTCGACGAACTCCGATCCGCTCGTCTCGAAGAAGGACACCCCGGCTTCGCCTGCGGTTGCCTTGGCCAGCAACGTCTTGCCTGTTCCGGGAGGCCCGACCAGCAGGACACCCTTCGGAATGCGGCCGCCCAGCCTCTCAAACTGCTCGGGCTCCTTGAGAAACTGAATGATCTCCCGCAGCTCGCCGATGGCCTCGTCTGCGCCCCCGACGTCCTTGTAGGTCACGCCCACGTCCTCCGGCTTGACCTCTTGAGCCTTGCTCTTGCCGACACCGAAGATGCCGCCCAGGCCGCCACCGCCAAGCCCACCGCCGGACGATGCGCGGGCTCTGAACAGAAGGTACCAGAAGCCGGCCAGCAGCAACAGAGGCAGGATCCACGACAACAGAAACGCGCCGACCGGGCTCGCAGGACGTGCAAACTGATACTGCACGCCGGCCGCCTGCAGGTCCTGGACGAGGTCGGGGTCGTTCTCCGGCTGGAAGAAGGTATCGAAGCGCTGGGTGGCCGGCGCGGCTGAGGCATCGGCCGAGCCCGTGGTGGACCCGCCGCCGTTTGCCGCTGAGGTGTCCGTCGTCTTCATATCGCCAAGAATCGCCGTGGGGCCGATCTCCACGCGTACGATCTCGCCGGCTGCGAGCTTCGCACGAAACTCGCTGTACGGAATCTCGACCGCCTGCATCGTCAGCGGCATCACAACGAACTGCTGAAACAACCAGAGAACCACCAGGCCGACCAGGATGTAGGTCAGGCCATAGCGCATCTGGCGCGCCATCTGTTCGTTGCGGTCATCGTCCTGTTCCGGCTTCTTATCCTTCTTATCCATCACTTGGCATCCTTTGGGTCAATTTCAACGTGTCCGAAGATGATCGCGTAATCGTGCTGCCGTGTCTGTGCTTGCGCGCACCAATCACGAGGGGCGGCGTCGGGGCACAAACAAAGACAACCGAGACTGGCGGTCTCGGTTGTCATCGAGTTAAGGTCACGAAGCCGATCAGCCCAGCAGTGACTTAGCAAGACGGACCGCAGACGAAGCATCGGGGCTGTAGCCATCTGCGCCGATCTGCTTTGCGTAACCGTCAGTGACGGGTGCGCCGCCGATCATCACCTTCACCTTGTCCCGCAGGCCTGCTTCTTGCAGCGCCTTGATCGTGCCACTCATCGAAGGCATCGTGGTCGTCAGCAGCGCGGACATGCCGATCAGCTGCGGCTGGTGCTCATGCACTGCCTTCATGAACTTGTCTGGTGCGACATCGGTGCCCAGGTCAACGACCTCGAAGCCCGCGCCCTCGAGCATCATCGATACCAGGTTCTTCCCGATATCGTGCAGGTCGCCCTTCACCGTGCCCATGATGATCTTGCCGGCCGGTTCTGCGCCGGATTCGGCCAGGAGCGGTTTCAGCAGCGAGAGCCCGGACTGCATGGCCCGCGCTGAAACCAGCATCTCGGGCACGAAGTACTCGTTCTCCTCGAAGAGACGTCCGACCTCGCCCATGGCTGCGATCAGGCCATCCTTCAGAATAGCGTCGGCCGTCAGACCTGCACCCAGAGCAGCCTTGACTCCGGCCTGAGCTCCCCCCGCGTCTCCGTCCAGGACTGCCTGGTAGATCGATTCCAAGTGAGTCACAGTTCCTCCTACTTGAACTTCAGCGTGATTTAGCAGCTTGCCGACAGCTCGGCCGGCTGCCCTTCTTCAGTCCGCACAGCACTATACGTTAAAGCGTGAGGCCGGACAATGACGTTAATCACCTAGGGCGTAACCTTATGGTGCGCCGTCGCACGAATCATTGTCGCAAGCAAGGGCAATCTGCTTCAAGGCGGCCTGCTTCGTCCTGAAGCCAGCAGACGACGATCGTGCGGCGATCACAGCGTCTGGACCACGTTGCGCAGCCAGAGGCCTGATCGGAAGCGCCACATGGCCAGGATGAACTTGGCCAGCTCGTCTCCTGCCAGGACCAATACGAGGACGAAGTAGACGGGCCAGCGCAGCACGAACGCCCCAAGCAGGGCAAGCGGGATGCCGAGCAGCCACATCGGCAGGGTGTCGATCGCCAGGCCGAAGCGCGTGTCACCGCCACTGCGAAGGATGCCGATGACGATGACGAGGTTGGCGGCCTTCAGCCACAATGCGGTCGACATCACTGTCATCACGCCGCGTGCGTACGCAACTGCCTCGGGGGAGATGTTGTAGGCCCCGAGGATGAAGCGCGATGCGCCGAAGACGAGTCCCCCCACGCCAAGCCCAACGGCAATCGCGAGCGCGAGGAACTTCCGGGCATAGTCACGCGCCACATGGACTTCGCCGCTACCGATGGCATTGCCCAGGATGATCGCGCATGCGTTGCCCATGCCGAACAGCGGCACCAGCGCCACTCCCTCGATGGTGCTCGCGATGTTCACGGCCGCCACCGAGTCTGTCCCGATGCGCGCGTAGATGCCCGCATAGACGTTCGTCCCTAATGCCCAGATCACTTCGTTCAGGATCACAGGCGTGGTCGTGACGGCCACTGCCCGGATGAAGGTGCGGTCGATCCCGCGAAAGTCGCTCAGGTGCAGGACGGGAGGCAGGCGAAGATGATAGGTCAGCGCGAGCAGCACGACGCATTCGAAGAGCCGGGCGATGACCGTCGCCACCGCGGCCCCGACGATCCCCATCTGCGGCAGGCCAAGGTGGCCGAAGATGAGCGAGTAGGCCAGTACTGTCTTCAGGCTCAACGCGATCACGCTGATGGTCACGGGCAATCGCACGTTGCGTGTCGTCCGAAGTATGATGCCGAACATCGTGGACAACGCGGTGAACACGTATGAGAGCGCGACGATCCGCAGATACGGGGCGCCCAGGTCGATGACCTGTTGGTCCGCGGTGTAGAGTCGCAACACGGTGTACGGCGCGCTGAAGGCGACGATCGCGGAGATGATGCTCCCGATCAGGCCAATTGCGAGCCCGATGCCGAAGGCCCGCCGCAGGTTGCCGAGGTCATGCCGGCCCCAGAACTGCGCGGTGAAGATCGCCGTGCCGCTGCCGGTGCCGAACAGGAACAGGTTGATCAGGTACGTCCACTGGTTCGACAGCGCCACCGCCGCTACGTGCGTTTCGCCCAGCTGTCCGATCAGCAGCACGTCAACCGCGTTCAGCAGGTTGAAGAACAGTGACTGGACTGCGATGGGAAGCGCCACCCGCAGCATGACTGAGTAGAATTTGCGGTCGGAGAACAGCTCGGCAAGCATAAGGTACCAGTGTACCACCATGTCCGGGGAACGCTAAGATGTGGCGCGCCTCCTGCACATGGGCCCGATCGGAATCCGTGCTGAGCGTTTTGGTTGCGCTTCCTGTCACGAGTATAATGAGGCCTGTCAACCGGCTCAGCAATCCGAAAGGATCGCCCCATGGTCCGTCACCCGAAGTCAGTGGCCCTGCTGCTGGTGCTCCTCGTCCTGCTAAGTGGATGCAGTCAGTATCGCTTCCACGGCATTCCCTACGAGCACCGGATGGCAGCGCCTGCCATCATCGGGCAGAACCACGATGGCTCGCCCTTCGACCTCGCAGCGCTTCGTGGGAAGGCCGTGCTGCTCTTCTTCGGCTACACATCCTGCCCTGACGTCTGCCCGACCACACTGGCCGAGATGCGCGTGCTCTATGCCAACCTGGGAGAACGAGCAACCAACACGGCCGTCGTCTTCGTCAGCGTGGACCCCGAGCGCGACACGGTCAGCCGATTGGGCGAGTATGTCCCTCTCTTCAATCCCAACTTCTACGGGGTGCATGTGAGCGAGGAGCAGCTCGAGGCCATCAAGCCGGCCTACGGCGTCGTGGCGGAGAAGGTGTACTACAAGCCCGAAGATACGGCTGCCGGATACTCCGTCGACCACACGGCGCGTCTCTATCTGATCAGCCCTGCGACGCAGCTGATCACGTCATACCCCTATGGATCGGACATCACGAAGATTCAAGAAGACGTGGAATTCTTGCTCAAATAAGGGGGAAAGCCATGCACGTCTCAGCCCACTGTCGGCTTGCATTCGTCATCACCATCGTCGTCCTGCTCGCAGGGTGTACCGCAATACCCGGCGCCAACTCCACGCAGCCTGCGTCAGGGGTCACTGTCTCTGAGCCCTTTGCCAGGCCATCTCCGTCGGAGGGCGGCAACGGCGGGGCCTTCATGACGATCACCAGCCGGGGAGGAGCAGACCGCCTCGTCGGTGCATCGAGCGCGTGGGCGCAGACCGTCGAGCTTCACGAAACCATCAACGATGGGGGCGTGATGAAGATGCGCCCCGTCCCCTCGGGCTTCGAGGTTCCTGCCACGGGCGCCTTGGAGCTGAAGCCAGGCGGCAAGCACGTCATGCTGATCGGCCTGACGAAGCCCATGGTGGGCGGCGAGGAGATAGAGATCACGCTCCAGTTCGAGAAGTCGGGGGAAGTGACGGTGAAGGTGCCGGTGAGGCAGTAGCAGTACACCCTGTTCTCGATCAGTCGCGCACGGTGGCGGTTACGAGGCGCTCGAACAGCGCGTCCAGGCTCGCCTGCGGGTCCAGGCTCAGTCCCGGGTGCACAGGTGACGGTTGAACCACCGTATTGCGCGGCGACGTCAGCCAGCGAAATCGCTCGGCCTGGGAGAGCGCGCCGATCTCTCCGGCATCGCGATCGCCGGCCACGATGCGCTGGATCAGGTCCAGGTGCCGGCGAATCTCGCAGACGTCGGCGCGAGGTGCCAGCAAGAGCAGACGCGGTTCATCCAGCTCGATCCTGGCGCCCAGGAAACGGTGCTGCTTGCAGAAGAGAAGCACACCGACGTTGATGAACTCCTCTCGCTCGATGCAGGGCACCAGGCGTACGATGCTGTACTCATAAGGTGCGAGAACGGGCATGCTCGGCCTCGTCGACAAACACTTCGGATGCTGCCAACCGATCGGTCAGCCAGCGCGTGTATCCGGTCTGCAGTTCGGCAGCAGAGTGGCCATCTGCCAGCCAGGCTTCCGGGACGCGATCCACGAGCTCGCCGAAGAACTCCCCAGACAGTCTTGACTTCATTTCCCCGTCGATCTCATCGATCGATCCGGCGAAGGGAAGGAGCGCGTGGTCCTTCACCAGCGCGAAGGGCGTCAGCGCGCGCTCGGGCTGAAGGAGCCACTTTGGGTTGTGGTGGAAGAACAGCGCCGCGCCGTGGTCGATCAGCCACAGGCGCCTTTCGTGCAGCAGGATGTTGACGTTCCGCAGGGTTCGATCCACGTTTGTGACGAAGGCGTCGAACCAGACGACAGCCGCCGCCTCATCCGGTGACGGGGGCGGCTTGAGCAGCGGGCTGTACTCGAGTGAGTCAGGCAGGAACCGCATCCCCAGGTTGAGTCCGGAGCTTGCATTGAGCATCTCACGGATCTCCTGATGAGCCTCGCCCATGCCGAAGTTCGGCGCAACCTGGACCAGTGCAAGCTCGGGAATACGCAATCCCAGCGCACGACCTATCTCGCCCGCCAACAGCTCCGCAATCAGGGCCCGGCGGCCCTGGGCAGCCGCATGGAACTTGAGCACATACAGCTCGCCGTCGTCGGCCTCGACCAACGCGGGCACGGAGCCGCCCTGGCGAAACGGCTGGATATAGCGAACGGCCGTCAGGATCGATGACTGCAACATCCCCACCTCCGAGCGCCATTCTATCACAGTGACGCCCTACTCCACGATTACCTGCTGCACCGTCCCGCGCCCAAGATCCGTCACGTAGAGCTCCCCATCTTCGTCCTCGCCGAACGAACTGATGGCACTTCCCGACTCGAGTAGCAGAACGGCGTCTGCCGGCTCGCCGGCATCAAGACCCCAGATGCGGCCGCTGCAGAAATCGGCATACAGGTACGCCCCGGCCAGCGCAGGAAAGCGTTGGCCACGATAGACATACCCGCCGGTGACGGAGCAGCCATCGGCCCCGTGGTTGTACGTGGCGACTGGACGCTCGAATGCGCTTCGATCGCAGCCGGCATCCTGGAAACAGCTGTCGCCCTCGGCGATGGGCCAGCCGAAGTTCAGGCCGCCAGGCGCACCTGACCGCACCACGTTGATCTCCTCGATGAGATTCTGGCCGACATCCGCAATCCATAGGTCACCCGTTGCCCGGTCAAAGCTGTAGCGCCAGGGATTGCGCAGCCCGACAGCCCAGGCCTCGTCGACCACATCCTGCCCATTCCAGTCGTCTGTCACCCAAGGATTGTCCCCTGGGACAACATACGGCAGCGCGGGATCCTGTGTGACATCCAGCCGCAGCATCTTGCCGAGCAACGTGGCAGGGTTCTGACCGTTCCCGTATCGGTCGTTCGCACCGCCGCCGTCCCCCATGCCGATCCACAGCATGCCGTCCGGCCCGAAGCTAAGCATGCCGCCATTGTGGTTCGCCGCAGGCTGATCGACTCGGAGCACGCGCCACTCGCTTGCCCCGTCTGCGACGTTGGGATCCCCCGTAACGCTGAAACGCGAGACGATGGTGTCGCCGCTGCGATCCGTGTAGTTCACGAAAAAGTGGCCGCTGGTTGCGAAGTCGGGCGGAAAGGCCAGGCCCAGCAGGCCCTGCTCGTACCCGGAGCTGGTGAGCCTGTCTGCCAGGTCCAGGAAGGGTGTGTCGAGCACTCGCCCGCCCACCAACAGTCGAATGGCGCCCGTCTTCTCGACGATGAATAGCCGGCCACTGTTGTCATCTGCGTGGGTGACGAAGAGCGGGGCCGACAGGCCGTCCGCGACGGGAGACAATGCCAGCCGGACCGTGCCCAGCGCCGGCCGGCTCGCGGGCTCAGTCACGGCCTCGGGCATGGGGGTCGGCTCCGGCGTGGCAGCCGGCGCTGGCCCCGTTGCCGATGCGATAGGCGCCGTTGTTGCCGGAGCGGCTGGTGGCGCCTGCGGCTCCTGCCCGCGCGTCGCGGCAGCAGTGGGGGCCAGTTGCGTGGCCACGGCCACCGGAGGCTGAGTAGCAAGCGGGGCGGACTCGCTGGTGCGGGTGGGAGGAGCCTGGTTCTCCGTCGCCCGTTCGCTGCAGCCCACCAACGTGGCCACCACGAGCATCAGAACAGCGATGTGGGTGGGCCATCTTACGTTCTTGACGTGTCTTCTCATCGATCCTTGCCTTCCAGCTTGATTTTCACCTGCCATGATGGAACCGAATCCTTGGCACAGCGTCCTACGTTTGAGCTTACGACACGACCAACTGCCTGTCGGTGAAGCAGCACACACTGAAGACGGTTTGCCAAACACCTGCGACTCAGGTAACATCCTGCATGGAGACACGGATCGCCCCATAATGAAAGGAGAGTCTTTCGTGAGTACGAATCGTCGGGCCCTAACCCTGGCCCTGATCCTGCTGATTACGATCGGCGCCGGCATCGCCACAGCAGCACCGATCGAAGAATCGAACACGCCCCTCGGTGCAACGCGTGAGCCCTCGGAACAGACGGTGCTGGAGTCGCTCCGTAACAGCATGACCACACCGGATGATCCATACGCGGCCGGCGGCTACCCTGACGAACTGCCCGCCTTTGCTGTCCCAGGCCCCGAGGTTGATGGGGCGTTCGCCGAGCCGGCAGCCTTCAACACCGGCGTCCTCTGCAGTGGGAACGACGTCTGCCTGACGGGCGACTTCAACGCCGATGGGCGTGACGATGTTGCGGTGCTCAAGGGAGATTTCGCAACGGGCGCAGAGGTGGGCGACGTGCTTGTCGCCCTTTCATCTGGCGCCAGCTTCCAGCCCCGCGCCAAGTGGCTCGAGTATTTCTGCACCGGCGGCTCGGTCTGCAAGGTGGCCGACGTCAACGGCGACAATCGCGACGACCTCGTCAACTTTGCGCGGGGCGCTGAGGGTAGCCCCAACAGGGGCAACGTCACAGTTGCCCTGTCCACAGGCACAGCGTTCAGCTCGCCCGCGCTCTGGCACCCGTATTTCTGCATCGGCCAGGAAGTCTGCGACGTCGGCGACTTCAATGGCGACAATCGCGCCGACATCGTGCTGTTCAAGAAGAGCCTCTACGCCGGCAGCGAGGGTGGCGATGTACTGGTATCGCTGTCGAACGGATTCAACCAGTTCCTGGCCGTTGGCAAGTGGCAGGACGTGTTCTGCACCGAAGACGAGCTGTGCAGGGTGGGTGATTTCAACGGTGACAACCGCGACGACATCGTCGCGTTCGCCCAACGCAGCATCGTGACGCCAGGCCGTGTCAACGTAGCGCTCTCGCAGGGCGGCAGCTTCAATGCCTCGCCGGCCAAGTGGCAGGACTACTTCTGCCCCGGCTACGAGCAGTGCGAGATCGGCGATTTCGACGCCAACGGCATGGACGACCTCCTCGCCTTTGCAGGGGGAGGTTACCCGGAGAATCCGTCGACGTACGGCGATACGTACGTAGCGCTCAGCGGCGGCAACTCCTTCCTGCCCGGCCAGAAGTGGCACGACATGTTCTGTACGCCAGGCGAAGACTGTGCGGTCGGTGACTTCAACGGCGACGGCAGGGACGATATCGTGCGGTTCGTGAAGTCCAACGGTTCCGCATTTGTCGCCCTGGCGACCGGCACTGCGACCGGGTTCATCCTCACGCCCGGCAATCCTCCCGGGAAGTGGGCGGACTACTTCTGCATCAACCAGGAGCAATGCCAGACCGGTGACTTCAACGGCGATGGTCTCACGGACATCGCGTACCTGGTGCGCAGCACGCAGGCCGGCGTCGGCGAGGGCGACGTGTTCGTCGCGCTGTCCAATGGCTATGCCTTCGGCACGCCGCAGAAATGGCATGAGTACTTCTGCCTGGGCCAGGACAACTGCCAGGTCGGCGATTTCAACGCGGATGGCCTGGATGATCTCGTGTCGTTCAGCCGCGTGACGAACGGGCTGGTCTACGTGACCCTTTCAACGGGCAACGGCTTCGGGACGTCGACCCTCTGGAACACCTTCTTCTGCCCCAACCCTGAGTGGTGTGAGGTCGGTGATTTCAACGGCGACGGTGCGGACGACATCGTCACATTCCTGAGGAACACCTACGGCGATACGCGGGCCGGCGAGGTCAACGTCGCGCTGTCGGTGCCCAACGCCGCCCAGTTCGTGACGGTCGGCAGGTGGAACGGCTTCTTCTGCATTGGGAACGAATGGTGTGATACGGGCGATTTCAACGGCGATGGGCGGGACGACATCATCACCTTCACGAAGGGCAGCAACGCCAACGTCTACGTAGGTCTTTCGACGGGCGTCAGCTTCCTGGATGGGCAGAAGTGGCACGACTTCTTCTGTGCAGGCAACGAGCAGTGCCGCATTGCTGATGTTGATGGCGAAGGCAAGGATGATATCGTCACCTTCCTGCGCAGCGATTACGCGGCCACATCCCCCTCGACCGTCGGCGACGTGATCGTTGGCCTGTCGGACGGAGGCCGCTTCCTGTCGCAGCCGAAGTGGAACGACTTCTTCTGCATCAACCAGGAGTACTGCGATGTCGGTGACTTCAACGGCAACGGTACGGCCGATATCGTGACCTTCATCAAATCGACCGTGGGAGACCGGGCGGGCGACGTGTATGTTGCCACCTCCCAGATCGGGACGGGCTTCTACTTCACGAACGCGATGCCGCCGGATGCGCGCAGATTGTATCTGCCACTGACCAGGCGATAACGCCCAGGCCTTCGGAGGTCCGCCGCACGCTCGATGTCGCGTGCGGCGGACTTCATTAAGCGTGAGAGACCAGCATGCGCACACCGGCCAACCCTCGCGCTGAGAGTGCTGGACGGCCACGCTATCTCCTGCGAGCCCGCCAGGCGGATATCGCAGATTGAGTTCCTGCGGTGAAAGGCGCGCCGCGGCCCTACGGCGCTCCGACTTCAGGCTCCATCGCCACGTCACACACGGCCTCAGCCAGAGAGCCTACCGCCTTGACGACATCCACGCGCAATATGAGGTCCATGTAGTCGTCGAGCGCAGTCGGCGTGCGGTTGACGAGTACCAATTTTGCGCCGCGGCGCTTGGCCAGAAGTGGCAGGTCGGCCGCGGGCATCACCTCCAGTGATGAGCCCACGATGAGCATCACGTCAGCGCGCAGCGCCTCGTACTGCGCGCGGGAAAGCATGTCGTAGGGCAGCGGCTCGCCGAAGAGTACCACATCGGGTTTGAGCAGTCCGCCACACGCCGGACACGGAGGCGGCAGAATGTCCCTCAGTACATCCTCCAGCATGGGCTCGGCAGAAAGTGTCTGGCCACAGTCGAGGCACGTCATCGTGCGCGTGTGACCGTGCAACTCGACGACCTGCCGGCTTCCGGCCGCCTGGTGCAGGGAATCGATGTTCTGCGTTACCACTGCCGCCAGGCTTCCCGCGGCCTCCATCCGGGCCAGGGCCTTGTGCGCGCCGTTGGGACGCGACGAGACCATCTTATGTAACAGCGGCCTGAACCACTTGTAGAACCGTTCCGGCTGATCGTGGAAGCCCCAGAGCGACGCCACCTCGAGCGGTTCGAACTGCCTCCAGAGACCAGAGGATTCGCTCCGGAAATCAGGGATGCCCGATGGGGTGCTGATGCCCGCTCCCGTGAGGGCGACTAGGTGCTGGGAAGTGTCGAAGAGCCTGACAGCTTCCTGGAGGAGTGAGTGGGTCGGATCATGACGGATTCGTTGAGACACAGCAACACCGCTGCGCAAGGATGACTGCGGACCAATCGACTTTAGCATAGTATCACTGATGTAGCAAGCGGTTGACAGTTGTGCAACCTTCATGTATATTGTACTTACATTTATCGTCCTTCAGCATTCAAGGCGTGTGTTCATGGTAGCTAACCTGGCGAGAGCCTGGACTGCGCGGTTCATCGAACCTGTCGCTCGCTTACTCGGGTCGTTGGGACTATCACCCAACGCAGTAACGGTTCTGGGCTTCCTCCTGACGCTGGCCGTTTCGGGCGTTCTGGCCACCGGACAGCTGCCACTTGCGGGCGCATTGCTGATAGTAACCCTGGCATTTGATGCAGTCGATGGCTCACTGGCGCGGATCACCGGCCAGACCACGGCTTTCGGCGCTTTCCTTGATTCGACACTCGATCGTTGGGCCGAAGTGGCCATCTACGTGGCAATTCTCTGGGTGTACGTGCAGGCGAACGACGACCTTGGAGCGATGCTGGCGATCACAGCGCTGGCCATGTCTCTGCTCGTCAGCTACACGCGGGCACGCGCCGAGGGTATCGGACTACAGTGTAAGGAAGGCCTGTTCACTCGCTTCGAGCGACTTGTGGTCCTGATTCTCGGATTGCTGACCGGGCTGCTCACCTGGGCATTGGCTTTTATCGCGCTGCTTGCCGGCGTAACGGCAGTCCAGCGCATCGTCGTAACGTGGAAAGCGGCACAACTGAGACCATAGTGGCCACACGTGGGCCCACGAATTTGCAATGAGTTTGCTTAATTGGCTCGTTTGGGCGTTATCTTTTGCGACCTTTGGCGTCATCAAAGGTGATGGCACGCGCAGTGAACCGCCAGATTGGCAGGCCGTGCTGGATCGGGCGCTGCAAGCCGAGCCCGCGGCGTTGGGTGTGATCTACGACCAGTACGTTGACAGGATCTACTCTTACATCTATCACCGGGTTGGGCAGCCGGACATTGCGGAGGACCTGACCGGCCAGGTGTTCATGCGGATGTTAGAGGCCGTTCAGGGTGGGCGAGGTTGGCGGTCTTCATTTTCGGGCTGGCTCTATCGGATCGCCCACAACCTTGTCATCGATCATTATCGACGCCGTAAGCGAGCAACGTTCGTGGACCTGGAGGATGCGGCCCCGGTGCAGGCCCAGACAGGCGATCCGGTCCGCTTTTCCGAGACGCAGTATGAGAGGGAGCGATTGCGATCAGCCCTTGCGAAGCTGACTGACGAGCAGGCCCAGGTCATTTCGCTCCGATTCCTTGAAGATCTGAGTATTGCTGAAGTTGCTGAGATGTTGGATAAGACCGAAGGTGCGGTAAAAGCGTTGCAGTATCGGGCAGTGCTTGCATTGCGACGGGTGATGGAACTATGAAAGCCCGCCACGACGATCTGATCAGCGCCATGCTGGCCGAATGCTCCGACATGATTCTGGCAGGCGCCTCCGTTGCTGCCTGTCTGGAACGGTATCCGGAGCAGGCCACTGAGCTCGAGCCATTGCTGCGCGCTGTCTTCAGCGTGCGCGAGCTAACCCCTGTTCCGCCTCGTTCGCCGGCAATCGCCGCCCGCAGCCGCAGCATCTTCATGTCCCGGGTTGCCCGTCTTCAGCCGCGGGGAACAACTCGTCCCTGGTGGCAAACCCTCCTCAACCCCGGCCCAACCGTGCCTCGCACCCGGCCTTTGGGTCTTTTCGCGATTTTGCTAATTGTAATTATTAGTGGTATATTCATTACTGGTAGTGTTACCCTGGCTGCCAGCGCACTGCCCGGCGACCTTCTCTTCGGCGTAAAGACCGGAACCGAGAACGTGCGGATGTTCTTCACGTTCGACGAGGAGGCACGCGAGGACCTGGAGATGCTGTACGGCCAGCGCCGGGTCGAGGAAGCGAAAGCGATCGTCGACCAGAAACGGCCTGTTGACAACTTAATACTGCAGGGAATCATCGAATCGCTTGGTCCGAACAGCTGGGTGGTATCTGGAATGAATGTACTGCTCCAGCCCGGCTCCAAGATCGAGGGCAACCCCGAGATCGGGGCTGCAGTCCGGGGTCGAATGCAGGCGCCGGGTGACGGGTCACTGCTGCTGATCTACGCAGAGGTGCTGCCGCCCGACGTTTCAGAGGCGGATAGCCAGGCGGGCGCCTTCCAGCAGGAGACGCCGACGGCCATCGCACCGACCTCCGCGCCGTCGCCGACGCCAACGATGACGCCGGCTGCGGAGCTGGCAGCGCCGCTCCTGTCACTGCAGGGCATGACGCTGGCAGAGCCGACCGACCAGCCAACGGCGACGCAGACGCCGTCGCCCACTGCGACGCGGACGGCCACGCCGACTGCGACCCGTACAGCGACGCCGACGCGGACCGCGACACCGATCCAGACGAGGACGCCGACCCCGCTCCCGCCACCGCAAGAGGTCATCAAGGGCCGGGTGATGGGTCGCTTGACGGCAATGAACGGCAGCGTCTGGACGGTCAACGGGCAGAACATCGAAGTGCCCGCCGGCACGCCGATCGCAGGCAACATCGAGATTGGCTGCATGGTAGACGTGGAGATACAACACCGATTCGGCGCAATGCCCTTGGCCCTCCAGATCTGGGTCACAGCATCGCCCATTGCCACCCCTGAACCGTACGAGTTTGAGGACTACGTCGAGGCCATCAACGGGGAGTGGTGGAGCATCGGGGGCAAGCAGGTCAAGGTCACCGGCGACACGCAGCTGGTCAACGACCCGGCGGTCGGCGACCTGGTTCATGTCAAGGCACTGCGCCAGGCCACCAACGAGCTGTGGGCCACCAGCATCACGGCCATCCGCTTCATCGAAGTCCAGATCGACGGCATCATCGAGGCGCTGAGCGGCAGCTCGATCACCGTCGACGGTCATACCATCACCATCAACGAACAGACGCAATTCGTGGGTTCGCCGGCCGTTGGCCGCCAAGCCCAGGTGAGAGCCCTGCAGATGCCCGACGGGAGCCTTATCGCGACGATCATCGTCGTGGTCGAGCCCGCTGAGACATCGACGGCCGAGCCAACCGCGACGCCCACCGTTGCACCGACTGAGAGTGCAACGGTTGAGCCAACCGCTACACCCACCTTCGAACCGACCGATCCTGCCCCTAGCGAGCCGACCCCGACCCAAGCACCCTGAAGGTTGGGGGAACTCGTGATCCCAGACAAAAATACTTCGCGGCGCGGCCTGCCTTGGTCCGTGTGCCTGCTCCTAGCGCTGGTGCTGTTCTGGCCAGCGCAATTGAGCGCGGGTGCGGGCGGAGAGGGATTCGATCCAACTGCTGTCACCTCGACGAGCATCGAGGGCCTGGTCAAATCCATGGCAGCCGACACCTGGCTGGTGGATCAGACCACGGTCCGGATCAACGCTGCAACCGCCATCGTCGAGCTGGGCGGAACACGGGAAGTGGGCGCTTGGGTGGTCATTTGGGGCGTGCGGACGCCCGAATACCTTACGGCAGAGACGATCCATATCCTGCGCCCGGCCGGCGCCCCAATGCCACTCAGCCAGTTCACGGGCCTGGTATCGAAGATCCAGAAGCCCTATCTGCTGGTCGGCGAAACCCTCGTCACGGTCCCCGACGCACTGCTGGCCGCAACACACCCCGCCATCAACGACCTCGTGTCAGTCCAGGCGCGTCGGGACAGTCGCGACTGGGTGGCCCAGCAGATCGAGGTGCTGGTCCCCGCTGGCACGCAAGCACCCGTCCAGATAGAAGGCACTGTCGAGCAGGCAACGGAGGCCGAGTGGGTCATCGACGGGCGCTCCATTTCGCTGGTTGAGAAGCCGGGGGAGGACGCGAACCAGGGTGACAGGGCTGAGGTCGAGGCGAGGATCGCTGACGACGGACGGCTGATTGCCGAGAGCACGCGGATCGTCGACCCGGCCACCGAGACGAAGCTCGACGTCTACGTCGTCGGCTTCGCCGGAGTTGGCACTGAGAGCCAAACCTGGAACGTGATCATATTCGAGGACGGGAGGAGCGAGCACGGAACCGTTCGGGTCTCTTCGGATACCTACGTGGACGAGGATCGCGCGGTGCTGGCGACGGAGATCGAAGCCGTCATCGATGGGAATCGCCTCGCCGGCCACGAGATCGCCGCGAACCTCGCCTGGCTCGAACAGCCACCTTCGGTCATCGTCGCGGGCACGCTCACGGAGGGCATGGCTGGCACACTGCCCCAGATCAATGGACATCCGGTGTGGTTTCGCACTGAGCAGGTGCGCCAGCAGGCGCTGGCAGAGAGCCGCATAGACCCTCTGGCTTCAGCACAAGGCGCTGGCGAGGTGGTCCTGAGAGGTGTCCAGTTGCGGAATGGCGTCGTCGTCGCTCACGAGGTTCTGCAGGGCGCGGCCGCGCTGGAGGCAATGAAGAGCGCCCTGGCACCGGCGTCGGTTGCGGGCGCCATGTCGACGTGGTCGGCGCCTGCTCCGATCGTCTCGGAGTTGCCGAAGGCCACCAAACCGACCCTGCTCTTTGCCCCCGATCGCACCGCGCACATGGTCTTCGAATCGCTCGGCATCATTTACCACGCGTCACAGACGCCGGGCACTTCCTGGGGAACCCCACGCAAGATCGCGACCGGCGTCTCACCAACTGCGATACTCGATGCACAGGGGCGTTTGCACGTCGTTTACATCAACGAGTTCATGGGCAACTACGACGTATACCATGTGCGCCTGACCAGCAGCGGCTGGACCGCGCCCGTCTACGCGGCCTACACATCGGGCCGGTCGGCCGATCCGGCGATCGTCGCGGATGACGGCGGGAAGATCCACCTCGCGTGGATGGACAATACGTCGGGCTCGTGGGCAATCCACACGGGAAGCTGGAATGGCCTGCACTGGACCAGCAGCCCGGTGACCAATGGCCGCGGCCAGAGTCCTGCGCTTGCGATTTCGCCACAACAGACGCTCGTCCTGGCCTGGCAGGATCGCGTTCCTACAGGCGTCGATACGTGGGGCCACTTCGACATCTACCAGAGCGAACGGAAGGATGGCTTCTGGGGGCTGCCGGTCAACGTGTCCGTCAACGCCTCCTTCAGCCCGGGGGTCGACGCGATCGGCGTCTCGATGGTAGTCACAAGTGATGGTCTGATTCATCTGGCCTGGTGCAACGACGAGCAGCAGATTCGCTATAACATGGGCCGCGGGCTGTACTGGCCGCGTCCGGTCGATGTGAGCGTTCGCCGCGAGCTGATACGCGGCCTCGACCTGCGCCTGGGCAACGACGGCCTGTTGTACCTCGCGTGGGACGAAGGAACCCGGGTGAGCGTGACGGCAGCCGCGCCGAACTCGCAGGTGTGGCCAGGGGCAAGGCTCATGGCGACTCAGCCGGGCCTGTTCTCGGACGTATCACTCACGAATGCTACAGGTGGGGTGGTGCTGACTTGGGTGTATCAGGCTCAGGCGGGGCCAGCAGCAGTCTACGAAAGCGTCAGCGGCATGGTGAATCCCATCAAGCTGTGGCTGACCTCGATCACTCGTTCCTGACCGTTCCGGGGTTGTGTCAGAAGTGTGTGGCCGTCCGTGAGCGCGTTCACCAGGGTGCACGCAGAGCCCACTGACGGCCACTTCAACAATCAGAAAATTATCAGCCTGGCGTCGACACCCACCGGCGCTCCTCGAAGACCAATCCGCTCCTCAGTAGCTCTTGCCGTATTGTTTCGGCGCTTACGTCGCTCATGACACCGCGTTCGATGAGCTGAGACCGCAGCCGTTGCAGTGACCAGGAGTCAAATTCAAGGCCAAGCACCCGGGGATCGGTGGTGGCAAGGCCCACGATGGCTTCGCGCTGGGCCCGGGTGAAGAGCCGGGGCCGGCCGGGCGAGCGTCGCGGATACAATCCCTTCAAGCCAAACCGATTGAAGCGGTGAATCCACTTTCGCACGTTGATCGGATGCAGACCAACGGTCGTGCTGATCTCATGCACCCCGACCCGTTGGGCTGAAAGAAGGATGATCTGCACACGACGCGCAAGCTCTTCATCACTGCTCTTCAACAGATCTTCGAGCCGAGGCCGTTCGTCGGCCTTCAGCGTCCGTGAGTATAGCGCCATGCATTGCCTCCTGACCAGCGACTGGATCCAAACGTCGCACGCTAGTGTTTGCATGTAATACACTACTGAAGACGCAAAGTGGCTACAAAAAGTCACGCTATTAATGGTTGCCCGGAGGCCAATTCGGCAAATATATCATATTTTTAAGGTGTGGACCCGAATCGAGACCGAACGTCGCTCGCGGGCCGATTATGACCGATGTCATGGCGGCACAGCCCTCGATGTCGTATGCTTAGACAATGTGCATTTAGTCGCAAGACACCCTCAACACCACACTGGAGGTTCACGAACTATGAAGCGCTTGACACCTGTGCCCAGCGATCTGGAGATCGCGCAGGCCGCCGAACTGAAGCCGATCCTGGAGATCGCGGAGAGCCTGGGCCTGAGCCCGGATGACCTGGAGTTGTACGGCAAGTACAAGGCCAAGGTGCACCTGGACGTGCGCGAGAAGTTCGCGGATCGTCCGCAGGGGAAGTACATCGACGTGACCGCGATCACGCCGACGCCGCTGGGTGAAGGCAAGACGACGACGACGATCGGCTTGACGCAGGCCCTGGGCGTGCTGGACAAGTCGGTGGTGGCGTGCATCCGGCAGCCGTCGCAGGGGCCGACCTTCGGCATCAAGGGCGGGGCGGCCGGGGGCGGCTACTCGCAGGTCGTGCCGATGGAGGACTTCAACCTGCACCTGACGGGCGACATCCATGCGATCACTGCGGCGCACAACCTGATTGCGGCGGCGATCGATGCGCGCATGCTGCACGAGTCCCTGACCGATGCGCAGACGATGTTCGACCGGCTGTGCCCGAAGGACAAGACGGGCAAGCGCAGCTTCTCGCCGACGATGCTGCGGCGGCTGGCGAAGCTGGGGATTGCCAAGACCGATCCGGAGGAACTCACGCCGGAAGAGCGGGCGCGCTTTGCGGTGCTGGACATCGACCCGGCGACGATCACGTGGAACCGCGTGATCGACATCTCGGACCGCTTCCTGCGCCGGATCGAGGTGGGCCTGGGGCCGGAGGAGAAGGGGCGCACGCGGGTGACGGGCTACGACATCACGGTGGCGTCGGAGCTGATGGCCATCCTGGCGTTGACGACCAGCCTGGAAGACCTGCGGGACCGGATCGGGCGGGCGGTGATCGGGACCAGCACGACGGGCGCGGCGGTGAGCGTCGAGGACCTGGGCGTGGCCGGCGCGGCGACGGTGTTGATGAAGGATGCGATCATGCCCAACCTGATGCAGACGCTGGAAGGGCAGCCGGCATTCGTGCATGCGGGGCCGTTCGCGAACATTGCGCACGGCAACTCGTCGATCGTGGCGGACCAGATTGCGCTGCAGCTGGCGGACTACGTGGTGACCGAGTCGGGCTTCGGGGCGGACATGGGCATGGAGAAGTTCATGAACATCAAGTGCCGCTACTCGGGGCTGACGCCGGACTGCGTGGTGCTGGTGGCGACGGTGCGGGCGCTGAAGATGCACGGCGGCGGGCCGAAGGTGGTGGCGGGCAAGCCGCTGGACTTCGCGTACACGACGGAGAACCTGCCGCTGCTGGCCAAGGGCATCGCCAACCTGGAGGCGCACATCGAGAACATCAAGCGCCAGGGTGTGCCGGTGGTGGTGGCGATCAACCAGTTCAAGGACGACACGCCGGCGGAGATCGCGCTGATCCGGGAGCGGGCGTTGGCCGTTGGTGCGGAAGATGCGGTGCTCTCGAATCACTGGGCGCTGGGCGGCGACGGTGCGGTGGACCTGGCCAAGGCCGTGATGGCGGCGTGCGACAAGCCGAGCGAGTTCCAGTTCCTCTACCCGCTGGAGTGGAGCATCAAGGAGAAGATCGAGAAGATCGCCAAGGACATCTACGGTGCGGGCGAGGTGAGCTACACGCCGGAGGCGGAGGCCAAGATTGCGCTATACACGAAGCTGGGCTTCGACAAGCTGCCGATCTGCATGGCCAAGACGCACCTGAGCCTGACGCACGACCCGGCGCTCAAGGGCCGGCCGCAGGGCTACGTCTTCCCGATCCGCGACGTGCGCGCCAGCGTCGGTGCGGGGTTCCTCTACCCGCTGTGCGGTGAGATGCGCACGATGCCCGGCCTGCCCACGCGGCCGGTGTTCTACGACGTGGACCTCGACCTCGAGACCGGCCGCGTCGTCGGCCTGTTCTAGGTCGTCAGTCCGGGATGCTCTGGGGGCGAAGCTGCATGCACGGCGCAAGCGGCACACGCTGCTTCGCCCTCAGGATCGACTACCTCTCTCGCGCTTGCACGGCGCAATCATACAGATGCCGGGCAAATGCATTTGGCGCCGGACACGAAATGCGCTATACTAACATCTGACCTCCGGAGCTTCGTGGCCTTCGGAGGTTTGAATGTTCAGTGGAAGGTAGTTCGGGGGATTCGGCAATGCCCACATATGTCTATGAATGCACGGATTGCGGCGTGAGATTTGAGCGCCTGCAGTCCTACAGTGATGCTACGCTCAGAGAGTGCCCCGAATGTGGCGGCCAGGTGCATCGCGTCATCCAGCCCGTCGGGGTGATCTTCAAGGGCTCCGGCTTCTACGTCACCGACAACAAGGGGAAGTCGTCCACGGCGATTCCTGCACACAAGAAGGAGGATGCCCCTTCGACTCCCGCTGGTGACAACGACAGCAAGAAGCCCGAGAACACGACGAGTTCTGCTTCGACGACGACAGCCAAGAAGGACGACTGATTCGGGCGCATACTCACAGTCCTCAGCAGAGGCGTGGATCCTCTTGAGGATCTACGCCTTTTGTTTGGGCGCCGGTTCCCATGGTTCTGCCACCTGACCTCCATCATGTTGAAATTGCCCACCTATGTTTGACTTCACAACGATCGCGCGCGACCTGACCACGCATGCCCGCGCGGGGGAGTTCACCACCCCGCACGGCACGCTGCTGACGCCGGTCTTTGCCCCGGTTGGAACCCAATCGACGGTGAAGACGCTGACGCCGCGCGATCTGCGCGAGGTTGGCGCCAGCCTCGTCCTCTCCAACACCTATCATCTGTATCTGCGCCCCGGCACAGAACGCATCCGCAACTTCGGCGGGCTTCACGCCTGGATGGGCTGGGAACGCCCCATGCTCACCGACTCAGGCGGCTTCCAGGTCTTCAGCCTGGCCCAGATGCGAAAACTCGATGCAGATGGGGTCACCTTCCGATCCCACATCGATGGCAGCCTGCACCGCTTCACTCCGGAAAGTGCCGTGCAGAGCCAGGAAAACATCGGCGCAGACATCATCATGTGCCTGGACGAGTGTGCAGAACCGCTCGATCGACGCTACAACGAAGAAGCGTTGGGCAGGACCCACGCCTGGGCAGCCCGCTGCCTGAACGCGAAGCGCCGCCCGGATCAGGCGCTATTCGGCATCGTCCAGGGGGGCATCTTCAATGATCTGCGCGTGCATAGTGCCCGCACGCTCTCCGCCATGGACTTCCCGGGCTACGCGATCGGGGGGCTCAGTGTGGGCGAGACCAAAGAGCAGATGTACCAGACCCTCGACCACACGATCCCGGAGCTGCCGCCGCACAGGCCTCGCTATCTCATGGGCGTGGGCGCGCCGGAAGACATCGTCGAAGGCGTCGCGCGCGGCATCGACATCTTCGACTGCGTCCTGCCCACACGCGTCGCGCGAAACGGCGGGCTGCTCACCAGGCAGGGACGTCTGAACATGCGCAGCGCCAGGTATGCCGAGGATCCGCTGCCGGTCGAGGTGGGGTGCGATTGCTACACCTGCCAGAACTTCAGCCGTGCATACTTGCGCCACCTGTTCAAGGCGGAGGAAATCCTGGGCCTCCATCTTGCCACCCTGCACAACATCCGATTCATGATGCGCCTGATGTCCGATATCAGAGCGGCCATCCTGGCGGGCGCCTACGATCAGTTCCGCAGCGAGTTCCTGGCGTACTACCAGGTGCCCGACCAGGCCGTACGACACGCACAACTTGAGTCGAGAAAGCAGAAGAAACAGCAATGAACGCGATTCAGGCCATCATCCTGGGCATCGTACAAGGCGCTACAGAATTCATCCCCATCAGTTCTTCTGCGCATCTCGTGCTCGTGCCCTGGGCCCTCGGATGGAACAGCCCCGGGCTGCTGTTCGATACGATGTTGCATTGGGGCACCCTGACAGCTGTGCTCGTGTATTTCTGGCGCGATTGGGTGGCCATCATCAAGGGCTTTTTCGTGAGCCTCGTTCGCCGCGGTCCCTGGAGCACCGATCCGAATGGCCGGCTCGCTGATTCCTCCAGCCAACTGGCGTGGGCGGTCATCCTCGGTACGTTGCCGGCTGTCGTGCTTGGATTCCTCTTCAATGACTTCATCGAGTCGCTGTTCACGTCCATACTGGCTGTCGGCGTGTTCCTGTTGGTCACGGCCGCCATCCTCTTCGCGGCTGAACGGATGGGACGCCCACAGCGTCCGCTGGAGAAGATCACATTCACGGACGCTCTCCTGATCGGCCTGGCACAGGCCGCGGCCATGGCGCCCGGGATCAGCCGATCCGGCGCGACCCTGGCGGGCGGGCTGGCGCGTGGATTGACGCGCGATTCAGCGGCGCGCTTCAGCTTTCTGCTGGGCACCCCGACGATCCTGGGGGCGGGCCTGCTCCAGCTTGTCGATGTACTGAAGGCAGAGACGGCTGCTCCAGCGTGGTCGTCGGTCGTTCCAGGTGCGATTGCTGCCGCGATCGTAGGCTACCTGTGCATCCACTTCCTGCTGTCATACCTCCGTCGGGGAAAGCTGTACGTCTTCGCCGCCTACTGCGCCGTGCTGGGACTCGTCGTGATACTCGTGAGCCTGATCGGGTGAGACTGTGAGACTGGCCACCGCCCTGTTGTTGGCCGGCGTGCTTCTTCTGGGGGCATGCAGCGCCGGACCGACCGCGACGCCGCAGCCGGCTCGCCTGCGCATCCAGGGTTCGACCAGCATGGCAGGGGCACTCACTGAGCTCGCCACATCTTTCGAGGCCGACCATCCCAACGTCCTCGTGGAGGTGGAGGGCGGTGGCTCAGCCATGGGTTGGGAGCAGCTGCGCCGAGGCGCTGCTGACGTGGCGGCACTCTCGTGGCTCAGCGATCAGGTTGTCACGACAGAGGGCTTTCGGGTCGCGGCCGTCGCATCGGACGGCATCGCCATCATCGTCCATCCCTCAAACCCCATCACCGATATCACCACGCTGCAGCTTCGCTCGCTCTTCGCCGGGGAGATCCTGGATTGGGGTGCTCTGAGCGCTGTCCAGGGCCAGCCGGCCATCGTCAGCCGTGAAGAGGGCTCGGGAACCCGCGCCGCATTCGAGTCCGGCATCATGGGCGATCGCCGGGTGACGCTCAACGCCCTCGTGATGCCGACGAGTCAATCGGTGCTGGACTACGTCGCGACCCACCAGCTCGCCGTCGGCTACGTGACCTTCGATCACCTCATGCCGTCAGTCCGCGCCGTTCCCGTCGAGGGCGTCCCCCCTGCGCGCGAACACGTTGCTTCGGGCGCCTACCCCCTGCTCCGTACCCTCTACCTTGCGGTGCAGGAAGGGGCCCAGCCGCCTGCAGATGACTTCGTTATTCATGCGTTGAGCGCTGAGGGCCAACGCATCCTGTCCAAACATCACACGCCGCTGAACTAAACTTGACCCGCTCAGCGGTCTATGATAGACTGTTGTCATTAGCTTCAGGTGCTCTTCTGCGGAAAGTCGGGAACCCCCCGGCTTTCTTTGTTGTCTGGGCCCCTGAGATTACCGCAGCTGATGCTGTACGGCGTGAAATCGTGTAGGAGTGTTCGAAACAAATGAGCAAAGAGCTGATCATGGCGATCAACCAGATCTGCGCCGAGAAGGAGTTGCCGCGCGATATCATCCTCGAGGCGATCGAGGAAGCGCTGGTCCACGCCTATCGCAAGAACTACGCTAGCCCCACGGCGAATGTACAGGTGACGGTCGACCAGGAAAGCGGTGACCTTCAGATTTTCTGCGAGAAACAGATCGTGGAAGAAGTGTCTGATGGCGCTGTGGAGATTTCGCTGGCGGACGCGCGCAAGATCGACCAGGATGCGGAGGTCGGCGGTCAGGTGCTAGATCAGCGCGAGCCGAACGACTTCGGCCGCATCGCCGCTCAGACAGCCAAACAGGTCATCCTACAACGCATTCACGAGGCTGAGCGAGATCAGCTATTCGACTTCTACAAACAACGCGAAGGGGAGCTGATCACGGGCCAGGTCCAGTCGATCGACTATCGATCGAACGCGGTCACGATCACTCTGAGCAAGAAGGCCGAAGGCATCATTGCCGCCGAAGACCAGTTGCCGAACGATCGCTATCGCATCGGCATGAACGTACGCACCCTGCTGGCAGAGATCAACAAGGGGACGCGCGGCCCTCAGATTCGGCTCTCGCGGACCCATCGCAACATGCTGCGCCGGCTGCTCGAACGGGAAATTCCGGAGATCTACAGCGGAACCGTCGAAGTGAAGAGCATCGCGCGTGAACCCGGCAACCGCTCGAAGGTTGCAGTGTTCGCTAGCCAGCCGGGCGTCGATCCGGTCGGTTCTTGCGTAGGTCTGCGCGGCACTCGCATTCAGAACATCGTCGATGAATTGAACGGCGAGAAGATCGATGTTGTCGAATGGTCATCGGATGTTCGCTCCTTCATCAGCAACGCCCTGAGCCCTGCCAAGCCGACCGACACGATCCTGATCGAGGAAGGCGATATCCGTACGGCCATCGTCGTCGTACCGGACCGGCAGCTCTCGCTGGCAATCGGCAAAGAAGGACAGAACGCGCGGTTGGCTGCGAAGCTGACGGGGTGGCGAATCGACATCAAGAGCGAGACGGAAGCCGCGACTGAAGGCCTGGCGGAGATCAAGCGCCAGCAGATGCAGATGATCAAGACGCGCTCGCTGCAGGATCGAGCGGCAGCACTCCCGGCAACGGACGATCTGCTCAGCCGGGCGCAGTGGCTGCTGCAGGAGAAAGACAAGACCCAGGTCACCCTGGAGGCCGCAGCCCGTATGTTGGTCGAGGCCGATCACAACAGGCCCACTCTGCAGGGCGTTGAGGAAGGCGACGAGGGCGCGCAAGTTCCGGCCGAGATGGACGCCGTCACGCCCGAGGCACCTGCCGTCGAGCCCGAGGCGATCGCTGAGCTTCAACCAGAAGCTGTCGAGCCGTTGCCTGCGCCGGAACCCAGCGAGTCTCCTGTCTCTGAGGATGTGCAGGCGGTCGCTCCCGAGCCAATCGCCGAGACGATGGCTGAGGCCTCGGAAGAGCTCCTCGAGTACGCGGTGGAAGAGTTCGCAGAAGATGAGGATGGGGACGCAGCGACGGCCGCTGGCAAGAAGCCTGTTAAGAAGGGCAAGAAGTCCAGCAAGAAACGGGAGCTCGTCTTCGACGAAAACCTCGGCGAGGTGGTCGCCCGCCGCAAACGCAAGCCAACGCGTGAGGGCGGTTGGGAAACCGAATACTAGATCATGCCGAAACCGAAGGGGCCGCGACCCAAACATGTGCCGATACGGACGTGCGTGATCTGCCGGAACGAATCCGGCAAGCGTGAACTCGTCCGCGTCGTGCACACCGCCGGCGAAGGGGTCAGGGTCGATCCATCAGGCAAGTTGCCGGGTCGCGGCGCCTATCTGTGCAGGTCGCGTGCTTGCTGGCAAAACCCTGGATTCGTGCCTCGACTCAATGCGGCATTGAAGACCAGGCTGACGGAAACCGAGATAGCTGCGCTACAGGCATACGCAATGACCGTTCCTGAGGACAATGGCAGCGCACAACCGTAGCGTTGTCCACCAGGACGAGTCGATGTCCGCGGAAGAGCAGGAGCATCTGGATGGTGGCGGCCAAACAACCGCTGAAGACAATAGGGTGGGCGCCGGAGCTGGGCACTGCAAGGGTGGTCATATGGTAGGTTGACTGCTGTAATCTGACCCTCGCAAGCACCCCTCGGTCCCATCCCCAATGTCCAACCGAATCGAGAACCCGGCCGGTTCGCACGTCCGGCACGACACAGCTGTGTCGGGAGACTTACGTCGCCCTGCGGGCCTGTGTGTCGGTAGGAGGAGAAGATAAGTGGCTAATAAAAATCCTAAGACAGAAGAATCCAAACCGGCTGGGAGCCGAAAGCAAGACGCTCCGGCTGCAGCAGAACCGCAGCAACCGAATGGCGATAACGGCAAGGCAGAGCAAGCTCCTCGCGCCAGCGGGGCCGCACAGCCAGCAAAGGGCGCAGCACGCGCCTCCGATTCACCGCAACGCACTGACACAGCGCGCCAGCCCAAGACGCCATCGGTCGCCAAGCCCACCAGTCTGACCCGGCCGGGCAGCAGCATGTCACAACGCGCCCCAGGGCTGCAGCATCCTGGACAGGCGGCCGATAACGCACGCGGTTCGCAGGGTGCGTCGCAGTCTGATGGCTCCGGAGAGGTGTTTAGCCAGCGCGTCTTCGATCCTACATCCGAGGACACCGTCGTTCCGCGCGGCCGGCCTGCGGGAGGTGGCCGTCCTGTAGGGGGTGGCCAGCGCCAGGGTGCGCCCGGAGGCCAGGGCCGCCCCACCGGCCCGGCAACGGGCCCATCCGGCCGTCCGGGTGGATTCGGCTCGGGCGGTGGCCCGGACTCATCACAAGGTCGCCAGGGCGGTGGCCAACCAGATCGCAGCGGTGGGCAGCGCACGACCCCCGACCGAAGTCGCCAGGGCGGCGGCCAGTCGGGATACGGCGGACGTCAGGGCGGTGGCGGCCAGAGAGGCAAGCAAGGGCAGAGGCGACCGGGTGGTCAGCGCTCTCAGGGCGGCGGCCAGGGTGCAGGATCAGCGGGAGCGGGAGCGCCAGCGCCCCGCGCTGCAGCCGTAGCCGCGCCAGCAGCGGTCTCCGACATCCTCATACCTGAGATCATCACCGTGCGTGACCTGGCCGAGCGGATGCACAAGAGCCCGATCGAGATCATCAAGACGCTGATGAACTACGGCATGATGGTCACGATCACCGAATCGATCGATTTCGATACTGCTGCATTGATCGGTGAAGAACTCGGCATCGAGGTCAAGCCCGAGCGCGAACCCGAACCTGAGCCGGCCGAGGAGGCCGAGGAGGCACCCAAGACCCTACGGCAACGCATCATCGCGGAGGAAAAGACCGAAAACATGCAGGCTCGTCCCCCCGTAGTGGTGGTGTTGGGCCACGTCGACCACGGCAAGACGACGCTCCTGGACGCCATCCGGGAGACGCGCGTGGTTGAGGGCGAAGCTGGCGGGATCACGCAACACATCGGCGCGTACCAGGTGGAGGTGAACGGGCGCAAGATCACGTTCCTTGACACGCCGGGACATGAGGCGTTCACGGCCATGCGCGCGCGCGGCGCTATGGTGACCGATATCGCGATCCTCGTCGTGGCCGCAGATGACGGCGTCATGCCGCAGACCAAGGAAGCCATCTCGCACGTCAAGGCGGCGCAGGTGCCGCTCATCGTGGCGCTCAACAAGATCGACAAGGCTCAGTCCAACCCGGACCGGGTCAAACAGGAATTGGCGGACAACGGTGTGCTGATCGAGGAGTACGGCGGCGACGTCATGTGCGTGCCCGTGTCGGCCAAGATGCGCCGCGGCATCGAAGACCTGCTGGAGAGCGTCCTGCTCGCCACCGAGGTCGACCCGCAGATGGCTAACCCCGACGGAGAGTGCGTCGGCACAGTGATCGAAAGCCGTCTCGACAAGACGCGCGGGCCGATGGCGACGCTCCTGGTACAAAACGGCACGCTGAAGGTTGGCGACAGCATTGTCAGCGGCGAGACTCACGCCAGGATCCGCGCGATGTACGATGACAAGGGCGAACCGATCACCGAGGCGCTGCCGGCTCAGCCTATCGCGATCCTCGGATTCTCGGACGTCCCCGTGGCAGGCGACACCTTCAAGGTAGTGGCCGACGACCGGACTGCACGCGCATTGGCTGAGGTGCGCCAGGACGAAAAACGCGCCGCTGTCGGCCCTGCGCCGCTGCGCACTCTGGAGAGCATCTTCGCCGCTGCCGAGGCAGGCCAGGTCAAGGAATTGAACCTGATTCTCAAGGCTGACGTGCAAGGCTCCATCGAACCGATCGTCAACTCGCTGGACAAGCTGAGCACGGACAAGCTCAAGGTCAAGGTGCTGCACCAGGGCACCGGTAACATCACGGAATCGGACGTCATGCTGGCCATCGCCTCGCATGCGATCATCGTGGGCTTCTCGGTCGTGACTGACGGCGCTGCGCAGAAGATGGCTGAGGCCGAGGGCGTGGACATCAGGATCTACAAGATCATCTACAACATCATCGAGGATGTTCAGAAGGCCCTCACCGGCTTGCTGGAGCCGGTGTATAAGGAAGTCGTGACAGGCCATGCAGAGATCAGGCAGGTCTTCAAGGTATCGAAGGTCGGCAAGGTTGCAGGCTGTTACATCCTCGATGGCGAGATTCCCCGCAATTCGTCCGTGCGGATCAAGCGCAACGGGGAACCGATCGGCGAAGATAGGATCGCAGCCTTGAAACGATTCCAGGAAGACGTCGCCGAGGTTAAGACCGGATTCGAATGCGGCATACACCTGAACAACTTCAACGACTTTGAAGTGGGCGACATTCTGGAAGCGTACAAGAAGGAGCGGGTGCTGTAATGGTCTCTCGCCGGCAAGAACGCGTTGCCGAGGTCTTGCTTGAGGAGTTGGGTCTGCTCATCAGCAGTGAACTGAGCGACCCGCGGCTCGACGATGCCATGGTGACGGTGACCGATGTGCAGGTTTCGCCGGACCTCGCCAACGCCAGAGTCTACATCCAACATGTGCTGCCCGAACGGGAATCCCGCCACGTGCTCAGCGCGCTGCAGCACGCAACGGGGTTCCTGCGCCGGTCGTTGCTCGAGAATCTGCGCCTGCGCGCGGTTCCAGAGTTGCACTTCTCCGTCGATGTGACCGAGCAGCACGCGCGTCACATCGACGAAATCCTGGATCAGCTGGCCCAAGAAAATCAGCCCGCCAGTGAGTCGATGCCGCATGCCGACAGCTAGCAGCCTGCCCCTCATCGAGCTGGCGGGTCTCATCCGGCAGTCCACGCGCATGCTGGCGTTCTGCCACGTCAATCCCGATGGGGACGCAGTTGGCTCCCTCCTGGGACTGGGGCAGGTGTTCGACGCCCTGCCGGGTCGCCGCACAGTCCATCTGATCTGCCAGGATCCGGTCCCGGAAGAGTTGCACTTCATTCCCGGCGTCGAGCGCATCACCAACGCGGTGCCGTTCGGCTTCGATGCCGACCTGATCGTGTGCGTCGATGCCAGCGACCCCGCGCGGCTTGGCAAGGTATTTGCCGAGCTGGATGCGGCGCAGACGCCAGTCGTGGTGATCGACCACCACGTCACCAACCTGCACTTCGGCACCTATAACTACGTCGCGCCTGAAACTGCATCGACGTCACAGCTGATCGCAGCCCTCACTGACGCGCTCGACCTGCAGCTAACGGCGACCCTGGCGTTTCCGCTGATGGTGGGACTGGTGACGGACACCCTGGGTTTCCGGACCAGCAACGTGACGTCCGCGGAGTTGTCCTGCGGCGTGCGTTTGATGGATGCCGGCGTCGACCTGGCCGACATCGCCCAACGCACGCTGCTCTGCAAGCCCCTCAATCAGATGCGCCTGTGGGGAGAAGCGTTCGTGAAGGCGTCGTTGGCTGACGGGGTCATCTGGGTCGATGTCACTGACGAGATGCGGCGCCGCGCAGACATCCCCGACGAGGATGATGGCGGCCTCGTCAGCCAACTCATCATGGCAGCAGAGGCGCGCGTCGCCGCAGTCTTCAACGAGTTGAAGGACGGGCGCATCGAAGTAGATCTGCGTGCCCGGCCGCCTCACAACGTTGCCACCGTCGCCCTGTCCCTGGGCGGCGGAGGACATCCTCAGGCATCGGGCTGCATCCTGCCCGGCCCTCTGGCGGCGGCCCGGGAGCGGGTACTGCCGCTGCTCGTCACCGCAGCAGTCCGCCGGACGGCATCATAGCGCGAACCAGGTGATCGACATGGACGGCATCCTCAACATCGACAAACCGCAAGGGTGGACCTCTCACGACGTAGTGGCGTGGGTTCGCCGCCTGTTAAGGGTCAAGCGGGTGGGTCATGCCGGCACGCTGGATCCTCTGGCCACCGGTGTGCTGTTGGTCTGCGTGGGTCAGGCAACGCGACTGTCCGAATACGTCATGGCGTCAGACAAATCCTATCGGGCGCAAGTCCAGCTCGGCACGTCGACGGACACCTATGACCTGGATGGCGACGTGGTCCAGGTGCGCCCGCTGCCAGAGGGGCTCGATCTGGAAACCATCCGAGAGGCACTGGCTGCGTTTCAGGGCGATCTCATGCAGACACCGCCGGTCTACTCCGCCATCAAGCAGGGCGGGGTCGCGCTGCACCGCCTGGCGCGGCGCGGAGAGGCGGTGCAGCCGCAAGCGCGTCCGGTGCACATCCACCACATCGAGCTGGTCGACTGGTCCCCGCCAGTGGTCACGGTCAACGTGACGTGCAGCCCGGGCACCTATATTCGAAGCCTGGCCCATGATCTGGGAGAGGCGCTTGGGTGCGGGGGGACGCTGGCCAGCCTGCGTCGAACACGCAGCGGCGCGTTTTCGGTGGACACCGCCTTGGCGCCCGACGACATTGCCGAGGCCTTCCGCAGCGGCTCTCTGAACGAGCATCTTAAGCCGATGACCGCGGCCCTCACTTCCCTGACACCGGTAGAAGTGACGGAAGCGGATGCCGCACGGCTGCGAACGGGTGGGCCCATCCCCCATTCCAGCGATCAGCCACCCACCAGCACTACCGCCTACGCGATCGACGCCAGCGGAGGCGTCGTCGCCATCCTGAGATATGCTTCGGAGCAGAACGACTGGTGGCCTGACAAGGTATTCCTTGCGGCGACCTGAGCCACTCCCTGACCGGTGCTGAGCAGATCTTCAGAGCCTATGCAAATCTACCACGGCCTGCCCGACGATCCCTTCTCGAAGCCGATCTATCTGACTATCGGCAACTTCGACGGCGTTCACCTGGGTCACCAGCGGCTCATACGCGAGCTCGCCCGTGCCGCTCATCAGGGCGATGGACTGGCCGGGCTGTTGACGTTCGAGCCGCACCCCGTGGCTGTCCTGCGATCCGACCTGGTCGTACCGCGTCTCACCTCCAGCGAAGATCGCGCAGACATCCTGGCCGCACTCGGACTCGATTTCGTGATCGTATTTCCGTTTACGAGATCGACGGCAGAGACGTCTGCAGCAGATTTCCTCGCAGCGCTGATGCGCGTACTGCCCCTGGCCGAGTTGTGGGTCGGGCCTGACTTCGCGCTGGGCCGCGGCCGCGAAGGGAACATCGAACGACTTACCGGGTTCGGCCGGCACATGGGATTCTCGCTGCAGGTCATTCCCAACCTGGACTGGCAGGGCGAGCCCGTGCGCTCCAGCCGCGTGCGCTCGCTCCTGGCAGAGGACGGCGCTGTGGCACAGGCCGCCGAATTGCTCGGTCGCCCGTATCGCCTTGCAGCAGAGGTCGTGCGGGGCGCACAGCGCGGCACGGGCCTGGGCTTTCCCACCGCGAACCTCCTGATTCCGGAGGATCGGTTGACACCTGCCTATGGCGTCTATGCCTGTTGGGCGTGGCGTGGAGAGCGCGGATATCCTGCGGTTGTCAACGTCGGCGTGAGACCCAGCTTTGACAACGGGCATCCGTCCGTAGAAGCGCATCTGATCGACTTTGCGGGAGACCTCTACGGCGAGGTGCTGGGGCTCAGCTTCATCGCGCGGCTGCGAGGCGAGAAGAGGTTTGCGGAGATCGCAGACCTTGTCGCACAGATAGGCACAGATACGGCGAGTGCGAAACAACTCCTCTCGTATCCGGACACGCATGCGCAGGCCGCGGCGGCGGCTTCGTGGCGCGAGATCGCACACACTGCCGACTACTCCGTCGAGGTCTCTGGCGCCGATCTACGCACCCTCTTCGCGAATTCGGCGCTGGCCATGTACGGCTATCAGGACGTCGAACACGACCATCCGGTGTCGTTGGCCCGCGCCATCGCGGTGCAGGCCGACGGATTCGAGGAGTTGATGGTTGGGTGGTTGAACCGCTTGCTCCTGTGGCAGGAAACAGGCGGTGAGATGTACACCCGATTTGAGATCCACGAGCTCTCAGAATGCGGGTTACGAGGCGTCGCCTATGGCTACCCCGGCTCCCCCTCTCACACGGCCATCAAGGCCGCGACCTTCTACGATCTTCTGGTTCAGGAAACCGGTGCAGGCTGGCGCGCGAGGGTGACGTTCGATATATGAGCGAGGCTGGCGCGGGGATCAGACTGAGACCGGCGCCTTGATGTGGGGGTGTGGATCGTAGCCCACCAGCTCGAAGTCCTCGAACGTGAAACGGGTGATGTCGCGCACTTCCGGATTGATGCGCATCTGGGGCAGCGGACGGGGCTCCCTGGTCAGCTGCAGGCGGGCCTGCTCGAAGTGATTGCGGTACAGGTGCGCATCGCCACTCGTGTGGATGAATTCTCCCGGTTCCAGGTCGCAGACCTGGGCCACCATCAGGGTCAGCAGCGCGTACGACGCGATGTTGAAGGGCAGACCTAAGAACACATCGACCGACCGCTGATAGAGCTGGCACGACAGCCGGCCCCGCGCGACGTAGAACTGAAACAAAACATGGCAGGGCGGCAACGCCATCCGCTCGATCTCACCCACATTCCACGCGCTGATGATCAGCCGGCGCGAGTCCGGATTCTTGCGCAGTTGGTCGATCACCTCGCTCAGTTGGTCCACCTGCCGTCCATCCGCGCCCGCCCACGAGCGCCACTGCCGGCCGTACACGGGCCCTAACTCGCCATCAGTGCCGGCCCACTCATCCCAGATGCGCACGCCATGCTCCTGCAGCCAGCGCACGTTGGTGTCTCCGTTGATGAACCAGAGCAGCTCGTAGATGATGGAACGGGTATGCAGCTTCTTCGTGGTCAGCAGAGGGAAACCCGACGCAAGATCGAAGCGCATCTGATGGCCGAAGACCGACCGCGTGCCCGTGCCCGTGCGGTCGCTTTTGTCCGCCCCATCTTCGAGTATCCGGCGCATCAGTGCCAGGTAAGCCTGCATCTTTTTCTCCACGCGTTCGAACGGGGGCGCAGCGCAGCGCCCCCATCCAACACCGCTATCTCAACTGGCCGAAGCGCCTATTGGCCCCTGAAGTCCACCACCTGGACATCCAGGCCGGCGAGCGCGTCCTTCACGACGTCAGCGTCCATATCACTGAGCTTGACCATGATGAAGCGCTCGCCGGGCTGCTTGCCGCTGTACGCGACGAGGGCCAGGATATTAGCACCATGTTTGGCCAACACGTCAGTGATCCCCGCCAGGACACCCTTGGCATCCTTTACGCCCAGGGTGATCCGGAGCCCAGCGGTGCGCGCGCCAAGAACCTCCGTCAGGACCTTGAAAACGTCCGTCTCGGTGATGATTCCCACCAGTTGATCGCCCTCAAGCACGGGCAACCCGCCGATCTTATTGTCCGCCATGACGCGCGCGGCCTCCTCGAGCGGCGTATCGGGCCCGACCGAGATGACGGGGCTGGACATGACCTTGTTGATGGTCAGCTTGGCGAGCAGGTAGTGCAGCTCGTGAACGCTCAGGGAAGTGGCCGGCGATGGCGCAGCGTGCAGCAGATCCTTGTCGGAGACAATTCCGACCATTTTGCCGGCCGCGTCGAGCACGGGCAGGCGGCGAACCTTTCGTTCGCGCATCAGATGCAAGCCATCGTCGATGCTTGCCGTCTCGAGGATGGTTACAGGGTTGCGAGTCATCCGTTCACCGACGAACATGGGATATGCCTCCTTAAAGACGAAAATGGCGATCGTGCGCGTCACGCACGCGATGAATTGCGAGCTGTGTTACGCCGCCGCGGGCGCTTCTTCTTAGGCATGGGATAACCCAGCCGCCGCAGTTCCTCTTCATCGGTGCGCCACTTCGGACGCACCTTGACCCAGAGTTCCAGAAAGACGCGCGTCTCGAGCAGTTCTTCGATCTGGTGTCGTGCGGCCTGCCCGATCTTCTTGATCATCGCGCCGTCTTTGCCCAGGATGATCATCTTCTGCGTGGGCCGCTCGACATAGACAACCGCCGAGATGTACGTCATGCCGTTCGCGCGCTCCGAGAATTCATCGACCAGCACTGCGACGGCGTGCGGCACCTCGTCCCGCAGATGCAGCAGCACCTGCTCGCGTACGAGCTCGCCGGCCATGAATCGGACCTGTTGATCGGTGACCTGGTCCTGAGGAAAGAGCGGCGGGCTGAGCGGCATCAGCGACGATAAGCGATCGGCCAGCTCGGGCAGCCCATCTCCTCGTACCGCCGAGATGAGGGCGACCTCTCCATGCGGCGCCAATGCCGAGTATTCCTGCCGCCGCCTGTCTGCCGTATCCGAACCTTCTGACAGCCGGTCGAGCTTGTTGAGCGCGATGATGAGCGGCGGCCGGGTACGCGCCTGGGCGATGATGCCGGCGACCTTCCTATCCTCGTCATTCGGCGCGCCCGTCGCGTCGACCACCCACAGCAACGCATCGGCATCGGGCAGCGTTGCCGCGGCAGTCTCAACCATGACCTCCCCCAGCTTATGCAGCGGCAGGTGGATGCCCGGTGTGTCCAGGAAGATGAGCTGAGCATCCTCCCGCGTCAGGATGCCGAGCAACCTGTTCCGGGTCGTTTGCGGCTTGGGCGACACGATGCTGATCTTCTGGCCCAGCAGCGCATTGATGAGCGTCGATTTGCCCACGTTCGGCCTGCCGACGACCGCGACAAAGCCAGCTCGATAGTCCGCCCGATGCTCTGATTCACCGATAGCATCGTGGACATCGAACTCGTTCATTTCGGCTGGTTCGGGCTCATTCATGCGCCCAACCTGAAGGGGCTGAAATTGGTTCCCACGTCGTAGAAATCGACCGCCTCCCTGCGCTTCAGTGCATCCACTACCCGATAGGTCACCGGTGTAAACAAGGCCTCGATCGCGACCTTGAAGATGTAGTTGGCCACGATGATGGTCAATACCGACACCCATGGAAAGACACCGAACGCTGCTGCAATCAGCACGAACAAGATCGTATCGATCCCCTGACCCACGAGCGTCGAGCCGATCGTTCTGAGCCACAGGAACCTGCCGCGCGTGGCAATCTTCAACTGAGCCAGGATGAACGAATTGCTGAATTCTCCGGCAAGGTAAGCGACCAGGCTCGCCACGATGATGCCGCCATGGCTGACCCCTCCGAGAATCGCCTCGTAGGCCCCCGACCCGGCAGATGACTGCCAGATTGCCTCTCCCGGCAGCCGGCCGATGATCCAAAACGTGCCGCCCATCAGGGCAGCCATCGCAAAGCCGACCCAGATCACGCGCCGGCCATAGGCGTAGCCATAGACCTCGGTGAGAACATCGCCGAAGATGTAGCTGATCGGAAACAGCAGGGTGCCGGCATCAAACGCCAGACGTAACCCGGCAACCTCCACGCCCCAGTCAATGATCTTCGCCGATGAAGCGATGTTGCTGATCAACAGCACTGCGACGAAGCAGGCCATGATCACGTCGTAGTAGCGGTAACTGCGCACGAACCCTCAGAACCTACACCAGGCTGCGCCCGCTCGAATCACATTCGAGATCAGGCGCTGCCATCCTCGCCGTGACCGAGCCGCTGCACGAGCTTAACCAACTGCTCGGCCATGCGATCGGGCAGCCGGTCGCCGAACTGGGCGAAGTGCCGTTCGAGGTCAGACACCTCCGCACGCCAGGCCGGCAGGTCCACCCGCAAGAGCTGCTCCAACTGTTCGCCCGAGATGCTCAGCCCCGTGAGGTCCAGGTCATCCTCATACGGCAGCCGGCCGATGGCCGTCTCGCGCGCGTCGACCTTGCCCTCGAGGCGGTCGCACATCCACTTGAGCACGCGACTGTTGTCGCCGTAGCCCGGCCACAGCCACTTACCTTCGGGCGACTTGCGGAACCAGTTCACGTAGAAGATGCGCGGCGCCTTGTCGCCCAGCCGGTCGCCCATCGTCAGCCAGTGCCCGAAGTAGTCGCCCATGTTGTAGCCGCAGAAGGGCGTCATCGCGAACGGGTCCCGGCGCAGGTTGCCCACCGCACCGATGTTTGCCGCAGTCGTCTCCGACGAGGCCGTCGCGCCCAGGAAAACCCCGTGATCCCAATCGTAGGCCTCCGTCACGAGGGGCACGACCCCTGCGCGGCGGCCACCGAACAGGAAGATGTCGATCGGAACGCCCTGCGGGCTCTCCCAGTCCGCGCTGATGGACGGGCACTGCCTCGCCGGCACGGTGAAGCGCGCGTTCGGATGCGCGGCCGGCTCGCCCGAGCCTGGCGTCCACTCCCGGCCCTTCCAATCGATCGCATGCTCGGGCGCGGGAACCCCCATGCCCTCCCACCAGACGTCCCCCTCGTCGGTCAATGCGCAGTTGGTAAAGATCACGTTCTCACGCACCGTGTCCATCGCCACCGGGTTAGTCTGATAGGATGTTCCGGGCGCCACGCCGAAGAAGCCCGCCTCCGGGTTGATGGCGTAGAGCCGGCCATCCGGCCCGATCTTCATCCACGCAATGTCATCCCCGATCGTCTCCGCGCGCCAGCCGGGCAAGGTCGGCTGGATCATGGCCAGGTTCGTCTTGCCGCACGCAGAGGGGAACGCGGCCGCGATGTGATACTGCCTGCCCTCGGGGCTGATCAGGCGCAGGATGAGCATGTGCTCGGCCATCCACCCCTCCCGGTGCGCCATCGCCGACGCGATGCGCAGCGCGAGGCATTTCTTGCCCAGCAACGCGTTCCCGCCGTAGCCCGAGCCATACGACCAGATCAGGTCCTCTTCCGGGAAGTGGCTGATGTACTTCTGCGCCATCGGCGCACACGGCCACGGCACATCCTCCTCCCCCGGATCGAGCGGCGCGCCGATCGAGTGCAGGCACGGAATGAACTGGCCGTGCGGGCCGAGCGCCTCGCAGGCCGCCACCCCGACACGCGTCATGATGTGCATGTTGCAGACGACGTAGGGGCTATCGGTGATCTCAACTCCGATCTTGGCCATCGGGGATGTCACGGGGCCCATCGAGAACGGAATGACGTACAGGGTGCGCCCACGCATGCACCCGTCGTACAGGCCGAGCATCGTCTGCTTGAGCTCATCTGGAGCGATCCAGTTGTTCGTGGGTCCGGCGTCGTCCTTCGACGTCGTGCTGATGTACGTCCGCGCCTCGACCCGAGCGACGTCCGATGGGTCGGAGCGAAACAGGACGCTGTCAGGACGCGCTTGGACGACCTCAGTCTGGCCCGAGGCCACCATCTCCGCCATCAACCGATCGTACTCCGCCTGCGTGCCGTCGCACCAGTACACTGCCTTCGGCTGGCACAAGGTGGCCACATCCGCGACCCAGGCCTTGAGCCTCTCGTTATGAACTTCGTAGCCCACTTGGACCCAACCTTCTCTCCGGTCATCCCGAAGCCATCAGTGATCGGGAGGCGGGGCGCCCATGCTCCGAGGGCAACCACGCCTCATCAATTCGTTGTTGGGAGCTCTACGACTGCTGGGATGACGGACGCGTCGCCAGTGTCGCCATGGTGCTGCGGATCAAGCCAGCGGACTTGTCCAACATCGCCCGCTCTTCGTCGTCAAGCTCCACTTCCACGATCCGCTCGATGCCGTTCTGGCCCAGCACGACAGGCACGCCGAAGCAGATATCGTCGAGCCCATATTCGCCCTGCAGGTAGACCGACGCGGGATAGATCTGGTGCTCGTTGCGCATGATCGCCTGCGCCATCTTGCAGGCAGCCGCTCCGGGGGCGTAGTAGGCGCTGCCGGTCTTCAGGTAACGCACGATCTCGGCCCCGCCATCCCGTGTGCGCGCCACGATGTGGTCGATCTGTGTTGGGCTGAGGAAGTACGACAGCGGCAGGCCCGCGATCGTCGAGTAGCGCACGAGCGGGACCATCTCATCGCCGTGCCCACCCAGGACCGTGGTGTGGATGCTCTCCGGACTGATGCCGGTCTCCATCGCGATGAAGGTTCGCATCCGGCCCCCATCCAGGACGCCGGCCTGGCCGATCACGCGCTCCCGAGGAAAACCGCTCACCTGGTAGGCGAGGTAGGTCATGGTGTCGAGCGGATTCGTCATCATCAACAGGATCGCTTTCGGGGAGCGTTCGACCACCTTCTGCACGACGTCGGTCACGATACCGGCGTTGATGTGCACCAGGTCTTCGCGCGTCATGCCCGGTTTGCGTGCGACGCCAGCAGTAACGATGACGATGTCGGAATCCCGCGTATCGTCGTAATCAGTGGTCCCAACGGCGTCGATCGAGTGTCCCGCGATGGGGCCTGACTGGATCAGGTCCAGCACCTTGCCCCTGGCCAGTCCGTCCACAACGTCCAACAGGACAGTCTGGCATCCGCCCGAAATCATGCCCCAGTGCGCGATCGTACTGCCCACGAAGCCGGCGCCGATAATGCTGACTTTGCTCATGTAGTGCCTCCTGACGTCGAAGATGCGGAGCCATTCGGAAACCACGCTCAACGTGGAACCAGTTGAGCGACACGATTCGAATAAGCCTGGCTACACGGATGCAGCAGGCGCAGGCACAGGCTGGCCCGCTGGGACGACCAACGGCTCGATGCCATCTGCAGCGAGCACCGGCTTAAGCGCAGCAATCGCGCACTCGAGCATCGACTCGTCAGGCTCACGCGTGGTCAGGCGCTGCAGCAGCAGGCCCGGCACGATCATCGCGCGCACCCATGCCCAGTGCTGATGGCTTGCGGTGAAGCGCAGCAATTCATAAGCGATGGCCGCCACAACCGGCACGAGAAGCAGGCGGGACGCCAGTCGCAGGAGCAGGTTATCGAAGTGGAAAGGCGCGAACACCAGGATGGAGATCAGCATGACCGACAGCAGAAAGCTGGTGCCGCAGCGCGTGTGCGCGGTGGTGAACCTGGATACTGACTCCGGCGTCAGGGGCACGCCCGCCTCGTACGCGTTGATCGTCTTGTGCTCCGCGCCGTGATAGGCAAACACGCGGCGGATATCGGGCATGAAGCCGATGGCCCACAGGTAGAGCAGGAAGAGCCCCAACCTGATCACGCCCTCCACGACGCTGGTGAGAAGCGCGCCGCCGGCGTCAGGGGTGAGCCACTTTCCCGCGGCTGTCGGAAGAAGAAAGAACAGAGCGATCGAAAAGGCCAGGGACACCGCGATCGTCGTCCAGGCAACCGGGCCGGTGAACTGGACATCCTCCTGGCCCTCTTCCTTCATGGCCACGTCTGCAGACCACAGCAGAGAACGCATTCCCAATCCGAGTGCATCCCACAGCATGCCCAGGCCGCGAAAGAAGGGCCACTGTCCCCAGCGCTTCGTGTAGATCGCCGCAGTCAGTGGTTCCTCGTGAACCACGATCTGGCCGTCTGGTGCGCGCACCGCCACAGCCATCTGCTTGCGACCGCGCATCATGACGCCCTCGATGACGGCCTGACCACCGTAATTAAACTTTGCCACGTGTCCCCATCCTTATGACAGATGCGCACCGATCCCGGAGAGGCAACCTGCGCGCCGCCGTCGTATTCTAACCGACGCCCCCATGAGTGTCAAAGCTTGTCCGGACTTTGCCCGTTCCGGCGCCCTTTTCAGGACGCCAGCGGACCCGCGCAGCCGGGCGTGAATCCCGAACGCACCGCTCGACGATGATGGTATCATTACTTGATGTGCAGAGAAGCGACCGGGCTTCCAGACTGGGGATCACGCGTGGCCTGTGCTACACTTCCAGCAGGGAGGTGAGCATGAACATTGGTGAGCAGATGGACCGGATCGCGCGCTTCTTCGATCGGGAGTACGCTGGCTACGTCGACGACCGGATGGCCCTCAGTGCGCTGGCGGATCGCATGGGCGACCCCATCCTGGAGTTGGGCTGCGGCACGGGCCGGGCGCTCATCCCGCTGGCCAGCGAAGGTCACCAGGTCACGGGCATCGATGCCAGCCCCGCGATGCTGGCCCTCGCTCGGACCCGGGCAGAACAGGCCGGTGTTGCCTCCCGAATGAACTTGATCGAGGGCGACTTCTCGACGGCGGACCTGGGAGGACCCTATCGCTTCGCGTTCACGCTCATGAACACCTTCCTGCACCTGGAGGATCTGGACGCCCAGGTCGCCGCCCTGAAGCACTGGCGCCAGGCCCTGGCGCCGCGTGGCCTGATACTGATCGACATCTTCAACCCTGACGTGGGACAGCTCGCTTCTCTGGACGGCAGGATGGAGTGGGAACAGACGTGGACCGAGCACCCCGGCAAAACAGCGACGATGAAGTTCCTGGCGCGCATCGTAGATCCGGCGGCACAGTTGATGGCCGTGAATCACATCTACGATGAAATCGCCCCTGACGGGACCCTGCGGCGCACGGTTGCCGCTTTCAACCTTCGCTATATCTGGCGATTCGAGGCAGAGCTCCTGCTCGACAAGGCAGGTTTCGCCCTTGAGGAGATCTACGGTGACTGGGACCTGTCGCCGTTCAGCAGCGATAGCGAGCGGATGATCTTGCTGGCTCGCAGAGCCGGCCGCAAATGAGGCCGGGGATGCCGCTTCGCTCGAACGGCATCCCCGGCGCGATCGATCGGGAGGCTATGACCCCGGCGTGGGCAGTGGAGACACCGGCTCCGTTGCGGCGGGGGTTGGCGTCACGGGCGGCGGGCACTGCGCGTTGGAGCCGATCGTCCCCTGCTCGGAGATGGACTTACTGCTGAACAACCCATCGAGTTCCTGCTTCACGACCTGCGGATTGCCGATCTTCAGCACCTGGGCTCCGCCTACGTTCGCGTAGACGATCGCCTGGTTGCTGAACGTGTGGCCATGAATCTGGTCCGAGCTGAGCCCGATGCCGACGCGTGCGAGCCTGATGACGTCCAGCAGGCCGAGGTCTGTCTGGAATGTGTGTGAGAGCGCACGCCAGATCTGGGGCAGCTTCGTGATCGCGTCGACTTGCAACGCACGCTCCTTGATCGCCCAGATCAGCTGCTGCTGCCGCTGGCCCCGATAGAAATCGTTCGAGTTGTAGCGGAACGTGGCGAACTTCTTAGCAGCCTCTCCATCCAGCAGGTTCTTGCCGGCCGGCAGATCGAACTTCTCCCACTCGCCGGGCTTCGTCGGATGCGGCGTAATCTCGTGCAGGGGGCAGTTGAGCGTTACCTCGACGCCTCCCAGCGCGTCGACCAGCTCCACCAGGCCCTCCTGCTTGATGCGAACCCAGTGATGCAGCGGAACATCGAAGGTGTCTTCGATGATTTCGCCCACCAGCGCTGGTCCGCCGCCAGGGTACTTCTGCGTCTCACCCTGGAAGTCGGCCTGGTTGATGCGCCCCATTCCGTAGCCGGGAATCTCGACCCACAGATCGCGGGGGATCGAGAAGATCCCCACCTGCTTTGCCTCGTGATCGACGGCAACGACCATGATCGTGTCGGTGCGCCAGGCGCGATCGCCGGGTCGGGGGTCGATTCCGAGGACCAGGTAATTGTCCGTTTCCCTCAAGGTCTTGGGGCCAGGCGTCGGCGATGGCGTCGGCGTCTCTGTCGGCTCGGGCGTCTCAGTCGGCGGCGCCGGCGTAGCCGTGGGGGACGGGTCGGTCGGCGTGGCGGTCGGCCCGACCGTCGGCGTCGCAGAGGCCACGACCTCCGCGGTCGACGCGGACTCGACGGCAACTGAAGCTGCCGGCACAGCTGTCGCGCTGGCTGCAGGACTCATCTGAGGGGCCGTTGCCTGGCAACCTGCAGTGATTAGGAGCAAGGACAGTACGAGCGCCAGCACCGCGTGCTGAGCGCGGCTTCTGCCAGCAAGATGGCGGATAATCACGAGGATCAACCTACCTTGTAACCGATTCGCCGCAAGAAATCCTTGCGCCAGGCCACGCCGCTCGCATCCTCGATGCCTCGAGTGTGAAAGCCGTCGATGACGCCGAGGATCCCGCGCCCCTGTTCGGTCTCGGCGAGCACGACCTGCACCGGGTTCGCCGTGGCACAGTAGATATTCGCGACCTCGGGCACCAGCTTCAAGGCGTTCAGGATGTTGATCGGGAATGCATCGCGGAGGAAGAGGATGAAGCTGTGGCCGGCGCCAATGGCCAGCGCATTGCGTTCAGCCAGGGACCGCAGATCGTCATCCGTGCCGGTGGATCGGACGAGCGCGTCGCCGGAAGACTCACAGAAGGCAAGGCCGAACTTGATGCCGGGGACAGCAGTCACGGCCGCCTCGTGAATGTCCTCGACGGTCTTGATGAAATGGCTCTGCCCCAAAATGAGGTTCAGGCCGTCCGGATTCTCGATCGCCACGATCTTGAGAGTGAGCTGAACATCGGACATGATGTAACCTCCGTAACGCCAGCGCGTCGACGAACTGGCGATGACACAGTACGCGCGCCCAACTTGCGTCCTGAAATGAGACGCCTGCACCCTGAGACAGGACGCCCTAGGCCGGTTCGCGGTTCCACGGGGTGGTCACCCCCCGTCGCCGTCAACGGCGATCGCTAGACCATCAACATCGCCTGGCTGCGGATGTCACGCAGGCGCTTGACCATCTCAGCAGCTTCGTCGCCCTCACGCGCCGCCAGGTCGTCGGCCATCTGACCAAGATACTCGATGAACTCCGGACCTAGCTCCTCGCGGTGGTTCTGCAGGAAGGTGCGCGTGCCGTCGGGGTACGGCTCCATCAACAGCTCGTTGATGAATTGCACCTCGGGAGGCGCACTGTCTTGGATCAACTGCATGATCTCGTCGTAGATCGTCGCCAGCCGCTGGAACAGCGGTTGGTCGTCCTTCTGCTGGGCCGCCTCCAGGTTTCGCGTGAGCACGTTCATGAACATATCATCCAGTTCCTCAACATGTTCATGCACCGCCGTGCGCGGGTTCGGAGAATTGACCATCTCATGCAGCAGCGTGACCCGCATCGTGAGTTCTTCTCGCGCCGCATCATCCAGTTGCTGCGTCAGTTCGAGCAGCTTGTCGCGCACGCGCGCCAGGCGAGCCTTTTCCGTACCCTCGGCTGCATCAACGCGCTCGGTCAGGCTCTGGAAGAACTCGTAGTTCAGGTTTGGACGCAAGGCGAGCGCGATCGCGCCCAGGACATCCTCATCCGCCGCCGCCACCCTGTCCACGAGTTCCTCGGCGGTCGTGGCATCCTGGAGCGCCTCGATCGCCGCCCGCTGTTTCTGTGCCTTCTTGCCCCATGTCGTCATGGGCAGAAGGTTCTCCCGCAGCATCTCGAACCGTCCCGCACCCTTCTCGTCGCCGACGGCTTGCGCCTGCTCGAGCATGGCCGACAGGATCGAGAAGAACTCCCCGTCGATCTGCGCGTCGTTGCTCTTCACCATCATCTGAAGGCCCTTCGGATCGTCGGCGAAGACGACCAGTTGCTCCACCAGCTTGGCCTTGCGGCGCTGTCGATCCAGCTCCTCCTGGCTGATCCCCATCGTGCCGTACACGGCATCGTTCAGGCTCTGCCGGCTGGCGAACTGCCTGGGGCTGAAGAAGTACCCCTTGCGCTGCTCAGTAGGCAGCGATTGCATCATCGCCTGCGTGAGCTCGCCGATCATCAGCTGCTTCTCCCGCTCGGGAATGTTCAGCTGCTGGGGGAAGTAGATCCCCAGGAACTCTGCCTTAGGATCGTGGTACACCAGCGGAACTTCGAGCATCACGGCGGCCTGGCACTGCGGGCAGACCGCTACGTTCAACTGGTTCGCCAGGAACAGGCTCCGCAACTGCGGGGCAAGGCCGACATCAACGATCGAGATGATGGGCGTCTGATAGTTGTGTCCGCACTGGGGACACTGAATCGGTACCTGATTCTCTTTGGTCGGCGTCGTGGGTTCGAACATTCTGGAAGGTCGATCCTTTCGATTGTGACGTTCAGGCTCCTGCACTCAGGCTCCTGCGCTCAGGCTCCTGCACTCAGGCTCCTGCGCTCAGGCTCCTGCGCTCAGGCTCCTGCGATCAAGTTGCGCAGTCCCTGCTCCTCGAGTATCGGGATGCCCAGTTTCCGGGCCTTATCGAGCTTGGAGCCGGCGGATTCGCCGGCAACCACGTAATCGGTGTTCTTGCTCACCGAGTCAGACACCTTGCCACCGTGCGCCTTGATCAGATCGCGCGCCTGCTCGCGGCTGAGAGACGGCAGCGTGCCGGTGATGACGAGCGTCAGCCCCGCAAGCGATTGGACGCTCTGCCCCTCTTGTGTCGGGGCAGCCACAGTCTGCACGCCCGCGGCCTGCAATCGTGCCACCAGTCGCTGGTTCGGTTCCTTGCTGAACCAGTCGACGATGCTTTGCGCCAGGACCGGGCCGATGCCGGACACTGCCTGCAGGTCGTCCATCGTTGCTGCGCGGAGTGCGTCGATCGAGCCGTAGTGGTCGATTAACTGCTCTGCGACGATCTCCCCTACCCCGCGGATGCCCAACGCAGTAAGCAGCCGGGCGGAGTGGCGGTTCTTGGATGCCTCGATGGCCGACATCAGGTTCTGCACGCGCTTCTCCCCGAAGCCCTCGAGCGCGAGTATCCGCGCAGCGTCGAGGTAGTAGATGTCGGCCAGGTCCTGAATCAGGCCTTCTTCAACAAACAACTCGGCCTGCCGGATGCCGAAGCCATCGATGTCCATTGCACCGCGGCTGACGAAATGCTCGACGCCGCGCACGAGTTGCGCCGGGCACGCGCTGTTCACGCAGTAAGTGGCTGCCTCGCCGGGCACCCTCTCGACCGGCTGGCCGCACGCCGGGCAGGTGCGTGGCATCTCCCAGGCCTGCTCGTTCCCGGTTCGGAGCTCCGGAAGGACGCGCAGCACCTGGGGTATCACCTCGCCCGCCCTCTTGACCGCAACCGTGTCGCCGATCCGGATATCCAGTTCCCGAACGTAATCCTCGTTATGTAATGTTGCCTGCGAGACGGTCACCCCACCGACGACGACAGGCTCGAGCACCGCATACGGGTTGAGCGATCCGGTGCGGCCGACATTCACGCGGATGTCAAGCAAACGCGTGATGGCTTCCTGGGCCGGATACTTGAAGGCCACCGCCCAGCGCGGGTCCTTGCCCACAAACCCCAAACGTGCCTGCATCGCAAAAGAATCGACCTTGATCACCAGGCCATCCGCCTCGTATGGCAGCCTCTGCCGCTCGACCTGTCCCCACTCCTCCACGTACTGGACCACTGCGTCGAAATCGACGAACCGCCTCGCCCGCTGCTCCACCGGGAAACCCAGGATGCGCAGATAAGCCAGCGCCTCCCATTGGGAGCCCACGTCGCGGCTCCCATCGACCAGCGCCAGAATCTGGTACAGCCACAGCCGGATCGGCCGGGTGGCCGTGATTCGAGGATCGAGCTGGCGCACGGAGCCGGCCGCGAAGTTCCGCGGGTTGGCGTAGGTGCGCTCGCCGGTTTGCTCCTGCTTAGCATTGAACCGGTTGAAATCCGCGATCGGCGTGTACGCCTCGCCACGAACTACGATGCGGGCAGGCGGCGCCACGGCAGCGGCATCCTCTGCCACCGGAATGCGCAGCGGCGCGGCGCGGACGGCCCGCAGGTTGAGCGTGATGTCCTCCCCGATCTCACCATCACCGCGGGTGGCGCCCAACACCAGGCGTCCAGCCTCGTAGGTCAGCACGACGCTGAGCCCATCGATCTTGGGCTCGACGACGTACGCGAGATCCGCGCGTTGGTCCTCGGGCAACAGCCGCAGCAGGCGATCGCGCCAGGCATACAGCTCCTCGATCGTGAACGCATTGCCGAGGCTCAGGACGGGTGCAGGATGGCGGACCTTGACGAAGCCTTCCGCAGGCGCGCCAGCAACCCGCTGCGTCGGTGAATCCGGCGTGACCAGCTCCGGATGTGCGGTCTCCAGCGCCACCAGCTCCCGCCACAGCGCGTCGTATTCGGCATCGCTGATCTGTGGATCATCCAGCACGTAATAGCGATGCGCATGATGATCGATCGCACGGCGAAGCGCGTTCACACGCTCGGGGCTATCCTCCGCCATCACGCCTCCAGCAGACTCTGATCGCATACAGGCATACCAGAACGATCGGACATTATACCGCATCGCGGGCCAATCCCAATAGCCGGACAGGTGATCGCTGCGCACCGGTGGGCCATTACGCCAATTTCAACATCTCGTGCTGGCGGATCGTCACCCTGAACTGCAGCGCAGCCAGCACGCGGCACAATGGATCATCGGCCGACACGTTCACGATGCTCAATGGGAGACCGGGATAGAGCCGGGAGAGGGCCTGCAGCAAGGGTCTGCCCGCGCGTATCGCGCCGAAGTCCGGATGAATCCCTACGTCCAGGATCGCGACACCGTCGGTTCTCTCCGCTACCAGGCAATGGGCCGCGCGGCGGCCGTCCAGCGCCAGCGTGTAGCCTCGCGCTTGTCCGGCCAGTTGCTGCAGCGTCGCCGCCTCGCGCTGCCAGCTCGGCCGCTCCTTGTGCAACGTATCAAAGTCGCGCAGCAGGGACGCGGGATTCACTTCGCTCAGCATCTCGTCCGGCACCGGCAGAGGGTCGTCCTCGCTGCCCCTGCGCCACGTCAGCAACTCGCGAACGGCGACGAACCCGAGCTGGGCATAGAGGGCCGCAGCCGCGTGATTGTCGCTGATCACCTCGAGCGTCAGTTCGCCCATCTTCAGCCGCCGCGCGTTGTGCAGCAGCAACTGGAGCATCTGCCGCGCGATGCCGCGCCGCCGGTACTCCGGAACGGTGCCAACTGCGCTGATCCAACCGCGGCCGGAGCGTTCCGACAACAGTGCCATCCCCACCAGTCGCTCCCGAGCCACCGCCACGATCGACGCATCGGTTGACACGTCATACAGCCGGTCCATTCGCGCCAGCTGGTCGGCGTTGACCTGAAGGGGCACGAGATAGTCGACGTAGGCTTCGTTCAGGCAACGGGCACGCTCGCGGTAGCTGGCGCTGCTCGCCTGGCGGTATTCGATCGCTGTCATGGCATCCATGATATCACATTCGCCCTGAGTGTCCTCACTGTAGGCCAGCCTCTTTCAAATCGGCGGACCGCACCTTATAATGCCGGTGTCATGGAGTTAGAATTGAAGGCCAGGGGACAGCCAATTGCCACCCACCGTGTACGGCGCACGTCGGTGCGGGCGATCGTCGCGCGCGCGGTGCTGCTCGCCCTGATCGTGATCGGCGTGCCGAGCGACGGTCACCTGGGCACGGCCAGACTCGCCCGGATCGCGCATCAGGCTGTCAGCGGCAAACGATTCGACCTCGTGTCTTGGGAGATCCAGGCGATCGGACAGAAAGTACGCGACGGCGTGCAGAAGCCGGGCTCCGACCTCTCCCCTGATGCGCAACGCGAGCTGGTCGTCGCCTACATGGACGGCATCAATCGTCTGAACGCGCTCACGAGGGAGATCGAGGCCGCGGCAGCCGGCGTGGAGCGCACGGGCGCTGCGCGCGGTGTGGCCGAACTCCAGGCCGAACTCGATGACCTGCGCGTGCTTCAGGCGGACCGGCGTCCGGCCGTGGAGTGGATCATCGAGCGTCAGGTGAGCACCGTCCTTGAGGAGTTGGGCTTCTCGACCGCCGGCATGGTCGTCCCACCCGTATCCTTCCAGTTCACCGAAAGCCCGAACTACCTGATCGTCTCCCCGCGTGATCGCATCCGGGTGGAAAGAGGCATCCACCTGGACCCGACCCTGTCGATCGAGGAGATGGAGGAGATCGAGGCGGAGGTTTCCGTGCGATCCGATCGCAGCACGATCATCGAGGGCACCGGCGGATTCTCCTCCTATCCGACGATGGTGCTCGAATACGGCGTGCTGCGCTGGGGAATCGATACGGTCGCACACGAGTGGGCCCACCTCTACCTCTTCCCCCGGCCCCTCGGCTGGAACTACGATGCGAGCGGCGACATGCGCACGATCAACGAGACGGTCGCCTCGATGTTCGGCGAAGAAGTCAGCCGGCTGGTCATGGAGCGCTACTACCCCGACCTGCTGTCGCCGGCCCCCTGGCCGCGGCCGCTCTCCAAACAGGAGGACTGGCTCAGCCCAGCGCGCGTCGAAACGAGCTTCGAGTTCGGCGCCTTCATGCGCGAGACGCGGCTGGAGGTCGATCGCCTGCTGGCTGCGGGCCAGATCGAGGCCGCTGAGGCGTACATGGAGGCGCGCCGCGGCCTGCTCGTCGAGCGCGGATACTCGATCCGCAAGCTAAATCAGGCCTATTTCGCGTTTCACGGATCGTATGCGGTCGGCACAAGCGCCACCGATCCCATCGGTGGCAAGCTCCGAGCGCTGCGTCTTCGCACGGACACCCTTGCCACCTTCATGCAGATCGTCGCCCGATTCGACGCGCCGGCCGACCTGGATGCCGTGCTCGGGTAGCGCGATCACTCGACCAGTGCATCGCCCAGGAACGTAACGATCAGGACGGTCAGGGTGATGGCCAACCCGGGGACGAAGCTGGCCCAGGGCGCGCTGGCGATGTACCCTCGCCCCTCATAGAGCATCAAGCCCCACTCGGCCTGCGGCGGCGCCGCGCCCAGCCCGAGGTAACCCAAGGCAGCCACGCTGATGATCGCACGGCCCAGGTCGATGGTCGCGAGGGCCAGGACCGGCCGGATGATGTTGCGGATGATGTGATGCGTCAGGATGCGCAGGGGACCCACGCCGACCGCGCGGGCGGCATCGACGAAGGCCGAGCGCTGCAGCGACAGCGTCAACGCGCGGACGAGGCGCCCATAGCCCGGCACGCTTGCCACGCCGACCGCAACCGCGAGCGCCGGCAGCCCCGGACCCAGCACCGCTACGACCAACAACGCCAGCAATAAGGTCGGAAAAGCCAGCATCAAGTCAAAGGCGCCGACCCAAAACTGGCCGGGCCAGCCCTGCATCGAGCCGGCCAGAAGGCCTGCGATGCCCCCCAAGACGACCGCAAACACGACCGCTGCAGCAGCCACGGCCAGCGTCGCGCGTCCTCCGTGTAGCAGCCGGCTCACCATGTCCCTCCCGTAGAAGTCCGTCCCCAGGGGATGCAGGGAGGAAGGTGGATCGAGCTGCTTCGACAGGTCGGTCAGGTTCGGCGCTTGGGTCGGAAGCAGCGGGGCCAGAAGCACGATGGCGAGCAGGACGAGACTGCACGCCAGCAAGACCAGCGTCCTGCGGCGAAAGCGCGGCCGGGTGCCCTGCACAGCAGCCATCATTGCCACCCTACGCGCGGATCGAGCCACCCCACAAGGAGGTCAACGACCAGGTTCAACAGGACGTAGGTGAAAGCGATGGCCAGCGCGACCCCTTGAACGAGGGGCAGATCGCGCCAGAGGATGCCGTCGACGAGGAGTCGCCCCAACCCCGGGCGGTTGAAGACCGTCTCCGTGACCACCGCGCCGCCCAGGAGGAACCCCAGCTGAAGCCCGGCCACCGTCACGACCGGGATCGCGGCATTGCGCGCGGCGTGCTGCCACAACACCGCGCGCTCGCTCAGCCCCTTCGCGTGCGCGGCCGCAATGTAGGGCTGAGACAGAACCTCCAGAAGGCTCGCGCGCGTCAGGCGTGCGATCGGCCCGGCTGCGGCATGTCCGAGCACGAGCCCCGGCAAAATGACGCTGAGCGGCGACCCGCTGGCCGGCGGCAGCCATCCCAGGACAACGCTCAACAGCCAGATCATGAGCAGGCCGGACCAGAACACGGGCACGGCCGTGCCCGTCACAGCGGCGCCCGTCGTGAGCCAATCGAGCCACCGTCGGCGGCTGTACGCAGCGATCGCCCCGAGCGAGACGCCTAGGGCGACGGCCCAGGCAAAGGAGAACGAGGCGAGCAGAGCCGTCGCGCGCCACTGTTCGCCGATCAGTTCCAGGACCGGCCGGTCGGTGAGGAGGCTGCGTCCCAGGTCCCCCCGGGCCACGCCTCCAAGCCAGTCGCCGTACTGGACCAAAAGCGGGCGATCCAGTCCCAGCTCCGCGCGCAGCGCAGCGATCGACTCCGGCGCCGCGCCCGCCTGGGCAAGCATCGTGGCAGCAGGATCACCCGGCAGCAGCCGCACGAGCGAAAACACCACGGTCGCGACGCCGAGCAGCGTGAGCACAGCGACCAACAGGCGCCGCCGCAGCAGGACCAGGTACGAACCCGAAGATTGGTTCATGGGGAGGATTATAGCTGTGGGAGGCGCGGAATGCGAATCACCTGATCGGGTGGCACCGCGCCACGAAAGCAGGCGGCCGGCTGTGAGCCGGCCGCCCCCACGTTGCCTGGGCAGGCCTATTCGCTCAACCAGACGTCATACAGGACGGGGTTCCAGCCCTGGACATCGTAGCGCAGGCCCTGCACGCGCGTCGATGCGGCGTTGAGGTTGACCGAGTCGCGGATGGGCAGGACCCACGCCTGCTCCATTGCGCGTCGCTGTACGTCCAGGTAGAGCGAGCCCCGAATCGCGGGATCCGCAGCCGCGTGCGCTGTGTCGAGCGCCTCGTTCACTGCCGGCTCGTCGACGCGCGACCAGTTGAACGCACCGATATTGTCGCCATGGAAGAACGTCCGCAGCAAGCTGGGGTCCGTGCCCGCGTTGCTGAACGGTACGAGGTGGTGCGTCCCCGCGCGGCCGGCCTCTAGCGCGGCGGGATAAGACATCTGCTCCAGGTCCAACTGCACCCCTGCCTCGCGCCACTGCGATTGGAGGATGGTGCCGATCGATGGCAGCTCGCCCCAGCTCATCAGGACGCCCTTCAGGACCAATGGTCGGCCCCCCTTATCCAGGATGCCATCGCCATCTGTGTCGCTCCAGCCGGCATCCGCGAGAAGGGCTTGGCCCTTGGCCCGATCGAAGGGGTAGACTGCGACGCTCTCGACCGGCCCCAGCGCCCACCGTGTCGCCGCAGTCAGCGGTCCGGTCGCCACGGGCGAGAACTCCCCGAAGACGGCCTTGACCAACTCGGCCCGCCCGGACAGGTAGAGGAGCGCCTGCCGCACCCGGAGGTCGTCCAACGGCGCCAGCGACGTGTTCATGAAGAACTGCACCGACTGGCCGGGAAGCGCGACGGGATGAAGGCGGAACCGCTGTGAATTGGATCCCGTCTCCAGCTGCTGGGCATCCCGAGTGGGCAGCTCGCCCATCACGTCCGCCTGTCCGGCAAGAAGCGCCGGCAGCCGCGTGGCTGCATCCGCGTAGAAGCGGAACTCCACCCGGTCCAGGTACGCCGCGCCGGCATGTCCCCGCAGGACCGGCGCCCAGTTGTAGTCCGGGTTGCGCTCCAGGATCAGCGTCTGGCGCTCCTGGTAGGAGACGAACCTGAACGGCCCCGTGCCCACCTGGTGCAGCTGATACTGATCGCCCCACTGCGCGAGCGCGGCCGGTGACGCGATGCCGAGATAGACCTGGCTGAGCCCATCCAACAGCGGCGCAAAAGGCTCGGTCAGCCGGATGCGGATGGTGAACGCATCGGGTTGCTCCGTCCCCTCGTACGGTCCGAGCAGATAGACGGCCTTCTGGGACTTGGTTGCAGGATCGGCGATCTTGGCAAGCGTCGCGGCAACTGCTGCCGCGTTGAACGGTGTGCCGTCGTGAAAACGGACGTCCTTGCGGAGGTAGAAGGTGTAGGTCCTGTTGTCTGGGCTGATCTCCCACCGCTCCGCCAGAGACGGATGAAATGCGCCGGCCTCGTCCTGGACGACCAACGTGTCATAGACGTTGCTGAGCGCAATGCCCAGCTCGGAGCTGGCATGAATATGAGGGTCGATCCCTGACACCGGCAGGGTCAGTCCATAGCGCAGGACGCCGCCGGGCCGCGGCGTCGCCGTCCCCGGCGCGAGCGGGGGCGCGCCAGAGGGCAACGGCTGGCAGGCCACCAGCACCACCATTACCACGGGCCACAGCAACATCCGAACGGTTCGCCAGTTCAGCTTCATCTCCCACCACCTGCCTGTTTTGGCATATCACAGCTGATTACATATACTTACACCGTGCATAAACGACGTGAATTGATCGCCCTGGCAGCAGTAGCGCTGCTGCTCCTGATCGCATCGCCTCTCATTCAAACAACACCCGTTCGCGCCAGTGGCCCTGGCGGCCACGGCTGTGCCCCCGGCAACCTGATCCCCAACTGCGGCATGGATCAATTCGTCTCCGTGCCGCAAGGACAGGCGCCCGCCGGCTGGACGCCGTTCGTCCTCTCCGGAGGATTCGCCATCGATCCCAGCATCGACACATACTGGGGGGCTCCCAGCGTCCGGATGTGGTCCGATGGCGGCACCTTTGTTGGGGGTATTCTAACACAGGTGGGCGGTCTCACGCCGGGGGCAACCTATCGCGCGTCCGTTGGGTGGGGCGCACCGACGGAGCCCGATGCGTTCGGCCGCCGTCTCGGCATCGATCCCACCGGCGGCACGGACCCGAACTCCCCCAGCGTCGTCTGGGGACCCACGCTGCGCGGGCCGGGCAAGGTGCTGAACGACAGCAATCCGGGCTACCCCAATATCGATGTCTCGGTAGTGGCGCAGGCCTCCACCGTGACCGTCTTCGTCTGGGTCGATCACAACTACTCGACGGGTGCGAACCAGATCTTCATCGACGCCGTGGGCCTCTACCAGGACGCTGCAGCGCCGGTCGTCGTGTTCACCGATACCCCACAGCCGGCGCCTCTCGCGGCCCCGCAGCGCGCTGCACCCGTGGCGCCTCCCGTCCCGACGTCGCTCCCACCAACTGCCACGGCGACGCTGCTGCCTCCGACGGCCACCGACACGCCCGCGCCGACATTCACGCCCACGCAGACAGCAACTGCGACCATCACGCCGACCCCCACAGCGACTGCCACTGCCACGGTGACGCCGACTTCGACACTGCCGCCTCGCCCGCGCGCCACTGTCTCGCGCGCGGGAGCCTCACTTCAGGCGGTGGTGGTCGATCCAGAACCGAAATCGAGGTCAGGCCTGCTTGCCGGCGGCATCGGAGCGCTCTCCGGCTCCGCGGTGCTGAGCCTCGGGCTGCTGCTGCGACGCACCAGGCGTTCGCCGGGCAGATCCGAGTTCCCGCAGCACCAGGACCACGCCTGATTCAGTCGTCTTCTCGCGCATTGAGGTCACCCGCCGGGGCCCCGGCCGCATTCCGCGCCGCCTCCCGCTCTGCCGCCTCCCGTTCCGCCATCGCCTGCTTCGCCATGTACGTACGCCGTCGCTTGTCCGGCATCCACGTCAGCGACTCGTCGCCGGCCTCGATCTTGCGCGCGAAGACCAGGAACGCGCTGTGTGCGATCATCCGATCGTCCGGGCGGAGCCGGGCCGGCGTCAGCTTCCACGAGCGCAGGAAGATCTCCTCCATGGCGATGTCGCCAAACGGATGTGCCTGCAGGCCCGAGAGGAGTTCGACGGCCTGGTTGACGGTTGGGACGAGCGCGCCGAAGAACCCGCTGCCCTTCAAGGCCGTCCAGGCGTGATCCAGGAAGTGCTGTGGCTCACGCAGGTCCAGGAACACCGCGTCGACGTCCCGCTCGTGAAAACCACCCGCGATGTCCTCGTTGTACAGGGTCACGTGCGGCAACAATCCGAGGTCATCGAGGTTGCCACGCGCCATGTCGTACGACTCGGCACGCGTCTCGTAGCTGTAGACGTGGCCCGTCGGCATCACCGCTCGTGCCAGCACCAACGTCAGGCCGCCGCTGCCCGTGCCCGCCTCGATGATCGTACGACCCGGATACAGGCTCAGACGCAGCGCGATCTGTGCGGCGTCTTTCGCGTAGATGATCTGGGTGCTGCGCGGCAGTTGGTGGATCAGGTCGTGCGTGGAGGGTTCGAGCACGAGATAGGGAGCGCCACTGTGGGTGTGGATCGTGCGCCCCAGCGGCTTGCCGAGAATCTCGGAATGTAGGATGTTGCCCTTGTGGGAAGACCACATCTCCCCCGACTTCAGCCGGACGAGATAGTGCTTACGATCGGGGCTCACAACCAGGACAACGTCGCCTTCGCGGGCTAAGGGCATAAGGTATGTACCGCCTCACCAGGATTGGTCCATTATATCGGGCCGTCCGGAGGGGTGCAATTATGGCGGTGCCGTCTTCGGTTTTCCACCCGCCGTTGACTTTCGCCTTCCCCGCTGCTATAGTCGCCATCAGCACGGTTCGTTGGATGGTTCGCCCGAGATGACGACACGCAGCATCATTCACCTGGATCTCGATGCCTTCTTCGTTGCCGTCGAACGCCTGGACAATCCCGCTCTGACCGGAGTGCCGGTGATCGTCGGCGGACGGCCGGAGGTGCGCGGGGTCGTGGCATCCGCCTCGTACGAGGCACGCCGTTTCGGCGTCCATTCGGCGATGCCGACGGCCCGGGCACTGCGCCTGTGCTCCGACGCGGTCGTCGTCAGCGGCCACCGCGGGCGCTACTCCGAGATGTCCGACCGCGTGATGGCGCTGCTGGGTGAATACACGCCGCTCATCGAGCCGATTTCCATCGACGAGGCCTTCCTTGACGTGACCGGCACTGAGGCACACTACGGACCGCCCGGCAAGTTGGCCGCAGCCATCCAGGTGCGCGTTGAAGAGGAACTCAAGCTCTCCGCCTCGTTGGGTGTCGGCACGAACAAGCTGATCGCCAAGATCGCCAGCGACTTCCGTAAGCCGCACGGGATCACGGTCGTAGAACCGGGAACAGAGGCCGCATTCCTGGCGCCCATGCCCATCCGCAAGCTCTGGGGCGTGGGCCAGGTAATGGAGCGCAGGCTGGCTGAGCTGGGCATCACCACCATCGGCGATCTGGCCAGGCTCCCCTGCGACGAATTGGTGCGCCGCTTTGGCCTCGCGAGCGGTGAGGGGCTCTTCCGCGCCAGCCACGGCATCGACGAGAGCGTGGTCACCCCGGAACACGAAGCCAAGTCGCTCAGCCGCGAGGAGACGTTCGCGCGCGACGTGCGCGACGAAGCCATCCTCCGCCGGGAGTTGCTGCGCCTCAGCGACGAGGTTGCCTGGCGCCTGCGCCGCCACCATCTGCGGGCCCGCACCGTCACGCTCAAGCTGCGCTACGCCGACTTCTCCACCCTGACGAGGCAGACCACGCTAAGCGACCCCACCGACAGCTGCCCCGTCATCGATGCGCACGCCGCGGTCCTGCTCGAACAGGCGTGGGATCGCCGTCCGGTGCGCCTGATCGGCGTGGGAGGGTCCAACCTGGTGCAGGGGGGCAGGCAGCTGAGTCTCTTCGAGGAGGCCGATGGACGGCAGGGCCAGCTGGAAGCGGCCCTGGACCACATCCGCGAACGTTACGGCGAGTCAGCGATTCGCCGCGCTTCCCTTCTGTCAGATCCTGAGGAACCCTGGGTCTCGCGCAAGCGGGAGCAGTGAGCCCGCGTGGCGCCGCTCGCGCATCACCCGGCCCGCACGCGTCGCGACTGGGCCGGTGATGCACTGGGCGCCAGGTGGGGAGCCCCCTGCGTGCGTCAGCTAGCTGGCTGCTTCGGCCGCACCAACGACATGAACACGATCGCCAGGAGCAGAAATGCCGCGGTGAAGGGCCAGATGATCCGGTGATTGACCAGATCGATCAGTCCGCCGGCCAGGATCGGCCCTGTGATCGCTGCCAGCGATGAGGCGAAGTAGTAGAGGCCCGTGTACGCGCCGATGCTCCCGGACTTGGCGAGGTCATATACCATCGGCAGTGAGTTGATGTTGACCAGCGCCCAGAAGCCGCCCATGATGGCCAGCAGCACCAGGAGGACGGTGGCGTTGTGCACCAGGGTGGCCAGGACGACGCCGATCAGCATGCCCGTCAGCCCCATGATGATGGTCGGCTTTCGCCCGATCTTCGTCGCGAGCAGCCCCGATGGAATCGAGAAGAGGATCAGGGTCGCAGCAAAGGCCGTGAGCATCTGCGTGCCGGTTCCGGGCTCGATGCCGAGGATGTTGCGCGCATAGAGCGTGAAGAACGCCTCGGTCGCGTTCCACCCGACGAACCAGGAGAAGATGGCCGCGAGAAGGAACAGGCCGCTCCGGTCGCGATCGGTCGCTACACGAATCACATTCTGCCGCAGAGTCGGCTCCGCCTGCTCGACCGCCTGCGCCTGTTCCACGCTGCCCCCAGCGGTGGAAGGATCCTCGACAAGTGCAATCACGATGATGATGGCGATCAGCATGATGCCCGCGCCGACGATGAACGGCAAGGGCACGCCGATCTTGTAGAGCGCGCCGCCGCCGAACAGGGCGACCGCCCCGCCCACTCCGCCCATCAGGTTGATGACGCCGTTGGCCTTGCTCCGCTCGTTCGGCTGGAAGAGATCGCCGAGATAGGCGATGGTCGGCGACCGGAAGATCGCCATGGCCAGGTTCGTGCCGAGAATCGCGAGCGCGATGAGCACGAAGTTCTCCCGCACGAACGGAACCAGGATGAAGAATACCGCCGCGAGCGGCGCGCCCAGCATCAGCCACGGTTTGCGCCGCCCGAATCGGCTATGCGTCCGGTCCGACCGGCTGCCGATCCACGGCTGGAGGAACATGTTGATCAAGTTGTCCCACGTGAGGATGAAGCCTGTTAGCGCCGCGGTCAGGCCCAGGTCCTCCAACATGGGCGGTATCAGGCTGTTGAAAAGCGGCCAGATGATGCTGATGCCGAAGAACCCAAAACCCAGAATGAAGGTGCGTGCCCAGGGAAAGGGACGATCAGTCATGAGGACTCCTCTTCATTGATGGAATGGATGGTGACAGGGACTTACGCGCCATCTTACCACAAGGTGGCAGCCCTGCCAACGGCCGCGCCCGTGCGCAGCCGCCCATCCGACGCCTGGTCAACCCGGACGCCTACACGGGCGCATCCTTCAGCGCGGGACGAGCACGCCACCACAACCACACCGTCTGCGCCAGGGTGGCGAGCATCAGGCCGGTTAGTCCCACGTAGAGGCCGGCGACCTCGCCCCAGGCAATCCCGGCGATCAGCACGATCGCGCTGACGGCCAGAAAGATGACGACCGATTCGGTGATGCCGCGGGTGCGCCGGCTGTGCAGGATCACCCCCTGGAACCAGCTCTGCAGTGCGGTCAGCGCGGGCATGGGCAGTCCCACCCAGAAGCCGATCCGCGCCATCGCAGCCAGCTCGGGCGACAGCGCAGCCACCTTTTCGAACCAGAGACGGCTCAGAGGCGTAGCGGCGATCAGGGCCATCGCAGCAGTTGTGGTCACCGCCAGGATCAGTGTGAAGCGGCGCAATGCGGGCCGGGCGTTTGGCCGCTCCAGAAGCGTCACTACCACCTCGACCAGTGCCGTGGCCGGCGTCCGCGCCAGCCAGATGAGCCCGCTGATGACCGGCCACACGGCCAACGATGTCAGCGCCATCGGCATCCGGCTCAGCGCTGCGCTGCCGATGGGTTGGGCCAACAGGGTCAACAACGAGGTGAATACCAGCGGGATGTAGAAGGCAAAGAAGGCGGCGTAGGTCAGCGGCGGTTCGACGGGCGCCTGGACCGCGAGCTGGTACCGCAGCACCGGGCGCACCCGGATGCCAATGTAGACTGCCTCGCTGACGACCGCCAATGCCATGCCGAGCGAGGCCAACACGACGCCGGGAACCGTGCGCAAGACCAGCCCGGTGATCAGCACCGTCATGTTGGCCGTGAGCCGGACGATCGTGCCGGTGCCCACCGAGCCGGAGTGTCCGAAGCGGATCAGCACACCCTGGTTGAATCGCCGGTACGCGATGGACCACGTCCACGGCGTCATCACGACCAGGCCCAGGCGCGCGGGCTCGATGATCTCCTCCGGGACGCCGAGAATATCGCGGACTACGATGTAGTAGAGGGGCGTGAGAACCACCACCAGGTGCAGCACCGTCAGGAGCGCACCCGCACCCTGCATGTAGTTCCAGATCTTGCGGTAGGAGGCCATGTCCTTGCTCAGCGCGGTTGACCCGGCCAGCAGCATGATGATCGGCGATTCGATGATCAGCGCCAAGGGCCAGACGATGCCCCCGAATGCAGCCAGGTTGATCTCCGGCTCGGCCAGGCGCGCGATCACCGCGCTGAGTGCAGGCATCTCGACGCCCATCAGCAGCCAACTGGCCGCCAACGGCCACCAGGTATGCACGACCTCAGATTGCTTCAACGGTCCAGCGTCTCCTCGAAGTACGCGATCGTGCGGGAAAGTCCAACTTCGAGCTCGACCGTCGGAGACCACCCGAGGATGTCGCGGGCGCGCGTGATGTCCGGCCGGCGCTGCTTGGGATCGTCGTCCGGCAGCGGACGGAACTCGATGCCGGCGGGATTGCCGGTCAGGCGGTTGATCGTCTCGGCGAAGGTCAGGATGCTGGTCTCCACCGGGTTGCCGACATTGACAGGGTTGACCTCATCCGATAGAAGCAGCCGCACCATGCCGTCGACCAGGTCGCTGACGAAGCAAAACGAGCGCGTCTGCGATCCGTCGCCGTACACGGTGATGGGCTGTCGCCGCAGCGCCTGGCCGATGAAGTTCGGCACGACGCGGCCATCGTCGAGCCGCATTCGGGGACCGTACGTGTTGAAGATCCGGATGATCCGGGTGTCCACGCCGTGGATCCGGTGGTAGGCCATGGTGATCGCCTCGGAGAAACGCTTGGCCTCGTCATAGACGCCCCGCACGCCGATCGGGTTGACGTGACCCCAGTAGCTCTCGGGCTGAGGATGCACCTGCGGGTCCCCGTAGACCTCCGACGTGGAGGCCAGCAGGAACCTGGCGCCCTTCCCCAATGCCAGCCCCAGCGCGTTGTGTGTCCCCAGGGATCCCACCTTCAGGATCTGAATCGGGATGCGCGTGAAGTCGATCGGACTGGCCGGCGATGCCAGGTGCATGATCGCATCGAGCTTCCCCGCCACGTAGATGTACTGGGTTACGTCGTGGCGCACAAACTGAAAGCGCGACTCTCCGGCCAGGTGTGAGATATTGTCGATGGATCCCGTGACCAGGTTATCCATCGCAATGACCTCGTGCCCGTCCGACAGCAGTCGATCGCACAGATGCGAGCCGACAAACCCGGCCCCGCCCGTCACCAAAATTCTCATGCCTTTTCCTCCACTCCCGCGAGCATCAGCCAGCATAACGCCAGCGTTGCGATGAACCATCCCATCAAATCCGGCAAGAACAGCGAATTGTCGATCAGCCCGTGGGCCACGGTGGCCACGAGCCCTCCCAGCAGCCCCAGCGCCACCGGCCACGCCTCGGCCGTGCCCCGGCGAAACAGGCGCCAGGCAGCGCCGAAGGCCGTCGCAATGGCAACACCACCGATGACCGCGCCGATCAGCCCCAGCCTCGTCCACAGGTCCAGGAAGATGTTGTGTGGGTGGCTGAGGTTGAGTTCCTGCCACGCTGAGGGCAGGACGTAGCGCGTGCGATAGCTATACAGGAAGTTGTCGGGCCCGACGCCCAACAGCGGGTGATCGAGCGCCATGGCCAACGAGCCCTGCCACAGCTTCAGGCGAAAGAAACTCGTGCCCGACTGGAAGTTGAACGCATCGGCAAAGCGCGGCGTGCGGAAGAGCACGAAAAGGCCCGCTACGCCAATGATCGCCATGACAAGGAGCACCCAGACCGGCCACCGCTGACGGCTCCGCCACGCGCCGCCCAACAGCACGACGACGAGCGCGGCGGGCAATCCGAGCAGGATGGCGCCCTTGCTGAAGGTCGCCACCGCAGCAACCAGTGCGAGCGCGAACACGCCTGTGAACAAGGCCCGGGACACCCAACGGCGCGCGCCGTACGGCAAACCAGTTCCGAACGCCGCCAGCGCCAGTGCCAGCGGAATGGCGCGGTCGAGGAGCAGCGCGAGGTTGTTCGGCGACCCATACAGCGCGCGCACGCGCCACACCCCTTCGGCATCGATGAGTCCCTGCCCGCTGACGAGCTGCCAGAGCGCGATGCCGGACGCCAGGCCTGCGCCGGCGAGGAGCCCGGCAATCAGCCGGATCCCGGATCGCTGGCCGCCAATGGGGCCGCTCCGCGTGCAGAGCCAGTAGAAGGCCGCACCGAACAGGAAGACGATCCTGAACTCGCGCCAGGCGACGCCTTGGTGCTCCGCCGCGATGGTGGCGAACAGTCCAGCGCCGAGCAGCGCCAGGACGCTCAGGTCCAGGGTGCGCTGGGTCCCGGTCGTGACGCCGGCGGCGCCGCGCACCGCGATTCGGGGTCGGTCTGCAGTCCTGTCCTCACGAGTCTGGCGGCCCCCAAGCCGGTTGAGGCCGCGCCGGACCAGCAGCGCGAGCAACCCGATCCAGGCCAGCAGCTCGAACAGCGCGAACTCCCAGCGAAGAAGCGGCTCCGTGCGCTGCCAGAACGGCAGTGCCACAGCGATCAGAGGCGGCGACAGCTCCGGCCGGATCACGAACAGCAGGCCGAGTCCCATCAGGAGGGCCAGGCGCAGCGCATCAGAGCCGGCAAGAAGGTAGACGATCACGAGTGCGACGGCCGCGATCCAATGCCAGGCGCCGGGCAGCGCCGCGGCCCGATCGGCCAGCGAAACGGCCGCCTGAGCCACCAGAACCACGGGCTGCGTGCGTGCCGCGGCGCTGCCCACGGGGGGGCGGCGCCATGCGGTCCACCAGACAGCCGTTGCTGCGGCCGCCAGGGCCGACAGCAAAAGGGCCGGCAGCAGCGGCGGACGGCCAGCGGCAGAAACCACGAAGCCCTGCAGCGCCCACTGTCCCCATCCGCCGTGGGCGATCAGCTCAGCGGTATGCGGCCCCGGCGCCAGCCCCGACGCAACGGGAACCAGGCGCTGCGCCGCATCGGGATCGTGTAACACCAGGTAGCTGGCGCCCGCGTCGTCTTTGGGCAGTTCGTTTGCCGGCCCCCCGTCAACAGATACGGTGAGCCAGGCCCAGTAAGCCCCCCCCTGCACGCGAAGCGCCAGCCCGGTGCCGTCGAAGGCCAGTCTCACCGCATCTCCGTCAGCCGATGGGTCTGCCGCGGCGGTCGTGACGCGCCACCCCGGGTCGTAGCGGGCCGCCGGATGGTCCGTACGGTGTGCGCCGGGGGGCATCAGCTCGGGCGCGCCGGCCGCGCGCGCGATGGCGTCCCATGTCGCCCCGGCCGGGCCCGTCTGATCGTCCGCACAGAGCGAGAAGCCCCGCCATGGGTCGCCGGCGGGACGCTCCGGGCACCAGCTCGCCCAGATCAGCGGCCCGAGCAAGGGCCATTCGGTCTGCGCGATCTCGTACGCCTGCGCCGCGTGTGCTGCCTGCGCGTCCGCGCTGACCCCGCCCCACGGCGACGGCTCGCCCGGCCAGTCACGGGGCAGGGCATTCCAGCCGAACGACGTTGCCCAGAGCGGCGTGTTCGTGTCGCCATGGCGGTCCATGACCTCGCGGGCCGCAGCGGCCCGTTGAAAGCCAAGTACGTCTGGACCGAGCGCCTCGCCCGGTGCGCGGTTGAAGCCGTACGGCTGGATCGCAGGGTAATCGAACCAGGCGCGCCCGCCCAGCCGGTAAAGCTGGTCGAGGAAGGCCAGGTCGCTCATGTTGGCTCCGCCGGTCTCCAAGGTGGGCGCCAGCGCCGCAGCAATGATCCGTGCCTCGGGGTCGGCCCGACGGATCATCGCCGTCGCCTCGCGCAGGAGGCCGAGATAGCCCGCGGGATCCGCCGGCGCGTCGCCCCAGTGCGGCGCAATGTTAGGCTCGTGCCACACCTGGTAGTAGGTGTAGGCCGCTCGATAACGCTCTGCCACCGCGCCGGCGAACGCGCCGAAGTCGGATCGCTCGTGGGGCGGAGCCATGGGATTGTCTGCGTTGGCCGCAGTCCGCGCCCAGGCGGGCGAGCGATCCAGCACGACGACAGCATTGACGGAGGGATGACCGGCGAATGACTCGGCAACCCGGTCCCACTCGGCCCAGGCATACTGGCCGCGCTCCGGCTCGACCGCGTCCCAGGGAAGCGTGAAACGAGCGAAGCCGGCCCCTGCCCCTTCGAGGCGCGAGAGTGTCTCTTCCAGGCGATCTGCGGCCAGCTCCTCCCGCGCCAGGTTCACGCCCGGCTTTGCAGAGAAGCGCGGATCTACTGCAGCAACGGCGGAGAAGTCCTGCGGCGCCGCCGCACGCGCGATCGCGAAGCCCGCCACAGCCCACAACAGGCCGAGAACAAGGAGCCAAGCGAGCAATGGACGAACGGCGACGGAAGCGCGGGACATAGCGCGTGCATGCTACCACAAGCACCAAGGTGGTGCAATGTAGAGAAGAGGGTCATTCTTTTGACGAAAAGACGCCCCTGCGATAGAATAAAGTGTTGCATTCATTAAGGAGTACATGAGCATGGATAGTATCACTTTGGACGCGACTCTGCGCACCGCGGGCCGCCATTCAAATCGTGAGGTACGTGACGCAGGGCGCGTGCCCGCCGTCGTGTATGGCAAGAGCAACGATGCAGTGTCAGTATCGGTCGATCGCAAGCTGTTGGGGATCGCATTGCACCGGGCGAGTGGCCGGCCAATCTCTATGATCATCCCCGGCCAGGGCGAGTTGCACGTCTTGGCGCGCGAGGTGCAGCGTCATCCGACGAAGCATTCGATCGTACATGTAGACTTCCTGGCCGTGTCCATGACGGAGATGGTTCGGGTGAACGTTGCTGTCGTCGCGGAAGGCGAGGCGCCGGCGCTCGCGAGTCAGGACATGGTGCTTGTGCGCGGCCTCGACACGGTCGAGGTCGAGTGCCTCCCCGGCGACATTCCCGAGAACCTGGTTGCGGATCTGTCGACGCTGGAAACGCTGCACGACGAGATCGTCGTCAGCCAGCTCCGCCCTGCCAAGGGCGTCAGGATGCTCACCGATGGGGAGCAGGTTCTGTTCTCAATCACCCCGTCGCGCGCAGCTGCGGCGGAAGAAGAGGTTGAAGAGGAACCTGAGACCACTGAGGTGGAAGTCGTCAAGAAGGGTAAGAAGGAAGAGGAAGAGGGAGAAGAGGCCTGATCGGGCCCTTCATCCGGATCCGACATTCCATGGTGCCGGACGTTTGTCCGGCGCCTTTTCGCGTCCCGGAATCAGAGGTGCTCACGGCGAGAGGCAGCCCGCGTCACTCCTGACGCAGCCACTGTAGCGGATCGACCGCCCTTCCCCCGACGCGCAGCTCCCAGTGCAGGTGTGCGCCGGTGCTGAGCCCCGTGCTGCCGACCTTGCCGATCAGCTGCCCAGTTTCGACAGATTCCCCGACCTCGATGCTGAACTCAGACAGGTGCCAGTACCCCGTGTAGACCCCGTTGCCGTGATCGATCACGATCGCGTTGCCCCGAACGAAGAGCGGATCAGCCAGCACGACGACGCCCGGAGCCGGCGCATAGACAGGTGTACCGGTCACCGCGCCGTAGTCCTCCCCTTCGTGTGCCGTGATTGTGGTGCTTGTGCCATAGGTGCGACGTGACCCAAAGGGTGAGGTGCGTCGCAGCTCGCCATGCAGCGGGCTGTCGAAACGGCTGTACAGGTTCCATCCGCCCGGCGACACGGCGGAGAAGAGTTCGGCCATGCGCGCCGCCTCGGTGCTGACCTTCGAACCTTGCGAGAGGATCGGCGCAGTCGTTGCTGGAGGGATGTTGACGGACGGGAAAGATCCGGCTCGCACAGGCACCTGGAGTGTAAGCCCCTGTTCGCCGTCCGTCAGAACCAGGGGATGATTCCCGGGCTGTGCGAGGGGCGGAATCGGCACGAAAGCCCATCGGACACCATCCGTGCCGAACACCGGATACTCCTGGCCTGCGAACGTCAGCGTCAGGGCTGTGGCCGCATCCAGGCCTACGGCCAGGGCGAGCGTCTGGCCCTGGGTGGGGGGCCACGGCCATGCGCGCACGCGCGTGATCGTGCTGCCCGGCGAAAGGACGAATGACGGCGGTGCAAAGGCGCTGGCAAACGCTGGAGCCGTCGCCGGATCCGCGCCGTCGTCATGGCGGAAGTGGCCCGTTGGCGCCGTGCGGAGATCGATATCCAGGCCTTCGGCGCGCGCCGGACTTGCCCCGCCCAACCACAGCAGCAGAAGCGTCATCGCGGCAAGCAGGGCGGCGCGGGTCTTACTTGCTGTAGTATTCCGGCGCCAGCACTGCGATGTAGGGCAGGTTGCGGTACTTCTCGACAAAGTCCAATCCATAGCCGAGTACGAACTTGTCCGGTATATCGAACCCGATGTACCTCACCGGCACCTGCACCTCGCGGCGGGCCGGCTTGTTGAGCAGAGTGCAGATCTCCAGCGATTTGGGCCGCCGCGCGCGCAGGCTGCGCACGAGGTAGTCCAGCGTTCGCCCCGTGTCGATGATGTCCTCGACGATCAGCACGTTGCGTCCCTCGATCGGCTGATCGAGGTCCTTGAGGATGCGCACGACGCCGGATGACGCCATGCCGACCCCGTAACTCGACGTGGCCATGAAGTCGATGCTGTGCGGCGTGCTGATGCAGCGCATCAGGTCCGACAAGAACAGAACGCTGCCTTTCAGCACGGCCAGCAGGAGCAGGTCCTGCCCCGCGTAGTCGCGGTCGATCTCGGCGCCCAGCTCGCAAATGCGAGCCTGCAGCTTGTCGGACGGAATCAGGATTTCGGCGATATAAGCAGGGTCGATCATGATGGCGGTTCCTCCTGTCAGAAGGGATGCGTGCGCGCCCGCGCGTACGCTCGCTGAATCGCGCTGTGGTCCAGCTCAGGCGGTGGAACGGGCGTCGGAACGCTCGGCCGCGGTGCGGGCGTCACGCTCGCGGCGGCCGGATTCACCTTGATGGCCGCAGCCGGCCTCAGCGCGCTGGGAGGCGGGGCCGACCCACGGAACGCGGCCGACCATTGGGCCGTCAGGTCGAGATAGGTCGATCCGTACGCCTGGCTCGGCTCGATGTACGTGCCCTCCCGCCACTCGTTGAAACTCGTGATCACGATCCAGTCCGGCTCGCTGGCGATGGCAGCCTGCCACGAACGCACATAGTAGGCGCCATCCTCGCGCCCGACGGCGAATGCGTTGGACCGTCCGGTCTTCCGATCGTCGTAGCCGGGCATCACCGTGGCAACGTAGATCTTGGGGACTCCCAGCCTGGCCGCGGCGGCACGGGTGCGCTGTGCGAATTTCTTCGCCGTGTACCCCATGTCTGACGGTGGGTTCCACGTCACGTTGTACAGGTGGTGCCCATCGAAGACCGACAGAGGCGTGACGTCGATGCCCTCCTCGATCCACAGGCTGTTCCGGCCCCCATCGACAGCATCACGGATCGCCGCCCACGAGGCGACGCTGAATCGCTGCTGGCGCCAGAAGAAGATGACCGGCTTGCCATCCTGCTGTAGGTAGGCCGGGTGCCTGGCGTGCGTGGCCAGCAAGGTCGCCAGCGCAGACTGGACATCGCCCGGCCCGCCGAAGAACGGGCCTGCCACCTCCACATCGACGGCGATCCGAAAGCCCCGCGCGGCGGCCTGATCCAACAGGATCCGTAGATTCGTCTCGGTTTGGTTGTTTTCGACCTGAGGTCCGTACCACGACACGACGAATGCGTCGATCCCGGCGGCTTTCGCCTGGTCGATGTGCCGGCCCATCACGGCTGGGTCGCGGGATACGTACAGCTGCTGCGGCACATCGGGCACCCGGCTGGGTCCCCAGTCGTTCTCGTCGAACCACGCATAGTAAAACGCAAGGACCAGTCGCTCGGACGACTGCGCCGACGCTGCAGGAATCGATGCACTGCCGGCGACCGCGATGGCCACCGACCACATCACGAAGAGCATTACCCTCCTCAAACAACCTCCGCTGAGTCGCCCCCCAAGGGGCGCTGACTTGGGTGAAAACACTATCATACATCAAAAGGACGCGCGGGGCGAACTCGCGCGGGCGGCCCGCGACGCTGGCACGGCCGGCTCAGACGGCCCTGGCCAGCAGCCCCTTGAGGTACTCGCCCTCCGGAAACGTCAGAAGCACCGGGTGGTCCGGCGCCTGCGTCATGCGTGCGACGATCTGCATGGACCTGCCCGCATCGACGCTGGCGCCGAAGACGATCTTCTGGAAGAGATCCGGCGTCACCAGGCCCGAGCAGGAGAAGGTCGCCAGCAGCCCGCCGGGCGCCAGCAACTTCATCGCGATCAGATTGATGTCCTTGTAGCCCCGCGTCGCCGGCTCCAGCTCGGACTTGCTGCGCGCGAACTTGGGCGGGTCCAGGATCACGAGGTCGAACTGCCGCCCTTCGTCGCGGTAGCTGCGCAGCACCTGGAACACATCGCCTGCGATCGCCTCGGCCTGGGCGTCGGGATCGAGGCCGTTCATGCGCAACGCGCGCTCGGATCCCACGAGCGCGTCGTGCGAAGTGTCCACGTTAGTCACATGCAGCGCGCCGGCCTTCAGCGCATGGACCGCGAACGCGCCGGTGAAGCTGAACGCGTTGAGCACCCGCCTGCCCGCCGCATGCTGCGCGACGATGCTTCGATTGAATCGCTGATCGAGGTAGAAGCCGGTCTTCTGGCCGCCGAGCAGATTCACGGGAAAGCGCATCCCGTCCTCGATGATCTCCAGTTCCTCTGGGGGCCGCTGGCCCACGACCTCAGCCGGCCCCGTCGTCAGCCCCTCCTGCCGGCGAGCGACGGGGTCCGACCGGTCGACGATGCCGGCCGGCGCCCACAGCTCGTGCAGGAGGTCCGTCAGCTCCGTCCGCCGCAGATCGACGCCCAGGGTCAGCCACTGCACGCTCAACCAGTCGGCATAGCGATCGACGATCAGCCCTGGCAACAGGTCGCTCTCCGCAAAGACGAGCCGGTAGGCCGTGGCGTTGCGGCCGAGGCCGATCTGATCGCGCATGGCGGCAGCCGCTGCCAGGCGCCGCATCCAAAAATGGCGATCAACCTGCTCGTCCCGGTCCCACGTGAGTATCCGCACCACGATCTGCGAGCGGGGGTTGAAGTAGCCGCGCGCGAGCCATTCGCCGCGCAGGTCGACCACATCGACGATGTCGCCCGGCTGGGGAGAACCGTCCGTGTCGATCACCGCACCCGAGAAGATCCAGGGGTGATGCTGCCGAACCGGACGATCCTTGCCGCTGCCTATCTTGATGATGCCGTTCATCGCCTGAACCTCACGAGCCATGCTGACTGGGTGTCGGGACGGATGGCCGCCCGTTCGTCGATGCGCAGGCCGCACACCCAGGCAATCCCCTGGGCTCCGATCAGGATGGGCCATCCCCGCCGCGCTGCGAGAGGCACCTTGCGGTTGATCATGAACTCGTTGACGCGCGTCGAGTGTCCGTGGAGCCCATGGGGCTGGAACCGGTCGCCCTCCTGTCGGGGACGAAGCAGGAGCCTATCGCCCGTGGTACGTGCGTCCAGGTACGCGGTCCAGGGGTCATCGTTCGCCACGTAATGGTCCCCGATCTCCGCCGGCGCGCATCCGGTGACGTCGACCTGCCACCCGCCCCCGATCGCAGTGGCGCCGGGAGCGGCGAGCTCGACCGCCGCGTCCAGCTGGGGCACAAGTCCGGGCTGTGCGCGACCTTCGGCGCCGATGCGCAGGGTGTCGTAGTCGACCGTCAGGGCCAGCCCGGCCGCGATGGTGGCAGAGGCGCCCGTTTCGCCGCAGCAGCCCACCCGGACCGCATGCTCGACGTGCTCCCAGTTGATGTTGCGCAGGCCCGACCTCAGGCGCATCACTGCCTCGCGCACGGTGGACCGCTGCAGCCCCAGGGGCAGTGCACGCCAGGAACGCAGGTGGAAGCGAACCTCGCCCGGAGAGCCCGCAGCCTCTATCGCGCTCATCGCCGCGGAGGTGACTTGCGCCACGATGTCGTAGTCACCGCCCATGACCTCTGCGGTGTGTGCCAACACGTCGTCGATGCGGGGATTGTAGGTGCGCAGGATGGGCAGCAGTTCGTGGCGCAGGCGGTTCCGATAGAACGTCGTGTCCTCGTTGCTGTGGTCGAAGCGCGGGGCGAGGCCTTGCTCGAGGCAATAGGCCTCGATGTCGGCCCGCCGCCGGTAGAGCAACGGCCGCACGAGATAGACGTCCGCCGCCACGGGCGCTCCGAGATCCGGCAGGCCTCGGAGGTCGGCCAGCGGCGTCGACGGGCGCATGCCCCGGAGGCCCGCCACGCCGCTTCCGCGCAGGAAGTGCATCAGCACTGTCTCCGCCTGGTCTCCGGCATGGTGGCCCACCGCGACGCACCGCGCACCCCGCTCGACCGCGGTACGCCGTAGAAACGAGTAGCGTGCCTGGCGCGCAGCCTCTTCCACCGACAGCCGCTGCTCCTGCGCATACGCCCCAACATCGGCGCGCTCGCCCACGAAGGGCAGCTGCCACGAACGGGCGAGATCGCAAACGTAATCGGCATCCGCATCTGCGTCGCGCCCGCGCAGGCCGTGGTTCAGATGCGCCACGTGGAGGCGCAGATCCAGCGCGGGCGCCAGTTGCATCAGAGCGTGCAGCAGGCACAGGGAATCGGGTCCGCCCGACACGCCCACCACCACGCCATCGCCGGGACGAAACAGCGACAGCCGGCGGACATCGGCAACGACCTGACGGAGAAGAGACGACATGGCCGGATGATAGCATGGTGAGTTGGTTCGGCAAAACAGGCAGGCGAGGGGTTGCCTGGGGCCCGGTAGCCCCATTTGGGTATCGCGGCGCCGGGTGCTATAATCTCATATCTGCGCGGCAGCGTTCACGGACGCGCGCGCTACCAACACCAGGAGCATAACGCGCGTGGTAAGCCCGCTGAACTGGCTTCTAGGCCTCTTCTCCCTCGACATCGGCATCGACCTGGGGACAGCAAACACCCTGGTCTATGTGCGCAATCGCGGGATTCTCATCAACGAGCCCAGCGTCGTTGCCATCGACCGAAAGACCAAGAAGGTCCTGGCCATCGGGTCTGAGGCCAAGGAGATGGTCGGCAGGACGCCCGGCAACATCGTCGCGATCCGCCCGCTCCGTGACGGCGTGATCTCGGATTTCGATGTGACCGAGAAGATGCTCGATTACTTCATCCACAAGGTGCACGAGCGCATGTTCCTGCGCGTGCCGCGTCCGCGCGTCGTCGTCGGCATCCCGAGCGGCGTGACGGAGGTGGAGAAGCGCGCCGTGTACGATGCCACGATCAGTGCGGGCGCGCGTGAGGCGTTCCTGATCGAAGAGCCCATGGCGGCAGCGATCGGTGCAGATCTGCCAGTCGCCGAGGCACAGGGCAGCATGATCGTCGACATCGGCGGCGGAACCACCGAGGTGGCGGTGACGTCCCTGGGGGGCGTCGTCGTGTCAGGCTCGATTCGCGTGGCCGGCGACGAGATGAACGAGGACATCGTCAATTACGCGCGGCAGAAGTACAACCTGCTCATAGGCGAGCAGATGGCCGAGAAGGTGAAGATCGAGGCCGGATCGGCCTATCCTCTTGATCCTGAACTAACCGTCGAGTTGCGCGGCCGGAACCTGATCACTGGCCTGCCCGAAGCTGTCGAGGTGAGCAGCGTGGAGCTTCGGGAGGCGCTGCGCAATTCCGTCAGCATCATCGTCGACACGATCCGTGCCGCCATCGACCAGACCCCGCCCGAGTTGATCGCAGACCTGATGGAGCACGGGATTGCCTTGGCAGGTGGTGGCGCACTTCTCAAGGGACTGGCGCAGCGATTGACCGAAGAGACCCGGATGAAGGTCTACGTGGCGACAGATCCCCTGAGTTGCGTGGCACGTGGTTCAGGCATGGTGCTGGAGCACTTCCCCGTCCTGCAGAAGACACTGGCTAGCATGCAGCGGGGCAGCACGCTGCATTAAAGAAGCTATGTGAAGCGGTCATCCACAAGACGACTTTCCGGCAGCAGCCTGCTGTTTCTGCTGTTAGCGACCATCAGCATCGTGCTGCTCATCCTGTCCGCGACCAACCGTATGGCGCCCATCGAAGGCGCCATGTCGGCCGTCGCTCGACCCTTTCTGGGCTTCTTCAACGACGTCGGCCGGCAGATCGATAACGTTACGTCAACTATTCGGGACCTCTCCACCCTTCGAAGCGAGAACCGCCGGCTGCAGACCCTCGTCGATACGCTCACCATCGAAAACGCGCGCCTGAGTGAAGCGCAGATCGAGAACCAGCAGTTGCGTGAGTTGGGCCGCTTTCGGCAACTCAATCCGTTCTACGATTTTCGCGGCGGGCAGGTGATCGCGCGGGTGATCAGTCGCGGCCCGTCCAACTACCAATCGGCGCTCGCCATCGATCTCGGCTCCGAGCAGGGCATCACGCCGGGCATGCCGGTGATCACCGAGCTGGGCCTGGTCGGCCGGATCCAGAAGGTGGGACCGACGACCTCTACCGTGCTCCTGATCACAGATCCGGCGAGCAACGTCCAGGCGATAATCAAGCGCGAGAACAGTCGTGCGGTCGGTGTGGTCGCGGGCCAGGCGGGCCAGTTGCCGCAGATGCAGTACATCGCCCAGGAGGCGGACGTCAGCGTCGGAGACGAGGTCATCACCTCGGGCCTGGGCGGCAACTTCCCCAAGAACCTCGTCATCGGCCAGGTCATCGAGGTCGAGAAGGAAGACTTCGACATGTACCAGCAGGCGACCGTGCGCCCGACCGTGAACTTCAACCGGCTGGAATTCGTCCTGGTCATCACCAATTTCCAGCCATTGCCCGGCCAGCCCGCCGAGCTGGAAAGCGTGGGGTGACAACCTCATGGCTTGGACATGGCGCGAGCGCGGCATCTACCTGATCACCCTGAGTCTCGTCCTGGTCGTGTTGATCCAGGCAACGCTGCTTAATCGCATCCGTATCCTGGGCGTGCAGCCCGACCTCCTGCTGGTCGTCGTCGTGTGCTGGAGCCTCCTGCACGGTCTTCAGGATGGGTTGTTCTGGGCGTTTGTGGGCGGCTTGGGCATCGATCTGGTGGCAGGACTGCCCTTGGGCGCCTCACCATTGGCCCTGATGCCTGCCGCGGTCCTGGCTTCGCTCGGAAGGAGCAGCGTCTATGCATCCAGCGCGCGGCTGCCCGTTCTGCTGGTCGCTCTCGCGACGCCGCTGCACGGGTGGATCATCCTGATGATCCGGCAACTGCTCGGAACGTCGATCGACTGGCTCGGCGCGACGCAGCATGTGGTGCTGCCGGCCATCGTTCCGAACGCGATGTTGGCCTTCATCGTAGCTCACCTCCTGCGAAGACTGACTGCCCGTCCCATGGCGACGGTGACATAGGGGTTGGCTGAGGCCACACGATGGAAGTAAGAGACCGCCAATTCGGCCGCCTGATCATCTTGCGCATCGCGATCGTCCTGATCGCGGGAGTGTTGATCGGCCGCCTGTGGCAGATTCAGATGGTCACCGGCGAGAAGTACCGGCTGCTTGCCGACCAGAATCGCCTGCGTGACGTGGACGTGCCCGCGCCGCGCGGGGTGATCTACGACCGCAACGGCGAGATCCTCGCGCGCAACCAGCCCAGCTTCTCCGTCGTGATCGTCCCCGGCGACATCCCGGACGACGAGGAGGACGAGCCCGAGGGCAGCAGTGACGCGCTCGTCCTCGACCGGCTGCTCGCCACCCTGGCCAGGCCGGTTGCCGGCCTGGAACAACTGGCGCCGGCGCCGGGCCAGGCGCCGGGTCAGGCGCCCACGCCTGCGCGCCCGGCCGCGCAGGCGAATGCCGGGCCAACCCCCACCCCGAACCCCGCAGCCGTGATCAGGGAGCGCGATCCGTGGGTCATGCCGCGTCCGGAGATCGAACAGAAGATCATCGATGGACGCCAGGGCGGCGCGTACCGGCCGATCACGGTCGCACGTTACATCCGCGAGGAGACGGCCTTCCTGATCGCCGAGGACGCTGTGAACCTGCCGGGTGTCCAGTTGGAGCTCGAACCCATCCGCGATTACCCGAGCGGCGCGCTGACCTCGCACATCGTCGGCTACATGGGGCACATTCCTGAGAAACTGCTCTCCGAGTACCGGGAAAAGGGGTACCTCCCGAACGCGCAGGTGGGCCTGACCAGCCTCGAGTACACGTTCGAGGACGAGTTGCGCGGCGTCCCGAGCCAGGAGACGATCGAGGTGGACGTGAACGGACGCCGGGTGCGCACCGTCGGCGAACCGCAGGGCGCGATCCCGGGGAACAACCTCGTGCTCGGCCTCGACCTGGAGCTCCAGCGCACCGCAACGGAAGCCATGCAGGCTGCATTCGATGCATCCTCCGGCTTCACCAAGGCCGATCAAGGCACAATCATCGCGCTGGATCCTCGCAACGGTAAGGTCATCGTGCTCGTCAGCCTGCCGAGCTATGACAACAACCTGTTCACAAAGGGGATCACTGCCGAGGCCTACGCCGCCCTGCTCGACGACCCGCTGCTGCCCATGTTCGACCAGGCGATCGCCGGGCAATATCCGCCGGGCTCCATCTTCAAGATCATCGTCGCATCGGGCGGGCTCCAGGAAGGCGTCATCGGCGCCAACACCCGGCTCGGAGATGGTTTCGACGGCGCGAATGACGCCATCATCTGGGTGCCCAACGATTTCGCGCCGTGGGACTTCTCGCTGGCCCAGCCGTTCTACTCCTGGACTCACAAGTACGGCTACGGCCATGGGCTGCACGCGGTGCGGCAGGCGCTTTCGGTGTCAGACGACATCTTCTTCTACATGCTGGGCGGCGGCTACCGGGACCGGTTCGACGGCCTGGGATCGGGCAGGATCGGGGAGTACGCCAGGGCGTTCGGATTGGGCGCACCCACCGGCATCGAGCTTCTGGGCGAGTCCAGTGGCCTGGTGCCCACGTCCAAGTGGAAGCGCATCAACTACGCCGAGAGCTGGCTCACCGGCGACACCTACAACATGAGCATCGGCCAGGGCTACATCCTGGCCACGCCCATTCAGATGGCGAACGCGACGGCAGCCGTGGCAAATCGCGGCTACCTCTACAGGCCGCAGCTCGTCGACACGATCACCGACGCGTCGGGGGAAGTGGTGCGGCCCTTCGAGCCCGCGCTCCTGCACGAGGTCCAGGTCGACCCGAAACACCTGGACATGGTCCGCGAGGGGATGTACGGCGCGGTCAACTGGCCCAACGGCACGGCCACGCGGGTGCGCGTGCCGGGCGTCGTCGTCGCTGGCAAGACCGGCACGGCCGAATTTGCGCGCGATTGGGATAAGGACGGCCAGCCCGACCGGGACGATAAGGACAACCTGCCGACACATGCCTGGTTCACCGCGTTCGCACCGTACATCGACCCGGAGATCGTCGTCACGGTGTTCGTCGCGAACGGCGGTGAAGGGTCGGCGGTGGCCGCACCTATTGCCAACCAGGTCCTGAATGCATACTTCGCTGCAAAGGGACCGGCCGGACAGGAGGCCGCTGCACCATGAGAACTTCCCTGTCCCGACGCTTCGATTGGCCGCTGCTGATGCTGGTGCTGGTGCTGGGCATCTTCGGCATCGTCATGGTCGGCAGCGCGCTGTCGGGCAACGAAATCTATCGCGATTGGCCGTGGCGCCAGGCGTTGTTTCTCGGCGTGGGCCTGATCCTGATGTTCGCCGTGACCGCGCTCGACTACCGGCTGCTGACCACGCTCGCCTATCCCATCTACCTCTTCTTCCTCGCCGCCCTGGTCGTGATCAAGATCATCGGGACGGTGGCCGGTGGCGCACAGCGCTGGCTGACCATCGGCGAGTACTTCCTGCAGCCATCTGAACTCACGAAGATTGCCCTCATCCTCGCGCTGGCCCACTTCCTGTCCTCGCGCGAGGACAAGATGGAAAGCATCCTGACGCCCATCATGGCGATCGGCCTGTTGCTGCCCGCGGTCGGGCTCATCTTCTGGCAGCCCAACCTCGGCACGGCGCTGTCCATCGTCGTCATCGGCGCGATCATGATCGTCGTCGCGGGCCTGCGTGTGCGCCATGGCATCTTCTTCGGCTTGCTGGCCGGCGCCGCGGCCGCGCCCATCTGGAAGTATGCGTTGGCTGACTACATGAAGGAACGCATCACGATGTTCGTCAACCCCGCGGCGGCCGATCCCGACTCGCTCTACAACGTCCAACAGGCCATGATCGGCATCGGCTCGGGCGGCTGGCTGGGCCGCGGCCTGTTCCGCGGCTCTCAGAGCCAGTTGCACTTCCTGCGTGTGCGCCACACCGACTTCATCTTCTCCGTCACGGCCGAAGAGCTGGGCTTCATCGGCGGCGCAGTCCTGATCATCCTGTTTGCCGTGTTGATGCTCCGGCTGGTCCAGATTGCGAGCCGGGCGCGCGACATGTTCGGCATGCTCATCGTCACCGGCGTCATCGCGATGACGCTGTTCCAGGTCCTCATCAACATCGGCATGAACCTGTCCATCATGCCGGTGACCGGCATCCCCCTGCCCTTCATCAGTTACGGAGGCAGCTCGCTCTGGACGATGCTGGTTGCCATCGGGCTGGTGCAGAGCGTAGCCCTCAGACACAAGAAGATCGGATTCGACACGTGAGCGCGGCGACGGTGGGACGAGCCTGGCTCATCGCAGTCACTGCGCTGCTCGCGGCGGCCTGCCAGGGTGGCGCCGGGGCCCCTGCCCCAGCCCAGGCCACGACGGTCCCCGTTCCTGCCGCCGCAGCCGTGACGGCCACGCCGCTCCCGCCAACACGCGCGCCGGCTCCTGGTCCGACAGCCACGCCATCGCCGGCGCCGGCGACAGACGTGGGCTGGACTACCCACCAGGCACCCGATTTCTCAGTATCGCTTCCCGAAGGCTGGCAGGTGCACGCCGTCGACGAGGCCAATGCCGCGGCCCTGTTCGAATCACTGCAGCGCACCGACCCACATCTTGCCGGGATCGTGAGCAGCCCGGACGCCATCCGGTCCTCCGTGCTGCTGGCATTCGCCTCCCCTGCCGGTTCCGGATTCACCGACAACGCCAACATACGCCGGATCCCCCTGCGCGGCCAGGCCGTGACGGACCTCCCCGGGCTGACCGCAGCCCTGAGCACTGAATTGCAGCGGCTTGGTTTCGCCGTGCGTTCTTCGGACACCGATCTCAGGCTGGCCGGCTCACCCGCCGTCCGGCTCATCTCCGCCATCGCCACACGCAACACGGCAGGCGAGGCGGTGGAACTGCGAACCCATCAGTACCTCGTGTCGACACGTGATGACCTGTGGATCCTGGCCTACACGACCGTCGCCGATCGGGAAGAGGCCATGGGGCCGATCTTCGAACGCAGTGCCGCGACCTTCAGCCCGAAATGAGCGTGGAAGATGGCTTTCGAGTTCGTTGAAGTGCCGGCGCCCGGCAGGGGCGTCCGCCTGGCGCTGCACCCGGTCACGCTGGATGCCTTCTGCGCGTTTCTGGATGCGTCTGGACGGCCGCGGTCGCCGCGACTGCGGCGGGGCAGGTCGGGCAGCGCGCCCGTCGTCGAGGTATCCCAGGAGGATGCGAGTGCGTACTGCCGTTGGTTGGGAGAGCGGGAGGTCCGATCGTATCGCCTGCCGGGAACCGCGGAGCTGCAGACCCTGATGGAAGGCGCGGACGGGGAAGAGATCGATGCAGGCGTCTGGCCGCAGGAGAGGGGCCGCATGCCCGAGCTTCGTGGCGGGCTCAAGCCCCACTTTCTGTGCGAGTGGACCTGCGAGACGCTCGAGATGCCCCCGTCCGGAACGCGTCCACCGAAGGCGTTGGCCATCCTCTTCTACCCCCCGTGGTTGCGCGAGGGCAGCAACGTGGCGCACGTGCACGCCAGCGTCTCGGCGAGCGAGGGGTACTCGTTCGTCACCTTCCGCGTCGCGTGCGACGGTTGAGCCCCAAAGGCGTCCTGAGCGGAGCCCGCACGCAGTACGTACGGAATCAAAGGCACCCTGAGTACTCTGTCGGAATGATTTTTGATATTTACGCCCTTTGCGTGTATAGTGCAGGCATGGGCAAATCACAACGCATCGAACTAACTGACGAACAACGTGAGTCTCTGGAGCAGTTGATCCGCGCCGGCAAGGCCTCTGCGCGCAAGCTGACGCGGGCGCGCATTCTGCTCTTGAGCGCCAGTAAGGCGGGCGACTGGCAGTCGGCGCCGGCCGTCGCCAAGGCGGTGCTGGTGCATCCCAACACCGTGCGCAACGTGCGTCGCCGCTTCGTGAGCGAGGGGCTGGAAGCCGCTTTGGAGGAGCGGCCGCGGCCCGGGGCGCAGCCCAAACTGACGGGCGAAATCGAGGCCCACTTGACGCGGCTCGCCTGCAGCGAGCCTCCGGCAGGGCATGCGAGTTGGACGCTGCGTCTATTGGCCGACAAACTGGTGGAGCTCACCGACCTGGAGAGCATCCACCACGACACCGTGGGCGAGTGGCTAAAAAAAACGCGCTCAAGCCCTGGCAAGTAGCCAGCTGGTGCATTCCCCCTGCCGCCTCGGCCAGGTACGTCGCCAAGATGGAGGATGTCCTGGACGTCTATCAGCGGCCCTTGGATCTGCAGCGACCGCTGGTATGCCTGGACGAGACCGGTAAGGCTTTGCAGGCGACGCCGCGCGGCGCACTGCCCCTGCAGCCCGGCCACGCGCGACGGCAAGATTACGAATACCAACGCGCCGGCTCCAGCAATCTGTTCCTGGCGGTGGCACCGCTGTTGGGCTGGCGCAAGGTGCGGGTCACTGCCCAGCGCACGGCCTACGACTTCGCCGAACAACTGCGGCAACTGGTGGAAGACGATTTCCCCAACGCCGAGGTGATCGTCTTGGTCACGGATAACCTGAACACGCATACGCCAGCCTGCCTGTACGAGCGCTTTCCGCCGGAGCAGGCGCGCCGGATCGCCGCCAAGCTGGAATGGCACTTCACACCGGAACACGGCAGTTGGCTGAATGTTGCCGAAATCGAGCTCTCGGTCCTGGCCCGACAATGCCTGGATCAACGCTTTGCCGACCAAGACAGCCTGACGGCGGCGGCCGCCGCCTGGGAGACGCAGCGCAACGCGGCGCACCGCACGGTCCAGTGGCAGTTCACCACGAGCGATGCACGCATCAAGCTCAAACGGCTGTACCCGGTGTTGTGATGTCATAAAAATCATTCCGACAGAGTACTGAGCAGCTTGATACTCCCCGCTTTTTGCGCTGGAGCGCCTGTTGTGGTAGTATTGGATCATTCGATCGGGGATAGTTTAACGGTAAAACATCTGACTCTGGATCAGAAGTTTGGGGTTCGAATCCCTGTCCCCGAGCTCCAGACCACCCCCGGCCGCCGGCCGGACAATCAAAACGGCTCCGCTTCCCGATGCTGGGAACGCGGAGCCGCAATCAACTACTTTGGGCGGGTCCGATGTTACCCCATCGGTTCGCAAGGGCGGGGAAGGTGCATCAACACCGAACCCGCCCGTCTTGTTTCAGACGCCCGTCAGCATACACCCGTCAAGCGTAATCTGTCAACCCCCAATTTCGACCCAGTTTCGACCGACGGCAGCCCAGCGGAAAAACTCACATACCAGACGCACGACGGCCCGCAGGATGCCACCGCGCAGCCATGCGCGCACACCCTGGTGGTGAAAGCCGTACGGCAGACACCATTGACAGCCACCCCGCCCGCGCGCGAGGGGTTGCCGAAAAAGAGAGGAAATCATTTCCACTCTTTTCAGGAGGCCTCCCGCGCGCGCGAGGGGTTGCCCTCGAAACGGCAATTATTTCCGTTTCGAGTTTCCTCCCGCCCGCGCGCGCGAGGGGTTGCCTCAACCGAAAACGGGGAAATAATTTCCTCGTTCCGCGCACCCCTGCGCGCGAGGGGTGATCGCAATGTCCGTTCGGAAACAATTTCCGAACGGTCTCCCGCCCGTGCGCGCGAGGGGTGATCGACCTAGTCGACCTGGTCGATCCCCTCCCCAGCCGCAGAACTCACATACCAGCAGCCGAGCGCCAAACGCTCGAGCTCCGCATCATCCGGAAACACAGCGTCCGCAGCCGCAGCCGCGGCGGCCGCCTCCGCAGCAGCCGCGCCCGCAACGGCCGCCGCCGCCCGGACGTCAACCTCAGGCGAGAAAGCTAACGTCTGTCCTAACTTTGTCAGGACCTCAAGCGCCATCATCGCGCCCAGCTTTGGCACCCCGTTGACCAGCCGCGCCGCCGTCCGGAAGAACACGCCCCGGTCATCGTCGGCCAACTCAAGCGCCGTCATCGCAGCGGAGCGCAGCCGCGGGTCGTCAATCTCCCCCAGGTTGACCATCCGCTCGAACGTCCGTTCAATCATGCGCGGCGTGATCGTCGTGTGTGCCATAGCTCCCCCGTTTGAGATCCGGCCGGCCTGGTCGACCTGGTCGACCTGGTCGACGACGCCGCCGTGGTCGACCGGCCCGAGCCGATCGCACCCCGGCCGCAAAACTCACATACCGGACGCCCCAGCGAGGAGCGCAGCGACCGGAGAATGTGCCCGATGTGCCCGCACCGCGTCCTGCGTTTGCAGGTCGAGGTATTTCTGGAGGGTTGCCAGGTCCGAATGTCCCAGCAAGGACGCTATTTCGGTCAGCCGAGCGCCGGACCGATGCATGGACAACGCGCAGGTCCGCCGGAACGCGTGCGGAGACGCTTCGACGCCGGCCCGCCGCCCCAACCGCTTGACGACCTGCGTCAGCCCCTGTTGAGTCAGCCGCTTATCAGTCAGTACCCGATCCATCACCCACCGGCCGCCCCGGCCGCCGATGCAATGGACCCCGACCACGTCGAATGTCACCCACAGCGGAGCCTCCGGCTCCAGGTCCCCACGGTCGACCAGGTACTCCGCAAGCGCGGCCCGCGTCGCCGTTTCGACATGCGTGATCCGATCCTTCGCACCCTTGCCCCGATGCACGAACACGACGCCGTCGTCCCCGAGATCCCCGACATTCAGCGCGACGAGCTCCGCAGCCCGGACGCCCGTATCCAGCAGGAACAGCACCAACGCCCGGTCGCGCGCCGTTTCGCACGCGCCGAGGAGCGCCCGGACCGTATCGCCGGCCAACGCCGGCAGGATGCGCCGCGCCACCTTCGGCATCTTCACCCGCCGCATAGGCGAGACCGGCACGAGCTCGTCGCGTTCGCAGAAGAACAGCCACGCCCGCAGCGCCCGCGCGGCCGCGTGCACCGAGGAGTCCCGCAGCCCCCGCCCCCGCAGCCCGACCAGGTATGCACGCAACAGCGCAGCCGTGAGGCCATCCAGACGATCGACGCCCCGATCCGCAGCCCAGCCGCGGAACTTGCCCAATTGCCAGCCGTAGAAATCCAACGTCCGAGGAGACAGCCCGCGCGCCCGGACATCATCCAGGAACGCCTCGAGCGCCCCCGACACCGTCACTCCCCCGCCCCGATCCGCAACATCACTTGCCTTAAGCGCCATCACGCGCCCGAATCTTAAAAACGCCGCGCGTTCGCGGCCCGAAAATCGACCGTCGGAGCCGCCCAACCTGCGCGGAATTTAAGCCAGGACCCCGACCAGGTCGACCGCGGAGCCCCGAAACACCGCTCCATGTTCACGCAATACGCGTTATGTCGCCGTGCACAGGTTGCGCCGGCACCCGCCCCTGCCATGTCGCATTGATCCCCGCGCCGCGCAGCATGAGCAGAAGCACCGCCGGCCGCCTCCCGGAAGCCCGCGCACCCGTAACCCCTCACAAAGCCGCTCAGAAGCCGCCAGAGGCCCGTATCCGCGTTTTGCCGTCCCAGTAATGGCATGACGCCGCAAAATGCAGCAGACGGCAGAATAGCCGGATTGCACGAGATTCTAGAGCCCTGTTTTAGCCCCATGCGCAGCACCTTGTCCTCCTGGAGCCGCTAGACGGCCGCAGACGACGCCACCGCCGCCTGGACCAACGCGGGTTGCTCGAGCTCCGCCGTGATCCGCTCGACCGCCACGTCGAAATAAGCCCGTTCCCGCTCGATCCCGATGAACCGCCGCCCCATCCGCACGCACGCCACGCCGGCCGTACCCGAACCCATGAAGGGGTCAAGGACCACGCCGCCAGGTTGCACACACTGGACCAGCGTTTGGAGAACCGCCGTCGGCTTGCCCGTCAAGTGATGTTTGTCCGAGAGCCGCACGCCCTGGTGGATGTACCCCGGCCACGGCCCGCCCCAACTGGACGCAGACGACACGCCGCGGGTCCCCCAGACGACATACTCGCATTGATGCCGGAAATAGCCCGTGTTCGGTGCCCGCGCCGATTCCCCCTTATCCCACGGCACGATCCCACGCCACACGAACCCGCCCGCCTGGAGCGCATCCGACGCCAACGCCAATTGCCGCCAATCGGAGAAGGTCAGCGCATACCCCGACGGCCGCACGATGCGGTGGCACTCAGACAGCCAGAGCGCCATCCAGTAACACCACGACCGCCCGTCGCGATTGTCGCCGCCGAACGAATCCCGAATGAGCTCGACCCCTGTCTTGACGTACTTCACCGCGGGGTCCTGCGCCCGATCGCCACGCGTGAACCCGCCGCTCGAATATGGCGGGTCCGCGATGATCGCATCGACCGAGCCGTCAGCCATATCCGGGAGAATGTCCAAGCAATCCCCCAGGTACAGCACGCACGGCCCGAGCTCGACGCGCTCAGACATCCCGAGCCGCCAAACTCACATACCGGAGCCGCCCCCGCTCCGCAGCCGGCCGGCAGGACGCGCAGACACCGCAGCGCCACAGACCACGCACGACATAGCCCACGATCGGAGAGCCGGAGATGCAGAACCAACACCGATCCGGCACCGCCGGCGGCCGGCACCAACGCCCCACCGCCGCGTCCCCGTCGTGTTGAATCACGACCCCGTCCGCCGTGCCCGTTATCACCGTTCGCATGGACCCCTCCCCGCCGCAGAACTCACATACCGGACGGCCGGCGGCCGCCCGCCGTCACCACAGAAAAGCCGCGTCGATGTCCTGCATGGAGCGCAGCGCCTTGAGCGCCCCCTCCCGGACCTTCAGGTACGGGTTAGGGACCGCCTGCCCCGTGCGCGGGTTGCGGATGATCGCGCCGTACTCCGCGATATTCACGCTTGCCGCCTGGTATTGCGCGAACGAGTCCGCATACTGGACGGCCCGATCCCGCGGCACGCCCCGCTCGACCAGCGCGTCGACCACCTCGTCGCGCGACATCACGGTTGCCATTGCTTACCCCCATCAAAGACGCCCATCACCGACGCGTCAAACGCCCGCCCGAGGCCGGAAGCCTTGAAGACCTGCTCGTGATCGTACTTGCGCGGCAACACCGGCACCTCCGCCTCGATGCGCGCGACCAGGTCGAAGTCCGGCCCGCCCTCCGTCACGTCGAATTGCTCGAAACGCGGGTTGTAGTTCAGGTTCATTGACCCGCGCAGCAGGACCCGGAACCGATCGTTCCAGACCCGCGCGATCTTGCTATGATTGCGAACAACCCGGACCGATGATTCCCCGAACCGATCGCGCCATTCGTCGACCATTGCCGGCTCCCGCCGGCCGGCCGAGTAGTCAAGCAACAGGGTTGCGCCCGTGATCGCCTGATCGCTGAGGAGCGCCAGGACCATGTCCCGCTCGTACTCCGCGATCGCCCACGTCCACAGCGACACCTCCGCCGGGCCGACCTCCTGCAGGACGTGACGGATCATGTCGATCATGGCGAATTGCCCGCGCGACACGCCGAACAGCGCCATCCCCGGCTCGATCTTCCCGATCGCCTCAGACGCCGCCCCGAATGTTTCGACGGCCCGCGCCACGCGCCAACGATACGAGTAACCGCCCATCTACCCCTCCACCCCGGCCGGCACCGCCTGGTCGTCACCATCCGCCGGCACCGCCTGGTCGTCATCATCCGACGGCACACCCAGCCACAGGTCGACATCATCCGAGGCCAGCCCCGCGAACGGGTCCTCCGTGCCCTGGATCTGATCCTCGATCGCCTGCATCAGGAACTCCCGCAGGTCGAAAGCGGCCGGATCCGCCTTGTCAAGCGACAGCTTTGTGCGCGAAACCGGGGTCCCGCCGAATTGCGAGAGGAGCGCCACGAAGCGGTCGAAAGCCCGATTGCAGACCGTCAGCCACGGGTTGACGACCTGCGCGCCGTGCGCCGTGACAATGACCGGCCCGCGCGTCGTGAGCTCCCGCTCGGCCTGGACCCAACGCCCCCATTGAACCGCCATCGCGATGAGCGCCGGCACATCGACGCGGGCGAGGAGACCCAGGTCGACCAGGTCGCGCCCCGCCCGCCGATAGAACGCCTTTGTTTCCGCACCCATCCACGCCGGCGGACTGGGGACCCGTTCGAGCTTGCCCGCGTCGAAATCCTCACGAATCGGACGCCGGCCCGGATTCCCAGCCAGCCGCTTAAGCGCCGCCGGCTTGCGCGGAGTCGCCATCACCTACCCCCCAACCACAGAACCGTCAACGGCCGGCATCCCGGCCGCAGAACTCACATACCCGACCCACGAACGCCGGCCGGATCCCCCTGGTCGACCTGGTCGACCGCTGGAGGCCTGCGCCGGCGGCCCGGTCATCCGCCCCGAGGAGCTCGTCGGCCGCCATCCCCGACGAACCCCCGCCGAACCGAACGCACCCCCCGACCAACTCCCACCAACCCGTCGCAATCCGCCGAAACGCCGCGAAACCCCCGCAAAACCCCCGGCAGATCCGGCCGCCCGCCTCATGTCGCAAAGCCCCGTCGAAATCCCGGAATTGTCCGATGTGCGCCCGCTCGAAAACGACTGGATTGGCGGTACGCTGTCAAGAGCTTTCAAGATTTTATGCCCCCTTGGGGGGGGTGCCATGTTGTGTTGACACCGTCGCCATCACCACCCCCGCGAACATGGACCATGACCGCACAGCCCCCGGCGGTCATGGCCGCCGATCGCTATCCTTCCCAGCTTGCGACCATGCTACCCGGCACCCGCGGCGCGGCCGTCGTTTCCTCCGCCGGCACCTTGCGCCCCTCGAGGATTGCGAGCCGTTCCTCCGCCGCGCGCAGACTTGCCGTGTACATTTCGACCAGCCGGCTATTGTCGCCGTCCATCTCCCCACGCGGACCCGGCGCGCGCCGGCGCGCATCATCCAGAAGCTGCTTAATCCGGGCGACCTGCCCGCGCGCGTCAGCCACCGCCCGCTCCGCTGGGGTGCTCCGCGGCGGTTCATTGACCAGCCCCGGCCAGGATTGCCGCCAACTCCCGCGCGTTTGTTGCAGCGCGTGACGCAGCGGTTCAACCCCCGTTGGCGGCACCCACCCGCCAAGCCCCTTGATCGCCGCCACTTGCGCCTCGACGTCGCGCAGCGCAGCGTCCAACGCGTCGCAGCGATCGGCTACGACGTTCAACAAAGGCTCCAAACCGGCCCGCAATGCCGCCGCAGCCGCCGCCGTTTCCTCCCGGCCCGCCTCTCGCAGTTGCGCCTCGGCCGCCGCCTCCTCCGCCCGCAGCGCCCCGAGCATTGCCTCGATCGCCGCCATCTCCCCCGAGGCCGCCGCCCGTCGCGCGACCCAGCCCACCGGATCCGCCAAGTCGGGTTGCTCCCCGTCCAACTCCCCGCGCCGCTTAAGCAGCGCACCGATTTGAGCCCGCAGCGTTTCGAGCCGCGAGCCCGCCGTCTCCCCGTTACCGTTCCGTTTCGCCATCTCCAACCATCCTTGCGCCTATCGTTCGGAGGTATCGCCCGCGAGCTCCCCCCGTTCGCGCCGATCCAGTAACTACCGCCGTTCGATGTGCTCGTGTCCGTCCGCCAGCGCCGTTTGATCGCGCCGGCATCGCCTCACATCCCGGCCGGCCGTCTGTACGCGCCACTCCGCAGCCCGCGCGTCAGCCTCCGCTTGAGTCCGGCCGACGAACTCGAGCCCGCCCGCGAAGGCGCGGAACCGCTGGTCCGCCGGCGGATTGATGCCACGCGTCGCCGGCCGAAGCGCGGCGGATTGTCGCACGCGCAGCCGCGGGTCCCCGTGTTTCGCCTCGTAAGCCGCGATGCGCTCAGTACGTGCGCGCGCCTCCCGCGTCAGGCGCGCCCGTTCCGCATCGCGCCGCTTGATCGCGTCCGCTTGCTTATACGCCTCGATCGCCTCCTCGTGCTCCCGCAGCCGGTACTCCCGGTTGCGCCGTTCCTGGTCCGCCATCATCCGAACCGCCAGACCTGCCCCTTTGTCGACCATCTCCCTACCCCCTCAGAACCCGAATCTATCAGCCGGCCGCCGCCGGCCCCCGAACGACGTCACCCGTCGCCCAAACCATCCGAACCGAACCACTCCCGGAACGCGCCCGCCCGGACGACGACCAGGTCATCCCCCCGCCGCCGGCCGAGCTCGTGCAAAATCACGACCGGCAACCGATCCCCGACATACCCCGCCGCCGCCGTTTCGGCCTGGACCATCGCACGCTCCAGCCACGCCGGCAGCGCCGCGCGCTGTTTGGCCTCAATGACCAGCCAGTCCGACACGACATCCCCGGCCGCCGTGCCACGATTGCCGGACCGCACCCCGCCGAAGGTCCGCGCCACCGCGCGCTCGTGCGCCTTCCATGCCGTCGATCGTCGCACCATCACCGACCCCCGTTCCGCCAAAGCCACATAACCCACATCCGCGCCGGCCGTTCGCCCATGCGCACCGATGCGCGCAGCCGCCCGTCAGTCATCGGACCCACGACCCGGTGCCCGGATCGCAATCGTCGGCCGGCCGTTCGGAGCCGTCGCCGGCTCCAGGACCACGTCATGACCGACCCAGTCCGAGAACCGCCCCGACCCGCACACGGACGCCAGCGCCGAACATTGCGTCTTGTTCGCAATCATCCGCCGCTTCGCGCCCTCGAAGGTGAGAACCGCCGCCGTCTTTTTCTCCCCGGAGGCCTGCCTGATGTCCTCCAGGTCGACGCGCGCGATCGTCACGACATGCGGCCGGCCGCCCAGGTCCTCCGCGCGCAGCCACACCCGCGGGAACAACTCATCAACACTCTGAGGCCGCCCAGCCATCACGCACCCCTCCCCGCCCTAATGCTTGACGATGTGCTCGAACCCCGCCGGCACGTCATACGCCGCGAGGGGATCAGCCGCCCGCCCGTTGCCGGCCGGACCGACCTTCGACCACCGACCCCACGTTTCCCGAATGTTCGCCGGCGAGGGGTGATCGCCCTTCGCGCCGCGCCAATCGCCGGACCACCACCAACCCCCGGTCCCGTAATGCTCCCGGACCAGGTCAGCCGAGGGGACCGGATCCGCGGCACCGGACAGCCGCTTTGCCTCCCGCCGCAGCCGCCCCACGTTCAACTCCCACGCCATCCCGCAGACATCGGACAGCGCGCGGGCCAGGTCATCGACCACGCCCGCCGAAGATGTTTCATCCCCGCCGCCATCGTCACCATACGCAGAATCTGCGCATGGATCATCCGAGCCCGTCCGCAGGTCCTCGTGGGCAGCCGTCGCAGAATCAGCAGCAACCCCGCCGGCCGTCGAATTGCCAAAGGTGGCCGGCGCATCCTGCGCCGGATCCCCCTTAACTGGAGTACCTTCGACGGGAGTATCTTCTCCTGGAGTACCTTTGGGTGCTATTAGCATAAGGGTAGTGCTATTAGCATAAGGGGTAGTGCTATAGCATAAGGGTAGTGCTATAGCATAAGGGCTTATGCTATTAGCATAAGGGGGGGGTAGCCAGTCCGTTTGAGGAGTCAGAACGTAGTGGTTGCTCTGGTGGCTGGACTTCTCATCGCGGCGCGATTCCTTGCGAATCATGCCCCGCTCGAGGAGCTCGTTTATTGCCGCAACAGCCATACGTCGCAGCGTGCCCAGGTTCGGCTCCACCCCCCGCCGCCGGTAGATCTCAGAAAAACAGGTCTCCCCGATCGCCTTGTAACTGGGCCACGCCGCGGAGTTACGCCCCGCGCGCCGGACAAGATGCGCGTACACCCGGAACGCGTTCGGAGTCAGCCCGAAATCGTCAATGCTCGAGTGGATGAAGATCGGCAGATCGACGCGCCCGTCGGAGATCGTCCCGCCGTCATCATCATCCCGTCGTCGTGCTCGTTTCACGTTCGCCGCCATGATCCCGCCTATTCCCGCGCCGCGTTGACCCGCCTTGAGACCGCCGGCTCCGGCCACACCCCGCGCCGCCGTGCCTCCTCACGAATCAGCAGGCGAACAGTAGCGCCTTGACTGCGATCTGTCTCTGTTGACAGCAGCTTGAGCACGTTGCGCTCCTCGGGCCGCAGCAACAGCGAAAAGCGTTCTTTTTGAGCGTTCAAGCGTCACCTCCACGCAACTATTGAGCCAAGTTTACCCCGATATAGCCGCCAAAAGGTCGTGACAGTGTCTTTACAGTTGTCTTGACAGTCACCGAACACGAAAGCCCATTTTCTCAAGCGCCCGCCGGCGGACATTCACAGATTGACGCGTCAGGAATAGCTGTGCCCCTATTTGACTGTCTGTCAGGTCAGGGTCAGCCGTCGCAAGTTTCAGAATCTGCCGGTCCGTATCATCCAGATCCGCGTGCAGGTCCCCGCCGGCCGCCGGCTCCCGGTCCGCGCCATCGTCGACCGGGTCATCCGCCAACATCCCCAGCCGGCCGAGCTCCGCGCGCGCCGTTTCGACCAGGTCGACCGCCTCAGGACCTGGTGGCCGGACCGATCGACGCAGCACCCCCGGCCGATCGCCCGCCGAAATCACATAGCTACCCACCGCCCGGACCAGCGCACCACCCGGCACAGCATCGAATGACAGGGTAGCCGACCAGTAACCCCGGCTCCCGTCGGTGAACACATGCAGCAGCAGCGAGCCAACATCGGCCGGCAGGTCGCACGCATACCCGCGCCATCGGTCCGGACGGTCGAAGATGTCCCTCCAGGGGACAGGATAGAGACCCCCGCCCGCCCGATCGAAGAACGCGTATAGCGCCGGATCCTCGAGTATCACCCGCCGGACCTGTTGCGCCGTCTCTCGCACCGACCCCAGCGATCGCAATTCAGCCGCGCCCACGTCATCACCTCCCGCAGCCGACGAAAAAGGCCGACCGCGTATTGACTATGCGGCCGGCCCCTGGTATGATCCATGCATCGACCGGCCGCTATCCGGTTGACTTTGTGAGTCTCCCGGTCGCCGCCGGGAGACTTGCGTTAACCAACCTGTAACACCGCGGAACCGATCGCGCAACACATGCCGCCGGACGCCGTTAAGGTTGCCCCGCGGGCGGCCGGCCGCCGCCCGCAAAACTCACATAACCCACACGCCCGCCGGCACGATCGCCACCGCGCACCCCTGCGCGCACGCCCTACTCCGCCGGCCCGATCGCCTCCCCCGCCGGATCCGGCGGCCGGACATCGTCGACGCGCGCGACGACCTGCCAACGCCAGCCCCAGCGCGGCCGGCCGTCAGTGAGCAACACGTCGAAGCAAAATCCCCCGCGTTTGTGCCCGTACCCCGTCACGACCGCCGGCAGCCAGCCCTCCGCGCCCTGCGCCTGGTTCCAGTACCAGACCGCAGACCCGAACCCCGGCCGCTCGAATCCGAGATGCAGACTCAGCACCAACGCCAGAGCCCCGTGCGCCTGGTCGAGATGTGCCTGCGCGGCCTGCGCATCATGCGCGATGTGTTGACACTCCGAACAGCAGAAATCCAGCATCAAACGCCGCCTCCCGAATCACCATCACCGGCCGCGAACTCGCAGCAATTCAGCAGGCGCTCGAAGGCCTCCAGGACCGCGTCCCGGAGCTCCGCATCCAGCCGATACAGCCGGACCAACAGCCACACCTCCCGCGGACCCCCGCCGGCCCCGTACCCGCCGCCGATCGCCTCCCGCAACGCCTCCCGTTCCGCGCGATCCCCGCCGCGCTGGAACTTGTCGGTCGTGATGTCATCGATGCGCGCCAGGAACGCAGCCGCAGCCGCGCGCAGCGCGGCCGGCTCCCGGACAGCGTCCGGCACCTCCCGCACCGCCCGGAGCCATTCGTGCGCCTCAGAGACCGCCGTCTCCCACACGCCCGCGTTATGACCCGTTCCAGGCGACACCGCCGTCGCAAAATCGACGGCTTCGGCCAAACCCGACAACAGCGCATAGACGTTTCTCTCCAGGTCCCACCGATCGACAACCACGCCGGCCGGCTCCCGGCCCTCCCCCGGCACCCCGTCCATAGCGCCCCCTCCCGCCGGCACCCAGCCGGCCCCCAAAACTCACATAACCCACAACTCCGGCGACCGTGCTCCCATGCGCAGCCATGCGCGCACGCCCTGGAGCCCGTCAATAGTCCTCAGGCAACAGCGCCGTCGTAACCGTATCCTCCGACGCGAGGCCCCCCGGCTCGATCCCGTCGGTAATGATCCACAGGACCCCGCCGTTCACGTTGTAGGCCGACAGGGTCCGGCCGCCGTGCCGGATCGCGTGCGCGTTCAGCTTCGCGTCGTCGGCCGTCGCGAAAGCGCCGTCCCGGTCCTCCGCCGCCGTCAAGTCGGTATCCGCGAGACGACCGACCCGGCCCCAATCGCCGCACAGATGTCGGCGGATGAACGGCCGGAGATCCGGAACCAGCGACAGCGCGCCCGGAGTCGCCACGATCGCGCCGGCCGCGTGCACCTGGTCGACGAACAGCCGCGTCCCCCTCACATTCTCAGTCACGTCACCCTCCCCAAGCCCCGCGCCCCTGCGTGCCAAACCCGCGCGACGTGATCGACCTGGTCGATCCGATCGCTTGACAACTACCCGCCCCGATGCCGTCGATCGGGTTTGAGTCACCGGCACCCATGCGTTCCAGCGTTTCACCATCACCGGCCCCCCTTCGGCCAAAAACCCACATAACCCACAGATTCCGGGCGGATGCACGACCGCGCACCCGCCCGCGGCCGTCATATAAGCCCGAGATGCAGCAGCCACGACGGGGACCCATGCGGACACACGCCGTCAGGCTCCACCCAGCAGCCATCCAACGCTTCGCAGCCGCCCGCCTCCAGCCACTCCTCCAGCTGGTCGACCGACGGCGCGTCCCCCGGCTCCAGGTCCTCGTCATCGTCGCCGGCCTCCAGGTCATCGCCGGCCGGATCATCGACAGGTTCCGCCATTGCCAGGAACACCTCGTCCAGCGACCACGAAACGCCGATAAACCGCCGGACCCAGTCCCACACGTACCACGCCGCCGGCCGCCCGTCAGGCATCATGTCAGCCGGCCCGAACACCTCCCCCTCGCACAGCAGCACCGGCACGCCGTACGAGCTCCGCGCCGACGCCGTCGTCAACGTGATCGACTCAATCCGCGCCATCCTGCCCTCCTTGCGCCGCAGCCAGAGCGCGCACCGCCTGCAGCCATTCATGCGTTTCGACAATCGACTGATACCACCTCCCGGAACGGTGATTCTCCGGAGACGTCAGCGCCGCGTAGTCGACCGCCTCCGACACGACCGACAACAGCCGGCCGAACCGCCGCTCCAACTCCGCAACCTGGACAGACACGCGCACCGGCTGAATCGGCCGGCCATCCGTGCCCGTGCCCGCCGGCCGGCCGTGCCCCGCCGCAGATCCGGCTCCGAGCGCCAACGCCAGGACCAGCCCGTAAGTTTCGACGACCCGGCCCCGCAGGTCCGGATCAAACGCCATCACCGCCGCGAACACCTGGTCGAGCCGATCGCGCGCCGCGCTATCATCCGCCGGCCGGCCCGTCATCATGCACCCCCCGCGTCATCTAGCAGCCGCTTGAGCTCCGCCTCGCGTTGCTCAGCCTTCGCGAGCTCCTCCGCGTGCGCCGCCCGTTCCGCGCGTACCTGCCCCAACTCCGCTAACCATGCGCGTTGTCGTGCGACACGCTCCCCATACTCCGGATCATGGCGCGCGACCCAGCCCCGCCGATCGTCGGTCCGCTCAAAGACCCAGCCCAACGGACGCATAGCCGAACGCCCCGTCGCGAAGTTTCCCGGCCCGCTCCCCGTCGGATGCCCCAGCCACGCGAAGACAAACGCCAGAATCTTGTCGTTCGGCATGTATCCGAACTCCGATACCAGGTCCTTCACGAACGCCGACACGTCGACGCGCGCCCGCGGTTGTTCGGCCTCCTTTGGCGTGCTCCGAACGCGTACCCGCCCCGCGTTGCGCGTTCCGAACCATCGGCACGCATCGCTCAAGAGGGATGCACCGTCCGCGTAAGTGCTTTTGAACGTCTCGACCGCATCTTTCCGATTGCCAAAATCCGTTTGAAGCCGCGCGACCTCCCGCAGAACAGCGCGCGCCAACTGGTCATCCATCACCAAGTCCCCCGCAGCACTCAGCCAGGGGACCGCCATCACCCCGTCCATAGCACCCCCTCCTCGTACCCCGCCAAGACGCGCCGCGCCATCTCCGGCCCCGCGGCCGTTCCAGAGTCAGCCAGCGCCGCAGCCAGAACGCCCGCCATCTCCGCGTCGATGCGCCACATGGCGCCGCAATATGCGCAGCGAAGCACCGTCCACAGGCGCCCGTCGAATGGCCTTTGCTGGACAATTTCGACGTTGCGCAGCGGCCCCTCGACCCGCGGCACCACATCCCACTCCGGCCCCTGCGGACAGCTCACCCGATACTGGACCCCCCCGATCCCGGGCGGGAACCCGTGCGCAGGCAGCCAGAGCCCGATCGGGAAATGATCCACGTCATCCGGCATGAGCTCCGCAGGCACTGAGAACCCAAGCCCGCGATTGTAGTCCGCCCCGTAGCGATCCAAGCGCACCCACTCATCCGGGTGATCCTCATCCGGGAACGGGAACCGGAACCGGAACGAGCCGTCCAGGTAATCCGCCGGCGGCAGGTTGCCGTCCACCTTGCCCACGCGGCCGGCCCGGACCCATTCGACCAGGTCCGAATACCGCGCGTAGTACGCACTCTCACACGTCGCCAGCTTGATCGTTTGGCCGTCAAGCCTGATATACTCCCCCATGATCTACGCCTCCTTCGCCGCGACAGGTTCACGTTCCCCAACCTTGACCAACAACACCCATGCGGAGCCCTCAAGATGGATCATCCGAAACTCCAGAGGCACGACGCCCCCCGCCGTCAGATCATTGAGCGCTTTAGCCGCGCCCAGAGTCCCATCCGCGCCCCGCTCAAGGACCTTTTCGATCCACGCCGTTTTAACGATTCTCCGCTTACTTGCACCCATGATCTACGCCTCCCGTCGTGTGAACATCCCGCGCAACCGCGCGGGAGAAGATGCGCGCCGCCCGCGCGCCCAACGCAACCAGCGAGCCCGATCCCGGCGGGCCCGCCCGCGCGACCAGCCGACCATCACGCCGAGCAGGAACGACGCCGCGCACGCCGACCCGACGACGACGGCCGTCATGGCACCGCCTCCGAAAACTCACATACCGGACGGCCGACCCCGGCCGCCGTCGGCACCGGACCGACCAGGACCACGCCGCCGGCCGCCCGCATGATCCGCTCCGGCTGGACGCCGAAGCGCGCGACGAACGCCGCCCGCGCGTCATCGTCCGAGGTGTCAGGGCTGAAGCCCCGGAAAAACACCGGCCCGTCGTCGCGTGCCACGTCAAACAGGGTTGCCGTCATCGCGAGCCCCCCGCCCCGGTCATGCCGAGGAGAACAGCGCACCCGCCGAGGAGCGCAGCCACAGGAACCAGCCCGAAGAACAGGCAGACCACCGCAACCAGCCCGAGAACCGTTGAGCCTGTTTGATTCATGTCGCACCTACCGCCGCGGCTCGGGAGTCGCCCCGATGAGCTCATAGAGCAAATCAAAACCGTCCTCAGTGCAATCGTTCAAATCTCCCGTCGGCCCCATCGCGTTCACATCGCACGTACCCGCAACCATCGACCCGATCGTCCCGATCCAGACAACCGCCAACATCAGGCAGAGAATCAGCACGAGAACCAGCAAAAGACTTTTCACGTTGTGCCCCCTTGTGTTGTGTTGCGCCGGAGGCCGTGGTATGATCCCCTCCGGCACAGGTTGGCCGACCGTGCCAAGATCCGCGCGGTGGATGCCCCACACATCCACCGCGCACCCGCGTTATAGACCAGCATCACCTCCCCCGGCAGGTATCGCCCGCCGAAATCCGCACCCTGTACGCACGAACGCAGCACCTACGCACCCCCGCCGGCCGGCACCGCGAACCGATCCGAACCATCCCCGAAGAACCAGTCCGGCAGCAGCGCAAAGCCGAACGCATCGACCGGACAGTCAACCAGCACCCGCAGGACCTCCGCGCCGTTTAGCTCCGCGTCGACCTCCGCCGCCTCCCGATCCAGGTATCCGCACATCCGCCGGCCCGCGTCGACCACCGCATAGACCACCGCCACCCGCGACCCCGCCATAGTTCACCCCCTCAGAGAACATGCCGCCCGACGAGCTCAAGCGCCTTTTTGTACGAGACCGCCATCACCCAGCCGGCCCGCGGCCGACCTGGAGAGCGCCAGCGCGCGATCCCCAACGCCAGCAACGCATCCCGCCGCCGGACGTACTCCGCACGATCCGGTCCCGTCGCCTTGACCCCGTGCGAGGCCTCAGAACACCCGACCGTGTAGCAGCGATGCACGAAGGCGAGGAGCTCCGCGCGTTCCGCCTCCCGTTCCGTCGCCGTCACCGCCTGGTCAGCCTCCGCACGCGCGGCCGCAGGGTTGACCAGCGCGAAGTCCCGCGCCGGCCGGCCGACGACCCCGTCGTGATTCACGTCCCGGCCGGCCAGCGTTTCGACGGACCACAGCAGCCCGTCGACCCAGCGCAGCCTCCAGAACCAGCCGGCAGCCAGCGACAGCGCAAACACCGCCGCAACCACGCGCCCGGACCAGTCCCACGCCAGCGCACAGACCGCGACGCCCAACGTCACCGCTAGCGCCGTTCCGAAGGCCTGGAGAGCCGGCAGCCCGAAATCGACCTCGACCGAGGGTTGCCGCTGGAGCCGCCGCCGCGTCAACTCAAGCGCCGGCCGATCGTCATCATCCGCCGCCGGCCGGTCGACATGAATCACCGGACCGACCCACAGCGACCCGCCGTTCCGCGCAGCCCACGGTGAGAGCTCCCCGTCGTCCGCAGGTCCGAGGAGCTCCCCGGCCTGGTCATTCAGTCGGACAATCTCCCGCCCGATCCCCGCCATCCGGCACCCCCTCCTCCAGCGCGGCCGCGGCCGCAGCGGCCGCAGCCGCCCGTCGCGCGTTGACGACCGCCGCCCCCATGCGCGCAATCTCCCGTCGCCGTTCGGGAGACAGCCGCGCCGCGCGCGCCGGACCGCCCTTCTTCCCGGCTCGATTGCCAGCCAGGAACCGCCCCGTCGTTTCGTCGCGATCCGCCATCGGAAACCCTCCTCCCCAGGCTTGAAGATGTGCTCCAGCCGTGCTAGAATGAGCCCGGAAACGCAAAACGGCCCCCCGTTCCCGAAGTGGGAACCTGGAGCCGTTAGGATGCTGTCGCCGGACTTAGGGGTTTTTACTCTGGATCAGAAGTTTGGGGTTCGAATCCCTGTCCCCGAGTATACCCTCAGTTTCCGAACCGTCTGATTGTGTCAGTGGTTCGGAATTGTCTTTAATGAACTCCTGACACTCTCCGCTCCTCCGTTCCGATTGACGCCCTCCCGGTCCTGGTCTACAATCAGATCGCTCAGAGACGCAGTTCCGCCTGGCGGCCGGCCACCGCGGGCCGGCGAAGAGGGCTGATGAGCCTGCACTACGCTTACTCGTCCCAGATCTGGCCGTCCTCCCTGACGGCCGTGCTTCTCGTCGCGCTGGCCGTCTATGCCTGGCACAGGCGCACCGTCCCCGGCGCTCGCGCCTTCGCCATCACCTGCCTGATCGCCGTGCCGTGGGTGGCCGGCAACGCGGCGGAGGTGGCAGCGGTCGACGAGGCCGGCAAGCTGTTCTGGTTCAAGTTTCAGGCCGCCTGGCAGATGCCGGCGGCGACGGCTCTCACCTGCTTCGCCCTGGAATATGCCTGGCCCGGCCGCTGGCTGACCCGCCGCAACTTGCTCCAGCTTTCCATCGCTCCGCTGCTGACCCTCGTCCTGGTCGTCACCAACAATGTCCATCATCTGACCTGGGTGGGATTCACGTTTCAGAATGGACAGGTGATCCCGCTGCGAGGCCCGCTGAACTGGCTCCTCGTGGTCTATGCCTTGGGCTGGCCTCCCTGGCTCTCGTCGTCTTCGCCTGGCTATTTGTTCGTTCCCCGCAGCATCGCTGGCCGGCGGCCATCATGTTCGCCGGCGCGCTGACCGGGCGGATGCTCTACCTTCTGGAGGCAGCGCGCGTCCTGCCAACCGGCCTCCCCTTCAGTGTGCCTCCTGTCGCGCTCGAGTACGCGCTGTATGCCGTCGCCCTGTTTGGCTTTCGCATATTTGACCCGATCCCCGCTGCCCGCCGCGCTGTGATCGCCCAGATGCGCGAGGGCGTGCTGGTGCTGGACGCCGACGGGCGGGTGGCGGGCCTGAACCCGGCTGCGGAGCGGATCCTGTGCCTGCCCGAGAAGCGCGCCACAGGCCAGCCGGTGAGCGAGCTGCTGCCCACCTATCCGGGCGGCCCCGTGGCCGGGCCTGCCGGCGTTGAGATCGAGCTGACCCTGCCGGCCGCGGCGCAGGCTGCCCGGCAGTACGTCCTGGAGATATCGCCGCTCACCGACTGGCGCGGGCTGGAAGTCGGACGGCTGCTGGTGCTGCGCGACGTGACGGAGCAGAAGCGCGCTCAGGCGCAGGTTCTCCAGCGGCAGTGGGCCGATGCCACCCTGCAGGAACGCGAACTGCTGGCCCAGGAGCTGCACGACGGGCTCGCCCAGAACCTGGCCTTTCTCAACCTGCAGGCGCAGGCCGCCACGCTCTATTTGCGTTCGGGACAGGTCGACGCGGCCCACGGCAGCCTGGACCGCCTGGCGAGGGTCGCCGGGGACATGCAGGGCGATGCGCGCGAGCTGATCGGCGACCTGCTGACCGTCAGCTGGCCGTCCGAAGGGCTGGCCGGCGTGGTGCGCCAGGCCGCGGCCCGTTTTGAGAGGCAGACCGGGTTGCCCGTGCGCCTGGCCGTTTCCGACGACCTGGAGGCGCTGGCTCCGGCGGCAGCTGTGCAGCTCCTGCGCATCCTCCAGGAGGCGCTGGCGAACGTGCGCAAGCACGCCGGCTGCCCCACGCAGATCGACGTGCGCCTGAGCGCGGATGACGGGCAGTTTCACATGACGGTTGCGGACAACGGAACAGGGTTTGACCCGGCGCTGGCAGGCGGCGGCCAACACTTCGGCCTGCAAGTCATGGCCCAGCGTGCCCGGCGCATCGGCGGCGAGCTCGCCGTCCGCTCCACTCCGGGCGAGGGCACCCGGGTGGAGGTGCGCGGGCCGCTTGCGGAACGCCGCGGAGACGCGGGGAAGGTGTGACGCGGAGATGAGAATTCTGCTTGCCGACGACCACAGTCTCTTCCTCGAGGGCATGCAGAACCTGCTGCGGGCCGGCGGCTACCAGGTGGTCGGTGTCGCACATGACGGCCTGGAAGCGCTGCGGCTGGCACGCAGTCTGCATCCGGACCTCATCCTCATGGACGTGCGCATGCCGGGTTGCGATGGGCTGACGGCCACGCGCCTGATCCAGGCGGAAATGCCCGAGTGCAAGATCGTGATGCTTACCACCTCGGACGACGATGCGGACCTCTTTGAAGCCGTCAAGAGCGGGGCCACCGGGTATCTGCTGAAGAACCTGGAGCCCAACCAGCTGTTTGACTACCTGCGCGGGCTTTCCCGGGGCGAGGCTCCCTTGTCCCGCGAGTTGTCGGCACGCCTGCTGCGCGAGTTTGCCCACCAGGCGGCCGCGCTCGACGAGCGTGCCGCCGCCCCCCTGCGCGGCGGTGCTCCTGCCGCGGAGCTTACGTCTCGTCAGCGCGAGATCCTCGTCCTGGTCGCGGACGGACTGACTTACAGGCAGGTCGGCGACGCCGTGGGCGTGAGCGAGAACACGGTCAAGTACCACATGGGCGAGGTGCTCCAGCGCCTGCACCTGAAGAATCGCGAGCAGGTGGTGGCGTACGCGCGCCAGTTCGGAGTGACGCGGTGAACGACTGACGCGGAGACACGGAGACGGAGAGACGCGGAGACAGGGCAGCCTTCTCCGCGTCTCCGCGTCCCCCTCCCTATCCCCACGTATAGTCTCTCCCCCGGCGAGACTATCCCTTTTTTGTCCCCACAGGTAGGTTACAAACCCCTCCGCGCGCCGATACACTGGATTCATGAGCGCAAGGAAGATCGTGGTTTACGGGCAATCGTTGTTGCTGGCGGGGATGGCCGCAAGCCTGGCCGAGTGCCCCGGGCTCGAGGTCACGCGGGCCACCACGTGGGCCGGCGCGTGCCGGCGGATGGCCGGCCAGCCGCCCGATGTGCTGATCTTTGACCTCACCAACGCCTGCGAGAGCCAGATCCTGCCGCTCCTGTTTAAACACTCGGGCCTGCTGCTGATCGGCATGGACACCGAGAGCAACCAGGCGGTGGTGGTCTCGGGGCAGGGAGCGCGGTCGCTGACGCTGCAGCAGATGCGGGAGATGGTCGGGGCGGGCGGCGACGCGGAGGCGGCGAGACACGGAGACACGGAGACGGGGGGACACGGTGACCTGGAGATAACGCGATGAACAGAGCTACGGCTAGCTCAGATCATAAGCAGAGGCAAAGGAGAGCAAGATGAAAGCCAACACTCGTCTGTTCAGGAGCATGGTATTGACCGTCGTGGTGGCCATGCTGTTGGGACCTGCCGGGCTCGCGCCCGCGCTGGCTCAAGAGTCGACCCTCGTGCTGACGATCGTCGGGGGCGACAACCAGACCGCGTACATCGGCACGCCCTACGCCGTTCCACTGCAGCTGACCGTCACCGATAGCGGCGCGCCGCTGTCGGCCGTGGAGGTCCGCTTTCTCGTGATCCCCGTGGACAAGAAAGCGAGCCTCAACCCGGACGCGTTCACGGCCTTCACCGACGCGAGCGGCATCGCAAGCGCCACGGTGACGGCGAACGAGTACATGGGCGCCATGGAAGTCCTCGCCATGTATGCCGGGCAGGACGCGATCTTCCACCTGGCCAATACCAAGGAGCTGATGGTGACCGTCGCGGGCGGCGATAACCAGATGGGCGTGGTCGAGACGGCCTACGCGCAGCCCCTGCAGGTGACCGTCACCAGCATGAGCGCGCCGGTGGCAGGGGCCGTGGTCGCCTTTGACGCGCCCAGGAAGCCCGGGCTCGCGAGCCTCGTTCCCGACAGCTTCACCGCCACCACGGACGTTAACGGCGTGGCCAGTGTCGCCGTGACGGCGAACGTGTACGAGGGACCCATGGAGGTCACCGCCAGTTTCAACGGGGAGACCACGGCCTTCCACCTCACCAACATCGTCCAGCCGCCGGACCCGAACGCGAATCCCTTCCTGGCCGCCTCCAGCTGCCAGTTCAACGAGGGGGCTGGCGCGGACGACCCGGCCGCCAACGGCAACGCGAAGGTGTGCCAGGCGCAGACGACTAAGGTGGACTGCGAGCAGTACTGGTACTGCTGGTGGCGGGATACGGGCTTCCCGAATGCCCTCAGCGATCAGACCGCGATGCTCGAGATAGCGACGACCAAAGTGTACACCGAAGTCGGCCTCGCGGTCATACTGTATCGCGCCGGTAGGCACACCTCTAGCACCCCCCCACAGCCTCTCGATGGGCGCTCGATTATGGGGCCAAACGTCGTCGCCATCGTCGGCACGAGTGAGATTGTGCTCGTCGGTGCCGGAGGCAGCACGTCTGGGGCAAACTACGCCAAGATCGCCTTCCAGCGGGTCTCCACCGGGTTCATCGGCAAGCAGCTGAAGGGGATCGTGTGGACGAGCATCGATGCTCAGGTCACCTGGGGCGTGTCCTACTGGAGGAACTGGGCTTTCGACGATTACTACGTGCCGCTGATCGTCTCCTCGGAGCACGCGACCGCCCGCGACCGCAGGGACGCGGTCGATGCCGCCAAGGGGCTGCGGGACACCTTCGCGTACGGTCGTGAGCTGACCTGGGGAGTCGATGGCTTCCTCGGGATGGGAGGATACCGGGACTATGGGAACATGCCAGACCACACGCCGCTTACCTCCGGCGATACGTTCATCTCGCAGCCGACCGACATCTACGTCAACGGCAAGCAGGTCACCCTGATCCCTACGCTGGATGAGATCGGCGGCCTCTCCGTCTGGCTGCCCGAGCAGAAGGTCCTCATCCCCACCGACCTCTTCGGCCCGTACCTGACCCCCATCGCCCCCCTCAACGGGCGCTATATCCCGATCGACCACGTGCTGCAGACGCTGGAGTACTACCGGAGTCTCGGGGCGGAGAAGGTGATCTGGATGCACGGGAACTACGTGAGCGGTGCCGCGGAGGTAGACGCGGCGCTCGGTGCGCAGTATGACGCCCTGAACTATATCCGCACCCAGACGCTCAAGTACATCAGCTACGGCCGCAAGGTCGAGGACATCATGATGGTGGTCCAGCTGCCGGCCGATCTGGCCAACTGCCCCTACTGCCAGCCCTGGCTGCAGGACGTGCCATCGATCGTCCGGGCCGTCTACCACGACTACCTGGGCTGGTTCGACGGGGATCCGGCCAGCCTCGGCAATCTTTGGTCGCTTGAGTCGGCGAGGCGGTTGGTGGACCTGGTGGGCGGCGAAAACGCCGTGCTGCAGGGCGCCAGGCAGGCGGTCACGGAGCATTCGCGGCTGGGCGCGCAGTGGGCCCTCCAAATCCTGGGACAGCTGCGGCTGGTCCACCCGAGCGAGGAGGCCGACGACCTCTACCGCCAGGCGCTCAAGATGATGGGTTTCACGACCAAGAATGCACCCATGCGCAACTGGTACTTGACGGAGCAGCAGCGGATTCTTCAGCCGCCGCAGTAGACGGAGGGAAGACGTAGGGACGGGGAGACGCGGAGATTGGGAGACGCGGAGACGGGGAGACCCGCTCCGCGTCTTACTATCCCGGAGCAAAGCGGAGTGGAGTGGGAACGTGTCTTCGGGCAATTACTCGTGAGTCAGCGAACCCCGTTCGGTAACATTCTTGATGAGTCAATTCGAGCGCTTGACGAGGCGTCTGATCTGGTTGCAGTAACAAACCACTGACGCGGTCTTCTACTGCCGTGTCAGGGGGTCGCAAACAGCCTGTTTGGAGACTTGGGGCCGATAAGGCGAACTCCTACCTCTGGATCAGAAGTTTGGGGTTCGAATCCCTGTCCCCGAGCGAAATCGCAAGGCCGGTGCTCTCGCGTGAAAGCTGAGCACCGGCCTTCTTTAAATGAATCGGGCGGCCCTCATCGGTCTTTCGCACGGCTTCATCGTGCGCCACCGCAATCATCCGGCAAAAAAGTAGATCAGCAAATCATCTAGCGTTCCGCGAACATTGCCGTAGGAGTGCCCATCGTGGGTCTCTATGTACAGCAATGGATAGTCGTTCGCCTCCAGGATGTCGCGCAGACGAAGAGACGCGGCTCCCCCGTCGTATGTACCGTGGCTGAGGAACACTCTTAGCGGCAATCGCGCCGCCTCTTGATATGTGTCAAACAACCATTCTCCCGATACGTAGGGTGATTGAATCGCGATCTGGTGAAACACATCCGCATATGCGAGCCCCATGTGTGCCGTGAACATACCACCAAGCGAAAAGCCGACCAGCGCACGGGCATCGGGCGAGGGATCGGTTCTGTAGGCCGCATCAATCGTTGGGACAAGTTCCAGGGCCACAAAATCGCAGAATGGGCACGCATCAACGCTGTCGGGGACCAGCTCCTGTTCACGACGGTTGTCACCCGTGATTGGGTCACGCGGGTCAATAAAGACAGCGATGACCGGCCCAACCCGTTCATCGGCGATCAGGTTATCCAGCACATTCACCATGGCCCCCATCCCCGGATTGGCGTAATCCTGACCATCCGTCACATAGATCACCGGCAGGCTCTCCTGCGTTTCATATCTGGCAGGGGTATAGACGCGGTAACTCACGTCGTATGTGAGGTTCTGGCTGGGCAGGGTGAAGTCGTCGCTGAAGGAGCCGTGCTCGGCATCATCACGCGAAAGTGTGAACTCAGGATACACATACTTCGGCATACGCACGACCGATCTCGTTCCCAAGCCGCCGACCTGAGTGAATGGGTTCAAGGGGTCGAGAATGTAGTCGCTGGAATTCAGCAGGATCTCGTAGTCCAGGCGAGCGTCAGCCTCGAATTGTCTCACCATCCACCACAGGTCAGTTTGGCCATGGCGCTCATATGGCGCTGCAAAATCCCCCCGCCATATAACACTATCTGCTAGTCCGCGGTAAAGAAACACAACAGTCTCGCCAAAGACCAGGGGCATCTGGCCGGTGGCCACCACTATGTCCCAGAAAGGGTCAATCCGATCGCTTTGGATCGCCGTCCTCCGCAAGCTATCGAATTCTGCCAACGTGCTGAACTCACTGCTGGAACCCACAAAGACTAACGACTCGGCATCCTCCGGTAGTTCCATTGCACCAGGCGACGCAACCGTGAAGGTCCAGGTCGCATCGGTGGGCTCGGCGAACTCGTTGTAGATGTAGCGAATCGTGTGTTCGCCCGGAGTGGGATTTGCCAGTACCACGTTCAATACACGGTACTGCTTGCCCCAATCCAGATCTATGGTGCCAAAGGCGGCCAGATCAACTGGATGGCCGTCGACGATCAGTTCCCAGGCAATGGTGGACCACAGCGTATCCAGTTCTGAAGTTGTATCAGCAAAGATGCCGTATCCGATGAAGTAATACGGCATTACAGGAACTTCACATTCTCTTGTAATTACAGCGGGGTCAGATTCGGTGATATACGGATCACAGAAGTCGAAGAGTTGAGGCTCTGCACCGCCTTCATCCTGGGCGGTTGTGAGCACCATATCGCCGATCCTCTCGCCCGGCTCGATCATATCGAGCATAACCGGCGAGGTTGGGGTTGGTGTCACAGTCGGAGGAATGGACGTTGGTATGACAGTTGGTGTGACTGGCGTAGGAGCCGTGCACGCCGACAACGTAAGAGCAATCGCGAGCGTACTGAGCATAAGGTGCTTTGCCATCTATCCTCCTGCACCCGCATTATCGCGCATTTCGGGACGCGCGGCACACGCAGTTTTACCTCCTGACATTGCGCAGCTCACCCCGCTCTCCTACTCCTTCCTCTCCTCCAATAACTTCCGCGGTCAGCGCGGCCAGTTCACCTCGACAACGGTCAACGGCCTGTGGGTTGCCCTGACTGGCGTAGAGGGCCAGGCAGTCACCGAACAGCTTGCACACCAGCGACCACGAACGGTTTAATTCTTAGGGAGGGCGACCCCGGGGTGCAACCGCAGTTGATCAGCCCCCAAGGTCTGGGCGCGGTGCCGGTCTGGTTCGCGAGTGGGTCGGAGTTGCAGGGCGCGATCAGCGATGGCGAACTCCTAACCGACGAGCTTTAGGCGCTTCCTTCGCTCTTGAAAGGCTCCGCTCGACTCTATCAGGCGACTCTCCATCCGACGGGCCCAACAGGTCGCAGTTGGGCCTGTCGGCATGATCGAGTTCAACGCGAAGGGCTCGTTGGAGGACGGACGGACTTTCATGGTGACTACTGTGTGGGCTCGAACTGACCAGAATCCGACGGGGCGCATCGAGTTTCGCTGAGGACTGCGGATTCTGGCTCCGCTGGATCAAAAGGTTGGGGTGCGAAGACTTTCCCCCGAGTAAACGGCCAGCTGACCGAAGATCAGTTGGCCGTTCCTTTTCTTCTCTCCGCCTCCAATTCTCAGATGCCTCGTACAGCTGCCGCCTAAAGGCTTCAGGCCGCCGGCGTGGCGCGCACGGACCTGCCGTCCTCGATGCAGCCCTTCACCTCGATGGCCGCGGCGGCGCGCGGGTCGCCGTTGTCTCTTCCCTTATTCTTCAGGGAGCGCAACTACGGCTCGCCGATCAACATCACGAAGGTCCAGACGCCGACGCGCGCCGATGCCTCTGATTTCGTCCCGCTCCCATTCACACCCAACACCACGAAATAGATGGCGTCCGCACCGCCGGTCAGAGGGTGTATGTGGATCGCTTCTTCCCCGGTCGGCCAGACCTCCGCATGGTCGCTCCCCGTGTCACCGGGCGTGAAGTACGGATCAACGCTCCACCACACCTCGTAACCGCGGCTGTTCGCCGGAACGTGCGGCCACGTGAGCGCGACGCTGTCGCCGTCGGCAGCGATGGACACCGTCGGGGTCACAGGGGGCAAGGCTGCGAACAGAGCCGTCACCGCGGTCTCGCCCGCAATCGTGAGATCGAGCGGATTCGTCGTCCCGCTCGCATCTCCGCTCCAGCCAACGAATTCCCAGCCAGGGTCGGGAAGGGCCGTCAGGGTGATCAACTCGCCGGCGAAGACGGCGTCCTTCCAGGGCGTGCGCAATACGTTGCCCTCCCCCTCGATCGCGACTGCCATGGCGTACGGCCAACCGATGGTGTTGAGCCACACGTCGGTCGAGATCGGGGCATTGGTGTCGAAGATAATGTCGGCCTGATTCGTGATCTCGGTAGAGTAGGGAAGTCCCGGTCGGGGATCGATCGCGAAGCTGATTCGCCCCTCTCCTCGACCGGTCTCATCATTAGGTGGCAGGAAACCGGCGAGCGGATCTTCCGGATACTCTCCTGTGAGAGGATCCAGCGTCGTCATGACCGCTTTGAGCAGCCCTGTCGCATAATCGAGCGAGATCACCGACTCCACGATCCAGGTGTCTGAGACCTCCGGCCGGTAGTCCGGGATCTCGTCCAGCACGTAGGTCCCGCCCCAGCCGTCAGAGACCGGGATAACCCGATCCCCGTACGCGATCTCGGTGATCCTCAGCGTGGTCCAGTCCAGATCAGCATCGAGCAGGTCGGTGATCAGCACCTGCTGTGCGGGAGCCGTTGCGCTCTCGACGTTCTCGAATAACACCGTATAGAAGAGCGTCTCAGAGCCACCGATCCAGCGCGCTTCATCGTAGCCCAGGGGCCCGAGTTTTGCGTTGGGATCTCTCGCCCCAACCTCCTGAATTTGACTCCAGCCCAGAAGAGTACGTACCTTACTGGGCGGCGCCGGAGGCGCAGGGGGCTCCTCGGGGGGTGTGAAGACGCTGGGCTTGCCCGGCACCGTCTCAACCGGCGTGCACACCTCGGGTGGCGGCGTGATCCACAACTGGAAGAGCCCGCCCGTGCCAGCCTCCTCGGCCTGGAGGGCGCCGGATACCATCGCCCCAGGTTGAGGCGTTTCCAGAGGCAGGGCTTCTGGAACTGACCACGCGGTCCCGTCGTAGGTGGATACAAACAGGACAGCGGCCTGGCTGTGGGGCAACGCCGGATCGTCGTTGCTCTGGGCCCAGATCAGCGCGGGTTGACCGCCGAGGTCGGAGGCCGTTGCCCGGCCATGAATGCGGGCGGTGGCGACCTGTTGGGGCGAGGACCAGGCAGAGCCATCCCAACTAGCCGCGTAGAGGATGTCTCCCGTGCCCGTTGACTCGAGCCACGTGGCCCAGATGTCGCCGGACGTGACCGCGGCCAGATTAACATGGTGGTAGGCGCTCAACGTCGACGTCAGGGCCACGGGCGCCACCCAGGTGCCGTCCGGCCGGAGCACCCCATAGCGCACCTCTGCCTGGTCATACGCCGCCAGCAGCGAGGTCGGATCTGAGATCAGCGTCCAGCCTGTTGCGTCGGCCCAGACCCAGGCCACCAGCATGTTCCCCTGACGGTCGCGGGCCACAACTGGCTCGCGGCCAAAGCCCGCCGTGCCGGCCAACGCCAGGGGCGCGCTCCAGGCGGTGACGTTATAGGACGCATACGTCAACGTATTCCCCAGATCGGTTGATGGCGCCTCTGGCTCACGCAGCCAGAACAGGTAGACCTTCCCGTCGCTGCCCAGCGCCATTGCAGGGGAACGGTCATCCGTCAGATCGGAGCCGCCTTCGGCCCGCACTGAAGGCAGGCCGTAATCGGTGGTCGTGCCCGGCTTGGCCTGCAAGGTCAATGTGGTGCTGACATCCATCTCCTCGAGCGCGGTGGCCCACGCGTCCTCAAGGGAAACGCCCGACGCCTGCAAGGCCTCCGGCGAGGGTGGATAACTCCAGGAGGTATCGAACTTCATGGAACCGGACTGTGCCGAAGTTGCGAACTCAAAGTACACTTGATCGAGGTTGAAACCATCGGCCGAAATGATGACGTCAAAATTACCGGTGCCGCTGATCGTCCCCTCCGTGCCGCCGATGAACTCGACCTTGCCGTAGAAGCCCAGCGAACCCGTGCCAGTTATCGTGCCTTCCGGCCAGTAGCCTCCCTGGGTCCTCCAAGTCAGTTCTCCGGTAAGCGTCGCACCTACCTGCACGCCGACCTCGGTCTTAATGGTCCTGAAGACCACATCTTCCCAGGTCAGTTGCGGGATGGGAAAGCGGCCGGTTGCGCTGATGCTGGACGAGAGCGTGGCGGAGCCCAGGTTGAAGGTGCAGGTGCGTGGATCCAGGACCCACTTCGCTCCGATTTCGCCCGACACGCCTCCCGTGACACGCTTCTGCATCATGCTGATCTCACCGCCGAGCGCACCCGACGCGCTGGCCTCGGTGCTGCCGGCCTCGCCGCTCAGCATCGCGGCGAAGGTGACATCGTTATTGCCGCCGATGTACGGAATGAAGCGCGGCACCGTTCCGTGCCGGGAGAACTCCCAGCCCATTGATATGGAGGCAGGCCACTCCTGCACGGCAAAATCCAGTGTGATTGCCTCTCCCGATCCCGTGAGTGCCACAGCTGTGCCCGGCGGAAGGACGTCCCCGCTCACGAGGGTCACCGGGTCATCGAGTATGAGCAGCCCCACGATCTCATCCCACGTCAACATGAGCGGATTTACGGGCTCGTGGCCATAATACAGGTCTGTGTCTGCGGCCAGATTGCCGAAGTCCTGCATCTGCCACACGACCACCGGCGTACCGTTGGCATCTACCACGGCCGCCGGTTGCGTGATGCCGGCGTCAGCGTGGCCGGCGTACATAGCGGCTTCAGACCAGAGCCAGTCGCCAGCTCCGCCGGCGCGCGCAGCCGCGTAATGGATGGCGGCATCGTTCCCCGCGCCCGTGCGCCAGAACAGGGCCAGGCCAGGGTCGGCGCCATCGAGCAGGTCGGGGGCATAAAGCAGGCGGGGCTCGCTGCCCACGGCGCCCGGAACCTGCGTGGCAGGTGCCCAGGCAGCGCCGTCATAGGTGGTGTGGTAGATATAGCCATCTCGTGAAAACACAAGGTGAGGCGTGCCCTCGACGTCCAGCAGTTGAGGGTCGGCATAGAGCACCAGGGCGGGATCAGGATCGGGCTCGGGCGGGATGGGAGACGCATGCAGCCGGATGCCGTTGGCGTCGGTGTCACCCGTCAGGGTCGCCGTGTGCGTGAGGCTCAGCAGATATCCCTCCACGTAAACGTCATAGACCCCTGCGGGCAGGAAGGCGATGGAGAAGTTGCCTCCCTCGTCGCTCAACTCGCTGCGAACCGCTGCTCCCTCCTGGTGGCTGGCCACCACCCGCACGCCGGACAGCGGAGCCCCCGTCGCGGCATCGAACACCCCTCCGGTGACCGCCGATACAGGATTGCCGCTGGCGCCCATGACCTCCAGTGCCAACAACTGGTGGAGATCGGACACGTCCACGCCCCGCGGCCTCAGGCGCGTCGCCGCCCCGCCCAGGACATCGAGATAGTCGGCCCAGCTGTCACCCAGTCGAGTGCGAAGCGCCGGCCATAGTGCGTCCCACGCTCCCTGATCGTAAGCCGGCGGGCGCATGACCGGCCCGTAGACGTCCCAGTCCACAGGATCGTCGGCAGCCTGCAGAGCCTCCAGGGACACCTTGAGATTGGATAGAACGGCAGGCGTTTCGATGATCAGAGGAATCCTCTCTGAGGCGCCCGGCGGCAGCACGCCGGCCGGCTGGGTATGGCTCACGCCCAGCAGCATGATCTCGCCGTACTGCCAATCGGCGCGGTCGGGCAGCTTGATGGGCATGGTGGGCTCGGTGGAGACGATCAGCAGGGGAGCCGGCAGATCCGCATCGCCTGCATTCGCGTACTCCACCCAGATCGTGTACCGGCGCCCCGGTCGGGCAAGCGCCGGTGTGATCACGCGCGTCCTCAGGCCGCCCCCCGTGCCGGGCACGACGGCAAAGCCCCCCACCAGGCGCAGCACCGCGCCATCGGCAAACGTCACGCGCAAGGTGTAGTCGCCGGTGGGCACACCGGTCAGGTCGAAGCGCGCCCACAACTCGCCCGGAGAGGCCACCTGCATGCCGGCGCCGTCGATCGCAGGCAGACTATCGCTCTCCAGAGCCACACCCACCGCCCGGTCAAGGCCCGCTCCCCGGACGGTGACGGTCGTGTTCCCGGCGTTCCCCGCCGAGCGCGGCGAGACATCCGACAGGTGCTGCATCACCAGGCTAGCCTCGATCTCGAATCCTCCCCAGGTGCCCGCGATGTCCAGGCCATGCACCATGACATAGCAAGTACCTGCAATCGCCGGGTCGATCAGTATCTCGTACGCACCGGCGGTGGTGGGCTGTCTTGTGGCCCAGCCGTCCTGACCCACCATGGGGAGAGCCCCTGAGCGCGCCATGACCTCGAGCAGATCCGCGCCCTCCAGCGGCGTTACCCGGATGAGCAGCGCGGCGCCTGGCTCCGCCACCTCCACGCTGTACTTCTGGGACTGGCCCGGCGCAACACGGCCAGCGGTGGGCTCGCCCAGGACCAGCGGCACGATCGCGTCCGGGTCAGGGCCGCGATCCGATCGGAAGACATTGGTGATGGAACCGGCGCCGATTGTCGCCAGGTTCGTCGCCCACGAGCGAAAGGCCACGTATCGGCCATCGGCCGACACCGCCGAGGCGTCTGTGTTGCCGTTCCCTGCGCTGCCATCTGGTGCAACGGAGACGCGGCGTGTCTCTCCCCACAGCAGGTCATGGATGTAGATCTGGCTGGTTCCCGCGGGCATGGCCTCAGGAACCAGGTTGGTCGCAGTGGATCTGAAGGAGACGTGCCGCCCATCGCTTGAGATGCAGGGGTACGACGACCCGGCGTTGGACTGTGTCCCGCTGGAAGCCACGGAAACGCGCGACGTCGCGCCGGACCCGCGATCGTGGACGAAGATGTCCTCTGCCGCGTTGGTGTCCGCCGCTACGAGGTTGCCTGCAAGGGATTGGAAGGCCACGTAGCGGCCATCGCCGGAGATGGAGGGATACGTAGACTCGCCGCCGGCCTCGGTCCCGGCGGAGGCGACCGACACGCGAGTCGTCTCCTGGGTCAGCCGGTCGTGCACGAACACGTCCGCGACGCCGTTCGTGTCTCCCGCCACAAGGTTGGACGCCTGCGAGCGGAAGGCTACGTAGCGCCCATCCGCGGAGATGGAGGGATTGTCCGAGTAGCCGTTAGCCTGCGCGCCGGCACTGTCGACGGAGACGCGCGTCGTCGTGCCCGTCAGCAGATCGCGAACAAATACCTCATAAATTCCGTTGGTGTCGGTGCCCGCGGCAAGCAAATTGGTCGCGCCGGACCCAAAGGCCACGTAGCGGCCATCGGCCGAGATGCTCGGAAAGCCGGAGTGGTCGTTGCCCTGCACCCCCTCGGGAGACACCGAAACACAGGTTGTCGTGCCCCCCGCCATGTCGTGGATGTAGATCTGGAACCTGCCATTAGTGATGCCTGGGGCCAGGTTGGTGGCCTTGGACGCAAAGACCACGTAGCGACCGTCGGCTGAGATCGAGGCGCTGGCTGAGTCACCGTTTGCCTGGACTCCTGCGGACGACAGTGAGACGCGCCTGGTTGTCCCCGTCGAAGCATCATGCACGAAGACATCGGGGCGCCCGTTGGTGTCACCGGCGACCAGGTTCGTCGCGTAGGAGCCGAAGGCCGTGAAGCGCCCGTCGGCTGAGATCGACCGCCCATAGCCCAGCACCGACATGCCGGTCGCCGGCACACCCTCTGACGACACGGAGATGAGGGTGACGGCAGATTCGGCCTGTGCAACGGTGGCAGGAGCAACAACCAGCAGGACGAGAACCAGCGTGAGGATTGACAGGACGCGGAGCCAGGGGGGCAGACGCATGAAGGTCCTCCTGTGGGGCTGAGTCAAGCCCCCGCCCGACCACTCGCCAGACGAGTGACGCACAGGGGGCGCGACGACGATATTACGGTTACTGGGTGCCGGGCGGCGACCCGATCTCGGGTCGGATGCGTGACACAATTATCCATGCGGCGAGCGCCGCTGTCAAACGGTCGAATTGGTTCGCCTGAGGACTTACTGCAACCACCGGCTGCGGTCGCAATGATACCATTGGCATGTTGAATGATTCGTCACAGCGCGACGCAGGTATCGAGCCGTGCCCCACTTCACGGCGCCGGCGTGACTCGCAGGGACTTGCCGTACTCGATACAACCCTTCACCTCGATGGCCGCGGCCGCGCGCGGGTCGCCGCCGTTCCTCGCCGCCGCCCAAGGCGTGGCCATGTTGGCCGCGGCCCAGGCAAACATCCCTTCCAGAACGGTGGTCAGCTCCCGAAATTCGTCCTCGGGCATGGTCGCGATGAGCTTCTCGATCTTGCCCCGCCGGACGGTAAACTTCGCATCGAAGTGCAGCGCTCCCAGGTCAAGGGCCGGGGTACAGTCGCTGGTGAACTCCAGATCGCACCGAATGGTGTTCCCGAGCTCCGGATCGCAATGGGTGACCGGCAGCTTGCCGCCGACTGCCAGCCAGTACTCGGTGAACCACCACAGCGTGCGCTTGTCGGTGATGTAATTCGGCCCCATCTGGTACTCGACGTCATCGATGAACAGGTCCACGATATCCTGCGCGTTCCCGTGAACCCAGGCCGCGGCGAACCGGTCCACCAGCGCGCGCGGCCCGTCCACCGCGGACGCTTGCGCGCCCGGTTCGGCGCCGGCGTAGCGGGTGAGGGCCCGTATGGGCGCCGGTGTGGGCGTCGGATTAGGCGTGGGGGTTGGCACCCTCCACCACGTGGGCGCAGGCCACGTTGTGGAGGTGGGCGCCGCTGCCTGCGAGGCGGAACGGGTACACGCGGTTGTCGCCAGGCACAGGCTCAGCAGCACCAGCAGCCCGGCGCAGATCACCTTTCTCATGGTCCACCTTCGCTTCATTCCGTCCGTTCCCCGCACGCTCCGACCTCCGCATGCAGATACTGGCGGCACTCGTCGCCGGTCAGCCCGCGCGACACGCGCTGGCGGGCGATGAGCACGAGATCGTCGAGGCGCAGCAGGAAGACACGCACCGCGTCGCCCGACGTCGCCACCAGCCGGCCGTCCGGGCTGAAGGAGATGGCCGTCACGGGTGCGGGCAACTTCGAGAGCGTCATTTTAAGCAGCCCGGAACGCACCTCCCACAGCTGCACGGCCCCGTCCGCACCCCCGGTCGCCAGCAACAGCCCATCAGGGCTGAAGGCAACGGCATTCACGGGCGAGGTGTGACCCCGCAGGGTGTACCGGACGCGCCGGTGCGCGGACGCGCCCGGCTCTCCGGGCGAACGCGCGTCCCAAAGCCGGGCGGTGCCATCCGCGCCGGCCGTGGCCACCAGCGCGCCGTCGGGGCTGTAGGCCACGTGCAGCGCGCTCCCGACATGCCCGGCCGGCTCGATGAAGGGCGCGTGGTCCAGGGACTCAAGGACGCGTACTTGCCCGTTCGCCAGCGAGGCCGCCAGCTGCGTTCCGTCGGGACTCCACGCGAGTGCGGTTGGCACGGTCCCGGCCAGCAACACCGTTGGAGGAACCCCAAGTGCAGCTGTCGCTGAAGCCCCGGGCACAATGTCCCACACCTGCAGTCTGGCGCCCGAGGCCAGGGCCAGCCGCGTCCCGTTCCGGTCGAAAGCCAGGTCCGCCACTTCATCCGCGCCCGGCGTGGTCGTCTGCGCGAGGAGCGCCAGGGTGCCCGCCGAAGAGGTTGCCCCCCGGTGGGCCCCGGCCGCGGGCAGTTCCCACAGGCAGACCGTCTCGTCCAGCCCTCCGGTCGCCAGGCGGCCGCCCACCGGATCGAACGCCAACCGGGTCGCCATATGGCCTTGACCCTCGATCCGGTGCAGGAGTTGCCACGCGCCCGCTGCGTCGCCGCCCGGCGGCGAAACCTGCCACACCAGGAGGTCGCTCGTATCGCCCCCCGCAGCGGCGAGCAGCGCACCGTCGGGGCTGAAGGCCACATCGCTGCTCCCACGGGGCGTGCCGAGCGTCGCCAGCTCCCGGCTGCCCTGGATGTCCCACAGGTCGACGATGCCGCTGGCGTGGTGGACGAGCAGCCGCGCCGCATCGGAGGAGAAACCGAGCCGCACGACATCGTTGCCAGCTTCCAGCGTTCGCCGCGGCTGGCCAGTCTCCACGTCCCAGATCCGCGTCGTGGGCATCGCCGCCGTGGCAAACCGCAATCCGTCCGGGCTGCACGCAAGCGCAGACGGCCTTCGGTCCGTGATGCTCACGCTGAGCAGGTGCAGGCTGCTCGCCGCATCCCACAGCCGGACCGAGGTGCCTGAGCCGATGACGAAGCGTCCCGAACCGCCGCAGAAGGACATGGCCCAGGGCCAACCCTCCTGGCCGATGACGTACATGACGCGCCGGCCCGCGGCGGGATCCCAGAGGTACACGCCGCCGTCGATCACGCCGGCAAGCACGCGGGTTCCGTCGGGGCTGATATCGATGAGGCTCGGCTCGGAGCCAGGCTTGTGCAGCGGGACGAGCTCGTCGCCCGTTGTCGTGTCCCATGTCCTCACCGTGGCGTCGTTCCCCACGCTCACCAGGCGCGACCCATCCCCGCTGAAGCGCAGCGCAGTGACGCGGCCCGCGTGCCCGCGCAGGTCTCGCTGCTTCAGGCCCGTCACGGCGTCGTGGAGCGAGATGCCTCCGGCGGCGTCCCCGACGGCCATCAGGCGGCCGTCGGGGCTGAGTTCGAAGACACCGGTGCCGACTTGGAGGGTGTAGAGCGGCGCCGCGGCCGGCTCCCCGGCCGGCTCACCGCCGCTCGGCGCTGCCCGATCCCAGGCGACGAGTGAGCCGTCTTCGGAGCGCACGACGAGGAGCGACCCATCGGCGCTCAACGCCGCCTGCCCCTCGGCGGCGATCGACGCATCGAGCGGCATCGCCTGGATCGCTCGGTGCAGCGCGGCTTCGGCCTCCACGGGCACGACCGCACGGCCGGCCCGCGCCGCGTCAACGGCCTCCAGCGCCAGGAGGACGGCGAGTTCGTCGTCGAGCCCGAGACTGGCGGCCGAGGACGCGGACAGCTCCCGCGAGAAGGCCAGCGCCTCATCCTCCCGCGCCGCTTCTGCCGCCTGCTGCGCCCGTTGCCACAGGGCCACGGCCAGTGAACTCATCGCGAGCACCACGATGAGCGCGCCTGCGAGAAACAGCGACCTCCGGCGGAGCTGGACGTTGCTCCGCTGCTGCTCCACGGCCCGGGCCCGTTCCGTCTCGGCCAGGAGGCGGGCCGTCTCGAGCTCGCGATGCCGCTGGGCTTCGGCCTCTGCCGCCGCCCGATCGGCCTCGTGCTGCGAGGCGGCGAGGAAGGCTCGTTCGACAGGGCTGAGTTCCGGGGAGTGGTGGCCTGCCCACTCCGTCGCCTGGACCAGCCTTGCCCCGCGGTACAGGTCTGCCGCCTCCCGCCCCGACGCCTCCCACCCGCCGGCCGCCTCGGCCAGGCGGCGGTGCAGCTGCAGGCCGTCCCGGTCTTCGGCCAGCCAGCCGCGCAGCACCGGCCACTCCCGGATCAGCGCCTCGTGCGCCAGCTCGACCTGGTCCTGCCCCAGCGTGATCAGGCGGGCCGCAGCCAGCGCATGGAGCACAGATTCGACCGGCGGCCGGCTCTCGGCGTCGGGCGTCAACTGGTCGCGTGCCACGCGGCGTCGGGCCGCCTGCATGCCGTCGCCTAGCGCGACCAGCCGCAGGAAGATGCGCCGCGCCACCGCCTTCTCGCCATCGCTGAAGCGGTCGTAGACCGCGTCCGCGGTGCGGGCGATCGCACCGTGGACGCCGCCGGTCCCCTCATACCCGGCCAGCGTCAGGAGCCGGCCCGTCCGCGCGCGCCAGGTCTCGAGCAGCGCGTGGGAGAGCAGCGGCAGCGCGCCGGGCTCGCTGCCGGCATCGCGCACCAGCAGCTCGACCAGGCCCGGCTCCACCTGCCACCGGCCCTCCTCCAGCGGCCCTTCGATGCACCGCCTCAGCTCCGTTGCGCTCATCCCGCCGATGTAGTGCTGCGAGACCTCCAGCGCGCGGCGAAGGCTGGGATAGCCCGCGCAATGCCCGTAAAAGTCGGCGCGCAGCGCGATGATCAGTCTGATTGGGCCGCAGTGCGGCTCGCGATCGACCGCGGCCCACATCAGGTTCTCGATGAAGGCGGTCCGCTCCGCCTCGTCCCGGCACAGCGTGAAAACTTCTTCGAACTGATCGACGACGAGGAGCATCCGCGGGAAATCCGGGCGCCCGGCGGACTCGCCCTCCCGCCGGGCCAGGTGGAGCGACAGGCTGCGCCCATCCGCGGCCATGTCATCGGCCAGCGCTGCAGAGGGCAGAACCGACTCGGCGGTCGACAGGGCGAGCGCCAGCGCCTGCAGAGGATGGGCTGTCGGGGTGAGGATGCGACATGCCGGGCCGTCCGCGGAGTGGGTGACCACGTCGCAGGAGGGAGGCAGCCCGCCGCCTGCCAACGCGGGGACGAGGCCGGCCCGCACGAGCGACGATTTCCCACATCCGGACGCACCGACCACGATCAGGAGGTTGTCTCGCCGCAGGTGCTCCACGAGCCGGGCCACCAGCGCCTCGCGGCCGAAGAACAGGTGCGCGTCCGAGACGTGAAATGGCTCCAGCCCTTTGAAAGGGGGCGGGCCGGTGCCGTCGATGGGCTGCTGCGCCGGCGCGTGGGGCTGGATGGGGAGGGCAATGACCTGCGCCTGGGCGAGCAGCGGCACGCCCTCCCCGCGCAACAACTGCTGGTGCAGTCGCCGGGTCGAGTCGGCCGGCTCGACGTTCAGCCCATCGCGCAGGTCGTCCACGCACCGTTGGTAGACCCAGGCAATCCTGGACGCGTCGCCCCGCGCCGCGTGCGCCAGCATCAGCGCGCAGTAGGCGCTCTCCGGGGAGTGGCCCAGCGCAATCCAGCGCTCAGCCCAGTGGAGCACGTCATCCCAGCGGCCGGCGCCCGCCTGTCGTTCGAGCCACAGGCGCATGTTGCTCTCGAACGCCGCCTCGATCCGCTCTCGCTCCAGGACGACCCAGTCATCGTAGAAGCCCGGCAGCAGGTCGCCCTGGTACGCGGCCAGCGCGGCGGCCAGGGCCTGCGGAGGCGCATCGGGGGCCGGCCGGGCGGCCGCGACCGCAGCATCCAGCCAGTGGTTCGATGCCGCGTCGAACGCCACCGTGAGTTCGTCGCAGACGAGGTAGTCCCGGCCGGTGCCAGGATCGGGCCCGAGGCTCTTGCGGATGCGCCAGAGGGCATGGCGGAGCCTGTTGCGCGCGCCATCCTCCTGCGTTTCGGGCGCGAGCAGGCCCGCCAGGTATTCGCGCCGGTAACCGACGCCCGGATTGAGGACCAGGAACGCGAGGAGGGATTGAGCGGGACGCGAGGGCAGACTGAGGGCCTCGCCGTTTCTCCGCAAGTCGAACTGCCCAAGCAGACGAATCTCCAGCATGTCGCCCACCTGGCTCTGCACCTCACGCCGGCCGGGTTTTGGCCAGTATGAAAACATGAGATGCCACATTACTTTAGCACCTTTTGCACACTTTCGCAATAGTCAATTGCACTCGCGAGGCGCGGGTAAACGCTCATTAACGCTCCGCGCACCATCAATAACGCGGCCGTGCGACAATGGTGCGCAGGAGGTGGAACCATGAAACGCAGAAGCATCCCGATCGTGCTCGTGATCTTCGTGATTGCGACCTTTGTGCTGGCCGGCTCGGCCTCGGCGGACCCCCCAAAGGAGGACTTCTACTTCAAATGGGGCGATTTCATCGGTTGGCAGGACTGCGAACTGCGGATCACCGGCGGCGCCGCCCACTGCCCGGGACAGGGGTACACCGTAGAGATCTACTCGTACACGAACCCCCTGGTCAGCGGCACCATGGAGTGGTGGCTCGACACCGACAACCTGGTGAAGCCAGACGAATACGGCTGGTACATGCAGGAGAACTTTCAGGGCGGATGGCGCATCCAGCCGGACGGGATCCAGGGCTACTGGGAGGGCAACCTGGCCTCGGTGGGCGGGCAGTTCGACTGGTATAAGCCGATCTCGAAATTAGAGGGCAAAGGGTACGGTGCGCTCAGCGGCTACGTGATCAAGGGCGCGCACTGGATCGAGCCGGATGAGGACGGAAATCCGCTGTATGGATCTATCCAGCCGGCCAACGGCGGCGTGATCATTCCCACGGGCCTGGTAAAGTAGGCCGCGCTGCGTCACAACTGGATTCCCCACAAAGCGGCCGTGGGCGGGGGTGCGCTTCTCCCCGCCCACGGCCGTACTTCCCCCGCTCCTGACCGCAACGCCTGCCACCTTAAGGACTGGACATATCGGCCAAACCCAACAATAATAGAAACAGCCAATGTCGTCGCCGGTACTCGTGCCGCGTCGACAAATATCCCATTTCGGAGGTCCCCCCATGAAGCAACCACTCCGCATCATCGTGATCCTGTTGGCGCTTGCCCTGTTGGCCGGCTGCGGAGGTGGCGATAAGCCCGCACCGACCGCCGCCTCCGGCCAAGCCGAGCCAACCCCCGTCGCCGGGCAACCGGCCACCGCTGCACCCGCGCAGGCCACCGCTGCACCCATGCAACCGACCGCGGCGCCTGCGGAACCCGCATCCGCGCCCACCGCAATGGCGCCCGAGCCGGTCGCCACGGAGGAGGCCGATCTCGAGTTGACCGACCGGGAGGAAGCGCTCAGCAAGCTCAAGAGCTACGTCATGACCTGGTCGATGACGTGGACGGGCGAGAAGGACGGTCAGGATCAAACCGTTGACTGGACATCGACGCAGAGGTACACCGCTGAACCCAAGGCCATGCACACGACGCTCGAGTTCACGGACAACCTCAACTCCGACAGCGGCGACGTGTTCGAGATGATCCAGATCGGCACGCAGACCTACATGCTCACCGAGGAAGCTGGCGAGCAGCAATGTATCGCGATGTCCAGCGACGACAATACGGTGGAGGAGTCGTGGATGGGCCCGAACGCCTTCGGCTCGGTCAGGGGCGGGCGCTACATCGGCCAGGAGACGGTGAACGGCATTCGCACGAAGCACTATCGCTACGACGAAAAGGCGACGGGAATCAACGTGTACACCCGGCTCAGCGGCGATATCTGGGTCGCCGTCGATGGGGGGTACGCGGTGAAGGACGTCGCGGAATGGGAAGGCAGCCTCCTGGGCCTTGGCGACGACTCGACGGAAGCCGGCAAGGGCTCCTGGACGTGGGAGCTGAGCGAGGTGAACGAGCCACTCGAGATCATCGCGCCGCCGGGCTGCGAGAGCGCGGCGGCCGGCATGCCGATCCTGCCTGACGCGACCGAGCGGACCACCTTCGGCGACATGACCACCTACAAGACCGCCACGAAGATGGCGGATGCGGTGGCATTCTACGAGGCCGAGATGCCCGCAGCCGGGTGGACTGCCGCAGAGGGCGGCATGAGCATGGACGAATTCGCAACACTCATGTTCACCAAAGACGATCAGAAGGCGACGGTCATGATTTCGGTTGACGAGGGCACGGTCAACGTCATGATCAGCGTGGAGAAGTAGTGCGCATTTGGGATGCACGCTGACTTGTACGACGAGGTCAGCCGGGCGTAAAATGGCGATGGCGTCGACGATGATGCGACGTGTGAAGTGTTGAGACAGACGAAAGGGGTGAGTGTGCAATGGATCCGAAGGAATTGACGACAGAAGAATGGTACACGGTTCTCGAGGGCGTCAGCGCCGCGTCCGGCGTGATTGTGGTCTCGGACATGTCCGGGCCGCTTGGACTGGTGAAGGAAGCAGCGGCCTCGGTCGAGGCACTGCGTGAAGGTGAATGGAAGACGCCGTTCATCACGGTATTTCGCAGCGAGGTTCTCGGCGCAAGCAAAGAACGCCAGGAGGAATTCAAGAAGATCGCTCAGGCCCGGCAGGCCGAGCTGCAGGCCCAGAAACCCTCCAAAGAGCAGTCGTTCGAGATGGGCCTGGCCGCGATCCGCAACGCGGTCGGCCTGGTGGAGAGCAAGGCCGGCGCCGACGCGGCGGCCGAGTATCGGCAACTGGTCTATCAGTCGGCCGTGAAGGCGGCAGAGGCGGGCAAAGAGGGCGGCTTCCTGGGATTCGGCGGCCAGCTGGTTTCCGAGAAGGAACAGACCGCCTTGAGCCAGATCAAGCAGGTGCTGGGACTCTAGCCCCGGTCGAAGCAGTGAAAGGCCCCCCGCCAGCCAGGTTGGCGGGGGGCCTTTTTCGTTATGAACGGACCCGGAAAGTCCTACAGTGTCGAGACCAGTTGCCTGATGCCTTCCAGGGTCTCGGGCGGATCGCCGATCTCGATGAGCTCCCACTCCTCGACGTGCGTGACGCTCTGGCCCGGCTGGAGGCGCACCAGGGGACCGATGGTCTCGAGCTCGATGAACCGGTCGCGGCAGTAGCTCTCGCAGTTGCAGCCGAAGTCCACGTGCGGCAGGTCGGGCTGCGTTCCGAATCGCTTCACGAAGAGCACGCGACCGGTCAGGTACGCGGCCCAGCCCACGCGATTCATGTATCCGACCTTGATGGCTTGGCTGTCCGCATCTGCTCGGAGCAACCAGAGGTCATCGTGCAGGCTGAGCCTCGGATCGGCCAACCGCGCGTACGGCCACAGCACCAGGTTCCGGTTCGGCAGCAAGCCGGCCCCGTCGAGTGCGTGCCGGGTCTGCGGGAGGATCGCCACGCCGCCCAGCCGGAGCTGAGTGATCGCCCACGGCGCCAGTTCGACGCCCCAGGGACCCAGGTTCTCCAGCCGGTGTGTCACCGTCACCGCCGCCCGGTCGTGCGCCAGCTGCAGCGCTATCTGCTTGCGGATGCCGGTCCCGGCCTCCACCGGTCCCGAGATGATCGCGCCGCCGGGCGTCTCGACCGCCGTGCATCCGGCATCGTCCTGCACGTAAGTCCGCGGCATGATCTCAGGTGCATGCCAGAGACGATGCCCCCCGTACAGACGGTAGGGGCCGGCAGGCGTCTCGATGCTGAGATCGGGCAGTTCCGCCATGACGTTACCGCCGATGCCGGCCAGCGACAGGTGAACGATGCGCGGTCCTGCCCCTTCGAGATACGCCAGGTGGAGGTAGTCGTTGCTCAGCGAGCGCGCAGGCAGACCATGGAAATCAGTCGACACGATTCACCCCCCTCTCATTGCGAGACGGCCCTATGCTCCCAGCAACCTCAGGAACTTCCGGCGGCCCACCTGCAGCACCCGGTCCGTCCCCGGCTGCAGGATCAGGTTGAAGTCCTCCACGCGCTCCCCGTCCAGCTTGACGCCGCCCTGCGCCACGAGCCGCCGCGCCTCGCTCTTCGAGGGTGCCAGCTGTTGTGCCGTCAGCAGATCCACCAGGGTGATCGGCGAAGAGAGCCGCAGCTCGGGCATGTCGGACGGCAGGTCGCGCTGCTGAAAGACGGTGCGGAAGTGGTCCTGCGCCGCCTCAGCTGCAGTACGACCTTTGAAGATGTCGACGATCTCGAAGGCCAGGCGCATCTTGAGGTCGCGCGGATGCAACTCGCCGCGTTCCAACGCCGCAAACATCTCCCGGATCTCGTCGGGCGACCAGCGCGTCAGGAGGTCCGCGTAATTGCGCATCGCGCTGTCGGGGATGCTCATCACCTTGCCGAACATCGACTCCGGCGCCTCGGCGATGCCGATGTGGTTGCCGGTGCTCTTCGACATGCGCAGCACGCCGTCGGTGCCGACGAGGATCGGAAACGTCAGGATCGTCTGGGGCCGCAGGTCGAACGATTCCATCAGCTTGCGCCCCGCCAACAGGTTGAAGAGCTGCTCCGTGCCGCCGATCTGGATGTCGGTCTTCATCGCCACCGCATCGTAGCCCTGCATCAGCGCATAAAGGAACTCGTGCAGCCAGATCGGCTCGCCCTTCTCGTAGCGGAGCGCGAAGTTATCCCGCACCAGGAACTGCTGGACGGTGAAGTTGGAGGCCAGCCCGATCACGTCCGTGAAGGTCAGCTTCGACAGCCAGTCGCCGTTGTACTTCACGATCGTCTTGTCCCGGTCCAGTACGTGCCAGGCCTGATCGGCATAGGTCTGCGCGTGTTCCATCGCCTCCTGCTCGGTCTGCATGCGCCGGGCGGTGGTCTTGTCGCTTGCATCGCCGACCAACGATGTGAAGGTGCCGATGAGGAAGATGACCTCGTGCCCCAGTTCCTGGAACTGGGCGAGCTTGCGCATCGGAACCGTGTGGCCCAGGTGAAGGTCGGGCTTGGTGGGATCGAAGCCGCAGTAGACCCGAAGCGGCCTGCCATCACGCACCGATTCGGCGAGCCTTTCGCGGAGTTCGGTTTCCATGTTGACGCGGGTCTTCTCGTCGCCAAACTCAACTCCGCGCATCAGGATCGCGAGTTGCTGTTCTACCGGCTTAAAGGCATTCATCCTCTTGCGCTCCAATTAAATATAGTGTATAATTGTCGATAGCGATTACGAACGACGATTCTGGAAAAAAACAGCGTGGCCGGAGCCACGCTGGAGGCGTCAGATCAGCGTGTCACCTGGGCGTCATGGGATGCGGGGGCAATGGCCCCCAGCATACAAGTAGGGTTGTCGCAGGGGTGGCAATATCTGTAACATGGTTGTATAATAGCACACGGGTGTAGCGCTGTCAAAAGCGATTCCGCAAACGGGAACAGACTGCAGTTGTAAACGTCATCATTAGTGTGACAGCCGGCATCCACCGGTCATTCCAAGTCAGGCGAAAGGAGCGCGCAATGTCCCAACGTGCGATGCGCCGATTCGGCGCCATCATGACCATCGTCGTCTTATTGAGTGTCGTGCTTGTGCCGGCAGCAGCAGCTAGCCCTGCACCCGGCGCGAACGCGAGTGCAGCTTACGGTACGGCGAGCTGCCCGGTGTATTATCGAGTCGTGCGCGGCGACAACCTCACGCGGATCGCTTATCGTTACGGCGTCAGCGTCGCCCAATTGCAGAAGTGGAACAACATCTGGAACCCTGACCGCATCTACGTCGGCCAGGTGCTCGTGATCTGGCCCTACAGATGCACGCATCCCGTGCCGCCACCGCCGCCACCGCCCCCGCCGCCTCCCTCGGCCTCATGGCGTGCGACCTACTACAACACGCGCGATCTGACAGGCCCCATCGTGCTGGAACGCGCCGAGACCCGACCCTGCGCCAACTGGGGCTGGGGATCGCCCGCGCCGCAGGTGATGCCGGACAACTTCTCGGTGCGCTGGACCACCACGTCCAACGCGGTGGGAGGTGTTTATCGCATCTCCATCAAGACGGACGATGGCGCCCGGCTCTACATCGATGGCGTGAAGGTCCTGGATGAGTGGCGGGAGCAGGCAGTCCGCGGCTTCTTCGTCGATGTGATCGTCCCCAGGGGCTGGCACACCTGGACGATCGAATTCTTCGAGCAGGGCGGCGTCGCCGAGTTCTGCTACAGCATCCAGAAGCTGTAGGCCGGCGCAACGGCCTTCTGAGCTCAGCTCCGTTCGACGCCCGCAGCAATTCGCACAGCTGCGGGCGTCGTTTTCTGCACCGCCGGCGGGAGACGTTCGGGCGCAATTTGACACCGGCCGCCCCTGTCCGTATAATCTACCTCGTTCGTGGCGGATTCGTCTAGAGGCCCAGGATATCGCCCTCTCAAGGCGGAGACACGGGTTCGAATCCCGTATCCGCTACCACGCAGATGCCCCGGGGTAACAAACCCGGGGTGTTTTGTTGTTGAGAACCATGAGCACACAACATACCCAACCAGAGGCTGACCGCAGCCAACACACCCAGCCGCCGCCGGACGGCGGTGACGCGTCGGTCCCCCCTGCGGCGGAAGCGTCGCAGACGCCAGAGGCCAAGCCCACGCGCATTCTGTTGGTCCGCCACGGCGTAAATGATTACGTCAAGCAGGGCCTGCTGGCAGGTCGGACGCCTGGCGTGCACCTGAACGACGAAGGACGCGCACAGGCCGTTGCGCTCGCTGAGCGGCTGGCGTCCGAACCGATCGTGGCGATCTACAGCAGCCCCCTCGAACGCTGTGTCGAGACGGCCGCGCCGTTGGCGCGCCGTCTTGACATCGAGCCCATGATAGTCGACGATATCATCGAGACCGGCTGCGGGGAGTGGACGGGGCAGGCACTGGAGGCGCTGCGCCAGGATCCGGCGTGGCAGCAGGTGCAAATCAGCCCGTCATCCTTTCGCTTTCCGAACGGTGAGAGCATGCTGGAAGTCCAGGCCCGCATGGTCGCTGCGCTGCAGCGCCTCGCCCAGCGCCACGCCGGGGAACTGATCGTTCTGGTGTCTCACAGCGACCCCATCAAGGAGGCGGTCGCCTTCCACGTCGGCATGCCGCTGGACGCGTTTCAGCGCCTGGAGGTCTCGCCCGCATCGATCTCGGAGCTCGTCTTCAATTCGTTCCACGTGCGCCTGGCCAGGCTGAACGATACGGCCCACGTCCCAAATTGCGTTTTGTGACATTGCGATTACAGTTAGAGATATGACAGACCTGACACCATCTTACGCAGCCCTGCCCTATTACGAGGGCGATGACGTATATCCCGTGACGCGCATCACCGCGGGCGCTGTTGGCGCGCCGGGCAAGCGCACGTTTTTCCTGCAAGCCTTCTTCGGACCCGAGCCGTTCAGCTGGGTCATCGAAAAGGAGCAGGCCATGGCATTGAGCAGGGCCATCCCGGAACTGCTTGCGGAAGTGCGCGATGAATTCCCGGAACTGGGAGAGCCCCTTGTGGCCGCGGAGCCAAACCTCAAGTTGAGCGAGCCCCTGGAACCGCTATTCCAGGTCGGCAGCATCGGCGTAGGCTACGACCGGCTGCACGACCTGGTGATCTTCACGCTGGTCGACGCGGACGCCCTTGAAGGGGAAGCCGAAGAGGACCAGGTGGACGACGACATCACCGAGCCGACCCAGCACCAGGTCTACACGACGCGCGGACAGGCGAAGCTGCTCGGCGAACAGGCGGAAAAGGCGGTCGTTGCTGGCCGAGATCTGTGCCCCCACTGCGGCGGCCCCATGGACGACTTCGGCCACTTCTGCCTCCCCTCCAACGCTCGCGCGCGCCGCGGCGGAGAGCTCATGCATTGACGATGGCAGGGAGGCGTAGCGCTGATTGCGTGGTTCCGTGGCCAACCGGTGAGACCGACAGCGATCGCCTGCTGGTTCTGTTGGGCAAGGGAACGATCGAGCTGGCCGGCCTGATGCCGTGGAGCTCCAACTACACCTTCCTGGGCTCCGTCGCCGACGCGTCCGGCGCCGGCCATCCGGTGATCTACAAGCCGACCCGGGGCGCACGGCCCCTGTGGGACTTCCCGGCAGCAACGCTGGCCAAGCGCGAGGTGGCCGCGTACGTGGTCTGCCGCGCCCTCGGGTGGAACCTGGTCCCGCCGACGGTCTTGCGAGGCGGCCCGCACGGCCGGGGATCCGTCCAGCTATACGTGGACGTTGACCCCGACGCCCACTTCTTCTCCTTCCGGGACGATCCGCAGTATCTCCACGCGCTGCAGGCGCTGGCGCTGTTCGATCTCATCGCCAATAACGCGGATCGCAAGGGCGGGCATTGTCTGAGCACGGGAGACGGCTGCATCGTCGCGATCGACCACGGGCTCTGCTTCCACGAGGAGCCGAAGCTGCGAACGGTCATCTGGGATTTCTCGACCGAGCCCATCCCGGACGACCTGCTGGCGGATGCCCGGCGCTTCGCGCAAGAGCTCAGCAACCCTGAAAGCGCCACGCTGGAGCAGCTCAAGCGGTTGTTGAGCGGCGCGGAGCTCTCCGCCCTCCGCCACAGGCTGGACGTCGTGATCGAGGCGGGCCACTACCCCGCGCCGCCGGAGGATCGGCGGCCCTACCCCTGGCCGTTGGTGTAGGCGCCGCAGGCGGGAGCCTCCCCTTCGCTCAGGAGTCTGTAACTCTGGATCCAGTCATCATGAGTAGTCTGTAAGCCTGGATCTTGCCATTCTGAGCCGCGCAGCGGCGAAGAATCTCGCCGCCATGGAAGCGAGGCCCTTCGCTTCGCTCCTGGTGACCGAGGCCAACCTCACTCCTCGCCCGTCACCCTTCTCCGCGTCTCCTTGTGCCGCGAACGCACGCTCTTCTCGGTCAACCGCGCCTCGCGTGCCGCTGCCGACGGCTTCGTCGCCACCCGGCGTTTCCGCTGTCGCAGCGCAGAGGCGAGGAGCGCCTGAAACCGCCGGATCGTCTCCAGCCGGTTTTCCAGCTGGCTCCGCGTCGAAGAGCTCACCACGCGCAGCACCCCTTCGCCGTCGATTTGATTGCCGAGCCGCGCGCTGAGGATGGCCCGCTGGCCCTCGCTCAGCGACGGCGAGTTGGCGACATCGAACAGCAGCTCGACCCGTGTGTCGCTGCGCTGCACGTGCTGCCCGCCCGGTCCGCTCGAACGGCTGAACCGGAATGCCAGCTCGTCCATCGGAATCGACAGGCTGGCGTTGATGTTGATGGCAGGTCGCAGATCATCCATGGGCGCCTTCGCTCCGTCCATCCACCCGTTCGAGGAATGCCAGTACAGCGCGGTTCACCTCATCGGCATGATCGATGTTGCACGCGTGCCCTCCGCCCGCGACGATGACCCACTCTGCGTGAGGAAGGTTGGCGCGCAGGCGCTCCTGGTACTCCCGCGCCACCACCAGGTCGGAATCCCCCGCCATGATGAGGACCGGACGGCTGATCCTGCGCAGCGCGGCGCCGGGACGGTATCGGACGACCGCCAGCGTGGCGCGGCGATATGCCACGGGATCGTTGGCCGCGATGCGCTGCTCGGTCATCCTGCGCAGCAGGGCATCCTCCTCGCGCGGAAACAGAGACCGCGCCACCCGTGCGGCGATGCCGTCCATCGCCGGCGCCGCTCCGAGGCGAAACCGCCTGAGCCCCACGGTCACCATCTCTCGTGTCGGCGGCCAGATCCCCGGGAGCGTGTTCAGCAGCGTCAACGAACGGACAACGTGGGGGTAAGCCAGTCCCAGCTCCTGGGCGACCATTCCCCCCAGGCTCAGGCCCACGACGTGGCTCGGCACTGCATGGAGCGCGACGAGCAGCGCGACCACATCGGCCGCGAAGAGTTGGACGGAGTATGTGCCGCGCGGCTTCTCCGACAGCCCGTGGCCGCGAAGGTCCAGGGCAATGCACCGATAGCCGGCCGCCAGTGCCGGGAACTGCATGAACCAATCATCGGCGCTCGATCCGAGGCCGTGGATGAAGACGACCGGCGTCGTGCCGATCCCCCACGTCTCGTATCGCAGCTTCACGCCGTTAACCTCAGCAAATGGCATTGCTCCTCCTCCTGCCGCCGATTCTAGCGCCGCTCCGGCCGCCTGACAAGTCTCGCCGCGCATGCTATAATGCCCTCTCACGGAGGAGAGCATGAAAGAACACGCACCAGTCAAGATCTATCAGTCGCAGGGCATGCTTGCCGCAGAGGTCATCCGGGCGAAACTTGAGGCCAACGGCATCCCCGCCATGCTGAAATACGAAGCACTCGGCCAGGTTCTTGGCGTGACGGTCGATGGCCTCGGCCGCGTCGAAGTCTATGTGCCCGCCGACCTCGCTGAGCTTGCCGCAAGCCTCATCGAGGAGGACGATTTCGATGCGTCGAAGGCGGACGATTGGGAACTGGAAGAGGCTGAATAGGGCCGAATCGCGCTCATATTTGTCGTGTGCTCTCACCCCTGTTATACTTTCAGCTTGATCCAATTCGTGTGGACGAGTGAAGAGGAGTACCCTCGCGTGATGCAACGGAAGACCCAGACGGCCGAGTACTGGCAATCATTCTCATTGACCCCAACGGACATCGAGTTCCTGCGCACCGTGCTGGTCGATGCCGAACGCCCCCTGACGACCCTGGAGATGGCTGAGGCCCTGGTCAGCGAACGCGTCCGGCGCGAAGAATCGGAACTGCGCGCAGATCTCGCACGCGGCGTGCTCTACCAGCCCAAGAAACAGTATGCCATCGGTGACAGCGTCATCTTCCCCCAGCTGGATTATCGGCTGGGAGAGGTGGTGGGCCTGCGCGCAGGCGAGAACCCGGAGTACGGCCAGTTCGAAGTAATCACGGTTGATTTTGGATCCGGCAGACGCCGCCGCGAGTTTGCGGCGAGCCTGGACGCAGCACACAGACTGAACGCCGACCTGCCGGACATGCTGCAGTCCTCGGCGCCCGTGTCTTCCGATGCGCTTCTCACCGGCGACGCGCGAGACCTTCCTGCAGCCCTGGAGACCGCACTGCGCCAGGATGACGGGTTCGCCTCCTTCGAAGATCACTGGCTCCCCAAGGATCTGCTGGCCGAGATTCATATCGGTCACCTCAACATCGCAGAGGCGATCATCGACATGAATCAGACCGCCCTCGCGACGGCAGCGCTCCAAAAGGAACTGGATCTGCCGGCCGAGATCCGCGACGACATTGCCGCGTTCTCCTTGCAGGCAGCCCTGGCCGCAGATGAACGGTTCGACCAGGTTGGACCAGGGGACGAACGGCAGTGGTTCCTGCGACGCCTGGAGCCGGTCGAGGCGCACACCCTGCCTGAGGCGCTCGCCTATGGGGCGGAAGCCTACGACCCTGCTGCGCTCACGCCTGACCTGGCGAAGCTCGCGTTTGAGCTGGACGATGAATGGTCGGACGAAGTGGAGGTGTCGGATGCCAGGCGGGCCGTGCAGACGGCCACCATCACGCTGACCTATCCCCACGCGATCTCGGGCACGCTGCCGCTCAACCGCCATGCCCGGAACCTCTTCCCGCAGGGATTCGGCGAGCGCACCATGGTCACGCTGATCGACGGGCGTTGGGGCAACCGGTTCTCCGGCTGGGTCAACCACGGCGGCCGCTACGTTGCGGGCCTGCAGGGCTGGATGGAGAAGCACAAGCTTCCGGCCGGCGCCTACATCACCCTGGAGCGACGGGACGATGGTGAGGTCGTGGTCGACTTCCGCCCCAAGCGCATGCGCCGCGAATGGATGAGATGGGCCCAGCTGACAGAGGAAGGGCGGCTCGACATTCAGGTTCGCAAGCAGGAGATCTCCTGCGAATACGACGAGCAGATGGTCATCGCCGGCGACAGGACGGACGAGCTGGCAGGCCTGCGGCAGGCCTACGCCGCGATGCCGCTTGCTCAGCTGGTCTTCGAAGTCTTCTCGGACCTGGCTGGCCTGTCCGGGAGCGTGCACGCCAAGACCGTCTACAGCGCAGTGAACGTCGTTCGTCGGGTCACGCCGGAGCCGGTGTTCGCCGCGCTTGCCTCGGATGACCGCCTCGAGCGGCTTCCCGAGAGTTCTTTTCGCTTGATTGCCTAGGGGCATTGGACAGGATAGCACCACATGACTGGATGGAAACGACCCTCGCTCGATACGAAGTTCCATATCGACTACGACTGGTGGGAGAAGGCCGGCAAGGATCTGCGCGTGTCGGTGCGCGGCCAGCTCTGCCGCGACTGCCAGGCGCGCTTCCCGGATCACCGCAACCTGGAGTCCGTCGACTGGGTGGACCCCGACACCGCAGAGGTCCAGCGGACCGACGCCCTGTTGCAGACGCTGCGCAGCCATTGCGCCAAGGAGCCCGACTTCATCGGTGCGGGCAATGCACTGATCTCGAACATCTTCCGGATTCTGTTGCTCAGTGGGAATGTGCCCTTGACGCCGCGCGAGCTGGCCGCACAGATGCCTTGGTCCGGCGCTGACACCATCCTGCGCACGCTCGCCAGCGGACAGGTCTACATGGGCATTCGCCCCGCCAGCATCGTCGAGTAGCGCTGGCCCAGCGCGATTCTTGAAGGGGGTGGCCTGTCCGGTCGCCCCTCGTTCGTTAAGGAGCCCGATCGTGATGACTTCCACCGTCCGCGTCGAAATCCTGGTCGTCGGCAATGAAGTGCTCGCGGGCAACGTCCTCGACTCCAACTCGCACTGGATGTGCCAGCAGCTGGCCGCGCGCGGCGCACAGGTCCGGCGCATCACCGTGCTGCCCGACGATCCGCACGAGATCGCCGACGGCCTGCACGGCAGTCTCGGCCGCGCATCTGATCTGATCATCACCTGCGGCGGGCTCGGCCCGACCCAGGACGACCTGACCGTGGCGGCCGTTGCGCATGCCCTCGGAAGGACGATGCAGGAGAGCCCCGTGGCCTTCGCCATGATCCGGGACTTCTACGCCATGCTGTTCGACCGCGGGGACGTCAGCTTCGCCGAGATGACGCCTGCGCGTGCCAAGATGGCCCAGTTCCCCGAGGGCGCCGACCCACTGGTCAACCGCTGCGGGGCGGCGCCCGGCGTGCTCATGCATCAGGGGGCAACGACGATCGTCTGTCTGCCCGGGGTGCCCGCGGAGATGAAGGACATCTTCACGAACAGCCTGGCGCCTCGCCTCGATGCACTCTTCGGGCAGCAGGCATATGAGGAACGTGTGATCCTGACGGCCGTCTGGGATGAGTCCGTCCTGGCGCCGGTCGTCGACGCCGTCGCAGCGCGTCACCCGCTGGTGTACGTCAAGTCCAGGGCGCAGGTCTACGGTGATGACAAGGCGGACTTCGTGACCCTTGCCGCCAGGGGGCGTGACGCTGCAGAGGTGGCCGGCCTGCTGGACGCGACGGAAGGGGACCTGCGCGCCGAGTTACAGGCCCTCGGCATCACCGTGATCGAGGATCCCCCGCGACGCCCCTGATCCGCCATACGCTGCCTCCGGTCCGCACGCATGCCGGGTGGTCAGACGTCCAGTTGGAGAGCGACTTTTCCGATGCGGGCCAGCGCGGCCTTCGGATCGAGCGGGTCATCCTGCAGGCGCAGGTAGAGGTACTTGAACACGTCGCGGATGACCGCTGTCAGCGGAACCGCCAGGACCGCGCCCCACAGCCCTGCAACCTGGCTGCCGATCAGCAACACCACCATGATCAGAGCCGGATGCAGTTCCACTGCCTTGCCCGAGATGCGCGGCACCAGCACGGCATTCTCAACCTGCTGGATCACGAAGAAGAGGATGATCGTCCACACAGCAAGCAACGGCTGCTGAATCAGCGCCACCAGCACGGCCGGCACCGCACCGATGATGGGTCCCACGAACGGCAGAATCTCGAAGATGCCCGCGATCAGGCCGAGCACGGCCGGAGAATTCACCCCCAACACTGTCAGGCCGGCCGTCGCCAGCACCCCCACCACCACGCACAGGACGAGCTGACCCCGCAGGTACTTGCTGAGGATGTTGTCCGCGATGCGCACGATGTTGATCGCATCGGGCCGGATGCGATCCGGCACAAGTTGAAAGCCGGCGCGTATGAACCGGGATTGGTCGTTCAGCACGTAAAACAGCCAGATCGGCACGATGACGAGGCCGAGGAGATAGCTGACCGTGCTGGTGACCGCGCTGACGGTACGCACGATCCCCGTCTGCACCGCGCTGGCCAGCCGCGCGCCCGCCTGCCGTAGCGCGGAGTCGATCTCCGTCTGGATCTCAGCAGGCGTGGTGTCATGGTACCAGACCAGGGCCTGGTCTGCGAGATCCTGGATGCCTGAGATGATCGCCTGCCGATTGTCCCACAGCGCGCCGAACTGCCGCCCGATGACCGGCATGACCAGTGAGAAAAACGCGAAGGTCAACAGGGCCATCGTTGCGTAGGTGATCAGGACGGCCACGGCACGCGTGCCGCGAAATCTCGGGGCGAGTGCCCGGATGACCCGTTCGAACGCCCCCACGAGCGGCAAGAGGACGTAGGCAAGGACGAGGGCGAAGACAAACGGAAACAGCGCGCTGCGCGCGACCCAAACGAGCGCGAGCACCAGCAGGAGGAGTCCAAGAACCAGGATGAGTCGGTTGCGGCGTTGTGACGTCATGTGTTCCCCTCGACTGCATGTTGCAGCCACTGCTCCACCACGCTGGCATCCGCCGGCGCATCGCCGGCTCGCAGCAGGGCCAGGAATTCGACATTGCCGGCCGGGCCCACGATGGGAGAACGTACCAGGCCGGCGGGCGCCAGGCCGAGCTCCCCTGCTTCGTCCAACACCTTGCGGACGGTCTCGCGGTGCAGGCGAGGCTCCCGAACCACGCCGCCCTTGCCGACCGCGCCCTTGCCCACCTCGAACTGCGGCTTGATCAGCGCGATGACCTGCCCGGCGGGCCCCAACAGGGAGGCAACACGGGGCAACACCAGGCCCAACCCGATGAACGAAACATCCACGACCGCCAGGCGCACGGGTTCGGCCAGCGCATCGAGGTGCCGGATGTTGACCCGCTCGATGACTACGACGCGCGGATCCTGGCGCAGCTGCCAGGCAAGCTGCCCGTAGCCGACGTCGATCGCATACACCTTCGCCGCACCGTGCTGCAGCAGGCAGTCGGTGAATCCGCCGGTGGACGCGCCGATGTCTGCGCACACCCAGCCCTCGGGAAACACCCCGAACTGCTGCAGCGCCTTCTCCAGCTTGAGGCCGCCGCGGCTGACGTAGCGCAGGCCCTGCTCGACCCGCACCACGGCGTCCTCTGGGACGAGTTGTCCGGCCTTGTCCAACCTGCGGTCCTCGAGCCAGACCTCGCCGGCCATGATGAGTCGCTGGGCGTGAGAACGATTGGGCGCCAGCCCGCGCCGGACCAGCAGCTCGTCGAGCCGGACCTTGCGGCTGTGAGGCGGCTTCCCGATACCTTTTCCGTCAGCGTCCATCGTGCCCATGGATCGTCATTCTAGTCAGTGCTACGTCGCATGTCAATCATGGCGCTTCACAGACATCAGCCAGCCGTGCCGGGGCGTCAAGGCCCCCATAATTGACGCTGGCTACACGCTGCGGTATCATCACGAAAGAGGAGAACACAGTCGAAGATGGGTGAATCAACCCCTGGCGCGCGTGCCGGGCTGCGCCAGCAATCCCAGTTGGCATTGCTGGTCAAGACCATGCGCCCGAAGCAATGGACAAAGAATGTCTTTGTCTGGGCGGCGCTGATATTTGACGTCAAGCTGTTCGAGCCCTACTGGTTCCTGCGAACCCTGGGCGCGTTCGTCCTGTTCTGTCTCATCTCCAGCGCGGTCTATATCATCAACGATCTGGTGGACGTTCCGAAGGACCGTCTGCATCCGGCCAAGCGGAACCGTCCCTTGGCATCGGGCGCGCTGAGCACTCGTACCGCGCTCGTCGCTGCGATCGTGCTCATCGTGGGATCGCTGCCCGCAGCGCTCGCGATCGGCGTGCCCCTGACGTTGATCCTCTATGGCTACCTGTTCCTGATGGTGGCATACACCTTCCATCTGAAGCATATCGTGATCGTGGACGTGCTGACCATTGCGCTCGGCTTCGTCATGCGGGTGGGGGCAGGCGTTGCCGTGGTGGATGCCGCACGGTTCTCGCCGTGGCTGTACGTGTGCATGGTGCTGCTGGCCCTCTTCCTTGGCCTCGGAAAGCGCCGTCAGGAATTGGTGCTCATGAACGAGAACAGCGCCAATACCCGCAAGATCCTGGCCGAGTACAACCTTCGCTTCGTAGACGAGATGTTGTCGCTCGTCAGCGCCAGCACCGTGATGGCCTACGCGACGTACACCTTCTCTGCGCCGAACCTGCCCGAGAACCATCTGATGATGCTGACCATTCCGTTCGTGCTGTACGGCATCTTCAGATACCTGTACCTGATTCACGTCAAGGGTGAGACCGACCCGCCAGACGTTGTCGTGCTGAAGGATCGGCCGCTGCAACTGGCGGTGCTGTTATTCGGGGCCATCGTCTTCGTCATCTTCTACCTGCTGCCCCGATCCTGAAGCCCGCTTTGGAACCTATCGCCAGAACATCACAATAAACAGGGCACGCCGGATGGTTCCGTTGCGTGCCCTGTTTGTTATGGTTGATCGATTGCCGGCCCACCGCCGGCGAAGCCGTGCGGGGGCTTACTCCTCCGCGGCCGGCTTAGGCTTGCGGGTACGGCTCTTGGGCTTGGCCTGGCCGATGGCCTCAGGCATGGTATCAGAAGTCGCCGGTTTGGGCGTACGCCGTGTGCTTGTGGTGCGCTTTGCCGGGGCCGCAACTACGGCCGGCTCAATGCTTTCCGCGACGGGCTGCTCCCCTTCTGGCGCTGCCACCTTCTTCGCCCGCGTGCGGGCCCGCGGCTTGGGGCTTGCAGCGGTTTTGGCTGCAGTGGTCTCCGCCGGTGCCACAGGCGCCGGTAGCGCCGGTGGCGGAGTTGCGGCTGGCAGCTCTGTGACGTCGGGTGCCGGCGCAGCAGCCTCAGCCGCGACCTCAGGCGCCACCGCCTTCGGCTTCCTCGTTCTGCTGCGCGGCTTCCGGGCGGGAGCCGCGTCCGCAACAGGCGCTGCAACATCCGCCGGGACGCTGTCTGCTGCGACATCTGCTGGCGCCCCCGGCAGTTCCACGACAGGTGGCTCCGCCGACGGTTCCACGACGGGTGGCGCCGCCGGCAGTTCCACGACAGGTGGCACCGCCACAGCCGCCTCAGGGTGCGTGTCGCCCTCTTCGGTCGCCGTCTCAGACTCTGATCCGGCCGTGCGGCCGTTCTTGCTGCGGCCGCGTCCGCCACGCCGTCCCCGGCGTGATTTGGACTTGGCTGCCACCGGTTCCTCGCCCACACCGTTCTCAGCCGGAGCCAACGCGCCCATCGACTCCTCGTCGGGCGACGTGGCTTCTTCCTCGGCCTCCTCCACGATCGATACAAACGGCAACGCCGCGCTGAGGTCGCCTTCCGGGCGATCCTCTTCCAGGAGGAACTGGGCCCAGGGTCCCGACATGCCATCAGCCGTCACACCGTAGAACACGCGCAACTTGCCGTCGGGCATCCGCAGCACGAGATCGTACCGCAACTTCTTAGCGCGCCGCGCGGCCTGCCAGAGTCCATGTTCGCCCAGCCAGGTCACGTTCTCCGGACCGTCAGGATGCGTGAGGTGCTGGTTGATGGCGTAGCTCCACAGCTTGCGGGCGGAGTGTATGGTGACGTTCTGCACCACATTGCCGTTGCGGAGGTCGCGGATCGCAAAGTAGCGGCTGCCCTTTCTCTCTTCCATGCTGACCAGCTCGACCCCGATGGCCGGAAGCTCGGCCTCTTGCTCCTCGACCGGTTCCGTAGCAGGCGCGGGCTGGGGCGCAGGCTCAGGCGTAGACCCGGGCCGCTTGGCCGGCGGACGGCTTCGGGCAGGCCGGGTCCCGCGCTCGGCTGCCGGGGCAGGCGTCTCGACGGGCGCACTCGCACGCTGCACGGGACGCTGCGCGCCCATGACGAGTCGTACCAACTCATCACGCACGGCTTCGTCGGTCTCCCCTTCCTCACGGACATAGACGCGCGTCTGCCCCAACGCATAGGGCTTGTCGGTCCCATTGGGAATCGCGGCACGCAGCACGGGGACGCCGTGCGATTGGGTGATATCCACCGCCGCGTCGAGAGGGGGTGTGACGTTGCGCTCGATCTCGCGCTTCAGAAGCAGTACGGCATCTTCCGGCGCTTCGACGCCTCGCGGCGGACGCTTATCGGCTGAAACACCGACGTAGATGGTGCCACCGCTGGTGTTGGCGAAAGCAACCACGTCACACAGGATCTTCTGGAGGCTGCCGCTCTCACGCGCCATGGTCTCATGAAACGCCTGAACGATGTTCGGGCCCTGTTCGCGCGCTGCATCGACGTGGTCGAACGGCGCCTCAGCAGGCGGGCGATACGGGCGCATGAGGGAGAAATCATTGCCTTCCAGCACCCCACGCAATGAGTCGAAGCTCACGTCGCGCATCATGATCTCTGTGACGCGGTCGCCGATGCCAAGGCGATTCTTGTCGCGCGGGTCGCGCGCAAGTCGATGTGCATCGGAACCCTGCATCAGGTGCATGCGCCTGGGATATTCGGGCTTGGAACCATCGAAGAACCGCAGTGTCGAGCGCCGTGAGGCGCTTTCCAGGTCGGTCACTTCGAGCGCATGGAGGTTCGCGTCTTGGGTGAAGGCAATGCGGGTCTGCCCGCCAAAGCTCATGCCCTGCAGTGCGACGCCGTGTGTGGAGTTCGCGTGGGCCGCGATGACGAGACCACCGGCCTCCCGGATAACCCGGTAAGCGGTGATGACGTCCGTGGTCGGACCGACCTCCGTCACGCCTTCAGCGAGTCGATCCATTGGCACGTTGAGGCGTAACAGGAGCAGTTCCAGTGTTCGGAGCGGGGTCTCGGGCGGAAAAAGGCCGAGGATGTGAAAGCCAAACGTGGCGGTGAATTCGAATCCCGGCAATACCAGGATTTTGTCGCCCAGGCGACGGTACTCATCTAAGTCCCGCCGTTCCTGCGGCCGCAAGCGGTCATTTGCCTCTAGCCAGGTGAGCCGTTCAATCTCGGCTCTCAGTCTGGCAATCCCTTCCACAGTGTTGTGGTCCGTGATTGCCACAATGTCGAGGCCCTTGGTTTCCGCTTTCTGCAGCCACTGCAGGTATGTTGTGCCTGGTTCCAGCCAGTCTGCCGATGCGGGGGTGTGCAAATGGATGTCCACCCGCCGCCAATCACCCTCAGGCGCCCGGAAGCTCCTTCTTATTCTTTTGTTCTCGGGCACAGTCGTAATGTGTCACTCCTTTCATAAACACCAGGCCCGGTCCTTCCGGCCGAGCCTGACTCAGGGAATCATCATTCCCGGTACACTCAGTACTGCTTGACAGTATGCTGGAGTTCTGTCTGAATGTCAAGTTTGGCGCATGCACTCTTTTTGTGAAGCAGTTGAACCGCAGTAGGATGGCCCATCCCCGAAAACGATTTCGCTCGGGGATCAGCCATCCATCGACCTGACCGGTTCAAGCCGCAGCGGGCATCACGGAGCTTCTTCTACGCTCAGCGGTCTTGAAGCTTAGATTCTGTCACCCTGAGCGAAGCGAAGGGTCTCGCCTACGGTGCCAGTTCAGCATGACAAGATCCAGACTTACAGACTACTTTGCGCCTCGACAGGTTCCTGAGGCACCTCAGCCGCAGGCGTCTCGGCCGCCGAAGCCTCCTCCTGGCCGTTTTGCGGGACCGTGCTCTCAGCCTTCCCATCCGTCAGCGCCGCCTCAATGACCTCTTCGACACGCTCGACGAAGACGAAATTCATCTTCTTTCGCACGTTGTCCGGCAGGTCGTCCAGGTCGCCCTCATTGCGCTTCGGCAGGATCACGGTGGTCAGCCCGAACCGGTTGGCTGCCAGGACCTTCTCCTTGACCCCACCGATGGGGAGCACCTGTCCCCGAAGCGTGATCTCACCGGTCATCCCCACATTCTTGCGCACGGGCCGGCCGGTCAGCAGGCTGACGAGCGCGGTCGCCATCGTGACACCGGCGCTCGGGCCATCCTTCGGCGTCGCGCCGGCCGGGATGTGCAGGTGAATGTCGCTCTTGGTGTAGAAGTCCTCCGGGATGCCGTAATCCTTCGCCTTGTTGCGCACCCAGGAGAGCGCGGCCTGGGCCGACTCCTTCATCACATCGCCGAGCTGTCCCGTCAGCTGAAATCCCTTGCCGCCCGCCATTCGGGTGGCCTCGAGGAACAGCACGTCGCCGCCGACCGGAGTCCAGGCCAGGCCCGTTGCCACGCCCGGCGCCTCGACGCGTTCGGCCACGTCCTCGAGGAACTTCGGCCTGCCGAGATACTCCGTCACCTTCTCGCGCGCGATCTCCACGGCCCCGATCTGCGGCCCTTTCTCCGCGACACGGGTCGCCACCTTGCGGGCAATCCGCCCGATCTGGCGCTCCAGGCTGCGGACGCCGGCTTCACGGGTGTACTCGCGCACGATGCGCCGCAGCGCGTCTTCGGTGAAGGTGATCTCGTCGGGACGCAGTCCGTTTTCCTTGATCTGGCGCGGGACGAGATAGCCCTCCGCAATCTTGACCTTCTCCTCTTCCGTGTAGGATGAGAGCTGGATGATCTCCATGCGATCGAGCAACGGCTGCGGGATGGTCTCCATCCAGTTGGCCGTTGTGATGAAGAACACCTGGCTCAGGTCGAACGGCACGTCGAGATAGTGATCCCGGAACTCGCGGTTCTGCTCCGGGTCGAGCACTTCGAGCAACGCGCTCGATGGATCGCCGCGGAAATCACGTCCCAGTTTGTCCACTTCGTCCAGGATGAAGACCGGATTGCGGCTTTCTGCCCGCCGGATATTCTGGATGATCCGGCCCGGCATCGAACCGATATACGTGCGACGGAACCCGCGCACCTCAGCCTCGTCGCGCACGCCACCGAGGGCCATGCGGACAAACTTGCGGCCCATGGCGCGCGCGACCGACTGTCCCAGTGACGTCTTGCCGGTGCCGGGCGGGCCGACGAAGCAGAGGATCACGCCCTCACGCTCGCGACGGATGTGATCGACGCCCGCCTGCTCGGGATCTTCGACGCCCTCGGCCTCGCGGGCCTCCTTGCGCTCCATGCGCAGCTTGCGCACGGCCAGGAACTCGAGGATCCGGTCCTTGATCTCCTCCAGGCCGTAGTGGTCCTCGTCGAGCACCTGGCGCGCGTGCGCGATGTCGAGATTGTCCGGTGTGCCCTTGTTCCAGGGCAGGTTGACCATCCAATCCAGGTAGGTCTTGATCACCGTGTACTCGGCAGCCTGCGAAGGCATCTTGCGCATCCGGTCCAGTTCGCGTCGCGCTTCCTTCTCCGCCTCTGCCGGCATGCCGGCCTCAGCAATGCGATGCTCGTAGTCCTGCAGCTCTGCCTCTTGCTCGTCGCCCTCGCCGAGTTCCTTCTGGATCGCCTTGAGTTGCTCGCGCAGGAAGTACTCGCGCTGCATCTTGGTCATCTCGTCCTGGGCCTGGGTCTGAATCTTGCGCCCAAGTTCCAGCACCTCCAGCTCCTTGGAGAGAATCGTGTTGAGCTTGTTCAGCTTCTGCGACACCGGGTCGACTTCGAGGATTTCCTGCGCCTGCGCAGGCTCCATGCGCGTGCTGGCTGCCACCAGGTAAGCCAGCTGTCGCGCGGTGCTCGCGTTCATCGCCGCAGTCTCGAGCTCCTCGGGCATGTGCGGCACGAGCGACACCAGCCGGCGGAACAGGTCGAGGGTCGCGCGCGTGCGCGCCTCCTGTTCGAGGTCCTCCTCGTCCTCCTGATCCGGGATCTCCTCGACCCGCGCGCGCAGATAGGGCTGCTCCTGCAGGTACTCGGTGATGCGGATGCGTTCGATGCCCTGCACGATGAGACGGACGGTGCCATCGGGCGCGCGCAGCATCCGATGGACGATCGCAGCGGTGCCCGTCTGGAAGATCTGCTCCGGCGAGGGCTCCTCGATGTCCGGATCCTGCGACGCAAAGAGCCCGATGATGCGCTGATCCGCCACATCGACCAGTGCGTCGTCGACGAGTCGAATCGAGCGCTCCTGGCCGATCGTCAGAGGCAGCCACATCATCGGATACACGACCACGCCCCGCAGGGGCAGGATCGGAAGTTCAGCCGGGATAGTCAGTTCATGTGGTTCGCCAACACTCATTCGGTTTCACCTTCGTTCGCTTCACCTGCTGATTCGGCCGACGTCCGGACGGGTACGCGCCGCACGAGCGCCTTCGGCAGGGTTATCTTCAAAAACCCATTCTCATAGATGGCCTGCTGGCCTGTGCTCTCCAGGGCCCAAGGCAGGTGCACCTGGGTGCGAAATGGGCCATGGCGTATCTCCATCTGCTGATACGCGAGCTTCTCGGTGGGATCACGCCGCTCGCCGCTGACGATGAGAGAACGGCCCTGTAACATGATCTCGTAGTCGTTGGGACCAAGTCCCGCGATTTCAATTACCACCACCACGGTGCTGTCTGTCTCATAGACGTCCGTCGGTGGACGCCACATTGTCTCGGCGCCGAGGCCCCAGCGAGCATTGCCGTAATTCTCACGAAACACGTACGCATCCTCCTGATTGCAGTTCGATGTCATCATTGTAACACAACGAAGGGCGCCCATGACAAGCCCTATTCGAGGATAACATTCGTACGTTTCAAGTACGCTTGTTTTTCGTTAACAGACCGTTAGCAGGTTGACGCCATCTCCATTTCCGCGTATAGTCTCAGGCAGTCGAAGAGACCGCGGGTCTGCCGCGCATCCCCAACCCTGCACTTCGGAGGACTCTCCTTGAGCACCACGCCACTCATCGACCTGACGATCAGGGACTTCGTTCGTGACCTTGCATCCAGCGATCCTGCACCCGGTGGCGGCGCAGCGGCAGCCGTCGCTGCCGCGATGGGCGCTGCGCTGACTGCGATGACCGCGGCACTGACGATCGGCCGCGGGCGATACGCGGACGTCGAAAGCGAGATGCGCGACATCCATCTCCGGTCGCAACAGCTGGCGTCGGAGCTCCTGGCGTTGGTGGATGCAGACGCGGCGAGTTATACGGGCGTGATGGACGCCTATCAGCTGCCCGCAGGCACCGAAGAGGAGCGGTCCGTCCGCCACGACGCCATTCAGGCCACGATGCGGCAGGCAACGGACGTCCCCCTGGCCGTCGCCGAGGCATGCGTGCAGGTGCTTGAGCTGGCAGCAGTGGCAGCGGAAATGGGCAACAGGAATGCCAGGGGTGACGTTGCCGCCGGCGCGCACCTCGCCCAGGCAGCCCTGCTGAGCGTCGGGCGCAACGTGCGCCTGAACGTGTCGGGCATGGACGATCACGACTTCCGCCGCCTGGCAGAGGCGCGCGTCAGCAACTTGCTTGCGCGGGGAGACGACCTGGTCCGGCGTGCAACCGCGGCGCGCAGCCGCGTTGCTGTTCCAACCCCCGCGTGATCCCTGGGCATTAAGCAACACAGAGGTGCAACCCACGTGCCTGATCGAAAGACGACCGGATCGACTGGCGCACGAAGGTCCCTGCTTCCTTCCGGAGGAGCAGCGCTGGCCTACGTCCTGCTCACGTTCGCCATGACCTGGCCGCTGGTCACGCGATTTGCCAGCGCGATCCCCGGCGATGGCTTCGATGGCTGGCAAAACTACTGGAACCTGTGGTGGGTGAAGGTGGCGCTGGTCGAGCAGTTCACGTCGCCTTGGTTCGCGAATCTGCTCTATCACCCCACAGGCGTCAGCCTGCTGTTTCATACCCTCAACGTCTTCAACGGCGTGACTTTCTTGCCCGTGCAGCTGGCGCTGGGCCTCATCCCGGCCTACAATGCAGTTGTCGTATTCAGCTTTGCCGCCGGTGGCCTGGGCGGCTATCTCCTGACGCGCGAAACGCTGGGACCCCGCAGCAGCCGCCTGGCAGCATTGACGGCAGGCGCGATCTTCACCTTCTCGCCCTATCACTTCGCCCACCTCCTGGGCCACATGCAGCTGATCGCGCTGGAATGGCTGCCCTTCTACGCCCTCTATCTACTGCGCGTTCTCCGCGCCGCAAGCACCGGTTCGCGCCCCAGGCTGACACGAGAGGCAGCGCTCGCGACGCTGTTCCTGGTATTGGTCGCGCTCTGCGATTGGTACTATGCGTTCTACTGCCTCATCCTGACCGCCGTCGTGTTCGTCGTGCTGGCCGTCGTGAAGACGGTGCAGGGCCGGCACGCGACCCTGGGCCGCGGCCTGGCCGCGCTTGCCGGCGTGTGGATGGGCGCCGGACTGATCCTGAGCCCGCTCATCTTGCCGATGGTGCGGGAAGCCCGACAGGCTGACTACATGGTGCCCGGCGCAGAGCAAAGCCGCATGCTCTCGGCTGACCTGCTGGCCTTCGTGACGCCCCATCAGTTCCATCCGATCTGGGGCGAATGGGCCGCCGGGCGGTCGGCCGCCTTCAGTGCAACCGCATCCGAATACACCGTGTTTGCCGGCTACACCGTCTTGGCGCTCGGCATCGTCGGCCTCGCATCCCGGTGGCCACGCGGCCTGAAGGTGGTCTGGGCAGGGGTGGCGCTGGTCTTCGCCGTGCTGGCGCTCGGGCCGGTGCTGCACATCAACGGTCAGACCGTGCTCCTGTCCGGCGGTCGTGAGATCGCCCTGCCCTACCGGATGATCGGCTCGCTGCCCTTCGTCAACATCATGCGGTCCATCTCCAGGCTGGACGTCATCGTCATGCTGGCCCTCGGCGTGCTGGCGGGCGTAGGCTTGAACGCGCTGGTGCGCCGCGTGCGCGCAGGATGGGCCGTGGGCGTGCTTGCGCTGGGACTCGTCCTCTTCGAGTTCCTCCCCATCCCCTATCCCATGAGCGCACCCGACACGCCGGAATGGTATAAGAAGATCGCCCAGGACGGCCGCTCCGGTGCAGTGCTGAATCTGCCCATGAACTGGGACCGTCCGGGCTACCTGCTCTACCAGACCGAGCATCGGAAGCCGCTGACCGCGGCCTACATCAGCCGGGAGGACCCGCGCACCATGGTCGAGCGCGCGCCTGTGCTCCAGCACTTCCGCCACCTTGGGCCCGACATCATCGACATCGACCTGTCTGGCCAGGGCCAGCAGGTGCTGGCCGGCCTCGATGTTCGGTGGGTCGTGCTCGATCGCTACAAGATGCCGTCAGGCGCTGAACGCGAGGTGACCGAGGCCCTTGCCGGGGAAATCTTCGCCGGACGTGAGCCGGCGTACGCCGACGAAAGGCTGACCGTCTATGAGGTGGCCAACGAGGGTCCGCAGGAGCCTTACCTGGTGCTCGGCACGGGTTGGGGACCCTTCGATCCGGCGACGAACACCCGCACTCTCGGCGACAGCGCAACGGTCATCGTCATGGCGCCGGCAGCCGGCGTGGTGACGGTGGAGGTAACCCTGACCGGGAATGAGGCGAGGCGCTTCGACGTCCGGCTTGCCGCCGAGCGCGGTGCGAACACCCTCAGGCTGGCGGCGCCGGCCGGGGGCGCGGCAGCGGTTTCCGGGTTGCGCATAAAGTAGAGAGGTCCTGGACCGTCGGCATCCCGGGCTCAGACAATCGTCCGGCGGGTCCTGATCTCAGATCGATAGGCGTCGTAGAGGGTGAGCAGGTTGTTCTGATGCAGCTTCTGCACGAGGCCGCCGAGCGGGATGCGTGAGAGGCCGCACTCCTCGATCGTAATATCGACGATCGCGCTGCGCGGCACGCCTCGTGCGATGCGCTCGCGAACCAGGTGATCGACACACCGCAGATAGTGAATGCCGGCATCCAGGGCCTCTTCGATCTCACCCCGCAGCAGCACTTCACCGTGGCCCTGCACCAGGTTCTCCAGGTTCAGCCCCTTCAGGTTTTGCAGCGAGTTGATCATGTCGTCCAGGTCGCCGCCGACGATGTAAGGCACCGGCATCACGGCATCGCTCGCAACCAGCAGACGGTCCTCCACCACGTGCACGGTGATCACGTCCTTGCTGTGCCCGGGCGCGTGCCTGAGCTCGACCGTCTTGCCGCCGAAGCGCAGCGTCATGCTGGTATTGAACAGAATCTCCGGATAACGGATGACTACATCGTTGAGGGCCGGCGTCTGCTCCTTGGCCTGGGCCAGGGCAGTTTCCGCGTGCCGTTCCATGAGGCGCCGGCACTGGTAGTGAGCGACGACAACAGCTTCCGGGAAGAGGTACGTGCCATAGATGTGATCGACGTGCGAGTGTGTGTTAACGACGTAGTTGACCTGGCTGCGTCGTTGCGCCACGAATTCGCGTATCTGGCGCGTCTCCTGGGGAAACGGCAACGTATCGACGAGGATGGCGCCTTCATCCGTAAGAATGACGGTGGCGGTCACCTCGGCGAAAAGACCACTGGTGAAGACGTAGACGCCCTCGGAGATGCGATCACGTTTGAGCGGCACTGGAATGATGCTCCGATTCGTAGAATGCTGGCGCAAGGATAGCACAGCGCAAATGACGGTGTCAAGGGCATTTTGAAGTTGGGCACGCAGGTGAGTCAAGCCCAAGACGATGAAGTAATGTATAATGGCCGCCGGAGGTGATGATGCGCAAGACCCGATGGATGATTCTGGGGACCGTTCTGCTGCTCGCGGTGCTCGGCGCAGGCCGGGGCCAGGCTCAGACACCCGATCCCTTTCATATCTACCTGCCCCTGATCCACCGGCCGCTCCCGCCCCCTGCCGCACTGGCCGCAGTGGCCGACGCCTATGTCGCTGAAAATGACCCCGGCGGCAACACGGGACACCTCCCCTATCTCCTGGCAGGGTACGACGAAGATCCCGAGACGATGGAAGGGACGGTGCGCAGCCTGATCCGCTTTGACCTGTCCGGGCTGGAGTCGCACGTGATCGAGAGCGCCACCCTGCGCGTCTACTACGCCGGCTTCTCGGATTACGAAGACATGGCTCGGCTGATCGAGGTGTTCGCAGCAGATGGCCCGTGGCATGAGACAGAGGTAACCTGGCTGAACCAGCCGTCGATGGCCGAACCGTACGGCAGCATCAGCATCCTCGCCAACAAGCAGTACGGCTATCGCGAGATCGATGTCACCACCCTGGTGGAAGCCTGGGTCGACGGCAGCGTGGCCAATCACGGCATCTACCTGGTCGGCCCCGAGGTGAGCGGGAGCGACTACTCCTACCGGGTGTTTGGCGCCAGAGAGACAGCCTATCCGCCCCAGCTGGTGATCGTCTTCAATTAGGCCGTGGACGCCGGTCGCAAAAAAACCGCCGGAGTAACCTCCGGCGGTTTCATGCTTGCAGACTCCCCGCTGTGCCGTGTGTTCGCTGGTTTTGAACCTGCTTGCGCAGGTGGGTGCCTTATCGCCGGCTCAGCTTTGCCCTTCCCCTGAAGCTTTCGCCGCAGGAGGGGCTACTGCATCCCCGATCGAAGCCAGCTCCCGTAAGTATCATGTTGGCTCAAAACGTCTACAGAACATCACGAGCACCGCAGGGCCCTGTGTCATGATGTTACCATAGCCCCCAAAAACGCGCAAGGCGCCGCAAACGGCCAACACCCGAGCCGCCAACGCAGCGCTGGCCTACCCTTTCCGGATCGCCAGGTGAAGCTCCTGCAGCTGCCGCTCTGAGATTTCAGACGGCGATCGGAACATGAGATCCGTGGCCGACGCGGTCTTCGGGAACGCGATCACTTCCCGGATCGACGGGATGCCCGCCAGGATGGCCACGGTCCGATCGATCCCGGTGGCGATGCCGCCATGGGGCGGTGCACCATACTCGAATGCTTCGAGCAGATGGCCGAACTTCTCCTCGGCCTCCTCAGCCTCGATGCCGAGCGCCTTGAACATCTGCGACTGCCGGTGTCGCTGGTGGATCCGGATGGAGCCCCCGCCGACCTCCCACCCATCCATCACGATGTCGTAGGCCTTCGCGCGCACCTTGCCGGGGTCGGAGTCGAGCAGATCCCAGTCCTCATCCATGGCCGAGGTGAACGGATGGTGCATCGCGGTCCAGCGGCCCTCTTCCCCGCTCCACTCGAGCAGGGGGAACTCAACCACCCAGCACAATGCATGGACGTCCTTCCGCGCGAGGCCGAGCCGGCGCCCCAGGAGCACGCGCAACTCGCCCAGCACCTTGGCCACGACCATCGCGTCCGCGTCAGCGACGATCAACGCGAGGTCGCCCGTCTGCGCGTTCAACCGCTGCTGCAGTGCGTCGATCTCGGATTCGGTGAGGAACTTGGCGGCCGACGACTTGGGTCCATCCTCGCGGTACGCGATGTGCACCAGTCCCTTGGCCCCCGCACGCTTCGCCACTTCCGCCAGTTCGTCCAGGTCCTTGCGGCTGTAAGAGGCGCAGCCCGGCGCCACGATGCCCTTGACTTTGCCCCCGCCTGCGACTGCGCCCGAGAAGACGCCGAACGCGCTGCCGGCAAGGAGGTCGCTCAGGTTGACGTGCTCCATGCCGAACCGCAGGTCCGGCTTGTCAGACCCGAATCTGTCCATCGCATCGGCGTAGGTCAGGACCGGGAACGGCTTCTGGAGGATGGGCTTCGAGCCGAGTTGTTCGATGATCTGCGTGTACAGCTCGCCGAGCAGGGAGATGATGTCCTCGCGATCGATGAAGCTCATCTCGAGATCGAGTTGCGTGAATTCCGGCTGCCGGTCGGCCCGCAGGTCCTCGTCCCGAAAACAGCGCGCAATCTGGAAGTACTTCTCGTAGCCCGCCACCATGAGCAGCTGCTTGAGCTGCTGGGGCGATTGGGGCAACGCGTAGAAATTTCCGGGATGGACGCGCGAGGGCACCACGTAGTCGCGCGCACCCTCCGGCGTGGTCTTGATCAGCATGGGCGTCTCGATTTCGAGGAAGTCGCGGCTGCTGAGGAACTCGCGGATCAGGTGCACCACGTCGTGGCGCAGGATAATGTTCTTCTGCATGGCCGGGCGGCGCAGGTCCAGGTAGCGGTACTTCAGCCGCAATGCCTCGTCCAGCTCCACATCCTCGTTGATGTAGAACGGTGGGGTGCGGGCTTCGTTCAGGATTTGGCCGGCCTCGGCCACGACCTCGACATCGCCCGTCGGCATGTTGGGGTTGGCGAGCCCATCGGGGCGCAGGCGAACCACACCCATGACCTGGACGACGTATTCGGACCGCGCAGCGTTAAGCACTGCATACGCCGCCTCATTGGCCACCCGATCGCAGGTGACCTGGACGATGCCGGACCGATCGCGCAGGTCCAGGAAGATGAGCGCGCCATGGTCCCGGCGACGATGCACCCAGCCCGCGAGCGTAACGGTCTGCCCCGCGTGCTCCGCACGCAGTTCGCCGCAGTTGACTGATTTAAGCATGGGAATCACTCCAGTTCAGATTGCGTTCCAACAAGAGAGTAATTATACCCGCGGGGATGGTGAGGTCCAAGAGCGGCGCGCCCGCATGCCGTGCGGCAGCCGAACTGCGATGCACCTTGCAGTGCGCAGCCACGCGCTGCGCGATACTCGTGGCGGGAGGAAAGTGCACATGAATCTGGATCAACGGACAATCGTCATCACCGGCGCTGCGGGGGGGCTTGGGTCCTTCCTGGCGCAGGAGTTCGCGCACAAGGGCAGTCGCCTGGCGCTCATCGGCCGCGACGAGGACAAGCTTCAGCATCTGGTACAGGGCCTGGACGCACCGGCCGATCGCATCGCCACCTGGGCGGTTGATCTCCGCGATGAAGCCGCGGCGAAGGCAACAGCAGACGCAGTGGTCGATCGCTTCGGGCGAGTGGATGCCTTGCTGCACGTAGTCGGTGGGTGGGCGGGCGGCAAGAGCATCCTCGATATGCCCGCGGACGACCTGGGCCAGATGCTCGACCAACACGTCTGGACCTCGTTTGTGGCGGCCCGGGCGTTCGTTCCACACTTGATCGCGGGAGGATGGGGCAGGATCATCATGGTCACCTCGCCCTTTGCGTCCCGACCGAGCGCCAAGGGCGGCGCCTATGCGATCGCCAAGGCAGGTCAGGAAGCGCTGATGCTGACGCTCTCCCAGGAGTTGAAGGGCACTGGCGTCACGGCCAACATCCTCCAGGTCAAGCAGATCGACATGAAGCGCGCCAAGGTCTCGGAGCCGGCCCAGGCGAACGCGGCGTGGACGACGCCCGAAGAACTGGCCGCTGCGGTGACCTATCTGCTCTCCGATGCGGGGGCGGCGCTGAACGGCGCCAAGCTGCCCATGTTCGGCAGCTACAGCTAGCGCACACGACCGCACGACCGCACCCCCACAACTGTGTGCGGGTGGATGGGTGTGCTATACTCACTGGATTACGCCATCGGAAGAGGAGCGACACATGCGGTGTCTGGTCACGGGTGGGGCAGGGTTCATCGGCACGGCATTGGCCAACCGGTTGGTCCTGGAAGGCCACCTGGTGCGGGTGATCGATGACCTCAGCACGGGAGATCCCGGCCGGTTACATCCTGAAGTGATCTTCACGCGCGGAGATGTGCGCGATCGTCCCAAGCTGTGGACCCTGTTGCAGAAGATCGACTGCGTGTTCCACCTGGCCGCACGCGTCTCGGTTCCCGAGTCCGTGCTCTACCCGCGCGACTACAACGACGTCAATGTCGGGGGGACAGTCGCATTGACCGAAGCCATCCGGGACGCCGGCGTGCAGCGCATCGTACTGGCATCCTCTGCGACGGTCTACGGGCCGCAGCCGGCCCAGCCCGTATCCGAGAGCGCGTGGCCCCATCCGCAGGTCCCGTACGCCGTCAGCAAGCTGGCCGCCGAGCACTACATCTTCGCGCTGGGCGGGCTCTACGGCATCACCACGGTCGCACTGCGGATCTTCAACGCGTATGGGCAAGGGCAACGTGTGCCGCCTGTCCACGCCCCGGTGATCCCCCACTTCGTGCGCAGCCTGATGTCGGGCGCATCGCTCGTCGTTCATGGCGACGGTAGCCAGACGCGCGACTTCGTCTACATCGACGATGTGGTGGATGCGCTGATCGCGGCAGCCGACGCGGACAACGTCGATCGGACCGTGATCAACGTGGGCTCGGGCGAAGAAACCAGCCTGGAGGCGTTGGTCAATTCCCTGGCAGTGCTGACGGACCGGCGTCCGGATGTCATCCACAACCAACAGCTCGGCGGCGGCCTGACGAGGCTGACGGCAGATCTGAGCCTTGCCAGGCGCCTCCTCGGGTACAAGCCGCGCGTGGGACTCCGCGAGGGGCTGAGTCGGCTGGTGGAAGAGGAAATCAAGCTCGCGTCGCAGCGGTCGGGCGCTCGCCCGCGCAACTGAGCTCTGCCGCCAGCTCGCCATTCTGAGCCGCTGCGCGGCTCAGAATTTCGCCACTCCTACTGCAAGGCCGCGGGAGCTTGGGGGATCTCGCTGAAGGCCGGCCCCGGCCCCGAGCCGTTGGTCGGCATCGTGAGGTTGACCTGCATGGGCGCTGCCAGGCGGATCCCATGCGCCTCAAAACGGCGCAACAACTCGAGGTTCGCGTCCGTGATGACCTGCCACCGGTCATCGAAGGACGCGACATGAAACAGCACCAGGAACTCGAGCGCGTAATTGCCGATCGCCTCGAAGCGAACCTTGTGGCCGTCGATGCCGGGATGACAGCAGACTGAGTCCCGGATGTCCTGCAGGGCTTGTTCCACCTGGCTGGCCGGCAGGTCGGGGGCCAGCTTGAGCGTCTCCGCAAACCAGTAACCCTTCTCCGCCGACACGTTCGCAATGATCCCGCTGGTGAACTTGCTGTTGGGGATGGTCACGCGGTAGCCCGTGTTCCAGTCCTCCACGATCGTTGCGCGCCAGCCGATCTCCTTGACGACGTACTGGGTGCCCTCGAACTCGATCAGGTCGCCGATCAGGAACGGCTTCTGCGCGAAGATGGTGATCCCGCCGAAGATGTTCGCCACCGTGTCCTGGGCGGCCAGCGCGAACGCCAGGCCGCCGATGCCGAGTCCTGCCAGCACGGTGCCGACGTCGTACCCGGCGTTATTGAGCCCGATGATGATTGCCAGGATCCACACGATGATCCGGATCCCGCGGCGGATCAGGGGCAGGATCTGATCGTCGAACGCACCGCTCGTCTTGGCGGCCAGCGGCGCCAGGTAGACCCGGTGAATTGCATCGTAGACGCGCGTGATCAGCCAGGCCGCCAGCAGCGCATACGCCAGGCCCAGGCCGCCGTCGATGAAGTTGAGCCAGCCATCGGGCAGCGTCAGCCGGCGCAACGCGATGCGACCAGCGATGAGGATCAGCAGCAGGACCACGGGCTCTTCGAGTGCATCCAGCAGGATCTCATCCAGCCGGACCCTGCTCCGGCGCGTCAAGATCCGCGCCCAACGCGCGAGGATGTAATACAGGACGCGCCCCGCGACCACTGCGCCGAGTATGAGCAGGAAGGTGGTCAGCCACTGCCCCACCGTATTCCCGTAGAAGGTGCGTTCGAAGAACTCTGCCATGATGCGCTCCTCAGTACAGCTCAAATATCGACTAATAATATATCAAGGAGTACACAAAGAGCAAACTGAATGCAGGCCATGTATGGTTTGAGAGATGATCGTCCGCTCAGCGTGGTGCGAGGCTGGTCGCGTGGAGATAAGGAGGCGCCGGCAGGCGTGAGGGAGTCCCCACGCCTGCCGGCGCCCAACACGATTCGGGTTCTACCAGTGGGTCACCACGGGGGTGCCGATGCTGGCCCAGTTGAACAGCCAGGCGGCATCGTCCGTGCGCATGTTCACGCAGCCATGGCTCATGGGATGGCCGAAGTTGTTGTGCCAGTAGGTGCCGTGAATGGCATAACCCTTGTAGAAGTACATGGTGTACGGCACGCCGGGCAGGTCATATCCCGGCCCCCGCATACGGGTGGAGACGAGCTTCGTCTGCACGGCAAACCGGCCGACCACCGTCGGTGTGCGCGGCAATCCCCCGCTGATCAACGCAGAGAAGACCGCCGTGTTGCCCTGGTAAGCCGTCAGGCGCTGCTGGCTCAGGTTGACGTCGATCCACCGGCCTGCGGTCGAGCCGGACACGGGGGGCTTAGCCGGAGCGCTGCTGGCAGACCCTGTGACCTTGAGGCGCTGTCCGACCCAGATGAGGTTCGGATTGGCCAGGCCGTTCAGTCGTGTCAGCGTCGCCACGCTGGTTCCGTAGCGGGCGGCGATGCTGCCCAGCGTGTCGCCGGCCCGAACGATGTAGACGCCCGTCGCAGGCGCGGTTGAAGGCGGCTTGGGTGCGGCAGGCTGGCTGGGGGACGAGCTGGCTCCCGGGATGACCAGGTTCTGCCCAATGTAGATGAGGTTGATGTTCCGGATGCCGTTGACCTGGGCGATGGCGCCGATCGAGACCCCGTACCGGGATGCGATCTTGGCCAGTGTATCGCCCGGGCGCACGACGTACGCCTGATTCGCCTGGCTGGGCGCGGCCAGGGCGCTCGGGGCGAAGACTCCGCCCAGCAAACAGGCCAGCAACACGACCGCCAGCAGCCGGGCGCCCGGTCCTCCCCCTCCGAGACGGAATGAGTGCTTGCCGATGGAAGAACGATGCATTTCCCGCTCCCTTCCTGTGGATCACAGCCACAAATCATGTCTGTGACGTCTACGCTCGACCTACGCTTGAACTGACATTGTGACGTCATTATACTGTGGCGAGCTTTCTCACGTCAAATCGACTACATCCACTAAAGTCTGTATGCTTTTATCATAATATCAAGACGCCACATGTCAAGAAAAGACACGGCCATAACTGGACGTTACACATCTTTGATCATCCCCTGGACCATCCACCATCTGCGAACACCGCCAATCCTTGCATGAAGGGGCTCTTGTGTTATACTTGCCCCTCATGCATCAAGTCATCAGGAGCGAGTCGGGAATGATCAAACGGGGATGGATTGCACTGTTCGCGGCCATCATCGCCTTCACAGCGGCCTCGGTCGTGGGTCCGTGCGCTCCGGTGCACGCGCAGTCTGCCGCTCCGGAAATCGCCCAGGCCGAGCTCAGGCTCTGGCCCGAATACGATGATCCGGGACTGCTCGTGATCTTCTCTGGCGCCTTCGCCGAGGGAACGCCGACCCCGGTGCAGGTGGCGCTCCCCATCGCGCCCGGGGCCCGCAACATTCAGGCGACCTTCATGGATGAGTCCGGCACGCTCATCAATCGACTTTTCGAAGTCGAGGACAATGTTCTCACCTACGAAGTGCCGTCGGCCACGTTCCATATCGAGTATTATGTTGACCGCGCACCCTCCGCGGCGCAGCGCAACATCGAGTTCACCTTCGACGCGCCTTACGCCATAGACGCGCTCCAGATTTCGATCCAACAGCCCGCGCGAGCCACCGACTTCTCGGTGCAACCCGCGGCAGATGGCTCTGAGCCGCGCGCCGACGGACTCACCTATCACACGCTCATCCGGAGCAATGTGGCAGCCGGCCAGGAGCTCGGGTTGAGCATTCGCTATACGAAGACAGATTCCGCCCTGTCCGCGCCGCAATTGGCGGTCACGACAACCGAGGGCCCCGCGCCAGACACCACTGCGGCGACTACTCTCGCGACTACGAAGACAAACCTGCTTCCCTGGCTCCTCATCGGGCTCGGTGTGGCGCTACTGGCGGGCATCGGGGCCTATTGGTTCCTTTCCCAGCGCCGGCAGAAGCCGGCGGGCCGGGCTGCGCCTGCCCGATCCAGGGCCGGAACTCGGGCTCCCGAAGCGCGCGGCGGCGCCGGCGCTTCCCGGCCGTCCAGCAGCGCGGCCACAGCCGCAGCGGCCTTCTGCACCCAGTGCGGCGCCCCGCTGCATGCGTCAGATCGCTTCTGCCCTCAATGTGGGACGCGCAGGCGGGCGTGAGCCGGCGCGGGCCCCTTTTGGGCCCTCGCACACAGACTCGTGTATTCAGGAGAGGCGCAATGCGCAATTGGCTTGTCACTGCAGCGGCGATAGCGATGGTCCTGGTGTTGTCCGTGCCAGCGCTGGCCCAGACACCCACCCCGAACGAGATCAACGCGGTCGCGCGCGAGTTGTGGTGCCCGCTCTGCAACGGCGTCAGGCTCGATAACTGCGAGTTGCAGGCGTGCATACAGATGAAAGAAGTGATCGCGCAGAAACTGGAAGCGGGCGAAAGCACGGAACAGATCAAGGCCTACTTTGTCACGCAGTATGGCGACATCGTGCTGGGTCAGCCCTCCCGCGAGGGCTTCAATCTGATCGTCTGGTTGTTCCCGGTTCTGGCCGCCGTAGTCGGTCTTGGCTGGGTCGCCTACCTCGTCCTGTCCTGGCGCAAACGCCAGGAGCAGACAGGGACCGCGGTTCAAGCATCGCCCCCCGCGAACGCGCTGCGACGACCGGGCGAGGAGCCCGATGACTATATGAAACGCGTGGAACGCGAGCTGCGCGAGACTGAATGACGGAGAACTCACACGTGTCCATCAACAACGATCGAGACGCCGGCAGTCAACCCAGCGGCAGAAGGCTGCCCGCATTCGCCATCGTCCTCGGCCTTGGCGTGCTCTTCCTGGGCGGCCTGCTGATCCTCATGTTGATCAAGCCGCCGCAGAAAGCGCTCTGTGACGAGGCTGCACCCGACCTCTCGCTGACCCTCTTCCCCGAGTACACGGGCGGCTGGACCGGCGAGACGATTAGCCTGTCTGAACTGCGCGGCAAGGGCGTGGTCCTCAACTTCTGGGCGAGCTGGTGCAAGCCGTGCGAAGATGAGGCTGCCGCGCTCGAAGCTGCCTGGCGTAAGTACAAGGACCAGGGCATCGTCTTCATCGGCGTGGACTACCTGGACCAGGATCCCGCTGCCAAGCGTTACCTGGAGAAATTCGACATCACCTTCCCCAACGGGCCGGATCTCGCCAGCAAGATATCCAAGCGCTACGCTATTCGTGGCGTGCCCGAGACCTTCTTCATCGATCCGCAAGGAACCATCGTCGGGTGCCGCAAGACCGGCCCCCTCGGCGATGCGGAACTCGAACAGCGGATCGCTGAGATCATGCCTTGACGGGCATCCGGAGATTCCTCCATGACTGACCTGGGATACATCGCCATTCTGCTGGCATTCCTGCTCTGCATCTACGGCATCGCAGTCTCGGTGCTGGGCGCAACGCGCGGCCGCTCCGAGCTGGTCGCCAGTGGCCGCAACAGCGTGTACGTCATCGGCGGGCTCGTCGCCATCGCCGCCGCGCTGATGTGGCGGGCGCTGCTCACGAACGAATTCAACAACGAGTTTGTAGCGACGCACAGCGAGCGGGCCCTGCCATCCATCTACAAGATCTCGGCGCTTTGGGGCGGACAGGCGGGCTCCCTGCTCTTCTGGACCTTCCTGGCCTGCATCATGGCCGCCTCTGCCACCTGGTTCTTCCGGAAGGAACAGGCGAGCCTCAAGCCGTGGGTGAACGCGGTCCTGCTGCTCTACATCGGGTTCTTCATCAGCCTGCTGCTGTTCGCCGAGAACCCGTTCAACCGACTGTGGCTCACCGGGTCCGGTGCGATCGCCACCGGCGTCTTTCAGCCTGCCGGCGCCACGGCGCTGGTTCCTGCGGACGGCCAGGGGCTCAACCCTCAGCTTCAGAACTACTGGATGATGATCCATCCGGTGGCTCTCTACCTGGGCTTTGTCGGCATGACCGTCCCGTTCGCCTTCGCAGTGGCCGCGCTCATCACCGGTCAGCTTGGTAACACCTGGATCAAGCTGATCCGCCGCTGGGCGCTGGCCCCCTGGGCCTTCCTGACCGTCGGCATCCTGCTGGGCTCCCAATGGGCCTACCTGGAGCTGGGTTGGGGCGGCTACTGGGCGTGGGATCCCGTCGAGAACGCCTCCTTCCTGCCGTGGCTGACCGCCACAGCGTTCGTCCACAGCATCATGATCCAGGAACGACGCGGCATGCTGAAGGTCTGGAACATGGTGCTGATCGCCTTGACCTGGGAACTGACCCTCATCGGCACGTTCCTGACCCGTTCCGGGGTCGTGCAGTCAGTCCATTCCTTCGCGCTGTCTGCCGTCGGGCCGATGTTCGCCGGCTTCATCATCGTCACATCGCTGGCCTTCCTCGGGCTGATGGTGTGGCGGCTGCCCAAGCTGAAAAGCGAGAACACCCTGGACGCGGTCATGTCACGCGAGACCAGCTTCCTGACCCAAAACGTGATCTTCATCCTGATCATGGCCGCGACGTTCCTGGGCACGATCTTCCCCTCCATCTCCGAGTTGGTGATGGGAGACAAGATCTCGCTGAACGCGCCCTATTTCATGCGCGTCAACGGCCCCATCTTCGTCGCGCTGTTGCTCCTGATGGGGATCGCGCCGCTGCTGGCCTGGCGCCGCTCGGGGCCTGAGACCCTCCGGCGCAACTTCCTGTTGCCGGTCATCGCCGGGCTGCTGTCGATTCCGTTGATGTTCGCCCTGGGCAACCGGAGCTTCGCCGGCTTCGTGGGCATCGCAACGCTGACCTTCGTGTTTGCCGGCATCGTCCAGGAATACGTGCGCGGCGTGCGCGCCCGCATGACCGCCACCCACGAGCCGCTGCCGGTCGCGCTGGTCAACCTGGTGCGGCGCAACGGACGGCGCTATGGCGGCTACATCGTCCACATCGGCGTGCTGCTGATTGCCCTCGGCATCATCGGCAACGAGTTCTACCAGTCAGAGGGCGAGGCGAACCTGCGCGCCGGCGAGTCGATCACGGTCAGCAACTACACCCTGACCTACACGCAGCTCGACGCGGTCGATGGGCCGAATTACACGGAGTTCACGTCCCCCATGCTGCTCAGCCGCGGCGGACGCGACCTCGGCGTGATCACGCCGAAGAAGCACATCTACTTCAAGAACCAGGAGCAGCCCATGTCGGAAGTCGGCCTGCGCCCTGGCTTGCTTGAGGACGTCTATGTGGTGCTCGCAGGATGGGAGGGAGGCGGTCAGACGGCATCGTTCAAGGTGTTCGTCAACCCGCTGATGTCCTGGATGTGGATCGGCGGCATCGTGATGATGCTGGGCGTTCTGGTCTCGGCCTGGCCGCGGCGTACTGCGGTCACTGCGGATGCAACGCGCCGCGTGCCCGGGGGCGCGCAGCCCATCTGAGGGCTGAACCTGGCGGCGCACCGGTTGGTTCGACAAGGCCGCCGCCCGACTGGGGCGGCAGCCTTTCAATTTCGATGAGTTTGGGACTACTGCATGGATCCGATTCTCTTCATTGTGTTGTCCATCGTCCTGATCGGCGTGGCGTTCTACGTGATTGCGCTGCCGATTCTGGGGCAGGCCCGGCAGCTTCCCGGCGGGGAGGTCACGAGCAGTTCCGAGCAGGAACGGCTTGACGAGTTGGTGGCCCAGCGTGAGGCCGCGTTTCAGGCGCTGCGCGAGCTCAACTTCGACCATCGGGTCGGCAAGGTCACGGACGACGACTTTGCGGCGTTCGAAGTGGGCCTCAAGCAGGCCGCGGCCGATGCGCTGCGGGCGCTGGACGAGTGGGAGGCCGAGGCCGATGACGCGCTGGACGACGTGCTCGAACAGGCTGTCTCGACGCGGCGGCAGGCGCTGGCGACTCAGCAGAGTCATGGACAAGGGGGCCGCGCCTGCGCCGCATGCGGGCGCCCCGCCCTTGCCGGGGATCGGTTCTGTGGCGGATGTGGAGCAGCCCTGGACGCTTCCCCTGCCGCCGTCGAGCGAGCCCCGCACTGCCCGCACTGCGGCCAGGAGCTGGCAGAGGGCGACCGGTTCTGCGCGGGCTGCGGGCAGGGCGTTGCAGCCGGCATGGCTGTGAAGAAACTCTGACTTGAGCTGGAGGAGCGGACGTCCCGCCTCCGAAGCACATGACCCATGAAATTCAGGCACGCCTGGAACGGCTGCCCCTGCACCCGGAGGGGCAGCCGGCGCTTCAGCACCTTACGCCCCATCTTCTCTCTGCCCTCTCCGTGTCCGCCAGCCCGGACCGGGCGCTGATCAACTTCGAACGCTTCCTCGCCGCAACGCCTGACTCGGCTGGGGTGCTCGAAGCCCTCAGCGAGGATCCCCGCACGGTCGACGCGCTCGTCGCCGTGTTTGCGGGCAGCCAGTATCTGACCGAGATCCTGCTCCGCAATCCCCCGTGGGTAAGCCTCCTCTCGATGCACAGCGGCATCGCCCGGATCAAGACGGCTGCCTGCCTCGCCACCGAGACGCGCCAGGTGGTGGCGCCCTGGCGCACGGGCGCCGGTGAGAGCCACAGGGAGGCGCTGGACGCCTTGCGGCGCTTCCAGCAGCGCGAGCTGCTCCGCATCGGTGCGGCCGACCTCGCAGGCCTGGTGGAGCTCGCATCGGTGACGAGCCAGCTTTCCCTCCTGGCAGATGCCATCATCCAGGCGACTCTTGAGATCGTCGCCGTCTCTGCGAACGTGGCTGCCGCTGGGTTTGCCGTGCTGGCCATGGGCAAGCTGGGCGGAAACGAGCTCAACTACAGCTCCGATGTCGACCTGCTCTTCCTGGCCAGGGACGACGGCGAGCAGCACGCCGACGACTGCCGGCGCCTGGGCGAACGCCTGATAACGGCATTGACCGAGGCCACCGCAGCCGGATCCCTCTATCGGGTGGACATGCGCCTGCGCCCGTGGGGCCGCGTCGGCCCGCTCGTGCCGACGGTCGAGGGTTACTGGAAGTACCTGCTCGGCCACGCCCGGCTCTGGGAGAAGCAGGCATTGCTTCGCGCCCGGCCGGTGGCCGGCGACCTCCAGCTCGGGGCGCGCTTCCTGGCTCGTGCCGAGCCACTGCTCTACGGTGCGGGCGAGGAAGCGATTCGCCGCGAGGTCTACGGCATGAAGCAGCTGACCGAGGCGCACCTGCGCCAGGCAGGACGAACCTGGGGCGAGGTCAAGCTCGGCGAAGGATCCATTCGGGACGCCGAGTTCGTCGTGCAGTATCTCCAGCTGGCCCACGGCGCCGAACACCCCCAGCTGCGCACCGGCAACACCAAGGTGGCGTTGGAGCAGCTCACCGAGCTGTCTCTCCTGCCGCCGGACGAGCATCGGGTGCTCTCGGAGGGATATACCTTCCTGCGCACGGTCGAGCACTACCTGCAGATCCTGGAATACCGCCAGACGCACACCCTTCCCACCGCCCCGTTTGAATTGCGCTACCTGGCCCAACGCCTCGGCTTCGACGGATCGGAAGCGGCCGATGAGTTCGTGGCGCGCTACGAACAACATGCAGGGGCCGTGCGCGCGATCTACCTGCGCCACCTGTCCGGCCAGGGCCAGCCCGGGCAGCGGTCGATGCGAGGCAGGCGGCCTTCATCACACCTGCGTTACGGAGGTGCAACGATGTTGCCTGGTAACCCTGGTGCTCCCTCCCCCGAGGCGCGACAGCACATGTCCCGGCTTGCGCCCTCGTACGGCGCCACCTTCGATCCCGTCGAGATCGAGCGGCACAGCGTCATGGCGGCGCAACTCACCCTCGAGGAGCCTGTGGCCGTGGATGCGCAGCCGCTGGACGAAGGGCGGACGCGCGTGACGGTGGTCGGATTCGACTACCTCGGCGAGCTCTCACTGATCTGTGGACTGCTGTTCGCCTCCGGGTTCAGCATCCTCGATGGTTATGTCTACACCTATGAGCCGGGCGGCCGCGCAGGCCAGGGCCAGCGCAAGATCGTCGATGTCTTCACGGTCAAGCCCGTGGGCCGCGCCCCGTGCGACGGGCCCGCGTCGTTCGGGCCCCCGTCGCACGGGCCCACGTCGTCTGACGTGTGGAGCACCTACAAGGACGTCCTGGTCCGGCTGGTGCGCTACCTCCAGGACCGGCAGCTGCGCGCCGCCCAGGGCGAGCTGGCGAAGCGCGTGGCCGCCGCGCTGGGCCACCGGCCCGAGGCTGAGCCCGCCCTGCCCCCCGTGGACATCGAGATCGACAACGACGCCTCGGACCGCTACACCGTCCTGCAGATCAGCGCGACGGACACGCCCGGTTTTCTCTACGAGTTCACGAATGCACTTGCCCTGAGCGGAGTTCACATCAGCCAGGTATTCGTCCTGTCGATCGGAAATCGCGTCCGGGACACGCTCTTCGTCACGGATGCGCGCGGCGGGAAGATCGTCGACGAGGAGAAGCAGCGCGAGCTCCGCGCCGCCACGGTGCTGATCAAGCACTTCACTCACCTTCTGCCGCGCTCGCCGAATCCCGAATCTGCGCTCATCCACTTTCACGAATACCTGGGCGAGTTGTTCGCCCGCCCCTCCTGGCCCGACGAGCTGGCATCGCTCGAACGGCCCGAGGTGCTCGATGCGCTGGCCCGCCTCCTGGGCGTCAGCGAGTTCCTGTGGGACGACTTCCTGCGGATGCAGTACGAGAACCTTTTCCCGATCGTGAGGGATGTGCATGAGCTGAGCGAGCCTAAGGCGCGGTTCGAGCTAGCCGCTGAATTGCAGGGCCAGATCCGGGCCGGTCCCGCGGAAGAGTGGCGTGCGTCGCTCAACCGTTTCAAGGACCGCGAGATGTTCCGCATCGACATGCGCCACATCATGGGGCAGACGGACAGCTTCGCGGCCTTCTCCGGCGAGCTGGCCGACCTCGCAGAGGTCGTGCTCGATTGCGCCGTGCAACGGGTTTGGGACGACCTTGTCCGCGATCACGGCCTGCCCCTCGACGCCAGCGGCAACCCTGCGCGCTTCGCCCTCGCGGCCCTCGGCAAGTGCGGGGGCAGAGAGATGGGATTCGCGTCCGACATCGAGTTGATGTTCCTTTACGATGGGTCGGGCGACACGGCAGGTCCGAAATGCATCCCGGGCCCGGAGTTCTTCGAACGGCTCGTGATTGAGACGACCCGGAGCATCACCGCACGCCGCGCCGGCGTCTTCGAGATCGACCTGCAGTTGCGGCCGCACGGAAAGGCCGGCAGCCTGGCGGTGTCGCTTGACTCGTTCCGGCGCTACTTTGCACCGTCCGGCGCGGCCTGGCCCTTCGAGCGGCAGGCCCTCGTCAAGCTTCGCCCCATCGCCGGAGACGCCGACCTCGGCCGCGACCTGGTCGCGCTGCGGGACGAGTTCGTCTATACGGGCGAGCCCTTCGACGTCGCCGCCATGCGGGCCATGCGCGAGCGGCAACTGCGCCACCTGGTCGAGGCCGGCCAGGTCAACGCGAAGTACAGCAAGGGCGGGCTCGTGGACCTGGAGTACGTCGTCCAGGGCCTCCAGATCGCGCACGGCAGGCGGCATCCCGCCGTGCGGGTCACCAACACTGCGCTGGCGATCGATGCGCTCGCGTCCGTGGGAGCCATCTCGCTGGAAAACGCCGCGCGCCTGCGCGAGGCGCTGCTGTTCCTGGAGCAGCTCATCAATGCGCTGCGCGTGGTGCGCGGGAACAGCAAGGATCTGGCCGTCCCGCCGGTGGACACGGAGGAGTTCGCCTTCCTCGCCCGCAGGTTCGGTTATGGCGACGATCCGGAGCGGCTCGAGGTTGCCATGAACGAGTTCATGGGAACGGTGCAGATGCTGGAAGCGCGGCTGCTCGGGTAGACAGGCGCGGGGCAGATAGTACCCAACTGGGTACTATCCGGCAGCGTTCGGAACGACTATACTGCGCCCCGTGCATTGAGCACCAACTGAAAGGAGTTCCGAACGATGTCCAAGACTGCTGCCGATGTTCTTGCCCTGGCGACGAGCGTACAGATGGTCGACCTGCGTTTCACTGACCTCCCCGGCGTCTGGCAGCATTTCACCATTCCGGCCCACATCCTCTCCGAAGAGACGTTCGAAGACGGCGTGCCGTTCGACGGCTCATCCATTCGGGGATTCAAGGAAATCCACGAGTCGGACATGCTGCTGATGCTGGATCCGACCACGGCCTTCATCGATCCGGTCTACCAGGTGCCCACGCTGGTACTGATCGGAGATGTGTTCGACCCCATCACGCGCGAACCGTACAGCCGGGACCCGCGCTATATCGCGCGGCGGGCTGAAACCTATCTCGAGCAGACCGGCATCGGCGACACGGTGTTCATGGGGCCGGAGCCCGAGTTCTTCATCTTCGGCGATGTGCGCTACGGGTCGGGCGCGAACGAGGCGTTCTACCACCTCGATAGCCGCGAGGGCTGGTGGAACAGCGGCAAGGATCTCGGTCCTAACTTCGGCGGCCAGATCGCTGCCAAGCGGGGCTACTTCCCCACCCCGCCCACCGACACCCTGCAGGACGTGCGGAGCCGGATCGTGCTGGCGCTCGAGGGCGCGGGGATTCCGGTCGAGATCCATCACCACGAGGTGGCGTCCGCCGGCCAGGGCGAGATCGGGATGCGCTTCAATACGCTGACGCGCACGGCCGACAACGTGATGGTCTACAAGTACATGGTCAAAAACGTGGCCCGGCAGAACGGGCTCACCGCGACCTTCATGCCCAAGCCCCTCTTCGGCGACAACGGCTCGGGCATGCACTGCCACCAGAGCATCTGGAAGCGCGGCAAGAACGCGTTCTACGACGAAGCTGGCTATGCGCAGCTGTCGGACACCGCCCGCTACTACATCGGCGGGTTGCTGGCGCATGCACCCGCGCTGTTGGCACTGTGTGCCCCGACGACCAATTCTTATCGACGGCTGGTGCCCGGGTTCGAGGCGCCCGTGAACCTGGCGTACTCGCAGCGCAACCGGTCGGCCATCTGCCGCATCCCGGTCGGAAACAGGAGCGCAGCCTCCAAACGGGTCGAATTCCGCGCGCCCGATCCGTCCGCCAACCCATACCTCGCCTTTGCGGCGCTGCTCATGGCCGGCATCGACGGCATTCAGAACCGCATCGACCCCGGCGAACCGATGGACAAGGATCTCTACGGCCTGCCCCCCGAGGAGGCGCGCAAGGTGAAGCAGGTGCCCGGCAGCCTCGACGCGGTGCTGCGTGCGCTCGAGGCCGATCACGACTTCCTGCTGAAGGGCGACGTCTTCACGAGCGACATGCTGTCGACCTACATCGCGTACAAGCGCGAGACCGAGATTGATCCGATCCGCATGCGGCCGCATCCGTACGAGTTCTCACTCTACTACGACATCTAGCCGCCGAGCCGATTCGCCCAAACCGCGCCTGCCCCGTATAATCGGGGCATGATCGACGCAACCGAATCATCCGCCCGTCACACGGTCGAGGAGCTCGACCTGCTTCGCAACGCCGGGCTGCTCATCTCCTCCAGGACCGGCCTGCAGGACACGCTGGATGCCATCCTGCAGATGGCCCTCCGGGTGACGGGCGCGCGGTACGGCATCTTCCGCCTGGTCGATCGCGGCCGCAGCGCGCTCGTGACCGCAGCCATCGGCGGCGACGACCTCGGCCGTCCCGCGGTAGAGGCGCTGCCGCTCAATGCGACCAGCGTCATGGGGATGGTGGCCAAGACGGGCAACCCGATCCTGATCGCGGACGTGAGAGAGAAGCCGTGGTCGAAGATCTACTATCCGCTCGACCACGGACTCCAGATGCGGTCGGAGCTGGCCGTGCCGCTGATCGGCGCGGGCGGGCGGCTCGAGGGCGTCCTCAACCTGGAAAGCCCCGAGGTCGGCGCATTCACCGATGCGGACAGCCGCCTGCTGCAGGCGCTGACCGGGCAGGCCGTCATCGCCATCCAGGAGGTCAGGCTGCTCGACGCGCTGCGCGACACGGCCGCCCGGCTGCTGAGCCAGGACCTCGGCGAGGTGCTGTCACATCTGGATGGCCTGCGGCAGGAGCTGGTCGCGGGCGACACCGAATGGGACCGCAAGGTGACGGCCATCCTCGATGAGTACGCCACACTCGCGACCGCCAATGCGGCCCGGCAGGAGGCCCTGCGCGAGGCGCGCGAGGCGCGCGCGGTGGCCGAGACCTTCGCCGCGCTCGGCGACGTCGCGGCCAACCTGCTGCACCACCTCAACAACCAGGTGGGCTCCATCCCGGTGCGGGTCGAAGGTATCCAGGACAAGTGCGAAAAGCAGATCGCCGAGAGCACCTACCTGGCCGCCAACCTGGCCGAGATCCAGCGAGCCGCGCTGAATGCGATGCAGACGGTGCGGGAGCGCCTCGCCCTGCTGCGGCCCATCGAGCCCGCGCCGGTCAGCCTGGACCGCTGCCTCGCGGCAGCGCTGGGTGCAGCACGCCTGGGAGACGGCGTCACCGTGACGCAGAGCGCGGCGCTCGCGCACCTGCCCCCCGTGCTGGCCAGCCAGGAAGGGCTGACCCTCGTCCTGCTGAACGTCCTCGACAACGCCGCGGAGGCGCTGGCCGGCCACGGCACGGTCACGGTGGACGGCCGCAAAGTGGACGGCCGCATCGAGCTGACCATCGCGGACGACGGTCCGGGCATCGCGCCTGAGGTGCAATCACGTATCTTCGAGTTCGACTTCTCGGGCCGCCGGCGCACCGGCCAGCCGGCCAGGCTGGGCTTCGGCCTCTGGTGGGTCAAGACCCTCATGTCACGGCTGGGCGGCGCCATCAGCGTCGAGAGCGACGGGCATCACGGCACGCTCTTCCGGCTCCACCTGCCCGTTGCCTCCGGAGATGTGCCCTGATGGCGGCGGCCATGCGCGCACTGGTGGTTGAAGACGATGCGGGGTGGCGGGAGATCCTGGCCGAGATCCTCGCCGACCAGGGACTCGACGTCGACACCGCGGGGGACCTGCCGTCCGCGCAGGCCGCGATCGGGTCGCGGACGCATCACCTGGCCGTCGTCGACCTCTCCCTGCGCCCCGACGATCAGGGCAACCAGGACGGCCTGGCCGTGCTGGCCGCCTTGCGGGCCGCCGAGCCCGCGTGCGTGCCGATCCTGCTGACCGGCTTCGCCACGGTGGAGCTCGCGGTCGCAGCGCTGAAGGATTACGGCGCGTATACCTGCCTGCGGAAGGAAACCTTCCGCCGGGTCGAGTTCAGGGACGTCGTGCGCCAGATCCTCGGCGCAGCCGCGCAGCCGCACGCGCTGGACGCGCTCACCGCGCGGGAACGCGAAGTGATGGTGCTCCTCGTACAAGGTCTGCCGAATAAGGGGATCGCCCACACCCTGACCATCTCCGAGAACACGGTCAAGCGCCATCTGAAGGCGATATTTGCCAAGCTCGATGTGGACAGCAGGGCGGCCGCGGTGGCACTGGCCGTGAGCTCCGGCAGGATGCAACCCCGGGATCCCGCCCCGGCCGGTCAGTCACAGCACACGCACCCGCCGTGATGCGGCCGCGATTCCCGAAAAGAAAGGGCCCCGCTCGTCGGGTCGCTGTCAGCACAGCGATTCAACGATGCGGGGCCCGCGCCTTGCTCAGTCGGGCGCCTGGCGCATTACATCACGAGCAACCGGGCGCATAGCACAGCTGCAATTCCTTCGCAGCACGCACCTCGTCGAGGCGCTTGAGCGGCGCATGGTGCGGCGCCGTCTTCAACAGCTCCGGATTCTCGCGCGCTTCCTGCGCGATCTGGATCATGGCATCCGCGAACGCGTCCATGGTCTCCTTGCTCTCGGTCTCCGTCGGCTCGATCATCAGGGCCTCCGGGACGATGAGCGGGAAATACACCGTGGGCGGATGGAAGTCGTAGTCCATCAGCCGCTTGGCGATGTCCATGGTGTTGATCCCCGGCGCGCCTTCCAGCTTGCCCTGTGCCACGAACTCGTGCATGCAGGTCCGATCGCCGTGCGGGATCGGATAGACGCCCCGCAGCCGTGCCTGGAGATAGTTCGCGTTCAGGACCGCGTTTTCGCTGATCTCGCGCAGCCCCTCCGCGCCATGCATGCGGATGTACGTGTACGCCCGCACCAGGACGCCGAAGTTGCCCCAGAAGGCCTTGACCCGGCCGATCGACTTGGCGGGCATCACCCAGGTGTACCAGCCATCCTCGGACTTCTCCACGATCGGTCCGGGGAGATAGTCCACCAGGTGCTCCCGCACGCCCACAGCACCCGACCCGGGCCCGCCGCCGCCGTGCGGCGTCGAGAAGGTCTTGTGCAGGTTGTAGTGCATCACGTCGAAGCCCATCTCGCCGGGCTTGGCGATCCCCAGGATGGCGTTGAAGTTGGCGCCGTCGCCGTACACCAGCGCACCCGTCTCATGCACCATCCGCAACACCTCCTCCACCCCTTCGTCGAAGAGGCCGAGGGTGTTGGGATTGGTCAGCATGAGCCCCACCAGGTTCGGGCCGTGCTTCTCGATGAGCCCTTTCAGGACCGCCAGGTCGACGTTGCCGCGGCTGTCCGACGGCACCTCGACGACCTTGAGGCCCGACATGGCGGTGGTGGCCGGATTCGTGCCGTGGGCCGAATCGGGCACGAGGATGATGTTGCGATGCGTCTCGCCCTTGTCGTACAGGTACTTGCGCATCATCAGCACGCCGGTGAGCTCGCCGTGAGCGCCCGCTGCAGGCTGGAGCGTGACCTGGGCGAACCCTGCGATCTCGGCCAGGATCGCCTGCAGGTTGTACATCAATCCCATGGCGCCCTGCACGCTCTCCTCGGCCTGGAGCGGATGCAGCGCGGCGAAGCCCGGAAGCCGCGCGGCGGCTTCGTTCACCTTGGGGTTGTACTTCATGGTGCACGACCCCAGGGGATAGAAGCCGGTATCGATGGCGTGATTCATCTGAGAAAGGCGCACGTAGTGCCGCGCCACATCGATCTCGCTGACCTCGGGCAGGGGCAGTTCGCCCCGCAACATCCCATCGGGGAACGCGGTCTCGGGCACATCGACGTCGGGGAGGGCCACGGCCCGGCGGCCGGCTCGGCAGATTTCGTAGATCAAATGCTCACCCATCACGCCACCTCCTCGACGTCATCCAACTCATCCTGGCCTTCCAGGTCGTCTGCCTGGAACGAGCCGATTTCGGCAAGCGCGTCCGCGAGCGCCTCGATGTCGTCCCGGGTGTTCATCTCGGTGACGCACAGCAGCATGTGGTCCTTCAGCTCGGGATAATCCGCGCCCAGGTCATACCCGCCGATCATGCCGTAGTCCAGCAGCCTGCTGTTGACCTCTTCGACCGGCAGCGGGCACTGCACCACGAATTCCTTGAAGAAGGGCCCGTCGGACGTGACCGCGTAGCCCTCTATCTCACCGATGAGCTTCGCGGCGTAGTGGGCCTTGTGGTAGGTCAGTTCCGCGATCTTTCGCACGCCGTATTTGCCCATCGTCGCCAGGTAGATCGCAGCCGCCAACGCGTTGAGCGCCTGGTTGCTGCAGATGTTGCTGGAGGCCTTGTCGCGGCGGATGTGCTGTTCGCGGGTGCTGAGGGTCAGCACGAACCCGCGCTCGCCGTCTGCATCCACCGTCTGGCCGACGATGCGGCCGGCCGTCTTGCGGATGTCGTCCAGCTTCATCGCGAAGAAGCCGAGGTAAGGTCCGCCGAAGCTCAGGCTGTTGCCCATCGGCTGCCCCTCGCCGCATACCACGTCTGCACCGTAGTCGCCGGGCGGGGTGAAGAGGCCCAGGCTGATCGGGTCGGCCGAGACGACGAAGAGCGCGCCCGCCTCGTGAACGTGGTCTGCCAAAGCCTGCATCTCGGCCGGCGTGTACAACCGGCCCAGGAAGTCGGGATTCTGCACGATGACGCAGGCCGTGTCCTTCCCCACAAGATCGGCCAGTGCGCCCAAATCGCCCAGGGGTGCGTCCTCGCCCACGGTGTTGACGCTCATTCCCTGGGTGTAGGTGTGCACGACCTCGCGGTACTGCGGATGAAGGGTCGGGCTCAGGACGACCTTGGTTCGCTTGCCGCGGCCCACCTGCAGGGCCATGATCACGGCCTCGGCCACGGCCGTCGCACCGTCATAGTGCGACACGTTGGACGCCTCCATGCCGGTCAGGGCCGCAACCATGGATTGGTACTCATAGTGCGCCTGCAGCGTGCCCTGGCTGATTTCGGGCTGGTAGGGCGTGTAGGCCGTGTAGAACTCGGACCGCTGGATCAGGAAGTCGACGATCTTGGGGACGAAGTGGTTGTACGCGCCCGCGCCCAGGAAGCAACTCAGATGGTTGACGTCGTCGTTTTCATCCGCCAGCGCCTGCAGCTCAGCCAGGACCTCCATCTCGGTGAGCGCTGGCGGGAGGGAGAGCTCCGGGAAGCGGAACTTCTCCGGCACGCCGGCGAAGAGGTCTGCGATCGACTCGACGCCGACGACCTTGAGCATTTCCTCGCGGTCAGCGTCTGTGTTGGGTATGTAATTCATCACTCGCTCCGTGTGCGGCGATCAATGGCCGCCCTTCTCGTCCTCTTCCTTGACATACGCCTCGTAGGTGACGACATCCATCAGATCCTCGAGATCGGCAGGATCGGCCGGCGTCACCTTCAGCAGCCAGGCCTTTCCGTACGGGTCATCGTTCACCCACTCGGGGTTGTCTTCCAGCTCGGTGTTGACCTCGATGACCTCGCCGTTGATGGGGGCATACGCGTCCTCCGCCGCCTTGACGGACTCCACCGTGCCCATGCTCTCGCCCTTCGTCAGCGTGTCGCCCACCTCGGGCAGCTCGACGTAGACGATGTCCGACAGCAGATGCTGAGCGTAATCGGACACGCCGATCACCGCAACATCGCCTTCCATGCGCACCCACTCATGAGATTTCGCGTACCGTGCCTTCTCATCGAACTTGTAAGACATGATGTCCTCCTTAAGGTGTTTCTGATGGCTGTCCGTCATTTGCTCAAACAAAAAGACGAAAGACGCAGGCAGAACTCTGCCCGGCTTCCGTCTCTGTCTGGTGACCTGAGAGATTGCCCACGCGCCCGCTCCGCAGTGAGGCTTGCCCCATCGGTGTCGACCTGCACCTGCCTGCCCCTGATGACCACCGTGAGAGGCGTCACTCCCTCCGACGATATCTGCCAGGGTGCGGTCAGTGCGGATCGAGCTCTCCAGAGTGCTGTCCCAGCGCGATATCCTGTACCTGAGAGATTGACCTGCCGGCCCGGCGACCGGCAAGGTTGCCCCTTCGGCGACGACCCTCAAACGCTGAAGGTTCGTGCTCTCTCACGCTGATCATCCAGCCCTTATCCGTTTGACTACGGACCGAGTGTATCATAGGGGACGGAGCATGTCAACGAAATGCAGGTGTCATGTTATACTCCCGCCTGGGCAACGGAGATGGCCACGGAGGTCAGCCTGGCCCCGCGGCGGAGAAGGAGCATATGGCGGATTGGCTGCCCGCATCGGGCATCGAGCGGTCACTGTGGATCATCATCCTCGCAGTGGCGGCCGGCTACCTGGCCGGCCAATGGCTGAACCGGCAGCGCAGCAAGCGCATCGGCAAGTGGCTCCAGGCGGGCCTGGGCGCACTGGGCGGCCAGGTCTCGTGGAAGTGGCTCAAGTCGATCAGCGCCGGTGCCGAGATCACGGTCCGGGAGGCCCGCGCGCCTTTCCGCGACCTGGTGGTCTCCTACTTCCTGCTGACCCGCGAGTTCGCCCCGCTCTGGCTGATCGAGCGGCTGCGCGGCAAGCGCGATCTGCTGTCGGTGCGAGCCGTTCTGCGGGATCAGCCCGCCGCCGAGTTCGACATCGTACCCTCTGCCGGCCAGCTCCGCGTGGCGTTGGAGGCCGAGGCAGGCAGTGAGGCGCGCCAGTGGCACGAGTTGGGCGCAGGCCTCGGCCTGTCAACGCGGCTCCCTCCCGATCGCGCGTTGATCGCCCGGGCCGAGGCGTTCGTCGGGACCTTCGGACCGTACGTGGAACGCGTTTCCCTGCGCCGCCGCCAACCCCACGTGATGGCCTTCTTGCGCATCACCGGCATCGAGGCACGGGCGAGCGAGGAGCTCTGGCGGGCGCTCGAGAAGCTGGTTCGGACTTGAGACCTTGCGGCGTTCTGCAGGCAACATTGTAAGGAGGCGATCATCATGCGCTTTGCGATCATTGGAACGGGTGGCGTAGGAGGCTATTTCGGCGGACTGCTCGCACGCGACGGGGAGGACGTGACCTTCATCGCGCGCGGCGAGCACCTCGCCGCGATCCGGGAGCGCGGCCTGCAGGTCGAGAGCATTCATGGGGATTTCACGGTGCGCGACGCACGCGCCACCGATCGACCGGAGGAGGTCGGCCCGGTCGACGCGGTGCTCTTCGCGACCAAGACGCACCAGCTCGAGGCAGCTGCCGAGGCGATGAAGCCGATGATTGGCCCCCGCACGCTGATCGTCCCGCTCCATAACGGCATCGATTCGGCCGAACGTACCGCCGCGGTGGTCGGGCCGGAACACGTGGTTGGCGGCCTCTGTTACGTGGGCAGCATGATCGCGGCCCCGGGGATCATCCGCCAGAACAGCCCATTCCGCCGCGTGATCGCCGGCGAGCTGCCCGGCAGCACGGCGGCCCCATCCGGCCGCCTGCAGCCCATCGTCGACGCGCTGGCCGCGACCGGCGTGGCCGCGGAGATCTCGGACGATATCCAGGCCGCGCGGTGGTCCAAGTTCGCGTTCATCGCACCGTTCAGCGCCGTCGGTGCGGCAACGCGCGTCCCCGCGGGCGAGATGCGCGACCTGCCCGACACGCGAGCCCTGCTGCACGACGCGATCCGCGAGGTCGTGGCCGTCGCTCGGCTGTCGGGCGTGAACGTCGCGGCGGACCTGGCGGAACAGACCATCGCCTTCTTCGACTCGCTGCCCCCGCATATGATGGCATCGATGCAGCGCGACGTGCTCGACGGCCGGCCGTCGGAGCTGGATTCGATGGTCGGCGTCGTGGCGCGCATGGGCCGCCAACTGGGCGCAGAGACGCCCGTCTTCCGTGCGCTGTATGCCGCGCTTCAGCCGCAAGAGAGACGAAGCAGGGCCGCACGCTGATGTCCACGTTCCTCCGCGACGACGCCTACCAGGTCCGCCTGCCCGACTTCGAAGGTCCCCTCGATCTTCTGCTGCAGCTCATCGAGCGCGAGAAGCTGGACATCGAGGCGGTCTCTCTGTCCCTCGTAACCGACCAGTTCCTCGAGTACGTGCGACAGATGGAGGATGTCCAGGCCGGCCAGCTGGCCGACTTCCTCGTCGTCGCAGTCAAGCTCGTGTGGATCAAGTCGCGGCTGCTCCTCCCGCAGGGCCGGTCCGGCAAGGACGAGGATGAGGAGGAAGAGGATCCGGCCGAGGCCCTGGCACGGCAGTTGCGCGAGTACAAGCGATTCAAGGAGGCGGCACAGGCGTTGCGAACGATCGAGGAGGCCGGCCTGCACACCTATGGCCGGATCGCGCCGCCCCCGGAACTGCAACAGCGGCTGGAGCCGGCCGGTGGCGTGCTGGATGAGCTGCTGGCCGCGGCCAGGGAGGCCTTCGCCGCACTCGATGCCGCGGCGGTCGATATCCCGAAGGGGATGGTGGTCCCCTTCAACCTGACGATCCAGGATCAGATCGTCCACATCCGCGAGGTCACCGGGAGGACGCAGCGCGTCACCTTCCGCGGGCTGCTCTCGCGCGCCCGCCATCGCCTGGAGATCATCGTCACCCTGCTGGCCGTGCTGGAACTCATCAAGCGCCAGCAAATCCGGGTCAGCCAGGACGGGGCGTTCGGCGAGATCTTGATCGAGGCGATCGAAGGACCGGGGCTGGCAGCCGAGGCTAACGGGAGCGAAAACGGCGGCTGAGCCAGAGCAGCGCGGCCGCCGCGCCGGCCATGTCGGTGGCGATATCGAGCAGATCGGGGTGGCGTCCGGGCACGAACGACTGGTGGTACTCGTCGCTCAGCGCGTACAGCAGCGCGATCAGGAGCGCCCACACGGCCGGCCTGGAGACGCCTGACCCGGTCAGCGCCCACCACAGCAACGCAGCCAGGATCGCATACGCGATGAAGTGCCCGCCGATATCCTGCAGCCAATCGGCCCACGTGTTCGCGAAGGACGGCAGCGTGCTCTGGCTGGACAGGAAGAAGATCACCGCCATCCAGAACAGCACCATCCCCCACCGCGCTACCCTGTTCCTCAAGACAACACTCGTCAACAGTCAACCCCTGTAGGCCGCCAGCGCGATCTGAGCCAGCCGATCCCACGTGAAATGCTGGTCCACATGCGAGTGCGCGGCCGCGCCCAGGGCCGCGGCGTGCACCTCGTCCTGCAGCAGCCGCACGACGGCCGCAGCAAACGCCTCGACGTCCTCCGGTGGGGCGACCACCCCGCCCGGTCCCAGCGTCGCCCTCATCTCACCCACGTCGTAGGCGACCACGGGCAGGCCGGCCGCCATCAGCTCCAGGATCTTGGCGCTGTGCCGCGCCCGATTGGCGGACGAATCGATCCAGGGCGCGATGGCCACCCTGGCCGACACGAAGCGGGCCGCAGCCTCTGCGGGCTCCAGCCACCCCGCGGCATCGATGCCTGCGATGCCCGCCAGTTCCCCCTCCTCGCCCTGCGGCCCCCTCCCGACGACCGTCAGCCGCGCCTGGGGCAGCTGCCCGCGTACCTGGCCCCAGATCGCGGCGACATCGTCGGGACGGACGCCGGCAAACCGCGTGTACAGGATCGCACCCTGGCGCTCGCCTGCACGCTCCGCCCCCTCCTGCACCGGCCCCGCAACGCCGTTGTGCAGAATGTGGACGTCGCCGGGCCGCGCGCCGAATGCGACCGCCCGGTCGCGCAGGCATGCGCTCGTGACCGTCCAGGCGTCCGCATGGGAGAGGCCGTAGCGCTCCTGCCAGGTAAAGAACCGCTTCTGCCCCTCGGAGTAGCCCGCGGCCGGGTTGTCGTTCCAGCCGCCGGGACCCTCCCAGTCGTCCGAGTCGACCACCAGCCTGGGCCGCCCGCCGCGGCGCCGGCTCCAGACGAGGGTGGCGGCCAGGCCCGACGGGCCCTTCGGCTTGAACGCGTGGACCACGTCGGGGCGCCACTGCACCGCCGCCTGGTACAGGCGCCAGCCCAGCTGCCAGTGCCACGGCGGCGTCTGGGCGCCGGGCGGCAGCGCCACGTGGTGCACCGAGACGCCCGCATCCTCCGAGCGCCGGCCCGCATCCTCCGGGCTGTCGTAGGGGGGCACGAAGAGCACGACCGTGTGTCCCGCGCGCGCAAACGCCCGCGCCAGGGGCAGCGCGCGCGCCCGCGCGGTCCCCTTCGCCCGCAGCCCGAACGGTGCCAGCAGTGCGATTCGCATGGTGCCCGAAAACTCCCGACCCGCCAAGACTGAGCATCCTGAGCGGAGCTCCCGAAGGGAGCGCAGTCGAAGGACTGCTCAGGTGGCGGCTAAGGTTTGAACTCCGGCATGGTACCACAGCGCTCCGCTTTGTGGTATTATTCCGGGAATGTCTGACCCGATCATCCCAACCAACAGCCTGGTGCTCTACCGCACCCGTCCCGCGCGCGTCGCGGCCGCTGCCGGCGACAAGCTGACTCTCGAACTGGAGGGCGGCGAGACCGCCCGGGTGCGGCCCAAGGACGTCTCCCTGCTCCATGCCGGGCCCCTCCGCTCGCTCGCAGACGTATGGATCGGGCCCGCGGCAGAGGACGTCGAGGCCGCGTGGGAGCTTCTATCCGGGAGCCCCACCACGATGGGGGAGATCGCGGAGCTGGCATACGGCGAGTTCACCCCCGCAACCGCGTGGGCGGCCTGGCAGCTGGTGACGGAAGGCCTCTACTTCCGGGTGGCGGGGGACACGGTGCGTGCCGCGTCCGCGGAAGAGGTGGCGCAGACGCGTGAGCAGCGCGCTGCGGAGGCCGCCGAACGCCAGGCCTGGGAAGGCTTCCTGGCGCGCGCCCGGCAGGGAACGGTGGGTCCCGAAGATGGGCGCTACCTGCGCGAGGTCGAGGATCTGGCGTTCGGACGCGTGGAGCGCAGCCGGGTGCTGCGCGCGCTGGGCCGCGAGGAAAGCCCCATCAACGCGCACGCCACGCTGCTGGAGTGGGGTGCGTGGGACGCCCACGTGAACCCCTACCCGATGCGTGAGCGGCTGAACCTGGCGCCGCCCGACCTGCCCCTGTCCGCCGAATGGACCGCGCTCCTGGCGGATCCCGCGCGCGTCGACCTGACGCACCTCCCCGCGTACGCGGTCGACGACATCCGGACCGACACACCCGACGACGCGCTCGGTTGGGAGCCCGGGCCGGGCCTGGGCAAGGTGTGGGTGCACGTGGCCGATCCCGCGGCCGCCATCCGTCCGGACGATCCCATCGACCTCGAGGCACGGAGCCGAGGCACGACCCATTATCTGCCGGAGGGCGCGGTGCCCATGCTGCCGCCCGCCAGCATTCCCCTGCTTGGCCTTGGCCTGAACGAATTCTCCCCCGCGTTGTCGTTCGGCATCTCCCTCGACGACGAGAGCCACATCACCGGGGTTGAGATCGTGCCGAGCATCGTGCGCGTCGACCGCCTGACGTACGAGGAAGCCAGCGACCGCATCGGCGAGCCGCCGTTCGATGCGCTGCAGCGTGTGGCCGGGGCATTCGAGGCCCGGCGCAGCGCTGCTGGCGCGGCCAGCATCGACCTGCCCGAGACGCAGGTGACCGTGCGCGGGGGCCAGGTCGAGATCTATCCCGTGCTGACGACGCCCGGCCGGACCGTGGTCGAGAACTGCATGATCCTGGCCGGGGAGGCCGTGGCAGTCTATGCGCAGGCGCACGGCATCCCCCTGCCCTACGCGACGCAGGAGGCGCCGGATGCCCCGCGACCGGGCGAATCGGCGCCCAACGTCGGACCGGCCGCGACGATGGCCGATATGGCCGCGCTGCGGCGGAGGATGAAGCGCGGCCAGTATCGCAGCGTGCCCTCGGAGCACAGCGGGCTGGGACTGCCGGCCTACAGCCAGGCGACGAGCCCCCTGCGCCGCTACCTGGACCTGGTGGTGCACCAGCAGCTGCGCGGCCACCTGGCGGGCCGCGCGCCGCTGGCCCCGGCAGACATCATCGAGCGGATCGGCGAGGTCGAGGGGCCGCTTGGCGCGTCGCGGCGGGCCGAGACGCAATCGGAGAAGCATTGGACGCTGGTGTTCCTGGCCGGGCAGCCCGAGCGGCAGTGGGAGGGCGTGCTGGTGGAGAAGCGCGGCGCGAGCGGAACCTTCATCATCCCCGAGCTGGCGCTGGAGACGCCCATCCACCTCCCGTCGGACCTGGCGCTGAACACGCGCGCGCGGCTGAGCCTGCGCTCGGTCGACCTGCCCCGCCTCGACGCGCGGTTCAGGATCGACCAGATCATGGACAACGAATAGTCAGGCACTTCATCGACCGTAAATACAAGGAGAGGATCATGGCGTATTTCTTCGACTCAACGGCACGGACCCCCCGGGAGCTGCTGCCCGGCGTCATCTCGCGCACCTTCTGGGGCGAGCGCATGCTGATGTCGCTCGTCGACCTGGCGCCCGGTGCGGACATCCCCGCGCACAGCCATCCGCACGAGCAGGTAGGCATCGTGATGGACGGCGAGATGGAGATGACGATCGGCGAGGAAACGCGCCAGTTGAAGAGCGGCGACATCTACGTCATTCCGGGCGGCGTGAGCCACAGCGTCAGGTTGGGCGCGGCCCCGTGCAGGGTGTTCGAGACCTTCGCGCCCGTGCGCGAGGAGTACAAGTTCCCCGACTGAGGCCTGCGGTCTTCGCGGAAGGGCTGGCTAACCCCTGGCTTGCCCGGAGAGCCGCGTCGCCGTCGACGGGCAATACGGCGCTGATTTGACCTCAGGGCGGCTGATGAATATAATGGCTACCACAGTAACGAAAGGTTGCTGTGGTTTTCCGCGTGGGTCGCTAGCTCAATTGGCAGAGCATCTGACTCTTAATCAGAGGGTTCAGGGTTCGAGTCCCTGGCGACTCATACAAACAAAAAGGCCACCGCCACTGGAACCAGTGGTGCGGTGGCCTTTTTGTTTGCAGTGGAAGATCTGACGAGGAGAAGACCCATGAAGGTAAGAAGCTATGGTGCCCAGCCACGCAACGTGGTGCTTGTTCATGGAGGTCCGGGAGCACCGGGAGGCATGAGACCCGTCGCTGAGCAGCTGTCGTCCGATTTCGGCGTGATCGAACCGCTTCAGACCGAGAATTCTGTGCAAGGTCAAATCGATGAGCTGAAGCGAGCCATAGAGGAATTCGCCGGCACGCCAGTTGTCCTGGCGGGTTGGTCGTGGGGAGCCTGGTTGTCCTACTTGCTGGCTGCTCAAGAGCCACAACTCGTCAGGAAGCTGATCCTCATCAGCAGCGGACCCTTCGAACCAGACTACGCGGACGGAATCATGACAACGCGGCTTTCGAGAATGTCGGAGGCGGAAAGACGAAGGGTAGAAGAGATCATGTCGATGCTGCAACGAGGAGGTGTGAGTCGCTCCGTGTTTGAGGAATTCGGATCGATCATCGATCGGGCGGACTCATATCGCCCCATCGTTCACCGAGACGCGGATGATCTCGATACGTCGGAGTTCGGACCGGACATTTACGAAAGGGTTTGGCCTGAAGCTGATGCGATGCGAAGAAGCGGCAGGCTCATTGAAGCAGGAAGAAAGATCGTTTGCCCGGTCACTGCGATACACGGAGACTATGATCCTCATCCGGCAGCGGGAGTCAGCGCCCCGTTGTCGAAGGTCTTACGCGACTTCAAGTTCGTGCTACTAGCGCACTGCGGTCACCATCCCTGGTATGAGCAAGAAGCCATGGAGGAGTTCTACCTGCTGCTGCGGCAGGAACTGCAGCACCCTCGCGCCCGTAAACGCTGATTAACGCTCCGTGCACCATCGCCAACGCCGCTGCGCGACAATGACGCTCAGAAGGTCCAGCCGTGGACCGCTGCAGCGTTCGTTCGTGCGTGCGACCTTCGTGATGGCATCGACAGAGGCCGGGTGGGGAACCCGGCGACGTTACGCAAGCTGCTTGAAGCCCGAAGCAGCGGCGAGAGTGTCAGATGTCTGGCTGAATGGGATTGAGGCGATCGCGAACGAGTAACCCCGAACGTTCGGTCGCGGCGGACAGAGGTGCTCGACGCCTGCTCAACATCGCGCGCTGTACACATTACTTCGGCCTGGATCGAGATTGGGTGGGACGACTGCAGCCGTTCGAGGGTGTGGCCGCTGGATCAGCAACAGACTGCTGAACGGTCGAGCTTGGTCGGGTCGCCAGGCAATGCTATAATCTGCGCAGTGATGAGGCGATTGACCTCAATATGACATGACCAGAGAGTGAACCGCATGACCAGCGCCGTCATCCCCAGTGGCTTGTGGCCCTATTTCCAGGAGTATGATCCGCGCCGGCTCGACCGCGAGGAGGACGCCGATCTGATCGTCCAGCGCACACTCGAGTACGGTACCTGGGAGGAGATCCGCTGGTTGATGGCCGCCTATGGCCGTAAGCGCATTCGCGAGTACGTCCGGCTGCACGGCGAGCGCCAGCTGTCGCCCGCGACTTTCACATACTGGCGTAAACTGCTCGGCCTGCGCCGCTGGCAGCGTTCGCCGTTTGCCGCGGAGGCCAGGCAAGTATGGCCCTTCTGACCCCCCATTGGCAGGCGCTGACGCCTGAGACCAGGCAAGCCTTCCAGATCGCCGCCGCCCTGCCCTTCATCCAGCGCTACTACCTGGCCGGCGGTACCGGTCTCGCGCTGCACCTGGGCCACCGCTTCTCGATTGACCTCGATTTCTTTGCATCCGCCCCGGATGCAGTCGGGCCTGACGAGCGGTCTGCGCTGCGCATGGCTTTCGACGATCCCACCCTCGCCATCAGCTTCGATAAGGATATGACCTTCGTCGCCAGTTGGCGCGGGGTCGGCGTCAGCTTCTTCCAGTTGACGCACTATCCCTTGACGCAGGCGCCGCTGCTGCTCGAAGGCGTACCTGTCGCCACCATCGAGGAGATCGGTGCCATGAAGCTGGCAGCTATCATGGCGCGAGGCACGCGTAAGGACTACATTGACCTCTACTTCATCCTGCAGCAGACACCTCTAGAGCGGCTGTTCGAGGTGGCTGCGGTGAAGTACGCGCGGGTGCGCTCCTTTGCCGTCAGCGCGGTACGTGCCTTGACCTACTTTGCTGACGCCGAAACCACCCCCATGCCGCAGATGATCCGACAAGCCTCCTGGCCGGCCATCAAGCGCTTCCTGGAGCAGCAGGCCCTGGCGGCCGGTCGCAAGCACCTCGAAGACCTCTGGTCTGAATAGAAACCACACGCCATATTCGCCGGCCCATTGGGTGACACGGCGACGTCCTGCTCGCCTGCGAGGTGATGACTGCCCCTCGCGCCCCGCCAAACCGTCACACGATGCTCAGACCCCACGCTGCGCACGCTTCGACGCTTCTACGTCTACCTCAGGATCAGCGGAAGGTAGACCTTCTCTTTTGGCTCGCCGAACAAGGCGAATCGGCTGAAGTGACACACCGAGGTGGTGACTCGATTGCCCGCATCGTCCAACACTGGGCTGGCTGGCGGCGTGCAGGTGCTCTCTGCCGGAGACCACGCGTCGCCCGTCCACACGTACAGCGCCAGTGTGTCTTCGACGACACCGGCGACGTCACCATCGGAGTACTCGACGACAATTGCAGCCGGCTCGGCCAATGGGAGTTCCTCGATCGGCTGACCGTTCTGGGACGCCGTGATTTTGGGAGCACGTCCGGCGGTCACGTCCGTAGCGGCCCCTCCGAGCTCTCAGGCATCTGAAGTGGTGCGTGTCATGGTGTCGCGCCAAGCAGGTCGCCTGCTCCCCATGTGATCGCCTCCTGCTCGGCTGCGTCGGCGTCCGCAGTTCGCTCGGCAGAGCGATACAGGGTGGACAGGTAGGCGAAGGCCACACCGTTCGTGGCGTCCAGGGCCGTCGCGCGTTCCAGCGCCTCGATGGCTGCAGCTCCTTGACCCTGCCGGGCAAGGACTGCTCCCAACGCGACGTGGTAGGTGGCGACGTTCGGTGACATCCGGATTGCTTGCCGATATTGAGCTGCGGCTTGATCGATGCGTTCGGGCTCCGTTTCGCCCCACTGTGCATAGAGATCACCCAGAGATGCACGGAGATCCGGATCGGCCGGCGTCATTCGGATTGCGACTTGCAGACTTGCCTCTGCCGCGGCCGTCTGGCCCGCTTGGCCTTGGACCGCGGCCAGTCGACGGTGGTACTCCACTTGAACGGGCCAAAGACGCGTCGCCGAGGCGGCCGCCTCCAGGCGTTCGGCGACGGGCAAGCGCGTGTTCCCAGCACGAAAGCAAGCAATATCAGCCAACAGCGGCCGCATGCAGAGCACTCCCACCGCCAAGATGCCGGTGCCCCATGCTGCGAGTCCCCAGGCTTGCGACCTGGAGATCCAGCCCTCAGAGCGTCGCTGTGTAGCCTTCACATCTTCTGGATCAGAGGCCAGACCCCGTCCTAATGCGGCGCCCAAGCCCACGATAAGCCAGAAAATGGTTGCCGTCGTCGTTAGGTCGAAGCTGAACTGCAGGTCGGTGACGTGCCCGGCTGCGGCTGATGCGAGTGCGACGGCGATGAGTTTCACCTGATGCCCTGACGGCCCGCGCAGGACGCGCACCACCAACCAGCCGAACACGACCAGTACGCTGGCCAATGCAAGCACGCCAAGCACGCCGCTGCTCAAGGCCTGGTCCAGCCATAGATTGTGAACGCGATCTACAGCGGCATCACGGCCCTGATAATAGACCAGTTGAGGCGGGTAAACCGCCGCAAACGCCAGCTCGGTCGTCTCCGGACCATAGCCCAGCCAGAGCCGGCTCGCTGCGAGGGGGAGCGCGGCTCTCCACATCGTGAGTCGCGCCGCGGTTGACCCGGAGGAAGTGTCGCCCAGCGTGGCAAGCCGGTCGATTCTCGGCAGACTCGCGAGCCAGCCAGAAGGCGCTGCTCTGTTGAGCAGACCGAGGGCGACAACGATGGCCACTGCCGAGATCACACCTGCGAGCGCCAGGCGAGGTCTTTGTGCAACCGCGGCCCACAGCAGCGCGAAGGCCAGCCCTGCGACGCCCAAACCGATCCATGCGCTGCGACCCTCCGTCAGCACAAGGACGAGCAATTGACCGGCGAGCAGCAGTAGGTATGCCCATCTTCGGGGGGACAGCCGAGCCAGGGCCAGCGTCAGGGGGCCGACCAGGACCAGGTAGGAGCCGAGGAAGTTGGCCCGGCCGATGGTGGACAGGACCGGCGATGCAGCGTCGGTTCGCCAAGGCAGAGGGTCGAAGCCGAACGCCTGGATCAGGCCATAGACCACCACTGGCACGCTGCCCCATACAATCGCCCGCATCAGCCGCAGGGCCTCGGCCCATGTACGCAGTTGCGTGGCGACAACCGCGGCGAGGGTCAGGTAGGCCACAAGTGTCAGCATGCCTTGCTGTCGCGCATGTGATCCCCATAGGCTCAGCAAGACGTTGCTGGAGAAGACCGTGCTCAGCAAGATGGTCGCGCCGAGCGCGGCGATGGAAAACAGTAGCGGCGAGGATCGCCTCGCTGCGCCGCGAACGCCCGGTTCGCCACGACTCGACGCGAGCAGCACGGACAGGATCGCAGTGAGTGCGAGGGCCTGCACCACAAGGGACTTAGGCAGCTCGAAGGCGTTGCAGCCGGCCGGGTTGAACACCAGAGGCGCGAGGATTCCAGCGGCCAACCAGACCGCCTCGGGCCCGCGCAACCTGGCACCCGAGGAGCTCACCGAAGAACCAGCGGCAGGTAGATCCGCTCGGTCATCGCCCGGATGCTCAGGTCGTAGACGTCACCGCAGAAGATCTCACCCACTCCCGCCGGCCGCGCGATGCGCAGGTAGTATGTGCCTGCGATCTGAGGACTCCAGGTCATCAGACTCGGCTGGCCCTCCGAGCTGTCGACGCGCCATTGCTGCAGGACAGTCTGCCCGTCAGCTTGATACAGCGTCATGTCGTGGAGTGCGCCTGAAGCCAGGTTGAAGGTCCCGATCGCGTAGGAGGTCCGGTTCGCGACATAATCCTGCGGCACCTCGAACTTCACCCAATCTACATCGTCCACACTGTCGAATGAGTGATGCTGGGGACCGCTGTAGTGACGCGCCGTGCTTTGAGTATCGTCTCCCTCATAGGCATCCGGTCCCGGTGCGACAGGGTAGGGAGAACTCGCCGTCAGGCGGTGTCCCTCCGGATAGCAGTAGTCCAATTCCCAGTTGCTACAAGGACTGCTTGGACGAACAGGCAGGCAAATCGAGGCCGACATGGTGGCAGGGGTACGCAGCCCCGCAAACGGGATGCTGTAGTTCCCGCCAGAGTCTGTCTGGCCCGACGCTCTGCTATAATGAGTTGAAGTGGTTCTATAGCGGTTGTTCCACCAGACCCGGATCACCTCCCAGACCGATGCGAAAACAGACTGGTGTGCGGGCGACTTGCCGTACAAGCGGGCCGGCGCGTCAGCACCCTTGGCGGTCAGCTCTGGGATCAACAGCGACACTTCGTCGCCGTCGGTGGTCTTCACGTGCAAGGTGTCACCTGGGCTGATAGCCGCGCCGGTCAGGTAACACGCCCACCACCAACCCGAGCTGTAGGAGGTGCATCTGGCCTCCTGAATGCCGCTGCGCCAGAGGGTGGCTGTCACCGAACTGCCTTTCGTCTCTGTGTTTCCGTAGACAAAGTCATCCCCGATGTACGATCTCACCCAGAAGGTGTCTGGGCTGGTCGCGGTATAGTGACCATCAGGCCCGGCGACGTAGACGTTTGCCGAGTCCCCGCCGCTGAACTGCAGATCCGGGAAGGTCAGACCGTAGCTCCCGGCCGGCAAGTTCTGATCTACGCACGAGGCGGCCCGCACGCCGGACAGCGCGGGATCGCATCGGTACGTCGCCGGCACCGCGATGAAGCGTCCACCTGATGACGCCCCGGTGAGCCGTCCAGTCTCTCTGTCAAGCCTGGCCGAGAGGGCCTGCACGGTCATGCTTTCGATGGAAGCGCTGTTAGTGGCTTGCACGTCGACACGGTCGCCTGGTGCAATCCCAGAGGAGGAACTGAAATCTGCGCGGAAGGAACCATCCCAGGCCTCGACGAGCGCACTGCTGGAAGTCTTCAAGACGTTGCTACTGCTGTAGACACGAACCGACAGGCTGACGGCCCCCGGGGGAGCCCAGTATCCACCCACCGAAGGAAGCGTCTGGTCTGTGTAGATGGCCAGAGCGTTGACCGGCAGGCTCTCCTGGGAGTTGCCTGCCTCGTCATAGGCGGTCAAGCTGACGTAGTCGCCGCGCACGATGTCGAAGGGGGCAGCTCGATCAAAGGATCCCGACGCATCTGCCGCCATCGCCCCGCAACCGGTTGCTGACTGACACGAGGTTGGTAGCAGGCCCTCAGCAGACATTGCCAGTCCGCGCCGCACGAAGGTGGCCCGCACCTGTCGCCCGGGCTGGGCCTGGCCGGTCAAAGCATCGGTTTCATGATCCAGTGACGCGCTGAGTGAGCTGACGGTGTACTCGATGCTGATTCCACCGCTGGATAAGTGCGCTACATCGCCGGGTTTGGGCCACGTGCTTCCAAACGTGGCCCGGACATAGCCACCTGGCGTGGCCTGGCCGCTCGTCTCAGCAACCAACGCTCCGGCGCGGACCAGGCGGGCAGTGAACTGCGCGCCCGGTTTCACCTGGCCGACCATCGTGAGCCGATTGGGATCGCGGGTCAAGGGACTGAACGACAGGTGGAACGCCGGAACCATCGCGCAGGGTCCGTTGCCGGCCGCATCGCGGGCGCAGATGCGACTCATTGCGCTGTGGTCGAAGTTGACCTGGCCCCCCCAGCTCGTGCTGAAGCTGCCGTCTGCCTCGGACGAGACCGTCTGGGAATGCGTGGATGACGAGCAGCGGTCCTGCGCTTCGGACTGAGATGCGACGATCTCCACGCTCCGTCCCGCCCCGGTGCTTCCCGCCACAACGTCGGCGATGGGGTCCATCCAGGCGGAGAGCGCTGTCACTACCGTAGAGACGGTGCGGCCGGCAGCCGTGATTTCGACAACATCGCCGAGCTGTAGTGCCCATTGATATGTCCGCTTTTGTGGCTCGTCGTAGTAAGTCGTCGAGCAGTAGCCATAGGAAGGATAGAAGGCATATGCCCCGGTGGCATCGCTCAAGGTCGAGGCAGACACGAGCGACTGCCCCGCGCGCACCAGGCGCATGCCGACGGGAACCTGGGGATCAGTGACTCCGTACACGTAGCTGTAGACGGTGGCAGCGTTTGCACCTGGCGCAAGATAAAGGTCGATGCTCGGGTTCGTCCGGGAAGCAACCGCTGGGGCTACGGAAGCCAGGAGATGGGTCTCGATCCTGGATCGCACGACCTCTTCCAGGGCGGCGGCGGTCGCCGCCGTGCAAGCTTCCCCCTCAGCATCGGCAGTCACGGGAACCTCCCCACGGGCCAGACCAGCCAGAGACGCCATCTCAGGTAGGCTGCCCCCGGCTGTGACTTCAACCGCATTCAATTCGGGCCGCAGTTCGGACCCGGAAACCTTCCCTTGGGCAGCGAGCCGGTCAAGCTCCCGCATCAGCGGCTCAGCCTGTTCGGCGATCAGCGTTTGCACCAGCCAGCTTGCATGCCAGGGCATCATGCCCGGCGGGACCTGGATGGAGGCCGGGTCGGGGGCAGGCAGTGGGATCAAATACTGCTGGACGTCCGGTTCGTTCTCATAGGATGGGGCGAGGACGCTCGCGGAGGCTGCTCCTGGGACAGGGCCGACGATGCTGGCGGCTGCCAAAGCGAGCAACACGAGCAGAAGAACGCAAAGGCCGAGCGATCGCAGGTTCATGGACGCCTCCCTTTCTTGATGAAGAGCCCCCGGGATCAATGATGGGTGACGGCAGCATTTGTCGTGCGGGAAGAAACCATCTGCCGCTGCTGAGAAAACTATCACATGGTACCGGGCAAGTCAAACGAAAAGTGGCGGAATGGGGCGAAACGGAACTGTGGACGGTTCGACGGAACACCCAATGTGGCGATGGATGCATGATGGGCTGCGGGTTGACCCTCCTTCGATCACCGTCTCGACGATTGCCAGAACGTCAGAGGCGTGCAAAAAGGACGCCATCCCGCTAGGAACAACGCGCAGAGCCTGGTGACAGTGGCATGAGTGGGTATCGGAGTCGATCGCGGCGGTTCTTAGGTTTGCCGGTCGGCCCTTCCCCGCTGATAATAACCCCCACCTTCAATAGGACACCCCCCATGCCCACCACTCCCGCCATCATCGCCCGCAACGCCCGCATCCTCGCCGGCCTCGCCGCCAGTTGGTCACCCGATTCTCTGCAGTAGCGCCGCGAGTCTCGCCACATACTCGCGTTGCTGCCCATAGGCCGGGAACGGCAGCGCGTCCATGGATATACCCAACAAGCCGGCGGCCTCGATCGCCTGTACCACCTCCGGCTCGATCGCCTTCATCACTGCCACGATTCGATTGGGACGCAGTTCTCGCAGAGTGTCGGCCAGTTCCTTGACGGAAGCGCGGCGCGCAGCGCGCCGAGATCGCCTCGCGAGTCGATTCACCGGTGCCTGGCATAAGTCGACCAGGTAGAAGCCTCGCTCGCGGAAGTCCGCCAGGAACTGCTGGACGTCCGTAGTCTGCCCGTACACCCGCTCGAACGCTTCTCGCGTGCACCGGGCGAGTTTCGAGTCGCCGAAGTAGAAGAATGTCCCATTCGCTGGCGGCGACTCGCCGACAAAGAGAACCCGCACGGTCGCAGGGCGATACGCCTCGCGAGACTGCTCCACCGATTCCTGGGCCGTCGTCATGGCTGGCACCTCCTCATCACTGTGGTATTCTCTCAGCCTCGCCGTTCACGGAGCTGAACATGCAGTTCGCCCGTCCAACACGTGCAGGAGGCACCGGTTGATACTGCCCGCTCGCAACGCGTGGGCGCGGGCGCAGCCGCATCAGGGAGCGCGGTCACCGTCACGCAGCACGTGCGGCGTGGCGGCAACCGCGCACCCCTCACCTCTCACGCCGCGCCGGCACCCTCCTCCACACGC